>NZ_PDOA01000002.1 GCF_003116135.1 Teichococcus aestuarii | reverse complement strand
CCGTGATCCGGCGGTAGCCGTATCGGCCGTATTGCCGGGCCAGGCCAATGATCGCCGCCGTCAGCGCCGCTTCATCGTCCGGAGGGGCTGGCGCCTGCCGCTGCGTCGCGCGATGCTGCCCCAGCACGCGGCAGGCAAAGCGCTCCGAGACGCCCAGTGACGCCCTGACATGCTCCACCGCCGCCCGGCGACGCGCGGCGCTCAGAAGTTTCCCGACGCGGCTTCCTTCAGCACCAGCTTCTCCAGCGTCAGATCCGCCACGGCCTTGCGCAGGCGGCTATTCTCCTGCTCCAACTGCTTCAGCCGCTTCACCTGGTCCAGCTTCAGGCCACCGTATTCCGACCGCCAGCGGTAGTAGGTCGCCTCCGTCACCCCAATGACCCGGGCACCCTCGGCCACCGTCTTGCCCTGCGCCACCAACACCTCGACCTGACGCAGTTTGGCCACGATCTCCTCCGGCTTGTGCTGCTTCCTCGCCATCTCAACCTCCTCCCCTCCGCGTCCCGCTAATCTCACATCAGCGGCGGTCCACTTTTAAGGGGGCAGGTCAAAGGTGTGCAGGGTGACACCCTCCAGGCCGGCTTCCCTGGCCAGCCGGTTCCAAGCGCCTGTCAGGCCTCCATAAGGCTTCCTCAGATCCCGGCCCGGCGCGACGTACACCTGCCCGGGCTGCCGTGGCGCCTTCTCCAGCAGGTCCAGCACTGCCTGCCCGATCGGCCGGACGGATGCGCCCTCTTTGCTGTCCTCCAGCCTCAGAGCGTGCCCCGCAGCATCGATCTCTGACCACTTCAGCTTCTCGACCTCGCCCCGCCTGCAGCCGGTCAGAGCCAGCAGCCGGATCGCCAAAATGGCCGAGGCGCTGCCGCTCTCCGCCTCCCACTTCGCCAGCGCCTGGCCGAGTCGCGCGTAGGTCTCCGGCGTCAGGCGAGCCCGCTTCCGCTGGTCTGCCGGCCGCTTCACCCCATGCACCGGGTTGGTGGGGATGATGCCCTCGGAGACGGCGAAGGACAGGATGCCGCCCAGCAGGCCCATGGTCCGGGTTGCAGCCCCCTTCCCGCCTTCCACGATCGACTTGCCCCGCGGCTTGCCAGTCTTGGCGGTCCTGGCCGCCTTGCCCGCCGCCACGTCGCGCATGAAGCGGGTGGCATCTGTCCGGCTCAGGTCCATGACCTTCCGGCTGCCCAGGAGGGGGAGAATGTGGGCGCTGATCCGGCTGCGGTCGGCCACCAGGGTGCTGGCCTTCTTCGGCGCACCCCGCTTTCCCAGGATCAGCCCCTTCTCGGCCGCCTCCAGGTAGCGCTCGCACAGCTCCTTCACGGTCAGGGAACTGCGCCGAGTCGCTCTCTCCTCGGCGGGGTCCTCCCCCTGCAAGACGCTGCCCAGCGTCGCCAGGGCCAGCTTCCGGGCATCCTCGGTGGTCAGCTTGCCGTGGGGCCCGAGCGTCATTCGTCGGCGCGCCCCAACCTTAGGCCGGTAGTCGGCGTAGTAGACCCTCTTGCCAGATGGAAAGATCCGCACCCCAAAGCCCGGCAGGTCGCTGCACCAGAGGAAGTACGGCTTCTCCCGCAGCTCGGCCGCGTCCACAACTCGCTTGGTCAGCTTCGGCATGATGACCTTTGCCCTGGGCATCTGGTGTCACCAGGGAGTCACCACGAAATGGGAAGCCGGGGAATATGCTGGAAAATATCGGAAAGCCCCGATCCAGCTTATCTAACTGAAAATAGCCAATTTATCCAATCTGGGAAAACGTCGGAAAACCGCAGAAAGCTTTCCAGCCCCACCCTCCGAAGGCAAAGGTCGTACGTTCGAATCGTATCGGGTCCGCCACCCTTTCGTTCCAGAAAATTCGGGCATGCCTGCGCTGTGGTCCAACGGGCCGCCGGCCGGTCGCCGCTTGGCGCCGTCTTCATCGCAGCCCTCCCCGTGGCCCGGCGGCCATGCCCGCCCTGCCCCCCCTCCGTGCCCCATTGAAGCCGCAGTCAAGGTGCCTGCTTCCGGACCCGGAACCCCGGCTGGCCCACGCCCGACCGGTGTGCCCGCCTCATCAAGGGAGATCGCCCGATGCGGTTGATCGTTTGTCTTGCGGCGCTTCTGTGCCTGAGTGGCTGCGGGCTGGTGGCCCTGCCCTTCCGTGTCGCCGGCGATGTGGTGAAGGTCGTGCCTGTTGTCGGCGGCCCGGTCGGCGGTCCGATCCATGCCGTCGGGGATGCGATCGACCCCTGATCCGCAGCAGGGCCGCGGACATCCCGCGCCCGGAGGCGGCCAGGATCGTTCCGGTCATTCCCTCGGGCACCTCCGGCGCGCTGGCCCGTCGCGGCGGGATTGCCAGCCGCCACAGCCGGCCGGGCCATGCCGCCCCGGCGCGTCCCGCGGCCAGCAGAATGCGAGCCTCCCTGCCGATAAGCGATGCCGCCGGCCGAAGCCTCCGCCTGCCGCACGAAATCGCCGCAGGCCGGTCCGGCCTGCGGCGCTTCATTTCAGGGCGGGGAAAAGACGAGCCAGCCCTGGCGCGGAGCCAGGGACAGGCCGCGCTTCAGAAGGCGCGAGCCACCACCAGCCCGATGAGCGCCCAGAGCGGAATGCTCAGCACCCCTCCCCACATCAGCCCCTTGGCTGGGGAGGGGCGCGCCTCCGGCAGCTCGAGGTCGAGGGACAGGCTGGGATCGGCAACGGTGTCGCTCATGGCGGTGCCTCGCGGAAGGTAGGAAGTATCCTGCGGACAAACTGTTAACGAGTTATTGATCCACCCAAATTCAAACAAAAGCGAGAGAAATTTCGCGGGTTCCGCACGCTTGCGGCCGCTCCGGCGCCGTCCCACTCTCTCCAGCGGCTCAGCAAGAAGCCGAAGGAGGAACCGCTATGACGCCGAACGACAATCTGCGCGTGCTGCGGCAACATGCCCTGGCGGCGCGCCGCAGCCACATCGCCCAGACGCTGGGCATCGCTCACGAGGCGCCCAGCGCCAGCCGCCTGCCGGATCTGCAACGCATGATCAACGGGCTGGACGCCGCGCTGGAGCTGCCGGCCCGCCCGGTGCCGGAGAGCAGCCAGCCGCGGCGTGCCTGAAGGCGGCGGAGCCGCGGCGCGCCTGAAGGCGGCAGAAAGGCGAAGGCGCGCGCCGGCTGCCTCAGCCTCCCAGCCGCACATTCGCGGTGCGCGCCACCGCCCGCCACTTGGCGATCTCCGCGCGGACGAAGGCGCCGGCCTCCGCCATCTCCTGGGGGGCCGGCGTGCCGCCCATCTGCTGCATCCGCGCTGCGAAGGCCGGGTCGCGCAGCAGGGACGTCACCTCCGCATTGACGCGGCGCAGGATCGGCTCCGGGGTGCCGGCCGGCGCGCACAGCCCGCCCCAGCCGATGGCCACGTAGCCCGACAGCGTCTCGCCGATGCTGGGCACCTCCGGCAGTTGCGGCGCCCGCGCGGCCGAGGTGACGCCCAGCGCCCGGATGCGCCCGGCCTGGACATGCGGCAGGGCGCTGGCCACGCTGTCGAACATCATCGGGATGTTGCCGGCCAGCAGGTCCGCCACCGCCGGGCCGCTGCCGCGATAGGGCACATGCGTCAGCCGCACCCCGGCCTGATGGGCGAACATCTCCGCCGCCATGTGCTGCGAGGTGCCGGGCCCGCCGCTGCCATAGTTGATGGCGCCGGGCGCCTGGCGCGCCGCCGCCACCAGCTCCGCCACGGTGCGGGGCGCGAAGGAGGGGTGCGCCACGATCACCAGCGGCACGGTGAACACCGTGGTGATGTAGGCGAAATCCGCCTCGGCATCGTAGGGCAGGTTGGGGATGACGCTGGGGTTGATGCCGTGTGTGCCGCTGGTGGAGGCCAGCAGGGTGTAGCCGTCCGGCGCCGCCCGCGCCCCCGCGTCGGTGCCCACCACCCCCGCGCCGCCGGCGCGGTTCTCCACCACCACGCGCTGCGGCCAGCGGCGGGAAAGCTCGTCGGCCAGCAGGCGCAGCATGGTGTCCGTGGCCTGCCCTGGCGGGAAGGGAATCAGCAGGCGGACCGGGCGGGACGGCCATTCGGCCTCGGCGCGGGCCTCGCGGCCGGTCAGCAGGGCGGGCAGGGTCAGGGCAGGGAGAGTCAGGGCAGGCAGGGCCAGAACGGCGCGGCGGCCGGGGGCGAGGGTCATTCTCGGGGCTTCCTCCAGGATTTGGCTGGCTGCATAGGCAAGCCGCACCAGGGGGGCAAGGCAGGGGCGGGATAAAGATCCCTCAGCGGCGCGCTCCACCCTTCGCCCCCGCCACCGCGCATCCCAGATGACATGTCACACTTCCCATGCCGGGCATGGCCCGGAGAAACAGGATGCGCATGAACCGATTCCGGCCTTTCATGGCCTTCGCCCTCGCCATGCTGCCGGCCCTGGCGGCGCCTGCCCTCGGCCAGACGCGAGTGGGCGAGATCAGCACCACCTTCCGCCTGGTGGGCCCCAACGACAAGGTGGTGGTGGAACGCTACGACGACCCGCGCGTGGCCAATGTCTCCTGCTACGTCTCGCGCGCCGACACGGGCGGACTCTCCGGCTGGGTGGGGCTGGCGGAAGACCCCTCGCGCTTCAGCATCGCCTGCCGCGCCACCGGGCCGGTCAGCCTGCCCGCCGGCCTGCCGCAGACGGAATCCGTGTTCCGCCAGTCCGCCTCGCCGCTGTTCAAGGCGCTGACGGTGACGCGCATCCTGGATGCCGAGAAGCGGGTGCTGGTCTATCTCATCACCAGCACCAAGCTGGTGGACGGCTCGCCCTACAACAGTGTCACGGCGGTGCCGGTCGAGACGGCGGCACGCTAGGCCCCGAGGGCGGCGGCGGCGGGGCAGGCAGGGCGGCGGCCGGCACGGCGATGCCGAGCGGCCGGTCCCGCGCCACCCCCACCGCCACGCCGGCGACGGCCCACCCCGCCCCCTCCGCCACCAGCAGCGGCGCGCCGCTGCTGCCGCGGGTGCCGGCGCAGTCGTGCAGCAGCAGCGGCGCCGCGGCCAGGACGCGGCAGCCGGAATCCGCCATCAGCACCTCCGGCCTGTCCTGCTGGTAGCCGCCGAGCAGCAGGGCGGTGCCCGGCGCCGGGGCCACGCGCAGCAGCGGCAACGCCTCATCCGCCTCGCCAAGGGGCCGGTCGAGGGTCAGCAGCGCCCAGTCCGCGCCCGCCGGGCCACGCCGCGCCGCCTCGAAGCCCGGGCCGGTCCGGTAGGCGACGACGCGCGCCTGGCCGGTCCATTCCCCCATCCGGTAGCCGCGCAGGAAATGCACCGAGCCGGGCTGCACCAGCGCGGCGGCGCGCGGCGCGACCAGGCAGTGCGCCGCCGTCAGCACATGGCGGGGGCCGACCAGCACGCCGGTGCAGCGGCCGCCCAGCTCCGTCTGCACCCGCCCGAAGGCCCGCCAGGGCGCCGCCGAGACATCCACCCCGCGGCGCGGGTCCGCCTCGCCCACGCCGGGCAACAGCGGGTTGGCCGCCACCGCGGCCGCGGCAAGGCTCAGCAGGAAGGCGGGCAGGAGGGCAGGCATCAGGCGCGGTCGTGGCATCGGCCGGGTGTGGCGCCCGCAGCCTGGGCTGGCGAATCAAATCCGGCGTTGGCTGTGCATCTTCTGGCAACGTTCCGCATTTACAGAATGTTCACGCATCCTGCGGCAAACATGAAATATCAGATCTTCGGGACGGTTTTTGATATGCGCTTCGCCTCTTCCCGCCGCTTCCAGGCCCGCCTGATCCGCCTCCTGCGCGAATGGCTGCTGCAAGGCGCCTATCGGCCGGAGCGCCGCTACATGCGGGGAATCGCCAACCGCTAGCGCGCCAGGCGGGCGGCCCGCCCGCGCCCTTTCCCGCCTGCCTTCCGGAGGGGCCGCCCCGGCCGATGGTTGCCGGCCCCGATCAGGTTTGCCCTTCGCCCTCCGCGTGAGACGGTTTAAGCACGAGGGAAACCTTCGGACGGGAAGACCTGGGATGATCGAAAGGCGGACCCTGCTGCGCGCGGCCGGCGCGACGGCGATGGCCCCTCTGCTGGCCCGCCCTGCCCTGGCCCAATCGGCCACCGGACAGGGCGCGGCACTCAAGATCGGCATGATCACCACCCTCTCCGGCCCGGGCGGCTACCTCGGGCAGGACATCCGGGATGCCTTCGCCCTCGCCATGGAGATGGAGGATGGCAGGCTGGGCGGCACGCCGGTGCGGCTGCTGGTGGAGGATGACGCGCTGAAGCCCGGCCAGGGCAAGCAGATCGCCGAGCGCTTCCTGAAGAACGAGAAGATCCGGCTGATGACCGGCGTGGTGTTCTCCAACGTGCTCGGCGCCGTGGCGCCGGACGTGCTGGATTCCGACGGCATCTATGTCAGCCCCAACGCCTCCCCCTCCACCTTCGCCGGGCGGGAGTGCCACCGCAACTTCTGGTCCGTCGCCTGGCAGAATGACAGCCTGCACGAGAGCGCGGGGCAGGCGGCGATGAATCTCGGCTTCAAGCGCATGTTCATCCTCGCCCCCAACTACCAGGCGGGGAAGGACGCCATCACCGGCTTCAAGCGCTTCTACAAGGGGCAGATCGCCGGCGAGGTCTATACCCGCCTCGACCAGACCGACTACGCCGCCGAGATGGCGCAGATCCGCGCCGCGCAGCCGGACGCGGTGTACCAGTTCCACCCCGGTGGCCTCGGCATCGCCTTCCTGAAGCAGTATGTGCAGGCCGGGCTCTCGGCCACCACGCCGATGGTGCTGGCCTCGCCCTCGATGGACAGCACCACCCTCGCCGCGGTGGGCGAGGCGGCGCTCGGCATCAACGTGACGGCGCAGTGGAACAGCGACTTCGACAACCCGGCCAGCCGCCGCTTCGTCGAGGCCTTCACCGCCAAGTACAACCGCACGCCCACCTACTACGCGCAGCAGGGCTACGACACGGCGCTGGCCATCGGCGCCGCGCTGAAGGGCACGGGCGGCAGCGTCGAGGATCTCGCCGCCTTCCGGAAGGCGATGCAGCCGGCTTCCTTCGAGAGCCCGCGCGGCCGCTTCGCCTTCGGCGCCAACCAGCACCCGGTGCAGGACTGGTTCCTGCTGAAGGTGGAGCGCGGCGCCGACGGCAAGCCCGCCCTGGTGACCAAGGGCAAGGTGCTGGAGAACCACACCGACGCCTACGCCGGCCAATGCCGGATGTGATAGGGCCGGGCGTCGCCGCAGGCGCGCCCGGGAGCTTGCGGAAATAAAGGAAGGGGGCCCGGGGGAATTCATTCCCCCGGCGCTTTCGGAGTCTGTCTGATGGTCCTGCTGCTGGAGCAGCTTCTGAACGGCCTGCAGCTCGGCGTCATGCTGTTCCTGCTGGCCGCAGGCTTGACGCTGGTGTTCGGCATCATGGGCGTGATCAACCTGGCGCATGGCTCGCTCTACATGGTAGGCGCCTTCGCCGCCGCCTGGGTGGCGGCACAGACCGGCTCGGCGCTGCTGGCGGTGCCGGCGGGCCTCGCGGCCGCCGCGCTGGCGGGCATGGCGGTGGAGCTGCTGGTGCTGCGCCGCCTCTATGCGCGCGACCACCTGGACCAGGTGCTGGCCACCTTCGGGCTGATCCTGTTCTTCAACCAGGGCGCCATCCTGCTGTTCGGCCGGCAGCCGCTCTTCGTGGACATCCCCGAGGGGCTGCGCGGCGCGGTGGAGATCATCCCCGGCGTGCCCTACCCGGCCTACCGGCTGGCCATACTGGCCGTGGGGCTGCTGGTGGCGGCGGGGCTGTACGGGCTGATCCGGCACACCCGCACCGGCATGCTGGTGCGCGCCGGCGCCACGCACCGGGAGATGGTCCGCGCCCTCGGCGTGGATGTGCGGAAGCTCTACACCCTGGTCTTCGGCCTCGGCGCGCTGCTGGCGGGGCTGGCCGGGCTGATGGCGGGGCCGATCTTCTCCGTGCAGGTCGGCATGGGGGAGCAGATCCTGATCATGACCTTCGTCGTCGTCGTCATCGGCGGCATCGGCTCGGTGCGCGGGGCGCTGGCGGGGGCGCTGCTGGTGGGGCTGGTGGACACGCTGCTGCGCGCCTACCTGCCCGCCCTGCTGCGCGGCGCCATGCAGGGCCCGGACGCCGACGCGCTGGCCGCCGGCCTCGCCTCCATGGGGGTCTATCTGCTGATGGCGCTGGTGCTGCTGCTGCGGCCGCGCGGGCTGTTCCCCGCCCATGCGTAGGATGTTCCGCCGCGCCCGCCGCCCCTCCCCCGGCTGGCTGGTGCTGCCGCCACTGCTGGCGCTCGCCATCGCCCTGCCCTGGGCGGCCGAGGCGCTGGGCACGCCGGCCAGCACCGGCCTCGCCACCCGCATGGCCATCTACGCCATCGCCGCCAGCGCGCTGAACCTGGTGCTGGGCTATGGCGGCATGGTCAGCTTCGGCCATGCCGCCTTCTTCGGCCTCGGCGGCTACACGGTGGGCATCCTCTACGCCCACTGGTCGTGGCAGGAGCCGCTCTGGGGCTTCATCCCCGGCACCACCTCGCTGCCGGTCACGCTGCTGGCCGCCATGGCGGTGGGCGGCGCTGGGGCGGCGCTGATCGGCGCGCTCTCGCTGCGTACCCGCGGCGTGCAGTTCATCATGATCACCCTGGCCTTCGCGCAGATGCTGTTCTTCCTGTTCGTCTCGCTGAAGGCCTATGGCGGCGACGACGGGCTGAGCGTGCGCCGCCAGGGCGAGTTCCCGGGGCTCAACCTGCGGGACGCGGCGCAGCTCTACTGGCTCTGCCTCAGCCTGCTGGTGGCCTGGCTGCTGCTGCTGTGGCGCGTCACGCGCTCGCGCTTCGGGCAGGTGCTCTCCGGCGCGCGGCAGAGCGAGCGGCGGCTCCAGGCGCTCGGCATCGCGCCCTATCCCTACAAGCTCGCCGCCTTCATCCTCTCCGGCATGGGCGCGGCGCTGGCGGGCGCGCTGATGGCCAACTACGCGCGCTTCGTCAGCCCCGACATGCTCGCCTGGACCAAGTCCGGCGAGCTGATGATCATGGTCATCCTGGGCGGCGTCGGCACGCTGATGGGGCCGGTGCTGGGCGCCATCGCGCTGGTCGGGCTGGAATACTGGCTGGCCGCGCTCACCGAGCACTGGCAGTTCGTGCTGGGGCCGCTGCTGATCGCGGTGGTGCTGTTCGCGCGCGGCGGGCTGATGGCGCTGCTGCGCCGGCCGGGCGCCCCGGGGCGGGCGCAGGCATGACCGCGCCGCTGCTGCTGGTGGAGGGGCTGCACAAGCGCTTCGGCGGGCTGCGCGCCACCGACGACCTCTCCCTCGCCGTCCGCATGGGCGAGCTGCACGCGCTGATCGGGCCGAACGGCGCCGGCAAGAGCACCGCCATCGGCCAGATCACCGGCGAGATCCGCCCCGATGCCGGGCGCATCCTGTTCGCGGGGCGGGACATCACCCGCCTGCCGCCGGCGCGGCGGGTGCGGCGCGGCCTCTCCCGCACCTTCCAGATCGTGCAGCTGCTGGACGAGGCGACGACGCTGGAGAACGTGGCGCTGGCCGTGCAGGCGCAGCAGGGCCACAGCTTCCGCTTCTGGCGCGACGCGCGGCGGGACGAGCGGCTGCGCCAGCCGGCCCGGCTGCTGCTGCTGCAGGCGGGGGTGGAGCCGGCGCTGTGGGAGCGCCCGGCGGGCGACCTCTCGGCCGGGGCGCGCAAGCAGCTGGAGCTGGCGCTCGCCCTGGCCGCCGCGCCGCGCCTGCTGCTGCTGGACGAGCCGATGGCCGGCCTCGGCCCCAGCGAATCCCGCGCCATGACCGAGACGCTGCGCGGCCTGAAGGGCCGCATGGCGATCCTGCTGGTGGAGCACGACATGGAGGCGGTGTTCGCGCTCGCCGACCGCGTCTCCGTGCTGGTGGACGGGCGCTGCCTCGCCTCCGGCCCGCCGGAGGAGATCCGCGCCGACCCCGCGGTGCGCGCCGCCTACCTCACCGAGGACGAGGAGGGCTGAGGCCGATGCTCGAGATCTCCGGCCTGACCGCCGGCTACGGCCACAGCCAGGTGCTGTTCGGCGTGGACCTCCTGGTGCGGGAGGGCGAGGTGGCGACGCTGCTCGGCCGCAACGGCATGGGCAAGACCACCACGGTGCGCGCCCTGCTCGGGCTGAACCCGCCGCGCGGCGGGCGGGTGGAATTCGGCGGGGAGAGCCTGGCCGGCGCCACGCCGGAGGCGATCGCGCGGCGCGGCATCGGGCTGGTGCCGGAGGGGCGGCAGGTCTTCCCCACCCTCACCGTGCGGGAGAACCTCGTCGCCACCGCCGCCAACCGCCTCGGCCTGCCCGAGCCCTGGGACCTGGCGCGCATCTACGCGCTGTTCCCGCGCCTGGCAGAGCGGGCGGGGCAGTATGCCCGCACCCTCTCGGGCGGCGAGCAGCAGATGCTGGCGATCGGCCGCGCGCTGATGACCAACCCCCGCCTGCTGGTGCTGGACGAGGCCACCGAGGGGCTGGCCCCGGTCATCCGCGCCGAGATCTGGGCCACGCTGGCGGCGCTGAAGGCGCGCGGCCTATCCATCCTGGTGATCGACAAGAATCTCGGCGCCCTCTCGCGGCTGGCAGACCGGCACCACGTGCTGGAGAAGGGCCGCACCGTCTGGACCGGCGACGGCGCCGCGCTGGCGCGGGAGGCGGCGCGGGTGCGCGGGTGGATCGGGCTGTAGGCAGGGGACGTTCCTGCAAGGGCTGCGCGGCCTCAGAGCCCCGCGCCGCGCGCCGCCCAAGCCGCCATTTCGCCATCGGCGATCGTCAGCGACACCCGCCAGCGATCCGCGCGGCGGAGGATGTAGACATGCTCCCACTCGGCGATCAGCGCGTCGCCCTCGCCCAGCATGCGGTAGGCCATGCGCGCCTCCGCGACGCCGGGGAACAGCTCGGCGGAGGCCAGCAGCCGCCCCACGGGCCGCACCACGCCCTGCTGGCGGTAGAACGCCATCAGCCTGACGCAGTGGTCGCGGAAGGCCGGCCGCTCCATGGCGAAGTTCCCGCCCGGCGCCGGGAACAGCCCCACCGGGTCCCACAATGCGCTCAGGGCATCGGCATCGCCGCGGGCGAAGGCATCGAGGTAGCCGGCGAAGAAGGCCCCGATCTCGTCCTGAATGGTCATTCTGACACTGCCCTGTGGCTGGAAATTCAGCGTGGCTGGAAATTCAGCGTGGCTGGAATTCGGTGTGGCCCGCCTTCGGCCGGCTCAGGCCCTGGTGGGCTGCACGGGACAATGTTCCGCCTGCAGCAGCTGCGTCCTGACGATGTCGTTGAAAGTCATGGCCGGGTTTGCCTCGGCCAGCATGCCGATCTTCATCCAGAACTCGGCCTGCGCGTTGATCGACCGGCACATGACCGTGCTGGCGCGGCGGGCCTGCTCATGGAGCCGGTCATCGATCTTGACGAGTCCCATCGGTCATCCAGCCTGTGCGAAGCCCATGGTCCGTATATGAACCATATACCCGCTGGTCAATGCACGCCGGCTTCTCGAAGGGCTGGCCTGTTGATCAGGCCCTGCCGTCCAGAACGGCACGCCAGAACGACACGAAGACGAAGGAAGATGCCCCGGTGACCGACACCTATCGCGGCATGGGCCGCGCCGCCCTGGACCGCGAATACAACGCCCGCGCCACCGTGCCGGACATCATGCCGATCCTGGCCGAGTACCGCGCCCGCACCGAGGCGGCGAAGGCCGCGCTGCCGGGGGCGCGCATCGGCCTGCCCTACGGCCCCACGGAGCCCGAGCGGCTGGACATCTACCCCGCCGCCACCCCCGGCCCGGCGCCGGTCTTCGTCTTCATCCATGGCGGCTACTGGCGGCTGCTGGACGCCGCCGATTCCGGCTTCATGGCGCCCTACCTCACCGCCGCCGGGGCCTGCGTGGTGGCGGTGAACTACGCCCTCGCCCCCGCCGCGACGCTCGACGAGATCGTGCGGCAATGCCGCGCGGCGCTGGCCTGGCTGCACGGCAACATCGGCCGCTTCGGCGGCGACCCGGCGCGAATCCATGTCGCCGGCAGCTCGGCCGGCGGGCACCTCGCGGCCATGCTGGCGGCGGGGGGCGACTGGCCGTCGCGCCTCGGCCTGCCGCCGCGCCCGGTGGCCGGCGCCACCCTGCTCTCCGGCCTCTACGAGCTGGAGCCGCTCCGCCTCTGCCACGTGAACGAGTGGATGCGGCTGGACGAGGCCGCCGCCGTGCGCAACTCGCCGGCCCTGCTGCCGCCTCCCGCGCCGGGCACGCCGCTGGTCTTCTCCGTGGCCGAGACGGAGACCGGGGAGTTCAAGGCGCAGACCCGGGCGCAGGCCGAATACTGCGCCGAGGCGGGCTGCGCCGTGACGGCCGTGCCGGCGCCGGCCGGCTCCAACCATTTCGACATCGTCTTCCAGCTCTGCGCCGACACGCCACTCGCGCGGGCGGTGCTCAGGGCCATGGGTCTTCGATGAGATTCTTCTTTTTCTGAAGAAAAAGAAGCAAAAAGACTTTTCGAGTTTTGCGGCGCGCTGGTGGCTGGCGCACCGCCAAACTGACAGAAGTTTTTTGGTTCTTTTTTCCAAAAAAGAACCCTTCGTCTTCACCCCGCGATGGGCGGCACATCCCGCGTCATGTCGGCCAGCACCTCGGCCACGTGGCGCACCTGCACCGGGCTGCCCTGGCGGTGCAGGCGGCCGGCCATGTTCAGCAGGCAGCCCATGTCGCCGGCCAGCAGCGTGTCGGCGCCCGTCGCCTCGATGTCCTTCACCTTGTCGGACACCATGCGGGTGGAGATGTCGGGGTACTTCACGCAGAAGGTGCCGCCGAAGCCGCAGCACAGCTCGGGCTCGGCCAGCTCCTTCACCGTCAGCCCCTCGACCCCCGCCAGCAGGCGGCGCGGCTGTGCCTTCACCCCCAGCTCGCGCAGGCCGGAGCAGGCATCGTGGTAGGCGGCCACCCCGGCATGGCGGGCGGCGACGCGCTCCAGGCCGCGCACATCCACCAGGAAGGAGACCAGCTCATGCGTCTTCGCCGCCAGCGCCTCGGCGCGGGCGCGATAGTGCGGGTCGTTGTCGAACAGGCCGGGATAGTGCTTCGCGATCATACCGGCGCAGGAGCCGGAGGGGGCGACGACGAAGTCGTAGGGCAGGAAGGCGTCGATGACGGGCCGGGCCAGGTCGCGCGCCGTGGCGCGGTCGCCGCTGTTGTAGGCGGGCTGGCCGCAGCAGGTCTGCAAGGCGGGCACCTCCACCTGGCAGCCGGCCTGCTCCAGCAGGCGGATGGCGGCGAAGCCGACGGAGGGCCGGTAGAGATCGACCAGGCAGGTGACGAACAGGGCGACGCGCGGCTTCGGCTCGGACATGGGCGGGGACGATAGCCGCGGCGGGGGCGGATGCAAGCGCCCGGCGCTCAGGGCGCGGCGGGCTCCAGCACGTAGAGCGTGGCCGTCTCCTTCATCCGCCCGGCGGCCTCGGCCGCCGCCTCGCCCCAGCCCCAGAACAGATCGGCCCGCGCCGGGCCCTTGATGGCGCCGCCGGTGTCCTGCGCCAGCACCAGCCGGCGGATCGGCGCGCCTGTCAGCGGGTGCTTCGCCACGATCCAGACGGGGCTGCCGAGCGGGATCTCGCCACGGTCCACGGCGATCGAGCGCAGCGGCGTCAGCGGCACGCCGAGCGAGCCGGAAGGCCCCTGCTCGGGCCGCGCGCTGGCCTCGCGGAAGAAGACGTAGGAGGGGTTCTCCGCCATCAGGGCACGGGCGCGCTCCGGCCCGGCCGCCTCCAGCCAGGCGAGGATGCTCTGCATCGACACCTGCTCGCGCGGGATCTCGCCGCGCTCGGCCAGCAGCCGGCCGATCGGCACATAGGCGCGGCCGTTCTGCGCGGCATAGCCCATGCGGCGGACGGAGCCGTCCGGCAGCACCACGCGGCCGGAGCCCTGGATCTGCAGGAAGAATTTCTCCGCCGCGTCGTCCACCCAGAGCAGGACCGGCGCCTCCACCGCGCCGGCCTCGATGGCGGCGCGGTCCGGGTAGGGCACCAGACGCCCCGCCTCCACCCGCCCCGCCGTGCGGCGGCCGCGCAGGTCGGGCGCGAAGCGGCCGAGATCCACCTCCACCAGGTCGGACGGGCGGCCGTGCAGGGGGATGGTGTAGGGGCCGCCGCGGCTGGCGGCGCCGCGCAGCTCCGGCTCGTAATAGCCGGTCATCAGCCCCTCGCCGGCGGCGCGCAGGGTGAAGCGGCGCTCGAAGAAGGCGCGGGCGGCGGCGTTGTCGCCGCGCGGCAAGGCCGCGGCCTCGGCGCAGAGCGCTTCCGGCAGGGCGGGCGGGCGGCAGCCGGCGATGAAGGCGGGGATGGCCTCGGCCAGACTGTCCTCGCCCCAGCCCGGCAGCTCCGCCACATGGCGGGGCGGCACGGCGCAGGCGGCCAGCAGGCAGAGCAGGGCGAAGGCGGCGATGCGGCCGGGGCGGAGGCCCCGGCCGGCCGGCGGGCGTGCCACGCGGCTCAGGCGGCGTGGGTGCCGACCAGCTTCCAGGTCGGGTCGGCGCTACTCAGGTCGCGCTGGAAGGTCCAGATGTCGGTCAGCTCGGTCACCGCCTCGGCGCCCGAGACGATGTCGCCATTCGGGCCGGTGGTGACGTTCACCTGGTCCGAGATGATGCGCACGGTGATGTCGGCCACGCTGCCGCGCAGATCGGCGGCCTCGATGGCCATGTCGTGCACGGCGCGGATCTCGGTGCGCTGCCGCTCGCCCGCCGTCTCGCGCGTCACCAGCGCCTGCTCGAAGCCGGCATAGGTGTCGGCGGAGAGCAGGTTGCGCAGCGTCTCGCGGTCGCCCTTGGCGAAGGCGGCGACGATCATGCGGAAGGCGCCCTCCGCCCCGGCCAAGAAGGCGGCCGGGTCGAAGCCGGCATCGGCCTGCCGGATCCGCTGCAGCGCCTGCCCGACGGGCGAGCGCGCATCCGGAATCGCCAGGCGCGGCGCGCCGGCCACCGGCGGCGGCGGCATCTGCGGCGCGTCCGATTCCGCCGGGCCGGGCATGCCCTGGCCGGGGACGGGACGCTCCTGCGGCGGCCGCTCGAAGCCTTGCCGGCGGCCCAGGACGCTGCGCAGCCGCAGCACCAGGAAGGCCGCCACCATGGCGAACAGGATCAGATCGACCGGAAATCCGCCGGACATTGCATTCTCCTCATGTGCATCACTTAGGGGTCATGCGGCGCCACCGCAACGGCCCCCGCCTGCCCAACCCGCCCGGCGCACGTCATAAAGCCGACATCTTGCCGCCCCACCCGCCTGCCGTTACTGCCAGCCCGTCCCCTCCGGAGTTCCGCGATGATCCTGCTGCGTCACGGCCAGAGCGAGTTCAACCTGCATTTCAGCGCGACCCGCCGCGATCCGGGCATCAAGGACCCGAAGCTGACCATCCTCGGCCGCCACCAGGCCGAGCAGGCGGCCGAGGCCCTGGCGGGCGAGGATATCCGCCGCATCATCGCCAGCCCCTACACCCGGGCGCTGGAGACGGCGGCGCCGCTGGCCCGCCGCCTCGGCCTGCCGGTGCTGGTGCACCCGCTGGTGCGCGAGCGCTATGCCTTCACCTGCGACATCGGCTCCCCCTGCGCCGCCCTGGCGATGCAGTGGCCGGAACTGGACTTCTCCCACATCGACGAGGTGTGGTGGCCCGCCACCGAGGAACCCGCCAGGCAGGTGGAGGACCGCGCCCGCCTGTTTCGCGCCGAGATGGGCGCGCTGGCGGACTGGGCGCACACCCTCGTCGTCAGCCATTGGGGGTTCATCATGTCGATGACCGGTGAATCGGTGGCGAACGGCCAGTGGCTGCGCTGCGACCCCACCGCCCCCGCCCCCGCCACCATCAGCTGGCGGCACGGCTGAAGCCGGAGGCCGCCCAGGGCGCGTGCCCGAAGCCGCCACGCCTGAAGCGCCCGCGCCCGAAGCCCGCCCGTGCCTGAACGCCGTGCCTCCTGAACGCCGTGCCTCCTGAACTCCGTGCCTCCTGAACTCCGTGCCTGAAGCCCCCGGGCCTGAAGCGCTGTGACAGAGCGGGCGGGGCGTGCTACCCCGCGCCGCGAGTCCGGCGGCGCCGGCCCGGCCCAGCGCCGCACCCCGCCCGCCGCACCCGAACGAACACCGACCCTCCGGCAACCGCATCAGGGGCCCGCATGTCCGACACCCAGCTTCCGCCCGACAACAACACCGCCCCGAACGGCGCCGTGCCGCCGGGCCCGCTGCTGCTGAACCTGCAGTACACCAAGGACCTCTCCTTCGAGGTGCCGGGCGCGCCGGAGATCTTCGCGACGCTGCGCGAGCAGCCGCGCATCGACCTGGCGCTGGACGTGCAGGCCCGCCCGCTCCAGCAGGGCGGCAACGTCTATGAGGTGGAGCTGCAGATCCGCGCCGACGCCCAGGCGCCGGCGCCGAACGGCACCACCCAGCCCGCCTTCATCGCCGAGCTGTCCTATTGCGGCATCTTCACGCTGAACGTGGAGCCCAACCTGGTCGAGCCGCTGCTGCTGGTCGAGTGCCCGCGCCTGCTCTTCCCCTTCGCCCGCAACATCCTGGCCGACGTGACGCGCGATGGCGGCTTCCCGCCCGTGATGCTCTCGCCGATCGACTTCGTGGCGCTGTGGCAGTCCCGCCGCGGCCAGGGCGATGCCCAGTTCCAGGGCGGCGCCCCTGTGCCGCCGGTGGCCAGCGCCTGAGGCGCCGGCGCGGGGCCGCGTGGCCCCGCGCAGCCGGCCGGGGCAGCCTGCCCCGGCCATCCCGCCTTTCCCGTCACGCCGGCCGCACCGGCCGCCCCGCCCAGGCCCGCCCGGATGCTGCGCAATATCCTCACCATCGGCGGCTGGACCTTCGCCAGCCGAATCCTGGGCTTCGCCCGCGACATGCTGATCGCCGCGACCCTCGGCGCCGGGCCGATGGCCGATGCCTTCTTCATCGCGCTGCGCCTGCCCAACCTGTTCCGCCGCCTGTTCGGCGAGGGCGCCTTCAACGCCGCCTTCGTGCCCGCCTTCACCGGCACGCTGACGCTGGAGGGGCCGAAGCGCGCGCGCGAGCTGGCCGCCCGCATGTCCACGCTGATGACGCTGTGGCTGTCGCTGCTGGTGGGGCTCGGCATGCTGTTCATGCCGCAGGTGATGCGGGTGCTCACCCCGGGCCTGGTGGACGACCCCTCGCGCTTCGGGCTGGTGGTGGAGCTGTCGCGCATCACCTTCCCCTACCTTGTCTTCATCTGCCTCACCGCGCTGGTCTCGGGCGTGCTGAACGCGGTGGACAGGTTCGCCCTCGCCGCCGGCGCGCCGCTGCTGTTCAACCTCTTCGCCATCGGCGCGCTGTTCGCCCTCACCCCCTTCGTGGCCAGCCCGGCGCATGCGCTGGCCTGGGGCGTCACCGTCTCCGGCGTGGCGCAGCTCATCCTGGTGGTGGTGGCCTGCCACAAGGTGGGAATGGGCTTCCCCATCCTCTCCTTCCCGCGCCTGACGGCGGAGACGCGCGCCGTGCTGAAGCGGATGGTGCCCGGCGTGCTGGGCGCCAGCGTCACCCAGCTCAGCCTGGCCATCGACATCTTCATCGCCTCGCTGCTGCCGGTCGGCGCCATCAGCTTCCTCACCTATGCGGACCGCGTGGCGCAGCTGCCGCTCGGCGTGGTGGGGGCGGCGGTGGGCACGGCGCTGCTGCCGGTGCTCTCGCGCCAGTTGCGCGGCGGCAAGCCGCTCTCGGCGCACCGCAGCATGAACCGGGCGGTGGAGCTGTCCCTCGCCCTCACCCTGCCCGCCGCCGCCGGCCTCATCGCGCTGGCCGAGCCGATCGTGCGCGTGCTGTTCCAGCGCGGCGCGCTGGGCGCGGAGGAGGCGGTGCTGGTGGGCGAGGCCCTGCGCGCCTACGCGCTCGGCCTGCCCGCCTTCGTGCTGATCAAGGCCTTCGCCCCCGGCTTCTTCGCCCGCGGCGACACCGCCACCCCGGTCAAGATCGGCATCGCCGTGGTGGCGGTGAACCTCAGCCTGTCGCTGACCCTGACGCAGTTCTTCGGCCATGTCGGCATCGCGCTCGCCACCTCGCTGGCGGCCTGGGTGAATGCCGGGCTGCTGTCCGGCATCCTGGCACGGCGGGGCCATTTCGTCGCCGACCGCCGGCTGCGCCGCAACCTCTGGCGCCTGCTGCTGGCGGCGGCGCTGATGGCGGCGGTGGTGGGGGGGCTGATGCTGGCCACCTTCCCGCTGCCCGGCACCGGCACCGGGCCGGTGCGGCTGGCCATCCTCGCCGCCCTGGTGGCGGTGGGGGCGGGGGTCTATTTCGGCGCCACCCAGGCGCTGGGCGCGCTCCAGCTGCGCGAGGTGCTGCGGCGCGGCCGCAAGGCCTGAGGCCGCGGGCGGGGCCCGGGGCGAGACGGGCGCGGGGAGAATTCATCCGCCGCCCGTCTTCCCGCCCCGGCCGATCGCGCTATCTTGGCAGGCATGACCCAGACCACGGATTTCGGCTTCCGCGAAGTGCCCAGGGACGCCAAGGCGTCGATGGTGCGGGAGGTGTTCGACAGCGTCGCGCCCAAATACGACGTGATGAACGACCTGATGTCGCTCGGCCTGCACCGGGCCTGGAAGCAGATCTTCGTGGCCGCCATCGCCGCCGGCCCGCGCGAGACGCTGCTCGACCTCGCCGCCGGCACGGGCGATGTCGCCTTCCTGGCCAAGAAGCGCGGCGCGGGCCGGGTCATCCTCTCCGACATCAACGCCGCGATGCTGAATGTCGGCCAGAACCGCGCCCTGCAGAAGGGGCTGGCGGAGGGGCTGACCTATGTCTGCTCCGACGCCGAGCGCATCCCGCTGCCGGATGCCAGCGTCGAGAAGGTCTCCATGGCCTTCGGCCTGCGCAACTGCACCGACAAGGACGCGGTGCTGCGCGAGGCGCACCGCGTGCTGCGCGTCGGCGGGCGGATGCATGTGCTGGAATTCTCCCGCCTGGAGATCGACGCGCTGCGGCCGCTCTACGATGCCTGGTCGTTCAAGGCGCTGCCGGCCATCGGCGGCCGCATCGCCCAGGATTCGGAGAGCTACCAGTATCTCGCCGAGAGCATCCGCATGTTCCCCGACCAGCCGACGCTGGCGGGCATGATGGAGCGCGCCGGCTTCGAGCGGGTGAAGTGGCAGAACCTCTCGGGCGGCATCGTCGCCATCCATACCGGCTGGAAGCTTTAGGCCCCTCATGCCGGCGGGGAAGCATGTGCTGCTCGTCGTCTCGGGCAGCGTCTCCGCCTACAAGGCGCTGGAGCTGACGCGGCTGCTGCGCAAGGCCGGCGCCCGCGTCACGCCCGTGCTGACGGCCGGCGGCGCCCGCTTCGTCACGCCGCACGCGCTGCAGGCCATCGCCGGGGAGCCGGTGCACCAGGATCTCTGGTCGCTCCAGGGGGAGGCGGATGTCGGCCATATCCGCCTGGCGCGGATGCCGGACATGGTGGCCGTGGTGCCCGCCTCGGCCGACCTGCTGGCGAAGATGGCGCATGGTCTGGCCGACGACCTCGCCACCACCGTGCTGCTGGCGACGGAGCGGCCGGTCCTGGTGGCGCCGGCGATGAACTGGGCGATGTGGGGCCACGCCGCGACGCGGGCCAACATGGCCCTGCTGCGAGCGCGCGGCGTGCGGGTGGTGGGGCCGGGCACCGGCGCCATGGCCGAGGCCGAAAGCGGGCCGGGCCGCCTGGCCGAGCCGGCCGAGATCTTCCAGGCCATCGCCGCGCTGCTGGCGCCGCCCGCAGCCGAGCCGCAAATACCACAGGCGGCGGGGCCGCTCGCCGGCCGGCATGTGCTGGTCACCAGCGGCCCGACGCACGAGCCGATCGACCCGGTGCGCTACATCGCCAACCGCAGCAGCGGCCGCCAGGGCCACGCCATCGCCGCCGCGCTGGCGGCGCTGGGGGCGCGCGTCACCCTCGTCTCCGGCCCGGTGGCGCTGCCGGACCCGGCGGGGGTCTCGGTGGTGCATGTGGAGAGCGCGCGCGAGATGCTGGCCGCCTGCGAGGCCGCCCTCCCCGCCGACGCCGCCATCTGCGCCGCCGCCGTGGCCGACTGGCGCAGCGCCGGGGAGGCCACCCAGAAGCTGAAGAAGGTGCCGGGCGCGCCGCCGCCGCCGCTGGCGCTGGCGCTGAACCCGGACATCCTGGCCACGCTCGCCGCCCATGCGCGGCGCCCTGGCCTGGTGGTGGGCTTCGCCGCCGAGACGGAAAACGTGGTGCCCAACGCCATCGCCAAGCGCCGGCGCAAGGGCTGCGACTGGATCGTGGCCAACGACGTCTCGGGCGACGTGATGGGCGGCGCCGAGAACACCGTGCACCTGGTGACCGAGGCCGGGGTCGAGGACTGGCCGCGCCTGCCCAAGGCCGAGGTGGCGGCACGCCTCGCCGCGCGCCTCGCCGCCCAGCTTGCCGAACCGGAGACCCGCCCCGCATGAGCACCGCCACCATCGCCGTCCGCCGCCTGCCCCATGCCGAGGGGCTGCCGCTGCCGGCCTACGCCACGGCGGGCGCCGCGGGCTTCGACCTGCTGGCCGCCGTGGACGCGCCGCTGACCCTCGCCCCCGGCGCCCGCGCCCTGGTGCCCACCGGGCTGGTGATGGCGCTGCCCGAGGGGCACGAGTTGCAGATCCGCCCGCGCTCCGGCCTGGCGCTGAAGCACGGCATCGTGCTGCCCAACAGCCCTGGCACCATCGACGAGGACTACCGGGGCGAATTGCAGGTCATCGTGATGAACGCGGGCACGGAGCCGTTCACGGTGGAGCGCGGCATGCGCATCGCCCAGGGCGTGCTGGCGCCCGTCACCCGTGCCGCCTGGGCCGAGGTGGCGGCGCTGCCGGAGACGGCGCGCGGCGGCGGCGGCTTCGGCAGCACCGGCCACTAGCCACCACGCCGGCAGGCGGGCAGGCACGGGATTCACGGGAAGGGAGCCGCGGGCTCCCTTTTCCACATCCGCCCTCCACTCCTTATCGGCGACTCCCCGGGGCCGGTTTCCCGGTGCCGGCGACGCACGCCAGCAATCGAACATAGAAAAAACGAAACGGTTGCAAGCCCAGAAGAACAAATTTTCGAAATAATAGTTTCCCGCATATCAACAACGGCATCAATAACAGGATCGTTATAAGCATTCATTGCCCGGCAGGTCCTGTCTTGATTGACGCGAATCTCCGGAAGGCAGCTAAATCCCCTTGCCAGTTCAATCCAGCGGGGAAGCAGCAAATGGCAGCGCCAGCCAACAACGATATTATCAACGCCATTGCCATCAACCCGGGTGCCAGCCTGGTCGGCACAACCGTCGAGGCCTCGGCGCAGGAAGGCGAATCCAACTATTTCGGCGGCACCAGCAGCGTCTGGTACAGCTTCACCCCGGCCGAGAACGGCGCGGTCGCCTTCAGCTTCGGCCCCGGATCGGCCGCCGAGAGCCTCATCATCTGGTCCGCGCCCGCGGGCACGGCGCCTTCCATCGCCAGCCTCGGCGGCGTGACGAACAATGGCGGCAGCGCCTCCTCCGTGCAGTTCTTCGCCCGGGCCGACCAGACCTACTACCTGCAGGTGGGCAGCATCCCGGGCACCGAGGGCGAGTTCACCCTCGCCTCCGTGCCGCCCGACCCGGCGATCGACGTCACCCCGCCGGACGCGCCGGTGATCGGCGCCATCACCGACCTTCAAAACAATCCGGTCGCCGACACCGTCACCGTCGACACGCTGGTCTTCACCGGCACGGCCGAGCCCGGCGCCACGGTGACGCTGCGGCAGAATTTCGGCGGGCAGGACACGAATGCCGGCACGGCGGTCGCCGCGAATGACGGCACCTGGCGGATCGAGGTTCCCGGCCTGGTCGCCGGCGACTACCTGTTCGGCGCCGTGGCGGCGGATGCGGCCGGCAACGCCTCGCTGACCGCCTCGCAGATCTTCGACTTCACCGTCACCCCGACCGATCAGACCGACACCACCCCGCCGGATGCGCCCGTCATCGTCGCCATCGCCAACAGCGAGGGCGCCGTCGCGGACGGTGTCTCCGCCCTGCCCGTGCTGACGCTCTCCGGCACCGCCGAGGCGCTCAGCACCATCACCGTGTTCAACGGCAACGAGACGGTGGGCACGCCGGTCGCCGCCGACGCCGAGGGCAACTGGACCTTCACCACCCCCTCCCTGCCCGAAGCCAGCTACAGCTTCACCGCCACCGCCACCGACGCGGCGGGCAACATCTCCACCACCAGCCCGACCCCCGCGGTGGTCGAGATCGACCTGCCCGCCGGCGGCACCCTGGAGGCTCCGGCGGCCCTGGCGCTGGACCCGGGCAGCGACAGCGGCACCGTCGGCAACGGCATGACCACCGACGCGACGCCGACCATCACCGGCACCGCCGCCGACGGGCTGACCGTCACCCTCTACAATGGCGAGACCGTGCTGGGCTCGGCCGTGGCCGAGGGCGGCACCTGGGCAATCACGCCCGAGCAGGCGCTGGCCGCCGGCACCTACCAGCTCACCGCCATCGCCAGCGACATGGGGGGCAACATCTCCGAGCTGTCCGACCCGCTGGCGCTGACCATCAATGCCTTCCGTGACCCCGCGGGCTTCCCGTCCAGCGCCCCGGCCTTCGACGCCCAGTACTACCTGGCGATGAATCCGGACGTGGCCGCGGCCGGCGCCGACCCGCTGGCCCACTACATGGAATTCGGCTGGCACGAGGGGCGCGACCCGAACGCCCTGTTCGACGTCGCCTACTACCTGAACCAGAACCAGGACGTCGCCGCGGCGGGGATCGACCCGCTGGCCCACTACACGGATTTCGGCTGGCGCGAGGGGCGCGAGCCCAGCTACGCCTTCAGCGGCGACCTCTACCTGCAGAACAACACCGACGTGGCCGAGGCCGGCCTCAACCCGCTGGTGCACTACCTCTACTTCGGCATGGCCGAGGAGCGGGCCGCCTTCCAGTCCACCCCGGAGGTGACCGGCCCGCAGAACCCGCTGGTCGACGCCCAGTTCTACTTCGAGAACAACCCCGACGTCGCCGCCTCGGGCATCGACCCGTCGCGCCACTTCGCCGAGTTCGGCTGGGAGGAAGGCCGCGACCCGAACGCCTTCTTCGACGTGGACTACTACCTCGCCACCTACAGCGACGTGGCCGAGGCTGGCCTCGACCCGCTCCAGCACTACCTGGAGTTCGGCGCGCGGGAGCAGCGCGACCCGAGCGCGGCCTTCTCGACCAGCGGCTACCTGGCCGCGAACGCCGACGTGGCGGCCGACGGGATCAACCCGCTGCAGCACTACCTGCAGTTCGGCATCGCCGAGGGCCGCCTGCCCGTGCCCGTGACGGTGCTCGAGCCGGTGCCCGACCTGGTGTGAGGAAAGCCCGGCCCGGCGGACACCGCCGGGCCGGATGCCAAGGCCGGCCCGGGCGGGCCGGAGCCCATTGCGCCGGCCCGCCCGCCCCGCCCATATGGGGCACATGGATCTCGACTTCTCCGATTCCGAGCTGCACCGCTACTCGCGCCACATCCTGCTGCAGGAAGTGGGCGCGGTGGGGCAGGCGCGGCTGCGCGCCGCGCGGGTGCTGGTGGTGGGCGCGGGCGGCCTCGGCTCGCCGCTGGCGCTCTACCTGGCGGCCGCCGGGATCGGCACGATCGGCCTGGTCGACGACGACCGGCTGGAGCTGTCCAACCTGCAGCGGCAGGTGGCGCACGACACGCCGCGCATCGGCCGCAACAAGGCCGAGAGCGCGGCCGAGACCATCCGCCGCCTGAACCCCGGGGTGGCGGTGGAGGTGCATGCGCTGCGGCTGGACGCCGAATCGGCGCGGGCGCTGATCCCGCGCTACGACATCGTCTGCGACGGCACCGACAATTTCGCCACGCGCTTCCTGCTGGGCGATGCCTGCCACCTGCTGGGCCGCACCCTGGTCTCGGCCGCGGTGCTGCGCTTCGAGGGGCAGCTCACCGTCTACAAGTCGCATCTCGGCGGCGAGCATCCCTGCCAGCGCTGCCTGCACCCGGAGCCGCCGCCGCCCGGGCTGGTGCCCAGCTGCTCGGAGGCAGGCGTGCTCGGCGCCGTCACCGGGGTGATGGGCACGCTGCAATCGACCGAGGTGCTAAAGGAGATCCTCGGCATCGGCGAGGGGCTGGCCGGCCGCCTGCTGCTGTGGGACGCGCTGGACATGCGCTTCCGCACCGTGCGGCTGCGGCGGGACCCGGCCTGCCCGCTCTGCGGCCCGGCGCCGGCCATCCGCGACCTCTCCTGCCACGCCGCCGCCCCGGCGCCCGTCTGCGCGCCCGCCAGCGCGCCCGCCAGCGCCACGAGCGGCGCATGAGCCTGCCGCTCGGCATCCTGCTCCGCTCCGGCGGGCACGAGGCGGCGCATTACGCGCTGGTGCTGGCCACCGGCGCCGCCGCCATCGGCCGGCCGGCCGTGCTGTTCGCCACCAATGGCGGCTGCCACCTGCTGCGCCGCGATACGCCACTGCCGCACGACCCGCGCGAGACGCTGCTGGCCGGGCGCGGCGTCGCCGGCGTCGCGCCGCTGCTGGCGGCCGCGGTGGAGCTGGGGGTGCGGCGCATCGCCTGCGAGGCCGGCCTGCGCGCCGAGGGGCTGGACGCCACGGCCCTGGCCGAGGGGGTGGAGGTGGCGGGGGTCGTGACCTTCCTGGCGGCGGTCGGCCAGGGGCAGATGCTGGCGCTGTGAGGGCTGGAAAGAATGCTGCGATGCAGGGCGGGCGCTTGACCATGGCGGCGCATTGCGTGCGTGATCGGGGCATGGCTCGGCTTCGTCTTGCATCCCCCTTCCTGTTCCTGGCCCTGGCGGCATCGCCGGCGGCTGCCCAGTCCAGCCTCGGCGCGCCGCAGCAGGCGGTGCCGCAGCCCGTGCCGCGCGGCGCGGCGCCCGCCCCGACACCGGCGCCGGCACCCGCGCCGGCCCCCGCGCCCGGGCAGGTGCTGCGGCTGCCGCCCGGCGCGGCGCAGCGGGCCCAGCCCCAGCGCGCGCCGGCCGCGGAAAGCCGCGCCACCCCGCCGGCCTCCGGCCGCATGGCGGCCCCGCCGGCGCAGCGCCTCACCGCGCCGCCGGGCGCCGTCCGCGTGGCGCCGCCTTCCGCGTCCACCCCGCCCGCCGCGGCCGGGAGCACGCCCCCCACCCAGAGCGCGCCGCAGACACCGGTGAAGCGGCCCCGCGCCGGCACCGCGGCCGCCGGTGCCGCCGCAGGGGCCGCAGCCGGTGCCGCCGCAGCCGCCGCCGGACAGGCCGCGCCGCCCCCCGCCAGCCCGGCTCCCACCCCCACCGAGCTGCAGCAGCCCAGCGTGGGCAGCGTCACCGGCCTGCCGATCCCGCGCTTCGTCTCGCTGCGCAGCGACGAGGTGAACCTGCGCATCGGCCCCGACACGCGCTACCCGATCGAATGGACCTACCAGCGGCGCGACCTGCCGGTGGAGATCCTGCGCGAATACAACCAGTGGCGCCGCATCCGCGACATGGAGGGCACGGAAGGCTGGGTGCACCAGTCCACCCTGGCCGGCCGCCGCACTTTCCTGGCGCGCGGCGAGGGCCCGCACGAGATGCATGGCAGCGAGTCGGAGGCCAGCCCGGTGGTGGCGCGGCTGATGCCGGGCGTGGTGGGCCGGCTGCGCAGCTGCCGCGCCGACGGCGCCTGGTGCGAGGTGCAGGTGGGCAGCCACCGCGGCTACCTGAAGCGCAGCCAGATCTGGGGCATCGCCCCGGGCGAGGACGTCAACTGAGGCGGCAGGGGCGCGGGCCGGACAGGCGCCGCCCCACCCGATGCAGACGGCCCGGTGCAGGCGGCCCGGCGCAGGCGCCTCAGTGCAGGCGTTGGCGCAGCTCCACCGCCAGCAGGCGCGCCCGCTGCGCCGCCTCGCTGCCGGGCGGCACCAGCGCCAGGAAGCGGTCCAGGCATTGCAGCGCGGCGCCGATCTCGTCCAGCCGCTGATGCATCAGCGCCGCCTCGCGCCACAGCATGGCGGCGGCGGGGGCGACGCGCAGCATGTCCTGCACGCAGCGCATGGCGGACGGAATGTCGCCGGCCTGCAGGCGGCGGAGCTTGAGGTTGTTCTGCAGCCGCAGCAGCACGTCCCGCTTGCCGACCGGCGCCAGCAGGTCCGGCCGCAGCTCCGCCTGCGGCCCCTGCATGCGCTTCAGCAGGCCGCGCAGCTCGGGCGCCTGCAGCGGCGCGCCGCCGTTGAACGGGTCCAGCACCCCCTGCCCCGGCGTGCCTTCCAGCCCGATCAGGAAATGGCCGGGGAAATCCAGCCCGTGCGCGCCCCAGCCGGCGGCCTCGGCGGCATGCAGCCAGAGGATGCCGAGGGCCACGGGCAGGCCCCGCCGGCGCTCGATCACATGGATCAGGTTGGCGTTGGCGGGGGCGTCGTAGCCCTCCTGGTCCCCCGCATAGCCGAAGCGGCCATGCAGCACCTCGGCCAGCACGGCCAGGCGGCGGCCAGCGTCCCCGCGGTCGGCGTCCGGCGTGGCGATGGCGGCCTCGACCATGGCGCGGGCCAGGTCGGAGAGATGCCGCTCGGCAGCCCGCCAATCCGCCTCAGGGGCGTCGATGCGGGCGAATTGCAGGGCGACGGCGCCGAGATCCAGCTCGGCATCCGGCAGTTTTCCAGCGGCGTCCAGCGCGGCGCGCGCTTCCGCCTCAGCGGTGAGATCGGCCATTCCTTGAGGGATGGCTATGGGGGGCGGCCCGGTCAAGGGGCCGCCCTTTCTGTTCAGCCGCGCACCAGCATGGCGCCGAGCGGCTTGCCGCCCAGGATGTGCACATGGAAGTGCGGCACTTCCTGGCCGGCATCCTCGCCCATGTTGGTCAGCACGCGGTAGCCCTGGCCCTCCAGCCCGAGCTGCCGCGCCACGAGCCCGACGGCGCGCCAGAAGCCCGCCATCTCCTCCGGGCTGGCGGCGGCGGAGAAATCCGCCACCGAGACGTAGCGCCCCTTCGGGATCACCAGCACATGCACCGGCGCCTGCGGCGCGATGTCGTGGAAGGCCAGGGCATGCTCGTCCTCATGCACCTTGTTGGCCGGGATCTCGCCGCGCAGGATGCGGGCGAAGATGTTGCCCCCGTCATAGGGCGGCATTCCGGACACGGGCATGGCGTCTTCCTCTCTCCTGTGGGTTCGGTTCGTGGGCGAAGGAGGCCTCAGGGAAACTGGCCTCAAGGAAATTGGCGTCAGGGCAGCTTGGTGGTCTCGGCGGCGCGGACGATGCCCTTCGGGCGGGCGGCCTTCTCGGCGATGCCGGAGATGCCCTCGCGCCGCACCAGCTCGCCCCAGACCTCCTCGGGGCGGATGCCGGCATCCACCCAGACGACGATCAGGTGGTAGAGCAGGTCCGCGCTCTCCAGGATGGTGGCCTCGCGGTTGCCCTGCGTCGCCTCGATGACGCATTCCACCGCCTCCTCGCCCAGCTTCTGCGCCACCTTGGCGGTGCCGCGCGCCATCAGCCGGGCGGAGTGGGACAGGGTGGTGTCGCCCGAGAGGCGGCGTGCCTCCACCGTCTCCCACAGCCGGCGCAGCACTTCGATGTCGCCCGTCACCGGCACGGAGAGCGGCTCGAGGTGGCGCGCCTCGGCCTTCAGCGCCGCCTTGCGCGGCTTGGCCACGGCCGGGATGGTGGGCGGCAGCGGCAGCGCCGCCTTGCCCTTCTTGGCCGCCGGCTTCTGCACCGCCACCTTCTTCGCCACCGCCTTCTCCGCCACCGCCTTCTTCAGCGCGGCCTTCGGCGCGACCTTGGCCTTCACGGCCTTCTTCTTCATGTCCTTGGCCATCGGTTCAGGCGACCTTGCTGGCGGGAAGCGGGCGCACCGGCAGGCCGGCGGCGGCGAGCGCCGCCTTGGCCTCGCCGATGCGCATCTCCCCATAGTGGAACACACTGGCGGCGAGCAGCCCGGTGGCCCCGGCCTGCGCGCCCTCGACGAAATGCCGCACCGTGCCGACCCCCCCCGAGGCGACGAGCGGCAGCCGCACCCGCCCCCGCAGCGCCCGCAGCAGCTCGAGATCGAAGCCGGACTTGGTGCCGTCCCGGTCCATGGAGGTGACGAGCAGCTCGCCCGCGCCGAGCGAGGCCACCTGTTCCGCCCAGCCCAGCGCGTCGATGCCGGTGCCGCGGCGGCCGCCATGGGTGAACACCTCCCACCGCCCCTCGCCCACCTTCCGGGCATCGATGGCGACGACGATGGCCTGGCTGCCGAAGGCCTCCGCCGCGCGCCGCACCAGCTCGGGGTCGGTCACGGCGGCGCTGTTGATGCTGGCCTTGTCGGCGCCGGCGAGCAGCAGGCGGCGCACATCCTCGACCGAGCGCACGCCGCCGCCGACGGTGAGCGGGATGAACACCTCCGCCGCGGTGCGCGAGACCACGTCGTACATGGTGTCGCGGTTCTCGTGCGTGGCGCCGATGTCGAGGAAGGTGATCTCGTCCGCGCCCTCGGCGTCATAGGCGCGGGCCTGCTCCACCGGGTCCCCGGCATCGCGCAGCGCGACGAAGTTGACGCCCTTCACGACGCGGCCGTCCTTCACGTCCAGACAGGGAATGACACGGAGCGCGAGCATGGCGGGGCGGAACCTCCGGGCGGGGATGCGGAGATAGGGCGATGCGCCGGCCGGGCGCCAGGGTCAAGGGCCAGGGCCAAGAGAGTGTCCATGGAAATGCACCTCCCTGTTGAACCCGGGCGGCCGGCACGCGTTGCGCCGGCATGGAAGAGATGGTGCTGCGCGGTGTGGGGTGGGTGGTGCTGGCGGTGGAGGTGGCGGCGGCGCTGATCATCGCCGGCGCCGTGGCCGAGGCGGCGTGGCGCGTGCTGGCGCTGCTGCGGCTGCGCTCCGGCCAGGGGCGCGACGCCGCCAAGCAGGCGGCGCGGCTGCACCTGGCGCGCTGGCTGATGGTGGCGCTGGAATTCACCCTGGCCGCCGACATCCTGCGCACCGTGGTGGCGCCGAGCTGGGACGATATCGGCCAGCTCGCCGCCATCGCCACGTTGCGCACCGTGCTGAACCTGTTCCTGGAGCGCGAGATCGACCAGGCTGCAAAAAAAGAAGGGGCCTCCGGGGAGGCGGCCGCCCGCGGGCCGGGCGGCGCTACTCCAGCGTGACGCGCACCGAGACCGGCTCGGCCGCGAGGCCGGTGTAGGTGGTGGTGTAGGTGCGCCCCTTCTCCGCCGGCATGGCGGGGGAGAAGCCGCCGAGCGAGATCAGGTCTCCCGCCTTCAGCGCCATGCCGCGCGCCTTCAGGTCCTGCACCAGCCAGGGGATGACGTTCAGCGGGTGGCCGAGCAGCGCCGTGCCCGGCGCGCTGGCCAGCTCCTTCTGGTCGTGGGCGAAGCGCACGGTCATGCTGCCGAGGCGCGCGGCGAAGGCTTCCGTCGCCTCCGGCACGATCGGCTCCCCCACCACGCCGAGCCGGGCGCCGACGCCGATCGCCAGCAGGTTCGGCCCGTCCATCTTGCCGAGATCGGCCAGCGCCAGGTCGGGCAGCTCGATGAAGGGGATGACCTGGTCGATCTGGCGGAGGATGGCGACATGGTCCTCCCCCGCCTCGGCGATGGCGGCGTCCTTCACCCGTACGATCAGGTCGGCCTCCACCACCGGCACGGCGGCGAAGTCGGCCGGCAGGGTGTCGCCCGACCTGGCGCGCACCGTGGCGGCGTAGATCGGGCCGGCCAGCGGGTGGGAGACGCCGAAGCGCTTCTGCGCCGCCGCGTTGGTCAGCCCCACCTTCCAGCCCACCGGCTCGCCCAGGTGCTCGCGCATGGCGGGCACCAGGCGGGACTGGGCGCAGAGCCCGTCCTCCAGCGTCAGGCTGCGGCCGAAGGGCTGCACGGGAGCCTTGGCCAGAAGCGAGGCGGCCATGGCGCGCATGGCGGCGGCATCCGGGCAGCCGGGGCCGGGCTCGGGCGGCGCGGCGCGCAGCCCGGCGGGCGCCAGCAGCGTGGCGCCGAGGAGCAGCGGAATCGAGGCGGAGGCGGTGCGGCGCGTCATTCGGGCGTTTCCTCGGGCCAGGGTCGGCGGAGGATAAGGGCGCGGCGCGCCGGGCGGCAATCGGCGCGGCCCGGCCCAAGCCCGCGGATGGCGGACGCACCCGATCATCTTTTCTCAAGGGCCGCCCCGATGCCCAAGAACCCGACGCCCGGGAACCCGATGCCCCAGAACCCGATGCGCGGGACGGTGCGCCAGGACGCCGCCCGCGCCGGAAGCCAGGGGCCCGGCCTGCTCCGGCTTTGCCCTTGTCCTTCCCGCCCGTATCCTTCCCGCCGGACCGAAGGACGCAACCTCTTGACCACCATCAGCGTCGGCCCCGCCGGGGACCAGGACACCGACGGCCTCCTCTCCGGGGAGCGGTGGGCCAGCCTCGACCTCACCTACGGCTTTCCCACCGGGGCCGGCCAGTATGGCGGCGGCTATGGCTCGGGCGAGCCGCAGGCGGGCTTCGCGCCGCTCAACGCGGCGCAGCAGGACGCCGTCCAGGCGGCGCTGGCAATGTTCGCCGCCGTCAGCGGACTGCGCTTCACCGCGGCGGGCGGGGCGGCGGCGGGCGGCGCCGATCTGCGCTTCGCCCAGTCCGCGCAGCCCGGCACGGCCTGGGCCTACTACCCGCATGCCTCCCCGGAGGGCGGCGATGCCTGGTTCGGCACGGGCAGCGGCTACTACCTCGCGCCGCGCCCCGGCAACTACGCCTTCCACACCTTCCTGCACGAGACCGGCCATGCGCTGGGCCTGAAGCACGGGCACGAGACGGACGCGTTCGGCCCTCTGCCGGCGGCGCGCGACTCGATGGAATACTCGGTGATGACCTACCGGAGCCATGTCGGCTCCGTCCCCGGCGGCTATACCAACGAGAGCTGGGGCTACGCGCAGTCGCTGATGATGGGCGACATCGCCGCGCTGCAGCACATGTACGGCGCCAACTACGCCACCCGCGCCGGCGACACGACCTATCGCTGGAACCCGCTGAGCGGCGAGCTGTCGGTCGAGGAGGCGGGCCAGGGGAGGGGCCAGGGCGCGCCGGGCGGCAACCGCGTCTTCATGACGGTGTGGGATGGCGGCGGCATCGACACCTACGATTTCTCCGCCTATGGCGGCGGCGTCCGGATCGACCTGCGGCCGGGGGAATGGAGCCTCACCGCCACCGCCCAGCTCGCCTATCTCGGCGACGGGCAGAGGGCGCGCGGCAACGTGGCCAACGCCCTGCTGCACGCGGGCGACACCCGCGCGCTGATCGAGAACGCCACCGGCGGCACGGGCGACGACACGCTGTTCGGCAACGTCGCCGCCAACCTGCTCGACGGCGGCGCGGGCATCGACACGGCGGTGCTCGCCGGGCTGCGCGCCGATTACGTGTTCAGCGGCACCGCCGGGCTGCTCCAGGCGGCCGGCCTCGGGGCCACGGACACGCTGCGCGGCATCGAGTTCGTGCGCTTCCTGGGTTCCGGCGAGACGCTCGGCACCGCCGGCCTGCTGCCGGCCGACGACTACCGCGACGCCATCACCGACGTGACGACGCCGCTGGGCCGACTCACGGCCGGCCTCTCCCGCGCCGGCCTGGTGGAGAGCGCGGGCGATGTGGACGTGTTCAGCGTCAGCCTGCGCGCCGGCCAGGGCTACAGCTTCACGCTGCGCGGCGGCACGCTGGCGCACGCCGAGCTGGAGCTGCGCGACGTGGCCGGCACGCTGCTGGCCAGCGGCGCGGACACGCCCCTCGCCTTCACCGCGGCGCGCGACGGCACCTACTACCTGCACGCCCGCGCCACCGATTCCGGCACCGGCAGCTACACGCTGCGCAGCGGCTTCTTCGACACCATCCCCGACAGCCTGGCGGACACCTCCGCGCCGGCGGCCAGCCTGACCGCCGGCCTCTCCCGCGTCGGGCGGGTGGAGAGCGCGGGCGACGTGGACGTGTTCGGCATCACCCTGCGCGCCGGCCAGGGCTACAGCTTCGACCTGCGCGGCGCGCCAAGCGGCGGCGGCACCCTGGCCGATACGCGGCTGGAGCTGCGCGACGCCGCCGGCACCCTGCTCGCCAGCAACGATGACGCCACCACCGCCGACGCGCATATCGACTTCGTCGCCACCCGGGGCGGCACCTACCACCTGCACGCCATGGCCGATGGCGCCGGCACCGGCAGCTACACGCTGCGCAGCGGCTTCTTCGACACCATCCCCGACAGCCTGGCGGACAACACCGCGCCGCAGGGCGACATCGCGATGGGGCTTTCCCGCGTCGGGCGGGTGGAGAGCGCGGGGGATACGGATGTCTTCGCGGTGAAGCTCGCCGCCGGGCGCAGCTACAGCTTCGACCTGCGCGGCGCCGCCACCTATCACGGCACCCTGGCCGATCCGCTGCTGGAACTGCGCGACGCCAGCGGCACGCTGCTGCGCATGCATGATGACGGCGCCAACGACAACGCGCATCTCGACTTCACGGCCACGGCCAGCGGCATCCACTACCTGGTGGCGCGGGCGGATGGCTACGGCACCGGCAGCTACCTGCTGAGCGCCGCGCGCCAGGCGACGGCGGCAGCCTCGACACCCCTGGAGAGCGACCCTCTCTGGGCCTGACCCCGGCGGGGGAGCCAGGGGAACGTGGTTCCCCCGGCGGTCGCCCGGGGGCCGCGCCCCCGGGCTGGCGCCTCAGTCGAGGCTGGCGCCCGATTCCTCGACGAGGCCCTTCCACACCGCTTCCTGCGCCTTGATGTAGGCGCCGTACTCGGCCGGGCTCTTGTCGACGATGGTGGTGAAGCCGTTCGGCTCCATCTTGGAGCGGAACTCGGCGGTGTCCACCACGCCGACGATCGCCTTGTGCAGCGCCGCGATGCGGTCGGGCGCCACGCCGGCCGGCACGTTGATGCCGTACCAGGACTGCATGTCGATGCCGGAGCCGGGCAGCAGCTCCTTCATCGACGGCACGTTCTTCAGGTCGTCGGAGAAGGTGGTGCGCTCGGCGCTGGCGGCGGCCAGAACGCGCAGCCGCCCCTCGCGCACATGCGCCATGGAGAGCGGGATGACGTCGAACATCATGTCGATGTTGCCGGCCAGCAGGTCCTGCAGGGCCGGCGCGCCGCCGCGGTAGGGCACGTGGGTGATCTCGGCGCCGGTCGCCTTGGCCACCTTGCTGATGGTCAGGTGGCTGATGGTGCCGGTGCCCGAGGAGCCCATGGTCAGCTTGCCCGGGTCCTTCTTGGCCGCCGCGATGACGTCCTGGAAGGTCTTGTAGGGGCTGTTGGCGTTGACCGTCATGTACACCGTGCCGGTGGTGACGCGCGTCACCGGCGCCAGGTCGGCCAGCGGGTCGATCGGCATGGACTTGGCATACAGGAACTTGTTGGCCGCCAGGATGGAGGCGGAGCCGAGCAGCATGGTGTGCCCGTCCTTCTCCGAGCGCGCCACCTCGGCGGCGCCGAGATTGCCGCCGGCACCGCCGCGGTTGTCGACGACGACGGACTGGCCCAGCACGGGCTGCAGCATCTGCGCCATCAGGCGCCCGGTCATGTCGACCGAGCCGCCGGCGGCGAAGGGCACCACGATGCGCATGGTGCGCGAGGGGAAGGCCGACTGGGCCCGCGCCACATGCGGCGCGACAAGAGCCGAGGCGGCGGGGAAGGTGGCGGCGGCGCCCAGCAGGGCACGGCGGCGGATGGTCATGGTCTTGGGAGCCTCCGGATGGTTCCGGGGGCGGTTTCTGGCTTCTTCCTGTCCAGACGACAAGGGTTTAAATGGCGCGAATGTTATCGCCCTCAACCAGGGCGTGCATCAGCACCGCCGCCGCCACCGAAACGTTCAGGCTCTCCACCAGCCCCGAGCCGGGCAGGGTCACCCTGGCGGCGCAGGCGGAGACGGTCTCTTCCGCCAGCCCCTGCTCCTCATTGCCCAGCACCAGGGCGACGGGCCGGCCGCGTGGCAGATCGGCCGGCGCGACTCCGCCGCGCGCCACGGCGGCCACGGTGAGGTATCGCGGTGCGAGCGCGCGCAGCGCCGCCGGCAGGTCCGGCGCGCGGTAGAGGGCGAGCGCCTCCAGCCCCCCCTCGCTGGTGCGCCAGGCGGCGTCCGACAGCCCGGCCTGGCGCGGATCGCCCGAGAGCAGCAGGGCGCGGCAGCCGAAGAAGGCGGCCGAGCGGGCGATGGCGCCGAGGTTGTGCGGGTTGCCCACGCCATCGAGCACCGGCAGCAGCCCCGCCGGCAGCGCCTCGGGGTGCGGCAGCGGCGGCACCGGGCGCGGCGCGGCGATGGCGACGATGCCGCCATGGTGGGTGGTGCCGGCGATCTTCGCCAGTTCCTCCGGCGGCACCTCGCGATAAGGCTTCCGGGCGCGGGCGAGGCGGGCGCAGAGGGGGCCGGCCTCGGCCCTGCGGGAAGGGGCGTAGAACAGCCGCAGCACCGCGTCGGGCCGGTGCGCGAAGGCCGCCGCCACCGCCACCGGGCCGCAGAGCCGGTCCGGCTCCGGCAGGGCCGGACGCGGCGGGCGGGCGGGCGCCGCCGGCGGCAGGGGCGCGGCGGGGCGGGGCTGCGGGGGCCGGGCGGGGAAGGAGGGGGGGCGGGGGGGCTTCATGGCCGGGCCGGGCATAGCACCGGCGGCGCCGGTTTGGCAGGGCGCGGCAGAGCGGCCTAGGCTGCGCGCCAATCAAGCCCGGCCATCCGGCCGACAGAGGAGACCGCCCATGAACCTGGCCCGCTTCCCGCGCATCCGCCTCGGCCACATGCCGACGCCGCTGGAGCCGATGGAGAACCTCACCCGCCACCTGTCCGGCCCCGGGGGCGGCCCGAAGCTCTGGATCAAGCGCGACGACTGCACCGGCCTCTCCACCGGCGGCAACAAGACCCGCAAGCTGGAATTCCTGATGGCCGAGGCGCGCGCCCAGGGCGCCGACACGGTCATCACCCAGGGCGCCACCCAGTCCAACCACGCGCGGCAGACGGCGGCGGCGGCGGCCAAGCTCGGCTTCGCCTGCCACATCCTGCTCGAGGACCGCACCGGCTACACCGATGCCGCCTACACCCAGTCGGCCAACGTGCTGATGGACAAGCTGCACGGCGCCACCGTCTCCCGCCGCCCCGGCGGCACGGACATGGCGGCCGAGATGGAGGCGCTGGCCGCCGAGCTGCGCGCCCAGGGCCGCAAGCCCTATGTCATCCCCGGCGGCGGCTCCAACCCGGTGGGGGCGCTGGGCTATGTCAACGCCGCGCTGGAGCTGGTGAACCAGGCGGCCGAGATGGGGCTGCGGATCGACCATGTGGTGCACGCCACGGGCAGCGCCGGCACCCAGGCGGGGCTGGTGGCCGGGCTGGTGGCGCTGAACGCCGGCATTCCCGTGCTCGGCATCGGCGTCCGGGCGCCGCGCGAGAAGCAGGAGGCCAACGTGCTGGCGCTGGCCCAGCGCACCGCCGCGCATCTCGGGCTGGAGGGCATCGTCAAGCCCGAGCACGTGGTGGCGAATTGCGACTATGTCGGCCAGGGCTACGGCATCCCCACCGAGGGCATGGTGGCGGCGGTGAAGCTGCTGGCCGAGCAGGAGGGCATCCTGCTCGACCCCGTCTATTCCGGGAAGGGCATGGCCGGGCTGATCGACCTGGTCCGCAAGGGCCATTTCGGCAAGGACGAGAACGTGGTGTTCCTGCACACCGGCGGCGCCGTCGGCCTGTTCGGCTACCCCGACGCCTTCGGCGTGAGCGCCGACTGACAACCGATCGCGGGGGAGGCCGGCACGCCTCCCCCGCCCCTGCCTCAGGCGGCGGCGCGCAGCTCGCCCGCCAGCGCCCGCAGCGCCTCCAGCAGCGCCGCGGGCAGCTCGATCCCCTCCCGCGCGGCGCGCGCCGCCAGGTCGTCGCGCCGCGCCCCCGGCAGGCGCACCCCGTCCTCGGCCAGCATGGCCGAGACCAGCGCCTCCACCCGCTCCAGGAACGCCGCCTGGCCGGCCAGGGCGCCCGGGTCCACCACCAGCAGCGCCTGCCCCAGCCGCGGCCGGTTGCCCTCGGGCGCGAAGAAGCTGTCCGCCTCGAAGCCGAAGGCGGCGCCGGTGAGGGCGACGCAGAGCAGCTCCACCACCATCGCCAGCAGCGCGCCCTTGGGGCCGCCCAGGGGCAGCATGGCGCCGTCCAGGGCGGCGCGGGCATCGGTGGTGGGGCGGCCCGCCGCGTCCAGCGCCCAGCCCTCGGGGATCGGCGCGCCGGCCTGGGCGGCCTGGGCGATGCGCCCGCGCGCCACGGCGGAGAGGGCGAGGTCGATCACCAGCGGCGGCGCGCCGCGGCGCGGGAAGGCGGCGGCCACCGGGTTGGTGCCGAGCAGCGGGCGGCGCCCGCCCGCCACCGGCATGGCCGCCGGGGAGTTGGTGAAGGCCAGCGCCACCAGCCCTTCCGCCGCCAGCGCCCGCACCGGCAGCCCCATGGCGCCGGAATGGTGGCTGTTGGTGATGCCGATGCAGGCCACGCCCTGCGCCCGGGCGCGCGCCGCGCCCTCGGCCACCGCCAGCTCCAGCGCCGGGAAGGCGAGGCCGTCCCGCGCGTCGATCAGCGCCGCGCCGCCGCGCGCCGCGCGCAGCACCGGCTCCGCCGCGCCATCGGCCCGGCCCTGGCGCAGGAAGCCGGCATAGTGCGGCACGCGGGAGAGGCCGTGCCCGCCCTGCCCCGCCGCCTCGGCCGCCACCAGGGCGCGGGCGGTGCTGGCGGCCATGCCCGGGCTGGCCCCCGCGCCACGCAGCGCGGCGGTGGCGAGGGCATGGGCTTCGGCGAGGGTCAGGCGCGGCATCTGAGAACGTTCTCGGCTGTGAGGGCGCGGTTGCAGCATGGCGGCCGCGCCCCGTCCAGCGTCCGTCCGGCGTTTCTCCGGTGTTTGTCCGGCGTTCTGGCGCCCTTCTCCTGGCGTGCCGCCCGTGGCAGTCTTCCCGGCCTCTTCCTGCAAGCAACAAGGACCAGTTCCATGGCGGGCGTCTTTTGGCACGACGGCAAGTGGATGACCGAGGAGCCGAAGGTGCTCGGCCCGATGGACCATGCCTTCTGGCTGGGCTCGGTGGTGTTCGACGGCGCGCGGGCGATTCGCGGCCTGGTGCCGGATCTCGACCTGCACTGCCAGCGCGTCATCCGCAGCGCCGAGGCGATGCTGATGAAGCCGACCATGACGGCGCAGCAGATCGAGGCGCTGTGCCGCGAGGGCGTGGCGATGATGCCGGCCGACGCGGAGCTCTACATCCGCCCGCAATTCTTCATCCGCCGCGGCATCGGCGCCGCGCAGCCGGACCCGGAGAGCACCGAGTTCATACTGGCGATCTATGACGCGCCGATGCCGGATGCGAGCCGCGGCTTCTCCGCCTGCATGGCGCCCTTCCGCCGCGCCGCCGCCGACATGGCGCCGACCGACGCCAAGGCCTCCTGCCTCTACCCGAACTCCTCCCGCGCCGCGAACTACGCGCGCCAGAAGGGCTTCGAGAACGCCGTGGTGTGCGACCACGAGGGCAATGTGGCTGAGTTCGCCACCTCCAACCTGATGATGGTGAAGGATGGCGTGGTGATGACCGCCATCGCCAACGGCACCTACCTCGCCGGCATCACCCGCTCCCGCGTGCTGGGGCTGCTGCGCGAGGCCGGCATCGAGGCGCGCGAGTGCATCATCACGCCGCAGATGCTGCGCGAGGCGGACGAGATCTTCGCCACCGGCAATTTCGGCAAGGTGCAGTACTGCACCAATTTCGAGGGCCGCGCCCTGCCGATCGGCCCCGTCGCGCAGAAGGCGCGCGCGCTGTACTTCGCCTGGGCCGAGAGCACGCAGCGGGTTCCCGCCCACGCCGCCTGATGGGAGATCCAAGAACCTCAGGTTCTTGGCGGGGAGAGTCTGAGAGGGGCGGCGCCCCTCTCAGACTGCTGGCGCAGACCGATGCGGTGCTGGTGATCGACAAGCCCGCCGGCCTGCCCGTCCATGCCGGCCCGCGCGGCGGGCCGAGCCTGGAGGATTTCCTGCCCGCCCTGGCGCTGGGCAAGAAGCGCCCCCCCCAGCCCGCGCACCGCCTGGACACCGACACCGCCGGCTGCCTCGTGCTCGGCCGCACCAAACCGGCTTTGGCCGAGCTGGGCGCCCTCTTCGCCGGGGGCCGCGCGCGGAAAACCTACTGGGCCATCGTGCTGGGCGGCCCGGCGGCGCAATCGGGCCGCATCGACCTGCCGCTGCGCAAGGTGAGCAGCGCCGCCGCCGGCTGGCGGATGGAGCCGCACCCCGAGGGCCAGCCGGCGCTGACCCGCTGGCGGGTGAAGGGCCGGGCCCCAGGTCCAGCAGGCGGCCTCGCCTGGCTGGAGCTGCGCCCCGAGACCGGCCGCACCCATCAGCTTCGCGTGCATTGCGCCGCCCGGGGCTGGCCGATGCTGGGCGACCCCTTCTATGGCACCGCGGCGCCGGGCGGGCTGCACCTGCTGGCCCGCGCCATTGCCCTGCCCCTCATCCCGCCCCTGGAGGCCACCGCCCCCGTGCCCCCCGCCCTGCGCCCCGCCTTCGCCGCCTGCGGCTGGACCCCCGAGATGGACAACGCCGGCTGATGCCGCTGCGCCGCTGGCTGCAATCCCGCCACGCCACCTCCAGCCTGCGCGACGCCGTCCGGCAGAGCGAGATCGGCATCATCGGCCTCGGCGTGCTGGCGGGGCTGTTCAGCGGCGTGCTGGCGGCGCTGCTGGGGCTGGCGGCGCGCGGGCTGCACTGGCTGCTGTTCGGCCCGGAGAGCGCGCACGGCCTCAGCGTGCTGCAGGGCGCCGAGCCTCTCGTATTTCTGCTGGCGCCGGCCACGGGCGGGCTGCTGCTGGGCCTGCTGGGGCTGGGGCTGGCCCGCTGGCGGCCGCGCCAGCCGATCGACCCGATCGAGGCCAATGCCCTGCATGGCGGCCGCATGTCGCTGTGGGACGGGGTGGTGGTGGGGGCGCAGAACCTGCTCTCCAACGGCTTCGGCGCCTCGGTCGGGCTGGAGGCGGCCTACACCCAGGCCGGCGGCGGCGTCGCCTCGCGCCTCGGCCGCGCCTTCGGCCTGCGGCGGGGCGATCTGCGGCTGCTGGTGGGCTGCGGCGCGGCGGGGGCCATCGCCGCCTCCTTCAACGCGCCGCTCACCGGCGCCTTCTATGCCTTCGAGCTGGTGATCGGCAGCTACGCCATCGCGCATCTGGCGCCCGTGCTGGGCGCGGCGGTGGCCGGCACGGCGGCGGGGGCGCTGATCGGCGGCGGCACGCCGGTGCTCTCCGCCGCCGGCCTCGGCGCGCCGGACTGGGGCGATGGCGGCCTCGCGCTGGCCATCGGCCTGCTCTGCGGGCTGGCGGCCATCGCGCTGATGCGCGGCGTCACGCTGGTGGAAGGCGGGCTGCGCCGCGCCGTGCCCTGGGCCTGGCTGCGGCCGGCCATCGGCGGGCTGGCGGTGGGGGGGCTGGCGCAGGTCACACCGGGGGTGCTCTCGGCCGGGCATGGCGCGCTGCACCTCACCTTCGTGGTGGAGGGCTCGGCCCTGCCGCTGCTCGTGCTGCTGCTGCTGAAGGCGCTGGCCTCGGCCATCTCCATCGGCGCCGGCTTCCGCGGCGGGCTGTTCTTCGCCTCGCTGCTGCTGGGGGCGCTGGTGGGCAAGCTGGCGGTGGTGCCCGCCGCCTGGCTCGGCATCACCATCGACCCGCTGCTGGCCGCCATCATCGGCATGAGCGCCTTCGGCGCCGCCGTCATCGGCGCGCCGCTCGCCATGACCTTCATCGCGCTGGAGACGACGCAGAGCTTCGCCGTGGCGGGGGTGGTGGTGGTGGCCGTCATCGTCTCGGCCACCACGGTGCGGCGGCTGTTCGGCTACTCCTTCGCCACCTGGCGCTTCCATCTGCGCGGCGAGGCGATCCGCAGCGCGCATGACATCGGCTGGCTGCGCGACCTGACGGTGGGCAAGCTGATGCGGCGCGAGGTGCGCACGGTGCGGGACGACACCCGCATCTCCTCCTTCCGCCGCGAATTCCCGCTCGGCTCGGTGACGCATGTCGTCGCCCTCGACAGCGCGGAGCGCTACGCCGGGCTGATCCTGGTGGCCGAGGCGCACGCGCCGGAGCTGGCCGAGAGCGACACCGTGGCCGGCCTCGTGCACCTGAAGGACCAGGTGCTGCTGCCGGCGCTGAACGCCAAGCAGGCCATGGCGCTGTTCGACGCCACCGATGCCGAGGCGCTGGCGGTGGTGGAGCAGAAGGACACCTCCCGCGTGCTGGGGCTGCTGAAGGCCTCCTACCTGCTCCGCCGCTACAGCGAGGAGCTGGGCAAGCGCCGGCAGGACGAGCTCGGCATGCCGGCCTAGCCGGCGGCCGCCAACGACAAGGGAGAGAGACGATGCTGCAGGATGTGCGCGCCCTGGTGTTCGACGTGTTCGGCACGGTGGTGGACTGGCGCCAGGGCGTGGCGCGGGAGGCCGCGCCCTTCCTCGCGCGCCACGGCGCGGCGGGGGCCGACCCGGCGGCCTTCGCCGATGCCTGGCGCCGCCGCTACTCTCCCGCCATGGAGGAGGTGCGCAGCGGCCGGCGCCCCTTCACCCGGCTCGACGTGCTGCACCGCGAGAACCTGGAGCAGGTGCTGCCGGAATTCGGCATCGACCCGGCCCGCGTGCCGGAAGCGGAGCTGGCCGAACTCAACCTCGCCTGGCACCGGCTGGACCCCTGGCCGGATTCGGTGGCGGGCCTCACCCGGCTGAAGGCGGGCTACATCATCGCGCCCCTCTCCAACGGCAACATCGCGCTGATGCTGGACATGGCCAAGCGCGCCGGCCTGCCCTGGGACGCCATCCTCGGCGCCGAGGTGGCGCAGGCCTACAAGCCCTCGCCCGAGGCCTATCTCCGCACCGCCGAGGTGCTGGGGCTGCGGCCGGCGCAGATCGCGCTCGTCGCCGCGCACAATGGGGATCTCGCCGCCGCCCGGCGCTGCGGGCTGCGCACCGCCTTCATCCCGCGCCCCACCGAGCACGGGCCGGGGCAGACGACCGACCTGCGCCCGGAGCAGGATTGGGAGGTGGTGGCGGAAAGCCTGGAGGATCTGGCGGGGAAGCTGGGATTGTAAAAGCCATCTTCTTTTTCTGAAGAAAAAGAAGCAAAAAGACTTTTCGAGTCTGGCGTTGCGCTCTCACTCAAAGCGCAACACCAACTCGAAAAAGTTTTTTGGCTCTTTTTACAAAAAAGAACCCTTCCCTTCTAAGCAGCGTCGCGCCGCCGCACGCCCATCTCCTCCAGCGCCCCGCGCAGCGCGTTGAGCGCGAAGCGCATCTCGTCCGGCCCGACATGGCCGATGCAGCCGATGCGCATGGTCGGCGCCTCGGTGTTGTAGAAGTTGCTGATCAGCACGCCGCGCCGCTTCAGCGCCTCGACGAAGCGCTGCAGGTCGAAGCCCGGCACCTGCGGCTGGTGGAACAGGGCGATGATCGGCCCCTGGTGCTCCCAGTCCAGGTAGGGGCGCAGGCCGAGCTGCTGCGCGCCCTCGTAGAGGATGCGGCAATTCTCGCGGTAGCGGGCGAGGCGCGCGGGCTGGCCGCCTTCCGCCAGGTAGATGTCCAGCGCCACGCCGAAGGCGTGCAGCGCCTGCACCGGCGGCGTGAAGCGGAAGCTGCCCCAGCCGGCGCGCTGCGCCGTGTCGTACACATCGGCGAGGTCGAAGGACCAGGACTGGGCGTTGCCGCGCGCCGCCTCCACCCGCTCCACCGGGGAGATGGCGAAGCCGATGCCCGGCAGCCCCTCGATGCACTTGTTGGAGGTGAAGACGACGGCATCCACCTCCGGCTGCTCGCTGAGGCTGAAGGGCAGCGCGCCGAAGGCCGAGACGGCGTCGACGATCATCCGCCGCCCCGCCGCCCGCACCACCGCGCCGATCGCCGGCACGTCGTTGACGATGCCGCTGCCCGTCTCGGAATAGACCACGCCGACATGGGTGATGGACGGGTCGGCGGCCAGCGCCGCGGCCACCGCCTCCGGCGCCACGCCCTGCGTGTCGGGCGCGGGCAGCGCCACCACGGCGCGCCCGGCCTCCCGCGCCAGCCGCGCCATGCGCTCGGCATAGGCGCCGTTCATCGGGATCAGCAGCTTGCCGGTGCCGGGCGGCACGAAGGTGCGCACCGCCGCCTCGGTGATGAAGTGGCCGGCGCCCTGCAGGGGCAGGCAGACATGCCGCCCGGCCACGCCGCCGGCCAGGTCCCGCACCTTCTCGCGGATGGCGATGTATTCGGGCGCGAAGTCGCGGTCCCAGGGGGCGATGTCCACGGCCATGGCCGCCCGCACTTCGGGGCGGGTCTGCACGGGGCCGGGAATGAGCAACAGCATGTGGACGGTCCTGACGAACTCTTCGGGGAAGGCCATCCGGAAGCCGGCGGGCCCGACCCGCGCCTCTGCACAAACAGCCACCCCCAGGCTGCACCCTGGCCAGCCGAAATGGAAGGGGAAGCGCGCGCTTTCAGGCCACCAGCGTGCCGCCCAGGATCTCCCGCCGCAGCTTGCGGCGGATGGCGTCGGCGAAATCGGCATAGTCGGCGCAGCTCATGGCGAAGGCACCGGGGCCGCCGATCACCTCCGCCTCGTAATGCGCCAGCAGCTCCGGCTCCTCGTTCAGCACGGCCAGCCCGTTGATGGTGACGCCGGCCCCCACCCCGATATCCCGCACCGGGCCGGGCGGGCGGCCCTGGTTGTGGGCGCCGTCGCCCGAGACATCGAGCACCAGCCGCCCGGCCTCCCCCCCGAAGCGCGCCAGCAGCGCCAGCCCCGCCGCCATGCCGGGCCCGAGCGCGGTGGCCCCCGGCCCCGGCAGGCGCGGCGCGTTGCCGATCGCCTCCGCCAGCGCCTCCGCCTCCGCCGCGCCGGCGATGCGCGCCCAGGGCACCGCCACCTCCTGCGCCGAGGACCAGAACAGCAGCGACACCGCCACCGCCCCGCGCGGCCCGGCCGTGCAGGCCTCGGCGATGTCCGGCGCGCGGAAGGCGGCGGCGAGGCCGCCCACCATCAGCCCGAACTCGTCGAAATCCACGCTGGCGGAGACATCCACCGCCAGGCAGAGGGCGAGATCGACAGGCTGCATCGGCGGGGCCTCCTGGAGGGCGGGGGATGGGCCGGGCCAGCATCGCCGGGCCGGGGAAAAGCGCAACCGGCCCGGGCGCGGGCGTTGAAGCCCTCCCCCGCCACCCTCATCTTCGCGAAGATTAACACGGCGTCATGCCGCGGGACGGCCGCATCCGGGCGGCCCCCACCGGCGCAAGGAGCGAGGATGAACGGAAAAGCTGGCCTTTCCGGCCCAGTCGGGACAGAAGCAGGCGCCGCAGCGGAATGCCCTGCCAGGCGCCCCCGGAAAGCGTCCGCGCCGCGCCGGCACTGAGACAGCGCGCGACCGCCAGCAACAGGACAAGGCTTCCTTGATGCTCGATACGATGCCGCCTGCCCCGGCTTCCGCCCCGGCCGCGACGGCGCATGACGAGTCCGCGCCCATCTCCCGCATCGTGGCGGAGGTGGCGGCGACCTTCCCCGGCGAACGGATCAGCCTGGGCGAGATGGCGGAGGCCTTCGGCGAGCGCGCCTTCGGGCTGCTGATCCTGCTGCTCTGCCTGCCCAGCCTGCTGCCGGGCATGGCCAGCGTGTTCGGCCTGCCCATGCTGATCCTGGGCGTGCAGATGGGGCTGGGCTGGCGGGTGCCGAAGCTGCCGCGCTTCCTGGCCGGCCGCACGGTGAAGCGCACCGACCTGCTGCGCCTGGCCTCCGCCTCCTCCACCGGGCTGCGGCATGTGGAGCGGTTCGTGCGGCCTCGCCCCGGCTGGTTCACCACCCCCTTCGCCGAGCGGCTGGTGGGGTGGATGACGGTCTATTCCGCCCTCATGCTGATCCTGCCTGGGCCGGGCACCAACGGGCCGCCCGCCTTCGGCACCATCATCATGGCGCTGGGCGTGGTGGAGCAGGACAGCCGCGTGGTGGGGGTGGGGCTGGGCATCACCCTGGCCGGCTGCCTGTTCGCCACCGGCGTGCTGGCGGTGCTGTGCTGGTTCGGCGCGCAGGCGCTGGGGTGGATGTTCTAGAAAAGGCTTCTTCTTTTTCTGAAGAAAAAGAAGCAAAAAGACTTTTCGAGTCTGGCGCGGCGCTGTCACTCAGGGCGCAACGCCAACTCGAAAAAGTTTTTTGGTTCTTTTTTCCAAATAAAGAACCCTTACCTTTCTCCCCCCGGCACCCAGAGCACATCACCCCCCGCGTTCAACGCGCGGGAGAGCACGAAGAGGTGGTCCGAGAGGCGGTTGAGGTAGCGCAGCGCCGCCGGGTTCACCGGCTCGGCCGCCATCAGCGCCACCACCACCCGCTCGGCCCGCCGCGCCGCGGTGCGCGCCAGATGGGCATGCGCCGCCGCCGGCGTGCCGCCGGGCAGGATGAAGGAGCGCAGCGGCGGCAGGTCCTCGTTCATCGTCGCCACCTCCGCCTCCAGCCGGGCGCACTGGCTGTCGGCCATGCGCAGCCGGGCGCGGCCGCCCTCTTCCGCCGCGCCATCCCCCGGCACGCAGAGATCGGCGCCGAGGTCGAACAGATCGTTCTGGATGCGCGCCAGCATGGCGTCCGGCCCGCCCTCGGTGTGCAGCCGCAGCAGGCCGATCGCGGCATTGGCCTCGTCGACCGCGCCGATCGCCTCGATGCGCAGCGAATCCTTGGTCACCCGCGTGCCGTCGCCGAGCGAGGTCTGCCCGCCATCGCCGCCGCGCGTGGTGATCCTGTCCAGCCTGACCATGCCGCCCTCCCGGGAAAACGCTAGAGCAGATCGCGAGCAGGCTGCTTCGCCTGATCGCGTGAAGATGCTCGTGAAAACAACGATCTAGAGCCTTTTCCGTGAGCCAGTACGAACGGAAAAGACTTTAGAGGACCAGCACCCCCTGGTGCTTGGCCTTCATCTCCGGCTCCACATGGATGGTGATGACCGCGCTGCCAAGCTCCGCCTTCAGCGCCGCCTCGATCCGGTCGCAGATCTCGTGCGCCTCGGCCACCCGCATGTCCCCGGGCACGACGAGGTGGAACTCGACGAAGGTGGTGCTGCCGGAATGCCGCGTGCGCAGGTCGTGCGCCTCGATGGCGCCGGCCGCCTCGGTGGAGACCAGGTGGCGGATGCGCGCCAGCAGCCCCGGCTCCACCGCCTCGTCCATCAGCCCGCCGACGCTCTCGCGCATCAGCTGCCAGCCGGAGAACAGGATGTTCACCGCCGTCAGCGCCGCCAGCAGCGGGTCGAGCCACAGGATGCCGGTGAGCGCCACGGCGCCGACCCCCACCACCACCCCGGCGGAGGTGATGACATCCGACAGCAGGTGCCGCGCATCGGCCAGCAGCGCCGGCGAGCGCAGCCGCCGCCCGTTGCGGAACAGCAGCCAGGACCAACCGCCATTGATGGCGGTGGCCAGGGTGGAGATGGCCAGCCCCATGGCCGGCACCGTGGGCGCGCTCGGCGCCTGCCACGCCCCCCAGGCCTCGTTCAGGATCAGCAGGGCGGCGACGACGATCAGCACCCCCTCCAGCACGGCCGAGAAATACTCGGCCTTGGCGTGGCCATAGGGGTGGTTGGCATCCGGCGGCGTGGCGGAGAGGCGGATGGCCAGCAGCGCCGCGACGGCCGCGGCGACGTTGACGATCGATTCCAGCGCATCGGCGAACAGGGCCACGCTGCCCGTCAGCCACCAGGCCAGCGCCTTCAGCCCCAGCACCGCCAGGGCCACGCCCACGCTGCCCGTCGCGAGGGTCGTCGCACGGCTCATTCCGCTCATCCTGCGCTGTGTCCAGTCGAGGGCGTTCTAGGCCAGGGAGCGCCGGGAAGGGAAACCCGAAAAGGGCGGGGCTGTGGCGCGGCCCCGCCCCGGCTTGCGCCCTGCCCCGCTTCTCACACGGAGAAATACTTGGCGCGCGGGTGGTGCAGCACGATGGCGCTGGTGGACTGCTCCGGGTGGAGCTGCCACTCGTCCGAGATCGAGACGCCGATGCGCTCGGCCTTCAGCAGCTTCAGCAGCGGCGCCTGGTCCTCCAGCCGCGGGCAGGCGGGGTAGCCGAAGGAGTAGCGGCCGCCGCGATAGCCCTGGGAGAGCATCTTCTCCATGTCGCGGTCATCCTCGCCGGCATAGCCCAGCTCGGCGCGGATGCGCTTGTGGACGTATTCCGCCATCGCCTCGGCCATCTCCACCGAGAGGCCGTGCAGATAGAGGTAGTCCTGGTAGCGGTTGCCCTCGAACCACTCGCGGGCGATGTCGCTGGCCTTCTGGCCGACGGTGACGACCTGCAGGCCGATGACGTCGCGCCTCGAAGGCCCGTCGCCGATGTCGCGCACGAAGTCGGCGATGCAGTCGCCATCCTCCTTGGGCTGGCGCGGCAGGGTGAAGCGAGCCGCCTCCGTCACCCCGTCCTCCTCGAACAGGATGACGTCGTTGCCCTGGCCGGCGCATTTCCAGTAGCCGTAGATGGCCTGGGGCCGCAGGATTTTCTCCTGCTCGGCCAGGGCCAGCATGCGCTTCAGCACCGGGCGCAGCTCCTGCTTCGCCCAGCCGATGAAGTCCTCCAGGCTGCGCCCCTGCTTCCGGAAGCCCCACTGGAACTGGTAGAGGCTGCGCTCGTTGAGGAAGGGGATGATGGCCTTGGGGTCGGATTCCATCACCCGCGCGCCCCAGAAGGGCGGCACCGGCACCGGCTCCTCCGCCGTCAGCCGCCGCCGCCGCGCCTCGGCGTAGTTGACATCGACGGGGGCGAAGCCGCGCGGGTCGGCCGTGCCGAGGGTGCGGGTGCTGTTCTTCGACTTGCCGCTGCGCTTCGATTGCAGCGCGGCCAGGTAGCCGTCGAAATCATTGCCCATCACCTTGTCCATCAGGTGCAGGCCGTCGAAGGCGTCGCGCGCATAGGCGACCTTGCCGTTGGCATAGGCGCGGACGCAGTCATCCTCGACGAAGTTGCGCGTCAGCGCGGCGCCGCCCAGCAGCACCGGCACCTCGACGCCGAGGCGCGACATCTCCTCGAGGTTCTCGCGCATCACCACGGTGGACTTCACCAGCAGGCCGGACATGCCGATGGCGTGCGCCTTATGCTCGCGCACCGCCGCCACCATGTCGTTCAGCGGCACCTTGATGCCGAGGTTGACGACCTTGTAGCCGTTGTTGGTCAGGATGATGTCGACCAGGTTCTTACCGATGTCGTGCACGTCGCCCTTCACCGTGGCGAGCACGATGGTGCCCTTCTCCTGGCCCTCGATCTTCTCCATGTGCGGCTCGAGCCAGGCCACCGCCGCCTTCATCGTCTCGGCCGATTGCAGCACGAAGGGGAGCTGCATCTTGCCGGCGCCGAACAGCTCGCCCACCACCTTCATGCCGTCGAGCAGGATGCCGTTGATGATGTCGAGCGGCGCGATGCCCTTGGCCAGCGCGTCGGCCAGCTCGTCGTCCAGCCCCTTGCGGTCGCCATCGACGATGCGGTCCTTCAGCCGCCCCTCCACCGTCTCGGCCTTCACCTTCTTGGCCGAATCCGCCGCCTTGCGGCCGGCGAACATCTCCAGCAGCTTCTGCAGCGGGTCGTAGCCCTCGCTGCGGCGGTCGAAGATCAAATCCTCGGCGACCTTCACCTCCTCGGGCGGGATGCTGTGCAGCGGCTTGATCTTGCTGACATGCACGATGGCCCCGGTCATGCCGGCGCGCACCGCGTGGTCGAGGAACACGCTGTTCAGCACGTGCCGCGAGGCCGGGTTCAGGCCGAAGGAGATGTTCGACAGGCCGAGGATGATCTGGATGTCCGGGAAGCGCTCGCGGATCAGCCGGATGCCCTCCAGCGTCCACTCGCCCAGCTTGCGGTCGTCCTCGTTGCCGGTGGCGATGGTGAAGGTCAGCGGGTCGATCAGCAGGTCGCTCTGCGGCAGGCCGTGCTTGCCGCAGGCGAACTCCACCAGCCTTGTCGCGATGCGGAGCTTGTCCTCCGCCGTCTTCGCCATGCCCGTCTCGTCGATGGTCAGCGCGATGACCGCGGCGCCGAACTTCTTGGCCAGCTTCAGCCGGTCCTCGGCCGCCTGCTCGCCATCCTCGAAGTTGATCGAGTTGATGATCGGCTTGCCGCCATGCAGCTTCAGCGCCGCCTCGATCACCGGCGTCTCGGTCGAGTCGATCACCAGCGGCGCGTTGACGCTGCCGGTGAAGCGGCGGACCACCTCGTTCATCTCGGCCATCTCGTCGCGGCCGACGAAGGCGGTGCAGATGTCGAGGGAGTTGGAGCCCTCCCCCACCTGCTCGCGCCCGATGGCGACGCAGGCATCCCAGTCATGCGCCGCCTGCCGCTCGCGCCAGGCCTTGGAGCCGTTGGCGTTGCAGCGCTCGCCGATGGAGAAATAGGAATTCTCCTGCCGCAGCGTGGTGGCGCCGTAGAGGCTGGCGACCGACGGCACCCAGTGGACCTTGCGCGCCACCGGCGCCGGGCGGAAGCGCCCGCCACCCACCCGGCGCAGCATGGCGTCCAGCGCCTGGATATGCGGCGTCGAGGTGCCGCAGCAGCCGCCGATCAGGTTGACGCCATCCTCGGTGACGAAGCGCTCCATCCAGGAGGCCATCTCGGCCGCCGCCAGCGGGTAGTGGGTCTGGCCGTCCACCAGCTCGGGCAGGCCGGCATTGGGCTGCACCGAGATCAGCCCGGGCCAGTTCTGCGCGAGATACCGCACATGCTCGGCCATCTCCTGCGGCCCGGTGGCGCAGTTCAGCCCGATCAGCGGCACGTCCAGCGCCTGCACCACGGTGGTGGCGGCGGCGATGTCGGCGCCCACCAGCAGGGTGCCGGTGGTCTCCACCGTCACCTGCACGAAGATCGGGATGTCGCGGCCCGCCTCGCGCAGCGCGATCTTGGCGGCATTCACGGCCGCCTTGATGAACAGCGTGTCCTGGTTGGTCTCGGTCAGCAGCGCGTCCGCCCCGCCGGCGATCAGGCCGCGGCACTGCTCGGTGAGCGCGCGCTCCAGCGTGTCGTAGTCGATATGGCCGAGGGAGGGCAGCTTGGTGCCGGGGCCGATATCGCCGATCACCCAGCGGTCGCGGCCATCGGAAAAGCTCTCCGCCGCCTCGCGCGCCAGCTCGACCGAGAGCTTGTTGATCTCGAAGGCCTTCGAGCCCAGCTCGAACTCCTCCAGCGTGATCGGCGAGCCGCCGAAGGAGTTGGTCAGCACCATGTCCGACCCGGCCTCGTAGTAGCCGCGGTGGATCTCGCGCACCAGCTCGGGGCGGGAGAGGCACAGCACCTCGGTGCAGTTCTCCTTGCCCCAGTAATCCTTCTCGACATCGAGGGTGAGCGCCTGGACACGGCTGCCCATCCCGCCATCGCAGAGCAGGACACGGTCGCGCAGGGCTTCGAGCAGGGGCGGACGGGCCATGGAGGGGGGCCTTTTCGTGTCAGAAGGTCAGGGTGGTTTCGGGCAGCGCGGCGACCGGCACGGCCAGCCGGCGCGCCGGCCAGAGCCGGACCGGCAGCGGGCCGGCGATCTCCACCGGCGGCAGCGGCGCGCAGCCGGCGGCGCCGAGCCAGCCGGCCAGCCCCGCATCGTCGAAGCCGGGCCAGCGATGCGCGAGGCCGGAGAGCACGTCCTGCCGCCCATGCGGCGCCAGGTCGATCACCACGAGCAGCCCGCCGGGGCGCAGGATGCGCGCCGCCTCGGCCAGCGCGGCGGCGGGGTCCTCGGCATAGTGCAGCACCATCTGCAAGGTGGCGGCGTCGAAGCCGCCATCGGGCAGCGGCAGGCGGTACATGTCGGCCAGCCGCACGCTGGCGTTGGCGAGGTTCCGCTCGCCAAGGCGGGCGCGGGCCAGCGCCAGCATCTCGCGGCTGGCATCCAGCCCCAGCACGGCGGCCGCGCGCGGCGCCATCACCTCCAGCAGCCGGCCCGTGCCGGTGCCGATATCGGCCACCCGGCCCAGCCCTGCGGGCAGCAGCGCCAGCAGCGCGTCCTCGATGGCGGCGGCCGGCAGGTCGAGGGCGCGCATCTCGTCCCAGTCCGCGCCGTCGCGGCGGAACGCCTCGGAGGCGGCGCGCGCCCGCTCGGCGGCGATGCGGGCGGCGGCGCGGCGGTCGGCGGCCACCACCGGCTCCTCCTCCGGCAGCCGCGCCAGCACCTGGCGGATCAGCGCCGCCTCGGGCGAGAGCTGGAAATAGACATTGGCGCCCTCCGGCAGCCGCTCCAGCAGCCCGGCCTCGACCAGCAGCTTCAGGTGGCGGGAGAGGCGCGGCTGGCTCTGGCCGAGGATGGCGCAGAGCTCGGACACGCAGAAGGCGCCGCGGGCGCAGAGGGCCAGCAGGCGCAGGCGGGTCGGTTCGGCGGTGGCGCGCAATTGCGCCAGCAGGGTCTCCATGGGCTTGCGGATGACATAAAGACTTCTTTATGTCTAGCGCCATGCGCTGGTCCGTCGATGCCCGAACCCCCGTCCGCCTGCTGGATGCCGCCGACGCCCCCCCAGGGGCCACGGTGCTGGCCGAGGACGGCGCCCCCTTGCCGCAAAGCCCGGCGCGTGTCGAGCGCTTCGCCGCGCCGCCCGCCACGCCGCACCCCATCGGCTGCGCCTGCTGCCAGCCGCGCAATCCCGTGGCCATCGCGCTGGACCGGCTGTTCCTCGCCCGCACCCGGGGCGAAGCGCCCTGGTTCGATGCCATCCTCGCCGTGGTCAGGACCGGGGAGGGAGAAGCCGCCATCCGGGCGGCGCTGGACAGCGACAGTGTGGCTCAGGCGCGGTTCCGGCTCGAAGGGCGGGGGGAATGAATTCCCCCCGCGCCCCCCTTCTTCTTTCTGCCTGTCAGCAGAAATGCGCGCCGCGGGTCTCCACCGGCACCATGTAGAGCGACTGGCCGGCGGTCATGAACAGGCGGTTCCGCCGCGTGCCGCCGAAGCAGAGATTGGCGCAGATCTCCGGCAGCTTGATCAGGCCGATGCGCTGGCCGTCGGGGGCGAAGACATGCACCCCGTCATAGCCATCCCCCACCCAGCCGGCGCCGACCCAGAGATTGCCCGCCTCGTCGCAGCGTATGCCGTCCGCCATGCCGGTCTTCCCGTCCATCTCCATGCTGCAGAAGGTGCGCGGGTTGGCGAGGCGGGCGCCCTGCACGTCGAAGGCCCAGACCATGCTCTTGGCCTCGGGGTAGTGGCTGCGGCCGGTGTCGGCCACGTAGAGGGTGCGGTAATCCGGGCTGAAGCACAGGCCGTTCGGCTTGAAGGGCTGGTCCGCCACCTTCTCGACGCGGCCGCCGCCGGGCTCGATGCGGTAGACCGCCTCCTTGATCAGCGGGCGGGGGGAGTTGGCGGCCTCGGGCAGGCGGTTGCCCTCGTAGTCCATCAGCGCGCCATAGCCAGGGTCGGTGAACCAGATGGCGCCGTCCCCGGGGTGGACCACGGCGTCGTTGGGCGCGTTGAAGGGGCCGTCCGGGCCCTGCGCGGCCAGGATGGTCAGCCGGCCGTCCGGCTCGTAGCGCACCACGTCGCGGTGGAAGTGGCGGCAGGCGATCTGCCGTCCCTCGCGGTCGAAGGTGTTGCCGTTGGAATAGCCGGAGGGGCTGCGGAAGCGGCGGGAGACGTGCAGGTTCTCCTCCGTCAGCCGCAGGCACTCGTCGTTCGGGATGTCGGACCAGATCAGGAAGCGGCCGGTGGCGTGCCAGGCCGGCCCCTCCGCCCAGCCCATGCCGGTGTGCAGCCGGCGGATGCTGCTGTTGCCGAGGCGCGCGGTGAAGCGCTTCTCGTCCAGCGCCACGATGTCGGCATCCGGGTAGCGGGTGGGCGGGGCGCCGGGGCCGTAGATGCGCTGCGCGCTGGCCGTGGCGGGGGCCAGCGCGGCCAAGGCGGCCACGCCGAGCAGGGCGCGGCGGCTGTCCTGGACAGTCTCGAGCATTGTCGTTCCTCCCGCGGCGCCAGGGGCTGGAACCCCGTCTCCCCGGGCCGCGCCCGGCCGGAGTCGCCTTCACGCGCCCTGCGCCGCGGCCCCTGCTGTAGCATCCCGCCCGCCCAGCCTGCGCTCACCGCCGCGTGACAGCCGCGCGGGACAGGGGTGGCGCGCTCAGGCTTCCTGCGGGGCGCGGCGGGGCGCGTCGTGCCAGGCGGCGCCGGGCGGCAGGCGGTCGATCTCGGCGCGCTGGCGCGGCAGGGCGTGCGGGTGCTCGGCCTGCAGCCAGCCGATCATCTTCTCCCGCACCTCGCAGCGCAGGTCGAAGGCGCGGCCGGCATTGCTGGCGCTGACCAGCAGGCGCACCTCCATGGTGCCCTGCTTGAAGTCCGTCACCTGGAGGCTCACCACGCGGCCGTCCCACAGGCGGGAGGCGCGGGCCACCTCCTCCAGCCTGGCGCGCATGGCGGGAACCGGGGCGGTGTGGTCCACATACATCATCACCGTGCCGATCAGCGCCGCGCCCTCGCGCGTCCAGTTCTGGAAGGGCTGCTCGATGAAATAGGCCAGCGGCAGCACCATCCGCCGCCAGTCCCACAGCCGCACCACCACGTAGGTGGCGGAGATCTCCTCGATGTTGCCCCACTCGCCCTCGACGATCACCGCATCCTCCAGCCGGATCGGCTGGGTGATGGCGAGCTGGATGCCGGCGATCAGGTTCTTCAGCACTGGCTGCAGGGCCCAGCCGACCACCAGCCCGGCGGCGCCGGCCGAGGCCAGCAGCGAGACGCCGTATTGCCGCACCCCGTCGAAGGTCATCAGCGCCGCCGCGGCGGTGACCACCACGATCAGCGAGGCGGCGACCCGCTTCAGGATGCGCGACTGGGTGGCGTGCTTGCGGGCGAGGAGGTTGTCCTCCGCGTCCAGCTTGAAGCGGCGGAGATAGACGGTGGTCCAGATGCGCAGCGCCGTCAGCATCACCCAGCCGACCAGCCCGATGAAGCAGACCAGCAGGACATGCCGCAGGATGCCGGCCTGCTGCGCCGTCAGCGGCGCGATGCCGGCGGCGATGGACAGGGCGAACACCGCCAGCCCCAGCCGCACCGGCCCGGCGGTGCGCGACACCAGGGAGCGGAGGAACAGATCCCGCTCCTGCACCAGGCGCGTCAGCAGGCGGAACACCAGCCGGTGCACCAGCCGCGCCGTCAGCGCGGCCACCGCCAGCACGGCAAGGCTCACGGCCCAGTTCGGCGCCCAGGTGACGGAGGCGACGACCCGCCGTGCCGCCATGTCGAGCTGATCGAGCAAAAGCCCCCTCCCCGTCCGCTGCCCCTCTTCAATGCGGGCGGCGGGGCGGCGTTTCCAGGGCCGGGCACGGCCGTGTGAAAGAGGGGGCGCGCGCCTTATTCGGGCAGGGTGCGGTCCCCGGCGCCGAGGCTGCGCTGCATCGTCACCACATCCAGCCAGCGGCCGAACTTCAGCCCGGCGCTGCGCATGATGCCCACCTGCCGGAAGCCGAGCGAGAGATGCAGCCCGATCGAGCCGACATTCTCCGAATCGCCGATCACCGCGAAGAACTGCCGGAAGCCGGCGGCCTCCGCCCGCTCCAGCAGCGCCGCGACCAGCGACTTGCCGAGGCCCTGCCCGTGCACGTCGTGGCGCACATAGATCGCGTCCTCGGCGGCGTAGCGGTAGCCGGCCTCCGCGCCGAGGGCGCGGAAATAGGCGAAGCCCACCACCTCGCCCTGTTCCTCGGCCACCAGCCAGGACCAGCCGGCGCCCTGGATCTGCGCCATGCGCCGGGCCATCTCCGCCGGGTCCGGCGGCTCCGTCTCCAGCGTGCCGGTGCCGGTGAGGACGTGGTGGGCATAGATGGCGGTGACCGCCGGCAGGTCATCGGGGGTCGCGTCGCGCAACGGCATCCAGGGTCTCCGCCCCGCCGGGGCTCCTCGGGTTGCGGGCCCGCCCTCCCCCGGAAGGGGCGGGAGGCGGGCCATCCTGACGCAGGCGTAAGGGCGCCGCCGGACGGGGGCAAGCTCTCCGGCGGGCGAAAGAAGCACAAGGACTCTCGCCCGCCCGCCGGAGGGCGCCGGACTCAGCGCGTCCGCAGCAGCTCCGGCACGTGCAGCAGGATGAACTCGTTGTCATCCGCCTGCGTCAGGTGGCGGCCGGCGCTGAAGGGCAGGTTGTTGTCGTTCGCCACGATGATGTGCTCGGCATCCACCATCGCCACGTCCTCGATGGTGAAGAAGGGGAAGCCGAAGCGCTCGCGCGGGGCATCGGCGGCGCGGTCGCCGCGCTGGCGGGCGACGCCCTCGGGGTCGCGGATGTCCATCAGGTCGATATAGGCGAGCTTCTTCACGAAGCCCTCGGCATCGGCGGCGCCGAGGTCGACCAGATAGATGCGCTTGTGCCGGGCGGGGCTGGCGAAGCAGCCCGGGGGCGTCTGCCCCGGTGTCTGCCCCGGCGTCTGCCCCGGTGTCTGCCCCTGGGCGCAGGCCAGGGAGGGGTCGCCCTCGCCATTGTCGCGCTCGATCACCAGGGCGCGGCGCTCGTCGATGAAGTTGAAGTCGCCGATGGCGGTGGCGCCGGCCTCCAGCCGGTACTTCAGGCTGCGGCCGGTCCACTCGGCCTTCTGCGTGTCGAACTCGATCAGGCGCAGGAAGGCGCCCTCGGGCTTGCCCTCGGCGGTCAGCACCGGCTTCTCCAGCAGCGCCCAGAGGCGGCTGCCATCGGGCAGCATGGCCATGCCCTCGTAGCCGCCCGAGCGCTGCACCTGGAAGGGCACGCCGGCGGTGGGGCTGGCGGCGACCGTCAGCGCCGGGTGGTCGGGGCTGCGGATCACCTTCTCCTCCAACCGCGTCTCGGCCACCTGCCGCACCCGCCCCTCGGCGTCGACGCGGATCAGGTAGGGGCCGAACTCCTCGCCGATCCAGAAGCCCTGGCCGCCGGGGATGGGCTGGATGCTCTCCAGGTCGAAATCGGCGCCGGTCAGGTAGCGCGCCTCCGTGCCCTCATAGGCGATGCGGAAGGGCACGCGGCGGTCGGGGTCGGAGAGGAACACGGTGCGCTCCACCGCCACGCTGCCGGCGCGGAAGTCGGGCCGCACCTTGTGGAACATCAGCAGCGCGTCGGGGCTGTTCTTCTTGGAGCCGAAGCCGTTGTCGGTCAGCACCCAGTAGGCGCCCGGCTCGCCTTCCACCGGCTTGATGCCGGAGAAGCCCTGCACCGGCTGGCCGATGAAGGGCAGGCTGATGCCGGTGGGGCGGCCTTCCGGCGCCGGGCCGGTGGTGCCGGGGATGCTGCCGGGCCGCTCCGCCCGCGCCGCGCCGGTGAACTTGCCGGAGACCAGCGCGTCGCGCGGGGCATCGGCCGGCGGCAGGGTCATGGTGAAGGCGGGCAGCATGGCATGACCGGCCAGGCGGGCCTCCAGCTTCGGCTGGGCCTGGGCGGCGCCGGCCAGGCCCAGCAGGGCGGTGGCGGCCAACAGCATTGCGCGCATCGGAAGCACTCCGTCGGGGATCGATGCGGGCGCTGTTAGGGCCGCCCTGTTGCGGGCGCTTGACGGCGGGATGACGAAACCGCGTCAACCGCCGGCAGGTGCCGCCTCAGGCCGCATCCTTTCAGGCGACGGTGTCCGCCATGCGGGCGCCGCGGCGGCCCATGCGCTGCTCGGGGCCGGTGGTGGTGTCGCGCGCCGTCTGGTGCTCCATCTCGGCGTTCAGCTCGGCGCCGACCAGCACGATCATGGCGGAGAGCCAGATCCAGGTCATGAAGCCGACCACCGCGCCGAGCGAGCCATAGGTGGCGTCGTAATTGCCGAAATTGCCGACATACCAGGAGAAGCCCGCGGAGATGGCGGCCCAGCCCACCGCCGCGAACACCCCGCCCCAGCTCACCCAGCGCCAGCGCGCCTTCTCCCGGCTGGGGCCGAAGCGGTAGAGCGTGGCCAGCAGGCAGGTGATGACCAGCAGCAGGAGCGGCCAGCGCGCCAGGCGCAGCAGCCATTCCGTGCTGTTCTCCAGGCCCGCGAAGCGCAGCACCACCGGCAGCACCACCACCGCGCCCATCGCGATCAGGATGAAGACCAGCGCGCCCAGGGTGAAGGCCAGCGAGACCAGCGTCAGGCGGATGAAGCTGCGCTTCTCCGGCTCGTCATAGACGACGTTCAGCGCGTCGAACATCGCCTTGGTGCCCTTGTTGGCGCTCCACAGCGCCAGCACCAGGCCGGAGATCAGGCCGAAGCCCAGCTTGCTCGGCTCGCCGCCCGTCAGGCGCTGCAGCTGCTCGTTGATGATCTGCATGCCGCCCTCCGGCACGAAGCCGCCGAGCTGCTGCAGGTGGTTCGACACCGTCACGGGGTCGGCGAACAGGCCATAGACGGAGACCAGCGCGGTGAGGGAGGGGAAGATGGAGAGCAGGGCATAGAAGGTGATGCCGGCGGCCTCGGTCATCACCCGGTCGTCGTTGGATTGCAGCACCGCCCGCTTGAGGATGCTGGCCCAGCCCCGCGCCGGGATCTCGCCCGGCCGCCGCGCCCTGCGGCCCTCGCCCCGGGGGGGCCTGCCGCCCCCGCCTTCCCCGGCGGCGGGCGGCGCGCCCCTGCCCTCTGCCGCTGGCCGCCCCTGCCGGATGGCCTGGAGGGCGGCCCGCATCTGATCGGGATCGTGGTTGTTCGGCATGGGTCCGCTCCTCGGGGCGAAGGAATTGGGGGCCGGCCCGGTCCGGCCATCATTCTCCCCTCCGAAACGGGAAAACCGGCCGCGGGTTCCCGCCCCGCTTCCGCCGGTTCAGCCGGGGGCGGCGCGCAGGCTGCTGCGGGCCGTGCCGCGATGGTCGAAATTCTCCTCCGCCAGCCAGGCGGCGATGGCGTCGCGCCGCGCCGGCCACTCCTCGTCGAGAATGGAGAACCAGGCGGTGTCGCGCCGCCGCCCCTTCACCACCAGATGCGCCCGGTGCTCCCCCTCATAGGTGAAGCCGAGGCGCGCGGCGGCGCGGCGGGAGGGCGCGTTCAGCGCGTTGCACTTCCACACCAGCCGCCGGTAGCCGAGGTCGTCCATGGCGTGGCGCATCAGCAGGAACATCGCCTCGGTGGCGGCGCGCGTGCGCTGCATGCGCGGCGAGAACCAGATGTGGCCCAGCTCGATGGCGGCGTTGGCGGGCTGGATCTCCATCAGCGTCAGCCAGCCCAGCGCCCGGCCGGAGAGATGCGGCCGCACCGCCCAGGCGATGGGGTCGTGGGTGGTGGCGAAGCCGCCGAGGAACTTCCGGAAGGCGGCGAAATCGGCGAAGGGGCCGTAGCCGAGATAGGCCCAGCTCTCCCCGGCGCCCTGGGTGGCCTCCCACAGCTCCTCCGCGTGGCGGATGCCGAGCGGCTCCAGCGTGACCGAGGCGCCGCGGTGCGGCACCCGGGCGGGCAGCGGCCGGGGGGTGGGGTCGACCTCGGGGCCCAGGGGGGGGTCCAGGGGCGGGCCGGGAGGCAGGGTTGCGGCCTGGGGTGTGGCGTCGGGTGGCGTGCTCATGATAGGCGGAGGCTCACCGCAACCGCGGCCGCATGCAAGCCGTGTCATGGTCCCGCCCCTGCCCGCAAGGCGACCCCCTGGGGCCCTCCGTGACTTGCCTGGCGCCTTGAGAAGGCCATGTCATCGCCGATGAACGCCGAAACCCGACCCGCCTGGAAATCCGCCCACCCCGCCTATTCCACCGAGACGGTGGCGCAGGTGCACCACTGGACGGACCGCCTCTTCTCCTTCCGCTGCAGCCGCAGCCCGGGCCTGCGCTTCACCGCCGGGCAGTTCGTGATGCTGGGGCTGATGGCGGAGGGCAAGCCGCTGGTGCGCGCCTATTCGGTCGCCTCGCCGCCCTGGGACGAGGGGCTGGAATTCCTGTCGATCAAGGTGCCGGACGGGCCGCTGACCAGCCGCCTCCAGCATGTCCGGCCGGGCGACGAGATCCTGGTGGGCCGCAAGGCGGTCGGCACGCTGGTGATGGACGCGCTGCTGCCGGGCCGCACCCTGTGGCTCTACGGCACCGGCACCGGCCTCGCCCCCTTCCTGTCGCTGATCCGCGAGCCGGAGGTGTATGACCGGTTCGAGCGCGTGGTGCTGCTGCACGGCGTGCGCGAGGTGAAGGAACTCGCCTATGCCGAGATGATCGAGGCGCTGCCGCGGGACGAGGCGCTGGGCGAGCTGGTGGCGGGCAAGCTGCTCTACTACCCCACCGTGACGCGCGAGCCCTTCCGCAACCAGGGCCGCGTCACCGACCTCATCCGCTCCGGCAGGCTGTTCGCCGATCTCGGCCTGCCCGCCTTCAGCCCGGCCGAGGACCGGGTGATGCTGTGCGGCAGCCCGGAGATGCTGGCCGAGAGCAAGGCGCTGCTGGAGGGGATGGGCTTCGAGGAGGGCGCCAACAGCCGCCCCGGCCACTACGTGATCGAGAAGGCCTTCGTCGAGAAGTGAGCGGGCGAGAAGTGAGCGGGCGCCGGGAGGGGCCGCGCCCCTCCCGCTCCGCTTACTCCGCCGCCTCGCTGCGCGGCGTGCCCTCGGCCTTGCCGCTGCTGTAGGTGGGGCGGGGCAGCCGCTCCCCCGGCGCCGGGCGGTTGGGCAGGGGCGGCAGGGCCAGCGCCTTCTCCAGGTCGATACCCGCCCCTTCCGCCACGCGGCGGCCGTAATCCTCGTCGCAATGCCACCAGTGCCAGACCATGCGGAGCGCGATCGGCTCCGGGCATTCCTTCATGTCGGCCACCATGTTGGCGATCAGGTCGTCGCGCTCCCAATCCTCGAAGGAGCGGTAGCGCTCGCCGGCCTGGCGGTAGTCATCGGTGGTGCGGGTGGTCTGGTAGCGGCCGAGATGGCCCTCCACCCACTGGAGGTACTCCTTCTCCGGCTTCGGCGCCTCCCGCAGCCCGCCCATCATGCTCGGCTCGTAGTTGACGTGCCGGTTCTGGCCGCCGCGGTCCACATGATAGGCCATCATGCCGTCCCGCTGGTTGGTATGGGCGCGGGCCTGCTCCTGCGGCGCGTTGATCGGCAGCTGCAGGTAGTTGGCGCCGACGCGGTAGCGCTGCGTGTCCGAGTAGGACAGGGTGCGGCCCTGCAGCATCTTGTCGTCCGAGAAGTCGATGCCGTCCACCAGCACGCCGGTGCCGAAGGCGGATTGCTCGACCTCGGCGAAGAAATCCTCCGGCGCGCGGTCCAGCACCATGCGGCCCACTGGCAGCAGCGGGAACTTGTCCTCCGGCCAGCGCTTGGTGTCGTCCAGCGGGTCGAAATCCAGCTCGTCATGCGGGTCGTCGGACATCAGCTGGACGCAGAACTCCCATTCCGGGTGGTCGCCGCGCGCGATGGCGTCGTAGAGGTCGCGCGTGGCGTGGCCGGTGTCCTTCGCCTGGATCTCGGCCGCCTGGGCGCTGGTCAGGTTGCGCACGCCCTGCTTCGGCACCCAGCTGAACTTCGCCAGATGCGCGACGCCCTCGGCGTTCACCAGCTTGTAGGTGTTGACGCTGGAGCCTTCCATCTCGCGGAAAGTGGCCGGGATGCCCCAGGGGCTCTTCACCCAGGTGACCATGTGCAGCGCCTCGGGGTGGTGCGCCACGAAATCGTAGAAGCGCCAGGCCTCCTGCCGGTTGGTCACCGGGTCCGGCTTGAAGGCGTGGATCATGTCCGGGAACTTGATGGCGTCGCGGATGAAGAAGATCCGAAGGTTGTTGCCGACCAGGTCCCAGTTGCCCTCCACCGTCTTGAACTTGACCGCGAAGCCGCGCGGGTCGCGCGCCGTCTCGGGGCTGTCCTTGGCGCCGATCACGGTGGAGAAGCGGACGAAGAGCGGCGTCCGCACCCCCGTCTCCGTCAGCACGCGGGCGCGGGTGTAGCGGCTGGCGGGCGCGTCGCCGATGCGGCCATAGGCCTCGAAATAGCCATGCGCGCCGGCGCCGCGCGCATGCACCACCCGTTCCGGGATGCGCTCCCGGTCGAAATGCGTGATCTTCTCGATGAACTGGTAGTTCTCGAGCGTGGCGGGCCCGCGCTCGCCGACGCTGCGCAGGCTCTGGTTGTCATGGACGGGGTGGCCCTGACGCGTGGTCAGCACCGTGCGATCCTCGGTCATGCGGATGGCCTCCTCTGTGGTGGCGGCAAGCCTCGAGGCAACAACCAATGCGGCGGTGGATGGTTCTCCCCGAAGGCCGGCCGCCGCCTCCGCCCGCTACACTTGCCCGCCACACCTGCCAGCCACATTTGGTTGCCGAGCGAGCGGCACGGTCACGCGGGGCCGGCCTATCAAGAAGCCACGGAGGCCCCGCTCTGCCGGGCCGCCACCACGGAAGAGGATGAGGACATGCGTGGATTGCTGATGCTGGGCGTGGGCGCGGTGTTCCTGGGCGGGGCGGCCCTGGCCGTGGCGCAGCCCGCCCCGCCCGCGCCGCCGCCGGCGGCCGAGGCCGGGCCGGCCGGGCCCGGCGGCCGCCCGGAGGGGCCGCGCCCGGGCCGTGGCCCGGAGGCCGGCCCCCATCACGAGCGGATGCGGGGCATGATGATGCATGGCATGCACGGCATGCACCGCCCGCCGCCGCCCGGCGCCAGCTTCTCCTTCCGCCGGGGCGACACGGCCGTGCGCATCCAGTGCTCGGACAAGGAGCCGGTGCAGGCCTGCGTCGACGCGGCGAACGCCCTGTTCGACAAGTTCAACGCCGCGCCGCGCTGAGCCGGCCGGGCCGGGGCCAGCCCCCGGCCCCCTTCGCGCCGCTCAGCCGCCCTGCTGGGACAGGGCGAAGGCGACGAGCAGGCCCGCCACCACCAGCAGCCCCGTCCCGCCCCGCTCGCCCTCCACCGCCTCCGGGATCATGGTGTCGGCGATCATGGTCAGCAGCGCCCCGGCGGCGATGGCGTTGACCGTGGCGGTCAGGGCCGGCGGCGCATCGCCCAGCAGGGCCGCGCCCAGCAGGGCGGCCAGGCCCGAGAGCAGGGCGATGCCGCCCCAGAGGCCCAGCACATAGCCCCTGCCGCGCCCCGCCCGGCGCATGCCGGCCGCGCTCGACAGCCCCTCCGGGAAGTTGGACAGGAACACCGCCGCCAGCATGGGCAGGCTCACCCCGCCACCGCCGAGCAGCCCCACCCCCAGCACCACCGATTCTGGGATGCCGTCCAGCAGCGAGCCGATGGCGATCGCCATGCCGCCGCCGCTCACCGCCTTCTGCTGCTCGCCCGAGCGCTTGCGGTGCCGGCCGCCGCGGCGCGACACCAGCCAGTTGGCCAGCGTGTAGGCGGCCGAGCCGGCCAGGGCGCCGCCGATGACGGGCCAGATGCCGCCCTGCCGGAAGCCTTCCTCGACCAGCTCATAGGCGACGGCGGAGATCAGGATGCCGCAGCCGAAGGCCATGATGCCGGCCGTCACCCGGGCGGGCAGCCGGACGAGGTAGGCGAGCGCCGCCCCGATCACCAGCGAGGAGCCGCCGAGGAGCCCCCAGAACCCGGCCTGCAGCCACAGCGGCATGCTCTCGAACATCCAGGCCCCTTCCCGCGCCGCCGTTCCCGGACAAAGGAACGGCGGCGCCGGAGAAGGGTTCCCGCCCGGCCGGGCGGCGCCTTCAGCCCTGGAAGGCGGGGAAGCTCGAGGGCGAGAGCTGCTCGATGTCGCGCCCCGCCCAGTCGCGGCTCTTCATGCCGGCCCACATGGCCTCGGCGCCCTGCTGCACGGCGCGGCCCAGCTCCACCGGGTCGTAGCCCGGCACCACGCCGCCGCGCATCACCACGCGGCCGTCGATGATCGTGGTGTCCAGGTCCTCGGCCGTGGCGGAGAAGACCAGGTTGCGGATCGGGTCGCGCAGCGGCGTCATGAACAGGCTGTCGCCCTTCCACAGCAGCAGGTCGGCCTTGGCGCCGGGGGCGATGCGGCCGAGATCCTCGCGCCCCAGCGCCTTGGCGCCGTTCAGCGTGGCGGCGTTGAACACGTCGGCCGCGGTGGCCACCTGCGTCCGCCGGTCGACGATCTTGGAGACCACCGAGGTCCAGCGCATCGCCTCGATCATGCTCTGCGGGCAGGTGTCGGTGGCGATGGTCATGTTCACGCCGCGCGCCTGGTAGCGGGCGAAGCTCTCCATGGCGATGCCGCGCCGGGCGAAGACCCACACCGCATGCGCCACGTTGGCACCCGTATCGGCCAGGATGCCGATGTCGTCCGCCTGGTAGTTGGCCCAGGAGCTCTCGCCCGGGATGATGCAGTGGCCGAGGATGCAGCGCTCCGACAGGAAGCCGATCTTCTCCAGCCACTCGATGGGCGTGCAGCCGTTGCGCCGCGTCATCTCGTGGAACTCGGGCACGGACTGGGAGACGTGCAGCGCCAGCGGCACCTTCATGTCGCGCGCCGCGTCGGCCGAGCGCCGCAGCAGCGCCTCCGAGCAGGTGTCGATCTGCATCGGCGTCAGGAAGCCCTTGATGCGGCCATTGGCGCGGCCCTCGACGCGCCCGATGAAATCGACGGCGGCGTTGAACCCGGCGAGCCCGTCATCCGGCAGCCACTCGTACTCCACGGTGCGGCCATTGGCGGTCAGCCAGCGGCCGGAGCGGTAGCCCTGGCCGATATAGGCGCGCAGCCCCACGCGCTCGGCATGCTCGGCCACCACGTCGCCATGGCCGCCGATCTCCATGATGGTGGTGGTGCCGGTGCGCAGCAGCTCGGGCATCGAGTAGGCGATGCAGGCGCGGCGGGCTTCCTCGGTGATGGCGCCGTCGCGCGCCGTCAGGAATTCGAACAGGCCGGAGAGGTAGAACTGCCGCGGCCCCCGGTCCTCGACGAAGCTCTTGTCGAGCGGGCTTTCCGAGAGATGGGCGTGGGTGTTGATGAAGCCCGGCGTCACCACCTGGCCGGCGGCGTCGATGGTCTCGTCCACCGGCCCCTCATAGCCCTGGCCGACATGCAGGATCGTGTCGTTCTCGATCACCACGACGCCATCCTTCAGGTGGCGGTGCCCGCCATTCTGGTAGGCGATGATGTGCGAGGCGCGAATCAGCGTGCGGGCCACCGGCGTATCTCCTTGGACGGGAATCGGCCGGCAGCGTTTCAAAGCGCCGGGCCGGGGTCAATCCGCCCCCGGCAAGCGGTTCAAAACGTGGCGTTTCCTCTGTCCTTCGGGCCGCGACGTATCGGATTGCACATGAAGCGGCCAGGGTTCCGCCGGTCGCGTGGCGCCATATCCGGGACGGCCGGCGCCCGGAACGTCTTGATTTCTATTCCGCAATGTTCTTTCTCCTCTCCGCCACCAGCGTGAGGATGCGATGCATGGCTTTCCACTCTCCCGCCGCGCCCTGCCGGCGCTGGGCCTCGGCGTGATGGCGGCCCCGGCCAGGGCGGAGTTGGCCAGGGCGGAGTTGGCCAGGGCCGGCTTCGCGCCGGATCTGGCGGAGAAGCTGGCGGCCGGGCTGCGGTCCGGCCTGCTGCGCGGCGTGCACGCGGTGCTGGTGGCGCGCCATGGCCGTGTGGTGCTGGCGCATTATGGCCAGGGCGCCGACGAAAGCTGGGGCCAGCCGCTCGGCGAGGTCGCCTTCGGCCCCGCCGTGCCGCACGACCTCCGCTCCGTGACCAAGAGCGTGGTGGGGCTGCTCTATGGCATCGCCCTCGGGCGCGGCGCGGTGCCGCCGCCCGGGGCGCCGCTGCTGGCCCAGTTCCCGGAATACGCCGACCTTGCCGCCGACCCGTCGCGGCAGCGCCTGCGCGTGGCCAATGCGCTGGACATGACCATGGGGCTGCGATGGGACGAATCGCGCCCCTATACCGACCCGGCGAACAGCGAGATCGCCATGGAGAACGCGGCGGACCGCTACCGCTTCGCGCTGGACCGGCCGGTGGAGCACCCGCCCGGGGAGCGCTGGACCTATTCCGGCGGCGCGGTGGCGCTGCTGGGCGCGCTGATCGCCCGCGGCACCGGGCAGCCTTTGCCCGATTTCGCGCGGGAGGCGCTGTTCGCCCCCCTCGGCATCGAGCCCGGCGGCTGGGCGGCGGGGCGGGACGGCGTGCCCTCCGCCGCCTCCGGCCTGCGGCTGACGGCGCCGGACCTGCTGCGGATCGGCCAGGTGGTGCTGCAGGGCGGCATGTGGGAAGGACAGCGCGTGGTGCCGGCGGCGTGGCTGGAGGCGATGAACCGCCCCGGCATCCCCACCGGCGACGGGCTGCGCTACAGCCATCTCTGGTACCAGGGCGGTGGCTTCGTGCCCGCCTTCGGGGGGCCCCGCCCCTGGCTCGGCGCCAACGGCAATGGCGGGCAGCGCCTCTACCTGATGCCCGCCGCCGGGCTCGCCATGGCCTGCTTCTGCGGCCTCTACAACCAGCCGGAGCAGGGCGCCACGCCGCTCCGCATCTGGCGGGAGATCGTGCTGGCCAACCTGCTGCGCGCCTGAGGAAGCCCCTTCACCAGGGCGCCGTCACTCCGGCTGCGCGAGCCAGGCCGCGCCCGCCGCATCCGCGCCCGAGGGCAGGGGTGCGGAGGGGTTCTCCATCCAGGCCAGGATATCCTGCGCCACCGTGTCGCGGATGCCGTCGCGCAGCAGCAGGTGCCAGCCCTCGGGGTAGCGCGCCAGCCGCGTCTCCGGCCGCATGCCGCGCAGCACGCCGCGGGTGACGGAGGGCGGCACCACCCGGTCCCTGGCGCCCTGCAGCACCAGGGTGGGCGGCGCGCAGCAGCCGGCCAGCCGCGTGCTGGCCGTGTCCATCAGCGCCAGCAGGCCCCAGGCGGCGTCGATGCGCGTGTCCTTGATGGTCAGCAGGTCGCGGCCGAAGCGGCGCAGCGCCTCGGTGTTGTCGCTGGCCGAGATGTTGCCGGCGCTGGGCGGGAAGGCCAGGGCCGGCAGGCTGTGCGCCAGCAGCCAGAAGGCGCCCTCCGCCACCGGCCCGATCGCCGCGTAGGACCAGAAGGCGGGGGCCATCAGCAGCAGCCCGTCGGGCGGCGAATCGGCCGCCGGCCCCGCCGCCGCCAGCACCGCCACGGCGGCGCCCATGCTCTCCCCCATCAGGTAGAGCGGCAGGCCGGGGTGGCGCGCGCGCAGCAGGCGCAGGGCCAGGGCCGCGTCCTCCGCCATCGTCGCCGCCCCCGGCCAGAGGGTGCGGCCGGGCGAGGCGCCGAAGCCGCGCTGGTCATAGGCGTAGGTCAGCACCCCGGCCTCCGCCAGGCGGCCGAAGCCGTCGATCAGCAGGTTGCCGGCATGGTCGTTGAAGCCGTGCAGGGCCAGCAGCACGGCGCGCACGGGCATACCCTCCGGCGGGGCGCGGTGGTGCAGCCGCAGCCGGGCGCCATCGGCGGCCAGGATGGCATCCTCCGCCAAAGCGGGGGCGGCGACGGGCGGGCCGGCCGGCACCACGCGCGGGGCGCAGCCGGCGAGGCCCGGCAGGCACAGGGCGGCGAGGGCGGCGGCCATCCAGCCGGAGCGGTGTGGCATCGGCCCCCGGCATAGCGGGGGCGGGGCGGCCGCGTCCAGCGCCGCGCCACCGCCCCGCGCGCCCGCCGACTGGCGGCCGGCGCCGCCTGCCCCTATGTTCCACAGGACCTTGGCCAGCGACGGAAGCCACACGATGCGCGACGCGAACCTGACGGGCTACACCCCGAAAGCCACCCCCGGGGTGACGCCGGAGGAAATCCTGCCGGCCCACAGCCGGGTCGTCACCTGCGATGGCGGCGGCGGCGCGCTGGGGCACCCGGCCGTCTCGTTGCGCATCGAGGCGACGCAGGTGACCTGCCCCTATTGCTCGCGCACCTATGTGCTGCAGGACGGCGCGGGTGGCGACGACCACCACTGACGGGCTGGCGGCCGCCGCCACGCCCGAAGCCCCCGCCGGCACCCCGGAGCCGGTGCCGCACCTGATCCTGGTGGATGGCTCGGGCTACATCTTCCGCGCCTTCCACGCCCTGCCACCGATGACGCGGCCGGACGGGGTGCCCGTGAACGCCGTGTTCGGCTTCACCAACATGCTCGGCCAGTTCCTCACCCGGCATGTCGGCACCCATCTGGCGGTGGTGTTCGACGCCTCGCGCGTCACCTTCCGCAACGCCATCTACGACCAGTACAAGGCGCACCGCCCCGAGGCGCCGCCCGAGCTGGTGCCGCAATTCTCCCTCATCCGCGAGGCCACCGCCGCCTTCGGCGTCGCCTGCGTCGAGCTGGAGAATTACGAGGCGGACGACCTGATCGCCGCCTATGCCAAGGCGTTTGTCGAGACGGGCGGGCAGGTCACCATCGTCTCCTCGGACAAGGATTTGATGCAGCTGGTCCGCCCCGGCGTGCAGCTGCTGGACCCGATCAAGCAGAAGCCGATCCGCGAGGCGGAGGTGTTCGAGAAGTTCGGCGTGACGCCGGACAAGGTGGTGGACGTGCAGGCGCTGGCCGGCGACAGCACGGACAATGTGCCCGGCGTGCCCGGCATCGGCATCAAGACCGCCGCCGCACTGATCGCCGAATATGGCGACCTGGAAGGGCTGCTCGCCGCCGCGCCGCAGATCAAGCAGCCCAAGCGCCGCGAGGCGCTGATCGCGAATGCCGAGCTGGCGCGCGTTAGCAAGAAGCTGGTGACGCTGGACGCCGGCGCGCCGCTGCCCGTGCCGGTGGACGGGCTGCTGGCCCGCGCCCCCGAGCCCGGCCGCCTCGCCGGCTTCCTGCGCGAGCAGGGCTTCCGCTCCCTGCTGCACCGGATGGGGCTGGATGGCGATTCGGGCGGCGACTCGGCCCCCGTCAGCCGCCCGCGCCACGCCCTCCCCGAGGCCCCGGCCGCCGCGCCCGAGGCCACCCCCGCCGCCGACGCCGCCCCCTTCGGCCCCTATGAGACGGTGACCGACCCGGCCGCGCTGGAGCCCTGGATCGCCGCCGCGCGCGAGGCCGGCGTGCTGGCGCTGGACACCGAGACGGACAGCCTGGACGCGCTGCACGCCAACCTCGTCGGCATTTCGCTCGCCGTGGCGCCCGGCCGCGCCTGCTACATCCCGCTCCGCCACGGCCCCGCCGCCGGCACGGGCGACCTGCTGGAGGAGGCGCCGAAGCCGCCGCCGCAGATGACGCAGGACCAGGCCATCGCCGCGCTGCGCCCGCTGCTGGAGAACGCCTCCGTCCTCAAGGTGCTGCACAACGCCAAGTACGATCTGGAGGTGCTGGGCCGCGCCGAGAATGGCGGCGCCACCGTCGCCCCGCTCGATGACACCATGCTGATCTCCTACAGCATGGATGCCGGCCGCCACGGCCACGGCATGGACGAGCTCTCGCTGCGCCATCTCGGCCACCGCCCCATCCCCTATGACGAGGTGACGGGCACGGGGCGCGCCCGCGTGCCCTTCTCCCAGGTGCCGCTGGACAAGGCCACCGCCTACGCCGCCGAGGATGCGGACGTGACGCTGCGGCTGTGGCAGGCGCTGCGGCCCCGCCTGCGCGCCGCCGGGGCGCTGGCGCTCTACGAGCAGGTGGAGCGCCGCATGGTGCCCGTGCTGCGCGACATGGAACTGGCCGGCATCAAGGTGGACGGCGCCGAGCTGGCCCGCATCGGCGAGGATTTCTCGCAGCGCATGGTGGCGCTGGAGCAGCAGATCCATGAACTCGCCGGCAAGCCCTTCAACGTCGGCTCGCCGAAGCAGCTCGGGGAAATCCTGTTCGACGAGCAGAAGCTGCCGGGCGGCAAGCGCGGCAAGGCCGGCGCCTGGGGCACCGATGCCGCCGTGCTGGAGGACCTCGCCGCGCGTGGCCACGAGCTGCCGCGGCAGGTGCTGCACTGGCGCCAGCTGGCCAAGCTGAAATCGACCTATGTCGAGGGCCTCGCCGCGCAGATCGACCCGCGCGACGGGCGCGTCCACACCGATTTCTCCATGGCCATCACCTCCACGGGCCGGCTTTCCTCCACCGAGCCGAACCTGCAGAACATCCCGATCCGCACGGAGGAGGGGGCGCGCATCCGCCGCGCCTTCGTCGCCGAGCCGGGGCATGTGCTGCTGGCGGCCGACTACTCGCAGATCGAGCTGCGGCTGCTGGCGCACCTGGCCGACGTGCCGAGCCTGCGCGACGCCTTCGAGAAGGGCGAGGACATCCACAGCCGCACGGCGGCCGACATCTTCCGGCTGGAGCCGGGCAAGGTGGACCGCGAGGCGCGGCGCCGCGCCAAGACCATCAATTTCGGCATCATCTACGGCATGTCCGCCTTCGGGCTGGCGGCGCGGCTCGGCATCGGGCCGGGCGAGGCGCGCGGCATCATCGACGCCTATTTCTCCCAGTATCCCGGCATCCTGGAGGAGATGGAGCGGCTGAAATCCGAGGCGCGGGAGACCGGCTACGTCACCACCCCCTTCGGCCGCAAGCTGTGGATCGATGGCATCCAGGCCAAGGAGCAGGCGCGCCGCGGCAATGCCGAGCGCGCCGCCATCAACGCCCCCTTCCAGGGGGGTGCGGCCGAGATCATCAAGCGCGCCATGGTGCGGATGCCCGCCGCCCTGAAGGCGGCGGGCCTCTCGGCGCGGATGCTTCTGCAGGTGCATGACGAGCTGCTCTTCGAGGTGCCGGAGGCGGAGGTGGCGGCCACCGCCGATTGCGTGCGGCGGGTGATGGAAGGCGTGGCCGAGCTGCGCGTGCCGCTGAAGGCCGAGATCGGCCACGGCGCCAACTGGGGCGAGGCGCACTGAGGCAGGCCGCCGCCCGGCGGCATTCCCGGAGAGAGGCCGCCGGCAGGAGCGGGCTTCCGGACGCAACGCCGAGCAGAAATGAGAAAACCCCGCCACAGCGACGTGGCGGGGTTTTCTGTCATTCCAGGCTGCCCCGCCCGAAGGCGGGGCGTGACCACGCTGATCAGGCGATCATGAAGTGGTCGGCGCTGGTGGCGCTCTCGGTGAGGCTGTCCACACTGGTCAGGCCGGTCAGCTTCACCAGCGTGTCCGTCGTGCCCTGGACGAACAGGTAGCTGTCGCTCAGATACTCGAACACGGCGGCGGCGTTCAGGGCCAGGGCGCCATCCACGATGCCCAGGGCCTCGTCGAAGGTGGACGGACCCGTCCCCTCGAAGGCCAGCACGCCACCGGCGAGGGCGTAGGTGCCGGTGCTGTCCACGTCGGCCGCCACGGAGGCGGCGGCGAGCACCAGCTGGTCATTCGCGCCCAGGCCGGAGATCGACTCGAAGGCGCCGGTGGTGGAGGCGTTGGTGACGGTGATGAGATCATTGCCGCCGCCCAGGGCCAGCGAGCCGCCATCCTTCAGCTGAGCCAGGCTGAAGGTCAGGGCGCCGGACAGGCCGGAGGCATCGACCGAGGCCAGGGCGGTGCTGGTCACGCCACTCAGGTCCAGGGCGCGGTCGCCGGTGACGGAGACGGAGGCCAGCACATCGGTGGTCGCGCTGTCGGTGTAGGTGACGACGTTCGAGGCGTTGTCGCCACCGGACATGATGGAGAGGCTGGTCGCCGCGCTCGTCAGCGCGATGGTGGAGACGTTGTCGCCCGATGTCGTCTCGCCGTCGATCCCGGCCAGGTAGTCGGCGTCGAACACCGCGCTCAGCGTCCTCGCGTTGGTCGCGTTGATCGCCATCCCGGCGGTATCGATGGTCGTGTCGGCGGTGCCGGTCTCGTCGGCGTCCAGCGTCACGGTCAGGCTGCCGGCGGTCGCCTGGGTCAGGCTCAGGGTGTCGCCCGTGCCCATGTCGCCCGTGGCGCGGAAGCCGATGCCGCTGCCGATGTTCTGCAGGACACCGGCGTTGGAGCTGCCGCTGCCCACGAAGTCGGTGACGCTGTTGTTCTGCGCCAGGATGCCGACATCGAGGGTCTTGCCCAGGTCCTTCACGTCGAACACGTCGAAGCCGCGGAACGCGCCGATGTTGGCGGAGCCGACCAGGCTCAGCAGCAGCGTGTCGGTGCCGGCGCCGGCATCGATGACATCGCTGCCGTTGATGGCGACGCTGCTTTCGAAGCTGTCGTCGCCCGCGCCGAGGTTGACCGTCAGCACGCCCGTGCCGCGGCCGGAGATGCTGACGCTGTCGCTGCCTTCGCCGGCGTTCACGGTGGTCGTGCCGGTGCCGGTGGTGGAGACCCGGATGGTGTCGTCGCCGGCGCCGGAATTCAGCGAGGCGGCGGCGCCGCCGCGGGCCGTGGCGGTGTTGAGGGACAGCTCATCATCGCCGCTGCCGGTCAGCACCGAGGTGGTGGCGGAGTCGGCAGAGAACTCGATCGCGCCGGTCGAGGCGGAGGCGTCGACCGTATTCACGCTCCTGGTCGAGGCACCGGCCTCGTTCACATCCAAAGAGACATCGATCTCGGTGTCGATGGTGACAGCCTCGACATCGGTGCCCGCGATGATGTCGAGACTGGGCGTGTCGCTGGAATCCTCGCTGACGGTCCCCCTGAGAGTGACGGAGGCGAGGGACTCGCCGGAGACTTCGTCGAAGTCGAAGCTGCCCGCATCGACATTGTCGACCGCCAGCATGACCGAGGTGGCGTCGTCGGCGGCGATGACAGTGACGTCGTCGTCCTGGTCACGGAAGCCGGCCGTGGTGGTCTCGGCCAGGTTGATCACGGTGGCGGCGTCGCCGATCTGCCAGATCTGGGTCGCGCCCCTGAACTTCGAGGCATCGACGGAACCGCCGGAGTGGGCGGCGGCGGCGGCGGCCTCCGTATTGTCGATGTTGATGATCTCGACATTCGAGACGGTGCCGGCCAGGCGCGAATTGGCAGTGCCGGCGACCGCGATGTTCAGCGTGTCCGTGCCAGCGCCGCCATCGATCGAGTCGAGGGCGTTGATCTGGGTCTGCTGGCTGCTGTCGGTCGGGCTGTAGCCCTCGGCAACGAACGTATCCTCGCCGGAGGTGCCGGTGAAGGTGTCCTTGCCCGCGGTGAGATAGAAGGTCTCGCCCGGCGTCACGGTGCTGCCATCGGTGTTGAAGGCGGGGCGGCCTTCATTGGCGCCGAACAGCAGGTAGTGCGCGTAGCCGCTGACGAAGTCCCCGTTCTCGACGGCGGCGGCGACATCAGGGTTGGCGGCCAGATAGGCCTCTTCGCTGAACTGGCCCTCGAAGGAGCCGCCGCTGCGCCCCTCTTTCACGCCGAAATTCACGAAGTGATGCCAGGCGCTCGGGATCAGGCCCTGGCTCACGGCCGCCAGCACGTCCGGGTTGTTCAGCAGGTATGAGGCCGCGTCGAACATGACGTTCGGGGCGCGCATCTCGAACTGGCCGAACTGCTGGAAGTGCTCGTAGGCGCTGTTGAAATGGCCGGACGTGATGGCAAGGAGGACGTCCGGATTGGTGCTCAGGTAGTACTGTTCGTCGAAATAATCTGCAGCAAACGCCTCAGACATTGTTCTATCTCCTGGAAGGACCAAGAATCGGACGCTTTACCTGGAGACATCCAATTCTCCTGATAAAACACCCTCTGATACGCCGTTCTTACGGGAACCGGTTGGACCAGAACCCGAATTGGCCCGACGAATACCTGAACCGAGCCGCAGGTTTACTCGGCTCAGGCGTTCGCCCGCACCTTGTTGTTGTAATGACGAAATTTTATTATACGGCCTCGAAGATCAATTCTGTCTTTCTGCGATCCGCTTAATCACGCAAGGATAGGCTTGAAGCACCGACTTGAGCTGGGCGAGGAAACCCTCCACCGCTTCCGGCAAAAGAAACCGCATGCGCGGCATGTTCGACATGCACACGTCGAAAAGATACGAACAATATTCAAGTAACAATTATAGATACAGAGATTTTCCGTCTTCTCCTGACTCGATAATTTGTTATCAACCAGGAGTTGGTGCCTACCCTATGTCGGCCACAGCTCAAGTTCAAACAAAAAATACAGTAAAAATTCTCTTAAATTCTATCGTTATAGTTTCTAATTCCTGGACTCAAATTTGTTCCGAATTCAGAAGAGGATATTAATTACATGATTATAAATAAAATCCTGATCTGCACTTAAGTTCTCGCCAATATTATTCCCGTGATATCTCCTGTCGTTTGATTTTTCGGCGCGAAAATTGCCTTCCGATTGAAAATTCTAGCCAAGCAAAACCCGACGCGTCTTGTTGATCCGGCGAACAGCCAAATTTTTGTTTCGGACAACAGCCGATTTTAATAGTCGGCTTAAGATCAGGAGAAAATGCTTTCGACTTGCTGGCGTCGAGGGCATTGCGCCGCATCTCTCATGTCAGGAAGGGTCGCAGCACAGCCTGCCGCTCCTGCTGCAGAGCCAGGCCGGCCTTGCCCCTCCTGTGAAATCGGCCAAGGCTTCATGCAGGCTGCGGCTTTGTGCCAATTCGCCACATGCCGTCGTCCGGCGCTTCGCCTCGGCCGGCGATTCGGCCGCCACGCTTTCCGGCGCCCTGAACGGGCAGGCATTCCCGCGTTAGCGGCCCGCCTCCTTCATCAGTTCCCTCTCCCGGGCCAGGCCAGGCGTGCGATTTCCGGCAGAAGGCGAGGCCAGGATGACCACCGGCTTCGCCCGCAAAGGATGGGTCAGCCCTGCGCAGCCTTCGGTTGAGCGGCGCGGCGCAACGGTCTAAGCCCCGCGCGACGAGACTGCAGGAAGGTTGGACCGCACATGGCCGACATCGTGACCATCCGCCGCGCCCTGATTTCGGTGCATGACAAGACCGGGCTGCTCGACTTCGCCCGCTTCCTCGCCGGGCGCGGCGTGGAGATCCTCTCCACCGGCGGCACCGCCCGCCTGCTGCGCGAGAACGGCGTGGCGGTGGTGGACGTCTCCGACCACACCGGCTTCCCCGAGATCCTGGACGGCCGCGTCAAGACGCTGGTGCCGCAGATCCATGGCGGCCTGCTCGGCCGCCGCGCGGACCCGAAGCACGTGGCGCAGATGGATGAGCACCGCATCGCGCCGATCGACCTGCTGGTCTCCAACCTCTACCCCTTCGAGGCCACGGTGGCGAAGGGCGCCTCCCACGAGGAGACGGTGGAGGAAATCGACATCGGCGGCCCGGCCCTGACCCGCGCGGCGGCCAAGAACCACGAGGATGTCGCCGTCATCACCGCGCCGGAGCAGATGGCGGAGGTACAGGCCGAGATGGAGGCGCAGGGCGGCACCAGCCTTGCCACCCGCAAGCGCCTCGCGGCGGCGGCCTTCGCCCGCACGGCGGCCTATGACACCGCCATTTCCACCTGGTTCGCGGCGAAGCTGGAGCAGGACTTCCCGCCCCGCCTCGCCATGGCCGGCGTGCTGCGCCAGACGCTGCGCTACGGCGAGAACCCGCACCAGCAGGCCGCCTTCTATACGGACGGCTCCAACCGCCCCGGCATCGCCACCGCGACGCAGGTGCAGGGCAAGGAGCTGTCCTTCAACAATCTGAACGACACAGACGCCGCCTTCGAATGCGTCGCCGAGTTCGAGAAGCCCGCCATCGTCATCGTCAAGCACGCCAACCCCTGCGGCGTGTCGGAAGGCGAGAGCCTGGCCCGGGCCTGGGACCTGGCGCTGCGCTGCGACCCGGTCTCGGCCTTCGGCGGCATCGTCGCCGCCAACCGCCCGCTGGACGCCGCAGCGGCCGAGCGCATCTCGGCCATCTTCACCGAGGTGGTGGTGGCACCGGACGCCGACGAGGCCGCCCGCGCCATCTTCGCCCGCAAGAAGAACCTGCGCCTGCTGCTGACCGGCGGCCTGCCCGACCCGGCCTCGCCCGGCCGCGTCATCCGCTCCGTCTCGGGTGGCTTCCTGGCGCAGTCGCGCGATGCCGGGCGCATCGCCGAGTCGGCGCTGAAGGTGGTGACGAAGCGCGCCCCCACGGCGCAGGAGATGGCGGATTTGATCTTCGCCTTCCGCGTCGCCAAGCACGTCAAGTCCAACGCCATCGTCTATGCCAAGGGCGGCTCCACCGTGGGTATCGGCGCCGGGCAGATGAGCCGGGTGGATTCCGCCCGCATCGCCGCCTGGAAGTCGGCCGAGGCCGCCAAGGCCGCCGGGCTGGAGGCGCCGCTGGCGCATGGCTCGGTCGTCGCCTCCGACGCCTTCTTCCCCTTCGCGGACGGGTTGCAGGCGGCGGCCGCCGCCGGCGCCACGGCGGTCATCCAGCCGGGCGGGTCGATCCGCGACAATGAGGTGATCGCGGCGGCCGACGAGGCGGGGCTGGCGATGGTGTTCACCGGAATGCGCCACTTCCGGCACTGAGGAAGAGAACCTTCTTTTTCTGAAGAAAAAGAAGCAAAAAGACTTTGTCAGTTTGGCGTCACGCCACCGGACAGCGTCCGCCAAACTGACAAAAGTTTTTGGGTTCTTTTTTCCAAAAAAGAACTTCCTACAGCGTCTTGTAGTAGAACACCGTCGCATCCGCACCGCCCCCGCTGCGCAGGGCATAGCCCGGGATCGACCCGGCCTCCCGCCAGCCCAGGGCGCGGTACAAGGGCTCGCCGGCATCGCCCGCCTTGGTGTCCAGCACCAGCAGCGGGCGCTCTTCCGCGCGCGCCACATCCTCCAGCGCCAGCATCAGCACCCGCGCAATGCCCTGCCGCCGCATCTCCGGGTGCACCATCAGCTTCGAGACCTCGGCCCGGTGCCGGCCATTCGGCAGCCCGGCCAGCGCCAGCGCGCCGGTGCCGGCGATCCGCCCCGCCCGCCGCGCCACCAGCACGCGACGCGAGCCGTCGCGCAGGCTGCCCTCCAGCCCGCGCCACCAGGCCGCCGCCTCGCCCGCCGGCATCGGGTGCAGGAAGCCGATGCTGGCGCCATCCGCCACGCAGGCCTCCAGCAGCGCGGCGAGCTCGGGCAGCGCGGCGGGCAGGGTGTCGGCGGTCAGTTCCTCGATCATGCGCGGGGCTTTCAGGGCTGGATGATGGCCAGGAGGTAGCGGGCGGCGGGGCCGCTGGCGGGGCAGGCGAAGGCGCTGGCGCCGTGCAGCCGGTAGCGCAGGCAATCGCCCGGCGTCAGCGCATGCGCCACGCCCTCGACCGTCAGCACCAGCCGCCCCTCCAGCAGCCAGAGGTGGTGCTCCAGCCCCGGCAGGGGCGAGCGGGCATAGTCGATGCGCGCGCCGGGCGGCAGCACCCCCTCCAGCAGCTCGCCGCGCAGCCCCTCGGCGGGGGGCGAGACGGAGCGGCGGCGGAAACCCGTCTCCGGGTCGGTCCACAGCGTCTGCGCGGCGGGCGGCACCAGTGCGGCGGGGGCTTCCTCCACCGTCCGCATCAGCCAGGAGAGCGGGCGGCCATAGGCGGCGCAGAGCCGGCCCAGCATGCCCGCCGTGGCGCTGGCCTCGCCCCGTTCCAGCCGGGAGAGGGTGGCGCGGCTGATGCCGGTGCGCTCGGCCAGCGTCTCCAGCCCCCAGCCCTGCTCGGCGCGCAGCCGGGCGAGGCAGGCGGCCAGGCGCGCTTCCAGCGGGTCGGGCGGCGAATCTTCTCTCATGAGAGAAATTTTCTCTCTTTGGAGATCACCGTCAAGCCTCTCCGTTTCCCGGCCCTGCCTGTAGGATGCCCGCACCATTGGAGAGCGCGATGTCCGACTGGCTGGTACCCGTCGCCCTGTTGTCCGTCCTGATCACGCTGGGGCTGCTGGGCATGATGCTGCTGCGGCGCCCCGCCCCGCCCGCCGCCACCGGCCTGGAAGGCTTCGCCCTGCTGGCCGGCAAGCTGGAATCGCTGGCCGCCACGCAGGAGCGCCTCGCCGCCCTCACCACAGACCGCCTGGCGCAGCAGGACCGGCAGTTGGCCGAGCGCCTGCACGAGACCAGCCGCCGGCTGGATGCCAGCCTGCTGGCGCAGAACGAGCGCATGGCCACCGCCACCGCCGGGCTGCGGCAGGCCATGGCGGCGCAGAACGAGCGGCTGGACGCGGCGCTCGCCCAGCAGAACGAGCGCTTCCTGCGCAACCTCACCGATTCGGCGCGCCAGGCACAGGAGACGGCGGGGCAGATCCAGGAGCGGCTGGCCGTGATCGACGCGGCGCGGCAGAACATGGAGGCGCTGGGCGCGCAGGTGAACGCGCTGGCCGGCATCCTCGGCAACAAGCAGTCGCGCGGCGCCTTCGGCGAGATGCAGCTGCGCCAGCTCATCGAGGACCGGCTGCCGCAGGAGAGCTTCTCCTGGCAGCACACCCTCTCGAACGGCACGCGCTGCGACTGCCTGATCCACCTGCCCTACCCGCCCGGCCCGGTGGTGGTGGACAGCAAGTTCCCGCTGGAGGCCTGGCAGGGGCTGCGCGACGCGGAGGACGCCGCCGCCCGCAGCGTCGCCGCGCGGCAGTTCAGCGCCGACATGCGCCGGCATGTCGAGGACATCGCCCGCAAATACCTCATCCCCGGCGAGACGGCGGAGGCCGCCATCCTCTTCGTCCCTTCCGAGGCAGTGTTCGCCGAGCTGCACACCGGCTTCGGCGCGCTGGTGGACGAGGCGCAGCGGCGGCGCGTCTATGTCGCCTCCCCCACCACGCTCTGGGCCATGCTCTCGGCGATGCGGGCGCTGATGCAGGATATCCGCATGCGCGCCCAGGCGGGGCGCATCCGCGAGGAGGTGGGCAAGCTGGCCAGCGACGTGGCGCGGCTGAACGAAAGGGTCATGAAGCTGAAGGGACACTTCAACCAGGCGCAGGACGACATCCGGCAGATCGACATCAGCACGGAGAAGATCGCCCGCGCCGGCGCCCGCATCGCCGCGGTCGAGATGGATGACGAGCCGGAGGCGCTGCCCGCCCCCGCCCCTGCCCCCTTCCCGGATCTGCCGGACGAGGCCGCGCGCCCCGCATGAGCCTGCTGCAACTGCAATCGGGGCTGGGGCTGCTGGCCCTGGCCGGGCTCGCCTGGGTGCTGGGCGGCTGCCGCCGGCCGGTGCCCTGGCGCATCCTCGGCGCCGGGCTGGCGCTGCAGGTGACGCTGGGTGCGCTGCTGCTGCACCTGCCGCCGCTGCGCGCCGCCTTCGACCGGCTGGGCGATGCCTTCGCCGCGCTCAGCCGCGCCACCCAGGCGGGCACCAGCCTGGTGTTCGGCTATCTCGGCGGCGCGCCGCTGCCCTTCGACGAGGTGCGGCCGGGCGGCAGCTTCATCCTGTTCTTCCAGGCGCTGCCGCTGCTGCTGGTGGTCGGCGCCCTCTCGGCGGTGCTGTTCCACTGGCGGGTGCTGCCGCTGGTGGTGCGCGGCCTCGCCCTGGTGCTGCGCCGCGCCTTCGGCCTCTCCGGCGCCTGCGGCTTTTCGGTGGCGGCCAATGTGTTCATCGGCATGGTGGAGGCGCCGCTGCTGATCCGCCCCTGGCTGGCGCGGCTCGCCACGCCGGAGCTGTTCATGGTGATGGCGGCGGGGCTGGCCACCATCTCGGGCAACACCATGGTGGTCTATGCCACGCTGCTGGCGCCCGTGGTGCCGGATGCGGCGGGCCAGTTGCTCGTGGCCAGCCTGGTCAGCGCCCCCGCCGCGGTGCTGGTGGCGGCGATGATGCGCCCGCCCGGCACCGAGCCGCCCACCCCTGGCGAGGCGCCGGCCACCGCCGCCCCCCGCCTCTACGAGAGCACGCTCGACGCGCTGGTGCGCGGCACGGCGGACGGGCTGAGCCTGCTGCTCGGCGTCATGGCGTGCCTGATCGTGTTCGTGGCGCTGGTGGCGCTGGCGAACATGGCGGTGGAGCCGCTCACCGGCTGGTCGCTGCAGGCGCTGGCGGGGCTGGGCTTCCGCCCCGTCGCCTGGCTGATGGGGGTGCCGCCGGAGCACCTGGCCACCGTCGGCACCAGCCTCGGCGTGCGGCTGGTGGTGAACGAGTTCGTCGCCTATCTCGACCTCGCCACCGGCGGCGGCCTCGGGCTCGACACGCGCAGCCGGCTGATCCTCACCTACGCGCTGTGCGGCTTCGCCAATCTCGGCTCGGTCGGCATCATGCTCGGCGGCATGACGGCGATGTGCCCGGAGCGGAAGGCGGACATCCTGCGCCTCGGCCTGCCGGCGCTGGCCGCCGGCACGCTCGCCTGCTGCATGACGGGCGCGGTGGTGGGGCTGATGACGCCGCCCTGAGCGGAGGCCGGGGAACGCCCTTCCCCGGCCCCTCGCCGCTCCCCCTCGCCGCTTCCCCGTCAGGCCTTCGGGCGCGGCACCTTCAGCGGCCAGATGATGGTCAGCCAGGGGTGCCGCCGCGTCAGCTCGGCGATCATCGCCTCGACCCGGGCGGTGGAGCTGTTGGCGGTGTTGATCATCGAGGTGTGGTGCACGCGGTACTCGGCCAGCGGCTCGCCGGGCACCTGCTCGCCATGCAGGCCACGCTCCATGAGGCGGCACCAGAAGTCGAAATCCTCCCAGCCGCCGGGGATGTGGTCGTAGCCGCCCACCCAGTTCCAGGCGGCGCGCGAAATCAGCGCCATGGCGTCGATGTAGTTGCCGTTGGCCATCCGCACCGGGTCGTAGGGCGGCAGGTTCATCACCCCCTCGCCATCGCCGAACTTGCGGATGATGGGGTAGGCGAAGGCGGCCCCCGAGGCATCGGCGGTGCGCAGGCAGGCGGCGGCGCAATCGGGCAGCAGGCGGTTGTCGGCGTCCAGCGGCAGCACCCAGGGGGTCTCGGCCAGGGTGAAGGCCACGTTGCGGGTCAGGCCCAGCCCCGCATTCTTCAGGTTGCGCGCCACCACCAGGCGGTTGAAGCGGCCGGCATTGGCCGCCGCCCAGCGCAGCGCCACGGCCCGCGAATCATCCGTCGAGGCATCGTCGACGATCACCAGGTCAAGCGGCCGCAGGGTCTGCGCCACCACGCTGTCCAGCGCCTCCGCGACGTGCCGGGCATAGTTGTAGAGCGGCACGATGACGGTGACGGCGGCGGCGCCCAGCGCATCGTGCTCATACACCACCTCGTGCTCCGGCACGGCGGGGGCGACGGGCAGCGGCAGCGGCTCGCAGCTGCGGCGGAAGGCCAGGGCGGCGGAGCGCCCGCCGCGCAGCATCTCCAGCACATCCGCCACGGCCGCGTTGCGCTGCTCGGGGCCATAGGCCCAGAGCACGTCGCGCTGCGCCGCGGCGGCCATGCGGCGGCGCAGCGCGGCATCGCCCAGCAGGGCCTCGAGCGCCGAGGACCATTCCTCCGGCGTGCCGGCCAGGTAGCCGGTCTCGCCATGCTTCATGGCGCGCCGGTAAGGGCCGGTGGGCGAGGCGATGGTGGGAACGTCCACCAGCGCCGCCTCGAAATACTTCAGCTCGCTCTTCGCCTCGCAGAAGTCGTTGCCGACCTCGAGCGGCGCGAGGTTGACGTCGAAGCGCGCCACCTCCTCGGGCAGCCGCGGCAGCGGCACCATGGGCCGCCACTCAATGCGGTCCTCGAGGCCCGCCAGCTCGGGGAACTCCTCCACGTCCAGCGTCGGCGTGCCTTCCATGGTCGGGATGTTCTGGGCGAAGCGGAACAGCACCAGCCGCGCCTCGGGGAAGCGGCGCAGCGCCCCGGCCACCGCGGCGGCGCACTGCTTGAAGTCCTTCTGGTGCGTGCGCGAGCCGGAGGCGTAGCCGATGCGCAGCAGCCCGTCCCGCTCCTTCGCCCAGTGCCGGGCGGCGCGGCGGGAGACGGCCAGCGTGTCGTGGTCGAAGCCGTTGGGCAGCACGCGCACCGGCATGCCGGCGTCGCGCATGTGCCAGGCCAGCTCCTCGGTGCTGGTGGTGCAGAGGTCGGAGGCCAGCATCGCCTGCCGCGCCTGGTGGAAATGGTTGGCGACCATCTCCTCCGGCAGCTTCTGGCTGCGGATGCCGTCGATCTTGTCGGAGCGCGCCAGGCGCGGGTCGATCAGCAGGTCGTCCACGTCGAACACCACGCGGGCGCCGTTGCGGCGCGCGGTGGAGATGGCCAGCGCCACCGCCTCGTTCAGCGGCACGCGCCACATCCACAGCACCTGCGCCATGCCGATCTCGGCCAGGCTGGCCTCGATATCCTCCATCCGCACCACCCAGACCTGCGCGCCGGCGCGGCGGGCGGCGGCGGCGGGACGCTCGACGCGGTAGAGATGGCCGGGCGTGCTGGCCTCGCCCGAGATGCAGACCACGCGCAGCGCGCCCATGCCGCTGAGGTCGGCCAGGGCGGCGCCCTGCGAGGCGGTGGGGGCGGTGAACGCCAGGGCCTGCGCGGACGCAGCCGGCGCCGGCTGCGGCATGGCGGCCAGCGCCGCGATGATCTCCCGCCGCTCCCGCAGCTTGCGCGGCAGCTGCAGCGTGGCCGACCACCAGGCGAGCTTCATCGCGCCGCGCACGCCGCGCCGCATGCCGGGCGGCAGCCGCCCGGCGGCGCTGCGCAGCGGCGCGGCGGCACGCCAGAGCGTGGATTGCGTCAGCAGGCGCAGGCTGGCCTGGGTGGCGTGCAGCTCGCCTTCGGCCCGCAGCAGCCGGGAGAGCAGCTGCTCCCGCGCGGCGGCGTCCTGCTCCGCCTTGCGGCGGGCGGCCTCCAGCTCGGCCTGCGCCGCCTCCACATGGCTGAAGGCCGCGGTCATGGAGGCCGACCGCGCCGCCTCCGTCCGCTGCTCCGCGCGGTCACGTTCCGCCTCCAGCTCGGCCCGCGCCGCCTCGGCGCGCTGCACGGCCTGGGCGCGGCGGGATTCGAGCGCCGCGGCCTGCCGCTCGGCCTCGTGCCGCGCTTCCGTCGCCAGCCGCTCCCGCGTCTCGGCCTCCCAGCGCTCGCCCAGCCAGGCGAAGCGGCCACGCAGCCGCGCCGTCTCGGCCGGGTCGGCCAGCGCGGTCAGCGCCAGCACCGCCGGCGGCGGCGCCTCGCCCACGCACAGCACGCCAAGCCCCCCTCCGTGCAGGAACTCGAAGGCGGGGTACCGACCGCGCAGTTCGGCCCACAGGCGCCAGACGCCGGCATCCTCCTCCTCCAGCACGTTGGTGCCGTGCAGCAGCACCACGCCGCGTTCCGACATCTTCGGCAGCCAGGCCTCGAAATCGTGGCGCGCCGCCTCCTGGGTGCGCAGCCCGTCGATGTGCAGCAGGTCGATGGAGCGGTCCGCGAAGCGCGGCAGCGCCGCGTCGGCCGCCATCCGCAGCAGGCCGGAGAACGCCAGGAAGCGCGCATCGTGGAAGCTGCGGAAATTCCCGCGTTCCGCGCCGCCGCAGGAGGTGGCGCCCTGGTCCTCCTCCTCGCGCTGCACGGCCCAGCAGCGCGTGGGCAGGCCGCCGCGCTGCACCGCATGGCAGAAGGCCGAGTAGGATATGCCGTCGCGCGCGCCCAGCTCCACCAGGCTGCGCGGCGCCGCCTGCCGGACCAGCCAGTGCGCGAAGGGCACGTGCTGCCACCAGGCGCTCGCCTCGCCGATCCGCTCCGCCTGCCAGAACAGCGGATCCAGGGAAGGATCCGTCAGCGCAGCCAGCTGGGCAGCCAGCGGGGCGGCCTCGTGACCCCCACGCGCTCCAGCAGTGCCGGGCGTTCGGTTGTCCATCAATCTACTCCGGATGATGCCCTGGGAGCCGCTTCGGCCGCCGCAGCGGCCCCTGCGGCGGCCCCACCGGCGGCCTTGTGCGGCAGCCGTGCGGCCAGGGAGGTAAACGGGTTCGCTATGCCAGCCACGGCCGGGAGCGTCTAGGTGGCGAGGCCAGCCCGCTGCCCTGCCAGGAGAACAGCAGATTGGGATTGTGGTAGGGGTCGCGCGCCAGCTCGACGGCCCAGCGGGACTGGATGACGCCCAGCTCCCGCAGGAAGCGCGCATGGCGCTCCGGGTCGCTCGCATCGTCCCCGCGCGAGACGGATTCGAGGTGCATCAGCGTCGCCTCGGGCGTCCAGACGATGCGGTAGCCCTCGCTGCCCAGCCGCAGGCAGAGGTCGATGTCGTTGAAGGCGACGCGCAGCGCCCCGGCATCCAGGCCGCCCATCGCGAGATAGAGCTGCCGCCGGATGGCCAGGCAGGCGCCGGTCACCGCCAGCACCGAGCGCGCCAGGATCAGCTCGCCCTGCGGCCCGGTCTCCTCCGGCTCCGCGAGGCGGAGCTGGTGCGCCAGCATCGGCCCCGGGCTGAGCACCACGCCGCCATGCTGCAGGCGGCCATCGGCATAGACCAGCTTGGCCCCCACCGCGCCCACCTCGGGCCGCAGCGCCTGCGCCACCATGGCGCGCAGCCAGCCGGGCGCATAGACATCGGTGTCGTTGTTCAGCAGCAGCAGCACCTCGCCGCGCGCCGCCGCCGCCGCCGCGTTGTTCAGCGCGGCGTAGTTGAACGGGCCGGGGGCATCCAGCACGCGCACGCGCGGGTCCTGGCGCAGCCGCGCCAGCAGCGCCAGGGCCTCGGCCCCGGTGCTGCCATTGTCGACGATCAGCAGCTCGAGGGCAGGATAGTCCGTGCGGCGCAGCACGGCATCGGCGCTGCGGGCCAGCAGGCCGGCGCCGTCGCGCGTCGGGATGATGACGGAGACCAGCGGCGGCCGCGCGGGCAGCGGCCAGTCCACCGCGCACCATTGCGGCGCCTGCGGCACGGGGCGCAGGCGCGCCGCCCGGTGGCCGCAGGCGGCGAGATGCTCCCGCACCACGCGCCGGGCGGCCTCGCCCTCCCATTCCGCCGGGGCGTCCTCCGGCAGGCGGCGGTGGCAGAGAACCGCCGGCACATGCCGGATCTGCTCCTGCGGCACGCGCCGCATGGCCCGCAGCGCCAGATCGTGCAGGGCGACGCCCAGCGGGCCGGCCTCGCGCCGCAGCCCGCCCAGGCCCCGCAGCAGCGGAAGCCGGAAGGCCAGCGGCAGGCCCAGCGCGTCGCGCGCCAGCATCAGCTCCGGGTCGAAGCCCGTCTTGAAGCGGGGAGAGACGCGGCGCCCCGCCGCATCCAGACGGTCCTCGTCGGCATAGAGCAGGGCGCTGTCGGGGTGGCGCAGCCGCAGCAGCGCGAATTCGTGCAGCGCCGTCTCGTCCAGCACCGCGCCGCGCGGAAGCGGCAGCACGAAGGCTTCGTCATCCTCCGCCGCCGCCAGCGCGGCCTGCAGGAAAGCGGCGGGCAGCGCCTCGGCGGCGGCAGGCAGGGGCACGGCCAGCACCTGCTCCGGCCGCGGCGGGGGTTCCGGCAGCCCTTCCAGCCAGGCCGCGCCGGGCAGGCAGAGGCGCCATTCCGGGTAGAGCTGGGACAGCGCGCCGCGCAGCGTCTCCGCCCAGTCGGCGGGGCTCTCTCCGGCGCGCAGCAGCGGCACCAGCAGGAAGCGCGGACGCTCCCCCATGCGCGCGACCTGCGCCGCGATCGCCTGCCGGTCGGCCCCGGTGAGACGGCCGTGGCGCTCCAGCCACGCGGCGTAGCCGGCGGCATCCCAGGGGAGAAGTGCCATGCGGGACGTCTAGGGCCGAGGCAACGGGGCGGGCAGGGCTGCGGTGCGGGTCGGCGGCATCAGGCGGAGGGCACTCACTCGGCGGGAAGGGCCGCCATGCGGGAGGAGGAGGAGGAACGGCTGCGCGGCCGCGCGGCCAGGATGGAGACCACCACCAGCGCGCCGATCATGCCGACATGCTCGCCCGCGGTGTGGAAGGCGATGATGGCCCGCTCCCCCTCCAGAAGCCAGAAATGATGCACCAGGGGGATGGTCAGCGCCGTGAACACGCCCAGCGCCCCGGCGCCGAGCCAGGTCCAGCGGTTGAGGATGACCAGCGCCGAACCGCCGAGCTGGGTGATGACGACGAGGATGTTGAACAGCACCGGCGGGTTCAGGCCGAAATGCGCCATCTCGGCGACGCCGCCCTGGAAGTCCAGCAGCTTGCTGAGCCCGCTGCCCCAGAAGGGAAAGCAGAGCACCACCCTGGCCAGGATCTCGACCAGCGGGTGGCTCAGGATGGATTCGATCAGCTTCGGCACAGCAGCTTCCCCTGCCTCATACGGAACGGAAGCGGCATTATGCTTCCGCCCGCGAAAGGATTGCGCTCCCGCACAGGCGGGAGCGCGGTAACAAGGTGGTGAACTGCCTTCTCAGCGGCCGGACATGATCCGCTCGACCAGCTGCCGCACAGTGGGGATGAAGCCGTTCGAGTAGAACGGGTCCTGCCCGAAGCGATAGGCGTTGTGGCCGGCGAACATCAGGTTGTGCTCGATCTCGCCGTCATGCGCGATGTCCTGCAGCGTCTTCTGGATGCAGAAGCTGCGCGGGTCGGCCTTCTTGCCGTTGCTGTAGTCCGGCCCGTGCTGCGTCCAGTTGGAGAAGCGGCAGTGGCTGAGGCAGCCCATGCAGTCCGTCTGGTCCTTCAGGATCTCGCGGGCGTTCCCGGGCGTCACGAAGACCAGCGTGTTGTCCGGCGTGCGCAGCGCCTCGGTGTAGCCCTGCGCCTCCCAGTGATGCACGCGCTCCAGGTCGCCCGGCGCCAGCCAGACGAGGCGCTTGCGCGGGCCCACGCCGTATTCGGCGGTGTGCTCGCCCACCGGCTCAGGGCTGATCGCCACCTGCCGCTCGTTGCGCGCCTCGAGGTCGCGCAGGAAGTCGTTGCGGACGGCGGAGGAGTAGAAGCCGGTCGGCGAGAAGGGCTGCAGCAGCACGTCGCCGGGCTTCAGCGTCAGCAGGCGCTGCTTCCAGGCCTCGCTGATCGGGCTTTCCTTGGTCAGCAGCGGACGGGTGCCGAACTGGAAGGCGATGGGGCCGAGCTCCGGATTGTCGATCCAGTCCTCCCACTCCTCCAGCCACCAGACGCCGCCGGCCATGATGATCGGCACGTCGCCCAGGCCGAAGGCGCGCATCTGCTCGCGCAGCTTCAGCACGCGGGCATAGGGCGCCTCGGGCTTGTTCGGGTCCTCGGAGTTGGAGAGGCCGTTATGGCCGCCGGCCAGCCAGGGGTCCTCGTAGACCACGCCGCCCAGCAGCTCGGCCGCCTTGGAGTAGCTGCGCTTCCACAGCGCCGCGAAGGCCCGGCCGGAGGAGACGATGGGGTAGTAGAACACGCCGAACTCGCGGGCGATGTCGGCCAGCTTGTAGGGCATGCCGGCGCCGCAGGTGACGCCGTTGATCAGCCCCCGCGCGCCTTCCAGCACGCCGCGCAGCACGCGCTCGGCGCCGCCCATCTCCCACAGCACGTTGATGTGGATGCGGCCCTGGCCGTTCGAGCGCTCATAGGCCTCGCGCGCCTGGGTGATGCCACCCGAGATGCCGTAGGCCACGAGTTCCTCGTGCCGGTCGCGCCGGGTGCGGCCATGATAGACCTGCCGGATGACGTTGCCTTCGGCATCGTAGCTGTCGGCATTCACGCCGGAGAAGGTGCCGACGCCACCGGCGCCCGCCCATTCCCCGCAGGAAGCTCCCGTGGACACGGCCACGCCCTTGCCGCCTTCCACCAGCGGAAGCACGTCCACACCGCCCATCCGGATCGCGTTGATCGCCTTCACCGCAGCCTACCGTCCCAGAAGCTGTTTATCACGATATCGTCATATAGCGCGCCGGGGGCGCTTTCGCAGCCCCGGCGTTTGAAAACGCGCAACGGCCAGCGGCCGTTGCGCGCAAGAGGGGGAACCGGACCGGTCCTCAGTCGCGGCGGGGGCGGCGCTCGCGGCGCTCCTGCCGGCCCTCGCCATTGCCCTCGGCCTCGCCCTCGTCACGCGGACGGCGGGCACCGACCTGATCGCTGATGTCGGCACCCGTGGCCTGATCCACAACCCGCATGGACAACTTCACCTTGCCGCGGTCGTCGAAGCCCAGCACCTTCACCTTCACCTTGTCGCCCTGCTTGACGATGTCGGTGGTCTTGCTGACGCGCTCATTGGCCAGCTCGGAGATGTGGACCAGCCCGTCCTTGGCGCCGAGGAAGTTGACGAAGGCGCCGAACTCGGCGGTCTTCACCACGGTCCCGTTGTAGATCACGCCGATCTCGGGCTCGGCGGTGATGCCGCGGATGCGGTCGATCGCCGCCTGGGTCGCCTCGGGGCTGGTCGACGCGATCTTGATTGTGCCGTCATCCTCGATGTCGATCTTGGTGCCGGTGGTCTCGACGATGTCGCGGATCACCTTGCCGCCGGTGCCGATGACTTCGCGGATCTTGTCCTTCGGCACGTTGATCACGGTGATCTTCGGCGCGTTGGAGGCGACGTCCGTACGGGCGCCGGTCAGGCCCTTGGCCATCTCGCCCAGGATGTGCAGCCGGCCGCCCTTGGCCTGCTCCAGCGCGATGCGCATGATCTCGGGCGTGATCGAGGTGATCTTGATGTCCATCTGGAGGGAGGTGATGCCCTCCTCCGTGCCGGCCACCTTGAAGTCCATGTCGCCGAGGTGGTCCTCGTCGCCCAGGATGTCGGAGAGGACGGCGAAGCCGCGCTCCTCCTTGATCAGGCCCATGGCGATGCCGGCGCAGGGGCGCTTCAGCGGCACGCCCGCATCCATCAGCGACAGCGAGGTGCCGCAGACGGTGGCCATCGAGGAGGAGCCGTTCGACTCGGTGATCTCGGAGACCACGCGCATCGTGTAGGGGAAGGTGGACTTCTCCGGCAGCAGCGGCTTGATGGCGCGCCAGGCCAGCTTGCCATGGCCGATCTCGCGGCGGCCGGGGCTGCCCATCCGGCCCGTCTCGTTCACCGAGTAGGGCGGGAAGTTGTAGTGCAGCATGAAGTTCTCGCGGTACTCGCCCGCGAGCTGGTCGATGATCTGCTCGTCCTGGCCGGTGCCGAGGGTCGCCACGCAGAAGGCCTGCGTCTCGCCGCGGGTGAACAGCGCCGAGCCATGGGCGCGCGGCAGCACGCCGACCTCGGCCACGATCGGGCGCACGGTCTTGGTGTCGCGGCCGTCGATGCGGATGCCGGTGTCGAGGATGGCGTCGCGCACCACCGTCGCCTCCAGCTCCTTCAGCAGGCCCTTGGCGGCCTCGGCCTCCGTCTCGGAGAGCTGCGCCAGGATCGCCTTCTTGGCCTCGCCCACCTTCTTCTGGCGGAGGAGCTTCTGGGTCTCCTTGTAGGCCTCGCCGATCGGGGCGGAGCCCAGGGAGGCCAGCTTCTGCTTCAGAGCGGCGGTCTCGGCCGATTCCTCCGGCAGGTCCCAGGGCTCCTTGGCGGCGCGCTCGGCCAGCTCGATGATGCCCTCGATCACCGGCTGGAAGCCCTTGTGGCCGAAGGTCACGGCGCCCAGCATGTCGTCCTCGGACAGCTCATGCGCCTCGGACTCGACCATCAGCACGCCCTCGGCGGTGCCGGCGAGCACGAGGTCGAGCTTGGAGGACTTCATCTGCTCCAGCGTCGGGTTGAGGACATAGGCGCCCTCGATCAGCCCGACGCGCGCGGCGCCGACAGGGCCGAAGAACGGGATGCCGGAGAGCGTCAGCGCGGCCGAGCAGCCGACCAGCGCCACGATGTCCGGGCTGTTCTCCATGTCATGCGACAGCACCGTCGCGATGACCTGCACCTCGTTGCGGAAGCCCTCGGGGAAGAGCGGGCGGATCGGGCGGTCGATCAGGCGGGAGATCAGCGTCTCCGCCTCGGAGGGGCGCCCCTCGCGCTTGAAGAAGCCGCCCGGGATCTTGCCCGCCGCGAAGGCCTTCTCCTGGTAGTTCACGGTGAGCGGGAAGAAATCCTGCCCCGGCTTCACGCTGCGCGCGCCGACCACGGTGCAGAGCACGATGGTGTCGCCGAGGCGCGCCATCACCGCGCCGTCCGCCTGGCGGGCGACCTTGCCCGTCTCCAGGGTGAGCGTCTTACCGCCCCAGGCGATGTCCTTGCGGAAGTAGTTGTCGAACATGGATCGTCCTTAGCATCGCGGCCCGCGCATGGATGGCTGCGGGTCCTGCCTCTCCCCGCCCGGGCCCATGGCCGTGGCGGAGTGCCGAAAGAGCGATGCGGGAATTGCAGTGCCAGACCAGGTCTCCGCCTTCCCCATGGAAGGCTCTCGGCGTCTCGGGCGGCATGGGGTGGCCGCACGGCGGAACCGCGGGACGCACCATGTGGCCGGAAACGCCGCCACGCCCCTCGAAACGGATGGGGTCGCGCCTGGCGCAGCCGCTGTTCTTTCCCGCACGCTCGCGGGTCCGGGCCGGCCCGGTGGGGCGGCCCGCGCCGGGTTATGAACGGTCGGCGGGCCGGATGCTACGGAAAAATCACGGCGCCGCCCGCCCGCCCCTGCCACGGAGCGGCATGCGGGCCGGGATTCCCGGCGCCGGGCGGCCACCGGCCCGCCAAGGCCAGGATATCTCCTCCCTCCGGAATGCTTGACAGAGGCAGGCATATTCCTGCCTCTGTCAGGCATGTTGCCCGAGACCCTCATCCGCCGCTTCCACCGTGCCGTCACGCGGCAGGCGCAGGCGCTCGGCCCGCTGCCCGGCGGCGACCTGCCCCTGGCCGAGGCGCGCCTGGTCTATGAGCTGGCGCAGCAGCCCGGCAGCGCCGCCGCCGCGCTCGCGGCCCGGCTGGGGCTGGATGATGGCTACCTCTCCCGCCTGCTGCGCCGCCTGCAGGCACGCGGCTGGCTGGAGCGCCGCCCCGACCCGGCGGATGGGCGGCAGCACCGGCTGTTCCTGACGCCCGGCGGCCTGGCGGGCTTCGCCGCGCTGGACACCGCCGCCGACGCCCGGGCCACCGCCCTGCTGGCCGCCCGCCCCGCCGCCGACCGCCCGCGCCTGCTGGCCGCCATGGCCGAGATCCTGGCGCAGCTGGAGCCGGAGGAGGCGCTCCCCGTCACGCTGCGCCCGCACCGGCCGGGGGATCTCGGGACCATCATCGCCCGCCACGCCGCGCTCTATGCCGAGGAGCGGGGCTGGGACATCCGCTTCGAGGGAGCGGTGGCCGGCATCGTGGCGGAGATGCTGGCGCGCTTCGACCCGGCGCGGGAGCGCATCTGGGTGGCCGAGCGGGGCGCGCAGTTCCTGGGCTCCGTGGCGGTGGTGGCGGAGGCGCCGGGCGTCGCCAAGCTGCGGCTGCTGCTGCTGGAGCCGGCCGCGCGCGGCCAGGGGCTGGGCCGCCGCCTGCTGGGCGAGGCCGAGGCCTTCGCCCGTGCCGCCGGCCACCGCGCGATGGTGCTGTGGACCTATTCCTGCCTGACGGAGGCGCGCGGCCTCTACGCCGCGGCGGGCTGGAGCCTGCGGGAGAGCGTGCCGGAGCAGGCCTATGGCCATGCCCTGGTGGCGGAGAAATGGGACAAGGCCCTGGCCTGAGCCGGCATTCCGGGCCCGGGAGAAGCCGGGCCGGGCGAATCGGGGCCGCGCGAATCGGGGCCGGGAGAAGCCGGAAAAGACGAAGGGGCGGGGGAATCGCTTCCCCCGCCCCTTCCGCCCTGTCAGTTCGCCAGGCTCACATCGGCAGGCTCACATCGGCAGGTTCAGGCCGCCGCGCGCAGCGCCGCCGCCTTCACCTCGTCGCTCACCGTGCCGGCGAAGGTCTCGAAGTTCTTCTCGAACAGCGAGACGAGGTGCGCCGCGGTCTTGTCGTAGGCCGCCTTGTCGGCCCAGGATTCGCGCGGGTTCAGCACCTCGGCCGGCACGCCCGGCACGTCCTGCGGCACGGCGAGGCCGAAGAACGGGTCGGTCTCGAACTTCGCCTGGGCCAGGGAGCCGTCCAGCGCCGCGCGCAGCAGGGCGCGGGTGTGCTTGATGCTCATGCGGTGGCCGGTGCCGTAGCTGCCGCCGGTCCAGCCGGTGTTCACCAGCCACACCTGCGCGCCGTGCTTGGCGATCAGCTCGGCCAGCATCTTGCCGTACACCTCGGGGTGGCGCGGCAGGAAGGGCGCGCCGAAGCAGGTGGAGAAGGTGGCCTGCGGCTCCTTGCCCAGGCCCTTCTCGGTGCCCGCCACCTTGGCGGTGTAGCCGGACATGAAGTGGTACATGGCCTGCGCCGGCGTCAGCCTGGCGATCGGCGGCAGCACGCCGAAAGCGTCGGCCGTCAGCATCACCACGTTCTTCGGCAGCCCGGCCTGCCCGCCCGGCGCGGTGCCGGGGATGAACTCGATCGGGTAGCAGGAGCGGGTGTTCTCGGTCAGCGAGCCATTGTCGAGATCGAGGTTGCCGCGCTCATCGGCCACCACGTTCTCCAGCACGGCGCCGAAGCGGTGCGAGGCGTTCCAGATCTGCGGCTCGGCCTCCTGGCTGAGCTTGATGACCTTGGCGTAGCAGCCGCCCTCGAAGTTGAAGACGCCCTTGTCCGACCAGCCATGCTCGTCATCGCCGATCAGCGCGCGCTCGGGGTCGGAGGAGAGGGTGGTCTTGCCGGTGCCGGAGAGGCCGAAGAACAGCGCCGTGTCGCCCGCCTTGCCGACATTGGCGGAGCAGTGCATCGGCAGCACGCCCTTGGCCGGCAGCAGCCAGTTCATGACCGTGAAGATGCTCTTCTTGATCTCGCCCGCGTAGCTGGTGCCGGCGATGCAGATCACCTTCTTGGCGAAGGAGAGCGCGATCAGCGTGGTGGAGCCGGCGCGGCCGCCATGCTCCGGCTTCGCCTCCATCTCCGGCGCGTGCAGGATGGTGAAGTCCGGCGTGAAGGAGGCCAGTTCCTCGACCGGCGGGCGGATGAACATGTTGCGCGCGAACAGCGCGTGCCAGGCATTCGTCGTCACCAGCCGCACGCGGATGCGGTGCTCCGGGTCGGCGCCGGCGTAGAGGTCCTGCGTGAACAGCTCCTCCCGGCTGCCGAGCCAGGCGCGCGCATCGGCGGTGAAGGCCTCGAACTTGGCGGGGTCCAGCTTCTGGTTGACCTTGCCCCACCAGATCTCGCTGGTCACCTCGGGGTCGTCGGCCACGAACTTGTCCTGCACCGAGCGGCCGGTGTGCTGGCCCGTCACCGCGATGAAGGCACCATCCGCCGAGAGCCGGCCCTCGCCGCGGCGCAGCGCCTGGGCGTACAGCCCGGCGGCGGTCAGGTTGGCATGGACCTCGGGGGTGGCGGTCACGCCGGTGCCGGCGAGAGCCTCCAGGGCGGGGTTCGACGCTGTCATCTGGCAGCATTCTCCAAGATCAAGGCGCTTTTCCTCCAGCGGAAGATCCGTGGGGCAGTAGCCATTGAAGGCCCCCGGGCCGCGCGGCATCCCGCACAACCGCGTGCCACATGCTCTGCGAACCGGGTGGTGGAGAGAACCTAGAAGCTTGCCTAGCAATTGGTCAATGTAAGTGTTGTCGTCATATTATATGACAAGATCACGACCCGTTTCCTGCCTGCTGGCCTCGTGCCACGCGCCCCCGCCGGGCGGCCTCCACCAGCGCCGCGCGCATTCCGGCAAGGTCCGCCACGGGTTCCGGGAAGTCGTGGCGGCACACGCGCTCCCCCAGCGCCAGGTCGCAGCCATCCACGTCGGCGGCCACCATGCGCCACGGCCCAGCCTCCCCGCCGCACAAATGGACGGCAATGATTTCAATGGCTTCGGCATGGTCCTCGTTCATGTGCGCGCAGATCCCGGCTTCTGCCGCGGCGATCGCCGCCACCGCCGCGGGGCTGGGCCGCAACTCGCTGCCGCGCAGCCGCGTGGCCGCCGCGAAGCCGCCAACCAGCAGCGCCGCCTGCGGCCGGATGCGCCAGAGCGCGAAGTCGGCGAAGCCGGCGTAGAGCGCCGCGTAGGGGTGCAAAGCCAGCCAGCGTGCCTTCAGGGCGGCCGTCTCATCCCCCGAGACGCGCTCCGCCAGCCCCGTCACAGTTGCGCGAGGCGCGGTCTGGGGGTTGGCACCCTCGGCCCGGCCCTGCACCATCAGCGCGCAGCGCGGCTCGCGCGACAACTGCCGCGTGTGCTCGGAGAGGCCGGAGAGCCAGAGCAGCACCGAAAGATCCGGCGCCATGGCGGGCGTGACGAGGCTGGCGAAGGGCTGGCCCTCCTGCTGCGTCGCCAGAGTCGCGCTCCGCGCCCCGCGCAGCAGCGCCCGCGCCTGCCGGATGGCGGCGGCGCGCGCGGCTTCGGGCTTGTCGTTCATCCCCCTCGCCTCCTAATGCGCATGCGGCGGCCCGGCCCGTGCCACAATCCCGGCGCATCCCGGCCGCATCCGCAGGGACAATGCCTCGACACGGGAGGCCGCAGGAGCCAGACCACATGCCCGCCACGATCGCCCTGGTCGATGACGACCGCAACATCCTCACCTCGGTCTCCATGACGCTGGAGCAGGAGGGCTTCCAGGTGCGCACCTACACCGATGGCGAGAGCGCCCTGCAGGGCCTGCTCTCCCGCCCGGCGGACCTCGCGGTGCTGGACATCAAGATGCCCCGCATGGACGGGATGGAGCTGCTGCAGCGGCTGCGCCAGCGCTCCTCGATGCCGGTGATCTTCCTCACCTCGAAGGACGAGGAGCTGGACCAGCTGATGGGGCTGCGCCTCGGCGCCGACGACTACATCACCAAGCCCTTCAGCCAGCGCCTGCTGCTGGAGCGCATCCGCGCCCTGCTGCGCCGCAACGAGGCCAGCCGCGCCGAGGGCAGCGGCGCGCCGCCCTCCGGCGTCATCACCCGCGGCGACCTGACGCTGGACGAGACCAAGCACACCTGCCTCTGGAAGGGCGAACAGGTGCAGCTCACCGTCACGGAGTTCCTGCTGGTGAAGGCGCTGGCGCAGCGCCCGGGCATGGTGAAGAACCGCGACCAGCTGATCGACGCCGCCTATGGCGAGGCGATCTACGTGGACGACCGCACCATCGACAGCCACGTGAAGCGGGTGCGCAAGAAGTTCCGCGCCGTGGACGACGACTTCTCGATGATCGAGACCCTCTACGGCATCGGCTACCGCTACAAGGAAGCCTGATCCTTGCCCGACGCCAGCGGCCCTCCCGGCGGCACCGCCGCCCTGCCCGCCCCGCCCCGCCTCCAGGCGCCGCGCGCCGCGCGGCGGCGGGTCTCGCCGCTGCTGCGCCGGATCCTGCTGCTGAATATCATGGCGCCGGCGCTGCTGGCGGCGGCGCTGCTCTACCTCGACCAGTACCAGAACGGCCTGCTCTCGGCCGAGGTGGAGGCGCTGCGCACCCAGGCGCGCATCTATGCCGGCGGCATCGCCGAGGCGGCGGTGCGGATCCAGGACGACCGCGCCGTGCTGGTGCCCGACACCGCCCGCCCCCTGCTGCGCCGCCTGGTGGAGCCCAGCCCCAACACCCAGGCCAAGCTGTTCGACACCACCGGCCTGCTGGTGGCCGACAGCCGGGTGCGGGAGGGCCAGGGCGGCGCCATCGTCACCGAGCCGCTGCCGCCGCCGGAGCAGCGCAGCGCCTTCGCCGGCACCATCGCCGGGCTGTACGACCGCATCCTCGCCCTGCTGCCGCGCTCGGTCTACGGCCCGCGCAGCGCCGACGACGCCGTGTTCGTCGATGTCGGCCCCGACGCCCCCTCCTTCGACTGGCAGCCCGCCCTCGGCCCCGACCGGCGGGAGGAGCTGCGCCTGGCGCTGGAAGGCGGCGTGCGCCCCTATATCCGCCGCACCCGGGAGGGGCGGCTGCTGGTCTCGGTGGCCGTGCCGGCGCGGCGCGGCAGCCAGAGCGTCGGCATCGTGCTGCTGACGCGCGAGGCGCGGCAGGTGGACCAGCGCCTGCTGGAGATCCGCTCCTCGGTGCTCGGCCTGTTCCTGCTGGCGCTGGTGCTGACGGTCGCGGCCTCGCTCTACCTCGCCCGCACCATCGCCTCGCCGATCTTGGCGCTGGCCGGCGCGGCGGCGGCGATGCGCCAGGGCAAGGGGCGCGCCGGCTCGGTGCCCGCCCCACTGATGGAGCGCTCCGACGAGATCGGCATCCTGGCGCGGGACCTGCAATCCTCCGCCACCGCGCTGTGGGCGCGCATCGACCAGAACGAGCGCTTCGCCGCCGACGTGGCGCACGAGCTGCGCAACCCGCTGACCAGCGTGCGCAGCGCCATCGAGACGCTGCGCCGCATCGAGAACCCCGAGCACCAGAAGCGCCTGCTCGCCATCATCGCCGATGACGCGGTGCGGATGGATCGCCTCATCGCCGACATCGCCGATTCCTCGCGCGTCGACGCGGAGCTCTCCCGCACCGCCTCGGAGCCGGTGGACATCGCCCCCATCCTCTCGGCGCTGGCCGAGCTGCACAACACCACCCGCGCCGCCGACGGCCCGTCGGTGGAGCTGGACATGGCGCCCGGCCCGCTGGTGGTGCGCGGCGTCGAGGGGCGGCTGGTGCAGGTGATCCGCAACCTGCTGGGCAACGCCCTCTCCTTCTCGCCGCCCAATGGCCGCGTGACGATGCGCGCCCGCCCGACCGGCGCGATGATGGAGTTCATGGTGGAGGATGAGGGCCCCGGCATCCCCGAGGCCAAGCTCGAGGGCATCTTCGCCCGCTTCTACAGCGAGCGGCCGGAGGGCGAGGAGTTCGGCCAGCATTCCGGCCTCGGCCTGTCGATCAGCCGGCAGATCGTGGAAGGGCTGGGCGGCCGCATCAGCGCCGAGAACAAGCGCGACGAGGCCGGCCGGGTGACGGGGGCGCGCTTCGTGGTACGGCTGCCGCTGGGGTGAGGCGGCCCCAGCCTCAGGCGCCGTGGCGCGGCGGCAGGTCGCGCCACTCGAAGAAGGTCTTGGTGCCGGCGGCGAAGCCGGCCGTCTCGTAGAAGCGCAGCGTGCCGGGCTCCTTCGAGCCGGTGGCGAGCATCACCTTGTAGCAGCCCTCCGCCCGCGCCGCCGCCAGCGCGGCGTGCAGCACCGCGTGGCCCAGGCCGCGCCGCCGCCAGCCGGCATGGGTGACGACATTCTCCACCAGCGCGTAGGGCCGCAGCCCGCGCAGCACGCTCGGCACCACCACCAGCGTGCAGGAGGCCACTGGAAATTCCTCCGCCTCCGCCAGGAAGACGGTGGCGCGGGCCAGCAGGGCCGCCCAGGCTGGGGCCGCGGCCTCCGGCGACAGTGGCGGGTCCTCCGGGTTCAGGTGGCGGTAGAGCGCCAGCATCCCCGGCAGGTCCGCCGCCCGGGCGGGGCGGATCGTGGCCGCCGGGGGTGGTGCCCCGCCCATCACGCCAGGCTGGCCGGGTCGGTGTTGGCGCCGCAAACCACCACGCCCACCCGCGCGCCCGGCGGCGGCACGAAGGCGCCGCAGAGCAGCGCCGCCAGCGCCGTGGCGCCGCCCGGCTCGGCCACCAGCCGGCAGACATCCCACAGCGTCTTCTGCGCGGCGAGGATGGCGGCATCCGGCACCAGCAGCGCGGTGCCGATGTTGCGGCGCGCCACCTCGAACATCAGCCCGCCCACCTGCCGCGCGCCCAGGCTGTCGGCCGCCACGCCGCCCACCGGGGCGGGCACCGGCGCGCCCTCGCGCAGCGCGGTGAACAGGGTGGGGCAGCCCTCGGGCTCCACGCTCACCACCTCGGCGCGCTCGCCATACCAGGCGGCCATGCCGCCGATCAGCCCGCCGCCGCCGGTGGCCACCAGGATGTGCGTCAGCTCCGGCGCATCCTCCTCCAGCTCCATCGCCAGCGTGCCCTGGCCGGCCAGCACCTCGGGCTGGTCGTAGGCGTGCACGATCAGCGCGCCCGTCCCGGCGGCGCGCGACTCGCTGGCGTCGCGCGCCTCGTTGTAGGTGGCGCCGCCCTGCACCAGCGTGGCGCCATAGGCACGGATGCGCGCCAGCTTGGCCGGGCCGGTGATCTCGGGGACGAAGATCTCCGCCTTCACGCCGAGCGCGCGGGCGGCATAGGCCACCGCCGCGCCGTGGTTGCCGCCCGAGGCGGCGATCACCCCCGCCGCCGGCAGCGGGTGGGAGAGCATGCGGTTGAAGGCGCCGCGCGGCTTGAAGGAGCCGGCGGCCTGCAGCAGCTCCAGCTTCAGCGTCACGTCGCAGGGCGTGCCGAGGTCGGCGGCGGCGAGTCGCAGCAGCGGCGTGCGGCGGATATGCGGGGCGATGCGGGCCGCGGCGGCCTGGATGGCGGCGGCATCGGGCGGCAGGGCCCGTCCGGGCAGGGAGGAGTCGCTCATGGCGCCGCAGCGTGGCACCGGGCTGGAGCGACAGCAATGGAGTGGCGGCGCGGGCACCCGAAACCGGGCCGCCACCGCAACCGTAGGTGCTAATCGGGTCGGCCTTTTACAGCCGCCTCGATCCTGCCATATTTCAGCAGATTTCAGGGAGGCACCGGCGGATGATGCTGCACGGGAGCTGCGTGGCATTCCAGGGGGCGGGCGTGCTGTTCCTCGGCCCCTCGGGGTCCGGCAAATCCGACCTCGTCCTGCGCCTGATGCAGCGGGGCTGGCAGCTCGTGGCCGATGACCAGGTGGTGCTGGAGGAGACGGCGGAAGGTGCCCGCGCCAGCGCCCCGCCGCCGCTGGCCGGGCTGCTGGAGGTGCGCGGCGTCGGCCTGTTCCAGGGCCTGCCGCACGGGGCGGCGCCGCTGCGGCTGGTGGTGGACCTCGCCCCCCGCGCCGCCATCCCGCGCCTGCCGGAGCCGCGCGGCTTCGCGGCGCCCGGCGGCGAATTGCCGGCGCTCTCGCTGCACGCCTTCGACGCCTCCACCCCGGCCAAGCTGGAGCTGGCCCTCGCCGCCGCCCAGGCGCGGCTGCGCCAGCGCGCCGGGGCCTTCGCCGCATGAGCGCCAGCCGGCCGGTGGTGATGGTGACCGGCCTCTCCGGCGCCGGCAAAAGCTCGATTCTGCGGGTGCTGGAGGATCTGGGCTTCGAGAGCATCGACAACCCGCCCCTCTCGGTGCTGGAGGAGGTGGTGCGCGAGGGCGGCACCATGCCCATCGCCGCCGGCGTCGACGCCCGCACCCGCGGCTTCGACTCGGAGGGGCTGCTCGGCCTGCTGCAACGCCTGCGGGAGAGCGCCGGCATCGCCCCGCAGCTGCTCTACGTCACCGCCGAGGCGCCGGTGCTGCTGCGCCGCTTCTCCGAGACGCGCCGGCGCCACCCGCTGGCGCCGGGCGGCTCGCTCGGCAGCCGGGTGGCAGACGGCATCGCGCGGGAGGAGGCGCTGCTCGGCGGCCTGCGCGACGCGGCCGATCTCGTCATCGACACCACCGACCTGCCGCTGCCCGACCTCCGCCGCCTGGTGGAGCGGCGCTTCCGCGTGCTGGACGGGCACGGCATGGCCGTCTCGGTGATGTCCTTCGCCTACCCGCGCGGCCTGCCGCGCGAGGCGGACCTGGTGCTGGACGTGCGCTTCCTGCGCAACCCGCATTACGACCCGCTGCTGCGGCCGCACACCGGTCACAACGCGGCGGTGGCTGCCTATATCAAGGCCGATGCCGAATTTGGCCCATTCTGGCAACGCATGACGGCGCTGCTGGACCCGCTGTTGCCTCGCTACGCGGCAGAGGGCAAGAAATACCTCACCGTCGCGCTCGGCTGCACGGGGGGCAAGCATCGCTCCGTGCTGCTGGCCGAACTGCTCTCGGCGCATCTGACCGCCCAGGGCTGGCGGGTCGACCTCAGCCACCGCGAACTGGATGCCGCCGGCCGCCACGCCGCGGCCGCCAACGCGCCATCCACGGGGCAGGATGCCCCAACCGGCGCCCAGGCGCCATCGACATATCCGGGTCGGGAGGCCCCTCCTTGCACAGCATGATGGCGTATCCCTGATGATCGGGCTGGTACTGGTCAGCCATGGCCGCCTGGCTGAGGAGTTCCGCCGGGCCATGGAGCATGTCGTCGGGCCGCAGACGCAGGTCGCGACGGTCTGCATCGGCCCGGAGGACGACATGGAGGACTGCAAGCGCGGCATCCTCGGCTGCGTCGACGGGGTTGACCAGGGCGACGGCGTGGTGATCCTGACCGACATGTTCGGCGGCACGCCCTCCAACCTCGCCACCGCCGTGGCGCAGTCCGAGAGCGGCACGCGGGCGATCGAGGTGATCGCCGGCGTCAACCTGCCGCTGCTGGTCAAGCTCGCCCGCGTGCGCGGGGCCGAGCCGCTGGGCCCCGCCGTGGAGCATGCGATCCGCGCCGGGCGTCACTATATCGCCTGTGCCACCCCTGCCCGCTGCGCCCCCCCCGGCGAGATGGCGCAGCAGGGCCAGGGCATGACCCCCGGGACGTGACGCCCCGGACCCCAGTCAAGGAAGCCGACGTGACCTTTTCCCCCCGCCCCGCCGCCGCCCATGCGCCGTCCGACATGTTCCGCGCCGCGCCCGCGGCGGCCGCGGCGCCCTCCGGCAACCCCATGGCGCTGCGGCGCGCGCTGCGGATCACCAACAGCCGCGGCCTGCACGCGCGGGCGGCGGCCAAGCTGGTCTCCCTCGCCGAGCGATTTTCCGCCTGCGTGACCGTCGCGCGCGATGGTCAGGCGGTGCCCGCATGCTCCATCATGGGGCTGATGATGCTGGGTGCCGGCAAAGGCAGCGAGGTCGTGGTGGAAGCCGAAGGGTGGGATGCCAGGGAAGCTCTCGACGCAGTGGCCGGCCTGATCGAGGCCGGCTTCCATGAAGACTGAGAAGACAGAGAGAACCGAGAAGCCCGAGGCGCCGAAGGCCGCCGAGGCACCGCGCCGCGCCCCGCGCCGCCAGCGCGAGATGACCGTCCGGGGCATCCCGATCAGCCCCGGCGTCGCCATCGGCGCGGTCTACGACACCAGCGAGGAGCCCACCGTGGCGCCGCGCCGCGCCATCGTGGCCGCGCAGGTGGAGGAGGAGCGGCAGCGCCTGGCCGCCGCCGTCACCGCCAGCCGCAAGCAGGTGGCCAAGCTCAAGGCGCGCCTCGGCGTGCTGCCCGAGGAGGCGCAGGAGGAGCTGGAGCCGCTGCTCGACGCCTACGCCATGATGCTGGGCGAGAGCCGGTTGCTGCGCGGCGCCCGCCGCCGCATCGGCGAGGAGCTGCTGGCGGCCGAGACGGCGGTGCAGGACGAGGCGGAGGCGATCGCCGCCATCATCCTCGCCGCCAAGGACGACGACAAGGCCGGGCTGAGGCGCCGCGCCGGCGAGGTGCGCGAGATCGCCCGCCGCCTGACGCGCAACCTCACCGCCACCCCCTTCCGCAGCCTGAAGGAGGTGCCCGCCGGCGCCATCCTGGTGGCCGAGGAGCTGACGCCGGCGGATGCCGCGCTGCTCGACCCCTCGCGCATCGCCGGCGTGGCGACCGAGGAGGGCGGCTCGGATGGCCACACCGCCATCATGCTGCGCGCGCTCGGCATCCCCTCCGTGCTGGGCTGCGCCGGGCTGACCGAGGCGGCGCGGCGCGGCGACGAGGCGGTGCTGGACGGCGCCGCCGGCACCATCGTGCTGCGCCCCGGCGCGGCCGCGCTGGAGGTGGGGCAGGAATCGCTCGCCGCCTACGCCAAGGAGAAGTCGCGCCTCTCCAAGCTGCGCCGCCTGCCCTCCGTCACGCTCGACGGCGAGGAGGTGGAGCTGCAGGCCAACCTGGAGATCCCGGCCGAGCTGCCGCTGATCGCCCAGGCCGGCGCGCAGGGCATCGGCCTGCTGCGCACCGAGTTCCTGTTCATGAACCGCGAGGATCTCCCCGACGAGGACGCGCAGTTCGAGGCCTACAGCCAGATCGTCGGCCCCATGGCGGGGGATGGCGTGACCATCCGCGTGCTGGACTGGGGCGGCGAGAAGGACATGGAGGCGCTGGCCCAGGGCGTGGAGCCCTGGCACAGCGGCCCCAACCCGGCGCTCGGCCTGCGCGGCATCCGCATGCTGCTGAAGCGCCCCGAGCTGCTCGAGTCGCAGTTCGCCGCCATCCTGCGGGTGGCGACGCAGGGGCCGGTGCGCATCCTGCTGCCGATGGTGACCATCCCGGCCGAGGTGGCGCAGGCGCGCGAGATCTATGAGCGCGTCATCCGCCGGCTGCGCCGCAAGGGCGTGGCGCTGCCGGAGAAGCTGCCGCCGCTCGGCGCCATGATCGAGACGCCGGGCGCCGCGCTGGCGGCGGACGCCATCGCGCTGGAGGCGGATTTCTTCGCCATCGGCACCAACGACCTGGCCATGTACACCCTGGCGGTGGACCGCGCCGAGGCGGAGGTGGCGCATCTCTACGACCCGCTGCACCCGGCCGTGCTGCGGCTGGTGCAGTTCGCCACCGAGGCAGCGCTGCGGCTGCGCATGCCGGTCTCGGTCTGCGGCGAGATGGCGGGCAACCCGCGGCTGGTGCCGCTGCTGCTTGGCCTCGGGCTGCGCTCGCTGTCGATGAACGCCAGCGCCATCCCGCGCGTGAAGCAGATGGTGCGCACCCTGAAGATCGACGATTGCGCCCGTTTCGCGCGGCGTGTCATGGAGCAGGGCGACCCGCAACGGATCCAGGAGCTGGTGCTGAACTTCGGCGAGCCGGCGGCCGGACGTGAGTGAGAGCCGACCCATGAGCGAAGCCGCCCCGGCGGAGAGGGATGAGGACGAGGCGCCTCCTGCCGGCGAGAGCGTCAATATCGGCCTGCCGCACATGAGCAAGGCGGAGCTGGCGCTGTTCCGCGACGTGCTGGGGCGCGGCTATGAGCGCTACTCCGAGTTCGGCCTGGGCGGCTCGACGCTGGAGGCGGTGCGCAGCGGCTTCAAGACGCTGGTGGCGGTCGATTCGGACGAGCGCTGGGTGCAGGCGGTGCGCCGGCATCCGGAGATGGCGGCGGCGCGGCGCAGCAGGCGGCTGAGCGTGCTGCACGCGCGCATCGGGCCCGTCGGCGCCTGGGGCAAGCCCTCCGACCCCGCCACCATCCGCACCTGGTCGCGCTATGTCGGCACCGCCTGGGCCGAGTGGGCGCGGCGCGGGGAGAAGCCGGACCTCGTCTTCGTCGATGGCCGGTTCCGCGTGGCCTGCGCCCTGTCGGCCCTGCTGGCCTGCCCGGACAACCCGCCCCTGCTGATGGTGCACGACATGACGGAGGGGCGCATGCGCGGCTACGGCGCCATGCTCCGCTTCTGCGAGACGGTGGAGCAGGCCGAGTCGCTGCGCGTGCTGCGGGCCATGCCGGGGCGTGACAACGCGGCCCTGCTGACCACCTTCGTCGAGTCCCTGCTGATCCACGGATAGGCGGGCTCGGCCCTGCGCCGCGGCACATAAACCCATCCTTATATGTTACGCATTACCCTGGCCGCCGCCGGGTGGCTGTGCTATCGCGCCCGCCAACTGCGGAGAAAGCTCATGCCCGACGCGAACACCGGCTTCACCGACTACAAGGTCAAGGACATCTCGCTGGCCGCCTGGGGCCGGAAGGAGATCTCGATGGCCGAGGACGAGATGCCCGGCCTGATGGCGCTGCGCGCCGAATACGGCCCGAGCCAGCCGCTGAAGGGCGCGCGCATCGCGGGCAGCCTGCACATGACCATCCAGACCGCCGTGCTGATCGAGACGCTGACCGCGCTCGGCGCCGAGGTCCGCTGGTCCTCCTGCAACATCTTCTCCACCCAGGACCACGCGGCCGCCGCCATCGCCGCCGCCGGCATCCCGGTCTTCGCCTGGAAGGGCCTCTCCGAGGAGGAGTTCTGGTGGTGCATCGACCAGACCGTCCGCGGCCCGGATGGCTGGGAGATCAACATGATCCTGGACGATGGCGGTGACCTCACCACCGTGGTCCACGACAAGTACCCCGAGCTGCTGCCCGGCATCCGCGGCCTGTCCGAGGAGACCACCACCGGCGTGCACCGCCTGTGGGACATGGTGAAGAAGGGCACGCTGAAGGTTCCCGCCATCAACGTGAACGACAGCGTCACCAAGTCGAAGTTCGACAACCTCTATGGCTGCCGCGAGAGCCTGGTGGACGCCATCCGCCGTGGCACGGACGTGATGATGGCCGGCAAGGTCGCCGTCGTCGCCGGCTTCGGCGACGTGGGCAAGGGCTCCGCCGCCAGCCTGCGCAACGCCGGCTGCCGCGTGCTGGTGACCGAGGCCGACCCGATCTGCGCCCTGCAGGCCGCCATGGAAGGCTATGAGGTCGTGACGATGGAGGAGGGCGCGCCGCAGGGCGACATCTTCGTCACCGCCACCGGCAACATCGACGTCATCACGCTCGACCACATGCGGGCGATGAAGCACCGCGCCATCGTCTGCAACATCGGCCACTTCGACTCCGAGATCCAGATCGGCGCCCTGCGCAACTTCCAGTGGGACAACGTGAAGCCGCAGGTGGACGAGGTGGTGTTCCCCGACGGCAAGCGCCTGATCGTGCTGTCCGAGGGCCGCCTGGTGAACCTGGGCAACGCCACGGGCCACCCGAGCTTCGTCATGTCGGCCAGCTTCTCCAACCAGGTGCTGGCGCAGATCGAGCTGTGGACCAACGCCAAGGCCTATGAGTGCAAGGTCTACACCCTGCCCAAGAAGCTGGACGAGAAAGTGGCGGCGCTGCATCTCGGCAAGGTCGGCGCCAAGCTGACCAAGCTCTCCCCCGCCCAGGCCGAGTATATCGGCGTGCCGGTGAGCGGCCCCTTCAAGCACGAGGAATACCGCTACTGAGGCGGCGCGGGGCGGGGGCCTGCACCCCGCCCCGCCCTCGCTCTCCCGGCCTTGCGCGAAACGGCAAGTTTCCTGACCTAATCGCGCAAGAAAATTTCCCTTTTGCCCTTTCCTCCGACCGGATTTGGCGGGATAAGCAGCGCCCCGGCTCCTCCAGGAGCCGTCACTGCGCCTCGATCCCGTCGGGAGGAAAGCCCCCATGAACCGCCGCGCCCTGCTCGGCGCCGCCGCCACCGCCGCGCCGGCCGCCCTTGCCATGCCTGCCCTGGCCCAGTCGGCCCCGGAGCTGCGCTGGCGCCTGACCAGCTCCTTCCCGCGCAACCTCGACATCCTCTACGGCGCGCCGGAGATGATCGCCCGCCGCGTGGCGGCGATGACGGACAACAAGTTCCAGATCCGCGTCTTCCCCGCCGGCGAGATCGTCGGCGGGCTGCAGGCGCTGGACGCGGTGCAGGCCGGCACGGTGGAGTGCGCCCACACCGCCCCCTACTACTATGTCGGCAAGGACCCCGCCTTCGCCTTCTTCACCGCCATGCCCTTCGGGCTGAACACCCGCATGTTCAACGCCTGGTACCGCCATGGCGGCGGCGCGGCGCTGGCGGCGGAGCTGTTCGGCACCTACAACATCGTGGCCTTCACCGCCGGCGACACGGGCGCCCAGATGGGCGGCTGGTTCCGCAAGGAGGTGAAAACGCTGGCCGACCTGCAGGGGCTGAAGTTCCGCGTCGCCGGCTTCGCGGGCCAGGTCTTCGCCAGGCTCGGCGCGGTGCCGACCCAGGTTGCGGCGGCCGACATCTACCCCTCGCTCGAGCGCGGCACGCTGGACGCGGTGGAGTTCGTCGGTCCCTATGACGACGAGAAGCTGGGCTTCTCCCGCGTGGCGCCGAACTACTACTTCCCGGGCTTCTTCGAGCCCGGCGCGCGGCTGCACCTGATGGTGAACAAGGCCGCCTTCGAGGCGCTGCCGACCGCCTACAAGGCGGCGCTGGAAGCCGCCTGCGCCGAGGCCGACCAGGACATGACGGCGCGCTACGACGCCGCCAACCCGCAGGCGCTGCGCCGGCTGATCGCCGCCGGCACCCAGCTCCGCCCCTTCTCGCGCGAGATCCTCTCCGCCGCCTGGAAGGCGACGCACGAGCTCTACGACGAGACGGGCGCCAAGAACGAGCGGTTCAAGACCATCTGGGAGTCCTATCGCCGCTTCCGCGACGACGAGTACACCTGGTTCCGCGTCGCCGAGAACTCCTTCGACAACTTCGCCTTCACCGCCTCGCAGACGGTGCGCTGAGCCGGAAGACGAGCGGCGTCAGAGCCGGCGGGGCCTCCCCGCCGGCGCTTTTTTTACTCTTTCGTTCAGATACCGGGCCGATCCGTAGAAATTCATCGTCCCGGCTCTCCCGCACTGCACAATACGGCATGACAGGCCCCGCGCCGAAGGGTAGTCGGAGCCGCACCCTGCGCAGGATGTCTCCATGGACTTTGCTTCGCTGCTTTCCGCGGTGCTGATGGGCATTGTGGAAGGCGTCACCGAGTTCCTCCCCATCTCCTCGACCGGCCACCTGATTCTCCTCGGCGAGGCGATCGGCTTCCAGGGTCCTCCCGGCAAGACCTTCGAGATCAGCATCCAGTTCGGCGCCATCCTGGCGGTGATCTGGCTGTTCCGCGCGACGCTGATCCGCATCGCCTTCGGCATGTGGCGGCGCGGCAGCGCGGAATACTACTACGCCATCAACATCCTGCTGGCCTTCCTGCCGGCCATGGTGCTGGGCGCCACCCTCTACGGCTACATCACCAGCCTGCTCTACACGCCGCTGGTGGTGGCGCTGGCGCTGATCGCCGGCGGCATCGCCATCATTGTCATCGAGAAGCTGCGCGCGGCGCCGACCATCCACACCGTGCCCGAGATCGGGCCGGTGGCGGCGCTGCTGATCGGTTTCGGCCAGGCGCTGGCCATGGTGCCGGGCACCAGCCGCTCCGGCGCCACCATCATCAGCGCGCTGCTGGTGGGGGTGGAGCGGCGCGCGGCGGCGGAGTTCAGCTTCCTGCTGGCCGTCCCCACCATGCTGGCCGCCACCGTGTTCAGCCTGTGGAAGAACCGGGCGGTGCTCGATGTCTCGGCGGTGGGGCAGATCGGCGTCGGCTTCGTCGTCACCTTCGTCGTGGCGCTGGTGGTGGTGCGCTGGCTGATGGGCGTGATCGGCCGCATCGGCTTCACCCCCTTCGGCTGGTACCGCATCGTGCTCGGGGTGCTGATCCTGGGCTGGCTGGCGGTGGCGTGAATTCCTTGAAGCCGGCGGGCCGGATCGGCCATCCTGCCGGCTTCTTCCTTTCCGGACGGGCTTCTGCTGACATGTGGCGCGCGCTGTTCCTGGCTCTCCTGCTTCCATCGGCGCCGGCCCTGGCCCAGATGTGGCCCAACGAGGTGGGGCTGGGCGGCGACATCATGGCCGGCAGCGGCCGGCAGTTCGACCGGCTGCGCCAGGCGGCGCCCGCCGCGCCGGCCCCCGCCTTCGCCGCTCCCGCCCCTGCCTCTCCCTTCGCGTCCCCGGCCGCCATCCCGCCCGGCCGCGCGCCGATCCCGATGCTGGACTGGGCCCCGCCGCCCCTGCCGACCGCCACGCCGCGCCAGGCGCCCGCGCGCCGCGCCGCGCCAGCCCCGCGCCGTGCCGCGAGCACGCCCGCTGCGCCGCGCGCCACGGCCAGCCAGGATTGGGAGCGCACCCTCTCCGAACGCGAGCGCGAGCTGGAGACGTTGCGCCGCCGCCTGGAGGAGGACCGCCGGCGCTACGAGGCGCAGCGCGCCGCAACGCCCGCCTACAGCCGGGGCCCCGCCCAGCCGCAGGCCCAGCCTGCCGCTCCCATGCCGCAGCAGCCTTCCCTCACCGGCGCGGGCGCCGGCCTGCCCACGCCCGGCCCTGTGCCCACCCCGGGCCCGCGGCCACAATAGCCCCCGCGCACCGGGAGAGGCCTGGCCCCTCCCGGCCGGGGCGGCGCCTCAGCCGATGCCGGCGCCGAGCGCGAAGCTGGCCTCGGTCTTCTCCCGCACCTCGTCGAGCGTGACGCCGGGCGCCAGCTCGGTCAGCGTCATGCCGCCCTTCTGCCGGTCGATGGCGAAGACGGCGAGCTCGGTGATCACCATGTCCACCACCGCCTTGCCGGTCAGCGGCAGGGCGCATTCGCGCAGCAGCTTGGGCTTGCCGCCGGCGGTGTGCTCCATCAGCACCACCACCTTCTTCACGCCGGCCACCAGGTCCATGGCGCCGCCCATCCCCTTCACCATCTTGCCGGGGATCATCCAGTTGGCGAGGTCGCCATTCTCCGCCACCTGCAGCGCGCCCAGGATGGACAGGTCGATATGCCCGCCGCGGATCATGGCGAAGCTGTCGGCCGAGGAGAAGAAGCTGGTGGTGGGCAGCACCGTCACGGTCTGCTTGCCGGCGTTGATCAGGTCCGGGTCCTCGTCCCCCTCATAGGGGAAGGGGCCCATGCCCAGCATGCCGTTCTCCGACTGCAGCTGCACGCTCATCCCGTCGGGGATGTGGTTGGCCACCAGCGTCGGGATGCCGATGCCGAGATTGACGTAGAAGCCGTCCTGCAGTTCGCGGGCGGCGCGGGCGGCCATTTCGTCGCGGGTCCAGGGCATGGTCGTTCTCCTCTCCCTCAGGCGACGTTGCTGGTGGCGGGGTTCAGGTCGGTCACCCGCTTGCGCACGGTGCGCTGCTCGATGCGCTTCTCGTAGCCCTCGGGCAGCTTGACGATGCGCTTCACATAGATGCCGGGGGTGTGGATGTGGTCGGGGTCGAGCTCGCCCGGCTGCACCAGGTGCTCCACCTGCACCACCGTCATCGTCGCGGCGGTGGCCATCATCGGGTTGAAGTTGCGCGCCGTCTTGCGGAAGACGAGGTTGCCCTCGGTGTCCGCCTTCCAGGCGTGGATGATGGCGAGGTCGGCGAACAGGCCGCGCTCCATCACATAGGTCTCGCCGTCGAACTCCCGCGTCTCCTTGCCCTCGGCCACGGCGGTGCCGACGCCGGTCTTGGTGAAGAAGGCGGGGATGCCGGCGCCGCCGGCGCGGATGCGCTCGGCCAGCGTGCCCTGCGGGTTGAACTCGATCTCCAGCTCGCCGGCCAGGAACTGCTCGGCGAAGGTCTTGTTCTCGCCCACATAGGAGGAGATCATCTTCCGGATCTGCCGCGTCTTCAGCAGCAGGCCGAGGCCCGCATCGTCGATGCCGGCATTGTTCGAGACGACGGTGAGGTCCTTCACGCCGGAATCGCGGATCGCCTCGATCAACGCCCCCGGAATGCCGCACAGACCGAAGCCGCCGGAATGGATCAGCATGCCGTCGCGCAGCACGCCGTCGAGCGCGGCGCGCGCATCGGGGTAGACTTTCCGCATTTGACGCTCCCCAGTTTCGGATGCGGGGGAGGCTACCGGCCATGACGCGGCTGCGAAAGGGGCGCGCGGTGGCGTGCCGCACGTGCACGGAGGGGTGGCGCGGATGCGGCGAAAAAATCCCGCCTCCCCCGCTTGCGTGGCCCAGGCGCGCTCGTTATACCCCCGCCACTTCCCTGAGGGGCCATAGCTCAGTTGGGAGAGCGCTTGAATGGCATTCAAGAGGTCGTCGGTTCGATTCCGATTGGCTCCACCAGTTCCACAGGCCGCCCGGCAACGGGCGGCCTGTTGCATTTCCGGCCTCTGAACCGCCCTTCAAGAGCCCGCCGCAAGGCCGCTTGCACGGCGCCCGCACCGCCGCTATATCGCCGCCTCGCTTCCTGTGGGGCCATAGCTCAGTTGGGAGAGCGCTTGAATGGCATTCAAGAGGTCGTCGGTTCGATTCCGATTGGCTCCACCAGTTCCGAACGGGCCGCTCAGCCACTGAGCGGCCCGTTTCGTTTGCGGCCTTCCGGCTTCCCGCGCCCGGCGGCGCCGCGCTAGCTTCGGCGCAACCATCACGCCGGAGGAAGCCCCCATGCCGCTCGCGCCGCGCCGCGCCCTGCTCGCCGCCCCCGCCCTGCTGCTGCCCGCCCTGCGGCCCGGCGCCGCGCGGTCCCAGCCCGCCTGGCCCAGCCGGCCCATCCGCCTCATCGTCCCCTTCGCCGCCGGCGGCGCGGCGGACAGCGCGGCGCGCACCATCGCCCCCCGCATGGGCGAGCGCCTGGGCCAGACCATCGTGGTGGAGAACCGCACCGGCGCGGGCGGCAGCGTCGGCGGCGGCGTGGTGGCGCAGGCGGCGCCCGACGGGCACATGCTGCTGTGGGACGCCTCCTCCCACCTCGTGAACCCCGCGCTGCTGAAGGGCCTGCCCTTCGACTACGCCACCGCCTTCACCCCCGTCTCGTTGGTCACCACCTTTCCGCAGGTGCTGGCGGTGCGCGCGGACAGCCCGGCGCAGGATCTGGCGGGCTTCATCGCCCTGGCGAAGTCGCGCCCCGGCCAGCTCAACATCGGCACCCAGGGCAATGCCACGGCGGGGCACCTGGCGGTGGTGCAGCTCGGCCGGCTGGCCGGCATCGAGGTGCAGCACGTGCCCTATCGCGGCGGCGCCGACGCGGCGCGCGACATCGCCGGCGGCAATCTGGACGCGGTGTTCATCACCGCCCTCTCGGCCGCGCCGGTGGTGGCCTCCGGCCGGGCGCGCTTCCTGGCCGTGGCGGCGGAGCGGCGCGTCTCGGTGCAGCCGGAGGTGCCCACCTTCGCCGAGGCCGGGCTGCTCGGCCTCACCCTCTCCGAATGGGCGGCGCTGTTCGGCCCCGCCGGGCTGCCGGAGGCCATCGCCACCCGTCTGCACGCCGTGCTGGCCGAATCGCTGGCCGAGCCGGAGGTGCAGGCGCGCCTCGCCCAGCTCGCCGCCGTGCCGGTGGGCAGCAGCCCGGCCGACTTCGCCCGCTTCGTGCGCGAGGGGCGGCAGAGCATGGCGACGCTGGTGCGGGAGGCGAACATCCGCGTGGAGTGAGCCTCCCCGGCCATGGCGGGGCGGCTACACCACCACCCCGCCATCGACATGCAGCACCTGCCCGGTGATGTAGCCGGCCCGCTCCGAGGCGAGAAAGGCGATCGCCTCCGCCACGTCCTGCGGCAGGCCCAGGCGACGCAGCGGGATGCGGGCGACCACCGCCTCCCACGCCTTCGCGTCCAGCGCCGCATGCGCGCCGGAGTCCTTCTGCGTGTAGCCTGGCGCCACGGCGTTGACGGTGACCGCCGGCGCCCATTCCAGCGCCAGCGCCTTCACCAGCGCCTCCACCCCCGCCTTGGCCGTGGCGGAGGCGGGGAACACCGCGCTGTCGGTGCGGAAATTGTGCGCCACGAAGGAGGAGACGGCGACCAGCCGCGGCGCCCGCCCCGCCGCCAGCAGCGGCCCCGCGGCGCGCGCCAGGCGGAACAGCGCCGTCAGGATGGTGTCCTGGCTGCGGGCGAAGGCCTCGTCCGTGAGCTGCGCCACCGGCGTGCGGTCGGCGAAGCCGGCGTTGGAGACCAGCACGTCCAGCCCGCCCAGGGCGGCGGCGGCCTCGGCCACCAGCCGCGCGGGGGCGTCCGGCGCGGCCAGGTCGGCCAGCAGCACGGTGGCCTCGGCGCCGCGCGCGCGGGCCTCCGCCGCCACGCGCTCCGCCCCCGCGCGGTTGTTGCGGGCGTGCACGGCCAGCGCCACGCCCGGCCCGGCGAGCGCCCGCGCCGTGGCGGCGCCGATGCCGCTCGACGCGCCCGTGACCAAGATTCTCCGCTCCACCGTCATGCCTGCCTCCCTGCCTTGCCGGGCGCAGGATAGGCGGGGTGGCTTGCGCGCCCAAGGTGGCCCCCGCATCCTCCGCGCAACAAACTCAACCTGGAGGAGAGCACACCCATGCTGACCGTTCTGGAACCGGAAGGCCTGTACCCCGACACCACGCTGGAGGAGGAGATCCTGGGCCCCGGGGTGCGGGTCATCCGTGGCGGCGGGCCGGGCGGGGTGGAGGAGCTGCCGGATGCGCTCTGCGCCGAGGCGGACGGGCTGTTCATCTTCCGCCACTGGCTGCCGGGCAGCCAGTTGCACCGCTTCCCGAAGCTGAAGGTGGTGGTGCGCATGGGCGTGGGCTACGACCGGCTGGACCGCCCGGCGCTCGCCGCGCGCGGCGTGACGGTGTGCAACGTGCCCGACTACGGCACCACCGAGGTGGCCGACCACGCCGTGGCCCTGGCGCTGACGCTGCGGCGCGGCATCGCGCTGCACCACGACCTGCAGCGCGCCGACCCGCCGGCCGAGTGGCGCTACCTCGACAGCCCGCTGGTCCAGCGCGCCTCGGAGCAGACCTTCGGCATCCTGGGCCTCGGGCGCATCGGCACGGCGGTGGCGCTGCGGGCGAAGGCCTTCGGCTTCCGCGTGGTGTTCTTCGACCCCTACCTGCCGAACGGCGTGGACCGCGCGCTCGGCATCGCCCGCGCCCGCAGCCTGGAGGAATTGCTGGCGCAGACCGACACGCTCTCGATCCACGCGCCGCTGACCCGCACCACGCGCGGCCTGCTGGACGAGGCGGCGCTGCGCCTTCTGCGCCCCGGCGCCGTGGTGGTGAACACGGCGCGCGGGCCGATCCTCGACGTCGACGGGCTGGCCGCCTGCCTGCGCGACGGCCACATCGCCGGCGCCGGACTGGACGTGCTGCCACAGGAACCGCCGGTTGCGCCCATTCCGGCCCTGCTAGCAGCCTACCGTGCGCGCGAGCCCTGGCTCACGGGCCGGTTGATCGTCACGCCCCACAGCGCCTTCCACACCCCCCACGCCTTCGCGGACATCCGCATCAAAAGCGCTGAGACGATGCGCGATGTTCTACTGGAAGGAAGGCACAACAATGTGATAATGCCGGAGGCCGACTGACGAATAAACCAATAACGATCAATCGCCCGATCATTTTCGACGCGACACAACCCGTAAGCGCCGCTATTACTACCGGAAGGCGAAAGCCGACGCTGCCAAGCTTTCGCTACTCGCATGACGCGAAACCGGAAAATCAGGGGAAACCCACTTTTTCGTGAGTTACTTTTCTTCGCGGTCGCAGCATAAGTCATTACTGCTTACCAACTAGGGCGGTGCGCCGAGCCCGCCGCCCTTCTGGGGATCGACGATGCCCTTTGACTCGCGCGCCGACGGCCTGCACGTGATTCTGGATGTCTCCCGGCTGCTCAGCTGCGGCCGCAAGCGCACCCCGTCGGGCATTGATCGCGTCGAACTCGCCTATGCGCGGCGCTGGCTGGCGGCGCCGCCGGATTCCTGCAGCTTCGTGGGGCAGGAGTTGCAGGGCGGCTTCGCCATGCTGCCCCGCCGCCTGGTGGCCGATCTCGTCGCCGCCCTCACCGAGGCCTGGAGCAGCGGGCTGGCCAATGGCCCGGCCTTCCGCACCGCGGCGCGCATCGGCGGGCTGGGGCGGGGGCGGCTGCTGCTCGGCCTCGGCCGCTCCGACCTCGCGCGGCTGATGAACGGCACGCGCCGGCTGGCCTTCCTGCTCGTCTCCCACCAGGCGCTGGACCGCAGCGGGCCGATCGAGGCGATGCGCCGCGCCGGCTGCGCCTTCGTGCCGCTGATCCACGACCTGATCCCCGTCACCCATCCGGAATACGCACGCCCCGGCCAGGCGGAGAAGCATCTGCGCCGCATCAACACCACCGCCGCCCTGGCGGATGGCGTGATCGTCAATTCCGTCGCCACCGCCGAGGCGCTGTCGCCCTATCTGTCCGGGCGCGCCGCGCCGCCGCCCGTGGTGGTGGCGCCGCTCGGCATCGACACCCAGTCCACGCCGTCGCACGGCACGCCGATCGACCCCTACTTCATCACCCTCGGCACCATCGAGCCGCGCAAGAACCACCTGCTGCTGCTGCATCTGTGGCGGGAGCTGGCGCGCCGGCACGGCGCCGCCACGCCGCGGCTGCTGGTCATCGGCAAGCGCGGCTGGGAGAACGAGAACGTCGTCGACATCCTGGAGCGCTGCACCGTGCTGAAGGGGCTGGTGCAGGAGGTGGGCCAGCTGCCGGACCGCATGGTGGCCGAGCTGCTGCAGGGCGCGCGCGCCCTGCTCTTCCCCTCCTTCGCCGAGGGCTATGGCCTGCCGCTGGCCGAGGCGCTGGCGGTGCGGCTGCCGGTCATCTGCTCCGACCTGCCGGCGCTGCGCGAGGTGGGCGGCGCCGTGCCGGACTACCTCGACCCGCTGGATGGCAGCGCCTGGCGCAATGCCGTGATCGACTACGCCACCCCCGGCAGCCAGTCGCGCGAGGCGCAGCTGCGCCGCATGGAAGGCTGGCAGACCCCGAGCTGGGCCGAGCATTTCGGGCAGGTGGACGACCTGCTCTGGCAGGTCACCGACCCCGCCTGGCGGATGACAGGGCTGCAGAAGCGGCTGCCAGGGCGCGCCGAGGCCGCGAACAGCTGGCGCGGCATGGCCGGCGGCGTTGCCGCGCGGGATGCGGCCATGTCATGACAGTCCTGCCGGACGGGGCTTCGTCCGCGCCCGGCAAGCTGGCTGGCTTCATCCTCGGCTTTTTCCCTGACGCTTCTCTTGCGCGGCCTCTCCTGCCGGCCGCAGAGCATATGGAATGACTCAAGGACCGACTCCATCCGCCATGCGCGCCGCTGAACCGGTCGCCATCATCGGCGCCGCCTGCCGGCTGCCGGGTGCCAAGGATCTGGATGGCTTCTGGGACATGATGGCCGCCGGGCGCGACTGCGTCGGCACCCTGCCGCCGGACCGCTTCACCCAGGCCGCCTTCCACCACCCGCGCAAGGGCGAGCCGGGCCGTTCCTACAGCTTCGCCGCCGCGCATCTGGGCGACATCTCCGGCTTCGACGCCCCCGCCTTCGGCCTCTCCCCGCGCGAGGCCGCCGAGATGGACCCGCAGCAGCGCCTGCTGCTGGAGGTGGCGGCCGAGGCGCTGGAGGATGCGGGCTGGCCGGCCAGCCAGCTCGCCGGCCGCGCCGTGGGCGTCTGGGTCGGCGGCTCCTCGACCGACTATGCCGAGCTGCGCCTGGGCGATTCCCCCGGCGCCGACCGCTACTTCATGACCGGCAACACGCTGTCGATCCTGGCCAACCGCCTGACCAACGTGTTCGACCTGCGCGGCCCCGGCCAGACGGTGGACACCGCCTGCTCCTCCTCGCTGGTGGCGCTGGAGGCCGCGGTGGCGGCGCTGCGCGCGGGGCGGGTGGAGGCGGCGCTGGTGGGGGGCGTGCAGATGCTGCTCTCGCCCTTCGCCTTCGTCGGCTTCTCGCGCGCCGGCATGCTCTCGGCGCGCGGCCGCTGCCAGGCCTTCGACGCGGCGGCGGACGGCTATGTGCGCGGCGAGGGCGCCGGCCTCGTGGTGCTGAAGCCGCTCTCGGCGGCGCTGGCGGCGGGCGATGCCATCCGCGGCGTCATCCTGGCCGCCGGCACCAACGCCGCCGGCCGCACCATCGGCCTCTCCCTGCCCAACCGCGAGGCGCAGGCAGCGCTGCTGCAGCGCGTGCTGGCCGAGGCCGGCGTGGCGCGGGACGACATCGCCTATTTCGAGGCGCATGGCACCGGCACCCAGGCCGGCGACCCGGCCGAGACCTGGGCCATCGGCACCGCGCTGGCGCAGGGCCGCGCCACGCCGTTGGCCATCGGCTCGGTGAAGACCAATATCGGCCATCTGGAGCCGGCCTCGGGCATCGCCGGCCTGCTCAAGGCCATGCTGGTGCTGGAGCGGGGCGCGGTGCCGCCCAACCTGCATTTCAGCACGCCCAACCCGAACATCGACTTCGCCGGGCTGAACCTGCGCGTCCCCACCGCGCTGGAGGCGCTGCCGCCGGGCGCGGTGGCCGGCGTCAACAGCTTCGGCTTCGGCGGCACCAACGCCTCGGTGCTGCTGGGGGCCGCCCCTCCCCAGCCTGCCACCAGCCAGCCTGCCACCAGCCAGCCTGACGCCGCCCAACCTGCTGACGTCGGGCCGGCGCCGCCGCTGGTGCTGAGCGCCCGCTCCGCCGCCGCGCTGAAGACACTGGCCACCCGCTGGCGGGACCGGCTGGAGGACGGCACGGACACCCTGCCGCTCCGCCGCGGCCTCGGCCGCCACCGCGACCTGCACGGCCACCGCCTGGCGCTGCGCGGCGAGGATGCCGCGGCCCTGCGCGCCGGGCTGGAGGGCTGGCTCGCCGGCGCCCGGCCGGAGGGGGTGACGCATGGCGTCGCCAAGCGCGGCGCGGGCGGGCACATCGCCTTCGTCTTCTCCGGCAATGGCGCGCAGTTCGCCGGCATGGCGCGGGAGGCGATGGCGCACAACGCCGCCTTCCGCGCCGCCGTCGCGGCGGCGGACGCGGTGCTGGCGCCGCTCACCGGCTGGTCCGGCGCCGCGCTGCTGGCGGCGGGCGCCACCGCCGACGACCTCGCGGGCACCGACCGCGCGCAGCCGCTGCTCTTTCTGGTGCAGCACGGCATCCTGGCGGCGCTGGCCGCGCAGGGCATCCGGCCGGACTACGTGCTGGGCCATTCGGTGGGCGAGGTGGCGGCGGCGCAGGCGGCCGGCATCCTCACCATGGCGCAGGCGGCGCGGCTGGTGGTGGCGCGCTCCCGCGCCCAGCACAGCCGGCGCGGCCAGGGCCGCATGGCGGCGATCGGCGCCGGAGCCGAGGCGGCGGCGCCGCTGCTGGCCGCCTGCCCGCCCGACGAATCCGGCTGGCGCCCCGAGATCGCCGCCTACAACGCGCCGGACGCCATCACCGTGGCCGGGCCGGAGGCGGCGATCGACGCGCTGGTGGCGGCCGCCAAGGCGCAGCGCCTGGCCGCCGTGCGGCTCGATCTCGACTACGCCTTCCACTCCGCCGCCATGGACCCGGTGCGCGAGGCGCTGCTGGCCGAGCTGGAAGGCTTCGCCCCCCAGGAGGCCCCGGGCGCGGGGCGGATCGGCTTCCTCTCCTCCGTCACCGGCACCAAGCTGCCGGGCGCGGCGCTGGACGCCGAGTACTGGTGGCAGAACCTGCGCGCCCCGGTGCGCTTCCAGGCGGCTGTGCAGGCGGCGGTGGATGCCGGCGCCCGGCTGTTCCTGGAGATCGGCCCCAACCCGGTGCTGCAATCCTATCTGCGCGAGAGCCTGCGCGCCGCCGAGGCGGAGGCGCCGGTGCTGGCCAGCCTCAGCCGCCGCGACCCGCCGGGCGACCCCTTCCCGGCGCTGGCCGACCGCGCCCTGGCACTGGGCGCCGACCCGCGCGGCGGCCCCGCCTGGCAGGGCCCGGCGGCGCGGCGCGGCCTGCCCTTCACGCCCTTCGAGCGGCAGCGCCACTGGTTCGCCGCCACGCAGGAGACCGTGCGGCTGACCGACCCGGTGGCCGAGCACCCGCTGCTCGGCTTCCGCCAGGGCAACGAGGCGGGGCGCTGGTCGCGCCTGCTGGACACGGCGCAGGAACCCTGGCTGGCCGACCACCGGCTGGGCGGCGAGCCGGTGCTGCCCGCCGCCGCCATGCTGGAGATGGCGCTCGCCGCCGCCGCCCAGCACTTCCCGGAGGCGCCGGTGCTGGAGCTGCGCGACGTGCAGATCCTGCGCGCCCTGCCGCTCTCCGCCGATTCGGCGCGCGAGCTGCGCTTCGTGCTGGAGCCGGAGAACGGCCTGTTCCAGATCGAGAGCCGGCCGCGCCTGACCGGCGAGGGCTGGACCCTGCACGCGCGCGGCCAGGCGGCCGCCGCTACCCCGGCGGCGCTGGACGCCGCCCCGCCCCCCACGCTGGAAGGGCCGCGCCTGGAGGGCGGGGAGATCCTCGCCATCGCCCGCCGCCTGCAGCTGGATTACGGCCCCGCCTTCCAGGCGGCGGCGGAAGCCACCCTGTCCGCCGATGGCCGGCAGGCCGGGGTGCGCCTCGTCCTGCCCGCGGCGGCGCCGCCCGACTCGGCCGGCTGGCTGCTGCACCCGGTGCGGCTGGACGCGGCGCTGCACGGGCTGGTGGCGCTGTTCGCCCCCGGCCAGCGGGAGGAGGAGGGCACCGCCGTGGTGCCGGTGCGCTTCGGCCGGCTGCTGCTGCGGCGCGGCGCGCCCGTGCCGGTCAGCGCCGAGCTGGCGCTGCTGCACCGCGGCAGCCGCTCCGGCCAGTACGCGGCCCGGCTGCGCGACGGCAACGGGCAGGTCGTGGCGCAGCTGGAGGAGGGCTGGATGCAGTCCATCCGCCTCGCCCCACGCCCCACCGTGGCGGAGGCGGTGTTCCGCATCGAGCCGCAGGCGCTGGAGGCGGCGCCCGGCCCCGCCCCGTCGGTCGACCTGGACGCCGCCCTGCGCGCCGCCCTGGCCGAGGATGCCGAGCACGACCTGAGCGAGACGGCGCTGCTGCTGGAGGGCCATGTGGTGTCCAGCGCCCAGGCGGCGCTGCGTGCCCGCGCCGGGGTGTCGGGGCTGCTGCCGGCGGCCGGCCTCTCGCCCTACGCGCTGTCGCTGCTGCGCGCCCTGGCCGAGGACGGGCTGGCCGAGCCGGGCCCCAAGGGCTGGCTGCTGCCGCCGCCGGAGGACCTGCCGGAAGCCGGCGACATCTGGCGCGCCGTGCTGGCCGAGAGCCCGGCGCTGGCGCATGAGCTGGGCTGGCTGGCCCTGGCGGCCGAGCGCCTGCCGCAGGCGCTCTCCGGCGAATCGCAGCCCGAGAGCCTGCCGCCGCCCGATGCGCTGGGCTTCGAGCGGCTGGCCGCCGTGCTGGCCCAGGCGGTGGGGCGCTTCGTCGCCGGCTGGCCGCCGGGGCGGCCGCTGCGGGTGCTGGAGCTGGGCGCCAATGGCGGGCCGCTGACGCGGCGGCTGCTGGCCGTGCTGGGCGCCAGCGGCCGGCCGGTGCGCTACACCGCCACCGGCGCGCCGGGCGATGCCCGCGCCGCCGCCATCCCGCCGCATGCCGGCAACATCGTCTTCGGCTTTGAGGCCTGGGAGCCGGGCGCCCCCGCCCCGGCCGGGCTGGGCGCGGACCTCGTGGTGGGGCTTGCCGCCGCCGCCCGCGCGCGGCGCGGCACCGCCCTGCTCGGCACGCTGGGCGGCCTGCTGGCCGGCGGCGGCGCCCTGCTGCTGGCCGAGCCGCTGCCCGGCCGCGCCTGGACCTTCACCTGCGGCCAGGATGCGGGCTGGTGGGACCATGGCGCGCCCCCGCTGCCCGACGCCGCCGGCTGGGAAGCCGCCTGCGCCGCCCCGGATGTGGAGCGCGCCTGGATCGCGCCGCTCGGCTCGGCGCCCTGGCCGGCGCTGCTGATCGGCGCCCGCGCGGCACAGCCGGCGGCCGGCGAGGGTGGGGCGCCTTCCCTGCCGCCGCCCGCCATCGCCCTGCAGCTGCACCATGACAAGGCCAGCGCGCCGCTGGCCGAGGCCCTGGCGGCCGCCCTGGCCGGGGCCGGCGCCGGCGTCACCGCCCTGCCGCTGGCCGGGGCCGCGCGGCAGCCGCCGCGCACCCTGTCCGGCATTCACGCGGTGGTGCTGGCCGCCCCCGGGGCGGAGGCGCTGGCGGCCACGCTGGCGCAGGTCACCGCCCTGGCCGAGGCGGCGCGCGGCCGCGCCCGGGCCTTCACCCTGCTGACCGCCGACGCGCTGCACATGCCGGAGGCCGCCGCGCTGCACGGCCTGGCCCGGGTGCTGGCCAACGAGATGCCGGAGCTGCGGCCGCGCCGCATCGGGCTGGATGCCGCGCTGGCGCCGCAGGAGGCCGCCGCCCGCCTGCTGCCCGAGCTGCTGGGCGCCGGCGCGGAGCCGGAGCTGCACCTGACCCCGGCCGCGCGCCTGGCGCCGCGCCTGCGCCCCGGCGCGAAGCCCGCCGCCGCCGCGCCGCAGGGCCCGGCGCGGCTGGCCATCCGCCAGCCCGGCCAGCTCGGCACGCTGGAATGGGAGCCGCTCGACCTGCCGCCGCCCGGCCCGGGCGAGGTGGTGGTGCGCGTCGAGGCCGCCGGGCTGAACTTCCGCGACCTGATGTGGGCGCAGGGGCTGCTGCCGGAGGAGGCGCTGCTGCTCGGCTTCGCCGGCCCGACGCTGGGCATGGAGATGGCCGGCGTGGTGGAGCAGGCCGGGCCGGACGTCGCCTTCCGCCCGGGCGAGGCGGTGTTCGGCTTCGCCCCCGCGGCGCTGGCCAGCCGCGTGCGCACCCGCGCCGAGGCGGTGACGCGCGTGCCGCCGGGGCTGGATTTCGCCGCCGCCGCCACCGTGCCGGTGGCCTTCCTCACCGCCATCTACGCGCTGGAGAACTGCGCCCGCCTGGAGGCCGGCGAGACGGTGCTGATCCATGGCGGCGCCGGCGCGGTGGGGCTGGCCGCGCTGCAGGTGGCGCAGGCGGCGGGGGCGCGCATCGCCGCCACCGCCGGCACGCCGGCCAAGCGCGCCCTGCTGCGCGCCGCCGGCGCCGAGCTGGTGCTGGACAGCCGCGACCCCGGCTTCGCCGACCAGCTCCGCGCCGCCTGGCCGGAGGGGGTGGACGTGGTGCTGAACTCGCTCGCCGGCGAGGCGATGGAGCGCAGCCTCGGGCTGGTGAAGCCCTTCGGCCGCTTCGTCGAGCTGGGCAAGCGGGACTTCTTCGAGAACCGCCGCGTCGGGCTGCGCCCCTACCGCCACAACCTCACCTATTTCGGCGTGGATGTGGACCAGCTGCCGAAGGCGCGGCCCATACTGGCGCGCCGCCTGCTCACCGACATCGCCCAGCGCTTCGCCGACGGGCTGCTGCACCCGCTGCCGCACGCGGCGCGCCAGGCTACCGAGGTGGAGGCCGCCTTCCGCGCGCTGCAGGCCAGCAGCCACATCGGCAAGCTGGTGCTGGTGCCGCCCGCCATGCCGCGCACCCCGCCCCGCCCCGCCTGGGTGCCGCCCGAGGGCACCATCCTGGTGGTGGGCGGCGTGCAGGGCTTCGGCTTCGAATGCGCCAAGTGGCTGGCGGCGCGCGGCGCGCGGCACCTCGCCCTGCTCTCGCGCCGCGGCGGCACCACGCCGGGGGCGGAGGCGGCGGTGACGGCGCTGGCGGCGCTGGGCGCCCGCGCCACCGTGCACGCGGCCGACGCCACGGATGCCGCGGCGCTGGAGGGCGCGCTCGCCGCCATCCGCGCCGAGGGGCCGCCGCTGGCGGGGGTGGTGCACGCCGCCGCCGCCTTCGACGACGCCGCCGCCATTGCGCTCGACGCCCGCCGCTTCGCCGCCGTGCTGGCGCCGAAGCTCGCCATCGCCGGGAATCTCGACCGGCTGACACGGCGGGACCCGGTCTCGCTGTTCCTGCTGTTCTCCTCCGCCACCACGGCGATGGGCAATCCGGGCCAGGCCAACTACGTCGCCGCCAACATGGCGCTGGAGGCGCTGGCGCGGCGCCGCCATGCCGAGGAGCTGCCGGCGCTGGCGGTGGCCTGGGGCCCGATCGCCGATGCCGGCATCCTCGCCGGCAACGCCGCCACCGCCGGGACCCTGGCCCGCCGCCTGGGCGTGGCGCCGATGGCGGCGGCCGAGGCGCTCTCCGCCCTGCCGGCGCTGCTGGAGAGCGGCGCGCCGGTGCTGGGGCTGGCGCATGTCGCCTGGCGGGAGGCGCGCATGGCGCTGCCGATCCTGGAGGAGCCGCTCTTCTCCGAGGTGCGCGGCCGCGCCGAGACCAGCCTGGAGGCAGCCGGGCTGCAGGCCCATCTGCTCGCCCTGCCGCCGGAGGAGGCGCGCGCCCTGCTGCGCCAGGTGGTGCAGGAGGAGGTGGCGCGCATCCTGCGCCTGCCGCCCGAGGCGGTGCCGCTCGACGCGCCCGTGGCCGGCCTCGGGCTCGACAGCCTGGGCGGCCTCGAGCTGCGCGGCGCGCTGGAGCGGCGGCTGGGAATGCAGGTGCCGCTGGCCTCGGTGAGCGAGGATCTGACCATCGACCTGCTGACCCGCAAGCTGGCTGAGGGCCTGGCCGGCGGCCGCGCCGAGGAGGCGATCGCCGAGCTGGTGGAGCAGTTCGAGCCCAGCGCCGGCCCGGCCGGGCACCCGGCCGAAGCGACTTCGTGATGGCCCGGGGCGGGTGCGGACCCGCCCCGGACCGGCTATCCTCCCCGCACGCCGCCCCGCCGGCACGGGCCGGGGGCAGCGCCCACGAACGGCCCGGACCATGGCCCATGGACACGCAGCACGCATGACCCTCTCTCCGATCCACCCCGCCCGCGGGGCGGGCGCATGAGCGGCGGGCTCAGCGCCACGGCGCGGATGGCGCTGCTGGCGCGGCTCTCCAAGCGGCGCAGCGGCGAGGCGCCGGCGCCCGACGCGGGCAGCGCGCGCGACTTCACCACCCTGCCCGGCATGCGCGATTTCGGCCTGCTGAAGACCGCGCTGCAATCGCTCGACATGCCGAGCCCGCTGTTCCAGGCGCATGACGGGCTGGCCGGCGCGCACAGCCGCATCCAGGGGCGCGCGGTCGTCAACTTCACCAGCTACAACTACCTCGGCCTGAACGGCGACCCGCGCGTGCTGGCGGCGGCCAAGGCGGCGGTGGACCGCTACGGCGTCTCGCCCTCCGGCTCGCGCATCCTCTCGGGGGAGCGGGAGCTGCACCGCGAGCTGGAGCGCGCGCTGGCGGCGCTGCACGGCACCGAGGCGGCGCTCACCTTCGTCTCCGGCCACGCCACCAACGTCACCACCATCGGCCACCTCATGAGCCCGCGCGACATCGTGGTGCACGACGCGGCCATCCACAATTCCTGCACCGAGGGCGTCCGCCTCTCCGGCGCCCGGCGCATCCCCTTCGCGCACAACGATCTGGGCGCGGCGGAGCGGGAGCTGGCGGCGGCCCGGCGCGGCGCGGGCAAGGCGGCCCGCGCCCTGCTGCTGGTGGAGGGCCACTACAGCATGGATGGCGACAGCCCCGACCTCGCCCGCTGCATCGAGATCGCCCGCCGCCACGATGCCTGGCTGATGGTGGACGAGGCGCATTCCCTCGGCGTGCTGGGCGCCACCGGCCAGGGCATCGCCGAGGCGCAGGGCGTCGATCCCGCCGGCGTCGACATCTGGATGGGCACGCTCTCCAAGACGCTCTCCGCCTGCGGCGGCTACATCGCCGCGCGGGCCGACCTGATCGACTGGATGCGCCACACCGCGCCGGGCTTCGTCTATTCCGTGGCGCTGCCGCCGGCGCTGGCCGCCGCCGCGCTGGAATCGCTGCGCATCCTGCGCGCCGAGCCGGAGCGGGTGGCACGGCTGCAGGCCAATGGCCTCGGCCTGCGGGAGCGGCTGCGCGCGCGCGGCTTCGACACCGGCACCAGCCAGGGCGGCGCCGTGCTGCCGGTCATCCTCGGCTCCTCGGTGCGCACGGCGAAGGTGGCGGCGGCGCTGCTGGAGCGCGGCGTGGCGGTGCAGACCGTCACCTTCCCCGCCGTGCCGGAGCAATCCGCGCGGCTGCGCTTCTTCATCTCCTCCGAGCACAGCGCGGCGGATCTCGACCAGGCGGCCGAGGCGCTGAGCCAGGCCGTCTCCGGCATCGGCCGCGTCGAGAGCCTGCCCGGCCTCGGCGCGTGAGGCGCCCCGGCCGGCAGGAGATCGGGCAGGAGATCGGGCAGGAGGCCGGATGGGGGCTCGGGCGGGCGGCATGCGCATCGCCCTGCTGACCCTGGAGAGCGCGCTCAGCGCCGCGGCGGTGCTGCGGCTGGCGGAGCAGCAGGCGGAGCGGATCGTGCTGATCGGCCGCTCCCTGCCCTACCGCGCCGCCGCCGGCGGCATGCCCGGGCAGATGCGCGCCCATTGGCGCCGCTCCGGCCCCCGCCTGCTGCCCTACCTGCTGGTCAATTACGGCCTGCCGCAGGCGCTGGGCGGGCTGCGCCGGGCCCTGGGCCGTGGCGCGCTGAGCGGCTTCGCGCGGCGGCGGGGCATCCCGCTCCTGGCGGTGGAGGACGTCAACGGCCCCGCCATGGCCGCCGCGCTGCGCGCGGCCCGGCCGGACCTGATCCTGTCCTTCCACTTCGACCAGATCCTGCGCGCCGAAATCCTGGCCCTGGCGCCGCTGGGGGGCATCAACGTGCATCCCTCGCTGCTGCCGCGCCACCGCGGCCCGGTGCCCACCCTCTGGGCGATGCGGGAGACGCCGCCCGCCTTCGGCGTGACGGTGCACCGCATGGTGCCGCGCATCGATGCCGGCGCCATCCTGGCGCAGCAGGCGATGGCGCTGCCGCCGGGCGTCACCGCCAGCACCGCGGCCCGGCTGCTGCACGAGGCCGGCGCCGCGCTGCTCGGGCCGCTGCTGGCGGCGCTGGAGGCCGCCGCCGCGCCGCCGGCGGGCCGGCCGCAGGACCTGTCACAGCCTGGCGCGCCCTATTGCCCATTTCCATCGGCCGGGGCATTGCGGGAGATGGCGTGGCAGGGCCAGCGGACCGTCGGCTGGGAGGACCTGCATGCGGCCCTGGCCGCGCCTGTCGGGTAGCGCGCGCCATGCCCATGGCGGCCCTGCCCTTCATTCCGCGCGGCGGGCCGGAAGCCCCGCCCCTCCGACCGCCGCAGACGAGAACCCGCCGCCGCCGATGAGCAGCCCCGCCGATCCGGCTTCACGATGCTTCCTCTTCCTGCAGGGACCGATCACGCCGTTCTTCGACGAGGTTGGCGCCGGGCTGCGGGCGCTGGGACATGCCGTGCACCGGATCAACCTGAACCTCGGCGACAGGCTGTTCTGGCGCGGCCCGGGCGCGGTGGATTTCCGCGGCCGGGCCGAGGAATGGCCGGCCTTCGTCGAAGCCTTCCTCGACCGCCACGGCGTCACCGACCTGGTGCTGCTGGGCGAGCAGCGGAGCTATCACAAGGCCGCCATCGCCGCCGCGCATGCGCGCGGCATCCACGTCGCCACCACCGATTTCGGCTACATCCGCCCCGACTGGATCGTGCTCGAGCGGGACGGCATGAACGCGGCCAGTCTGTTCACCCGCGACCCGGAAACCATCCTGCGCACCGGCGCCAGCCTGCCGCCGCCCGACCTGATCGTGCGCAACAAGGACAGCTTCGCCCGCCAGGCACGGTGGGACATGCTCTACCATCTGAGCAGCGCCCTGCCCTGGCCCTTCCCCCACTACCGCACGCACCTGCTGCAGCACCCGGCGCTGTACTACATGGGCGTCGGGCTGCGGCTGCTGCAGCGCGGGCGGGACAACCGCCGGGCGGACGCCATCCTGCAGCGCCTCTCCGGCACCGGCCCGCTCTTCCTGATGGCGATGCAGATGGAGAGCGACTTCTCCATCCGCGCCTATTCCCGCTATCCCGACCTGGACACGGCGCTGCGCGAGGTGGCGGAGAGCTTCGCCGCCCATGCGCCCGCCGACGCGCATCTGCTGGTGAAGGTGCATCCGCTCGACCCGGGGCTGAAGAACTGGAAGCGGCGCACCCGCCGCATCGCCGAGGCGGCGGGGGTCTCGGCGCGGATGCACTATCTGGGGGGCGGCAATCTGGGCGCCATCGTCGAGCAGGTGCAGGGCACCGTCACCGTCAACAGCACGGTGGGGCTGCGCTCCATCATCGACCACACCCCGACCTTCGCGCTGGGCGAGGCGCTCTACCGCATTCCCGGCCTGGTCTTCTCCGGCCCGCTGGACCGCTTCTGGACGGAAGCGACCCCGCCCGACCCGGCGCTGCGCGAGGGCTTCCTGCGCTGCATCGCGCATCAGCTGCACATACGCGGCGTCTACTACAACCGGCCGGGGCTGGATGTGGCGGTGCGCGCGGCGGTGCACCGGCTGCATCACGGCCAGCTCAACATCGCCGTGCCCGAGCTGATGTACCCGGCCGAGGCCGGCTTCCCCGGCACCGCCGCACCCCGCTGAAGCCGCCCCGGCCGGCGCTGGCGCCGCGCGGAAGGCCAAGCCGCAGCCGGAAACCGCCCCGCCCGCGATGCGTTGCGCGGTCTGGAGAGGTGTGCCGCAACGGCGGCGCACGACAGGGTGGGCGGCGAGCCCGCAGGGGGCCAATGGAACAACGCACCGTGACGGGCCGCGCCATGCGCGCCATGCCGCTGGCAGGGCTGCTGACCGGGTGCGGCGGCGTGCAGTCGGCGCTCGACCCCGCCGGCTTCGAGGCGGAGCAGGTGGCGCGGCTGTTCTGGGCCATGCTGATCGCCAGTGGCGTCATCTGGGTGCTGGTGCTGGGCCTCGCCTCCTATGCCGCCCGACGGCGCGGGCAGCCCTGGAGCCAGCAGGGCGCCAGCCGCCTCATCGTCTGGGCGGGGGCGGTGGTGCCGACGCTGCTGCTGGCGGTGCTGCTGTTCTACGGCCTGCGGCTGATGCCGGAGCTCCGCGCCCCCGGCGGCCCGCTGCGGGTGCATGTGGAGGGCGAGCAGTTCTGGTGGCGGGTGCGCTACCATCCGCCCGGCGGCGCCCCGGTGGAGAGCGCCAACGCGCTGGTGCTGCCGGTGGGCCAGCGCGTCGAGTTCAGCCTCTCGACGCGCGACGTCATCCACTCCTTCTGGGTGCCGGCGCTGGGCGGCAAGATGGACATGATCCCCGGCCGCACCAACCGCCTGGTGCTGGAGCCGACGCGCACGGGCGAGTTCCGCGGCGCCTGCGCCGAGCTCTGCGGCGCCTCCCACGCGCTGATGGCCTTCACCGTGCGGGTGGTGGAGCCGGCCGAGTTCGAGGCCTGGCTGGCGCGCGAGGCGGCGCCGGCCGCCGCCGTGGAGCCGGCGGCGCAGGCGGGCGAGGCCGCCTTCCTGGCGAATGGCTGCGGCGCCTGCCACAGCGTGCGCGGCACGGCGGCGCGCGGCGACATCGGGCCGGACCTGACGCACCTGGCCAGCCGCCCCACGATCGGCGCCGGCATCCTGGAGAACAGCGCGGAGAACCGCGCCGCCTTCATCGCCCGGGTCGACCAGATCAAGCCCTCCGCCCGCATGCCCGCCTACGGCACGCTGCCGGAGACCGAGATCGCCGCGATCGCGGCCTGGCTGGGAACGCTGCGATGAGCGAGGCGACGATGCCGGACAGCGAGGACGCCGCCCGCCGGAAGGCCCAGGAGGCACGGCTCGAGAAGACCTGGGAGACGCCCTCCGGCTGGCGCTACTGGTCGGCGGTGAACAACACCGAGGTGGGGCTGTGGTACACCGCCACCTCCTTCCTGTTCTTCCTGTTCGCCGGCGCGCTGGCGCTGCTGGTGCGGGCGCAACTCGCCGTGCCGGACAACGACCTCATCTCCGCCAGCCTCTACAACCAGGCCTTCACGCTGCACGGCACGGCGATGATGTTCCTGTTCGCGGTGCCGATCTTCGAGGCGGTGGCGATCCTGCTGCTGCCCACCATGCTGGCGGCGCGGGACCTGCCCTTCCCGCGCCTCTCCGCCTATGGCTACTGGTGCTTCCTGATCGGCGGCGTCTTCGTCATGGGCTCGATCTTCTTCAACGCGGCGCCCGATGCCGGCTGGTTCATGTACCCGCCGCTGACCACCGACCCGAAGCTCACCGGCATCGGCGCCGACATCTGGCTGCTCGGCCTCTCCTTCATCGAGGTGGCCTCGATCGCCGCCGCGGTGGAGCTGATCGTGGGCGTGCTGAAGTGCCGCCCGCCGGGCATGCGCATCAACACCATGCCGCTCTACTGCTGGTACGTGCTGATCGTCGGCGGCATGATCCTGTTCGCCTTCCCGCCGCTGATCGCCGGCGACATCCTGTTCGAGCTGGAGCGGCTGGCCGGCTGGCCGTTCTTTGACGCCAGCCGCGGCGGCGACCCGGTGCTGTGGCAGCACCTGTTCTGGATCTTCGGCCACCCGGAGGTCTACATCGTCTTCCTGCCCTCGATCGCGCTGCTGGCGATGATCGTGCCGACCTTCGCGCGGCGCCCGATCATCGGCTATTCCTGGATCGTGCTGGCCGCCGTGGGCACCGGCTTCCTCAGCTTCGGGCTGTGGGTGCACCACATGTTCACCACCGGCCTGCCCGCCATCTCGCTCGGCTTCTTCTCGGCGGCCTCCGAGGCGGTGGCGATCCCGACGGGCGTGCAGATCTTCGTCTTCGTCGCCACCATGCTGGCGGGGAAGATGACCCGCTCCACGCCGATGCTGTTCGCCGCCGGGGCGCTCGCCATCTTCGTCTTCGGCGGGCTGACGGGGGTGATGGTGGCCATCGCCCCCTTCGACTGGCAGGCGCATGACAGCTACTTCGTCGTGGCGCACCTGCACTACGTGCTGATCGGCGGCATGGTGCTGCCGCTCTTCGCCGGCGCCTATTACTACTACCCGCTGATCATGGCGCGGAAGCTCTCGGACCGCATCGGCCGCCTCGTGTTCTGGCTGATGTTCCTGGGCTTCAACATCGCCTTCTTCCCCATGCACTTCACCGGGCTGCGCGGCATGCCGCGCCGCGTGTTCACCTATCCGGGCGGCATCGGCTGGGACTGGCTGAACCTGATCTCCTCGGCCGGCGCGGTGCTGTTCGCGGCCGGCGTGCTGCTGTTCACCTGGGACGCCATCTGGGGCATCCGCCGCCGCGCGGATTCGCCGCGCAACCCCTGGGGCGCCGGCACGCTGGAATGGCTGAACCCCATCCCCGGCCCCGATTACGGCGTGCGCAGCGTTCCCGCCATCGCCTCCCGCTACCCGCTCTGGGACGACCCGGAGCTGCCCCGCCGCGTGGACGAGGGCCGCGAATACCTCCCCGATGCCGAGGAAGGAAAGCGCGAGACCCTCGTCACCTCCGTGCTCGACGCGCGGCCGATCCAGTGCCTGCGCGTGCCGGGCAACAGCTTCATGCCGATGATCGCGGCGGTGCTGACGGGGGCGGTGTTCATCCTCACCACCTTCCACCTCTACTGGACCGGGCTGGCCTTCGGCGTCGCCGCCATCCTCTCCATCCTGGCCTGGCTGTGGCGCGGCACGGCGATGGTGCCGGAGAAGCACGAGAAGGATATCGGCCGCGGCGTGAGGCTGCCGCTCTACGCCTCCGGCATCCGGTCGGTCGGCTGGTGGGCGATGTTCATCACCATGACCGGCGACATGACGGCCTTCGCCAGCCTGGTGTTCAGCTACTTCTACTTCTGGACCATCCACCCCGTCTTCCCGCCGCTGGATGCCGCCGGGCTGCCGATGGGCCCCGGCCTGCTCTGGCCGGGCGTGGCGCTGCTCGCCGCCCTCGGCGCCTGGGGCGCCATGCTCTGGGCGCGGGCGCGCAACACGGCGGGCCAGGCGGGCGGGCTGCGCCTCGGGCTGCTGGCGGCGGTGCTGCTGGCCCTGGCCAGCGGCGGCGCCATGCTGATGGGCCCCTGGGCGAACGGGCTGGAGCCCACCACCCACGCCTACCCCGCCGCCGTCTGGGTGCTGCTGGGCTGGGCGGCGCTGCACTTGGCGGTCGGCGTCATCATGACGCTCTACGCCCTGGCCCGCAGCCTCGCCGGCAAGCTGACGCGGGAGCACGACATCGATATCCACAATGTCGTCCTCTACTGGCACTTCGCCGCCATCACCGCGGTGGTGACGCTCGCCACCGTCGCCCTCTTCCCGCTGCTGGCGTGAGGGAGGGGCCGCCATGCTGATCCACAACCGGCGCCACGCCAATCTCTGGACCCTGCTGGCGCCGCCCGCCATCTGGGCCATCCACTTCCTGCTCTGCTACGTCGCCGCCGCCATCGCCTGCGCCAAGGGCGGCGGGCCGTGGGTCGATCTCACCACGCTGCGCTGGGTGATCCTCGGCATCACCATCCCGGCGCTGGGGCTGATCCTGGTGGCCGGGCAGCAGGCGCGCCGCCACTGGGGCTTCGGCACGGACGACCCGCCGCACGACCAGGCCACGGACGAGGACCGCCAGCACTTCCTCGGCTACGCCACGCTGCTGCTCTGCGCGCTGAGCTTCGTCAGCGTCATCTTCGTCGCCATGCCGGCGATCACCATCGCGGATTGCCGCTGATGGCCGCCGGGGTGGCCTTGCCGCTGGCGCTGCTGGTTCTGGCGCTGGTCTGGGGCGGGCCGCTGCTGGTGCTGCTGGAACGCTCCTTCACCGGCCACATGGTGATGCATATGGGCGTGGTGGCGGTGGCCGCGCCGCTGCTCGCCATCGCCCTCGGCGGCGGGCGGTGGGACCCGGCACGGCGCTTTCCCCGGCTTCTCGGGCCAAACCTCTGGTGGCCCGTGGCGGCCTCGGGGCTGGAATTCGTCACCATCTGGGGCTGGCACATGCCGGGGCCGCACCACGCGGCGCGCGAATCCTCCGGCGTGATGGCGCTGGAGCAGGGCAGCTTCCTCGCCGTCTCGCTGCTGGTCTGGCTCTCCTGCCTCGGCGCCGGCGAGGCGGACCGGCGGCCGCGCCAGGCGGCGGGCGTCGTCGGCCTGCTGCTCACCTCCATGCACATGACGCTGCTCGGCGCGCTGATCGCCCTCGCGCCGCGCCCGCTCTACGCCCATGCCGCCTGCCTTGGCCTGACGCCGCTGGAGGACCAGTCGATCGGCGGCGTGGTGATGCTGCTGGTGGGCGGCGGCGCCTATCTCGCCGGCGGCCTCTGGCTCGCCGCCCGCCTGCTGCGCGACCCCGAAGCCGCCCCGCCCAATCCCGCCCCGCCAGGAACCAGCCCCCAGGAGCCCGCCCGATGATCCTCCGCCTCACCCTCCGCCGCGTCGGGCTGGGGCTGGCCGCGCTCGCGCTGGGCGGGCTGCTGGTCGGCTGGTCGGGCGTCATCTATGTCGGCGCCTCCGGCGGCCACTGGGCCGCCACGGAGTGGTTCCTGCACTGGGTGATGCGCAACTCCGTCCGCACCCGCGCCCTGGCGCTGGAGGCGCCGGACCTTTCCCGCTCCGCCCTGCTCGACCGCGGCGCCGGCCACTACGCCACCGGCTGCGCCCCCTGCCACGGCGCGCCGGGGGAGCGGCAGAACCCCATCGTGCAGGCCTCGCTGCCGCCACCGCCGGAATTCACCCGCCGCTTCGACGAATGGACGCCGGAGGAGCTGTTCCGCATCGTCCAGCACGGGGTGCGCTACAGCGGCATGCCCGCCTGGGTGGCCATCGAGCGGCATGACGAGATCTGGGCCATGGTCGCCTTCCTGGAGGCGCTGCCGGAAATGACGCCGGAGGAATACCGCCGCCTCGCCTTCGGCCCCGGCGGCGCGCGCCAGCCCAGCTCCGGCCTCATCGGCATCGACGCCATCAACACCGGCGGCCCCGCGCCGCCGATGCAGGAGGCGCTGGCCGATTGCGCCCGCTGCCACGGCATGGACGGGCGCGGGCGGGACAACGACGCCTTCCCCATCCTCGCCGGCCAGAGCGAGGCCTATCTGCGCGAGACGCTGCTGGCCTTCTCGCACGGCACGCGGCACAGCGGCATGATGCAGCCGCCCGCGGCCCGCGCCGATGACGCGGTGCTGGGCGAGATCGCCGGCCACTATGCGCGCCAGCCCCGCCCGCCGGTGGCGGCCCCCGCGGAGCCGGCGCTGCTGGCGGAGGGCGAGCGCATCGCCCGCCAGGGCATCCCGGCCGAGGGCGTGCCGGCCTGCCTCTCCTGCCACGGCGGCGCGGCGCTGGCGCGCAACCCCTCCTACCCCGCGCTGCACGGGCAGCACGCCAGCTACCTGGAGAACCAGCTCGTGCAATGGCAGGCCGGCACGCGCGGCGGCGGGCCGTACCGGGCGCTGATGCAGACCATCGCCGGCCGGCTCACGCCGGAGCAGAACAAGGCGGTGGCGGCCTGGTTCGCGGCGCAGGACGCGGCGCGGGACTGAGCGGGCGGGGAACCGTGGCCCCGCCCCCGTGTTCTGGCCCTGGACGGCAGGGACAGGCAGAGATGCAGCGCTTCGCGGGCAAGGTGGTGGTGGTGACGGGCGCGGGCTCGGGCATCGGCGAGGGCACGGCGCGGCGCTTCGCGGCGGAGGGCGCGATGGTCGTCCTCTGCGGCCGCACGGAGGCGAAGCTGCGGCGCGTGGCCGCGGATCTGGACGCGGAGCGGACACTGGTGCAGGTGGCCGACGTGTCGGAGCGGGCACAGGCGGAGGCGCTGGTCGCCGCCACGCTGGCGCGCTTCGGGCGGCTCGACGTGCTGGTGAACAATGCCGGCACCGTCGTCACCGGCCCGTTGCTGGAGCTGGAGCCGGAGGCTTGGCGCCGCCTGATGGCGACCGACCTGGACGGCGTCTATTTCTGCACCCGCGCCGCCCTGCCGCATCTGCTGGAGGCGAAGGGCAGCATCGTCAACGTCTCCTCCGTCTCCGGCACCGGGGGGGGACTGGAACATGAGCGCCTACAACGCCGCCAAGGGCGCGGTGACCAACCTGACGCGCTCGCTGGCCATGGAGCTGGGCGAGAAGGGCGTGCGGGTGAACGCGGTGAACCCGAGCTTCACCCTCACCGACATGACCCGGGACATGGCGGAGGACGAGGCGCTGGTGGCCAAGTTCCGCGAGCGCATCCCGCTCGGCCGCCCCGGCGAGCCGGCGGATGTCGCCGATGTCATCGCCTTCCTCGCCAGCGAGGATGCGCGCTTCGTCACCGGCGTGAACCTTCCGGTGGATGGCGGGCTTTCCGCCTCCAACGGCCAGCCCCGCCAGGCCTGAGGCCCGGCGGGCATCGGGCGGCTCAGGCGGCGAGGCTCTTCGAGACCTTCTCGTAGGTGCCCTTGCTCAGCCCGGGCCGCGCGGCGATGCGCTCCAGCGCGGCCCGCATCATCGCGCCGCGCGCCGCATCCTGCCGCTTCCACGGCCCGAGCGGCGAGACCATCCGCGCCGCCACCTGGGTGTTCACCGCATCGAGCGCGATGACCATGTCGGCCAGGAAGCGGTAGCCCTCGCCGGAGGCCGCGTGGAACGCCGCCGGGTTGCCGGCGGCGAAGGCGCCGACCAGCGCGCGCACCCGGTTGGGATTGCGCAGGTCGAAATCCGGGTGATGCGAGAGCGCCTCGGCCGCCGCCGCGCCGGTGCGGGGCGACATGGCCTGGATCATGAACCACTTGTCCAGCACCAGCGGCTCATCCTTCCAGCGGGCGTGGAAGGCGGCCAGCGCCGCCTCCCGCGCCGGGCTATCGGAATCGGCCAGCACGCGCAGCGCGGCCAGCGAGTCGGTCATGTTGGTGGCGGCGGCAAACTGCGCCTCGGCCCGCGCCGTCTCCCCCGCCGCGCCCAGATAGGCGAGCGCGGCGTTGCGCAGCGCGCGGCGGCCGATGGCGGCGCCGTCGATCCGGTAGGGGCCGGACTCCGCGAGATCCCCGTGCAGCGCGGCGAAGCGCGCGGCGAAGCGACGGCCGAGCGCGCCGCGCAGGAAGTGCCGCACGGCATGGATCGCCTCCGGATCGGCCACCGCCATCTGGTCGGCGATGAACTCCTCCGAGGGAAGCGCCAGCGCCTCGGCGGCAAAGGCGGGGTCCTCCATCGCGCGGTCCAGCAGCGCGGCGGTGATGGCGGCGAGGCCCTCGGGAAGTTCGAGGGGCTTCTGGCTGCGCAGCGCCGCCACCATCTCCAGCATGGCGGCCGTGGCGTATTGCTGCGACGATTCCCAGCGGACGAAGGCATCCGTGTCATGCGCGGCGAGGAAGCCGAGCTGCTCCAGCGTCAGGCCGGAGAGCTTCACCGGCGCCGAGAAGCCGCGCAGCAGCGAGGGCACCGGCTTCGCCGGCAGCCCCTCGAACACGTATGTCTGTTCGGTTTCCTCCAGCAGCAGCATTTGGGGCTCGGCCAGCGCGGCGCCGTCCGGGCCGATCAGCCCCATCGCCACCGGGATCGGCACCGGCTGCTTGTCGGGCTGGCCCGGCGTGGGCGGGGTGGATTGGGAGAGGGTGAGCGTGTAGCGGCCTGCCTCGAACGCCTCCCACACCCGCAGCTCCGGCGTGCCGGCCTGGGCGTACCAGCGGCTGAAGCGCGAGAGATCGACCCCCGAGGCATCCTGCATGGCACGGACGAAATCCTCGATCGTCACCGCCTGGTTGTCGTGGCGGGCGATGTAGAGGTCCATGCCGCGGCGGAAATTCGCCTCGCCGATCAGGGCGCGCATCATGCGCACCACCTCGGCGCCCTTCTGGTAGACGGTGGCGGTGTAGAAGTTGTTGATCTCCACATAGGAATCGGGGCGCACCGGATGCGCCATCGGCCCCGCATCCTCGGGGAACTGGGCGCTCCGCAGGCGGCGCACATCGGCCAGCCGCTTCACCGCCGCCGAACCCTGGTCGGCGGAGAAATGCTGGTCGCGGAACACGGTCAGCCCCTCCTTCAGGGAGAGCTGGAACCAGTCGCGGCAGGTGACGCGGTTGCCCGTCCAGTTGTGGAAGTACTCGTGCGCGACGACGGTCTCGATGCCCTCGTAATCCGCGTCCGTCGCCGTCTCGGGCCGGGCCAGGATGTACTTGGTGTTGAAGACGTTGAGGCCCTTGTTCTCCATCGCCCCCATGTTGAAGTCCGACACGGCGGCGATGTTGAACACGTCGAGGTCGTATTCGAGGCCGTAGGTCGCCTCGTCCCAGGCCATCGAGCGTTTCAGCGAATCCATGGCGTGGCCGCAGGCATCCTCGTCGCCCCGGCGGACATAGATGGCCAGCGCCACCGCGCGGCCGGAGCGGGTGGTGAAGCGGTCCCGCACCGCCACCAGATCGCCCGCCACCACGGCGAAGAGGTAGGAGGGCTTGGGGTGCGGATCGGACCAGCGCGCCCAGTGGCGGCCATCGGGCAGTTCGCCCGCGCCATCCGGGTTGCCGTTGGAGAGCAGCACCGGGCAGGTGGCGCGGTCGGCCTCCAGCGTGGTGGTGTAGCGCGCCATCACGTCCGGCCGGTCCGGGAAGTAGGTGATGCGGCGGAAGCCCTCCGCCTCGCACTGGGTGAAGTAGTTGCCGCCCGAGAGATACAGGCCGGAGAGCTCGCTGTTGGCCTCGGGCGAGATCTCCACCTCGGTCTCCAGCACGGCGCTGTCCGGCATGCCGTCGATGCGCAGGCCGCCGCCGGGCAGGTGGTGCAGCCGGTCCGCGGCGAGCGGCGCGCCGTCCAGCGCGGCGGAGAGCAGGGTCAGCGCCTCGCCATCCAGCTCCAGCGCCGGCGTGGCGGGGGCCGCCGGGTTGCGGCGCAGCGCCAGCCGGGCGCGCACCCGCGTGGCGGTGGGGTGCAGGGCGATGTGCAGATCCACCTGCTCCACCAGGAAGGCGGGCGGCCGGTAGTCCTCGCGGCGGATGGTGGGCGGGGGGGAAGGCTGGTCGGTGCTGGTCATGGCTCGCCCTGGATCGCGCGGGAGGGGCCTCAATATGGCCCCGCCCCCCGCCCGCGCCCAGCCGGCGGATGCATTCCGCGCTTTTCCCCGGAGGCTCCGGCATGGCACCGTATGCCCGATCGGCTTCCGGAGAGACGCGATGCGCCTGCATGATTTCCGTGTGCTGACCTTCGACTGCTACGGCACGTTGATCGACTGGGAAAGCGGCATCCACGAGGCGCTGCAGCCCCTGTTGCAGAAGGGCGGGCTCGACCTGCCGCGCGACGAGGTGCTGGAAGCCTTCGCCCGCCACGAATCCACCCAGCAGGCCGAGACGCCGGCCATGCCCTATGCCGAGCTGCTGACCGAGGTGCACCGCAACCTCGCCGACGAGTGGGGCGTGGAGGTGAGCGACGCGGTGCATGCGCGCTTCGGCGCCTCGGTGCCGGACTGGCCCGCCTTCCCCGACTCGGCCGAGGCGCTGGCCTACCTCAAGCGGCACTACAGGCTGGTGATCCTCTCCAACGTGGACCGCGCCGGCTTCGCCGGCAGCCGCAGGCGGCTCGGCGTGGAATTCGACGCCGTCTTCACCGCGCAGGACATCGGCAGCTACAAGCCCAGCCTGCGCAACTTCGAGCACATGCTGGAGACGCTGGCGGCGCAGGGCATCGGCAAGGCCGAGATCCTGCACACGGCGCAGAGCCTGTTCCACGACCATGCCCCGGCCAAGCGCATGGGCCTCGCCTCCGCCTGGATCGACCGGCGGCACGACCGGGATGGCTGGGGCGCCACCATGCCGCCGCCCTCCGGCGCGGGCTACGAGTTCCGCTTTCCTTCGCTGGGCGCGATGGCGGCGGCGCACCAGGCGGAGGCAATCGCCTGAGCATTGACTGATTCCTGGCCAGCGCGGCGCCGCCTCCTCCCCCTTGCCGCCGCGCCACGCCGCGTCCAGCCTCCTGGCACAAGGCTTGCCAGCAGGCACCGCGAACAATGGACGGGGGAGACTCCATGCGCTTGATCGGCGTCGATGTCGGCGGAACCTTCACGGATCTCGTGCTCGCGGACACGGAAACCGGCCGCAGCGTCATCCACAAGGTGTCCAGCACCAATGCCGACCCGTCGATCGGCGTCACCCAGGGCGTGGTGGAGCTGTGCGCGCGGGCGGGCATCGCGCCCGGCGCGGTGGACCAGGTGCTGCACGGCACCACCATCGCCACCAACGCCGTGCTGGAGCACCGCGGCGCGCTCACCGGGCTGATCACCACGCGCGGCTACCGGGACGTGCTGCATATCGGCCGGCACCAGCGGCCGGAGCACTATTCCATCCAGCAGCAGATCCCGTGGCAGTCCCGCCCGCTGGTGAAGCGCCGCCACCGCATCGGCGTGACGGAGCGGCTGGTGCCGCCCACCGGCGACGTGCTGACCCCGCTGGACGAGGACGAGGTGCGCGCCGCCGCCCGCGCGCTGAAGGCCGAGGGCGTCGAGGCCATCGCCATCTGCTTCCTGTTCTCCTACCTCAACCCGGCGCACGAGCTGCGCGCCAGGGCCATCGTGGCCGAGGAATACCCGGAGGCCTTCGTCACCACCTCGGCCGAGGTGGCGCCGCAGTTCCGCGAGTTCGAGCGCTTCACCACGGCGGCGATGAACGCCTTCGTCGGGCCGAAGGTGCGCGACTATGTCTCCCGCCTCGCCACCCGGCTGAAGGAGGCGGGCGTCTCGGGCGACCTGCAGGTGATGGGCTCCACCGGCGGCGTCGCCTCGGTGGCCATGGTGGCGGAGCAGCCGGTGCTGACCATGCTCTCCGGCCCCGCCGCCGGCGTGCTGGGCGGCGCCTGGGCGGGGGCGCTTTCCGGCCGGCGCGACCTCATCACCTTCGACATCGGCGGCACCTCGGCCGACATCGCCATCGTCTCGGATGGAACATTCGGCGAGGCCTCGGCGCGCGACACCTGGATCGCCGGCTTCCCGCTGCTGGTGCCGATGATCGACATCCACACCATCGGCGCCGGCGGCGGCTCCATCGCGCGGCGGGATGCGGGGGGCGCCTTCCGCGTCGGGCCGCAATCGGCGGGGGCGCAGCCGGGGCCGGCGGGCTATGGCCGCGGCGGCCAGCGCCCCACCGTGACGGACGCCAACATCGTGCTCGGAAGGCTGGACCCGGAGAACTTCCTGGGGGGCGCGATGGCGCTGGATGCCGAGGCCGCGCGCCGCGTCGTCGGCACCTTCGCCGCGGAGCTGGGGCTGACGATGGAGGGCGCGGCGCTCGGCATCCTCACCATCGTCAACGCCAACATGGCCAACGCCATCCGCAGCCGCACCGTGCAGAAGGGCATCGATCCGCGCGGCTACGCGCTGGTGGCCTTCGGCGGCGCCGGCCCGCTGCAGGCGGTGGAGGTGGCGCGGATGCTGGAGGGGCGCGAGGTTCTGGTGCCGCCGCACCCCGGCATCACCTCCGCCATGGGGCTGCTGACCACCGACCTCAGCGCCGATGCGGTGCGCACCTGCTTCCAGCTCTCCACCGCGCTGGACCCGGCGCGCATCGCCGACGACTTCGCCGCGATGGAGGCGCAGATCACCGCCCGCTTCGCCGCGGACGCCCTGCCGGTGGAGACCGCCCGCTTCACCCGCGCCGCCGATCTCCGCTACGCCGGCCAGGGCTACGAGCTGCGCGTGCCCTTCCCCGCCGGAGAGGCGGCGGACGCCACGGCGCTGTTCGGGCGCTTCCACGCCCAGCACAAGGCGGAATACGGCCACGCCTTCCCCGAGCGGCCGGTGGAGATCGTCAACCTGCGGCTGACCGGCGCCATTCCGCGCCCGCATCTCGGCGCGCCGCCGCCGCGCGCGGGCGGCTCGCTGGCGGAGGCCACGGTGAGGACCGGGCGCGTCGTCTTCGGCACCCCCACCGCGCCGGAGGCGCACGACACTCCCTTCCTGCGGCGCGAGGCGCTGCCGGTGGGCCAGCCCATCCCCGGCCCGGCCATCGTGCTGCAGACGGACAGCACCACGGTGGTGCCGCCCGGCTGCACCCTGACCGCCGAGGCCGGCGGCAACCTCCTGATCACCCTCTGACGCGGGACGCAACGCCATGACCGAGACGAGCCGCATCGATCCCGTCACCGTCAGCGTCGTGCAGGGCGCGCTGGAGACCATCGCGGTGGAGGTGGGCTACAAGCTGATGCGCATGGCCTATTCCTCCATCATCCGCGAATCGGAGGATTTCGGCGCGGCGCTGACGGACGCCACCGGCCAGGGGCTGGCGGAATCGGCGCAGTCCACGCCGCTGCAATCCGGCCCCATCCCCGGCTATGTGAAGGCGGTGCTGGCGACGCTGGCCAGGCGCGGCGACCGGCTGCGCCCGGGCGACGTGATCATGCACAACGACCCCTATGGCGGCGCCAGCCACGGGCCGGACGTGGCCTTCATCGTGCCGGTGTTTCACGTGGATCAGTCGGGCGCGGAGCATCTGGTGGGCTTCAGCGCCACCACCGCGCACCATCTCGACATCGGCGCGCAGACGCCCGGCTCCTGCGGCATCGTCGAGGCGATCGACGCCTATGCGGAAGGGCTGCAGTTCAAGGCCATCAAGGTCTATGCGGGCGGCGTGCGGAACGACGCGGTGTGGCAGATCCTGCGCGACAACCTCCGCGCGCCGGAGCTGGTGGTGGGCGACATGGAGGCGCAGGTGGCAGCCAGCCGCATCGGCGCCGAGCGCATGGCGGCGCTGGTGGCGCGGCACGGGCTGGAAGGCTTCCGCGCCGCCTGCGCCGCCATGCTGGACCAGGCGGAGCAGTTGATGCGCCGCGCCATCGCCGCGCTGCCCGAGGGCAGCTTCCGGGCCGAGACCGTCATCGACGGCTACCTGGACGACCCGGCGCGCAGCAACCTGCCCCTCGTCGCCACCGTCACGCGGCAGGGCGACGAGCTGGTGGTGGACCTCACCGGCACCGCGCCGCAGGTGGATGACCGGCCGATCAACATGCCCTTCCACGGCACGGTGGACGTGGCGGTGTGGCTCACCGTCCGCTCCGTGCTGCTGGACACGGCGGTGCATGGCCATGTGCCGGTGAACGAGGGCCTCACGCGCCCCATCCGCATCGTGGCGCCGAAGGGGTGCCTGGCCAATCCGCGCTTCCCGGCGCCCACCATCGCCCGCTTCTGCCCCGGCAACCAGCTGGCCGACACGGTGATGAAGGCGCTGGCGCAGGCGGTGCCGGGGCAGGTCTCGGCCGGCATCGGCAACCTCAAGGTCATCGCCTTCTCCGGGTTGAAGGAGGAAGGCCACTGGGTGCACATGGAGATCTTCGAGGGCGCCTATGGCGGCCGCCCCGGCCAGGACGGGATGGACGCGGTGGACACGCTCTACGCCAACACCCGCAACAACCCGATCGAGGACATCGAGACCCACCTGCCGCTGCGCGTGCTGCGCTACGAGCTGCGCGAGGACGAGGCGGGTGCCGGCGAGTGGCGCGGTGGCCTCGGCTCGGTGCGCGAGATCGCTTTCCTCACCGATGCCGGCACCTCGGTGGAGGGCGAGGGCCATGCGCACCGCCCCTGGGGCTTCCTCGGCGGCGCCCCCGGCGTCACCGCGCGCCTGACCCTGCGCCACCCGGACGGCACGGAGGACTCGCTGCCCTCCAAGGTGCCGCACCGCGCCGTGAAGGCCAGCGACACTTTTATCTGTTACGGCCCCGCCGGTGGCGGCTATGGCGACCCGCTGAAGCGCGACCCCGCGCGGGTGCTGGAGGATGTGCTGGACGGCCTGGTCTCGGTGGAGACCGCGCGCCGCGACTACGGCGTGGCGATCGCGGGCGGCGTGGTGGACGAGGCCGCCACCGCCACCCTGCGCGCCGCGAACTGACAGAAAAAAGAAGGGGTCCGGGGAATTCATTCCCCGGCCTTGCTGCTACCCTCCCGGCATGCCCCTGCATGAAAGCTCCTCCCAGCTCGCCCAGCGCCTGAAGACCGAGCGGGAGGCGCGCGGCTGGTCGCTGGCCGAGCTGGCGGAGCGTTCCGGCGTCTCCAAGGCGATGATCAGCAAGATCGAGCGCGACGAGGTGAGCCCGACGGCGGCGCTGCTGGGCCGCCTTTCCGGCGCCTTCGGCCTCAGCCTCTCGCAGCTCCTGGCCCGCGCCGAGCAGGGCGCCGGGCTGCTGGCGCGGGCCGAGGCGCAGCCGGTCTGGCAGGACCCGGAAACCGGCTTCATCCGCCGCGCCCTGACCCCCACCGCCGGCCCGCCCACGCCGCTGGAACTGATCTGGGGCGAGCTGCCGCCCGGCCAGGCGGTGGACTACCCCGCCGCCGCCTTCGCCTTCATCCAGGACCAGCAATTGCTGCTGCTGGAGGGCGTGCTGCACTTCACCCAGGGGCGCAGCCTGCATGTGCTGCACCCGGGGGATTGCCTGCGCTTCGGCCCGCCCGATGCCTGCCGCTACGAGAACCCCGGGCCCCTGCCCTGCCGCTACGTGGTGGTGCTGCTGCGGCGGTGAGCCGGCCGCGCCCTCAGCCGCGCAGCGCCGCCGCCGGGTGCGGTGCCGCCAGCAGCGGCCCGGCGCCGAACAGCTTCTCCCGGTAGGTGCCGGGGGCATAGGCGGTCTTGAAGGCGCCGCGCGCCTGCAGCTCCGGCACCACCAGCGCCACGAACTGCTCCAGCCCTTCCGGCAGCACGGTGCGGGAGAGGTTGAAGCCGTCCACATCGGCGGCCTCGGCCCAGCCGATCAGCCGCTCCGCCACCTGCGCCGCGCTGCCGACGATGGGTGGCTGCCGGCTGCCCAGCACGAACTGGTCGATCAGCTTCCGCTTGGTGAAGACCGGCCCCGCCGCCTGCTTCATCGCCGTGACATTGGACTGGATGGCCTGGGTGGGGCCCGCCTCGATCGGCTCGTCCATGCCGTATTTCGCGAAGTCGATGCCGAGCGAGGCGGAGGCATGGGCGAGCGCCCCCTCCACGCTGGCGTGGCGGCGATATTCCTCCAGCAGGTCGCGCGCCTCGGCCTCGGTGCGGCCGGCGATGACGGTGGCGCCGGCGAACACCTTCAGCGCCCGCCCGCCCGCGCGGGCGCGGAGGTCGGCCACCAGCGCCGCCACCGGCTCCGGCTTGCCGCCATTGACGAAGACGCATTCCGCATGGGTGGCGGCGAAGCGCCGGCCGCGGTCCGAGGCGCCGGCCTGGTAGAGCACCGGCGTGCGCTGGGCCGAGGGCTCGCAGAGATGGATCGCCTCCATCTGGAACTGCCGCCCCTGGTGGCGGATCGGCCGTACCCTCGAGGGCTCGGCGTAGAGGCCGGCCCCGCGGTCGGCGCGCACCGCGTCCTGGTCCCAGCTGCCTTCCCAGAGCTTGTAGACGACCTCCATGTATTCGTCGGCCAGGTCGTAGCGGTCGTCATGCGCCATCTGCCGGTCGAAGCCCATGGCGCGGGCGGCGCTGTCCAGGTAGCCGGTGACGATGTTCCAGCCGATCCGCCCCTGCGTCAGGTGGTCCAGCGTGGACATCCGGCGGGCGAAGAGGAAGGGCTGCTCATAGGCCAGGTTGCAGGTGATGCCGAAGCCGAGATGGGTGGTGGCCGCTGCCATGGCCGGCACCAGCATCGCCGGGTCGAGCAGCGGCACCTGCACCGCGCCGCGCAGCGCCGCCTCCGGGCTGCCGCCATACACGTCGTAGATGCCCAGCACATCGGCCAGGAACAGCCCGTCGAACAGGCCGCGCTCCAGGGTGCGGGCCAGATCCATCCAGTGGTCCAGCCGGTTGTAGTGCAGGCTGGTGTCGCGTGGATGCGTCCACATCCCCTGCTGGATATGGCCGATGCAGGCCATGTCGAAGGCATTGAGGCGGAGTTCACGCGGCATGGACGGCTCCCGGGGATCTGCGGCTTCTGGCGGATGTCCACTATGAGAGATTTTCGTCTCCGATGCGACAGGCCATTTGTTCCCGGCCGCTGCCCCGGGCTGGCGCCCGCCTTCCGCATCCGCTGAGCTTCGCCGAACCGACTCGGAGACACGGATGACCGACACCCCCAACCAAGCCGCCCTCGCCGCCCGCTATGGCGACGGCCACATCCCCGCCGCCGGCCCCTGGAGCCCGGTGATCGACGCGCTGCTGGCCCACCGCTCCGTCCGCGCCTACCGGCCGGACCCGCTGCCGGAGGGCACGCTGGAGACGCTGGTGGCCGCCGCGCAATCGGCCGCCACCTCCTCCAACCTGCAGACCTGGTCGGTGGTGGCGGTGACCGACCCGGCCCGCAAGGCGCGCCTCGCCGCCGTGGCCAACGGCCAGAAGCATATCGAGCAGTGCCCGCTCTTCCTGGTGTGGATCGCCGACCTTTCCCGCACGGCGCGGCTGGCCGAGGCGGAAGGCCGGACGCTGGAGGGCCTGCCCTACCTGGAGACCTTCCTGGTAGCGGCGCTCGATGCCGGGCTGGCGGCGCAGAACGCGACGGTGGCCGCCGAGTCGCTCGGCCTGTCCACCGTATATATTGGTGCGCTGCGGAACGACGTGCGGGCGGTGGCGGCGGAGCTGGACCTGCCGCCCGGCGCCGTGGGGGTGTTCGGCCTGTGCGTGGGCCATGCCGACCCGGCGCAGCCGGCCGAGGTGAAGCCCCGCCTGCCGCAGCCCGCCATCCTGCACCACGAGCGCTATGACAGCTGCGGCGAGGAAGCCCATCGCGCCGCCTACGACTCGGCGCTCGGGGCCTTCAGCGCCCGGAACGAGATGTCCGCCTATCGTTGGACGGAGCGCGTGCTGGCCCGGCTGGGAAGCACCCGCGCGCTGCACGGGCGGGACGGGCTGAAGGGCGCGCTGCGGGCGCTGGGCTTCCCGCTGCGCTGAGCGCGCCCCCAGAGGCACAGCCTGAGGCGGGACAGCCTCAGGCGGCGGGGTTCAGGACATGGATGACGCGGCCGGCCACCATCTCCTTCGTCCGCTCGCCATAGGCCAGCATGTGGGGCGAGCGGGCATGCGCCTTCAGCGCCTCGGGGCTGGCCCACTTCTCCACCACCACGAAGCTGTCCTCGCCGAAGCTGGCGGGGGAGTTGGGCGCGTCGATGGCCGGGCCGTACTCGATGCAGCCATCCTCGGCCAGCACGGCGGGGATGTTGGCGCGGAACTCCGCCAGCACCGCCTCGCGCTGGCCGGGCTTGGCGGTGATGATGGCGATGACATGGATCATGGGGGACATTTCCGGTGCTTCTTGTGGAGGCGGCAGGCTATGTCCACCCGCCGCCGCCGCCAAGACGCCGCGCCCGGCCCCTCACATCGCCGGGCGGTGGCCGAAGATGGCCGTGCCCACCCGCACATGGGTGGCGCCGTGCGCGATGGCCGCCTCGAAATCCCCGCTCATGCCCATGGACAGGGTGCGGAGGCCGAGTCGCGCCGCCGCCGCGGCCAGCAGGGCGAAGTGCGGGGCCGGGTCCTCATCGGCGGGGGGGATGCACATCAGCCCCTCCACCGGCAGGCCGTGCGTCTCCCGGCAGAGGCCGAGGAAATCCTCCAGCGCCTCCGGCGCGATGCCGGCCTTCTGCGGCTCCCGCCCGGTGTTCACCTGCACCAGCAGGCCGGGGCGGCGCTGCTCGCGCGCCATCGCCTCGGCCAGGGCCTGGGCCAGCCTGGGCCGGTCCAGGCTCTCGATGACATCGGCCACGCGCACCGCGTCGCGCGCCTTGTTGGTCTGCAGCGCGCCGATGATGTGCAGCCTGAGGCCGGGATGCCCCGGCCGCAGGGCGGGGAACTTGCCCGCCGCCTCCTGCACGCGGTTCTCGCCGAAGGTGGCCTGGCCGGCGGCCAGGGCTTCCGCCACCGACTCGGCCGGATGGAACTTCGACACCGCCACCAGCGTCACGGAGGCCGGGTCGCGGCCGCAGCCGGCGCAGGCGCTGGCGATGCGGTCCTGGATGCGCTTCAGATTGTCGGAGATGGAGGACATGGTGTGCGAAGCCTAGGAGCGGTGGCGGCGCGGCTCAAGCCGGCGCGGGCCGAGGGACGTGGCCGGCTGCCCCGGCTCTGGCTGTTCAGCGACCCGGCCCGCCTGCCAGACCCGCGCGCGGCGGCGGCGGCGCTGCCGCGCGGCAGCGGCGTGGTGGCGCGCGGGGTCGAGTCGGCCCTGCTCCCGGGGCTGGCAAGGTTGCTACGGCAGCGGCGCGGCGTGCTGCTGCTGGGCGGCACGCCGCGCGCGGCGCTGCGCCTGCGCGCCGGCCTGCACCTGCCGGACCGCGCCCCGCCGCCGGGCATGGCCGCCTTCCGGCTGGCGCGGCGGGCCGGCGCGCCCTGGGCGCTGCTCTCGGCGGCCGCGCATGGCACGCCGGGCCTCGCGCGGGCACGCCGGCAGGGCGCCGACCTCCTGTTCCTCTCGCCGCTCTTCGCCACGCCCAGCCATCCGGGCGCGCCCTGCCTCGGGGTCTGGCGCTGGGCCGCGCTGGCGCGGCGGGCCGGGCGGCCGGCCATGGCGCTGGGTGGCATCACGGCCACAACCGCCCCCCGCACCCCGCCCGGAGCCTGTGGATTGGCCGCCATCACGGCCCTGTTGCATCCGGGACACAGTGTTTCAAGGAAGTCGCGGAGGCTGCAAGCGGAGCATTGCCGGCCCGGATCGGGCTGAACCATAGTCCGCCCCGAGGCCTGACAGTCCGCCCTGCCTATGGCGGACTCCTGTCGAGGGGGACAGGGGGCCGCGGGACCAGCCGGGCACCGCCTGGCGCGTGAGGAGGATTTGGGATGCGCAAGATTCTGCTGGGCACGACCGCCGTGGTTGGCGCCGTCGTCATGGCCTCGACCGGCGCGATGGCGCAGGGTGCCGACCCGTTCCGGGCTGCCGGCCCGGCGATGACCTCGCATCGTGACCTGGAAGTCCGCCTGGGCGGCTTCTTCCGGTTCTACTACTCGAACACCGATCAGGATTACCTGAACAACGGCACCGGCACCGGCGCCGGCCGGACGGGCTTCAACCAGGGCAAGTCCGACTTCCAGGAAGAGACCGAGATCCACATCGTCGCCAACGGCAAGGCCGCCAATGGCCTGCGTTACGGTGTGGCCGTCGAGATCCAGAACGACAGCGTCCGCCAGGCGACCTCCGGCACCAACAGCAAGACCTCGCTCGACCTCGACGAGGTGTGGGGCTACGTGGCCGGCAGCTTCGGCCAGCTGCGCATGGGTGACGAAGACAACGTCTGGGGCCTGATGAGCGTCGGCCAGATCGCGAACTTCGCGACCGGCGGCCTGGACGGCGACTTCTACGACAGCCTGTCCGGCAACTCCCCGGCGCTGAGCCAGCCTTCCGACGCCGGCGACAACACCAAGATCATCTACATGTCGCCGCAGTTCGCCGGCTTCGACTTCGGCGCCAGCTTCGCCTTCAACACCGGCGAGGGCCCGCTGTCCGGCTGCACCACCGGCAACGCCTCGTGTGACCGCCTGGCCTCCATCGAGACCTTCGGCTCCTCCACGGCGCGCCGCCGCAACGAGGTCGTGGCCGCCCTGCGCTATCGCGGCAGCTTCGCTGGCGTGGGCCTCGGCGCCTCGGCCGCCTACATCGGCGCCGACGCGGTGAAGAACACCAACGGCTTCGGCGTCGACCGCATCAATGTGGGCGCCCTCGGCCTGCAGCTGTCGGCCTATGGCTTCCTGGTCGGCGGTCAGTACCTGTTCGGTGACGCCGGCCTCGGCTTCGCCACGCCGCGCCTGAAGCTGGTCAACGACGACCGCCGCTACGAGGCCTTCAACGTCGGCGCCTCCTACACGCTGGGCCAGATCACGGTCGGCGCTCAGTACGGCGAGACCCGCTCGGCTGGCGCGCAGAGCGTGAACACGGCTGGCCTCGCCAACACCGGCGGCCGTACCGACAAGGGCCTGAGCGTCGGCGGCACCTACCGCATCTCGCCCGGCATCGAGTACATCGCCGAGTACACGACCTACAAGATCGAGGAAGCCGGCGTGAACTTCGCCACCGGCGGCCGCGGCACCGCGAACAACTCGGTCGACGGCCAGGTCTTCCTGACCGGCTTCCGCTTCGCCTTCTGATCCCCCTCGGGGATTGGAAAAGGGAGGGCGGCAGGGCAACCTGCCGCCCTTCTTTTTTTACCGCTTGCCTAGCGCAGGCCCTCAGACGTAAGTGACCGCCATGCTGAAGCACCGTGCCCGAGCCGCACTGAACCTTCGCCCCCTGGCCGCAGCGCCCCTGATGCTCCTGGCATTGGCGGCTTGCAGCAGCGGTCGCGTCGTCGAGAACGACGAATACAACAACGACTCGCGCCGCGCCCGCGTGCAGGGCCGGCTGAGCGGCGAGCAGGACGGCCTGCTCATCATGGGCACGGACCGCTCCGGCCGCGGCGGCGGCGCCAGCGAATCCGGCGCGCTGGGCGTGAACGCCTATCTGTGGCGCGCCACGCTCGACACCCTCTCCTTCCTGCCGCTCTCCTCGGCGGACCCGTTCGGCGGCGTCATCATCACCGACTGGTACTCGCCGCCGGCCACGCCGGGCGAGCGCTTCCGCGCCACCGCCTATATCCTCGGCCGCCAGCTCCGCTCGGACGGGGTGCGCATCTCGGTGTTCCGGCAGGAGCAGCGCAACGGCACCTGGGTCGATGCCCCCGTGGCCCCCAGCACCAACACCGACATGGAGAACCAGGTCCTGGCCCGCGCCCGCGAGCTGCGCAGCCAGACCGCGGCGCGCTGAACGCGCCGCGCACAGCCTGAGCGACCCGATGGCGCGCCCCCCGGCGCGCCATTGTCATGTCCGGCCCCGGCGATCCGCACGGCTTCCGGCCCGGCCGCTCTTCCCATGGCGGCGCCAAGACCGTATCCCTTCCCCCCGGAATATCGATCGCCTGGTCCCATGAACGACGCAGCCACGCCCGCCCGCTACGACTTCGCCAGTGCCGAGCCGCGCTGGCAACAGGCCTGGGATGCCCAGGACTGCTTCAAGGTGCCGGATGTGCCCGATGGCAGCCGGCCGAAATACTACGTGCTGGAGATGTTTCCCTACCCCTCCGGCAAGATCCACATGGGGCATGTGCGGAACTACACGCTGGGCGATGTGGTGGCGCGCTACAAGCGGGCGCGCGGGCACCAGGTGCTGCACCCGATGGGCTGGGACGCCTTCGGCCTGCCGGCCGAGAACGCGGCGCGCGAGCGCGGCGTGCACCCCGCCGCCTGGACCTACCAGAACATCGCCACCATGCGCGCCGAGCTGAAGCGCATGGGCCTCTCGCTGGAATGGGACCGCGAGTTCGCCACCTGCGACCCGAGCTACTACGGCCAGCAGCAGAAGCTGTTCCTGGACTTCCTCCAGGCCGGGCTGGTGGAGCGCAAGGAAAGCTGGGTCAACTGGGACCCGGTGGACCACACCGTGCTGGCCAATGAGCAGGTGATCGACGGCCGCGGCTGGCGCTCGGGCGCGCCGGTGGAGAAGAAGAAGCTTTCCCAGTGGTTCTTCTCCATCACCAAGTACGCGCCGGAACTGCTCGCCGCGCTGGAGACGCTGGACCGCTGGCCCGAGCGCGTGAAGCTGATGCAGGCCAACTGGATCGGCCGCAGCGAGGGCGCGCGCGTGCGCTTCCCGCTCGCCACCCCGGTGGCCGGGCATGAGAGCGTCGAGGTGTTCACCACCCGGCCGGACACGCTGTTCGGCATGAGCTTCCTGGCCGTCGCCGCCGAGCACCCGCTGGCCGCCGCCGCCGCCGAGGCCAACCCCGAGATCGCCGCCTTCATCGCCGAGGTGCGCGCGCTGGGCACCTCCGAGGCCGCCATCGAGCAGGCGGAGAAGCGCGGCATCGACACCGGGCTGCGCGTCGCGCACCCTTTCATCGAGGGCGCCACCTTCCCGGTGTGGATCGCCAATTTCGTGCTGATGGAATACGGCACGGGCGCCATCTTCGGCTGCCCCTCCGGGGACCAGCGCGACCTCGATTTCGCCCGCAAGTATGGCCTGCCGGTGCCGCCGGTCATCCTGCCGCCCGGCGAGGACCCTGCCAGCTTCGCCATCGGCAGGACCGCCTACACGGATGAAGGCACCCTCTACAATTCCGGCTTCCTGGACGGGCTCGGCACCGCCGAGGGCAAGCGCGCCGCGATCGACGCGCTGGAGGCCAAGGGCGCCGGCACCGGCGTGGTGAACTGGCGCCTGCGCGACTGGGGCGTCTCCCGCCAGCGCTACTGGGGCTGCCCGATCCCGGTGATCCATTGCGAGGCCTGCGGCACCGTGCCGGTGCCGGCGGACCAGCTGCCGGTGACGCTGCCGGAGGATGTGGATTTCTCGAAGCCCGGCAACCCGCTGGACCACCACCCGGCGTGGAAGCACGTCGCCTGCCCGCAATGCGGCGCGGCGGCGCGGCGCGAGACCGACACCTTCGACACCTTCGTCGATTCGTCCTGGTATTTCGCCCGCTTCACGGCGCCGAAGGCCGCCACGCCGCTGGTGGCCGAGGCCGCCAATGGCTGGCTGCCGGTGGACCAGTATATCGGCGGCATCGAGCACGCCATCCTGCACCTGCTCTACTCGCGCTTCTTCACCCGTGCGCTGCACGGCATGGGGCAGCTCGGCACGCCGGAGCCCTTCGCCGGGCTGTTCACCCAGGGCATGGTGCAGCACGCCTCCTACAAGGCGCAGGATGGCCGCTGGCTGGCGCCGGACGAGGTGGACGTGGCAGCCGATGGCAGCGCCACGGACAAGGCCACGGGCCTCGCCGTCACCGTCTCGCGCAACGACAAGATGTCGAAGTCGAAGCGCAACACGATCGATCCCGGCGCCATCATCGACCATTACGGCGCGGACACGGCGCGCTGGTTCATCCTCTCCGACAACCCGCCGGACCGGGACATGGAGTGGACCGAATCCGGCGTCTCGGGCGCCTCGCGCTTCACCCAGCGGCTGTGGCGGCTGGTGAACAACGCGGCGGACGGGCTGCCGCCGCCGGGCGCCGTGCCCGCCGAGGGCGCCGCCCGCGCGCTGCGCCGTGCCACCCACCGCACCATCCAGGCGGTGACGGAGGCGCTGGAGAGCTTCTCCTTCAACGTCGCCGTGGCGCGCATCCATGAGTTCGCCAACGCCATCGAGCAGGGCGCGGCGGAGGATGGCGCGGCCCGGCGCGAGGCGCTGGAGGCCGTGGCGCGGCTGGTCAGCCCGATGATGCCGCATCTGGCCGAGGAGCTGTGGTCCATGCTCCGCCCCGGCGCCGGGCTGGTGGCCAACCTGCCCTGGCTGGAGGCCGAGGAGGCGCTGACCCGCGCCGACAGCCTGACGCTGGCGGTGCAGGTGCTGGGCAAGCTGCGCGCCACCATCGAGGTGCCCGTCGGCACCGACGAGGCCACCGTCTTCGCCCTGGCGGAGGCGGAGGAGAATGTCCAACGCGCCATTGCGGGGCGCCCCATCAGGAAGCGCATCCATGTCCCGGGCCGCATCGTCAACTTCGTCGTCTGACACCAGGGCCACGAAGCCTTCCAGGCGGGCGCTGGCGGCGTTCTGCGCCGCCGGGGCGCTCTCCCTGGCGGGCTGCGGCTTCAGCCCCGTCTATGGGCCGCAGGGGCAGGCGGCGGCGTCCGACCCGGCGGTGCGGCAGGTCCTCGCCTCCACCCAGGTGGCGCTGATCCCGGAGCGCAGCGGCCAGATGCTGCGCCGCGCCCTGCAGGAGCGCCTGGGCGGCGCCGGGCAGGCCGCGCCCACGCAGGAGCTGCGCGTCGGGCTGCAGTTCGGCGCCGAGCCGGAAGGCTTCCGGCGCGACGGCACGCCCACCCGGCTGCGCTACAATGCCACGGCGAGCTGGCTGCTGGTCTCGCAGGGGCCGCCGCCGGCCACGCTGGCGCAGGGGACGGAGCGGGCCTTCGACTCCTTCAACATCCCCGACAACCAGTTCTTCGCCGCCGATGCCTCGCGCGACGCCACGATCCGGCGGCTGGTGGAACAGCTCGCGGACGACATCGTGCTGCGGCTCTCCGTCCAGCTGCGGGCGGGGCGCGCCGGCTGAGGCGGCACGGCCGGGGAAAGGATCTTTCCCGGCTCATCTTCCTGTTTCCATCCGTTTTCGCGCGGTGCCCGGGGCACGCGCGGCTGGGGAGCCGATGGCCAAGCTCGATCCGCGTCGCGTCGCAGCCTTCCTCGCCGATCCGGGCGCCACGCGCGCGGTCCTGCTGCACGGGGACGATGCGGGGCTGATCCAGGAGCGCGCCGAGGCGCTGGTGGCCCGTGTGGTGGGCGGCAACGATCCGTTCCGGCTGGCGGAGCTGGCGCGCGAGGCCGCGGCGCGGCCCGGGGCGCTGGCGGGCGAGATGGCAGCGCTGGCGATGACCGGCGGGCGCCGCCTGGTGCGGGTGCGCGACGCCACGGATGCGCTGGCCGGTGCGGTGAAGGAGGCGCTGGTGGGCCCCGGCGAGGCGCTGCTGGTGCTGGAGGCGGGCGAGCTGACCGCCCGCGCCAAGCTGCGCGCGCTGCTGGAGCCGATGGGCAGCGCCGCCGTCATTCCCTGCTACCGCGAGCGCGGCGCGGAGCTGGCCGGCAGCATCGCGCGGCTGTTGCAGGAGCAGGGCGTCTCGGCCGAGCCGGCGGCGCTGGACTGGCTGGCCTCCCGCCTGGGCGAGGACCGTATGCTGCTGCGGCGCGAGGTGGAGAAGCTGGCGCTCTATGCCGGCCAGGGCGGCCGCCTCTCGGAGGAGGATGTGCTGGCCTGCGCCGGCGAAGGCTCCACCCTGGATCTGGACGAGGCGCTGGTGGCCGCCACGGCGGGCGACATTCCGGTGGCGGACCGCGCGCTGGAGGCCGCCTTCTCCGAGGGCGCCAGCCCGATCATGGTGCTGCGGGCGGCGCTGCGGCATGTGCAGCGGCTGCACCTGGCCTCGCTGGCCATGGCCGGCGGGCAGCAGGCCAATGCCGCGATGGAGGGGCTGCGCCCGCCCGTTTTCTTCCGCCTGAAGCCGGCCTTCGAGCGCGCCTTGCGTCTCTGGTCCCCGGCCCAGCTGGAGTCCGCCGGCACCGCCCTGCTGGAGGCGGAGAAGCGCGGCAAGTCCGGCTCCGCCGCCCGCCCGATCCCGGACCGTGTGGTGGCGCAGCAGGCGATCCTGGCCCTGGCCCGGCAGGCCCTGGCGCTGCGCCGGCGCGGCTGAGGCCGCTACTGCGGCGAGAGCAGCCGCACGATCCCGTCCAGCTGGTCGAGATCGCGATAGGCGATGGTCACCTTGCCGCCCTTCTTGCCGTGCTGGATGGCGATCTTGAGGCCCAGCCGGGTCATCAGGTCGCGCTCCAGCGCCTTGGTGTCGGCGTCGGCGGAGATGGGACCGGGGCCCGGCTTCAGCTTCTCGGCAGATGCGGCGAGCGCCTCGGTCTGCCGCACGTTCAGGCCGCGGGTGACGACCAGCTCGGCCAGCTTCACCGGGTCCGGCGCCGTCAGCAGGGCGCGGGCATGGCCGGCGGAGAGGCTGCCACGGGCTAGCATCTCCCGCACCTTGGGCGGCAGGGCCAGCAGGCGCAGCGTGTTGGCCACATGGCTGCGGCTCTTGCCGACGGCCTGGCCCAGCGCGTCCTGCGTCAGGCCGAACTCGTCGGAGAGGCGCTGGTAGCCCTGCGCCTCCTCCAGCGCGTTCAGGTCCTGGCGTTGCAGGTTCTCGACCAGCGCGGCGGCCAGCGCCATGCGGTCGTCCAGCTCATGGACGAAGACCGGCACCTCGTGCCGCTGCGCCAGCTGGGCGGCGCGCCAGCGGCGCTCGCCGCCGATGATCTGGTAATGCCCCGGCTGCCCCGGCTTCGGCCGCACCAGGATGGGCTGCAGCACGCCATGCTCGCGGATCGAGGCCGCCAGCTCGGCGAGGCCGGACTGGTCGATCGGCCCGCGCGGCTGGAAGGGGCCGGGCTCCATCGCCTCCACCGGCAGGGTGCGCGGAATGCTGGCGCCCGGCGAGGCGGGGGTGGCGGCGTTCTGATCGCCCAGCAGGGCGGAGAGCCCCATGCCCAGCCGGGGCGGCTTGCGTCCACTCATGCGGCCTTGTTCCCCCTCGCCCGTTCACGCCGCAGCAGCTCCGCGGCCAGCTGGATGTAAGCCTGCGCCCCGGTGGAGCGCGGGTCGTAGAGCAGCACCGGCAACCCGTGCGAGGGCGCCTCGCTGACCCGGATGTTGCGCGGGATGACGGTCTCGAACACGCGCTCGCGGAAGAAGGCGCGGACATCGGCCGCCACCAGCTCGGAGAGATTGTTGCGGCGGTCGAACATCGTCAGCACGATGCCATCCAGCGACAGGGCCGGGTTCAGCACGCGCTTCACCCGGTCGATGGTGCGGGTGATCTGCGAGACGCCCTCCAGCGCGAAGAACTCCGTCTGCAGCGGGATCATCACGGATTCCACCGCCACCAGCGCGTTCAGCGTCAGCAGGCCGAGCGAGGGCGGGCAGTCGATCAGGATGAAGTCGAAGTCGCGCAGCGTGTCGGCGCCGGCCTCCAGCGCCAGGCGCAGGCGGTGCTCGCGCTGGTCCATGCCCACCAGCTCGATCTCGGCACCCGCGAGGTCGTTGTCGGCGGGCAGCAGGAAGAGATCGGGCACCTTGGTGGGGCGCATCAGCTCGGCCAGCGGCTTCTGGCCGACGAGCAGGGCATAGCTGCCCTGGCCGCGCTCGCCCCGCTGCATGCCGAGGCCGGTGGAGGCGTTGCCCTGCGGGTCCAGGTCGATGACCAGCACGCGCTTCTTGGTGGCGAGCGCGGTGGCGAGGTTGATGGCGGTGGTGGTCTTGCCCACCCCGCCCTTCTGGTTGGCGAGTGCGATGCGGCGGAGGGTTTTATTCGCCGGCACGGTGGATTCCAGACATGCGAAGGATGGTGGCGTTCGGGTCGGTGCTGCTCTTGAACCGCTGCAGGGCCATTGTCCAGCCCGCCCCGGTGGCGGCCTCGATTTCCGCCTCGGCTCCCTGCCCTTTCGGGAACACGGCGACGCCATCGGGCGCCAGCAGGGCCTGGGCCCAGGGCAGCATCTTCTCCAGCGGCGCCAGGGCGCGGGCGGTCAGCACGGCGAGGGGCGGCAGGCGCACCGCCTCGATGCGGGCGGCATGGACCGTGACATGCGCCAGCCCCAGCTCGGCGGCGGCGGCCTGGAGGAAGGCGGCCTTGCGGCGGTCGGACTCCACCAGATGCACCGGGCGGCGCACGGCCATGGCCAGGACCAGCCCGGGGAAGCCACCGCCGGAGCCGAGATCGGCCATCGGCCCTTCCCCCTCCGGCAGCAGCGGCAGGAGTTGGAGAGAATCCTGGATATGCCGCTGGCGCAGCACGGCCGGGTCCTGGCTGGCCACCAGGTTGATGCGGGCATTCCAGCGCAGCAGCAGCGCCAGGAAGCGCTCCAGCCGCGCCTCTGTTTCACGTGAAACGGCCGGAGGGGGCAGAGTGTCGTGCAGATCCTGTTTCACGTGAAACGCTCCGTCTGGCGGCGCAGATGCACGGCAAGCGCCGCGAGCGCCGCAGGGGTGATGCCGGCCACACGCCCGGCGCCGCCCAGCGTGGCGGGCTGCGCCACGATCAGCCGCTGACGCATCTCATTGGAGAGGCCGGGAATAGCGGAGAAATCCATGCCGCGCGGGATGGCGGTGCGCTCCTCCTTCTCCAGCAGCCGCAGCTCGGCGGCTTGGCGCTGCAGGTAGGGGGCGTAGAGCGCCTCTGCCTCCACCTGGGCCCGCACGCCCGGCGGAAGGTCCCGCAGCCAGGGGAAGACCGCATCCACCGCCCCGGCCGCGACCTCCGGCAGGGCCAGCACCTCCAGCAGGCTGCGCCAACGGCCATCCTGGTTGATGGCGATGCCGGCCGCCTTCAGCGCCGCCGGGCTGCCGCCCTCGGTCCGGGCCCGCGCCAGGGCCTCGGCCACCGCCGCCTCGAAGGCGCGGAAGCGGGCGGCGCGCTCCGGCCCCACCACGCCCCAGCCGATGCCCTTGGCGGTCAGGCGCAGCCCGGCATTGTCGGCCCGCAGCGCCAGCCGGTGCTCGGAGCGCGCCGTCAGCATCCGGTAGGGCTCGCTGACGCCCTGCAGCACGAGGTCGTCCACCATCACGCCAAGATAGGCCTCGGTGCGGGCCAGCACCCGCTCCTCCGCCATGCCGCCCGCCAGCGCCGCCGCGTTGAGGCCGGCTAGCAGCCCCTGCGCCGCCGCCTCCTCATAGCCGGTGGTGCCGTTGATCTGCCCCGCCAGGAACAGCCCTGGCACGTCGCGCAGTTCCAGCGTCGGGCGCAGGGCGCGCGGATCCACATGGTCGTACTCGATGGCATAGCCCGGGCGCAGCACCACCGCCTTCTCCAGCCCGGGGATGGTGGCCAGGAAGACGCGCTGCACATCCTCGGGCAGGCTGGTGGAGATGCCGTTCGGGTAGATGGTCGGGTCGTCCAGCCCCTCCGGCTCCAGGAAGATCTGGTGCCGCTCCCGCTCGGCGAAGCGCACCACCTTGTCCTCGATCGAGGGGCAGTAGCGCGGCCCCACCCCCTGGATCTGCCCGGAATGGATCGGCGCCCGGTGCAGGTTGGCGCGGATCAGCGCATGACCCATCGGCGTGGTGGCGGTGATGCCGCATTCCACCTGCGGGTTGCCGATGCGCTCCGTCATCCAGGAAAGCGGCTCCGGCTCGGCATCGCCCGGCTGCATCTCGAGGCCTGCCCAGTCGATGCTGCGGCCGTCCAGCCGTGGCGGCGTGCCGGTCTTCAGCCGGCGCATCGGCAGGCCCAGCGCCTCCAGCGCCACCGCCAGCCCGACCGAGGGGGCATCCCCCACCCGCCCCGCCGGGATGCGCGTCTCGCCGATGTGGATCTCCCCGCGCAGGAAGGTGCCGGCGGTGATGACCAGCGCGCCGCAGGCGATGCGCGCGCCATCGGCGGTCAGCACCGCCACGACGCGCCCGGCGGCATCACGCTCCATCCCTTCCGCCGCCACGGCGCGGATGGTCAGGCCCGGCTGCGCCGCCAGCAGCGCCTGGATGGCCCGGCGGTAGAGCGCCCGGTCCGCCTGGGCGCGCGGCCCACGCACCGCCGGCCCCTTGCTGCGGTTGAGCAGCTTGAAGTGGATGCCGGCGGCATCGGCGGCACGGCCGATCAGCCCGTCCAGCGCATCCACCTCGCGCACCAGGTGTCCCTTCCCCACCCCGCCGATGGCGGGGTTGCAGGACATCTCGCCCAGGGTCTCAAGCTTGTGGGTCAGCAGCAGCGTGCGGGCGCCGCAGCGGGCGGCGGCCGCGGCGGCCTCGGTGCCGGCATGGCCGCCGCCCACCACCACCACATCGAAGGAATTCTCGCGCATGGCGGCACCCTATAGCAGGAAGTGGCCGGCGCCGGGCGAGGCGGCTGCAAAAAGCTGCGCGGCCGGCAGCCTCACTTGCCGATGCAGAAATCCCCGAACACCACGTCCAGCACCGCCTCCACCCCCACCCGTCCGGTCAGCCGTCCGAGCGCGCGCAGCGCGGCGCGCAGCGCCTCGGCCGCCAGTTCCGGCAAGGGGGCGCGGATGGCCTCCTCGATCCAGGCCGCCGCCTCGCCCAGCGCGGCGCGGTGGCGCGGCCGGGTCAGGCTGGCTTCCTCGGAAAGCCCGGCCCGCTCGGCCGCCACCGCCTCCAGCGCCGCCCGCAAGGCCGCCAGCCCCTCCCCGTCCCGCGCCGAGAGGGCGATGGGCGCTTGGCCGCCGATCGCGGCCGGCGCCGGCGCCAGATCGGTCTTGTTGGCCACCACCAGCGTGCCGGGGGCCAGCAGCGCCAGCGTCTCCGCATCGGGCGGCTGGTCGGCGGCAAAGACGGCGATCAGCAGGTCCGCCTCCTCCGCCCGCCGCCGGGCGCGGCGCACCCCCTCAGCCTCGATCTCGTCCGGCGTCTCGCGCAGCCCGGCGGTGTCGGCCAGCCAGACCGGCACGCCACCCAGCTCCAGCCGCACCTCCACGATGTCCCGCGTGGTGCCCGCACGGGCCGAGACGATGGCCGCCTCCCGCCCCGCCAGCGCGTTCAGCAGCGAGGACTTCCCGGCATTCGGCGCGCCGACGATGGCGCCCCACAGCCCTTCCCGCAGCCGCTCGCCGCGTCCGCCATCCGCCAGATGCGCGCCGATCTCGGCGGCCAGCGCCGCGCCTTCCCGCCGCACCTCCGCCTCCAGCGTGTTCGGCAGCCCATCCTCGGCGAACTCGATGGCCGCCTCCTGGTGCGCCAGCAGCCGCGTCAGCCGCTCTGCCCAGCCGGCGTAACGCACGGCCAGGGCGCCCCCCGCCTGCCGCAGCGCCTGCCGCCGCTGCGCCGCGGTCTCGGCGGCAATCAGGTCGGCGATGCCTTCCGCTTCCGTCAGGTCCATGCGGCCGTTGAGGAAGGCGCGGCGGGTGAACTCGCCCGGCTCGGCGGGGCGTGCGCCGCAGGCCAGAAGCGCCGCCGTCACCCCCTCCAGCACGGCGCGGCCGCCATGCAGGTGCAGCTCCGCCGCATCCTCGCCCGTGTAGGAACGCGGGCCGGGGAACCAGAGCACCAGCGCCTCGTCCAGCAGCTCGGCGCTCTCGGGGTGGCGCAGGCGGCGCAGGCTGGCCAGGCGCGGCGCGGGGCGGCCACCGGCGATCCGGTCGAGGACGGCGCCGCTGCCGGGGCCGGAGAGGCGCAGCAGCGAGACGGCCGCGCGGCCGCCGCCGGACGCCAGGGCGAAGATGGTGTCGAAGGACATGGGTGCAGATATCTTTCAAGCGCGGCCAGGGGGCGCCGCCCCCTGGACCTCCGCCGGGGCGGCGACGGCCGCCCCGGGCCCCGCGGTCAGCCTTTGGCGACCACGTCCTTCTCGATCAGCATCAGGCGGCGGGCGCGGCCGCCCTCGACCAGATGCGCCGCCAGGATCTCGTCGATGTCGGCCGTGGTCTCGGCCTTGTACCAGACGCCCTCGGGGTAGATGACGATAGCGGGGCCGAATTCGCAGCGGTCGAGGCACCCGGCCTGGTTCACCCGGATGCCGGGGATGCCAAGCTCCTTGGCGCGGGCCTTCATGTAGTCCTTCAGCTTCTCGCTGCCGCGCGCGGCGCAGGAGCCGCGGCGGTGCCCATCCGGGCGCCGGTTGCAGCAGACGAAGACATGCGCCTGGAAATAGGGGGGCGGATCGGAAAGGTCGTTCATCGGCGCGATTCCCTGAAGCCTGCCGGCCGGGGAGAAAGCCCCGCCGCCCGGCCCATTTAGGCAGCCCGGGCGGGGTCGGCCAAGGGGCCGGTCACGGTGGCGCCGCGCGGGTGCAGCCAGCCCTTGACGCTGCCGCCCACGCGTGTCGAATCGTACCCGCATGCCGCAGCTCTCACTCCTCTCCCCCCTCGGCGCGCTCACCCTGTCCGAGGAGGATGGGGCGATCGTGGCGCTCGACTGGGGCCGTGGCCGGGACCAGACGGAAACCCCCGTCCTCCTCGCCGCGCGCGACCAGCTCCAGGACTATTTCGACGGTCAGCGGATGGTCTTCGACCTTCCCCTGGCCCCGCATGGCAGCGCCTTCCAGCGGAGGGTCTGGGCCGCCCTGGCTGAGATCCCGCCCGGCGAGACGCGCAGCTACGCCGCCCTGGCCGCCGGCCTCGGCTCCGTGGCGCGGGCGGTCGGGCAGGCCAACGGCGCCAACCCGATTCCCATCATCATCCCCTGCCACCGCGTGGTCGGAGCCAACGGCGCGCTGGGCGGTTACTCCGGCGGCGAAGGCCCCGCCACCAAGCGCTACCTCCTGGACCTCGAACGACGCAGCCTGCGCCAGCAAGGAACCCTCCTATGAACCATGCCATCCGCATCCACGAACATGGCGGCCCCGAGAAGATGGTGTGGGAGGAAGTGCCCGTCCCCGCGCCAAAGCCCGACGAGGTGCTGGTCCGCCACGGCGCGGTGGGCCTGAACTACATCGACGTGTATTTCCGCACCGGCCTCTACAAGCTCCCCTCCCTCCCCGCCACGCTGGGCATGGAGGCGGCGGGGGTGGTCGAGGCGGTGGGCAGCGAGGTCTCCGGCCTCATGGTGGGGGACCGCGTGGCCTATGCCATGGCGCCCATCGGCGCCTACTGCCAGGCCCGCACCATCAAGGCGGACCGCCTGGTGAAGCTGCCCGACGGCATCGACGACAAGACCGCCGCCGGCATGATGCTGCAGGGCATGACCGCCCAGTACCTGCTGCGCCGCACCTACCCCGTGAAGGCGGGCGAGACCATCCTGGTGCATGCCGCCGCCGGCGGCGTCGGGCTGATCATGTGCCAGTGGGCGAAGCAGCTCGGCTGCACCGTCATCGGCACCGTCTCCACGCCGGAGAAGGCCGAGCTCGCCCGCGCCCACGGCGCCGAGCACGTGCTCATCTCCGGCCAGGACGACCTGCCCGCGCGGGTGAAGGAGATCACCAACGGCGCCATGCTGCCCGTGGTCTATGACAGCGTCGGCAAGGACACCTTCATGGCCTCGCTGGACTGCCTCGCCCCGCTCGGCATGATGGTCTCCTACGGCAATGCCTCGGGCGCCGTGCCGCCGGTCGATATCGGCATCCTCGCCGCCAAGGGCTCGCTCTTCCTGACGCGCCCGACGCTGGCCACCTACACCGCCAAGCATGCCGACCTGGTGGCCACGGCGACCGACCTGTTCTCCGTCGTGCTGTCCGGCGCGGTGAAGATCGAGGTCAACCAGACCTACGCGCTGAAGGATGCGGCCGAGGCGCACCGCGCCCTGGAAGGGCGCCGGACCACCGGCAGCACGGTGTTCATCCCCTGAGGCAGAGCCCGCCGGCCCCGGCGGGCCGGCCTGCGGCTCAGCCGGGCAGGAAGTAGCGGTAGCGGTAGATCTCCCGCATCCCCAGCGCCTCGTACAGGCCCCGCGCCGCGGTGTTGGTGGCCGAGACCTGCAGCCAGCCCGTGGTGGCGCCCTGCGCCTGCCCCCAGGCCGCGCCGGCGGCCAGCAGCCGGCGTGCCATGCCCCGGCGGCGGAAGGCGGGCGCCGTGGCGATGTCGAAGAAGCCCAGCAGCCGCCCATCGGCCGCCACCTGCCCCGCCGCGGCGGCCTGGCCTTCCACGCGCAGCAGCAGCCAGGCGGCCGGCACCATCATCAACGCCGGCGCCTGCAGCTTCTCGGCCCGCCGCTTCTCCGTCTGGTATTCCGCCGTGGCCAGGACCGAGAGCCACTCCTCGGTCGGTGCCGGCAGCACCTCCAGCGCGGCGTCCTCGGCGGCGAAGCCCGCCAGCGGCCCCGCCATCACCAGCGACGCATCGGCCTCGCGGTAGCCGCGTTCCAGCAGCGCCTCCTCCAGCCCGGGCGGGTCGAGCGGCGTGGAGCGGAAGCGCGGGGTCATGCCGACGCGCCGGTAGGCGGCGGCGATACGCTCCAGCCGCTCCGGAAGCCCGGCATCCTGCGAAGGGTCGATGGCGCTGGCCGCGTTGGCGCGCCCCGTGCCGCCCAGGAAGGCCCGCACCAGGAACGGCCCGTCGAACGCCGTGCGCAGCGCCGGCACGGCCGTGTGCGAGGCCCGCTCCAACTCCGCCACCGAGACACCCTGCCAGGACCTGCCCTGCATCCGCCCATCCCCTTCTGTCGGCCCGGCGCACCCTAGCGCCACGGGCGGAGAAGCGAGGCACGCAGTCCGCGAAGGGCAGAGGTCATAAAAAAGCCCGGGGAATGAATTCCCCCGGGCCTTTCTGTCAGGCTGCCGCAGGGGAGCCGAGGCGCGGGCCGCGACGCCGGGCCGGAGCGTCCCGGCGCAGCATTGCAATCCCGTCCCGGCCCTGACCGGCAGCTTGCAGAAAAATCAGGTGTTCATGGCGTCGAAGAAGTCCTGGTTGGTCTTGCTGTACTTCAGCTTGTCCAGCAGGAACTCCATCGCATCCTGCGTGCCCATCGGGTTCAGGATACGCCGCAGCACCCACATCTTGGTCAGGGTGGCGCGGTCGATCAGCACCTCCTCCTTGCGCGTGCCGGACTTGGTGATGTCGATGGCGGGGAAGACGCGCTTGTCGGAGAGCTTGCGGTCGAGGATCAGCTCGGAGTTGCCGGTGCCCTTGAACTCCTCGAAGATCACCTCGTCCATGCGGCTGCCCGTGTCGATCAGGGCGGTCGCGATGATCGTCAGGCTGCCGCCTTCCTCGATGTTGCGGGCGGCGCCGAAGAAGCGCTTCGGCCGCTGCAGGGCGTTGGCATCCACGCCGCCGGTCAGCACCTTGCCCGAGGACGGCACCACCGAGTTGTAGGCGCGGCCAAGGCGGGTGATGGAGTCGAGCAGGATCACCACGTCCCGCTTGTGCTCGACCAGCCGCTTGGCCTTCTCCAGCACCATCTCCGTCACCTGCACGTGGCGGGTGGCCGGCTCGTCGAAGGTGGAGGCCACGACCTCGCCGCGCACGGTGCGGGCCATGTCGGTGACTTCCTCGGGCCGCTCATCGATCAGCAGGACGAGCAGGAAAACGTCGGGGTGGTTGGCGCTGATGCTGCGGGCGATGTTCTGCAGCATCACGGTCTTGCCGGTGCGCGGCGGCGCCACCACCAGCGCGCGCTGGCCCATGCCGATCGGCGCCACCAGGTCGATGACGCGCGGCGTGTAGTCCTTCTGGATGCCCTTCGCGACGCTCTCGAACTCCGGGTTCTCCATCTTCAGCCGGCGCGTCGGATAGAGCGGGGTGAGGTTGTCGAAGTTGATCCGGTGGCGCAGCGCCTCGGGCGGCTCGAAATTGACGGTGTTGACCTTCAGCAGCGCGAAGTAGCGCTCCCCGTCCTTCGGCGCGCGGATCTGCCCCTCCACCGTGTCGCCGGTGCGCAGGCCGAAGCGGCGCACCTGGGCGGGGGAGACATAGATATCGTCCGGGCCGGGGAGGTAGTTGGACTGGGGGCTGCGCAGGAAGCCGAAGCCATCCGGCAGGATCTCCAGCGTGCCGTCGCCATGGATCGCCTGATCGTTCTCCGCCAGCTGCTTCAGGATCGCGAACATCATGTCCTGCTTGCGCAGGATGGATGCGTTCTCGATCTGCAGCGACTCGGCGAAAGCGAGCAGGTCGGCGGGGCTCTTGGCCTTGAGTTCAGAGAGGTGCATGGGTCGGACGCATTCCGTTCCGGCGGGGAGCAGTCGGGACATCTGCGGAGGGCGGGCAGCGCGGCCTGCCTGCGAGCCGTGGCCGCATGAGGAACGCGGCCGGCCATGTCCCGGATAAGGAGGGAGGGAGTCTCGGCGCCAGAACAGGCGAAACCCTGCGCTTAACGCCCTTGACGGGAAGTGCCGAAGGCTAGGTTCGCCCGCCGGACTCCGTCAATGGGCAAAGTAGACCACGCAGCGCGATTTTCAAGGCAGCCGGCGGCGATTTTCAGCGCCGCCTCGGCGGTACCTCAGAACGGCTTCACGATCACCATGATGACGATGAGGATCAGCAGCACCGTCGGCACCTCGTTCATGGCGCGCCAGTAGCGCTCGGTGCGGTGCCGGGCATCGGCGACGAACGCCTTCCGGGCATAGGCCAGGTGGTGATGGAACCAGGTCATGCCCAGCAGCCCGGCCAGCTTGCCGTGCCACCACCCGGCCGACCAGTCCACCACCCCCGGCGTCAGCACCAGGGTCACGCCGAAGATCCAGGCCGAGATCATCGCCGGGTTCATGATGCCGCGCAGCAGGCGGCGCTCCATCACCTTGAACAGCTCGCTCTGCGCCGAGCCGGGCTCGGCGGGGGTGTGATAGACATAGAGCCGCGGCAGGTAGAACAGCCCCGCCATCCAGGCAAAGACCGAGAGCAGGTGCAGCGACTTGGTCCAGGGGTACCAGCCGGCGAGGAAGCCCAGGTCCATCAGCCGACTCCCAGCAGGCCGGGCAGCTCGTCCATGTGGCGGAAGGGCTCGGCCCCCTGGGCGCGCAGCATCGCCTCCGGCATGTCCCACACCAGCGCCAGCACGCGGCAGCCGGCGGCGCGGCCGGCGCGGATGCCGGGCAGGCTGTCCTCCACCACCACGCAATCCTCCGGCGCGGCGCCGCAGGAGAGGGCGGCGGCGCGGTAGATGTCGGGGTAGGGCTTCGGCCGGTCCACATCCTCGAAGGAGAAGACGCGCCCCTCGAAGGCCGCCGCCAGGTCGAGCCGCCCCAGCTTCGCCGACAGCTCGGCGCGGGAGGAGTTGGAGGCGCAGGCCAGCGTCATCCCCGCCGCGCGCAGCGCCGCCACGGCGGCCTTGGCGCCCGGCACCGGCACCACGTCGCGCGCCATCCGCTCGGTCAGGCGGCGGGACATGCGGGCGGGCCAGTCATCCGGCACGGGGCCGAAGCGCTGCTCGATGATCGGCATCATGTCCGGCACGGCGCGGCCGAGGAAGATGTGCTGGCATTCCTCGGGCGAGACCGGCCAGCCGCGCTCCGTCAGCTCCTCGGCCACGACCATGGCGGCCAGCGCCTCGCTGTCGGCCAGCACGCCATCGCAGTCGAACAGGATGGCGGCGGGCCGGGAGGCGGCGGCGCGCATCACGCGGCGTCCCGGGCGCGGGCGTGCGGGCAGTCGCGGTGCACCTTGGGGCATTGCCGGGCGCCGGCGAAGGAGCAGAGCGCCCGGTTGCCGCCGCGCACCCGCCGCACCAGCCCGGCCAGCGAATCGATGAAGCCGGCATCGCTGTTCTGCGCCGGCACGCGGAAATAGCCGGGCAGGTGCAGCTTGTGGGCCAGCTCCTTGTACTCGACATCCAGCTCCACCAGCGTCTCGGAATGCTCCGAGACGAAGGCGATGGGGCTGACCAGCACCGCCACCTTGTCCTTCGCCGCGTGCTCCAGCGCCGTCTCCAGCGAGGGGCCGATCCATTTCTGCGGCGTGACGCGGGACTGGTAGCAGATGCCGCTGTCCAGCCCCTCGATGCCGAGCTGGCGCACCACCGCCTCCACCGTGCGCTCCACCTGCCACTGGTAGGGGTCGCCGCGCTTGACGATGCTCTCCGGCAGGCCGTGGGCGGAGAACAGCAGGCGCAGCCTCACCCCCTCCGGCAGCTCGGCGCGGGCGGAATCGTAGGCCGCGCGCACCATGGCGGCGGTGGAGCGGGCGAAATCCTCGTCCGAATGGAAGCAGCACAGCGCCTTGGTGGGCAGGTCCAGCCCCACCTTCGCGCAGGCTTCCTGCCAGTCCTCCATGGAGGAGCCGGTCGTGGTGGTGGAGAATTGCGGGTAGAGCGGCAGCAGCACCGCCTCCTCCGCGCCCCACGCCTTCACCGCCCGCGCCGCCTCCTCGGCGAAGGGGTGCCAGTAGCGCATGGCGATGAAGCAGCGCGCCTCCACCTCCGGCGCCAGGGCCCGCTCCAGCGCGGCGCCCTGCTCCTCCGTCAGCTCGCGCAGCGGGGACTTGCCACCGAGGATGGCGTAGTTCTCGCTGGCCGCCTTGGTGCGGCGCGCGGCGATGAACTTCCCCAGCCAGGGCCGGATGAAGCCCGGCACCCGCAGGATGGCGGGGTCGGTGAACAGGTTCTCCAGGAAGGGCCGGACCGCTTCCGGCGCGTCCGGCCCACCGAGGTTGAAGAGGATGATGGCGACGCGGGGGCGGTGGGGTTCGGACATGGTTCCGGAAATGCCACGGAAGGGGGTTTGGTCAAGAGGCAGGCGGATGACAGGAGAGCGGAATCGGGAGCTCCGGGCCAGGCATCCCGCAACCGTTCCTTGTCCCGGCGGGTCGGCTTCCCTAGTTGGAGGCCTGAAATGGCCTTGCAGGCGCTGACATGACTGAAAAGAATGATCCTGTGATGAACGACCAGACCCAGCCCGCGGAAACGCCGGCCGCCGAACAGCAGCAGACCCCCGCCCAGCCCGCCGACGCCATGGCGCGCCTCGCCGAGCTGGAGGCCGAGCTGGCGCAGGTGAAGGACCGCTGGCTGCGCTCCGAGGCGGAGATGCAGAACCTGCGCGCCCGCACCAAGCGCGAGGTGGAGGATGCCCGCGCCTATGCGGTGCAGAAATTCGCCCGCGACGTGGTGGAGGCCGCCGACAACCTCCGCCGCGGCCTGGAGGCGCTGCCCGCCCCCCGGGAGGACGAGGCCGAGCTGCTGACCAAGCTGCGCGGCGGCTTCGAAGGGGTGGAGCGGGCCTTCCTCGCCATCCTGGAGCGCAACGGCGTGGCCAAGCACGATGCCACCGGCAAGCCCTTCGACCCCGAGCTGCACCAGGCGATGGCGCAGCAGCCGCCGCCGGAAGGCGTGGCCGTGGGCACCGTCATCCAGGCCTGGACCCCGGCCTGGACGCTGAACGGCCGCCTGCTGAAGCCCGCCATGGTGGTGGTGGCCGGCGAGGGCGTCTCGGAAACCGCGTGAGCGGCGGAATAAGCGGTGGAATAAGCGGCGGAATGAGCGGTGGACCGGGCGCCATGGCGCTGCGGCCCGTCGCCGCGGCCGAGCACCCTGCCCTGCTGGCCCTGAACAACCGGCACGCCGCGGCGGTGAACGCCCTCACGCCCGAGGCCTTCGCCGCCCAGTGCGCCGGCGCCCTGCTGGCGCTGGCCGCCTGGGAGGGGGAGCGGCTGCTCGGCTTCCTCCTGGCCTTCGGGCCGGAGACGCCGGAGCGCGGCCCCAACCACGCCTGGATGCGCGCCCGCCACCCGGAGGCCGCCTATGTCGACCGCGTGGTGGTGGACGCGGCGGCGCAGGGCCAGGGCCTCGGCCGCCGGCTCTATGCCGCGCTGGCCGCCCTGCCGGGCGTGGCGGCGCTGGGCTGCGAGGTGAATCTCGACCCGCCCAACCCGCAGAGCATGGCCTTCCACCGGCGGCTGGGCTTCCGCCCCGTCGGCCAGGCGACGGACCCGCGCAACGGCAAGCGGGTGGAATACCTGCTCTGCTCCGCTGCACGTTTTTTGCGCAGCCCGGGCGAGTCGCCCTTGTCCGGGGCGGCGCGGCTCAATACATCGCAGTCACAACCGTCCGGCACCGCTTTCCCGCCCGGGCGGTCACCCCAACACCCCGCCTGATGAGAACAGGGGATGGGCGCGGCGCCAGAGACAGGGCCGCCCCCATCCGCCGCAAAGGAGAACTCGGATGAGCAAAGTCATCGGCATCGATCTCGGCACCACCAACAGCTGCGTCGCCATCATGGAAGGCGGCGATGTGAAGGTGCTGGAGAATTCCGAGGGCGCGCGTACCACCCCGTCCATGGTCGCCTTCGCCAAGAATGGCGAGCGGCTGGTGGGCCAGGCCGCGAAGCGCCAGGCGGTGACCAACCCGACCGACACGCTGTTCGCCGTGAAGCGCCTGATCGGGCGCCGCTTCGACGACAAGATGGTGCAGAAGGAAGCGGGCCTCGCCCCCTTCAAGATCATCCGCGCCGACAATGGCGATGCGTGGGTCGAGGCCGGCGGGCAGAAGCAGGCGCCGCAGCAGATCAGCGCCAACGTGCTGACCAAGATGAAGGAGACGGCCGAGGCCTATCTCGGCGAGAAGGTGACGCAGGCCGTCATCACCGTCCCCGCCTACTTCAACGACAGCCAGCGCCAGGCCACCAAGGAGGCGGGCGCCATCGCCGGCCTCGAGGTGCTGCGCATCATCAACGAGCCGACGGCCGCCGCCCTCGCCTACGGCATGGACAAGAAGGCCACCGGCACCATCGCGGTCTATGACCTCGGCGGCGGCACCTTCGACGTCTCGATCCTCGAGATCGGCGACGGCGTGTTCGAGGTGAAGTCCACCAACGGCGACACCTTCCTGGGCGGCGAGGATTTCGACCAGCGCGTCATCGACTACCTGGCGGACGAGTTCAAGAAGGAGAACGGCATCGACCTGCGCGGCGACAAGCTCGCCCTGCAGCGCCTGAAGGAGGCCGCCGAGAAGGCCAAGATCGAGCTGTCGAGCGCCAAGCAGACCGAGATCAACCTGCCCTTCATCACCGCCGACGCCACCGGGCCGAAGCACCTCGTCCTGCAGCTCTCCCGCGCCAAGCTGGAGAGCCTGGTGGACGACCTGGTGCAGCGGACGCTGGAGCCCTGCAAGCTGGCGCTGAAGGATGCCGGGCTGAACGCCGGCGAGATCGACGAGGTGATCCTGGTCGGCGGCATGACCCGCATGCCCAAGGTCATCGAGGCGGTGAAGACCTTCTTCGGCAAGGAGCCGGCCCGCAACGTCAACCCCGACGAGGTGGTCGCCATCGGCGCCGCCATCCAGGGCGGCGTGCTGAAGGGCGAGGTGAAGGACGTTCTTCTTCTGGATGTGACGCCGCTCTCCCTGGGTATCGAAACCCTGGGTGGTGTCTTCACGCGCCTCATTGATCGCAACACGACGATCCCGACCAAGAAGAGCCAGACCTTCTCCACCGCCGACGACAACCAGACCGCGGTCACCATCAAGGTGTTCCAGGGCGAGCGCGAGATGGCGGCGGACAACAAGCTGCTGGGCAATTTCGACCTGCAGGGCATCACCCCGGCTCCCCGTGGCGTGCCGCAGATCGAGGTCTCCTTCGACATCGACGCCAACGGCATCGTGTCGGTCAGCGCCAAGGACAAGGCGACGGGCAAGGAGCAGCAGATCAAGATCCAGGCGAAGTCCGGCCTGTCGGACGCCGATATCGAGCGCATGGTGAAGGACGCCGAGGCGAATGCCGAGGCCGACAAGAAGCGGCGCGAGGCGGTCGAGGCCAAGAACCAGCTCGAGGCGCTGATCCACACGACCGAGAAGTCGCTGAAGGACAACGCCGAGAAGGTGCCGGAGGCCGAGAAGGGCGAGGCCGAGGCTGCGCTGGCCGCGGCCCGCACGGCGCGCGAGGGCGACGACCTGGAGGCGATCAAGGCCGCCACGGAGCGCCTGGGCGCCGCCGCGATGAAGGTGGGCGAGGCCGTCTACAAGGCCGCCCCCGCCGAGGGCGCGGCCGAGGCCCAGGCCCAGCCCGGTGCGGAGACCAAGCCGGGCGAGAAGGTGGTGGACGCCGAGTTCGAGGATGTCGACCCCAGCAAGAAGAAGCCCAGCTGAGGCGCCCAGCGCTAGGGTGAATCAGCCGCGCTGAATCCACGGGCGCCCGGCTCCGACGAAGGGGTCGGGCGCATCGTCGTTCCGGAGCTTGGGGGACAGGCCGCACCATGGCCAAGAAGGACTACTACGAGACCCTGGGCGTGGCCCGGGGCGCGGGCGAGGATGAGCTGAAGAAGGCTTACCGCAAGCTCGCCATGAAATATCACCCGGACCGCAACCCGGGCGACAAGGCCGCCGAGACCTCCTTCAAGGAGGTGAACGAGGCCTATGACGTGCTGAAGGACGCCGAGAAGCGTGCCGCCTATGACCGCTTCGGCCATGCCGCCTTCGAGGGCGGCGGCGGCGGGCCGGGTGCCGGCGGCTTCGGCGGCGGCAACCCGTTCGGCGGCGGCGGCTTCGAGGACATCTTCGCCGAGATGTTCGGCCAGTTCGGCGGCGGCGCCGGGCGGCGCGGCGGCGGCGCGGCGGCCGGCCGCGGCGCCGATCTGCGCCACGCGGTGGACATCTCGCTGGAGGAGGCCTTCGCCGGCACGCGCACGACCATCCGCGTGCCCACCAGCGTGCAGTGCGACGCCTGCGACGGCACCGGCGCCGAGGGCAAGGCCAGCAGCGCGCAGCAGACCTGCACCACCTGTGCCGGCGCCGGCAAGGTGCGGGCGCAGCAGGGCTTCTTCCTGATCGAGCGCACCTGCCCCACCTGCGGCGGCACCGGGCGCGTCATCAAGAACCCCTGCAAGGTCTGCCAGGGCGCCGGCCGCGTGCAGCGCGAGCGGACGCTGAACGTCACCATCCCGGCCGGGGTGGAGGACGGCACGCGCATCCGCCTCTCGGGCGAGGGGGAGGCCGGGCTGCGCGGCGCCCCGGCGGGCGATCTCTACGTGGACATCGCCGTCCGCCCGCACGCGCTGTTCCAGCGCGACGGCGCCAACATCTTCGTCCGGGTGCCGCTGCGCATGACGCAGGCGGCGCTGGGCGGCGCGGTGGAGGTGCCGACCATCGATGGCGGGCGCTCGCGCGTCACCATCCCCGCCGGCACCCAGACGGGCGACCAGTTCCGCCTGCGCGGCAAGGGCTTCTCCGTGCTGCGCTCGGCGGCGCGGGGGGACATGTATGTGCAGGTGGCGGTCGAGACGCCGCAGAACCTCACCGCCCGCCAGCGCGAGCTGCTGGAGCAGTTCGAGGGCGAGGTGGGGCAGAACGGCAATTCCTCGCCCGAGAGCGAAGGCTTCTTCGCCAAGGTGAAGGATTTCTGGGACGGGCTGGGGCGGTAGAACAGCCGCCGCGCCGGGCGGAGGAGGCACCCCCTCCCCCGGCACCCGCCCTCCGTTTCACGGGAAACAGCATGACGCTCCGCATCGGCATCGCCGGCCTCTCGGGCCGCATGGGCACGCTTCTCACCGAGGAGGTGGCGGCCGCCGGCGCCACCCTGGCCGGCGGCACCGGGCGCGGCGACGATGCCGGCGCGCTCTTCGCGCAGAGCCAGGTGGTGATCGACTTCACCAACGCCGCCACGGCCGAGACGCATGCGGCGCTGGCGGCGCGGCACGGCAAGCCGCTCATCCTCGGCTCCTCCGGCCTCTCGGCGGCGCAGGAGGCGGCGGTGGCCGCGGCGGCGGAGTCCGTGCCGGTGGTCTATGCCGCCAATTTCTCGCCCGGCGTGGCGCTGCTCTTCGCCATGGCCGAGCGCATGGCCGCCGCCCTGCCGCCCGAGCAGTACGACGCCGAGATCGTCGAGATGCACCACCGGCAGAAGGTGGACGCCCCCTCCGGCACCGCCATCGGCCTCGGCCGCGCCGTGGCGCGCGGGCGCGGCAAGACGCTGGAGGAGGTCGGCATGGAGAGTGGCCGGGACGGGCATACCGGCCCCCGCGCCACCGGCCCGATCGGCTTCGCCGCGCTGCGCGGCGGGCAGGTGGTGGGCGAGCACACCCTGCTCTTCGCCGCCGGCAGCGAGCACATCGCCCTCACCCACCGCAGCTTCGACCGGCGCGTCTATGCCACCGGCGCGGTGCGGGCGGCGCTGTGGGCGGCGCGGCAGCCGGCCGGCCTCTACGACATGAAGCATGTGCTCGGGATGGGCTGAAGGCAGCGCGCGGCGGGGGCGGCAGCCCCCTGCGCGTGACGCCGCGATGAAACGCGGCACTGCGATGCCCCTTCCTCCCTTGACCCCCCGTGCGGCGCTTGCGACACAGCGCGCGCCGCGATTCCGCGGGGGATAGCCAGGCCGGGGCGAGCCGGTCGCCATCGCGACAAGAGGACGATAAGGCCATGCGCGACAAGGGCGAATATCTGTTCACCTCGGAGTCCGTCTCCGAAGGCCACCCCGACAAGGTTGCCGACCGCATCAGCGACACGGTGCTGGACGCCTTCCTGGAAGCCGACCCGTATGCCCGCGTGGCCTGCGAGACGCTGGTCACCACCAACCGCATCATCCTGGCCGGCGAGACGCGCGGCCCGGCGAGCGTGACGCCCGAGCTGCTGATGCACCTCGCGCGCATGGCGGTGCATGACATCGGCTACGACCAGGAAGGCTTCTCCTGGAAGAACGCCGAGATCGCCTGCCACCTGCACGCCCAGTCCGCGCACATCGCCCAGGGCGTCGACGCCTCCGGCGAGAAGGACGAGGGCGCCGGCGACCAGGGCATCATGTTCGGCTATGCCTGCACCGAGACGCCGGACCTGATGCCGGCGCCGCTCTACTACGCGCACCTGATCCTGCGCCGCATCGCCGAGCGCCGCCGCACCAACGACAAGTCGGTGCGCGGCCTGCTGCCGGATGCCAAGAGCCAGGTGACGCTGCGCTACGTGGACGGCAAGCCGGTCGGCGTCGCCTCGGTGGTGGTCTCGACCCAGCACGAGGAGGGCATGACCCAGGCGCAGGTGCGCGATCTGGTCCGCCCGATCGTGGTGAGCAGCCTGCCCGAGGGCTGGAGCGTGCCGGAGGACGAGTTCTACGTGAACCCGACCGGCACCTTCGTCATCGGCGGCCCCGACGGCGATTGCGGCCTGACGGGCCGCAAGATCATCGTCGACACCTATGGCGGTGCCGCGCCGCATGGCGGCGGCGCCTTCTCGGGCAAGGACCCGACCAAGGTGGACCGCTCGGCCGCCTATGCCTGCCGCTACCTGGCCAAGAACGTGGTCGCCGCCGGCCTGGCCGAGAAGTGCACCATCCAGGTCTCCTACGCCATCGGCGTGGCCAAGCCGCTCTCGGTCTATTTCGACCTGCACGGCACGGGGCGCGACGTCGACGAGGTGAAGCTGGCCAAGGTCGTCAACGACATGGTCAACCTCTCCCCCCGCGGCATCCGCGAGCACCTGCACCTGAACCGCGCCATCTATGCGCCGACCTCGGCCTATGGCCATTTCGGCCGCACGCCGGACCCGGAGAAGGGCACCTTCACCTGGGAGAAGACCGACCTGGCCGCCGAGCTGAAGCGCGCCTTCGGCCGCTGAGCTGCCTTCGCGGCGGGAGGGGCAGGTCCCCTCCCGCCCGCGCCCGCCTTCCGCGTGGCGCCGTCCCGGGGAAGTTTTCCCCTGAATCCACACGGTTTTCCCCAGCATGAGCGAAGCGCCGCCCCCCGTTCCCGACCGGCTCTACGGGCGCCGCCGCGGCCACCCGCTGCGCCAGCGCCAGCAGCGCCTGATGGACGTCACGCTGCCCCGCCTCGCCCTCGACCCGGCCGACCCGCTGGCGGCCTTCCCGATGCGCCCGCGGGAGCTGTGGCTGGAGGTGGGCTTCGGCGGCGGCGAGCACGCGCTGGCGCAGATCGAGGCCAGCCCCCAGGCCGGGCTGATCGCGGCCGAGGTGTTCGAGAACGGCATCTGCTCGCTGCTGACGCGGCTGGTGCCGGAGGAGCAGGAGGCCACCGCGCCGCTGCCGCCCAACCTGCGCCTCTGGACGGAGGATGCGCGCCGCCTGCTGCGCACCCTGCCCGAGGCCAGCCTCTCCCGCCTGTTCCTGATGTTCCCCGACCCCTGGCCGAAGGCGCGCCACGCCAAGCGCCGCTTCGTCCACCCCAGCATCATCCCCGTGCTGGCGCGGGCCATCCGCCCGGGCGGCGAATGGCGCATCGCCACCGACGACCCGACCTACCAAGAATGGGTGGTGGAGGTGATGGGCGCGCAGGATGCCTTCACCCGCGTCTCGCTCGAGCTGAGCCGCCCCGAGGGCTGGCCCGGCACGCGCTACGAGGCCAAGGCGCTGCGCGAGGGCCGGCAGCCCATGTACTGGGTGTGGCGCCGCCAGGGTTAAGCTACCCTGCGTTGCAGGGCCGCCACGGTGCCGCGGCTCTTTTTGTATCCCTGAACAAGGGAATTGACGTGACCTCACCGCTCACGACAACGTGCGGTGGTGATGCTGCAACTTTCCCCCGACCCCGAGCATGAAGCTGGCCGTCGTGGCGCGGAGGCCCTGGCCGCCGAGCGGGGGGGGAATCTGCCCTGGTGCGGGCCGGCGGCCGTCGCCCTGGCCTCGGGGTGCAGCTACGCCGAGGCCTGCGCCCTGCTGCGTGCCGCCTCTCCCCCGCACTATCCGGCCACGGGCGAGATCGTCACCGCCTACTGGCGGGACGTGGTGGCGGCGCTCGGCATGGCCCGGGTGCGCTGCACGCCGCTTCCCCTCTCCGCCCTCCCCTTCTCCCGCCGCCCCACCCTGATCGGCCTGGCGCGGCGCGGCGGGCTGGAGGAAGGCCTCTACCTCGTGCGGGTGACCGGCCATTTCCTGCTGCTGCGGCTGCATGGCTTTGGCCTGGCGCAGGTGCACGACAACCGCCTGTCCGGCGCCGTGCTCTCCGTCCACACGCACGGTCTCTGCCGCGTGACGCATGTGGCGCGGCTGGAGCGGGCGCTGCCGCAGGGCTGACCGGCGCCGGCCCCCGGCCCCCGGCCCCCGGCCCGGACCTTGCCGGGGCAAGCCGGGCGAAGCGCGGGTTTTCTTGTATTTACCGGCACACAGGATTATATGAGGCGCAGAACATCTTCGCTGCACAGTCAGGGGGGTGGCCTTAGCGGGCCGCCTTTTTTGTTTTTTGGAAGACGATCTGCCACAGAATGAGGGCCTTGAGGCCCGCATTGCCGCCACCATCCAGCCGACGCTGTCGGCGATGGGCTACGAGATCGTGCGCGTGCAGATCCAGGGCAAGCAGACTCCCACCGTCCAGATCATGGCCGACCGCACGGACGGCCGGCCGATCGGGGTGGGGGACTGCGAGGCGATCAGCCATGCCGCCGGCGCCGTGCTGGACGTGGACGACCCCTTCACCGGCGAGTGGAACCTCGAGGTTTCCTCGCCCGGCATCGACCGCCCGCTGACCCGCACCAGGGACTGGCAGCGCTTCGCCGGCCATGTGGCGACGGTGGAGATGAGCATTCCCTTCGAGGGTCGGCGCCGCTTCCGCGGCATCGCGCTTGGCGCGGACGAGGCGGTGGTGCGGCTGCGGCTGGAGGATGGCGCCGAGGTGGCGCTGCCCCGGGCCGACATGCGCCGCGCCAAGCTGGTGCTGACCGATGAACTGATCGCTGCCACCGCGGCCGAGGCCGCCCGGTTCCGGGAGGCGGAGGACGACTCCGACGAGGAACCCGGCCGCCCGCCCCACGCCAGGAGGAACTGAGGACCATGGCCGCAGACGTTGCCATTGCCCGCCCGGAGCTGCTGCAGGTCGCCGAGGCCGTCGCCCGCGAGAAGATGATCGAGCGCGACGAGGTGCTGGAGGCGATGGAGCAGGCCATCCAGAAGGCCGGCCGCGCCAAGTACGGGCACGAGAAGGACATCCGCGCCGTCATCGACCGCCGCTCCGGCGAGGTGAAGCTCTCCCGCTGGACCGAGGTGGTGGAGCAGGAGCCGGTCGAGAACGAGGCGACCCAGATCCCGCTGCGAATCGCGCAGAAGATCAGGCCCGGCATCGCGGTGGGCGAGTTCATCGTCGACCCCCTGCCGCCGATCGATTTCGGCCGCATCGCCGCGCAGACCGCCAAGCAGGTGATCGTGCAGCGGGTGCGCGAGGTGGAGCGCAGCAAGCAGTTCAACGAGTACAAGGACCGCGTCGGCGAGATCATCAACGGCGTGGTCAAGCGCACCGAGTACGGCAACCTGATGGTCGATCTCGGCCGTGCCGAGGCCCTGCTGCGGCGCGACGAGACCATCCCGCGCGAGGCCTTCCGCAACGGCGACCGCGTGCGCGCCTACATCTACGACGTGCGCGAGGAGCCGCGCGGACCGCAGATCTTCCTGTCGCGTACGCATCCCGGCTTCCTGGCCAAGCTGTTCGCCCAGGAAGTGCCGGAGATCTACGACGGCATCATCGAGATCAAGGCCGTGGCCCGCGACCCGGGCAGCCGCGCCAAGATGGCGGTGATCAGCCGCGACTCGAGCATCGACCCGGTCGGCGCCTGCGTCGGCATGCGCGGCAGCCGCGTGCAGGCGGTGGTGGCCGAGCTGCAGGGCGAGAAGATCGACATCATTCCCTGGTCCCCCGACAACCCCACCTTCGTGGTGAACGCTCTGGCCCCGGCCGAGGTCTCCAAGGTGGTGATGGACGACGACAGCAAGCGGGTTGAAGTCGTCGTGCCGGATGACCAGCTTTCCCTCGCGATCGGGCGCCGCGGCCAGAATGTCCGCCTTGCCTCCCAGCTCACGCGCTGGGACATCGACATCCTTACCGAGGCCGAGGAAAGCGAGCGCCGGCAGGAGGAGTTCCGCAAGCGGACCGGCCTGTTCGTCGAGGCGCTGGACGTGGACGACGTCATCGCCGGCCTGCTGGTGACCGAGGGTTTCGGCTCCGCCGAGGAGCTGGTGGACGTGCCGGACGAGGATCTCGCCGGCATCGAGGGCTTCGACGAGAACGTGGCCGCCGAGCTGAAGCGCCGCGCCCAGGGCTTCCTGGACCGGCGCGACGAGCAGCTCGACGAGAAGCGCCGCGCCCTCGGCGTCGAGGACGCGGTGGCCGAGGCGGGTGGGTTCAGCCCCGCCATGCTGGTGACTCTGGGCGAGAAGGGCGTGAAGTCGCTCGACGACCTGGCCGACCTGGCAGCCGATGAGCTGATCGAGATCCTCGGCGCCGAGGCGGTGGACGAGGAAACGGCGAACGCCATCATCATGGCCGCGCGCGAGCACTGGTTCGCGTCGGAAGAGAAGGGCAGCGCCGAGGAGAAGGGTGACGACCAGCAATCCTGATACCGTGCCGGCCCCGCCCCCCGAGGATGTCTCCCTGGAGACCGCCGAGGGGGAAGGGCCCGAGCCGGAACTGAAAGGCCCGCTGCGCCGCTGTATCGTGACGCGGGAGAGCCTGCCCAAGGAAGCGATGATCCGCTTCGTGCTGGGGCCGGACCGGCAGGTCGTGCCCGATCTCGCCGGGCGGCTGCCCGGGCGGGGAATGTGGTTGAGCGCGCGGGCCGATGTGCTAGAACGCGGCCTGACCAAGGGCGCCTTCTCGAGGGCGGCCCGCGGGCAGGTGCAATTGCCCCCCGACCTTCGCGCCCGGATTGAGACTGGCCTCAAGGTTCGCATCCGCGACCAGGTGGGGCTTGCGCGCAGGGCCGGACAGGCCGTGAGCGGCTTCCAGCAGGTGCGCGAATGGCTGAAGGCCGGACGGGCCGCCGCGCTGGTCGAGGCGAGTGACGGCAGCCCCGCCGAGCGGGCGAGGCTGATGGGAAGCCGCAAGGCTCCCCTGATTGATGTTCTGACGGCAAAGGAATTGGGCGCGGTGTTCGGACGGGATCATGCGGTACACGTGGCGATAGCCCCCGGACGGATCGCCGACATGTTGGTGCAGGAGGCGGGCCGTCTGGCCGCCGTCTCCGGTATCGCGAACGGAGCGGGGACGTGAGCCCGGCAACGGCTCGCGATAGGATTGATGGCACAAGACGGATCGGGTTCAGGCGAACGAATGAGCGACCAGAATGAACAGGATGCTGCCAAGGGCCGGCTGAGCCTTCGGCCCAGCGGTCTCATGGACCGTGGGAAGACCGAGGCTGCCGGGACTGTGCGGCAGTCCTTCAGCCATGGTCGCGGCAAGACCGTGCAGGTTGAAGTGGTGAAGAAGCGCGCCGGTGGCCCGCCCGCGCCGGGCGCCAAGCCCGCCGGCGGCCCACAGCAGGCCAGCGGCCCCCGCCCGGCGGGCGGCCCGCAGCGCGCCAGCGGCCCCGTCAACCGGGGCGGCAGCGGCTCGGCCACCGGCCGGCCGCTGACCCAGGCCGAGCAGGCGAACCGCCTGCGCGTGCTGGAGGAGATGCGCCGCCAGGAGGCCCAGCGCCAGCGCGAGGAGCGCGAGCGCCAGGCCCTGATGGTGCGCAGCGCCGCCGAGGAAGCCGCCCGCAAGGCGGAAGAGGACCGCCGCGCCGCCGAGGAGGCCGCGCTGCGCGCCGAGCAGGAAGCGCGCGAGAAGATCGAGGCCGAGGCCCGCCGCAAGGTGGAGGAGGAGGCCCGCCGCAACGCGCCGCAGCCGCCCGCCGCCGCACGTCCGGCCGCCGCGCCGGGCAGCGCGCGCCCGATGGGGCCGCGTCCGGCCGCCGGCCCGAATGCCGGCCCCGGTGGCGCGCCGCGCCGCCCGGGTGGCCCCGCCGCGGCGCCCGCCGCCGCGCCGGCCGGCGCCGCGCCGCGCCTGACGCTGCGTGGCCGCGAGGGCGAGGAGGAGGAGCGCCGCCCCGCCATCCGCCGCCCCGGCATGCCTGCCATGCCGGCCAAGAAGCCGGCCGCCGCGCCGACCAAGAAGCCGGCCGCCGGTGGCGACCGCCGCCGCGACGGCAAGATCGACGTCGCCGCCGCGATCGAGGGCGAGGACGAGCGCAGCCGCTCCATGGCCTCCGTCCGCCGCGCCCGTGAGCGCGAGCGCCGGCAGCAGGAGCTGCAGCGCCTCCGCTCGGACGGCGTGAAGGTGGTGCGCGACGTGGTGGTGCCGGAAGCCATCACCGTGCAGGAGCTCGCCAACCGCATGGCCGCCCGTGGCGGCGAGGTGGTGAAGGCGCTGTTCCGCATGGGCGTGATGGCGACGCTGACCCAGACCATCGACGCCGATACGGCGGAGCTGGTGGTCAACGAGTTCGGCCACCGCGTGCGCCGCGTCTCCGAGTCGGATGTCGAGCAGGGGCTGGAAGGCACCGTCGATGCCGACGAGGACATGCTGCCGCGTCCGCCGGTCGTCACCATCATGGGCCATGTCGACCACGGCAAGACCAGCCTGCTGGACGCGCTGCGCAAGACCGACGTGGCGGCGCGCGAGGCGGGTGGCATCACCCAGCATATCGGCGCCTACCAGGTGACGGTGCAGGGCGGCCAGAAGGTCACCTTCATCGACACGCCGGGCCACGCCGCCTTCACCGCCATGCGCGCCCGCGGCGCCAGCGTGACGGACATGGTGGTGCTGGTGGTGGCCGCCGATGACGGCGTGATGCCGCAGACGATCGAGGCGATCCACCACGCGAAGGCGGCCGGCGTGCCGCTGATCGTGGCGGTCAACAAGATCGACAAGCCGGGCGTCAACCTCGACCGCGTGCGGCAGGAGCTGCTGCAGCACGAGATCGTGGTGGAGAGCCTGGGCGGCGACACCATGGAGATCCAGGTCTCCGCCACCAAGGCGATGAACCTCGACAAGCTGCTGGAAGCCATCCTGCTGCAGGCCGAGGTGCTGGACCTGAAGGCGAACCCGAACCGGGGCGCCGAGGGCACGGTGATCGAGTCCAAGCTGGACAAGGGCCGCGGGCCGGTGGCCACGGTGCTGGTGCAGAAGGGCACGCTGCGCCAGGGCGACATGGTGGTGGCCGGCGCCGAGTGGGGCCGCGTGCGCGCCATGCTCGACGACAAGGGCCGCCAGCTGAAGGAGGCCGATCCGAGCCTCCCGGTCGAGATCCTGGGCCTGTCCGGGGTTCCGGCGGCGGGCGAGCCGCTCTCCTTCGTCGAGGATGAGGGCCGGGCGCGCGAGATCAGCGAGTTCCGCCAGCGCAAGCTGCGGGAGAAGCAGGCGGCCGCCGCCGGCGCCGCCCGTGGCACGCTGGCCGACATGATGGCCCGCGTCGCCGCCGGCGAGCAGAAGGAAGTGGCCGTCGTCGTGAAGGCGGATGTGCAGGGTTCGGCCGAGGCGCTCGGCGTGACCCTGAACAAGCTGTCGCGCGACGAGGTGAAGGTGCGGGTGCTGCACTCGGCGGTCGGCCAGATCACCGAGAGCGACATCCAGCTCGCCAAGGCCTCCAACGCCATCGTTGTCGCCTTCAACGTCCGCGCCACGGCGCAGGCGCGGGAGCTGGCGCAGCGCGAGGGCGTCGACATCCGCTACTACTCGATCATCTACGAGGTGGCGGACGACGTGGAGCAGCTGGTGCGCGGCAAGCTGGCGCCGATCCAGCGCGAGAAGTTCCTGGGCTACGCGCAGATCCTCGAGGTGTTCGAGGTCAAGCGCCTGGGCAACATCGCGGGCTGCCGCGTCACCGAGGGCGTGGTGCGCCGCGGCTGTGGCGTCCGCCTGCTGCGGGATGGCATCGTCATCCATCAGGGCGAGCTGGCGACGCTCCGCCGCTTCAAGGACGACGTCAAGGAAGTCACCAATGGCTACGAGTGTGGCATGAGCTTCGCCAACTACGACGCCATCAAGGTCGGCGACCAGATCGAGTGCTACGAGACCGAGACGGTGGCCGCCGTCTGAACGGAAAGCGCCGGGGGAAGGAATTCCCCCGGCACCCCCTTCTTTTTTCTGCAAGCTGCCGGTCAGGGTCGGGACAGGGTCCCATCAACGCCAAGGGGCCGGAGCTGTTCCCCGGACATACCATGGCCAAGAAACCTGCCACCGCCGGCGCTCCCAGCCAGCGCATGCTCCGCGTCGCCGAAGAGGTGCGCCACGCCCTCTCCGCCGTATTCCTGCGCGGCGAGATGCACGACCCCGATCTCGACGGGCGGCACATCACCGTCACCGAGGTGCGCGCCTCGCCCGACCTCAGGCACATGACCTGCTTCGTCGCCGCCCTCGGGCGCGCCGTGACGAAGGAGGAGCTGCAGGGGCTGCGCCGCGTGCAGCCCTATCTGCGCACCCAGGTGGCGCGGGCGGTGCGGCTGAGATTCGCCCCCGAGATGCATTTCCAGCCCGACACGGCGCTGGACTATGCGATGAAGATCGACGCGGTGATGCGCCGCCCCGAGGTCCAGCAGGATCTCGCGCCCCCTCCAGGGAAGCCTGGCGCGCCGCAGGAGGATGACGAGGCGTGACAATCCCTGACGCGCCGCCGGACGTGGCGCCGATGATCCGCACCATCGCCATGCCGGCCGACACCAACCCGGCGGGCGACATCTTCGGCGGCTGGCTGATGGCGCAGATGGACCTTGCCGCCGGCAACGCCGCCGCCCGCCGCGCGCGCGGCCGATGCGCCACCGTGGCGGTGGAGGCCATCACCTTCCACTCCCCCGTGCGCGTCGGCGACGAGGTGAGCCTCTACGCCGAGGTGCTGCACACCGGCCGCACCTCCATGCGCATCCGCGTGCAGGCCTGGCGGCGGGAGCGGGAGAGCGACCACACCAACCGCGTGACGGAGGCGGTGTTCACCTTCGTCGCGCTGGACGCCACCGGCCGGCCCCGCCCCGTCCCCGCGAGCTGAGGGAAGGCCGGGGAACCCCGGTTTCCCGCGGGAGATCGCGGGAGGGCGGCGCCCTTCCGCAGACACGACGCATTCAAAGAGAATTTCATGGCACGCCCGAACCGCAAGCCGAAGGGCCGTCCGATGGATGGCTGGCTCATTGTCGACAAGCCTTCGGGCATCGGCTCCACCGATGTGGTGAACAAGCTGAAGCGCGCCTTCAACGCGCAGAAGGTGGGCCATGGCGGCACGCTGGACCCGCTGGCCACGGGCGTGCTGCCGATCGCCTTCGGCGCCGCCACCAAGATGGTGCCCTACGTCATGGACGGCACCAAGACCTACCGCTTCACGCTGCGGTTCGGCGAGGCGCGCGACACGGACGACGCCGAGGGCCAGGTCATCGAGACCAGCGACGCGCGCCCGACAGACGCGCAGATCCGCGCCGCCCTGCCCGCCTTCATCGGCGACATCATGCAGGTGCCGCCGATCTTCTCGGCCATCAAGATCAACGGTGCCCGCGCCTATGATCTCGCGCGCGACGGCCAGATCCCGGAGATGGCGGCGCGCCCGGCGCGGGTGGACAAGTTCGAGCTGGAATCCCGCCCCGACGCGGACACGGCGGTGTTCACCGTGCAGTCCGGCAAGGGCGTCTACATGCGCTCCCTGGCGCGGGACATCGCGCGCGCGGCGGGCAGCGTCGGGCACATCGCCGTGCTGCGGCGGATGCGCGTCGGCCCCTTCCTGGAGGATGCGGCGATTCCGCTGGACAAGCTGACGGGTTCGGAGGATACCCCGCCTCCTTCCCCGGACCTTCTGCTTCCCGTGACGACCGCGCTGGCCGACATCCCGGCACTGGCCCTCACCGAAGCCGAGGCCGCACGCCTCTCCTACGGACAGACCATCTCCATGGTCGAGTTCATGGGGCGGATACCCGGCGACGCCAGCCCCGATGGTGGGCTTGTGCGGGCAATGGCGGGGGAGCGCCTGAAGGGTCTCGTGCGCCTCGATTCCGGCTTGGTGAAGCCGGAGCGCTGGCTCAGCCCGGGCGACAACACCCTCCTCCCCGTCCAGCCGATGCCGGATGGCGAGACAGACTGAAAGGCACAAGCCGATGTCGACCGACGTGACCGAGATCGAGCGCCGCGCGAAGATCATCGCCGAGTACGCGATGAAGGAAGGCGACACGGGCAGCCCGGAAGTGCAGGTCGCCCTGCTCTCCGACCGCATCTCCTCCCTGACGGAGCACCTGAAGGCGCACCCGAAGGATTTCCACAGCCGCCGTGGCCTGCTGGTGCTGGTCGGCCAGCGCCGTGGCCTGCTGGACTATGTGAAGCGCAAGAACCAGGCCCGCTACCAGAGCCTGATCGAGCGTCTCGGCCTGCGCCGCTGACGGCTCCGGGCGCCGCCACAGCGCGCCCGGAAACGAACAGAAAAAAGATGGGGGTCCGGGGGAATTCATTCCCCCGGGCTTTTTTCATGCCGTCTCGTAAGCCAGCACGGCCGCCGCCAGATCCTCCCCCGCCCAGCCCACCGACTTGAACAGGGTGACCTCCGCCGCCGAGCGCCGCCCCGGATGCTCCCCGCGGCAGAGCTGGAACAGGTCGGCGGCGATATGCCCCGGCCCGATCGCCCCTTCCGCGATGGCCTGCACCACATCCCCCGCCTCGGCCAGCGCGCCCGGGCGCGTGTCCACGAACAGGCTGGCGCGCGCCACCAGGCCAGCATCGCTCTCCCGCATGTCGGGCCGGAAGGCGCCGACGAGATCGACATGCGTGCCCGGCGCCACATCCGCGCCGCGCAGCAGCGGCAGGGTGGAGAGGGTGGCGGCCGAGACGATGTCGGCCCCGGCGGGGTCGGGGCTGTCCACAGCGCGGGCCGGCAGCCCCTCGGCCGCCAGGGTGGCGGAGAGCCTCGCCGCGCTCTCCGGCCGGCGCGACCAGACGCGGATCTCCTCCAGCGGGAAGCGCGCGGCATAGGCCTGGGCCAGGGCATGCGCCACCTTGCCGCTGCCCAGCAGCAGCAGCCGGCGGCTTTCCGGGCGCGCCAGGAAGCCGGCGGCCAGCACGCTGGCGGCGGCGGTGCGGCGGTCGGTCAGCGTGCCGCCATCGAGAATCGCCAGCGGCCGCCCCGATTCGCCATCGGAGAGCAGGTAGACGGAATGCACCGCCTGCAGCCCCGGCTGGCGGGCATTGGCCGGGTTCACATGCACAATCTTCACGCCGGTGTAGCGGTGCGCCTGCCAGGCCGGCATCAGCAGCAGCGAGCCTTCCGCTGCCTCTTTTTGCGGCAGCGGATGGCGGTGCCGCAGCGGCGCCTCGCAGCCCTGGCGGAAGATGCCTTCCAGCGCGTCACGCAATGCCGGCCAGGGCAGCCTGGCTTCCGTCTCGGCCTTGTCCATCAGGCGCATCGGGCACGGTTCTCCTCGCTCCAGGTGGCCATCCTAGGCCGGCGCGCGGGCAGGGAAAGCCGTTGCACCGCATGGCATACCGATTGCTAAACTCGGCGGACGGCAAAGCCTTCGGGGCGGAAACATGGCGTGATCATTGCGCCGCGTGCCCTGCAAGGCTAACGGGCAATCTGGGCGGTATCGCTGCGCGCCCAGCGCGGCGGAATGCCCCGGTCCCCGGTGCCGCCTCGCCGGACTCAGGGGAGGAGCCGCCGGCAAACAGCCGGATGGCGGATAAGAATTGGGAGAGAGTTTATGAAGCCCATGCGGCTTTCGACCTTCCGCGCACTCGGCGCGGCTGCCCTGGCCACCGCCCTCGCGGCGCCGGCCATGGCCCAGCAGCCGGCCCAGAACGCCGCCACCATGGATGCCGTGAAGTCACGCGGCACGCTGAGCTGCGGCGTGAACACCGGCCTGGCCGGCTTCGCGCAGCCCGACAGCCAGGGCCGCTGGCAGGGCTTCGACGTGGAGTACTGCCGCGCCCTGGCGGTCGCCCTGTTCAACGACGCCAGCAAGGTGCGCTACGTGCCGACCACGGCGCAGAACCGCTTCACGGCGCTGCAGTCCGGCGAGATCGACGTGCTGCCGCGCAACACGACGGCGACGCTCTCGCGCGACACCTCGCTCGGCCTCGATTTCCCGGCCATCAACTTCTATGACGGCCAGGGCTTCATGGTGAAGGCCTCGCTCGGCGTGAAGTCGGCCAAGGAGCTGGACGGCGCCACGGTCTGCGTGCAGCCCGGCACCACCACCGAGCAGAACCTGACGGACTGGTTCCGCGCCAGCAACCTGAAGTTCACGCCCGTCATCATCGAGCGGCTGGAGGAGCTGGTCTCCGCCTATGTGGCCGGCCGCTGCGACGCCTACACGACGGATGTCTCCGGCCTCGCCGCCACCCGCTCCGCCCAGCCCAACCCGGGCGAGCACGTGATCCTGCCCGAGGTCATCTCCAAGGAGCCGCTCGGCCCGTCCGTGCGCCATGGCGACCAGCGCTGGGCCGACCTCGTCCGCTGGACGCACAACGTCCTGGTGGCCGCCGAGGAGCTCGGCATCTCCAGCAAGAACGTCGACCAGGCGGTGGCGAACGACCAGCGCCCCGAGGCGCAGCGCCTGCTCGGCAAGACCGGCGGCCTGGGCCAGATGCTGGGCGTGAGCGACGCCTGGGCGGTCAACGTCATCAAGGCGGTCGGCAACTACGGCGAGATCTTCGAGAAGCACCTGACCCCGCTCGGCATCCAGCGCGGCCCGAACGCGCAGTGGACGCAGGGCGGCCTGCAGTACTCGCCGCCGTTCCGCTGAGCGCGGGCGGCTGAACGAAGCGGGGCCGGCGGCATGGCCGGCCCCGCGCTCCCGCCCCGCCCCCCGTTCCTCGTCCCGCTGCGGGCAGCCGGGGGTGCAGGCGGGGCGGACCGACCGAGCGGGCAAAGAGACACACAACGGGGCTTCAACGCATGTCCGACACCGCCGCCGATCCCCGGCTGCTGCGCGCGCCACCCAAGCGAGGAATCCGGCTTTCCTGGGCCGATGAACGGTTCCGCTCCATCATCTGGCAGATCCTGGTGGTGGGCGTGGTGGTCGGCATCGTCTGGTGGCTGGTCCGCAACACGGCGCACAACCTCGAGGTCCGGCGCATCGCCACGGGCTGGGGCTTCCTCTCGCGCGAGGCCGGGCTGCCGGTCGCCGAGAGCCTGATCCCCTACAGCCCGACCGACACCTATGCCCGCGCCCTGATGGTGGGCGTGCTGAACACGCTGAAGATCGCCGTGGTCGGCGTGGTGGTGGCCACCATTCTCGGCACGATGGTCGGCATCGCCCGGCTGTCGAAGAACTGGCTGCTCTCGCGCATCGCCGCCGCCTATATCGAGGTGGTGCGCGACCTGCCGCTGCTGCTGCAGCTGCTGTTCTGGTACGCCATCCTGCAGGGCCTGCCGGCCCCGCGCCAGGCGCTGCACCCGGTGGAGGGCGTGTTCCTCTCCAACCGCGGCCTGAAGCTGCCCTGGATCCAGTGGCAGGACGCGCACAGCTTCGCGTTGCTGGGCCTCATCCTCGGCATCGTCGGCGCCGTGTTCTACGCCCGCTCCGCCCGCGCGAAGCAGATGGCCGATGGCCAGCCGCGCAAGGTGTGGCCGGTGGCGGCGGGGCTGGTCCTCGGCCTGCCGGTGCTGATCTGGGCCGGCCTCGGCGCCCCCTGGCAGGGCGACATCCCGGCGCTGCGCGGCTTCAACTTCCAGGGCGGCCTGACCATCACGCCGGAATACTTCGCGCTGCTGATCGGCCTGGTGATGTACACCGCCGCCTTCATCGCCGAGATCGTCCGCGCCGGCATCCTCTCGGTGGCCAAGGGGCAGTGGGAGGCGGCGGAGGCGCTCGGCCTGCAGCGCGGCCGCATCCTGCGCATGATCGTGCTGCCGCAGGCGCTGCGCGTGATCGTGCCGCCGATGACCAGCCAGTACCTGAACCTGACCAAGAACTCCTCCCTGGCGGTGGCCATCGGCTACCAGGACATCGTCTCGATCTCGAACACCACGCTGAACCAGACCGGCCAGGCGATCGAGGGCATCGCCATCATCATGGTGGTCTACCTGACCATCAGCCTGTCGATCAGCCTCTTCATGAACTGGTACAATGCGCGGATCGCGCTGGTGGAGCGCTGAGCATGGGCATGCCGAACCTTCCGGGCCACGGCCCGCGCATCGTGCAGTCCCCGGGCTTCGCCGGCCCAAGGGCCGGCAAGTCTTCGCCCGGCTTCGCCGGCCCAAGGGCCGGCTACGCGATGTCTGGCTTCGCCGGCCCAAGGGCCGGCTACGCGGCGCGGATCGCGCTGGTGGAGCGCTGAACCATGGCCGAGATCACCGCCGAAGCCACCGCCCCACGCCCGGCGCAGGACGCCGAGCTCGGCCACCGCCGCCCGCCGCTGCTGGCGGTGGGGCCGCTGGCCTGGGCGAAGGCGAACCTGTTCTCCTCCTGGATCTCCACCGCCGTCACCCTGGCGCTGGGCTACCTGCTCGTCCGCTGGACGATGGGCTTCATCGACTGGGCCTTCATCAACGCCATCTGGTCGGTGCCCGTCACGCCCCAGGGGGCGCAGACCCAGGCCTGCCGCGCGCTGGGCGGCACCGGCGCCTGCTGGGCGGTGGTGACGGAGAAGCACCGCTTCATCCTGTTCGGCACCTACCCCTATGAGGAGCACTGGCGGCCGGCCATCTGCGTCCTGCTGTTCATCGGCCTCTACATCGTCTCCGCCATGCGCCGCTTCTGGCGGCCGGCGCTGGCGCTGATCTGGCTGGCCACGCTGGCGGTGATCGGCGTGCTGATGTGGGGCGGCATGCTCGGCCTCTCCTATGTGCCGCAGGAGCGCTGGGGCGGCCTCGTCATCACGCTCATCCTGGCCACCTTCGGCATCGCGCTCGCCTTCCCGCTCTCCATCCTGGTGGCGCTCGGCCGGCGCTCCAGCATGCCGGCCATCAAGACGCTCTGCGTGCTGTATGTGGAGCTGATCCGCGGCGTGCCGCTCATCAGCCTGCTGTTCATGGCCAGCGTCATGTTCCCGCTCTTCCTCCCGGAGGGCATGAACATCGACAAGCTGCTGCGCGCGCAGATCGCCATCATCCTCTTCGCCGCCGCCTACCTGGCGGAGGTGGTGCGCGCCGGCCTGCAGGCCCTGCCGCGCGGCCAGTACGAGGCGGCCGACGCGCTCGGCCTCACCTACTGGCAGAAGACCGGCTTCATCATCCTGCCGCAGGCGCTGCGGCTGGTGATCCCGCCGCTGGTGAACACCTTCATCGGCTTCTTCAAGGACACCTCGCTGGTGCTGATCATCGGCATCTTCGACCTGCTGACCGCCGGCAAGACCGCCATCGTCGAGCCGGCCTGGCAGGGCTTCGGCATCGAGATCTACGTCACGGTCGGGCTGATCTACTTCGTCTTCTGCTTCGCCATGTCCCGCTACAGCCAGGGGCTGGAGGCGGAGCTGAACCGCCACCGCGTCCGCTGAGATGCCGGCCATGACCATCCTCACCCAGGGACCGCACGCATGAGCACCACCATGGATCCCGCGGGTGCCGCCCCGCACCTCGCCTCCGCCGCCCGCACCGACGCGCCGCCGGCCATCGTGCTGGACAAGGTGAACAAGTGGTACGGCAGCATGCATGTGCTGCGCGACGTGACGCTGAGCGTCGCCACCGGCGAGCGCGTGGTGGTCTGCGGCCCCTCGGGCTCCGGCAAGTCCACCATGATCCGCTGCATCAACCGCCTGGAGCAGCACCAGGAGGGGCGCATCATCGTCGACAACATGGAGCTGACCGACGACACGCGCAGCCTGGACGCCATCCGCCGCGAGGTCGGCATGGTGTTCCAGAGCTTCAACCTGTTCCCGCACCTGACCATCCTCGAGAACTGCACCCTGGCGCCGATCTGGGTGCGGCACATGCCGAAGAAGGAGGCGGACGAGCTGGCCATGCACTACCTGTCCCGGGTGAAGATCCCGGAGCAGGCGAACAAGTACCCCGGCCAGCTCTCCGGCGGGCAGCAGCAGCGCGTGGCGATCGCCCGCGCGCTGTGCATGAAGCCCAAGATCATGCTGTTCGACGAGCCGACCTCGGCACTCGACCCGGAGATGATCAAGGAGGTGCTCGACACCATGGTGGGGCTGGCCGAGGACGGCATGACCATGGTCTGCGTCACCCACGAGATGGGCTTCGCCCGCCAGGTGGCGGACCGGGTGGTGTTCATGGACCGCGGCGAGATCGTCGAGTCGGGCGTGCCGGAGCAGCTCTTCAACGACCCCAAGACGGACCGGCTGAAGACCTTCCTCAGCCAGATCCTGCGCGGCCACTGAGCCGCGGGCGGGCCGGGGGCGGGCAGCCGCCCCCGGCCGCTCACGGAGCTGCCTCTTGCGGCGGCGCCCGGTGGCATCCTAGACCTTGCCGCCCGGCATCCTCACAGCACGGCAGTGTCCCAGCACCCTTCATCCCCGGCCTCGCGCCCCCTCACCCCCGCGCTGCTGCTTGGCGTGCTGGGGGTGGTCTATGGTGACATCGGCACCAGCCCGCTCTACGCGCTCCGCGCCTCGCTGCTGCATTTCGCGGCGGACGGGCTGGAGGATTGGGAGATCCTCGGCGTCCTCAGCCTGATCTTCTGGTCGCTGATCCTGGTGGTCACGATCAAGTACGTGCTCCTCGTGCTGCGGGCCGACAACCGCGGCGAAGGCGGCATCCTGGCGCTGATGGCGCTGGCCCAGCGCGTGACGCGCGGCGAGCGCGGCCGCATGCTGGTGCTGCTGGTGGGCATCGCCGGCGCCTCGCTGTTCTTCGGCGACGGCATCATCACCCCCGCCATCTCGGTGCTCTCGGCGGTGGAGGGGCTGAAGGTCATCTCCCCCGCCTTCACCGGCGCGGTCATCCCCATCTCGCTCGGCGTGCTGCTGGCGCTGTTCCTGGTGCAGTACAAGGGCACGCATGTCATCGGGAAGGTGTTCGGCCCGGTCACGGCGCTCTGGTTCGGCAGCCTGGCCATCCTCGGCCTGGTCGAGATCGCGGTGCAGCCCAAGGTGCTGCTGGCGCTCTCGCCCTACTACGCCGTCGAGTTCTGCGTGAACTACCACCTCGCCGCCTTCATCGCCCTCGGCTCGGTGGTGCTGGCGGTGACGGGGGCGGAGGCGCTCTATGCCGACATGGGCCATTTCGGCGCCCGCCCCATCCGCCTCGTCTGGCTCTGGGCGGTGCTGCCGGCGCTGACGCTGAACTATTTCGGCCAGGGCGCCCTGCTGCTGACCGATCGCGCGGCGCTGGAGAACCCCTTCTACCTGCTCGCCCCCGCCTGGTTCCGGCTGCCGCTGGTGGTGCTGGCCACCTGCGCCACCATCATCGCCAGCCAGGCCATGATCTCGGGCGCCTACTCCATCGCCCGGCAATGCGTGCAGCTCGGCCTGCTGCCGCGCCTCGTCGTCTGCCACACCTCCGAGACGGAGGAGGGGCAGATCTACATGCCGCAGATCAACCTCGCCCTGCTCGTCGGCGTCGTCATCCTGGTGGTCAGCTTCCACGACTCGGACAGCCTGGCGGCGGCCTATGGCATCGCCGTCACCGGCACCTTCCTCTGTACCACCTCGCTGGCGGGGCTGGTGCTGCGGCGGCAGTTCGGCTGGTCGCGCCTGGCGGTGGGGGCGATCATCGTGCCCCTGTTCCTGCTCGATTCCGGCTTCTTCATTTCCAACGTGCTGAAGGTGCCGGATGGCGGCTGGGTGCCGCTGCTGCTGGGCGCCGGGCTGTTCGTGCTGATGCTCACCTGGCGGCGCGGGCGGGAGCTGCTCTTCGCCCGCTTCCGGCAGGACAGCCTGCCGCTGAAATCCTTCCTGGCGCGGCTGCCGCAGTCCCGCACCATCCGCGTGCCGGGCATCGCCGTGTTCATGACCGGCCAGGCCGACTACGTGCCCGCCGCCCTGCTGCACAACCTCAAGCACAACAAGGTGCTGCACGAGCGGGTGCTGTTCGTCACGGTGGAGAACCTGGACGTGCCCCAGGCGCCGCAGCGGCGGGAGGTGACCGAGCTGGCGCCCGGCATCCACCGCGTCATGCTGCGCTACGGCTTCCAGGAGAGCCCCAACATCCCGCGCGAGCTGGAGGCGCTGCACGAATACGGCGTGCAGTTCGAGGCCATGCAGGCCAGCTACTTCCTCGGCCGCGAGACGCTGGTGGCCTCCTCCGTGCCGAAGATGGCCGCCTGGCGGCAATGGCTGTTCTCGGTGATGAGCCGCAATTCCATGCCCGCCACCGAGTTCTTCCGCATCCCGAGCGACCGGGTGGTGGAGCTGGGCGTGCGGGTGGCCATCTGAGCCATGGAGCGCCCCCGGCTGCTGATCCTCGGCGCCGGGGGGCATGGCCGCGCCGTGCTGGAGCTGCTGCGGGACGCCGGCTTCCCGCCTCCCCTCGGCGTGCTGGACGACGGCCCGGCCAGCCCCGGCCTGCCCGGCGTGCCGCATCTCGGGCCGCTCTCCCGCATGGCGGCGCTGCGGGCGGAGGGCGCCGCCGCCGCCCATGTGGCGCTCGGCCACAACGCCACGCGGCGCCGGCTGGGCGAGGCGCTGCTCGCGCTCGGCTACGCCCTGCCGGCGCTGCGCCACCCTTCCGCCATCGTCGCCGGCTCCGCCACTCTGGGCGCGGGCAGCGTGGCCATGCCGCGCAGCGTGGCGGGGGCGGCGGCCCGGCTCGGGGCGCATTCCATCCTGAACACCGGCGCCATCCTGGAGCATGACGCCGTGACCGGGCCGGGCTGCCACATCGCCCCCGGGGCGGTGCTGGGCGGCGGCGTCCGGCTCGGGGCGGAGGTGCTGGTCGGCATCCTGGCGGGAATCAAGCCGGGAACCGCCGTGGGGGATGGCGCCACCATCGCGCTCGGCGCGGCGGTGGTGGGGGATGTGCCGGCGGGCGCCACCGTCTCCGGGGTGCCGGCGCGGGAAAAGGCGTAACAAACGCGCGGGGGCCGGGGGTTCCTCCTGCCGGCCTCTTCTTTTCCGCCCCGTTCGGGCGTGGAATGCAGCCGGAAAGCCCCGGGCAAGGGGCGGGAGGAACGCATGAACCGCAGGGAACTGGCGCAGGGGATGATTCTGGCCGGCACCATCCTGGGCACGGGGGGCCTCGCCGCCCCGGCCCGCGCGCAAACGGCCGGCGCCGGGCCGGAAGCCTGGACGACGGCCTGGACCGGCTCGGCCCAGGGGCCCTACCCGGTGGGCAACCCCTCGGCCCAGCCCAACCAGTCCTTCGCCTTCCCCGATCCGGCGGAAGGCGCGCGGGACCAGACCTTCCGCCTGGTGCTGCGCCCCGATCTCTGGGGCCGGCGGGCGCGGCTCCGCTTCACCAACGCCTTCGGCACGCGGCCGCTGCGCCTCGCCGGCGTGCATGCGGGCCTGCACTTCGGCGGCGCGGCGCTGGTGCCGGGCAGCAACCGACCCGTGCTGTTCGGCGGCGCGGCCGAGGCCACCATCCCGCCCGGCGGCCAGCTCTGGTCGGACGCCGTGGAGCTGCCCTTCGCCGCCGAGCCGGACGCCGCCCTGCTGATGGGCCGCAAGCTGGCCGTCTCCTTCCACGTCCCCGGCCCCTCGGGCCCGATGACCTGGCACGCCAAGGCGTTGCAGACCTCCTATGTCTCGCCCCCCGGCAGCGGCGCGCAGGGCGCGGAGGAGGGCGAGGCCGCCTTCCCCTACTCCACCGCCTCCTGGTTCTTCCTCGACGCCGTGGATATGGCGGCGCCCGCCGGCACGCCCGTGGTGCTCTGCTTCGGCGATTCGATCACCGACGGCACCGCCTCCACCATGAATGGCGACGACCGCTGGCCGGACGTGCTCTCCCGCCGGCTGCACGCCACGCTGGGCAGCCGGGTGGCGGTGGTGAATGCCGGCATCGGCGGCAACCAGGTGGTCGGCCCCGCCGAATACAGCCCGGAAAAACCCTTCCCCGGCGGCCCCTCGGCGCTGGCGCGGCTGGAGCGGGACATCATCTCCCTCTCCGGCATCCGCACCGTGGTCTGGCTGGAGGGCACCAACGATTTCAGCCGCAACGGCAATGCCAGCTTCGAGGCGGTGCGCGACGGGATGCGCCAGGGGGTGGAGCGGCTGCGCGCCGCCATCCCCGGCCTGCGGGTGGTGGGCGCCACGGTGACGCCGGCGCTGGGCAGCACCAGCGCCGCGCATGGCCATGCCGAGCAGGACGAGAAGCGCCGGCAGCTCAACGCCTTCATCCGCGAGGGCGGGCTGTTCGACGCGGTGGTGGATTTCGACGCCGCCACGCGCGACCCCGCCACCGGCGGGCTGAAGCCCGAGATGGTGCCCGACTCGACCACCGGCGCCGCGGGCGACAAGCTGCACCCCAACCGCGCCGGCTACCTCGCCATGGGCATGGCGGTGCCGCCCGGGGCGGTGCTGCCGAAGGGCTGAGCGGGCCTTGGCCCGGCGGGAACGCCGGGCCAGAGCTTACCTCACAGCAGCACGTATCTCTCCGGCTGCAGCGGCTCGGGCAGGGCCGCCTCGCCCAGCGCCTCGCGCAGGTCGATCTCCACCACCCGTGCGATGGCGTCCAGCGGCAGGTCGTTGGCGGCGCGGCCGAAGGGGTCCTCCAGCTCGTCGGCCAGCTCGTCCAGGCCGAAGAAGGTGTAGGCCAGGATCGCCACCACCACCGGCGTCGCCAGCCCCAGCGTGCCGACGAAGCCGAAGGGCAGCAGCAGGCAGAACAGCCAGGCGGTGCGGTTCAGCAGCAGCCAGTAGGCGAAGGGGGTGGGCGTGTTGCGGATGCGCTCGCAGCCCGTCTGCACCGCGTTCAGCGCCGCGAGGTGGCCGTCGAGCCGGGCATAGAGCACATCGCCCAGCCGTCCCTCCGCCCGGCAGGCGGCGAAATCGGCGGCGCAGGCGCGCAGCGCCGCCTGCAGCGGGTTGCGCGTGCCGGGGAGCGCCGCGGCCTCCGCCACCGGCAGCCAGGGGCCGAGGGCGGCGGTGGCATCCTCCCCGCGCAGCTGCGCCGCCAGGCCGCGCGCGAAGCCCGCCACGCGGTACAGCACGCGCTGCCGCAGCGCCGCATCCGCCGCGAACAGGGTGGTGACCTCCCGCGCCAGGTCGCGCGCCGCGATCACCAGCGCACCCAACAGGCCGCGCGCCTCCCACCAGCGCGCGTAGCAGGTATTGGTGCGGAAGCCGAGGAAGATGGACAGCGCCAGCCCCATGAAGGTGAAGGGCACCGCCGTCACCTGCGGAAAGAGGTGCGGATAGCTGAGGTCGGCGAGGGTCAGCAGCGTGGCCAGCGTGGTGACGACGGCCAGCCGGCTGGCGATGCGCGGCACGATGGAGCCGCGCAGGATGAAGAGCAGGCCGAGCGGGCCGGGGCGGGGGCGCAGGATCATGGCGGCCGCACCATCCTCCCGCCGGGGGCGGGAGGGAAGCCACCCCGGCGCGGTTTCCCTCCCGCGCCGGGCGCTAACGCCCGGCCATCGCCTTGTTCTCCAGCCGCGAGATCAGCCGCACCAGCGGCCAGAGCAGCAGGAAGTAGGCCACCGCCGCCGCCACGATGGGGGTGGCGTTGTAGGTGGCGTTCTGCGCCTGCCGCGCCTGGAACAGCAGCTCCGGCAGCGCGACGACGGAGGCGATGGAGGTGAGCTTCACCACCTCCAGCGTGTTGCTCACCAGGTCGGGCAGCACGTTGCGCACCGCCTGCGGCAGGATGACATGGCGCAGTGCCTGCCCGCGCGTGAGGCCGGTGGAGCGCGCCGCCTCCATCTGCCCCGCCGGCACGCTGCCGATGCCGGCGCGCAGCACCTCGCCGTAATAGGCGCCGGTATTGAGGAAGAAGCCGATGGCCACCGCCCCCCAGGCGCCGACATCGATGCCGGCGAAGGGCAGCCCGGCATAGAGGAACACCAGCAGCACCAGCGGCGGGATGGCGCGGAACAGGTCGGTCCACGCCGCCGCGGCGAGGCGGATGCCGCGCGGCCCGGAGGTGGAGAGCAGCGCCAGGATGACGCCCCCCGCGAGGCCGAGCGGCACGGTGATGGCGGAGAGCGCCAGGGTGTATAGGAAGCCCTGCCACAGGATCGGCCAGGCCTCGCGCAGGATGTCGCCGTTGAGGAAGGCGAAGAGGAACTCTTCCATGGGTGGCGGTTCCCTCAGCGCTTCCAGGCGAAGCGCGTCTCGACCCAGCGGCCGAGCGCGACGACGGGGATGAACAGGATCAGGTAGGCGATGGCGCCGAGCGTCAGCGGCGAGGGGTTGGCCGAGAAGGACATGGCGCTCTGCGCGGCGCCCAGGATCTCGGCGACTCCCACCACCGAGCCCAGCGCCGTGCCCTTGGTGATGGCGATGGTGCGGTTGGTCAGCGGCGGGATGGTGATGCGCAGCGCCTGCGGCAGCACCACCAGCCGCAGCGTCTGGAAGAAGCCGAGGCCGGTGGAGCGCGCCGCCTCCCACTGCCCCTTCGGCACGGCGGTGATGCCGGCCCAGTAGATTTCCTCGGCGAAGGCCATCAGCACCAGGGTCAGCGAGAGCCAGGTGGCGGCGAAGCCCGACATGCCGAGCCCCATGGCCGGCAGCCCGAAGAACAGCAGCACGATGATGACCAGCGGCGGCAGGGCGCGGAACAGGTCGACCACGAAGATGATCAGCCAGTTCAGCGGCCGGATGCCGCAGGCGCGCAGCAGCGCCAGCGCCAGCCCGAGGGCGAGGCCGGACACCACGATCAGCAGCGCCAGGATGACGGTGAGCCCCAGCCCCTGCGCGATCAGCGGCAGGTAGGTGCCCATCACCTTCAGGTTGAAGAAGGAGAAGAGGAAGCTTTCAAGACCGCCCATGGCGCGCGCCCCGCCGCCTCAGTGCCGGTCGATCTGGCGGATGAAGGCGCGGGTGCGCTCGTGCCGCGGGTCGCCGAAGATCTGGGCGGGCGGCCCTTCCTCCAGCTTCTCGCCATCGGCCATGAACACCACGCGGTCGGCGGCGGCCTTGGCGAAGGCCATCTCGTGGCTCACCACCACCATGGTCATGCCGTCCTGCCGCAGCTCGCGCATCACCGCCAGCACGCCGCCCACCAGCTCGGGGTCCAGTGCGCTGGTCGGCTCGTCGAACAGCATGACGCGCGGCTCCAGCGCGATGGCGCGGGCGATGGCCACGCGCTGCTGCTGCCCGCCCGAGAGCTGCGCCGGGTAGTGGTCCATCCGCTCGGCCAGGCCGACGCGGTCGAGCGCCCGGGCGGCGGCCTCCTCGGCCTGGGCGCGCTCCTGCTTCAGCACCTTGCGCAGCGCCAGCATCACGTTCTGCCGCGCCGTCATGTGCGGGTAGAGGTTGAAGCTCTGGAACACCATGCCGATGCGCCGGCGCGCCGCGTTGATGTCGGTGGCGCGGCTCAGCAGCTCGATGCCGTCGACATGGATGGAGCCGTCATCCGGCTCCTCCAGCCGGTTCAGGCAGCGCAGCAGGGTGGACTTGCCGGAGCCGGAGGGGCCGATGATGAAGACCAGCTCGCGCTCCGCCACGCTGAGGTCGACGCCCTTCAGCACCGTCAGCGGGCCGAAGCGCTTCCACAGGCCCCGCGCGTCGACGATCGGCCGGGTGGCCGCGGCGGCGGGGGAAGGGGCGGGACGGGTCATGGCGGCTCCTCGGCTGTTCCGCGGGGAGCCTCATAGGCCAGTTGCGGAAGCGGGGCAAAATATCGCTATGCAATTTCCGTGCCATCGCCGGGCGAAGCGTGGCGTGGCCGGCCGCGCCTCAGCGGGCGGGCTCGACGCCTCCCGGCGCGGCCAGCCCGTTGCGCCGCAGGCAGTCCCGGAATGCCCGCAATTCGGCCACGCGCAAATCGTTCTGCACGCGCTCGCGGTTGCCCCAGTTCAGCGGGTTCTCCTGCCGCCCCAGCGCCTGCACGGCGGGGTCGTTGCGCGCCTCGGCGCGGCAGGCGGCATGGCCCGGCGGCTCGGGCGGCGTGGGCGGGGCCGGCGGCGGGGTGGCGCAGGCGGCCAGGAGGGGCAGCAGCAGAAGGGCTCGGGTCGGGCGCATCATTCGGCCTCCAGCCAGTCCTCGATCAGCCGGCGCGCGATGGAATCCAGCCGCGGCAGGCTGAAGCCGTGCTGCTCATGCGCGCGCAGCTCGGCGCGGGTGAACCAGCGGGCATCCCGCAGCTCCTCCGGGTCGATGGTGATCTCGTGGGAGAGCGCCTCGGCATGGAAGCCCAGCATGATCGAGGCCGGGAAGGGCCAGGGCTGCGAGGAATGGTAGTGCACCTCGCCCACCTGGACGCCCACCTCCTCCAGCACCTCGCGGCGCACCGCCTCCTCCAGGCTCTCGCCCGGCTCCACGAAGCCGGCCAGGGTGGAGTACATGGTGGTGGTGGGAAAGCGGGTGGAATGGCCGAGCAGGGCGCGCGCGCCATCCGTCACCAGCATGATCACCGCCGGGTCGGTGCGCGGGAAGTGCTGCGCGCCGCAGGCGGTGCAGGCCATGGCGTTGCCGGCGCTGCGCGGCTCGCACACCCCGCCGCAGACGCCGCAGAAGCGGTGCCGCACGCGCCAGTGCATCAGCCCGCGCGCATGCGCCAGCACGCTGGCCTCGCCCGCCGGCAGCAGCCCGGCCACGGCGCGCAGGTCGGCGAAGGCGCCGAAGCCCTCGGGCAGCAGCGGCAGCGGGTCCTCGGCGGCGGAGCAATCCACGCTGAAGACCGGCCGGCCCTCCCAGAAGCCCAGGAAGGCCCAGGGGCCGCCGGCCATGCGCACCGCCTCGGCCGCCTCGGCCGAGAGCAGCACGGCCTCGGGCCGGCCCTCCTCGACCCCGCGCATCAGGCTGCGGCTGCGCCAGACCGGCACGAACAGCGCCTGCGGCGAGGCCATGGCGGCGGCGATGAAATCGGCCTCCTCCCGCCGGCCCGAGGCGCGGTCGAGGGGGCTGCCGGTGTAGGCGTTGGGACGGGAAGCCGGGATGGACAGCATGCGGCCGCGACCCTGCCATGGGCCGGCGCGCACGGCAACTCGGCCCGATCGGGGATGCCCCCCTTGCCGCGGAGGGGGGGCGGCATGATATGGTGCCCTCGGAAGGTCGGCGGCGGACAGGCGCCTTGCCAACCCGGTCAGGTCCGGAAGGAAGCAGCCGCAGCGAGTTCCCGTCTGGGTCGTTCCGCCGGTCTTCCACCTTCTGAGGTTTTCACCTCTCGCTGAATGGCCCGCCGCGGCCAGCATCGGATCCGCCGCGCGCCATGCCAAGCGACACCCGCCCCGACGAGCTTGCACAGCCCGCCTTCGAGCAGCCCCCGGCGCCCGAAGGCCCCGGCCTATTCGGCGACCCGCCGCCCCCCGAGGGGCCGGGCCTGTTCGGCGAGGCGGAGCCCGCCCCCTCTCCCGCTGCTCCGGCGCCCGAGCCGGCCGCCACGCCCTACCGGGTGCTCGCCCGCAAGTACCGCCCGCAGAGCTTCGCCGACCTGATCGGCCAGGACGCGCTGGTGCGCACCCTGCGCAACGCCTTCGCGCAGAACCGCGTGGCGCATGCCTTCATGCTCACCGGCGTGCGCGGCGTCGGCAAGACCACCACCGCCCGCATCATCGCCCGCGCGCTGAACTGCGTCGGGCCGGACGGAAATGGCGGCCCCACCGCCGAGCCCTGCGGCGTCTGCGCCGAGTGCCAGGCGATCCTGGCCGACCGCCACCCGGACGTGCTGGAGCTGGACGCCGCCTCCAACAACGGCGTGGACAACATCCGCGAGCTGCGCGAGGCGGTGCGCTACCGCCCGGCCCGCGCGCGCTTCAAGGTGTACATCCTCGACGAGGTGCACATGCTGTCGACGGCGGCGTTCAACGCGCTGCTCAAGACGCTCGAGGAACCGCCGCCACAGGTGAAGTTCCTGTTCGCGACGACGGAAATCCGCAAGGTGCCGGCCACCATCCTCTCCCGCTGCCAGCGCTTCGACCTGAAGCGCGTGCCGCAGGAGGTGTTGCGCGCCCACTTCGCCCGCATCGCCGAGGCCGAGGCCGTGCCCGCCACGCCGGAAGCGCTGGCGATGATCGCCCGCGCCGCCGACGGCTCGGTGCGCGACGGCCTCTCGCTGCTCGACCAGGCGATCGCCCAGGCCGCCGGCAGCCCGGAGGGGGTGCAGGCGGAGCTGGTGCGGGACATGCTGGGCCTGGCCGACCGCACCCTGCTGTTCGACCTGCTGGAAGCCGCCTTCCGCGGCGACATCGCCGGCGTGCTCTCGGCGATGGATGCCGGGCATGAGCGCGGCGCCGACCCCGGCGTGGTGCTGGCCGACCTGCTGGAGCTGACCCACACCCTCACCCGCCTGCGCGCCGTGCCGGCGCTGCGCCAGGACCCCTCGCTGCCCGAGGCCGAGCGGGTGCGCGGCACCGCCCTGGCCGGGGCGCTGAGCATCCCGGTGCTCGGCCGCGCCTGGCAGGTGCTGCTGAAGGGCATCTCCGAGGTGGCCGAGGCGCCGGACCGGCGCGCGGCGGCCGAGATGGTGCTGATCCGCCTCGCCCACCTCGCCGAAATGCCGACGCCGGGCGACCTCGTGCGCCGCCTGACCGAGGGCGGCGCCACCGCGGCGGCGGGCGGCCCCCTGCCCTCCGGCGCCCCGGGTGGTCCCATGGGCGGCGGCAGCCGCGCCACGGCCAATGGTGCCCCCGTGGCAACGACGGTGATGGAGGCGCAGCCCACCCTGGCCCAGCCGCGCGGCTTCCGCGAGGTGGTGGCGCTGGCCTCGGGCCGCGCGCCGATGCTGCACGCCCACCTGCTGCACAATGTGCATCTGGTGGCCTTCGCGCCCGGCCGCATCGAGATCCGCCAGCGGCCCGAGGCGCCGCGCGACCTCGCCGCCCAGCTCGCCGGCCTGCTGCTGGAGCAGACGGGGCGGCGCTGGACCATCAGCCTCTCCAACGCCGAGGGCGAGCCGACCATCGCGCAGCAGCGCAGCCACGTGGCGAGCGAGCGGCTGGAGATGGCGAAGGCCCACCCGCTGGTGCAATCCATCCTGCTCGCCTTCCCCGGCGCCCAGGTGGAGGCGCTGCGCGACGACAGCCTGGATGAATACGGCCTGCCGCCGGCGCCCGAGGCGCCCGACGACGGCCCCGAATTCGCGCCGCCCGATGCCGAGCCGGCCGATCTCGACGATTTCCATTCCTCTGATCCCTATGGGGAGGACGCATGAAGAACCTTGCCTCGATGATGAAGCAGGCCCAGCAGATGCAGGCCAAGATGCAGGAGATGCAGGCCAAGCTGGACGCCATGACCGTGGAGGGCGCCGCCGGCGCCGGCATGGTCAAGGTGACGCTCTCCGGCAAGGGCGACCTGAAGCGCCTGGCCATCGACCCCAGCCTGATGGCGGCCGATGAGCGCGAGGTGCTGGAGGACCTGATCGTCGCCGCCCATGCCGACGCCAAGGCGAAGGTGGAGGCGATGATGGCCGAGGAGATGCAGAAGGCCACCTCCGGGCTGAACATCCCCGGCATGGGCGGCGGTGGCGGCCTCGGCGGCTTCAAGCTGCCGTTCTGAGCCGCCGGCCTTGAGCGTGCGCGGGCCGGACCAGGTCGAGCGGCTCGTCGCCATGCTGGCGCGGCTGCCGGGGCTCGGCCGCCGCAGCGCCCGCCGCGCCGCGCTGAAGCTGCTGCAGGACCCGGGCGGGCTGATGCTGCCGCTCGCCCAGGCCCTGCGCGAGACGGCGGAGGCCGTCCGCCCCTGCCGCGTCTGCGGCAATCTCGACACCCAGGACCCCTGCCGCATCTGCACCGACCCGGCGCGGGAGCACGACGTGCTCTGCGTGGTGGAGGGCGTCTCCGACCTCTGGGCGCTGGAGCGGGCGCATGTGCACCGCGGCCTCTACCATGTGCTGGGCGGCGTGCTCTCGGCGCTCTCCGGCGTCGGGCCGGACGATCTGCGCGTGGCGGATCTGCTGGCCCGCGTGGCGGAGGGTGAGGCGCGCGAGGTGATCCTGGCGCTGCCCGCCACGGTCGATGGCGCCACCACCGCGCATTACCTGACCGACCGGCTGCGCCCCACCGGCGTCATCGTCACGCGGCTGGCCCAGGGCGTGCCGATGGGCGGCGCGCTGGATGTGATGGATGACGGGACATTGGCCGCGGCGCTGAAGGCGCGGCGGCCGGCGTAGAAGAAGGGAAAGGGTTCCTTTTTGGAAAAAAGAACCAAAAAACTTTTGTCAGTCTGGCGCCGCGCTGGTTGATGGCGCGGCGCCAGAATCGAAAAGTCTTTTTGCTTCTTTTTCTTCAGAAAAAGAAGATTCTTCCTTAATCCAACGCCCCGTGCTGCCGCAGGAACCCCAGCAGCGGCAGCAGCGGCAGGCCGAGGATGGCGCTGTGCTCCCCCTCCACCTCGCGGAAGAGCTGGATGCCCGGCCCCTCCAGCCGGTAGGCGCCGACGGAGTGCGTCACCGCCTCCCCCTCCAGCGCCAGGTAGCGGTCCAGGAAGCTGTCGGAGAAGTCGCGCATGGTCAGCCGTGGTGTGGCGACGTGCTGCCAGACGCGCTGGCCATGCCGCCACAGCACCATGGCGGTGAACAGCGTGTGCGTGCGCCCGCGCAGCGCCTGAAGCTGGGCGCGGGCGCCGGCCAGGTCCTCCGGCTTGTCGAACCACGCCCCCTCGCACACCAGGAGCTGGTCGGCGCCGATCACCAGCGCCTCCGGCTCCCGCCGCGCCACGCGCATGGCCTTGGCCTCGGCCAGCAGGATGGCGGCATCGGCCGGCGGTATGCCCTCGGCCCGGGCGGCCTCCTTCAGGCTGGCCTCGTCCACGGGCGCGGGCTGCGCGGTGAAGTCAAGCCCCGCCGCGCGCAGCAGCGCCGCCCGCGTGGCGGAGCCGGAGGCCAGGACCAGCCGGATCATGCGCCGATGCCGCCGGGCTTCGGCCCGCCCTGGCTGCGGCGGGCGTGCCAGGCCTCCATCAGCTGCAGCACGGTGGCGGCCGTCTCCTCGATCGAGCGGCGCGTGACGTCGATCACCGGCCAGCCATGGCTGGTGCAGAGCCGCCGCGCCGCCTGGATCTCCGCCTTCACCGCCTCGTGGTCCACATAGTCGTTGGTGTCCTGCCGCACGCCGCCGGCGCCGATGATCTTCAGCCGGTGGCGGCGGATGTCGATCAGCGCCGCCACGTCGATGGTGAGGCCGATCACCGGGCAGGGCGGGTTCTCCAGCTCCTCCGGCAGGGGGGAGGTCGGCACGATCGGCACGTTGGCGGCCTTGATGCCGCGATTGGCGAGGTAGAAGCAGGTCGGCGTCTTGGAGGAGCGGGAGACGCCCACCAGCACGCAGTCGGCCTCCTCGATGCCGGCAACGCCCTGGCCGTCGTCATGCGCCAGCACGTAGTGCATGGCGTCGATGCGGCGGAAATAGTCGGCGTCCAGCACGTACTGCGCGGCGCGCTTCTCCCGCGCCTGCTGGCCGAGCTGGGTCTGCAGCAGGTCCATCACCGGGTCCAGCACCGAGAGGCAGGGCACGCCGAGCTGCTGGCACACCTCCTCCAGCGAATGCCGCAGCGAGCGGTCCACCAGGGTGAACATCACCGGCCCCGGCTCCGCCTTGATGCCCTCCAGCACCTGCTCGAGCTGCAAATGGGAGCGGACCAGCGACCAGCGGTGATGGATGACATGCGGGTCCGCGAAGCGCGCCAGCGTGGCGCGCGCGATGGAGTTCAGCGTCTCACCCGTGCTGTCGGAGACGAGATGCAGGTTGAAGCTACGGTTTGACATCGGCTCCGATCGGCCTCGTGCGGCGTTTTTGCGCGGTGGAGAATAACGGGGATTGCTGTGGAGATTGGGGAAAACCTTGCCCCACCGGAACCCCCCCTGGGATAAGCGGGGATGGAATCCGCATTTCCGGGGGGCTGGGGTTTGTTGGGCACAGCGTGGCGCGAGACTCTGTGGAAAACGCCGGAAACCGGCCTTTGAGCTGGCTTTGTGCCCGATTCGCGCCTGTGGAGAACTTTGTGGACAGGAATTGCGTCCACTGCGTCCCCCTTATCCACAGGCCCTACGAGTCCCCCATCTTTCTTAAAGACTCTTTTTCATAGAAAGGGGCGCCATGGAAAACGCACCGAAGCCCTTGCTGCGCGCCCTCTCCGGCGAGGCGGTCTGGCCGCCACCCTTCTGGCTGATGCGCCAGGCCGGGCGGTACCTGCCGGAATACCGGGCGCTGCGGGCCCAGGCGGGCGACTTCATCCGCCTGTGCACGAACCCCGCCCTCGCCGCCGAGGTGACGCTGCAACCGCTGCGCCGCTACGGGATGGATGGCGCCATCCTGTTCAGCGACATCCTGATGCTGCCCTGGGCCATGGGGCAGCCGCTGCGCTACGCCGAGGGCGAGGGGCCGCTGCTGGAGCCGATCCGCGACGCGGAAGGGCTGGCGAAGCTGGACCCGGCAGGGGCGGCGGCACGGCTGGCGCCGATCTACGAGACGGTGTCGCGGGTGCGGGCCGGGCTGGCTCAGGAGGCGCCGAAGGCGGCGTTGATCGGCTTCGCGGGCAGCCCGTTCACGGTCGCCTGCTACATGGTGGAAGGCCGCGGCGGCGGCGAGTTCGCCCATGCCCGGCGCATGGCCTATGCCGACCCAGCGCTGTTCGGGAAGCTGATCCGCCTGCTTGTCGATTCGACGACGGAATATCTGCTCGCCCAGGCCGAGGCGGGGGCCGAGGCGCTGATGCTGTTCGACAGCTGGGCCGGCCTGCTCTCCCCCGCCCAGTTCCGCCGCTGGTCGATCGAGCCCAGCGCCGCCATCGTCCGCAACATCCGCAAGGTCCGGCCGGACATTCCGCTGATCGGCTTCCCGCGCCTGGCGGGGCCGCTGCTGCCGGAATACGCGCAGCGCACCGGTGTCTCCACCGTGGCAATGGACACCGCCATGGACCCGCGCTGGGCCGCCACGGCGGTGCCGGCCGAGGTGGCGCTGCAGGGCAACCTGGACCCGCAGGCGGTGGTGGCCGGCGGCGCGGCGATGGAGGCCGAGGCGCGCTCGATCCTGGCCGCCATGCGCGGCCGGCCCTTCGTGTTCAACCTGGGCCACGGCATCGTCCCGCCGACGCCGCCGGAGCATGTGGCGGCGCTGGCACGCGTCATCCGCATGGGCTGAGAAGCCTCCTGGCGGGCCGCTGGCGGCCCTGTGGGCAACAGCGGCGGGGGGAGCGGCGTTTTCCGGGGTGACCCCCCTGGAGAACGCCCCATGCCCGTGCGCTACGACCCCTCGCTGGAACAGGTGCAGCCCGACGAGGCCGAGACCATCGCCTCCCTCACCGGCAGCCTGCGCAAGATCAGCGAGACCACCTTCGAGGATTATGGCCACGCCGTGCGCAGCGTGCACGCCAAGGGCCACGGCCTGCTGAAGGGCACGCTGCGGGTGCTGGGCCACCTGCCGCCCACCCTGGCGCAGGGGCTGTTCGCGCATCCGGCGGAGTATCCGGCGGTACTGCGCTTCTCCACCAACCCCGGCGACGTGCTGGATGACAGCATCACCGTGCCGCGTGGCCTGGCGGTGAAGGTGATCGGCGTCGAGGGGGAGCGGCTGCCCGGCTCGGAGGCGGATGCGACGCAGGATTTCGTCATGGCCAACGCGCCGGCCTTCCTGGCGCCCGACCCCAAGGCCTTCGCCGGCAGCCTGAAGCTGCTGGCCCGCACCACGGACACGCCGCAGGGGCTGAAGAAGATGGTGTCTACCGTGCTGCGCGGTGCCGAGGCGGTGGTGGAGACCTTCGGCGGCGAGAGCGCCATGCTGAAGAGCATGGGCGGCCATCCCAGCACCCACATCCTGGGCGAGACCTTCTGGAGCCAGGTGCCGCTGCGCCACGGCGACTATGTGGCCAAGTATTCCGTCGCTCCGCTTTCCCCGGCGCTGCTGGCGCTGAAGGACGCCAAGGTGGAGACCGGCGGCCGGCCGGACGCGCTGCGCGAGGAGGTGAAGGCCTTCTTCCGCGAGCAGGGAGGCGAGTGGGAACTGCGGGTGCAGCTTCTCACCAATCGCGAGACCATGCCGGTCGAGGATGCCTCGGTGCCCTGGCCGGAGGAGGAGAGCCCCTACATCGCCGTGGCGCGCATCATCGTGCCGCCGCAGCCGGCCTGGGACGCGGAGCGGGTGCGGGAGATCGACGACGGCATGGCCTTCAGCCCCTGGCACGGGCTGGAGGCGCACCGGCCGCTGGGCGGCATCATGCGCGCCCGCCGGCCGGCCTACGAGGATTCCGCGCGCTTCCGCGGCACCCGCAACGGCTGCCCCGTCCACGAGCCGCGCCAGGGCTGAGGCATTGCCGCTTCAGCGCTGCGCGGCCATGAAGCGCGTCGCCATGGTGCTGTAGAGCGGCCGGCGGCAGACCAGGCGGGAGACCAGCAGCGCCACCAGGGCGGTGGCCATCAGCGGCACCGCCATGGCGTGGTTGCTGGTCATCTCCAGCACGATGACGGCGGCGGTGATGGGCGCCTGCACCACCCCGGCGAAATAGGCCACCATGCCGAGCAGCACCACCGCCGCGGCCGGCGCCCCCGGCAGCAGCGGCGGCAGCAGCGCGCCGATGCCCGCCCCCACCGAGAGCGAGGGCGCGAAGATGCCGCCCGGGATGCCGCTGAGGTAGGAGACCACGGTGGCCAGCAGCTTCCACAGCGCGAAATCGGCTGGCAGGCCGGGCTGCATCTCCAGCAGCATCCGCGCCTGCTCGTAGCCCGTGCCGTAGCTGGTGCCTCCCGAGAGCCAGCCGATCAGCGCGAGCAGCACGCCGCACAGCGCCGCGAAGCCTGCCGGCCGCCGCCCGGCGAAGCGCCGCACCGCCCCCGGCAGCAGGCGCGGCAGGTGCAGCAGCGCCGAGGAGAACAGCCCCCCCGCCAGCCCGCCCGCCACGCCGCAGACCACCACCGCCAGCCAGGCCGGGCCCAGCGCCAGCTGCGCCTCGCTGACGCCGAAATAGACGTAGTTGCCCAGCACGGCGGTGGCGGTGATGCCGGCGATGACCACCGCCGTCAGCGTCATGCCGCCGCTGCGGGAGCGGAAGGAGTGGCTCAGCTCCTCGATGGCGAAGACCAGCCCGGCCAGCGGCGTGTTGAAGGCCGCCGCCACCCCCGCCGCGCCGCCCGCCAGAACCAGCACCCGCACCATCTCCGGCCGCGGCAGGCGCTGCCAGCGCGAGAGGGCATGCATGATGGCGGCGCCCACCTGCACCGTCGGCCCCTCGCGCCCGATCGAGGCGCCGCTGGCCATGCCGAGCAGCGTCAGCAGCACCTTGCCGAAGGCGATGCGCAGCGTCAGCAGCGCCCCCGCCCGCGCTGGGTCCGGCTCGTGCAGCGCGGCGATGACCTGCGGGATGCCGCTGCCCTGGGCGCCGGGGAAGAGGCGCCGCGTCAGCACCAGGGAGAGCGCCAGCCCCGCCGGCGCCACCAGGAACACCAGCAGCGGATGCACCGCCGCGACGCGCAGGAACAGGTGCTGCGCCGCATCCGCCAGCTCGGCGAAGGCCACCGCCACCAGCCCGATCAGCGCCGCGCCCAGCCAGAACAGCAGCCGCCGCCGCCATTGCCGCGGCGAGAGCAGCGGCAGGCGCCGCAGCCGGCGGCGGTTCAGGGCGCGGAAGCGTTCGGCGGGCATGGGCGGTGCACTCCGGAAGGGTGGAAGGCCCTGTCTGCGCCGCATGGCGCGCCCTGCGAAGCGGAAAGTGGCGGAGGCTGCCTTGCGCCCCGCCACCGGAATGGCATCGTCCCGCAGCTTCCTGCGGAACCGAGTCTGATGCGCGTCCTGGTCCTCGAGAACTCCCCCCTGGCGCCGGTCGGCCATTTCGGCGACTGGCTGGCGGCCCGCCACGGCGCCGCCCTGGCCACCCTCGCCGGGCCGGACCTGACCCCCGGCCCGCTGCCGGAGGCGGATCTCCTGGTCACGCTCGGCTCGCCCAGGGCGGCCTATGACGGGGATGGCTGGATCGACACCCAGCGCGACCTGCTGGCCCGCTGGATCGGCGAAGGGCGGCCCGCCATCGGCATCTGCTTCGGGGCGCAGATGATCGCCTCCGCCATCGGTGGCAGCGTGGCGCCCACGGGCACCTTCCATGAGGGGTGGATGGAGACGGCCGAGGCCAGCGCGCCCCTCTGGCGCGGCCCCTGGCTGCGCTGGCATGGCGACCATGTGGCGTTGCCGCCGGAGGCCGAGGTGCTGGCCCGCTCGGAAGGCACCATCCAGGCCTTCCGCCACCGGCGGGCGCTGGGGGTGCAGTTCCACCCGGAGGCGAATGCGGGCTGCGTGGCGGAATGGATCGGCTTCACGCCGCCCGAGCGGCTGGCGGCGAAGGGGATCGTGCCCGAGGAGATCGTCGCGCTGACGCGGGAGCGGGATGGCAGCCTCAAGGGGCAGCGGGAGGCGCTGTTCGCGGAGATGCTGCGGCTGGTCGGGCTGTAGGCAAAGAAAGGCCGGGGGAAGGAATTCCCCCGGACCCCCATCTTTTTTCTATCGGTTCAGCCGCGCTTCGAGAGGTCCACCAGGCCGGCGAAGCCGGTCTCGGTGCCGAAGGCCAGCTGCGTGCCGGTGGCGTTCCAGGCCAGCGCCGAGACGGCACCGCGGCCGGGCGCGGCCACGGGGACGATCTTGCCGCTGCCGATCTCGGCCATCAGCACCAGCCCGTCCTGGAAGCCGGCGGCCACCACCTCGTGCTGCGGGTGGCAGGCCACCTGGGTGCAGAGCACGCCATCGCCCCCCGCCAGCTCCATCGGCGGCTTGCCCATCGGGCCGCCGGCGAAGAAGGGCCACAGCACCACGCAATCCGCCCCCGCCGTGGCCATCCAGCGGCCCTTGGCGGTGAAGGAGAAGGACTTGATCTTGGCGGGGTAGCCGGACATCCGCATGTCCTGCTGGTCGGTCAGCCGCCAGCCATGCAGCGCGTTCTCCTGCATGGTGGAGACGACATGCGTGCCGTCCGGGCTGAAGGCCACGAGCTGGTGGCTGCCCTTCCACGGCAGCACGCGCGGCTTGTCCTCCTTGCTGTTGACGAACCACAGGCTGACGCCGTTGTAGTGCCCGGCCGCCACGCGCTTGCCCTTGGCGTCGAAGGCCACGCCGCCCACGGTGGAGGGGTGCGCCAGCGTCTTGAGCGTCGCGCCGCCCTTGTCCAGCAGGTGCACCGCCTTGCCCACACCCACGGCGCGCAGGCCGGAGGCGTGGGCGGCGATATGTTCCACCCACTTCATCATGCCGAAATCGGCCAGCGTGGCGGTGCTGCCGTCGGGCAGCACGCGCAGCAGCTTGCCGTCGTCGCCGCCCGAGAGGAAGCCGGCGGCGAAGTCGGGCACCACGGTCAGGCAGGCGCCGTCATGCGCCTCCAGCTTCCGCCAGGGGGCGGCGGGCTGCGCCGGGTCGGCCAGGTGCAGCGTGCCGTCGCCCAGGCCGAAGGCGGCGCCCTGGCCGTCCCGGCCGAAGGCGGCGCTCACCACCCAGGCGCCCAGCTCATGCCCCGCCCCGCGCGTGGAGAGCAGGAAGTCGGCGTCCTCGACGCTTCCCATGGCGCCGCCGCTCAGGCTTTCGCTCATGCCACCCCCGGGGAAGCCACGCAGCCCTCGAAGCCGCGGCGCAGCTGCGGCCGGTTCAGGTTGCGGCCGATGAAGACGATCTTGGACTTGCGCGGGTCGCCTTCCTTCCACGGCCCGATGAAATCGCCATCGGCGATCATGTGCACGGCCTGGAAGGCGAAGCGGTTGGGCTCGTCCTTGTAGGCCAGGATGCCCTTGGTGCGCAGCAGGTCCTGCCCCTTGGCCTGGAGGAGCTGGCTGATCCAGGCATTGAACTTCTCGGCGTCGATCGGCTGCGACACCTCGAAGGACATGCTCATCACCTCGTCATTGTGCTCGTGCTCGTCGGAGGTGAGGAAGTCCGGCTCGCGCTCCAGGATGCGCTCCAGCTTGAAGGCGTCCCGCCCGATGACGCTCTCCACCGGCACGGCCGACTTGGTGGCGCGCTGGATCTCGGCATAGGGGTTGATCGCCTTGATGCGGCGCTCCACCTCGGCGGCCTCCTCCTCGCTCACCAGGTCCATCTTGTTGAGCACGATGAGGTCGGCAAAGGCGATCTGCTCCTCGGCCTCGGTGCTGTCGGCCAGCCGGGCGATGAGGTTCTTGGCGTCCACCACGGTCACGATGGCGTCGAGCCGCGTGGCCCGCTTGACGTCCTCGTCCATGAAGAAGGTCTGCGCCACGGGGGCCGGGTTGGCCAGGCCGGTGGTCTCGACGATGATGCCGTCGAACTTGCCGCGCCGCTTCATCAGCCCGCCGAGGATGCGGACGAGGTCGCCGCGCACGGTGCAGCAGATGCAGCCGTTGTTCATCTCGAACACTTCCTCGTCGGCGTCGATGACGAGGTCGTTGTCCACGCCGAGCTCACCAAACTCGTTGATCACCACCGCGAATTTCTTGCCGTGGTTCTCGGTGAGGATGCGGTTCAGCAGCGTGGTCTTGCCGGCGCCGAGATAGCCGGTCAGCACGGTGACGGGGATGGTGTCGCTGGTCTCGCTCATGGCGCGCGGTCTCCTGCCGGGAGGGGGACGTCGTTCGGCCATGTTATATGATACGGTTCCCTCCGAAGGTCACGGGGGGCGCCGCGAAGAGCATCCCACGCCTGTGCTGGACGCGGGCCGCCGCCCTGGCTTAGCCTGCCCTCCCGCGCAACTGGCGAGAAAAGATGGAGCACCATCGGGGAGTGCGGGGCCATGCCGCATGCCGCTCGCCTGGGCAATCCACCCTCCCTGACGGAGAGATTGTCATGTCCGCGACCACAGCCCTGATGGCCATTCTGGGGGCGCTCCTGCTGGGGGCGATCAGCCCCGGCCCGAGCTTCGTCCTGGTGAGCCGCATCGCCGTCACGCGATCCCGCCTGTGCGGGCTGGCGGCGGCGCTTGGCATGGGGGTGGGGGGTGCCGCCTTCGCCACCCTGGCGCTGCTGGGCCTCACCGCGCTACTGGCGCAGGTGGAGGCGCTGTCCCTCCTGGTCCGGGTGGCGGGCGGGCTCTACCTCGTCTGGCTGGGCTGGCGCATCTGGCGTGGCGCGGATGTGCCGCTGGCCCAGGAGGGGAGCGCCCCGGCGGGAGAGAGGGCGCAGGCGGGGCTGGGCCGCACCTTCCTGCTGGCGCTGGCGACGCAGCTGAGCAACCCGAAAACCGCGCTGGTCTATGCCGGCATCTTTGCCGCCCTGCTGCCGGCGGAGGCGCCGTTCTGGCTTGCCGTCGTGCTGCCGCCGCTGGTGCTGGCGGTGGAGGCCGGGTGGTACGGGCTGGTGGCCCTGGCTCTTTCCACCGCCGCGCCGCGCGCCGCCTATCTGCGCGGCAAGGGCTGGCTGGACCGCCTGGCGGGCGCGGCGATGGCCGCGCTGGGCCTGCGCCTGCTGCTGTCCCGCTGAGAAGAAGGGGTCCCGGGGAAGGCGCGCGCCTTCCCCGGAGGCTGCTCAGGCGGCCGCCCGGATGGCGTCGGACAGCGTGCCGAAGATCCGGTCGATGTGGTGCTTCTCGGCGATCAGCGGCGGCGAGAGGGCGATGATGTCGCCGGTGGTGCGGATCAGCACGCCCTTGTCGAAGCAGTCGCGGAAGATGTCCACGGCGCGGGCGGTGGGCTTGCCCGGGCGCGAGGACAACTCGATGCCGGTGACGAGGCCGATCGAGCGGATGTCGATGACGTTGGGCAGGCCGCGCAGCGAGTGGGCCGCCTCTTCGAAATAGGGCTCCATGGCGGCGGCGCGGCCCGGCAGGTCCTCCGCCTTGTGCAGCGCCAGCGTGGCGATGGAGGCGGCGCAGGCCAGCGGGTGGCCGGAATAGGTGTAGCCGTGGAACAGCTCGATGCCCTCCGGCGCGCCGTTCACCACCGTGTCGTAGATGGCGTTGTTCACCGCGACCGCGCCCATCGGCACGGCGGCGTTGGAGAGGCCCTTGGCCATCGTCATGATGTCGGGCGTGACGCCGAGGCGCTCGGCGCCGAAATTGGTGCCGAGTCGGCCGAAGCCGGTGATCACCTCGTCGAAGATCAGCAGGATGCCGTGCTTGTCGCACAGCTCGCGCAGGCGCTTCAGGTAGCCCACGGGCGGCACCAGCACGCCGGTGGAGCCGGCCATCGGCTCGACCATGACGGCGGCGATGGTGTCCCCGTGCAGGGCGACGAGGTTCTCCAGCGCGTCCGCCAGGTGGGCGCCGTGCTGCGGCAGGCCCTTCGAGAAGGCGTTCTGCTCCGGCAGGTGGGTGTGGGGGAGGTGGTCCACATAGGGCAGCATGGCGCCGAACTGCTTGCGGTTGCCGCCGATGCCGCCCACCGACATGCCGCCGAAGCCGACGCCATGGTAGCCGCGCTCCCGCCCGACGAGGCGCACGCGCTGGCTCTGCCCGCGCGCCTTCTGGTAGGCGAGGGCGATCTTCAGCGCGGTGTCGGCGCTCTCGGAGCCGGAATTGGTGAAGAAGACGCGGTCCAGCCCCTCCGGCGTCATCTCCGCCACGCGGGCCGCCGCCTCGAAGGCGATGGGGTGGCCGAGCTGGAAGGTGGGGGCGAAGTCCATCACCGCCGCCTGCTTCTGGATCGCCTCGGTGATCTCGCGGCGGCCATGGCCGGCGTTGCAGCACCACAGCCCGGCGGTGCCGTCGATGATCTCCTGCCCGTCCGCCGTGAAGTAGGACATGCCCTCGGCGCGGGCCAGCAGGCGCGGGTGCGACTTGAAGTAGCGGTTGTCGGAATAGGGCATCCAGAACGCATCAAGGTCGTTCGGGCGCGGCACGTTGATCTGGTTCATGGTCGATCCTGCACAGCCGGGGGCGGATGGCGGAAAAGGCTAGGCCCCTTGCGGCCGGAAGGCGAGAGGCTTCCGGCGATCGGCGCGCGACTCGGCGGGACGGGGCGCGCGAAACGCCGGCCCGGCCTATCCTGCCGCCCGGCCAGAGGGGAGGCGGGGCGATGATGCGGCGGATCGAGGCGGGCGGCCTGTCGGTGGCCTATCGGGAGGCGGGCCCGGCCGAGGGGCCGGTGGCGATCCTGCTGCACGGCTTTCCCTATGACATCCATGCCTATGACGCCGTGGCGGAGATGCTGGCGGCGGCCGGGTGGCGCTGCGTCATCCCCTTCCTGCGCGGCTATGGCGGCACGCGGTTCCTCTCGGCCGGGACGCCGCGCTCCGGCCAGCAGGCGGCGCTGGGGGCGGACCTGCTGGCCCTGATGGAGGCGCTGCGGATCCCGCGCGCGGTGCTGGCGGGGTATGACTGGGGCGGCCGCGCCGCCTGCGTCGCCGCGGCGCTGTGGCCGGAGCGGGCGCGCGGCCTGGTCAGCTGCGGCACCGGCTACAACATCCAGGACCTCGCCCGTGCCGGGGAGCCGGCGGCGCCGGAGAAGGAGCTCCGCCACTGGTACCAGTACTACTTCCAGACCGGGCGGGGCCGCGCCGGCCTGGCGCAGAACCGGCGCGACCTGTGCCGCCTCCTCTGGCGGCTGTGGTCGCCGGAATGGGCGTTCGACGAAGCCACCTTCGCCCGCAGCGCCGCGGCCTTCGACAACCCCGACTTCGTGGAGGTCGTCATCCACTCCTACCGGCACCGCCATGGCGGCGCCCCCGGCGACCCGGCGCTGGAGGAGATCGAGGCGCGGCTGGCCGCGCAACCCCGCATCCCTGTGCCCGCCATCGTGCTGCAGGGCGCGGCGGATGGCGTGGAGGGGCCGCTGCCGGCGGAGGACAGGAACGCGGCGCATTTCGCCGGGCCCTATGCGCGCCGCATCCTGCCGGGCATCGGGCACAATGTGCCGCAGGAGGCGCCGGAGGAATTCGCGCGCGCCGTGATGGCGGTGGCGGCCGGCTGAGCCCCGGCCCCCTTCCCACCACGCCTCAGCCCTTCAGGCAGGCCTCGGCCAGCATCCGGAAGGCGTTGGCGCGGTGGCTGATGGCGTGCTTGCCGGCCTTGTCCATCTCCGCGAAGGTCAGCGCCTGGCCGGCGGGCTGGAACATCGGGTCGTAGCCGAAGCCGCCCGGGCCGCGCGGCGGCCAGACCCACTCGCCCATCGCCCGGCCCTCGAAGCCTTCCACATGGCCATCCGGCCAGGCCAGCACCAGGGCGCAGGTGAACCAGGCGGTGCGGTCGGCATGCGGGGCGGCGAGGTCACGCACCTTCGCCATGGCCGCGGCGTAGTCCCGCCCGCCGCCGGGCAGCTCCGCCCAGTCGGCGGTGTGGACGCCCGGCGCGCCGTCCAGCGCGGCGACCGAGAAGCCGCTGTCATCGGCCAGCGCCACCAGCCTGGAGGCGCGCGCGGCGGCCAGCGCCTTCAGCGTGGCGTTGCCGAGGAAGCTGGTCTCGGTCTCCTCCGGCACCGGCAGGCCGAGTTCCTTGGCGCTGACGATGCCGATGCCGTACTCGGCCAGCAGCGCGGCGTTCTCCGCCACCTTGCCGGCATTGTGGCTGGCCATGACGATGCGCCGCTCCGTCAGGCGGCGGTGCGGGGTTCCGTTCACCGGGGCGCCGTTCACTGGCCGACCGCCCGGCGCTGGGCGGCGAACAGCGCCGCCGTGCCCTGCCGCGCCAGCCCGAGCATGGCGGTGAGCTGCGCGTCGGAGAAGGGCGCGCCCTCGGCCGTGCCCTGCACCTCGACGATGCCACCCTTGCCGGTCAGCACGAAATTGCCGTCCGCCTGGGCGTCCTTGTCCTCGGCATAGTCGAGGTCGAGCACCGGCTCGCCCTTCCACAGCCCGCAGGAGATGGCGGCCACCTGGTCGCGGATCGGGTTGCCGCTGATCATGTTCTTCAGCACGCAATGCTCGAAGGCCTGGTGCAGCGCCACCCAGGCGCCGGTGATGGCGGCGCAGCGCGTGCCGCCATCGGCCGTCAGCACGTCGCAATCCAGCACCACGGCCAGCTCGCCCATCGCCCTGCGGTCCACCACCGCGCGCAGGCTGCGGGCGATCAGGCGCTGGATCTCTTGCGTGCGGCCGGACTGCTTGCCGCGCGCCGCCTCGCGCTCGCCGCGGCTGTGGGTGGCGCGCGGCAGCATGCCGTACTCGGCCGTCACCCAGCCCTCGCCCTTGCCGCGCAGGAAGGAGGGCACGCGCCCTTCCACGCTGGCGGTGCAGAGCACCTCGGTGTGGCCCATCCGGATGCGGCAGGAGCCTTCCGCATGCCGGGCCACGCCGACCTCCAGGCTGACGGGGCGCAACGCGTCGGGGGCACGGCCGGAGGGGCGCATGGGCGGGGAGCTTTCGATATCTGCGGCGGCGGGACCCGCCGGGAATGGGGCGATGGCCGCCGCCTTGTCAATTCGCGGCGCTCCGCATGCCTCCGGCGAGCTGCCGCAGGCAGGCGGCCTCGGTGCGCCGTTCGGTGCCCGAGGCGCGGGCGGCGGCGTAGCTGACCCGCAGGGGCGAGCCGGGCGCGTCGTCGCGGTCCAGCACCACGTCGAGATGGCAGAAGGGGGTCTGGTAGAGCCAGATCTGCGCCGCGCCCTCGGTGCGGCGCAGGCGCGGCTCGCCCAGCCAGCGGCGCAGCGCCTCGGGCGACTGGCCGAGAAGCTGGGCGGCACGCTCGGGTGCCCCTTCCAGCCGTGGCAGGACGGGGGCGGTTGTCGGCTGCATGCCGGCCAGGTTGGCGCGGTAGCTGTCCAGCACCTCCTGCAGAACCGCGTGCGGGTCGGCCGGAGAGGGCTGCGCGGCGCAGGCGCCGAGCAGCAGAAGGGCGGTCAGGAGGGTGGGACGCATGGGAGGAGGATGGCGCGGAAGGCCGGCGCGGAGACGGGCCGCCCGCGCCGCCGGTCAGACCTCCGCGGCGGGGATGGCGAGCGGCGAGGGCGCGTAGCTGTGCTGCGGCGCGCTGTCGCTCAGCATCTCCATGCGGCCGGAGAGCTGGCCGCCCTCCTCCACCTGCAGCTTGCGGCAGCGGGCCACGCCCAGCACCTTGCCGGTGCCGCGGATGACCAGGTTGCCGCGCGCCGTCAGCGTGCCGTCAAAGGTGCCGGCGATCTCGGCGTCGTCCACCTCGACCTCGCCCTTGAACACGCCGCTCGGGCTGATGAACAGCTCGGCCGCCTGCATCATCTGGCTCTCGATGGTGCCTTCCACCACCAGCCGCTCGGCATCCGTCACGGTGCCCTGCAGGCTGATGCCCTTGCCCACCACCATGGTGCGGCGCTCGGTGGCGGCGGCCGGGCCGGGGGCGCGGGCGGCGGCGGCCGGGGCCTGCTGGGCGCCCGCGTTCATGCCGGCATTCATGCCGGCGTTCACCGGCGGCCGCGGCGGCATGCCCATTCCGGCAGGGGGCTGGCTGGGCTTCGGCGGCAGGTTCATGGCGGCCTCCTTGCTGGGCGCGGGGCGGAAGGGGGGAACAGCAAGGTCCGGATCGCGCGCCACCGGAACGGTGGTCGGCGCGCCGGAACCTTCCTCTGCCCCTCCCGCGCCGGGCGCGGGCGGTGTGGGCTCTTCGCGGCGGCGGAAGATGGACATCTGCTCCCCCTGTGCAACGGCTGGGTATGAAGCCTTGCGCGCCAGCTCCATCATGGGCTGGCGCACTCCTCACTCCGGCTATCACGCGGCGGCCCGTCCGGACAACCGGCTGGGCGCAACGAATCCCCGATTTTCCAGAAGCTTCCGGAAGTTCGCCGGGCCGGCTCGCCCCCTGCGGGAACAATGCGGGGCAATCCTTCCATAACGGTTAATAAACTTTCGCGCCGCCAGGTTTGGGCGGGCCCCGGCCCCGGCCCGCCCTGCCCTATGCCGGGCGGCGCGGGGCTGCTATCGGCGGGGCTGCGCGGCACCGCCGCATCCAGAGCACAGGGTTTCGCACATGGCCGCCTCCACCCTCGACATCCTCGGCATCGGCAACGCCATCCTGGACGTGCTGGCCCGCGCCGAGGACGGCTTCCTGGCCGCGCAGGGCATGACCAAGGGCGCCATGGCCCTGATCGACACCAGCCGCGCCGAGGCGATCTACGGCGCCATGGGGCCGGGGGTGGAGAGCAGCGGCGGCTCGGCCGGCAACACCTGCGCGGTGGCCGCGGCGCTCGGCGCCCGCGTGGGCTTCCTCGGCAAGGTGGCGGACGACGCGCTGGGCCGCGTCTTCGCGCACGACATCCGCGCCGCCGGCGTGGCCTTCCCCACCGCCCCGCTGCAGGGCGGCGACCCCACCGCGCGCTGCCTGATCCTCGTCACGCCCGACGGGCAGCGGACGATGAACACCTATCTCGGCGCCTGCGTCAGCTTCGGCGAGGCGGATGTGGACGCGGCGATGGTGGCCTCCGCCGCCGTCACCTACCTGGAAGGCTACCTGTTCGACCCGCCGGCGGCGCAGGCCGCCTTCCGCCGCGCCGCCGCCCTGGCGCACGCGGCCGGCCGGCAGGTGGCCATCAGCCTCTCCGACCCGTTCTGCGTCGGCCGCCACCGCGAGGCCTTCCGCGCCTTCGTGGCGCGCCAGGCGGACATCGTCTTCGCCAACGAGGCGGAGATCATGAGCCTCTACGAGACGGAGAGCCTGGAGGCGGCCATCGAGGCCGTGCGGCGGGATGCGGGGCTGGCCGCCATCACCCGCTCCGAGAAGGGCAGCATCATCGTCGCCGGCGAAGCGACGCACGAGATCGCCGCCGAGCCCACCACCGTGGTGGACACCACCGGGGCGGGCGACGCCTATGCCGCCGGCTTCCTGGCGGCGCTGACCCAGGGCCACGCCCTGCCGGAATGCGGCCGCTGGGGCTCGGTCGCCGCGGCCGAGTGCATCGGCCATTTCGGCGCCCGCCCGCAGGCCGAGCTGAAGGCGCTGGTCGGCGCCTGAGGGCCGCCGGGCACGGGAGGCGGCCACCATGGGGGCGTGGCTCGATGCCTTCGTCGCCACCTTCGGGCTGATCGGCCTCGGCGCGCTGCTGCGCCGCAGGGTGCTCACCGATGTGGCCGTCTGGGCCGGCATGGAGAAGCTGGTCTTCACCGTGCTGCTGCCGGCGCTGCTGGTCTCCTCCATCGGCGCGGTGCGGCTGGCCGAGCTGCCGCTGGGCGGCATGGCCGGCGCCATCTGGGGCGCGCTGCTGCTCGGCGCGGCGCTGTCGCTGCTGCTGGCGCGGGCGCTGGGGCACAGCCATGCCACCGCCACCTCCGTGCTGCAGGGCGGCATCCGCTTCAACACCCTGCTGGCCTTCGCCGTGGCGGGGTCGGTGTACGGGCCGGCCGGCATCGCCTTCGGCGGCATCGCCACCGGGCTGATCGTGCCCTTCGTGCAGGTCGTCATCACCCTGGTGTTCAGCCTGGGCGGCACCCGCCGGCCGGACCCGGTGCGCGTGCTCTGGCAGATGGTTACCAACCCGCTGCTGCTGGCCTGCGCGGTGGGGCTGGCGCTCTCGCTGGTCGGCGGGGCGCCGCCGGGGGTGGCCGGGCTGCTGCGCAGCCTGGCGCAGGGCTCGCTCGCCATCGGGCTGCTCTGCGTCGGCGCGGCGCTGACGCCGGGGGCGCTGGCGGCCAGCCCGCTCACCCAGGGGCTGACGGCGGCGCTGAAGCTGCTGGTGGTCCCGGTGGTCACCCTGGGCCTGGGGCGCATCCTGGGGCTGGAGACGCAGGCGCTGGCCGTCGCCGTGCTGTTCATGGCCCAGCCCACCGCCACCACCGCCTATGTGCAGGCCCGCGCCATGGGCGGCGACGCGCCGCTGATGGCGGCGATGACCACGACGCAGCACCTCCTCGCCATGGTGACGCTGCCGCTCTGGGTGGCGCTGCTGGCGCTTTGAGATCGGGCGGGGGGAAGAAGGAATTCTTCCCCCCGCACCCCCCATCATCTTTTTCTGCGGGGTTGTGCGCCGCATGATGGGGCGGACAGATGCGGGACGGCACAGCATGAACATACAGCGACGCAGCCTGGCCCTCGGCCTTGCGGGCGCCCTCGCCGCGCGCAGCGGCAAGGCCCAGGGCAGCTGGCCGGAGCGGCCGCTGCGCTGGGTGGTGGGCTACCCGGCGGGCGGGCCGTCCGACACCTTCGCGCGGCTCATCGCCGCCGGCATCGGGCCGGCGCTGGGGCACACCATGGTGGTGGAGAACCGGCCCGGCGGCGGCGCCGTGCTGGCCAGCGAGACCGTCTCCCGCGCCGCGCCGGATGGCTACACCCTGCTGCACGCCGACAATGGCAACCTCGTCTACAACCCCGCCCTCTACGCCCGCCTGCCCTACGACCCGGACCGCGACCTGACCGGCGTGGGCTTCATCGGCCGCTTCCCCCTCTTCCTCGTGGTGCGGGCGGACAGCGCGGTGGCGGATTTCGCCGGCTACGTGGCGGCCTCGCGCCAGCAGGTGCCGACCTATGGCTCCCCCGCCGTCGCCTCGCCGCACCACCTGGCGATGGAGATGCTGAAGCGCCGCGCCGGCTTCGACGCGACGCACGTGCCCTATCGCGGCGGCCCGGCGGCGATGCAGGATTTGCTGGCCGGCACGCTGGACAGCGTGCTGATCGACTGCGCCACCGGCCTGCCCTTCCTGCGCGACGGCAAGGCGCGGGCGCTGCTGGTGCTCTCCGAGGCGCGCTCGGCGCAGGCGCCGGAGGTGCCGACGGCGCTGGAACTGGGCATCGGCCAGGCGGTGGCCTTCGGCTGGCAGGCCATGTCGGCCCCCGCCGGCACGCCGCAGCTTGTCATCGCGCGGCTGAACCAGGAGATGCGCGCCGCCATCGCCGCCCCCGCGATGCAGGCGCGGATGCGCGACCTGGGCATCGAGAGCGCGCCCTGGTCGCCCGCGGAGTTCAACGATTTCGTCCTGCGCGAGAACGCCGTCTGGCGGCCGTTGATCCGCGAGCTTGGCATTCGTCTGGACAGTTAAGAGGAAGAAAAGAAGGGTTCTTTTTTGGAAAAAAGAACCAAAAAACTTTTGTTGGTCTGGCGCTGCGCTGGTTGATGGCGCAGCGCCAAGCCCGAGAAGTCTTTTTGCTTCTTTTTCTTCAGAAAAAGAAGATCCTCAAACCAGATCCGCCGCCTCGTCGAAGGGCAGCCGCGGCAGCCGGCCGAACAGCCCGGCCTCGTCGCCATAGCCGAGATTGACCAGCAGGTTGGACTTCCAGCCCGTGTTGGCGAGGAAGGCCTCGTCCACCTTGGCGTTGTCGAAGCCGCTCATCGGGCCGGTATCCAGCCCCAGCGCGCGGGCCGCCATGATCAGGTAGCCCGCCTGCAGGGAGGAGTTGCGGAAGGCGGTGGCCTCGGCGAAGGCGGCGCTGCCGGTGAACCAGGATTTGGCATCGGCGTGCGGGAACAGCACCGGCAGCTTGTCGTAGAATTTCTGGTCCCAGGCGACGATCACCGTCACCGGCGCCGTCATCGTCTTCTCCAGGTTGCCGGCCGAGAGGGCGGGGCGCAGCTTCTCCTTGCCCTCGCGGGTGCGGATGAAGACGAAGCGGGCGGGGGAGGCATTGGCGCTGGTCGGCGCCATCTTCACCAGGTCGTAGAGCTGGCGCAGCGTCTCGTCGCTGACGGGGCGGTCCTGCCACGTGTTGTGGGTGCGCGCCGTGCGGAACAGCTGGTCGAGCGCGGTGTCGTCGAGGGCGTTGGTCATCGGGTGGCTCCTGTGCTTGCGCCCAGGATGGTGCCGATGCGGGAGCCTGCCAATCGGCCCGCCCGGATGGCCGACATTCGCCCCGTGAATGGGAGCCGGGTGGAGCCGGGCCGCGCGGCCCGGCTCCACCCGTTCAGTGGCTCAGGCGTCCACCTGCTCCACCGCCATCACTTCCGGCACGTAGTGGCGCAGCATGTTCTCGACGCCATGCTTCAGCGTGGCGCGGGAGGAGGGGCAGCCGGAGCAGGCGCCCTGCAGGTGCAGCTTGACGACGCCGTCGCGGAAGCCGCGGAAGACGATGTCCCCGCCATCGCCGGCCACCGCCGGGCGCACGCGGGTGTCGAGCAGCTCCTTGATCTGGGCGACGATCTCGGCATCGGCCGGGTCGCTGTCCTCGACCGCGTCCTCGCCCTCGGCTTCCAGCACCACGGGGCGGCCGGCCATGTAGTGCTCCATGATGCCGCCCAGCACCATCGGCTTCAGCGCCTGCCAGTCCACCGCCTCGGTCTTGGTGACGGTGACGAAGTCGGCGCCGAGGAAGACGCGGGCGACACCCTCCAGCGCGAAGAGCCGCTCGGCCAGCGGGCTGCGGCCGGCGCCCTCGGCGCTGGTGAAATCGGCCGTGCCGCGCCCGCCCATCACGTCCTGGCCCGGCAGGAACTTCAGGGTGGCGGGGTTCGGGGTGGCTTCGGTCTCGATGAACATTGTTCTGGGCTTTTCCGTGTGAGGTCGGCTCTGGTCTTGTGCCGGGATTTGGGCGGTCGGGGCGCCGCGTGCAACCGGCCCGGGCCCGCGCCGGGGGCCGGGCTGGCCCTCAGGTGACGCGTTCCAGGTCCTTCTCGTCCAGCGTGCCAGGCACGATGGTCATGGGCACGCGCAGGCGCGGGGCGTAGCGGCCGGTCAGCGCGGTGATCAGCGGCCCCGGCCCGCTGCCATTGGCGGCGGTGGCGAGGATCAGGATGGACATGCGCGGGTCCTCCTCCAGCAGCGCCAGCAGCTCGTCGCGCGGGTTGCCCTCGCGGATCAGCAGGATGGGGATGCCGCCGGTGATCTCCTGCACCTCGGCGGCCAGCGCCGAGAGCAGCTTCTCCGCCTCGTCGCGCCGCTCCTCCTGCAGCATGGCGCCGACGCCGGCCCATTCCACCGTGCCGGCCTCCTCCACCACGCGCAGCAGCGCCACGCGGCCGCCGCCGTATTTGGCGCGCAGGCAGGCATAGCGCAGCGCGATGCGCAGCTCCGGGCTGTCATCGACCACCACCAGGAAGACACGGTCGCGTCGCGCGGCTTCGGGCATTCATCCCCTCCGGAACAGCACGCTGCCGAGCCAGCCCGCCAGGGCGGCCAGCAGGATGCAGAGCAGGCCGTATACCACCGGCTGCACCTTGGCGACATTGGCGATGCGGGCGGCCGTGCCGACGCGCCCGACGCGGAAGCCCAGCTCCTGCCGCGCCACCACGCGCCCCTCGCGCACCAGCAGCACCTGCACCAGGTAGTCGCCGGTCGGCACGGTGGCGGGCAGCGGCAGGCTGGCGCGGAACAGCCGGGCGCCGGCGATGTGCATGCTGCCCGCCTCCCCCCACAGCCCGGCCGCCTGCTTGAGCTCCATCAGCGCCTCGCGGAACTCGCTCTGCTGGTTGCCCGCCGCTTCCAGCGGCAGCGCCTCGAGGCCGATGCGCTTGGCGGCGCGCTCCTCCTCGCTCAGCACCTCCGCCAGCGGGCGCGTGCCGGCGAGCAGGTAGTAGCCCGGCACCCGCCAGAAGCGGGCCGAGGCGCCGTTGAGCCACAGGCCCAGCACGCGGACCTTGCGGCGCACCACCATGGGCTGCGCCGGCCCCTGGGCGATCACCAGCACGTCGTCGCCGCCGGCGCCGAGCAGCCGCTCGGTGGCGCCGAACACCAGCACCTCCGTGCCGCTGAAGCCGGTGGTGATGGCCACCTGCGCCTGGGACAGCTCCGCCACCAGCGGCGGGCGGGCGGCGGCGGGGAGGGCGGGCGGCGCCGGCGGCGGCGGTGGCAGCGGCGCCTGGGCGGCGGGGCGGCGCGGCGGCGGGGCGGGTGCCTGGGCCTCCGCCACGGGAGCGGCGAGCAGCAGGCCGAGCGCCATGGCCAGAGCGGCATGGAGACCGGCGCGGCAGCCGGCGCGCGCCGCTCCCGCCGGGCGCGCCCGCGCCCCCGCTGGCCGCCACAGGCTCATAGGGGCATCGGGCCCACGGCGAACTGGCTGTCCGGCGTCACCACCAGGCCCCAGAGCAGGCTCAGCGCCACGCCCAGCACCAGCAGGCCGAGCAGGGCGCGCGTCTCCTCGCCACGCAGGCGGGTGCCCATGCTGGCGCCGAACTGCGCCCCCGCCACGCCGCCGATCAGCAGCAGCAGCGTCAGCACGATGTCGACGCTGCCGGTCTGCACCGCCTGCAGCAGCGTGACGTTGGCGGCGACGAACACCACCTGGAACAGCGAGGTGCCGATGACCACGGCGGTGGGCATGCCCAGCAGATAGATCATCGCCGGCACCAGCATGAAGCCGCCGCCGACGCCCATGATCGCCGAGAGCACGCCGATGGCCAGCCCCACCAGCAGCGGCGGGATGACCGAGATGTACAGGCGCGACTTGCGGAAGCGCAGCTTGAAGGGCAGGCCGTGCATCCAGAAATGCGCGTGCAGCCGGGCGGGGCCGCCCTGCCGCCGCCGGCGCAGGATGGCGCGCACGCTCTCGCGCACCATCAGCGCGCCGACGCTGCCCAGGATGACGACGTAGAAGATCGAGACGGCGAGATCGACCTGCCCCAGCCTTCGCAGCCAGGCGAAGAGCTGCACGCCGAGGCCGGAGCCGATGAAGCCGCCCACCAGCAGCACGCCGCCCATGCGGGGGTCGACATTGCCGCGCCGCCACTGCGCGATGAGGCCGGAAACCGAGGCACCCAGCGTCTGGTTGGCGCCCGAGGCCACCGCCACCGGGGCGGGAATGCCGATCAGGATCAGCAGCGGGGTGAGCAGGAAGCCGCCTCCCACGCCGAACAGCCCCGAGAGCCAGCCCACGCCAAAGCCAATGCCCAGCAGCAGCAGGGCATCCACCGACATTTCGGCGATCGGCAGGTAGACCTGCATCGCGGTTCCAGTCTTTACGCCAGAAGGACAGGCTTCCGGTTTGGACCCGTCATGCCCGGCAGACAAGGGACATTCCGAATGCGGCGGGACTTGGGCTAAAGCGGGGCTGCCCGTGGGGAATCCGTCATGCCGCCCGACTCTCCTGCCCCCTCCCCCGCCGCCCCCGCCCGGCCCGGCCTGCCGCGCCGCGCCCTGCTGCGCGTCGCGCCGCTCGGCTTGGCGCTGGCCCTTCCCGCCCTGCGCCGGCCCCGCGCTGAGGCGGCGGCGCGGCTCGCGCTGCTGCACCTGAACGACTTCCACGCCCGGCACGAGGGCCAGCAGCCGAGCGGCGCCGCCTGCGCGCCGGGGCGGGACTGCCTGGGCGGCAGCGCACGGCTGGCCACCGCCCTGGCGGAGGCCCGCGCCGAGGCCGCCGCCGCCGGCCGCGCCGTGCTGCAACTCGACGCCGGCGACCAGTTCACCGGCAGCCTCTACCACACCGCCCATGGCGGGCTGGCCGAGGCGGCGGTGCAGCGCGCCACGGGCTGCGAGGCCATGGCGCTCGGCAACCACGAGTTCGACCACGGGCCGCAGGGGCTGCTGCGCTACGCGGCGGCGGTGGAGTTCCCGCTGCTCTCGGCCAATCTCGACGCCCGCCGGATGCCGGCGCTGGCCGCGCGCATCCGCCCCTCGGCCCTGTTCGAGCGCGGCGGCGCGCGGATCGGCGTCATCGGCCTGACGACGGAGACCACGCCGCGCGCCTCCAGCCCCGGCCCCGACCTCGCCTTCACCGACGCGCAGGAGGCCGCCGCCCGGCAGGCCGCCGTGCTGCGGGCGCAGGGGGCCGGCACCATCCTCGTGCTCTCGCATCTGGGCCTGGCCAGCGACCTCGCTTTGGCCGCCGCCGTGCCGGGCCTCGACCTCATCGTCGGCGGCCATTCCCATACCCTGCTGGCCGATGGCCTGCCCGGCGCGGAAGGCCCGCACCCCCTGCTGGCGGACGGGCCGGACCGCGCCGTCCGCATCGTGCAGGCGGGCTCCTACGGGCGCTGGCTCGGCCGGCTCTCGCTGGACCTCGCGGCGGATGGGCGGGTGCTGGCGCATGGCGGCGCGGTGCGGCCCGTCACCGCCGCCCTGGCCGAGGATGCGGCGGTGGCGGCGCTGCTGGCCGGCTTCGCCGCGCCGCTGGCGGCGCTGCGCGCCAGCCCCGCCGGCCCCGGCGCCCCGGGCCTGACGCCAGAGGGCTGCCGCGGCGGCGAATGCGCCCTCGGCAATTTGGTGGCCGACGCCATGCTGGCCGCCGAGCCGGAGGCCGAGATCGCGCTGACCAATGGCGGCGGGCTGCGCGCCGGCCTGCCGGAGGGGATGATCAGCCGCGGCGCGGTGCTGGAGGCGCTGCCCTTCGGCAACACCCTCGCCTTCCTGGTGCTGCGCGGTGCCGACCTGCGCGCGGCGCTGGAGATCGGTCTCTCCCGCGCCGGCTCGGGCGGCGCCTTCCCGCAGGTGGCGGGGATGGCGCTGCGCATCCGCCCGCAGGCGCCGGTGGGCGAGCGGGTGGCGGCGGTGACCATCGGCGGCCGGCCGCTGGAGCCGGAGCGGGCCTACCGCCTCGTCACCAACGACTTCCTGCGCCGCGGCGGCGATGGCTACCTGCCCTTCCGCGACCGGGCGCTGATGGCCCGCGACAACGGCCTGCCCATGGACGAGGCGGTGGCCCGCCACCTCGCCGCCGGGGGCGCCGCGCGCGCCGCGACGGAGGGGCGCATCCGCGCGGAGTGAGAGGGCGGGTTTTCACGGGCCGCCGGGCATGGTTCTTGCCCCATGGTTCTCGCGCATGATTCTTGCTGCGCCGGACATGACCGGCGCGGCGCCCCGCCCGCCCGCTTTGTAGAGGTTCCCCCGCGATGCTCCGCCGCACCCTCCTCGCCGCTCCCCTTGGCGTGCCCGCCCTGCTCTCCACCGCCGCGCGGGCGCAGTCGCCGGGCCGCGCCGGCACGCTGCGCGTCGTGCCGGAGACGCTGACCACCATCCTCGACCCGCACTTCACCACCAGCTTCACCGCGCGGGATTTTTCCTACCTCGTCTTCGACACACTCTTCGCGGTGGACGACCAGTGGCGGCCCCGGCCGCAGATGGTGGAGCGCTGGGAGCGCAGCGGGAACGGGCTGGAATGGCGCTTCACCCTGCGCGAAGGGCTGGTCTTCCACGACGGCGCCCCCGTCACCGCCGAGGATTGCGTGGCCAGCCTGCGCCGCTGGGGCGCGCGGGACGCGCTGGGTGGCCAGCTGCTGCGCGCCACCGCCACGCTGGAGCCGGTGGATTCCGCCACCTTCCGCCTGGTGCTGCGCGAGCCCTTCGGGCTGGTGCTGGAGGCGCTGGCCAAGCCGGGCGCCATGGTGCCGATGATCATGCCGAAGCGCCTGGCCGAGACGCCCGCCACCCGCCCGGTCACCGAGCCGATCGGCTCCGGCCCCTACCGCTTCGTGGCGGAGGAATACCGCCCCGGCGACCGCATCGTGCTCGCCCGCCATGCCGGCTACCGGCCGCGCCCGGAGCCCTCCGTCTGGGCCAGCGGGGCCAAGCATCCGCGCTTCGAGCGGATCGAGCTGATCGCCATGCCGGATGTCTCCAGCCAGGTGAGCGCGCTCTCCACCGGCGAGGTGGATTATCTGGAGCGGCTGCCGGCCGATGTGCTGCCCATCCTGGAGCGGAACCGGCAGGTGAAGGTGCAGGTGGTGAGCCCCTTCGGCTACCAGGGCATCCTGCGCTTCAACCACCTCCAGGCGCCGTTCGACAACGTGCAGGTGCGCCGCGCCGTGATGCTGGCGGTGAACCAGGCCGACTACCTGCCCGGCGTCGCGGGCCGCGCCGAATACGGGCGGGAATGCCGCAGCTTCTACGGCTGCGGCACGCCCTACGAGACCGCCGCCGGCATGCCCGCCGCGCCCGATTTCGAAGGCGCCCGCCGCCTGCTGGCGGAAAGCGGGGCCGATCTCTCGAAGCCCATCGTCATCCTGCACCCGGCCGACGCCCCTGGCATCGCCGCGCTGGGGCTGGTGACGCAGGATCTGCTGACCCGGCTCGGCTTCACCGTGGACCTGCAGTCGATGGACCTGAACACCTTCTTCGGCCGCCGCGCCCGGCCGGAGGGCTGGCACATCTTCCACACCACCAACACCGTGCCGGACATGCAGACGCCGCTGCAGAACGTCTATCTGAACGGCGCCGGCCCCGGCCCGGCGGGCTTCGCCGGCTGGCCGAAGGACGAGGCGGTGGAGCGGCTGCGCGCCGCCTTCGCCGCCGCCGGCAGCGAGGAGGAACGCAAGCGGCTGGCGGGCGAGATCCATGCCCGCGCCGCCGAGGCCGGCTTCTACATGCCGCTCGGCCAGTTCGTCGCCGCCTCCGCCTGGCGCGCCGAGCTGACCGGCGTGCCCACCGGCCCGGCCATGTTCCTCTGGAACATCGCCCGCGGGGGGCGCTGAGCGCCATGCTGGGCTATTCCGACTATCTCGACCTCGTGCCGAAGGTCGAGCTGCACCTGCACATCGCCGGCGCGGTGCGCGCCACCACGCTGGTGGAGCTGGCGGCGGCCAATGGCGTGCGCCTGCCGCGCCCGGCGGAGACGCTCTACCAGTGGCTGGATTTCTACGGCTTCCTCGAGGTGCTGCGGCTCGGCGCCCTGGCGGTGCGGCGGCGCGAGGAGTTCGCCCGCGTGGCCTATGAGTGCATCGAGGATTTGCACCGGCACGGCAATGTCCGCCACGCCGAGATTTTCTTCAACCCGCACTACTACACGCCGAACGGCGCCACCTACCCGGAGATCGTCGATGGGCTGATCGACGGGCTGTCCCGCGCCGAGGCGGAGTTCGGCACCTCCGCCCTGCTCATCGCCTGCATCGACCGCAGCGTCTGCCTGCCTTCCGAGGCGCTGGAGATGCTGGACTGGGTGCAGCGCCACCCGCGCCCGCAGGTGGTGGGCATCGGGCTGGATGGCGCCGAGCGCGCCGGGCCGCCGCTGGTGTGGGTGGAGGCGTGGCGCCGCGCCGGCCGCGCCGGGCTGCGCCGCACCGCCCATGTCTGCGAGGACAACCAGACGCTGTTCGAGGGCCCGCCCGCCCACTTCACCCATTGCCGCGACGCGCTGGGCTGCGACCGGCTCGACCACGGCTACAACATGCTGGCCGACCCGGCGATCCTGGCCCGCGCGGCGGCGGAGCAGGTGCCCTTCACCATGGCCTGCTGGTCCTCCATCCCGGCCAACCGGGCGCCGCGCCAGCAGCGCATCCGCCGGCTCTACGAGGCGGGGGTGAACATCGTGCTGGGCACGGACGACCCGACCTTCTTCCACACCAGCATGGGCCATTGCTGGCGCACCCTGTTCGACGCGCTGGGCTGGCAGCCGGCGCAGGCCCGGCAGCTCAGCCTGGCCGGGGTGGAGGCGAGTTGGCTGCCGGAGGCGCGCAAGGCCGAACTGCGCGCCGAGTTCAGCGCGCGGCTGGATGCGCTGGAGGCGGCGCTGGACCCGGAAGACCGCAGGCTGGATCTCGCCATCATGCGAGAGGTGAAAGAGTCAGAAAGAAGTTCTTTTTAAAAAAAGAACCAAAAACTTTTTGTCAGTTTGGCGTCACGCTTCTCAACCAGCGCACCGCCAAACTGACAAAGTTTTTTTGCTTCTTTTTCTTCAGAAAAAGAAGATTCCTACCCCCCTGCCACGCCCTGCGCATTGACGTAAACGCTGTAGAGCGAGCGCGAGGCCGCCATGAACAGCCGGTTGCGGTGCCGCCCGCCGAAGCAGATGTTGGCGCAGCGCTCCGGCAGGTCGATCTGCCCGAGCGGGCGGCCCTCGGCGGTGAAGACGCGCACGCCGTCGAACTCCGCGCCGCCCATGCCCCAGCCGCACCAGAGATTGCCCTCGGTGTCCACGCGGAAGCCGTCCGGCGTGTCGCCCGCGGCGCCTTGCACCACGGTGCGGCGGTTGGAGAGGCGGCCATCCTCGCCCACGTCGTAGCCGACGATGCGGCGCGGCTCGGCGCGGCTCTCGACGATGTAGAGGATGCGCTCGTCCGGGCTGAAGGCGAGGCCGTTCGGCCCGGCCAGCTCGTCGGTGACGAGGGTGACGGCGCCGCTCTGCCCGTCGATGCGGTAGACGCCCTGCGAAAGCTCCGGCTCCGCCTTCTCGCCCTCGATGTAGCCGAGGATGCCGAAGGGCGGGTCAGTGAACCAGATGGAGCCGTCGGACTTCACCACCACGTCGTTCGGCGAGTTCAGGCGCTTGCCGTCATAGCGGTCGGCCAGCACGGTGATGGCGCCGTCATGCTCGGTGCGCGTCACGCGCCGCGTCAGGTGCTCGCAGGTGACGAGGCGGCCCTGGCGGTCGCGCGTGTTGCCGTTGGCGTAGTTGGAGGACTGCCGGAAGGCGGCGACCTGCCCGGTCACCTCGTCCCAGCGCAGGATGCGGTCGTTCGGGATGTCGGACCAGTAGAGGGCGCGCTGGTCACCGAACCAGACCGGCCCCTCCGCCCAGCGGCAGCCGCCGGCCAGCTTCTCCACCGTGCCGTTCATGGCGCGGAAGCGCAGGAAGGCGGGGTCGAAGGCGCGGAAGCGCGGCTCGGGGTAGCGCTGGCTGGGCTCCCAGGGCGTCTCGTTCAGGCCGGTCGGGTTCATGGTGTTCTCCCTCACTCGTCTGATGAGCAGACTGCTGCTGAGCAGACTGGCACGGGGCGTGGCGCGGCACTATCCCTGGCAGATGGCCCCGGCGGCCAGGGCGCGGAGGTCGTCGGCCAGCGCCCGCATCCGCTCCGGCCGGGCATCCCAGGCGAACATGAAGCGCGCCCCGCCGCCGATGAAGGTGTAGAAGCGCCAGCCCCTTTCCTTCAGCCCCTCCAGCACCGCCGGCGGCGCCTGGAGGAAGACGGCGTTGGACTGCACGGGGAACATCGGCGCCACGCCGGGGATGCCGTCGAGCATGGCGGCGAAGTCCCGCGCGCAGGCATTGCCGTGCGCGGCGTTGCGCAGCCAGGCGCCGCTTTCCAGCATGCCCACCCAGGGCGCGGCCAGGAAGCGCATCTTGGAGGCGAGCTGCCCCGCCTGCTTGCAGCGGTAGTCGAAATCCTCGGCCAGGGCGCGGTTGAAGAAGATCACCGCCTCGCCCACCGCCATGCCGTTCTTGGTGCCGCCGAAGCAGAGCACGTCCACCCCCGCCTGCCAGGTCATCTCGGCCGGGGAGCAGCCGAGGCTGGCGCAGGCATTGGCGAAGCGCGCGCCATCCATGTGCAGGCGCAGCCCAAGCGCCCGGCACTCGGCGGCGATGGCGCGGATCTCCGCCAGCGAATAGACCTCGCCCGTCTCGGTGGGCTGGGTGATCGTGACGGCGCGCGGCTTGGGGTAGTGGATGTCGCCCCGCGCGGTGGCCAGCGTGCGGATGGCGTGCGGCGTCAGCCGGCCGCCGCTGGCGGGCGCCACCAGCAGCTTGGAGCCGTTGGAGAAGAATTCCGGCGCGCCGCACTCGTCGGTCTCGACATGCGCGGCCTCGGCGCAGATCACGCTGTGGTAGCTCTGGCACAGCGCGGCCAGGGCCAGCGCATTGGCCGCCGTGCCGTTGAACACGAAGAACACCTCGCATTCCGTGCCGAACAGGGCACGGAAGCGGTCGGCGGCGCGGGCGGTCCAGGGGTCGTCGCCATAGGCGGGGGCGTGGCCGGCATTGGCCTCGGCCATGGCCTGCCAGGCCTCGGGGCAGAGGCCCGCATAGTTGTCGCTGGCGAATTGCTGGTCCATCGGCGGCGCCCTTCCTTCCATGCTCCGCATCGAGGTGGGCGCCGTTGGATTGCCGAGCGCGGCCACATCCCCCGTCGCCGGGGTGCCACCTTGCCACGGACGGGGCAGGTTGGCGTCGGGGCGGGGCCCGACTCGCGATGCTGGCGCGGCTTCTACACCGGGAGCCTCAGCCCTGGCCAGGGGGAGGGGCAGAGGGCGGGGCGGCCGGGGCGCGGCGCACCTCCCACCAGGCCAATGCCGCGTCGTAGGGCAGGGCCAGCGCCTCCCGCCCGCGCCACCACCAGCGCTCCCGCCAGGCATGGGCGGCCTCGGGCGGCGGCGCGGCGCGCGCCCGCAGGCCGTAGAGCCGCAGCAGCATGACGCAGCGCGGCAGGTGGTAGCCGCTGCTGGCGGCATAGACCGGCCCCTCATGCCCGCGCAGCAAAGCGGCGCAGGCGCGGGCGGAGGAGAGCGTGTCCGTCCCCGTGGGTTCCAGCCGGATGGCGGCGGCGGGCACGCCGAGATCCTGCAGCAGGCGGCCCATCACCTCGGCCTCGGCCGGGCCGTGGCGGCCCTTGGCGCCGGTGGGCACGTAGAGCGGGCTGGGCAGGGTGGCGCCGAAGGCGGCGGCGGCCATCACGCGGCGGCGCAGCGTCAGGCTCGGGCCGCCATCGGCGCGCACGGCGGCGCCGAAGATGACGATGGCCGGCCGCTGCTCCAGGGGATCGCTCATCCGGGCGGGGCGGCCAGCAGCAGGCGGTTGAGCGGCTCCATGGCATCGCGCAGCGCCGCCCAGTCCCGCGCGAAGGCCTCGCGCGGGATGCCGTTGGCCGCCAGCGCGTCGCCGATCTCGCCGATGCGGCGTTGCCCGTCCACCCGCGCCAGGATGGCGGCGGCGAGGCGCGGCAGCGGGATGCCGAGGCGGATGTCGTCGAAGGTGACGCGCAGCACCCCGTCCCGGGGCAGCCCCTTGGCCAGCGCCGCGCCGTCCAGCTCGCGCAGGACCGGGATGGCAGCGGGGTCGTCCCAGGCGGGTTCCGGGGCCTCGTCGCGCGTCACATAGGCGATGTGGATGCCCATGTTGCCGCAGATCGACTCGGCGAGCGCCGCGCGGGCCACGGGGTCCAGCGCGGCGGTGCGGGCGCGCAGGCGCGGGTCCGGCAGATAGCGGTCCGGGTCGTAGCGCAGCGGCTCGACGAAGCAGCGGAGCCTGAGCCCGGCCCCCCCGATCAGCGCGGCGAGCTGCGGCACGCTGAAGGACACATCGCGCGGGTTGAGCAGCAGGTCGTAGAGCCCGGCATCGCCGCCATCGAGATGGTCGGTGATCCAGGGGTTGCGGCGCAGCCAGGCGGTCTCGGGCAGGTGCTTCCAGAGGCGGCGGGCGGCCTCCACGCGGGCGGCGGGGGGCTCCTCCTCCGGTGCCAGCAGGCGCAGCGCGTCCTGCAGCATGTAGACGCCGGTGCGGCCATGCGGGGCATAGACCATCAGCCCGATGCCGCCCCCCGGCGCCAGCGCGCCCGCCAGCGCCGCCAGCCCCGCCGCCGGGTCCGGCAGGTGGTGCAGCACGCCGCAGCAATCGATGTAGTCGAATTCGCCGAGGCCCAGCGTCGGCAGGTCGAGCAGCGAGCCGTTGACGAAGCGGATGTTGGCGAGGCCGCGCTGCCTGGCCCGCGCCTCGGCCACCTGGCAGGCGGCGGCGGAGCGGTCGAGCCACACCACCTCGCCGGGGCGGCCGGCCCATTGCATCTGCCGGCCCATTGCATCTGCTGCGCCAGCATCATCGTGCCGTCGCCGCTGCCGCCGCCCGCCATCAGCGCCCGCAGCGGCTGCGTGGCCGGGCGGCGGGCGCCGAAGATCCAGTGGTCGATCTCCCGCAGGTGGCTCGGGCTGCCGACGATCAGGCGCTTCGCCTCCTCGCGCGGGTCGCGCTGCGGGTAGGGGTAGGCCTCGTACTGGGCGGCGAGATGGGCATCGGTGGCGTCCATGCCCCACCGGATAGGCGATGCCGCGGCGCCGCGCCAGCGAGCCTTCCATGCCGGGCCGCCAGGAACCATGTGGAGGGCATGCCGCCGATCTCCACCCTCTCCCGGATCGTCCTGGTCCTGCTCGTGGTCAGCGCGCTGGTGCGGATCGCGATGTTCGCGATGGAGCGCCAGTAGGGGCGCCAATAAAAAAGCCGGGGGAATGAATTCCCCCAGCTCCAAATCGTCATTCCTGCGAGTCGGCGCGCCCGGAGGCGGTCAGTTCTCTTCCTCGCGGTCGGTCTCGACCTCGATCTCGGCGTCGATGTCGTCCTCGGCGTCATCGAGATCCTCGGCGTCGTCGATCGCGTCATCGGCGTCGACGTCCTCGATCTCGACCTCGTCGCCATCGGCCTCGACCGGGACGGGCCGCTTCTTGACCTTCTCCTCGACCACGGCGGCGGCGCGGCGCAGGCGCGGCTGCTCGGCGGGCTGCTCGGTGCCGCACTTGGGGCACACCGCCGGCTGGCGGGTCAGATCGTAGAACTTGGCACCGCAGGCGACGCAAGTGCGTTTCAGACCCAGTTCGGGCTTGGCCATCAGCGTGAGTATCCCGGGAAAGGCGGGCCAGGGATGGGCCGGCTGAAAAACACGGGGCGCATTGCCACGCACCCCGCCCCCATGTCAAACCCCGCCCTTGTGGAACATGGAACGAATGCAAGGCCGCTGCGCGCCTCCCGGCCGCTTCAGGGCCTCTCCGGCCGCCTGACGGTCGCCGGCGACAAGTCGATCAGCCACCGCGCGCTGATGTTCGGCGCGCTGGCCGTTGGCCGCACCGAGATCTCCGGCCTGCTGGAGGGGGAGGACGTGCTGCGCACCGCCGCCGCCATGCGGGCGCTGGGCGCCACGGTGGAGCGGCTGGGCGAAGGCCAGTGGCAGGTCTCCGGCCGCGGCGTCGGCGGGCTGGTGGAGCCGGCGGACGTGCTGGACATGGGCAATTCCGGCACCGCCGCGCGGCTGATCTGCGGCCTGCTCGCCGGCCACCCGCTCTTCGCCGTGCTGACCGGCGACGCCAGCCTGCGCAAGCGGCCGATGAAGCGGGTGACGGACCCGCTCTCGGCCTCGGGCGCGCGCTTCACCGGCCGCGCCGGCGGCCGGCTGCCGCTCGCCATCGAGGGTGCCGCCCAGCCGATGCCGCTGGACTACACCCTGCCCATGGCCTCGGCGCAGGTGAAGTCGGCGGTGATGCTGGCCGGCCTCTGCGCCCGCGGCGTGACCCGCGTGGTGGAGCCGGAGGCGACGCGCGACCACACCGAGAACATGCTGCGCCATTTCGGCGCCACGGTGCAGGTGGAGGCCGATGGCCACCGCCGCGTCATCGAGCTGGACGGCCAGCCGGAGCTGGTGGCCGCCCCCGTGGCGGTGCCGGGCGACCCCTCCTCCGCCGCCTTCCCGCTGGTGGCGGCGCTGCTGGTGCCGGGCTCGGCCTTGACGGTGGCGCATGTCGGGCTGAACCCGCTGCGCACCGGCCTGTTCACCACGCTGCGCGAGATGGGCGCCGACCTCGTGGTGGAGAATGCCCGCACCGAGGGCGGCGAGCCGGTGGGCGACCTGACCGCCCGCTTCGGCGCGCTGCGCGCCGTGGACGTGCCGCCGGAGCGGGTGCCCTCGATGGTGGACGAATACCCCATCCTGGCCGTCGCCGCCGCCTGCGCCAGCGGCATCAGCCGCTTCCGCGGCCTGGCCGAGCTGCGGGTGAAGGAGAGCGACCGCGTGGCCGCCACGGCCGCGCTGCTGGAGGCCAACGGCATCCGCGTCGAGATCGAGGGCGACGACATGCTGGTGCATGGCACCGGCGCGCCGCCGCCGGGCGGCGGCACCGTCGTCACCCATATGGACCACCGCATCGCCATGAGCGCGCTGGTGCTGGGCCTGGCCACCGCGCAGCCGGTGACGGTGGACGATGCCAGCTTCATCGACACCTCCTTCCCCGGCTTCGCCGACCTCATCAACCGCGCGGCGGGGGGCGATGCCCTGCGCCGGCTGAACCACCCGGCCACCGCATGAGCGGGGCGCAGCCGGCGCCCGCGCGCAGCCTCGCCGGGGTGGTGATCGCGGTGGACGGGCCGGCGGCGGCGGGCAAGGGCACGCTGGCGCGGCGCCTGGCCGAGTCGCTCGGCCTGTCCTACCTGGACACCGGCCTGCTCTACCGCGCCACCGGCCGCCGCCTGCTGGACGAGGGTGCCGACCCGGCCGATCCGGCCCGCGCCGAGGCCGCTGCCCGCGCGCTGACGCCGGAGGACCTGCGCCGCCCCGACCTGCGCGGCCCGGCGGCCGATCGGGCCGCCAGCGCCGTGGCCGCCATCCCCGCCGTGCGCGCCGCGCTGCTGGACTGGCAGCGGGATTTCGGCCGCACCCATGGCGCGGTGCTGGACGGGCGGGACATCGGCACCGTGGTCTTCCCCGAGGCGCCGGTGAAGCTGTTCGTCACCGCGAGCGACGAGGAGCGTGCCCGCCGCCGCTGGCTGGAGCTGCGCGGCCGCGGCGTGGAGGCCGACCCGGCGCAGGTGCTGGCCGAGCTGCGGGCGCGGGACGCGCAGGATGCCAGCCGCGCCACCGCGCCGATGAAGCCCGCCGGGGACGCGCTGCTGCTGGACACCACCGCGCTGGACGCCGAGGCGGCCTTCGCCGCCGCCTGGGCGCTGGTGCGCGAACGCCTGGGCTGACAACGCCCGGCCTGACAACACCCTGGCTGACGCGGCCGAGAACTTTCCAAAGGAAGAAGAAGGGAGGCCGGGCGGGAGAATTCATTCTGCCGCCTGAAATCCTCCCCCGCCGGATTGTTGCGCCTTTGACAGAATCCGCTTGACGCTCGCGGCCCAACTGGCCTAGGCGAGTCCCCCATTCCCGCTGCCGCAGGGCGGCGGGAAGTCCGGACCCTGGCGGGCGGCCCTCGGGCTTCCCACCTTCCCGGACCGGAAAAGGCGGGCCGACACTCCGCCTGTCATGATCTGGACCGAAGGGCGTCCCTCCTGCCGGAGCGGGCGCTCGGTCAAGCCGTGCCCGCGCGAGCGGGGGCGCAGGAATCCTCCCGCGGCGCCGCCGGGGCGGATCAGGAACACTCTGCTTCATGGCTAATGCCAACAGCCCGTCCATGACCGAAGACTTCGCCGCCCTGCTGGACGAGACCCTGGGCGCCGATACCGGCTTCGCCGGCTCCGTCGTCACCGGCAAGGTGATCCGGGTGGACGATGACTTCGCGGTCGTGGATGTCGGGCTGAAGTCCGAGGGGCGCGTGCCCCTCAAGGAATTCGCCCCCCAGGGGCAGCGGGCCGAGGTGCAGCCCGGCGACGTGATCGAGCTGTTCGTCGAGCGCTACGAGGACCGTGACGGCTCCATCGTGCTCTCGCGCGAGAAGGCCCGCCGCGAGGAGGCCTGGACCAACCTGGAGAAGGCGTTCAACGCGCAGCAGCGCGTCAACGGCGTCATCTTCGGCCGCGTGAAGGGTGGCTTCACCGTCGACCTCGGCGGCGCCGTGGCCTTCCTGCCCGGCTCCCAGGTCGATATCCGCCCGGTGCGCGACGTGGGTCCCCTGATGGGCTCGCCGCAGCCCTTCCAGATCCTGAAGATGGACCGCGCCCGCGGCAACATCGTGGTCTCGCGCCGCGCTGTTCTGGAAGAGACGCGCGCCGAGCAGCGCTCGGAGCTGATCCAGGGCCTGAAGGAGGGCATGATCCTCGACGGCGTGGTCAAGAACATCACCGACTACGGTGCGTTCGTCGACCTTGGCGGCGTGGACGGCCTGCTGCATGTCACCGACATCGCCTGGCGCCGCATCAACCACCCCTCCGAGGCCCTGACCATCGGTCAGCAGGTCCGCGTGCAGGTCATCCGCTTCAACTCCGAGACGCAGCGTATCAGCCTCGGCATGAAGCAGCTGATGTCCGACCCGTGGGAGGGCGTGTCCATCAAGTACCCGGTGGGCGCCAAGTTCTCGGGCCGCGTGACCAACATCACCGACTACGGCGCCTTCGTGGAGCTGGAGCCGGGCGTCGAGGGCCTGGTCCACGTCTCCGAGATGAGCTGGACCAAGAAGAACGTCCACCCGGGCAAGATCGTCGCCACTTCGCAGGAAGTCGACGTGATGATCCTGGACGTGGACGAGCCGAAGCGCCGCATCTCGCTCGGCCTGAAGCAGGCCCAGGGCAACCCCTGGGAGCTGTTCCTGGAGAGCCATGGCCCCGGCTCGATGGTCGAGGGCGAGATCCGCAACATCACCGAGTTCGGTCTGTTCGTGGGCCTGGCGCCCGAGATCGACGGCATGGTCCACATGTCCGACCTCTCCTGGGAGATCCCGGGCGAGCAGGCGATGGCCGCCTACAAGAAGGGCGACATCGTCAAGGCCAAGGTGCTGGACGTTGACGTCGAGAAGGAGCGCATCTCGCTCGGCATCAAGCAGCTCCAGGCCGACCCGGCCGCCGAGGTGCTGGACCGCGTCCGCAAGGGCGACGTCGTCACCTGCGTGGTGACGAAGGTCGAGCAGAACGGCATCGAGGTCCGCGTGGACGAGGTGCTGACCGGCTTCATCCGCCGCGCCGAGCTGGCCCGTGACCGTGGCGACCAGCGCCCCGACAAGTTCGCCATCGGCGAGAAGGTCGATGCGAAGGTGACTGCCGTGGACCGCGCCGCCCGCCGCCTGGCCCTGACCATCAAGGGCAAGGAAGTGGAGGAGGAGCGCGAGGCGATGAAGGAGTACGGCACCGCCGACTCCGGCGCCTCGCTGGGCGACATCCTGGGCGCGGCCATCCGCCGCCGCAACCAGATGGCCTCCGAGGACTGATCCTCAGACCAGCGCGCCCGGCCTCGTGCCGGGCGGGTTGCGCGGCGCCCCGGGTGGACCCTCCACCCGGGGCGTCCGCGTTTCGGGGCCCGGCGACTTTTCCGCACCGATGGCTGGCCTCACGCCTCAACGACTGGGGCTAGGCCGCGTTCTCCCCCGCGAGTGCTGCCGCGCCCGCTCCCTCCTGCGGGTTCCCTGGCGGCGGCAAGGCCCAAGGGAGACCTGCCATGAGCAACGACACGCTGCGCGGCGACGCGCTGCAACCCGCCACCATCGCCGATGCCGAGATCCATCGCGGGGCGGGCGGCGAGACCCACCAGCTCGCGGGCGGCGAGGTGCCGGTGCTGACCACCCAGCAAGGCATCCCCGTCGCCGACGACCAGAACACGCTGCGCGTCGGCCCGCGCGGCCCGGCGCTGCTGGAGGATTTCCACTTCCGGGAGAAGATGTTCCACTTCGACCATGAGCGGATCCCGGAGCGGGTGGTGCATGCCCGCGGCGTCGGCGCGCATGGCTTCTTCGAGCCCTATGAATCGCTCGCCGAGCTGACCCATGCCGACCTGTTCCAGCGCAAGGGCGAGAGGACGCCGGTGTTCCTGCGCTTCTCCACCGTCGCCGGCAACAAGGGCTCGCCGGACCTGGCGCGGGACGTGCGCGGCTTCGCGGTGAAGTTCTACACGCAGGAGGGCAACTGGGACCTCGTCGGCAACAACATCCCGGTCTTCTTCATCCAGGACGCCATCAAGTTCCCGGACCTGATCCACGCCGCCAAGCAGGAGCCGGACCGCGGCTTCCCGCAGGCGCAGACGGCGCACGACAATTTCTGGGACTTCATCTCGCTGAGCCCGGAGGCCATGCACATGGCGCTCTGGATCATGTCGGACCGCACCATCCCGCGCAGCCTGCGCTTCATGGAGGGGTTCGGCGTCCACACCTTCCGGCTGGTCAACGCCGAGGGCCGCGCCAGCTTCGTGAAGTTCCACTGGAAGCCGAAGCTCGGCCTGCAATCCGTGGTGTGGAACGAGGCGGTGAAGCTGAACGGCGCCGACCCCGACTTCCACCGCCGCGACCTGTGGGACGCCATCCAGTCCGGCGACTTCCCGGAATGGGAGCTGGGCCTGCAGGTGTTCGACGAGGATTTCGCCGAGAAATTCCCCTTCGACGTGCTGGACGCCACCAAGATCATCCCGGAGGAGCTGGTGCCGGTGCGCATCGTCGGCCGGATGGTGCTGGACCGGATGGTGGACAATTTCTTCGCCGAGACGGAGCAGGTGGCCTTCTGCACCCAGAACATCGTCCCCGGCATCGACTTCACCAACGACCCGCTGCTGCAGGGCCGCAACTTCTCCTACCTGGACACGCAGCTGAAGCGCCTGGGCGGGCCGAACTTCACCCACATCCCGATCAACGCGCCGAAGGTGCCGGTGCGGAACTTCCAGCAGGATGGCCACATGGCCATGCGCAACCCGAAGGGCCGGGTGAACTACGAGCCGAATTCCTGGGGCGGCGCCGCGGGCGGCCCGCGTGAATCGCGCGAGCGCGGCTTCCGCACCCATCCGGCGCAGGAGAGCGGCGCGAAGCTGCGCATCCGCCCCGAGCTGTTCGCCGACCACTACAGCCAGGCGCGGCAGTTCTACGTCAGCCAGACCCCGGTCGAGCGGACGCACATCAAGGATGCCTTCGTCTTCGAGCTGAGCAAGGTGGAGACGCTGTCCATCCGCGCCCGCATGGTCTCCCACCTGCGCAACGTGGACGAGGCGCTGGCATGGGGCGTGGCCGAGGGGCTGGGCCTGGGCGACATGCCGCCCGCCGCCGAGCCGGCCCGCCCGGTGGTGGCCGACCTGCCGCCCTCCCCGGCGCTCAGCATCCTCCGCAACGGCCCGAAGGACTTCAAGGGCCGCAAGCTCGGCGTGCTGGTGACGGACGGCACGGACGCCGCGCTGCTCCAGGCGCTGCAGGCGGCCGCCGAGGCGGAGGGCGCGCTGGTCGAACTGGTGGCGCCGCGCGTCGGCGGCGTCACGCTGAGCGACGGCACGACGGTGCCGGCCAAGCAGAAGGTCAATGGCGGCCCCTCCGTGCTCTACGACGCGGTGGCGGTGATCCCCTCGGAGGCGGGCGCGGCGCTGCTGGCCCGGGAGGCGACGGCGAAGGATTTCGTCAACGACGCCTACGCCCACGCCAAGTTCATCGGCCATGCCCCGGCGGCGCAGGCGCTGTTCCGCAAGGCGGGGCTGGACGAGCCGGATGCCGGCTTCCTCCCCCTCGGCGGGGCGGCGGACGCCAAGGCCTTCCTCGCCGCCTGCCGCCAGCTCCGCTTCTGGGAGCGCGAGGCGCAGGTGCACGCCGTCTGAGGCCGGCCGGAGGTGCGGGGCGGCGGGAAATCCGCCGCCCCGGCCCCGGGCGGTCGCTCCCATGCTTGACCCGCCGCCCCGCGCCCCGGCATTGATGCCGGCAGCATGAGCGCCTCCCTCGAACACGACCTGCTAGTGGACCGCCGCCGCCTGAAGCGCCGCCTGGCGCTGTGGCGGGTGCTCGCCGTGCTGGCGGTGCTGGCGGCGCTGTTCGCCGCCTTCGCGCCCGGCCTGGAAGGCGGCGTGGGCGGGCTGCGGGGCCATGTGCTGCGCCTCTCGGTCGAGGGCACCATCACCGACGACCGCAAGATGACCGAGGCCATCGCCCGGGCGGCGAAGGACCCGGCGGTGCGCGGCATGATCCTGTCGATCGACAGCCCCGGCGGCACGGTGGCGGGGGGCGAGGGGCTGCACGCCGCGCTGCTCCGCTTCCGCGACTCCGGCAAGCCGCTGGTGGCGGTGATGCGCGGCACCGCCGCCTCGGCCGGCTACATGATCGCCATGCCGGCGCAGCGCGTCTTCGCCCGCGAGTCCACCCTCACCGGCTCGATCGGCGTCATCCTGCAGTCCTTCGACGTGGGCGAGCTGATGCGCACCCTCGGCATCCGCGCCGAGATGCTCACCTCCGGCCCGCTGAAGGGCGAGCCCAACCCGTTCCGCCCGCTCAGCCCCGAGGGCCGCGCCGCGCTGGAGGCGGTGCTGCGGGACATGCACGCGCAGTTCGTGGCCCTGGTGGCGGCGGGGCGCGCCCTGCCGGCGGAGGAGGTGGCGCGCCTGGCCGATGGCCGCGTCTACACCGGCCGGCAGGCGCTAGCGCTGAAGCTGGTGGATTCCATCGGCGGCGAGCCCGAGGCGCGCGCCTGGCTGGAGGCCGAGGCGAAGCTGCCGGCCGGCCTGCCGGTGCGCGACCTCGACCCGCGCGGCCCGGCCGAGCGGGCGCTCGGCTTCTCGCTGCGGGCGCTGGTGCGGGGCATCGCCTCGGAATGGGGCGCGATTGACGGCGTCCGGGCCGTTTGGCAGCTTCCGCGATGACCGGCGCTGGCGCAGCCAGGGGCGGGGGAACGGGCGCGCAGCCCGGCAGGGGCCGCGGCCGGCGGCAGGAAACCCGGCGGCAGGAAACAGGGGCGCCATGACGAAATCCGAACTGATCGCGCAATTGGCCGCGGCCAACCCGCATCTGCGCCAGCCCGATGTCGAGCTGATCGTCGGCACCATCTTCGACGAGATCACCAACGCCCTGGCGCGTGGCGACCGCGTCGAGCTGCGCGGCTTCGGCGCCTTCTCCGCCAAGCAGCGCGACCCGCGCACCGGCCGCAACCCCCGCACCGGGGAAGCGGTTGAAGTGTCCGGCAAGTCCGTCCCCTATTTCAAGCCTGGCAAGGAGCTGCGGGAGCGTGTCAATGGCGGCCCCCTGCAGGCCCCGAAGCGCAGCCCCCGCGGTACGGTGACCCCTTCATGAAAATCCTCGGCTTCCTGCTGACCGCGCTGCTGCTGCTGCTGCTGGTCCTGTTCACCATCTCCAACACCGACCCGGTGTCGCTGCAGCTCTGGCCCTTCGACCTGCGCTGGGAGGTGCCGCTGGCGGGCGCCATGCTGGGCGCCGCCGCGCTGTTCTTCCTGCTCGGCGCGCTGGTGGCCTGGGGCGGCGCGCTGCGCTACCGCCGCCGCGCCCGCAGGATGCAGCGCGCCGCCCAGCTGCTGGAGGCCGAGCTGGCCGAGCTGCGTGGCCAGCAGGAGGCCAAGGGCGCCGTGCCCGGCCTCGAGGCCACCCTGCCCGCGCCTGCCTCCTCGACAGCCGTGGCCGCCCGCTGACGATGCTGCGGAAGCCGAACGCGGCCGGCCTGATCGCCGCGCTGGACACGCCGGACGCGGCGCGGGCCGAGGGCTGGGCCCAGGCGGTGGCGCCGCATGTCGGGCTGGTGAAGGTGGGGCTGGAGCTGTTCTGCGCCGCCGGGCCGGGGGTGGTGGGGCGCATCGCCCGGCACCGGCCCGTCTTCCTCGACCTGAAGTTCCACGACATCCCGAACACCGTGGCCGGCGCCGTGCGCTCCGTCTGCGCCGACCGCGCCGCGGCGCCGGCGATGCTGACGCTGCATGGCGGCGGCGGGGCGGCGATGATCGAGGCCGCGCGCCGCGCCGCCGAGGATGCGCTGGGCGAGGCGCGCCCGGCCATCCTGGCCGTCACGGTGCTGACCAGCTTCACCGCCGCGGCGCTGGCCGAGACGGGCGTCTCCGGCGGCCCGGCGCAGCAGGTGCTGCGGCTGGCGCGCCTGGCGCTGGAGGCCGGCGCCGACGGGCTGGTGTGCAGCCCGCAGGAGGTGAGCCGCCTGCGCGATGCCTTCGGCGACGCGCCGCTGCTGGTGGTGCCGGGCATCCGCCCGGCCGGCAGCGCGGGGGGCGACCAGGCGCGCATCGCCACGCCGGAGGAGACAGCGGCGCTGGGGGCGGACTGGCTGGTGGTCGGCCGGCCCATCACCGGTGCGCCGGATCCGGGCGCGGCGGCGGCCGCCATCGCGGCCAGCCTGCCACGCTGATGCCGGCCCTGCTCCCCATCCCCCAGGTGAAGATCTGCGGCATCAACGACGCCGCGGCCTATGACGCCGCCTGCCATGCCGGGGCGGAGTGGGTGGGCTTCGTCTTCTACCCGCCCTCACCGCGCGCCGTCCCGCCGGAGCAGGCGGCGGCGCTGGCGGCGCGCGGCGGCACCGGGCGACGCCCGGTGAATGTCGGCCTGCTGGTCGATGCCGAGGACGCGCTGATCGAGGCGGTGCTGGCCGAGGCGCCGCTCGGCCTGCTGCAGCTGCACGGCATGGAGAGCCCGGAGCGCTGCGCCGCCATCCGCGCGCGCTTCGGCCTGCCGGTGATGAAGGCGCTCGGCATCGCCGGGGAGGAGGATCTCGCCCTGCTGGCCGAATACGCGCCGGCGGTGGACCGCTTCCTGCTGGATGCCAAGCCGCCGCGCGGCGCCGAGCTGCCCGGCGGCAACGCGGTGAGCTTCGACTGGTCCCTGCTGGCCGGCCGGGAGATCCCGCGCCCCTGGATGCTGGCCGGCGGGCTGACGCCGGTGAACGTGGCCGCCGCCATCCGCGCCACCGGCGCGCCGGCGGTGGATGTCTCCTCCGGCGTGGAGCGGATGCGCGGCGTGAAGGACCCGGTGCTGGTCTCGGCCTTCGTCGCCGCCGCCCACGGCGCCTGACGGCCAGAAAAAAGAAGGGGGCCCGGGGGGAATTCATTCCCCCGGCCGTCGCTTCGTTTAAAACTATGAGCCGGCCCCAGGGTGGCGCGGTCCGCCCTGGCCCCATATGACAGCGCACGCGTGACGATGCGCGGCCTGGAGGGATGAGTGAACAAGCCTCTGCCAAATTCTCTGCGTCAGGGCCCGGATGGGCGCGGTCGCTTCGGTCAGTTCGGCGGCCGTTATGTCGCCGAGACGCTGATGCCCGTCATCCAGGAGGTCGAGCAGGCCTATAACGAGGCCCGCAACGACCCGGCCTTCATGGCGGAGTGGCGTCGCTTGCTGAAGGACTATGTGGGCCGGCCCAGCCCGCTCTGGCTGTGCGAGCGGCTGACCGAGCACCTTGGCGGCGCGAAGGTGTACTTCAAGCGCGAGGAGCTGAACCACACCGGCGCGCACAAGATCAACGCCGTGCTGGGCCAGATCATGCTGGCCAAGCGGATGGGCAAGCCGCGCATCATCGCCGAGACGGGTGCCGGGCAGCACGGCGTGGCCACCGCCACGGCCTGCGCGCTGTTCGGGCTGAAATGCGTCGTCTACATGGGCGCGACCGACGTGGAGCGGCAGCAGCCCAACGTGTTCCGCATGAAGCTGCTGGGGGCCGAGGTGGTGCCCGTCACCTCCGGCGCCGGCACGCTGAAGGACGCGATGAACGAGGGGCTGCGGGACTGGGTGGCCAATGTGGCGGACACCTACTACTGCATCGGCACCGTCGCCGGCCCCGCGCCCTTCCCGCAGATGGTGCGGGACTTCCAGTGCGTCATCGGCGAGGAGACGCGCCAGCAGATCCTGGCCGCCGAAGGGCGGCTGCCGGACGCGCTGGTCTGCGCGGTGGGCGGCGGCTCCTCCGCCATGGGGCTGTTCCACCCCTTCCTCGACGATGAGGGCGTGGCGATCTACGGCGTCGAGGCGGCGGGGCGTGGCCTCGAGAGCGGCGAGCACGCGGCGGCCATCGCCGGCGGGCGCCCGGGCGTGCTGCACGGCAACAAGACCTACCTGCTGCAGGACAATCACGGCCAGATCACCGAGGCGCACTCGATCTCGGCGGGGCTGGACTATCCCGGCATCGGGCCGGAGCATTCCTGGCTGCACGAGATCGGCCGCGCCACCTATGTCAGCGTCACCGATGACGAGGCGCTGGAGGCGTTCCAGCTCTGCTCGAAGCTGGAGGGGATCATCCCCGCCCTCGAATCCGCCCATGGCCTGGCGCATGTGATGAAGCTGGCGCCGACGATGGACAAGGATAAGATCATTGTCCTCAACCTCTCCGGCCGGGGCGACAAGGATATCTTCACCGTGGCGAAGCACATGGGAGTGACGCTGTGAGCCGCATCGCCGCCCGCTTCGCGCAGCTCAAGGCGGAGGGGCGCGGCGCCCTGATGCCCTTCATCGAGGCCTACGACCCGGACCCGGCCACCAGCATGGCGCTGCTGCGCTGCCTGCCCGGCGCCGGGGCGGACCTGATCGAGCTCGGCGTCCCCTTCACCGACCCGATGGCCGACGGCCCCACCGTGCAGCTGGCCGGCCAGCGGGCGCTGAAGGCCGGCGGCACGCTGGCCGGCGCGCTCGCCATGGTGCGGGACTTCCGGCGCGAGGATGACGAGACGCCGATCGTGCTGATGGGCTACCTCAACCCCATCCTCTCCTATGGGGAGGAGCGCTTCTGCCGCGACGCCGGCGCCTCCGGCGTCGATGGCCTGATCGTGGTGGACATGCCGCCCGAGGAGGCGGACGCGCTGGCCCCGCACGCCGCCACCGAGGGGCTGGACCTGATCCGCCTCATCGCCCCCACCACGGACGATGCGCGGCTGCCCAAGGTGCTCGCCGGCACCAGCGGCTTCATCTACTACGTCGCCATCGCCGGCATCACCGGCACGCGCAGCGCCTCGCGCGACGTGCTGGCGGAGGCCATCCCGCGCGTGCGGCGGCACACCGACCTGCCCATCGCCATCGGCTTCGGCGTCCGCACGCCGCAGCAGGCGGCGGAGGCGGTGCAGATCGCCGATGGCGCGGTGGTGGCCTCGGCGCTGATCGACACGCTGGCGAAGTCGCTCGACGACAAGGGCCGTGCCCGCCCCGACACGGTGCGCAAGGTGCTCGACCAGGTGCGCGAGCTGTCGGAAGCCGTGCGCGGCGCCCGCGTCCCGGCCTGAGGATGGGAGCGCGCCGGGCCAGGCCGGCCCGGCGCAACTCCTCCGCTTCCGCCGGGTTCCTGGCGGCAGCATGGCAGGAGGGACGGGCATGAGCCGCTGGCGCTGGCTGCTGCGCAGGCTGACACGGAAGCTCTGGTTCCGCGCCGCCTTCTTCGCCCTGCTGGCGGTGGTGACGGCGCTGTTCTCCGCCGTGGCGGCGCCCTTCATCCCCTACGAGATCACCGCCACCATCGGCGCCGAGGCGGTGGACAACATCCTCGGCATCCTGGCCAGCAGCATGCTGGCGGTGACGACCTTCTCCCTCACCACCATGGTCTCGGCCTTCTCGGCCGCCACCAGCAACGCCACGCCGCGCGCCACCCGCCTGCTGATCGAGGACCGGACGGCGCAGAACGCCATCTCCACCTTCCTCGGCAGCTTCCTCTACGCGGTGGTGGGCATCGTCGCGCTCAGCACCGGGCTGTATGGCGAGAGCGGGCGCGTCATCCTCTTCGCCGTGACGGTGCTGGTGATCGTCTGGATCGTGGTGACGCTGGTGCGCTGGATGGAGCACCTCTCCCGCCTCGGCCGGGTGGGGGAGACCACCCACCGCATCGAGACGGCGGCGCGCGAGGCGCTGCGCGAGGCGGCGCGCCTGCCGCATCTGGGCGGCCTGCCGCCGGTCATGGTGCCGCCCGCCGCCCGCGCCGTGGAGCCGGAAGGGCGGGGCTACGTGCAGTACATCGACACCGGGCTGCTCTCCGAACTGGCCGAGGAGGCGGGCGGTGCGGCGCATGTGGCGGTGCGGCCCGGCGCCTATGTGCATCCCGGCCGGCCGCTGCTGTGGCTCGACGGGCCCTTCGACGACGCGATGGCGGAGCGCCTGCGCGGCGCCTTCACCCTGGCCGAGGAGCGCTCCTACGACCAGGACCCGCGCTTCGGGCTGATCGTGCTGTCCGAGATCGGCTCGCGCGCCCTGTCGCCGGCGGTGAACGACCCCGGCACGGCGATCAGCGTCATCAATGCCGGCGGCCGGCTGCTGGCGGAATGGGCGGTGGCGATGGACCGCCCGCCCGCGGAGGAATGCCGCTACCGCAACCTGCACCTGCCCGGCCTGCAGGCCGAGGAGATATTCGACGATTTCTTCCGCCCGCTGGCGCGCGACGGCGCGGGCGTGCTGGAGGTGGGGATGCGGCTGCAGCGCACCCTGGCCATGCTGGCCGGCGCCGGCCATGGGCGCCTCGCCCCCATGGCCGCCCGGCACGCGCGGGAGGCCCTGGCGCGGGCCGACAAGGCCCTCCTGCTCCCGGCGGAGCGGGAGACGCTGCGCCGGCTGGCGGAGGCGGTGCCCGCCCCCCTTCCGGGCTGAGCGGCCTCAGCCCCGCGCGGCGGCGATGGCGGCCTCGGGCGTGATCCGCCCATCGTAGAGGGCGCGGCCGATGATGGTGCCGGCCACACCGCCGGCGGCGCGCAGCGCCAGGATGTCCTCCACCCCCGCCACGCCGCCCGAGGCGATGACCGGCGTGGACAGCCGCGCCGCCAGCGCCGCCGTGGCCTCCACGTTCACGCCGCCCAGCATGCCGTCCCGCTCGATGTCGGTGTGGATGATGGCGGCGGCGCCGGCATCCTCGAAGGCCAGGGCGAGGTCGAGGGCGGAGACGCTGCTGACCTCGGCCCAGCCCTCGGTCGCCACCATGCCGTCCTTCGCGTCGATGCCCACGGCCACCTGGCCGGGGAAGGCGCGGCAGGCGGCGCGGGCGAAATCCGGGTCCTTCACCGCCGCCGAGCCGAGGATGATCCGGGCGATGCCGCGCTTCAGCCAGGCCTCCACCGTCGCCATGTCGCGGATGCCGCCGCCGAGCTGCACGGGGCGGGTGGTGGCGGCCAGGATGGCGTCCACCGCCGCGGCATTGGCCGGGCGGCCGGCGAAGGCGCCGTCGAGGTCCACCACGTGCAGCCAGCCGAAGCCGGCCTTGTCGAAGGCGGCGGCCTGGGTGGCGGGGTCGCCGTAGATGGTGGCCTGCGCCATGTCGCCGCGCTTCAGGCGCACCACCTGGCCGGCCTTGAGGTCGATGGCGGGGTAGAGCGTGAAGGGCATGGCGCGGTCCGGAGGCTGCTGGCGGAGCGGCGGGGATAGCCCGGCCCGGCCGGGTGGTCCAGCAGCGCCGCCGCCTCTTGGCCGCGGCGTGCCGGGGCTGCATCCTGCGGCGATGAAATTCCGTATCGGCATCGACCTGGGCGGCACCAAGACAGAGATCGTGGCGCTCGACCCGGCGGGCGCGGTGCGGCTGCGCCGACGCGCCGCCACGCCGCAGGATTACGACGGCATCCTCGGCCTGCTGGCCGGGCTGGTGGCGGCGGCGGAGGCGGAGCTGGGCGAGGAGGGCGGCGCCAGCGTCGGTGTCGGCATCCCCGGCAGTCTCAGCCCGGCCACCGGGCTGGTGCGCAACGCCAACACCCGCTGCCTGAACGGCCGGCCGCTGGACCGCGACCTGGCGGCGGCGCTGGGCCGCCCGGTGCGCCTCTCCAACGACGCCAACTGCCTGGCGCTGAGCGAGGCGGCGGATGGCGCGGGCGCCGGCTTCGGGGTGGTGTTCGCCGTCATCCTGGGCACCGGCGTGGGCGGCGGGCTGGTGGTGGAGGGGCGGCTGATCGAGGGGCTGAACCGGGTGGCCGGCGAATGGGGCCATACCCCCCTGCCCTGGGCGGCGCCCGGGGAGCACCCCGGCCCCGCCTGCTGGTGCGGCCAGCGCGGCTGCCTGGAGACGCTGCTCTGCGGCCCCGCTCTGGCGGTCGACTGGAAGGGAGAGGGCCAGCGCGATGCCGGCGGCATCGAGGCCGCCGCTGCGGCCGGGGATGCGGCGGCGCGCGCCGCGCTGGAGCGGCACGCCAGCCGCCTCGCCCGCGCCCTGGCGGCGGTGACCAACCTGATCGACCCCGATGTGGTGGTGCTGGGCGGCGGCCTCTCCAACCTCGCCACCCTCTACGAGACGGTGCCGCGGCTGATGGCGGCGCATGTGTTCGGCGACGTGGCGCAATGCCGGCTGCGGCCGGCGCGGCATGGCGATTCCTCCGGCGTGTTCGGCGCCGCCCGGCTCTGGGACCTCCCCCGGCCGGGGTGAACAAGGATGGTTGCGCGGGCAGGCATAGGACGTATGATGACCTGACAAACAGCCGGAGGAGCCGCGCATGGCCCGCATGACCCCCGCCGAGATGGCGCAGCAGATCGGCAGCGGCCTGCTGTCCTTCCCCGTCACCCACTTCAAGGCGGATTTCAGCTACGACGCCGCGCCCTATCGCGAGCATGTGGGCTGGATGCTGGGCCACGGCCCCGCCGGGCTGTTCGCCGCCGGCGGCACGGGCGAGTTCTTCAACCTCTCCCCCGCCGAGATCGCCGTGGTGGTGAAGGACGCGGTGGAGGAGGTGGGCGGCAAGGTGCCGGTGATCGCGGCGGCCGGCATGGCGACGCCGATCGCGAAGGAGCTGGCGCAATCGGCCGAGGCGGCGGGGGCCGACGGGCTGCTGCTGCTGCCGAACTACCTGGTGAACTCGGAGCAGGCGGGCCTTGCCGGGCATATCGAGGCGGTGTGCAAGAGCACGCGGCTCGGCGTCATCGTCTACAACCGCGACAACGCCATCCTGAACGAGGACACGCTGGCGCGGCTCTGCGAGCGCTGCCCCAACCTCGTCGGCTTCAAGGACGGCGTGGGCGACATCGAGCTGATGACGCGCATCTACGCCAAAATGGGCGACCGGCTGACCTATGTGGGCGGCCTGCCCACCGCCGAGACCTTCGCCCTGCCCTATCTGGAGATGGGCGTGACGACCTATTCCTCGGCCATCTTCAACTTCGTGCCGGATTTCGCCAATGCCTTCTACAAGGCGGTGCGGGCGAAGGATGCGGCCACGGTCTACCAGGGCCTGCGGGATTTCGTGCTGCCCTACATCGCCATCCGCAACCGGAAGAAGGGCTATGCGGTCTCCATCGTGAAGGCGGGCTGCGCCGCGGTGGGCCGCCCGGCCGGCCCGGTGCGCGCGCCGCTGACCGACCTGGACGCGGCGGAGATGGACATGCTGAAGGCGCTGATCGCGAAGCTGCCGAAGCCGCTCGCCGCCGCCGCCTGAACCGGCGGGAAGAAGATGGGAGGCCGGGGGAATTCCTTCCCCCGGCCTTTCCCGTTCAGCCGCGCGCCGCCGCGATCTGCGTCTTGGCGCCCTGCAGCATCAGCCCGCTGTCGTTGAGGATGGTGGTGAGCTTGAAGCCCATGCCGATCATCTTCTTGGCGTAGGCGCCGGTGGCGTTGTGCAGGCCGACGGCGATGTTGCGCTTGCCGCACTCGTTCAGCAGCCGCTCGTAGATCTTCATGATCTCCGGCTCGTCGCGGTCCAGCTTCGGCGCCATGCCGAGCGAGAGGCCGAGGTCGGAGGGGCCAACATAGATGCCGTCAATCCCCGGCACGTCGAGGATGGCCTCCAGGTTGTCGAGCGCCTGCTTGGTCTCGATCATCGGGATGACGGCGATGTCGCGGTTGGCGGTCTCGAAGTAGCTGCCGGCCTCGCCATAGATGCCGGCGCGGATCGGGCCGAAGGAGCGGGTGCCCTCGGGCGGGTAGCGGCAGGAGGAGACGAGCTGCTGCGCCTGCTCGGCGGTGTTCACCATCGGGCAGATGACGCCCATGGCGCCGGCATCGAGCACCTTGCCGATGATGCCCGGCTCGTTCCACGGCACGCGCACCATCGGCGTCACGCCGTGCGGCTGCATGCCCTGGAAGCAGCTGACGGCGGAGAGGTAGTCCTGCACGCCGTGCTGCATGTCGACGGTCAGGCTGTCGAAGCCGGCCTGCGCCATGACCTCGGCGCTGTAGCCATTCGGGATGGCCAGCCAGCCATTGACCACGGCGCGGCCCTGCGCCCAGGCATCCTTGACCTTGTTCGGCATTGTAATTCCGTTTCCTCCAAATCGCCGGAGACGAAACGCTATGCCTGTGCCGAGGGGGCGTCAACGCACCGCCGCACTGCACAGCGCGCTTTGGCGCACCACATTCGGCAGCGTGATCGCGGCAGGAATGACAGGACCGGCATGGACAGCGTGACTCAGGCTCTCTTCGGCGCGGCGGTGGCGGCGGCCGGATTCCGGCGCGGCCTGGGCCGGCGCGTGGTGCTGGCGGGCGCCGCCCTGGGCACGGTGCCCGACCTCGACGTGGTGGTGGGCTGGGTGTCGGACGGCTTCGCCACCTGGCGCCACCACCGGGGGCTGACGCATTCCATCTTCTTCGGGCCGGTGGTGGGGCCGCTGATCGGCCTCGGCCTGGCGAAATGGGAGGCGCGCCGGCGCGGCGCCGCCCCGCCCGACCCGGACCGGCTGCGCGCCTGGATCTGGCTCTCCGTGCTGGTGCTGGTGACGCACCCGCTGATCGACCTGTTCACCAGCTATGGCACGCAGCTGCTGGCGCCCTTCTCGGACCACCGCTTCGCCATCAACGCCATGCCGATCATCGACCCCGTCTACAGCCTGCCGCTGCTGGCGGCGGCGCTGGTGGCGGGGCTGTCGCGCCGGGCGGGGCGGGGCGTGGTGGCCTCGGCCCTCGCGCTGTTCTTCGTCGCCGCCTACACGCTGCACGCCTGGAGCCTCGATGCCCGCACGCGCGAGGCGGCGCGCGCCCAGCTCGCGGCGCAGGGCATCGCCGCCACCGATGTCACCGCCTACCCGCTGCTGTTCCAGCCCTGGTACCGCCGGGTGGTGGCGGAGACGCCGGAGAGCATCCGCATCGGCTTCCACAGCATGCTGGCGCCGCGCCCGATCGCCTGGACCGAGGTGCCGCGCCAGCGCGACCCGCGCATCGACGCGGTGGCCGCCACGCGGGAGGGGCGGCTGCTGGAGTGGTTCGCCATGGGGCATGTCGCCTGGCGGGTGCGCGATGCGGAAGGCGCCGCCGTGGTGGAGGGCGCCGACACGCGCTACGGCGCGCGGGGCGAGAGCCTGCTCGGCTTCTGGGGCATCAGCGTGCCGGTGGATGCCGCCGGGCGGCCGGGCGAGGCGCGCATCTTCGCCCGCCGCCCCGCCGCCGATGCGCGCTCCTTCTCCGCGCTGTGGCGGGGCATCACCACCGGGCGGGAGCAGGCGGAGCAGCCCTGAGGCGCCCGTCGGCCGCCCTCAGCGGGGCGGCATCGCCTTCGCCATGAAGCGGTGCGGGATGCCGGCGTCGAGGAACACCTCGCCCGAGGCGGCGTAGCCGAGCCGCTCGTAGAAGGGGATGGCGTGGAGCTGCGCCTCCAGCACGCAGCGTTCCACCCGGCGCAGCGCCGGGTCGGCCTCCACCGCCCGCATCAGCGCGGCGCCGAGGCCGCTGCCGCGCGCCTCGGCCCGCACCGCCACGCGGCCGATCTTGGCGACGCGCCCGCCCTCCTTGAACACCACCCGCGCCGTGGCCAGCGGGCGGCCCTCCCGCAGGGCGAGGAAATGCAGGGCGGTGGCGTCGTGCTCGTCCCACTCCATCTCGGGCGGGACCTGCTGTTCCTGCACGAACACCGCCTCGCGGATGGCGAGGCAGGCGTCGCGCTGCTCCGGCGTGGCGGCGCGGAGGATGTCGGGAGTCTCGGTCATGGCGCCCAGCCATGCCCCGAAGCGGCGCCCCGGGGAAGGGGGGCGCGCAGCCCTTCCCGCCCCGCCGGCGTTGCTGTGGTGGAACCCAGGAGGAGGAGCCCCGCCATGCCCGAGGAGAAGCCCGACCCGATGCGGCTGCCCGCCCATGAGCGGCCCGGCAACCACACGCCCGGCCGCCCCGGCGCGCGGCCCGACCCGCGCGACCAGAAGCCCGCCCACCGCCCCGGCGAGCCGGGCCTGCAGGGCGGCCCGGCCGGCGCCGGCTCCACCGGCGGCACCGGCGGGAGCCGGGGCTGAGCGTCCGGAGTTGAGCGTCCGGGGCTAAGCGTCCCGGGTTGAGCATCCGGGGCTGAGCCGCCTCAGCGCGTCTGCCGGGAGATCACCGCCAGGGCGGCGGCGCTGATGGAGATCTGCCCCAGCGTCTGCGTCAGGTCGCGCACGAAGCCCCAGGTCTCGTAGGGGCTGGGGTCCTGCGGCACGACGACAAGGCTGCCGGGCGGGATGGGCGGCCCGCCCGCCTGCCAGGCGCCGAGGCCGGCCGGCACGCTCTGCCCGTTCGGCAGCACCACGAAGGCGCGCCCGCCATCGGCGAAGCGCTGCGTGCCGCCCGAGGCGCGCACATATTCCGCCGCCTTCCAGCCGGTGGAGAATTGCAGGCTGCCGGGGTTCAGCACGGCGCCCACCACCGTCACCTCGTTCGGGCGCTTGGGCACCATGATCAGGTCGCCCGGCTCCAGCAGCACGTCCAGCTCCGGCCGCGCGGCGAGGATGACGGGGTTGGCCTCCACCACCATGCGCCCGGCGGCGCGCGCCTCGCGCAGCGCGCCGGCCAGCTCCCGCCCCGCCGTGATGGCGCCGCCGAGATCCATGCCGCCGGCCTTGCTGCCGGCCATGGCCTGCCCCGCCGCCACCTGGATCAGGCTCTGCTCCAGCTCGCGCGCGGTGCGGGCGAAGCCCTCCTGCTGCCGCTGCCGCACGCTCTCGCGCGTGAAGACGGTGCCATAGGGGTAGGCCTGCGGCGAGAGCCCGCCCGCCCGCGTCATCAGCTCCGAGAGGCGCTCGCCGCGGCGGATGTCGTAGATGCCGGGCCGCACGAACTCGCCCGCCAGGGTGACGGGGCCGCTGTCGCGGTCGCCGAAGCCGCGCGGCAGGCGGATGGCGTCGCGCGGCGAGAGCCGCACGGCGGTGAAGTTGCCGCTGCGCAGGTCGAGCAGCACGCGGCTGAGCGGGATGGCGCCCGCCTGCTCCAGCGGCTCGCGCGAGAGCTCGACGGCGGAGAGGTCCACCGTGTCCGTCACGCCGCCGGCGGCGCCCAGCACCTGGTCGAGCCCGGTGTCGTCGAGGACCGGGTAGAGGCCGGGCAGCCGCGCCTCGCCGGCGATCAGCACCGACTGGTCGAGCAGATAGGGCAGCAGCGCCGGGTGGTCGAGGAACACCTGCGGGCAGGGCGGCGCGCCGAAATCCGGGAAGCCCGCGCCCCGCGCATGGGCGAAGCGGGCGGGCGAGGCGCGGGCGGCGGTGGCGAGGGCGAGCAGGGCGGGGCAGTCCGGCGCGCCGGGCGCCGTGGCGGCCGCCTCGCCGCGCAGGGCGCGCTGCACCGGCGGGCTGGCCAGCCACAGCACCTCCGCCTGCGAGAGCAGGATCACCTCGTCCGCCTCGCGCAGCGGCATGTCGGCCTGGCGCTGCAGCACGCGGCCGAGGTCGAAGGGAATGAAGCGGCGCACCCGCGTCGCCGGGTCCACCCGCCAGACGAGGCCCATCCGCACATAGGGGTCGGGCTTCACCAGCCGCGGGTCCGAGAGCAGGCCGCGCAGCCCGCCGCTGCCGGCGGCGCGCAGCAGCGGCGTGGCCACATGGCCGGAGAGCCGCACCTGCCCGGCCGCGACATCGGTGCCCGGCTGCACCAGCAGCGCGTCGCCGCGCCGCAGCCGGGCATTGGCGCCCACCTCGGAGAAGACGCGGCGGCCCTGCGCATCCGTGCCCTGGAGGAGGAAGCGGTTGCCGGCCGGGCGCAGCGCCTGCCCGGCCAGCCGCAGCAGCGATTCGAGCGGCAAGGCGGCGGCGCCGGCGGGCAGCTCGTAGATGCCGGGCCGCGTCACCTCGCCGGCCACGGCCACGGCGGCGCCGAGCGGCGGCACCACCAGCCGCTCCCCCTCGCGCAGCGCCAGGTCGGGCGCGCCGGGCTCGCTGCCCAGCACGGCGTAGAGGTCGATGACGCGGCTGCCGCGCGGCCCCTCGGCGCGGATGGCGCGCAGCGTGCCGGTCTTCCTCACGCCGCCGGCCAGGGCCAGCGCCTCCAGCGCCGAGGCCATGGCGGGCAGGCTGTAGAGCCCCGGCCGCACCACCTCCCCCGCCACGAAGACGCCGATCTGCCGCAGCTGCCCGGCCGAGACGAAGGCCTCCGAGCCGCCCAGCTCCCGCGCCACCCGCTGCTCGATCTCGGCGCGCAGCGCGCCGAGGCTGAGGCCGGCGGCGGTGAAGGGCGGCAGGTCCGGCAGCAGCAGCGTGCCGTCGCGGCTGATGCGCAGCGCGTGGTTCTGCCGGGTGCGGCCGCGGATGGAGACGAGGATCTCGTCGTCCCGCCCCAGGATGTAGTCATCCGGCAGGGTGCCGAGCGCCGCCTGTGCGGGCGGCACCGAGGCCAGCTCGCGGAAGGTGTCGTAGCCGAACTGCCGCAGCGGCTGCTCGAGCCGCGCGGCGAAGAAGGCCTCGGCGTTCGAGAGCGGCTCGGCGGACGCCGCCGGGGGCGGCGGGGGGGCGGCCGGCGGGTGGGCGGCCGATGGGGACGCCAGTGGCGGCGTGGCGGGGAGAGGCGCCGGGGCGCGCCCGCCCGAGGCCTCCAGGATGCGTTGCAGGATGTCCTGCTGCAAGGCGGGCGGCAGGCTGGGCAGCGGCATGCCGCCGGGCAGGGTGGAGGGCAGCGCGGGGGGCGAGAGCAGCGGGCTCGGCACCTGGCCGCCGGGCGGGCCGGGCTGGGCCGGGGCGGGGGAGGGCAGCAGCAGCAGGCCCGCCAGCGTCAGGCGGGTCAGGCGGGCCGGCCAGCGGAGAGGACGAGACGGCGCACCGGAAGGCGGCATGCGGAAGGGGCCTTTTTCCCGCAACAGGCGGGGCCACGAAATGCTCGCTAAAAAGTGATGACTGGATTATCAGTTTCCTTATGGCGATCCAAGCGCGCAATCCTGAGCCGTCGCGGATGTGGCTGCTGGCGGACGTGGCCTGCCGCCTCGGGCCCCATGCCCTGGCGCAGTATGGGTTGCACCGGCTGCGGCAGGCCGCCGGGCTGCCGCAGCAGGCGCTGCGCGACGCGCCGCCGCCGCCGGTGGGCCTGCTGGGCTTCGCCGCGCTGCCGCCGCCGCCCGTGCTGGCGCCGGAGGCGCAGGCCAGGCTGCGGGCCGCGCTGGAGTCGCTGCCCGGCGCCGTCTGCCATGGCCCCTTCGCCGCCGACATGCCGGCCCTGGCGCTGGACCTGTTCAACCCGGGCGATGTGCGCCCGGTCTGGGAGGCGAACCGCCTGGCCTGCCTGCCGCTGCTGGTGCAGGCGGCGCGGCTGTGGCCGGAGGAAGGCCACCGCGCCCGGCTGGAGGCGCGCCTTGCCGCCTGGACCGACGCCAACCCGCCCTTCCGCGGGCCGAACTGGGCCTGCGGGCAGGAGGCGGCGCTGCGCGTGCTGCATCTGGCCCTGGCGCTGATGCTGGCCGGGCTGCGCCGCCCCGGCCCGGCGGCGCGCGACCTGCTGGCGCTGCATGCCCGCCGCATCCTGGCCACCCGCGCCTATGCCCGGGCGCAGGACAACAACCACAGCATCAGCGAGCCCGCCGGGCTGCTGGCCTGCGGCTGGCTGCTGGGGGACGCGGCCATGGCCCGCCGCGCCGGCCAGGAGCTGGCCGCCGCCCTGGCGCGGCTGGTGGCGCCGGATGGCGGCTTCGCCCAGCTCTCCACCGGCTATCACCGGCTGCTGCTCGACGTGCTCTCGGTGGTGGAGGCGCTGCGCCGCCACCAGGGCGCGCCGCCGCTGCCCGAGCCCTTCACCGCCCGCGCGGCGGCGGCGGCGCGCTGGCTGGCGCGGCTGGTCTCGGCCCAGGGCGCGCTGCCGGCGCTGGGCCACCAGGACGGCTCGGCCCTGGCCGATCTCTCGGCCGGCGGCGTGGCCGACGCGCGCGGCAGCGTGGAGCGGGCGATGCGCCTGTTCGCCGGCGAATCGGCCGGCTTCGCGGAGGAGCCGGGCTGCCGCTGGCTGGGCCTGCCGGAAGGGCTGCCGGCGGCGCTGCGCCCGGCCGAATGGGTGGCCACCGGCAGCCGCGGCTGGGCGGTGGCGGGGGCGCGCGCCCTGCTGCGCACCGGCCCGCTGCGCTTCCGCCCCGGCCAGGCCGACATGCTGCATTTCGAGCTGTGGGACGGCGACCGCCCGGTGCTGACCGATGCCGGCACCGGCGCCTACAACCCCCCCGCCGGCCAGGAATGGTGGCTGGACTACTTCCCCGCCGCCGCCGCGCACAACACCATCACCTTCGACGGGCGGGAGCCGATGCCGCGCCTGTCGCGCTTCCTGCTCGCCCGCTGGCCCCGCCTGCGCCCGCTGCCCGACGGCGCGGCGCTGCGCGACGGCCGGGGCAACCGGCATCACCGCCAGGTCCGGGCCGAGGGGCGCAGCTGGACGGTGCTGGACACGGTGAGCGGACCCTTCCATGCGCTGACGCTGCGCTGGCGGCTGGGGCCCGGCGCATGGCGGCTCCGCCCCGGCGGGGTGGAAGGCCCGGACCGGCTGCGGGTGACTGCCGACGCGCCGCTGCACATCACCCTTGAAGAGGGCTGGGAGAGCCCCGCCTATGGCGTGGTGCGCCCCTGCCCGGTGCTGGCCGTGCGGGCCCTGGCGCCCATCACCTGCCTGGCCACGCAGATCGAGCTGGGCTGAGGCCGTGGCCCGCCCGCCACCGACGCGATGCCGCTCGACCAGCTTCTGAGAGGGGTATGGCGCCTCTGGCGCTGGCTGCTGCTGGCGGTGCTGCTGGGCTGGGGCCTGGGCGCCGCGCTGATCCTCGGCTGGCCGCGCGCCTATGTGGCGGCGGCGGTGGTGGCGCCGGCCGAGACCTCCGGCATCGCCGTCTCCACCCTGATCTCGGCCAACAGCCTAGCGCCGGGCAACCTGCTGGACACGCGGCCGGGCGGCAATTTCGCCATCTACCTCGCGGCGCTGCGCAGCCCCGAGGCCACCGCCATGCTGCTGCGCGAGACGCCGCTGGCGGAGGCGTTGGCCGAGTCGCGCGCCGATGGCCCGCTCGCCCCGCTGCGCGCCGCGCTGGGGCTGGACCGCCCGCCGGACGCCGATGACGCGCAGCGCTGGCTGGAACGGAGCCTGTCCGTCACCCAGTCGCTCGCCTCCGTCACCTGGACGCTGGAGCTGGCGCATGCGCGGCGCGAACTGGCGCTGGAGCTGCTGGCGCGGCTGCACGACTTCGCCGAGCGGCGGGTGCGTGAGGAGCTGATGGCGCTGGTGCGCCGCCGCGTCGCCACGCTGGAGGCCCGGCTGGCGCAGGAGCGCGACATCTACCTGCGCACCCCCCTGTTCGAGCTGCTGGCGCAGCACCAGCGTGCCCTGCTGGTGATCGGCGCCGACAGCGCGGTGGCGGCGCGTCTGGTCTCCGGCCCGGCGGTGGAGCTGCGGCCCTCGCTGCCCAACCGGCCGCTGCTGCTGGCCATGCTGGCGGTGGCGGTGCCGCTCGCCTGCGCCTTCCTCGGCGCCTGCCTGGTGCTGCTGCGCGGCCCGCCCCGGGAGGGGCGGCGGCGGCGGTGAGCGCGCCGCGCATCGACAGCGCGGCGCTGGGCAGCCTGGCGGGCGCCGCCGCCGCCATCCTGCATCTGGCGGGGGCGCTGAAATCCACCCCGCTCGGCGCCGCCCTTCCGGTGGACCTGACATTGCTGGCCGGCGCGCTGCTGCTGCCGCTGCTGGCGGTGCTGGGGCTGACGCGGCGCTGGTGGCTGCATCCGGGGCTCGGGCCGCCGCTGGCGGGGGCGGCGCTGCTGTGGCTGTGGCTGGTGCTGGCGGGAAGCTGGAGCGGCAGCCGCGCCATCCTGGCCGCCAAGCTGCCGGAGGTGGTGCTGCTGGCGCCGGTGATGCTGCTGGCCGGGCTGGCGGTGGGCGCTGATGCCGGGGCGCGGCGGCTGGCGGTGGCCGTCACCCTGGCCAGCGGGCCGCTGGTGGCGGTGTCGGTGGCGGTGGGGCTGGCCACCGGGCAGGTGGTGCTGGGCGGCATGGCCGGCACCGCCGGCCCGGACATGCTGCGCGTGCAGTACCAGCTCGCCGGGCTGGCCATCGCCTGCGCCGCCGGGCTTTCCGCCGTGCGGCTGGTCGAGTCGCGCGGCTGGGCGGGGCGGCTGCTCTGGGGCGGGCTGACGGCGCTGCTGGCGGCCGCCTCGCTGCTGCCGGGCGGGCGCACGGCGCTGGCGGCGCTGGTGCTGGCGGTGCTGCTGGTCCCGGCGCTGCGCTGCTGGTCGGCCGGGGCGCCGCGCCGCGCCCTGGGCTGGGTGGCGCTGGCCGCCCTCGGCGCCGCCGCCGCCCTGGCCACGCTGCTGCTGGACGAGGACGCCGCCTCCGGCCTGCGCACGCTGGAGCGGCTGACCCAGGGCGACCTGGAAGGCTCCGCCCGCCCCGCCCTGTGGCGCGCCGCGCTGGCCTGGGGGGCCGAGACGCTGCCCTGGGGCCTGGGCACGGGCGGCTTCACCCCCGCCGCCGGGCATGGCGAGCGGCGCGGCCTCTACCCGCACAACCACCTGCTGGAAGCCTGGGCAGAGGGCGGCGTGCCCGGCCTGCTGCTGTGGCTGCTGGCCTTCGGCGGCGGCGGTCTGCTGCTGCTGCTGCGCTGCCGCCAGGTGGCGCCGGCGCGCGTGGCGCGCATCGCCGCGCTGGTGCTGCCGGTGGCGCTGGCGGCGATGGTCTCGACCGACCTCGGCAACCGGATGGTCTGGTTCGCCCTGGGTCTGGCGCTTTCGATCGGAGTGGGAGCCCGCCGTGTATGAACGTTTCGGCAAGCGACTCGGGGATGTGCTGCTCTCGGCGGCGCTGCTGCTGCTGCTCTCGCCGCTGCTGCTGGGGGTGGCGCTGGCGGTGCGGCTGTCGCTCGGCCGCCCGGTGCTGTTCCGCCAGGAGCGGGCGGGGCGCGATGGCCGGCCCTTCACCCTGCTGAAGTTCCGCAGCATGCGCGACGGCCCGGGCGAGGATGCGGAGCGCCTCACCCCCTTCGGCCGCCGCCTGCGCGCCAGCGCGCTGGACGAACTGCCGCAGCTCGTCAACGTGCTGCGCGGCGAGATGAGCCTGGTGGGGCCGCGCCCGCTGCCCATGGCCTACCTGCCCCGCTACACGCCGCGCCAGCGCCTGCGGCTGCGCGTCCGCCCAGGGCTGGCGGGGGCGGCGCAGGCGGCCGGGCGCAACGCCCTGCCCTGGCCCGAGCGGCTGGAGCTGGATGCCCGCTACGCCGGGCGCGTGACGGCGCTGGCCGACCTGCGCGCCGCCCTCGGCACGCTGCGCATCCTGCTCTCCGGCCGCGGCGTGAGCGCGCCCGGCCACGCCACCATGCCGCGGCTGGACAGCCCGGCCACCCACAGGGCCGCTGGCAGATCCACGGAATTTTAGAACCTGAGGTTGAATTTAGGGCTTGAAGCCACAGCCGGAGTTTGATTGGCTACGCTCATGTTCACAAAAAAGTGATCGGAGCGATGGTGGCATTCCAGAGCAGATCGATCGGCGACGCCTCTGCCCGTCGGGCGGGGGTGCTGCTGTTCTCCGGGCGGGGCCAGGACATGCCGCCGCCACGCCAGCGGCTGCATCTCTCGCCCCCCAGCCTGGCCGGAGGCGAGCTGGCCACCCTCAGCCAGACCCTCTCCTCCGGCTGGCTCGCCCCCGCCGGCCCGATGCCCGCCGCCTTCGAGCGCGCCGTGGCCGAGACCACCGGCTTCGCGCATGCGGCGGCGGTGGCCTCGGGCACGGCGGCGCTGCACCTGGCCTACCGGGTGCTCGGGGTGGAGCGCGGCGACGAGGTCTGGACGCAGAGCCTCACCTTCGTCGCCACCATCGCCCCCCGCCGTGCAGATGGGCGCCCGCCCCCGCTTCCTCGACGTCTCGGCCGAGAGCTGGACGCTCGACCCCGACGTGCTGGAGAGCCAGCTGCGCGCCGCCGCCCGGCGCGGGCGCCTGCCGCGCGCCGTGGTGCCGGTCGATCTCTACGGCCAGTCCTGCGACCTCGACGCCATCCTGGCGCTGTGCGGCCGCTGGGGCGTGCCCGTGCTGTGCGACAGCGCCGAGGCGCTGGGCGCCCTCTACCGCGGCCGCCCCGTGGGCAAGGGCGCGGCGCTGGCCGCCTTCTCCTTCAACGGCAACAAGATCATCACCGCCGGCGGCGGCGGCGCCCTGGTGTCGGACGACGCGGCGCTGATCGAGCGCGCCCGCCACCTGGCCAACCAGGCCAAGGAGGTGGCGCCGCACTACCAGCACGAGACCACCGGCTATTCCTACGGCCTCTCCTCGGTGCTGGCGGCGGTGGGGCTGGCGCAGATCACCGCGCTGCAGGCGCGCGTGGCGGCGCGGCGGCAGGTCTTCGCCCGCTACGCCGCCGGCCTCTCCGGCCTGCCCGGGCTGAGCCTGATGCCGGAGCCGGAATGGGGCCACGCCACGCGCTGGCTGAGCGTCGTCCAGCTCGACCCGCGCCGCTTCGGCGCCACGCCGGAAATGGCCCGCCGCGCCCTCGACTCCGCCAACATCGAGAGCCGGCCGGTGTGGAAGCCGCTGCACATGCAGCCCGCCTTCCGCGGCATACGCTGCCATGGCGCCGGCCTGTCCAACCAGCTCTTCGAGCGCGGCCTCTGCCTGCCCAGCGGCGCGATGAGCGCCGAGGAGCAGGACCGCGTCATCGCCGTGCTGCGCTCCTGCTGCCGGGGCTGAGCATGCGCATCCTCTACCTGCACCAGCATTATTCCGGCCCGGCCGGCGCCACCGCCACCCGCAGCCACGCGCTGGCCCATGCCCTGGCGGCGCGCGGCCACCACGTCACCCTCGCCTGCGGCCGCTACGAGGGGGCGGTGACCGGCCTGGCCGGCGCCTTCCGTGGCGGGCGGCGGGAAGGGCTGGTGCGCGGCCTGCGCATCGTCGAGTTCGACATCGGCTGCGGCAACGCGCAGGGCCTCGGCGGGCGCGGCCTGTCCTTCGGCCGCTACGCCGCCCGCGCCGCGCACCTTGCCCTTGGCGGCCGGTGGGACCTGGTGGTGGCCAGCTCCACCCCGCTCACCGTGGTGCTGCCGGCGCTGCTGGCGCGGCGGCTGCGCGGCACCCCCTTCCTCTACGAGATGCGCGACCCCTGGCCGGAGCTGCCGCGCGCCCTGGGGGGCGTGCCCGGCTGGGCGCTCTCCGGCATGGAGAGGCTGGCCGACGCCGCCTGCCGCCAGGCCGCCGCCGTGGTGGCGCTGAGCGAGGGCATGGCCGAGACGGCGCTGGGCCGCGGCGCCGCGGCCCAGCGCGTGCACGTGGTGCCGAATGGCTGCGACCTCGACCTGTTCGGCCCGCAGGTCGCCCCCTGGCGCCCGGCGGAGGTGGCGCCGTGGGAGGTGCTGGCCGTCTATGCCGGCGCGCATGGCCGCGCCAACGGGCTGGATTCGCTGCTGGAGGCGGCCGCCCTGCTGCGCGCCGGGGGCGAGCGGCGCATCCGCATCCTGCTGGTGGGCGAGGGCGGCGAGAAGCCGCGCCTGCGCGCGCAGGCGGCGGAGCGCGGGCTGCACAACGTCACCTTCCTGCCCGCCATGCCGAAGCGGAAGCTGGCCTCGCTGCTGGCCGGCGCGCAGCTCGGCGTGCAGTGCCTGGCGCCAGTGCCGGAATTCGCCGAGTGGACGGCGCCCAACAAGCTGATGGACTACCTGGCCGCCGGCCTGCCGGTGGTGGCCAATCTCTCCGGCCGCGCAGCCCGGCTGCTGGCCGAGGGCCCCTGCGGCATCGCCACTCCCCCCGGCGATGCCGCAGCGATGGCCCAGGCGCTGCGCTGGATGGCGGACAACCCCGCCCTGCGCCAGGTGATGGGCCGCAGCGCGCGGGACCAGGCGGTGCGCCGCTGGGACCGCCGCCTGCTGGCCAGCCAGTTCGCCGGCATCGTCGAGGAGGCCGCGGCGCCGGCGGCCACGCTGGAGGCGCTGGCCGCCGCATGAGCAATTCCCTCCCCGAGCTGCATCTGGTGGCCGCCGCGCGGCCCAACCTGCCGAAGCTGGCGGCGCTGTGGCACGCCCTGGCGGCGCGCCCCGGCCTGTGCCGGCCGCTGCTGCTGCACACCGGCCAGCACCACGACCCGGCGATGTTCGGCACCCACCTGGCCGATCTCGGCCTGCCGCAGCCCGACCATGCGCTGGGCATCGCCGGCGGTGGCGGGCACGCCGCCGTCACCGGCCGCACCATGATGGCCTGCGCCGGCTTCTGGTCGGCCTGGCGCCCGGCGATGGTGGTGGTCGCCGGCGATGTCGACGGCTCGCTGGCCGCCGCGCTGGCGGCGCGCAAGCTCGGCATCCCGGTGGCGCATCTGGAGGCCGGGCTGCGCTGCGGCGACCGCGACATGCCCGAGGAGATCAACCGCCGCGCCATCGATGCCGTCAGCGACCTGCTCTGGGCGCCGGACGAGGCGACCGCCGCGCGGCTGCTGGCGGATGGCCACGCCCCCGGCGCGGTGCGCGCCGTCGGCAACGCCATGATCGACACGCTGCTGGCCCGCCTGCCCGCCGCCCGCGCGCGGCCGCTGCCGGAGGGGCTGGTGCCGGAGGAGTATGGCGTCGTCACCCTGCACCGCGCCGCCAATGTCGACCATCCGGCGGTCCTGGCGCGGCTGCTCTCGGCGCTGGGCGTGGCCGCCGCGGCGCTGCCCCTGGTGTGGCCGATGCACCCGCGCACGGCGAAGCGGCTGCAGGAGGCGGGGCTCGCCCTGCCGCGCGGCGTGCGGGTGCTGCCGCCGCTGGGCTATCTCGACTTCCTCGGCCTGCTGGCGCGGGCGCGGCTGGTCGCCACCGACAGCGGCGGCGTGCAGGAGGAGGCCACGGCCCTCGACCTGCCCTGCCTGACGCTGCGCCCCTCCACCGAGCGGCCGGTGACGCTGGAGGCCGGCTCCAACCGCCTGGTGCCGCCTGACCGGCTGGCCGAATCGGTGGCCGCCGTGCTCGCCGGGCACTGGCCGGCGGCGCGGCCGATCCCGCTCTGGGATGGCCGGGCGGGGGCGCGCATGGTGGCGCACCTGGCCGAGACGCTGGCGCCGCATCTGCGCGAGGTGGCCTGATGCCGGCCGCCGGGCGGCCCGCCCCTTTGGTGTGCATGCTCTCCGCCGCCCATCCGCCGGCCGATCTGCGCGTCGTGGGCAAGGAGGGCGCCGCCCTGGCGGAGGCCGGCTGGCGCGTGATGCATCTCTGCCCCGGCGCGGCGGCGCCCATGGCTTCCAGCGCGGCGGCGCCCATGGCTTCCGGCGCGGCGGCGCCCATGGCTTCCGGCGCGGCCGCCGCCGAGGCGCAGGCGGCGCCGGAGCGGCATGCGGGGGTGGCGATCCGCCGCTACCGGCGGGGGCCGGGCTGGCGTGGCCGGCTGCTGGGCATCCCCGCCCTGGCGCGGCAGGCGCGCGCCACCGGCGCCGCGGTGCTGCACGCCAGCGAGCCGGATGCCTGGCTGGCCGCGCTGCTGGCGGCGCGCAAGAGCGGCGCCCGCGTGGTGCTGGACGTGCACGAGCACTATCCCTCCCGGCTGGATGGGCGGCTGCCGGCGCCGCTGCGCCCGCTCGGCCGGGCGGCGCTGCGCCTGGCCTGCCGCGCCATGGCCCGCCGCGCCGATGGGGTGGTGGTGGCCAAGGACGGGCTGGACGCCGATTTCGCCACCGCGCCCGAGACCATCGCCGTGCGCAACTACGCCGCCGCCGCGCCGGTCGCGCCGCGCCGGCACGCGGAAGGGCCGCTGACGCTGGTGCATCTCGGCGCGCTGGGCCGGGCGCGCGGCGCGATGACCATGCTGGACGCGCTGGCGCTCTGCCCGGCCGGCACGCGGCTGCGGCTGATCGGCCGCTTCACCGATGGCTCGGAGGCCGATTTCCGCGCCCGCGCCGCGGCGCTGGGGCTCACGGAGCGGCTGGAATGGCGCGGCTGGATGCCGCATGATGCCGCCCTGGCCGAGGCCGCCACCGCCGATATCGGGCTGGTGCTGTTCCAGCCGGGGGTGGAGAACCACCGCCTGGCCCTGCCGCACAAGCTGTTCGACTGCATGCTGGCCGGCCTGCCGGTGATCGCCCCCGCCTTCGCCACCGAGGTGGCCGCCATCATCCAGGATGCCGGCAACGGCGTGCTGGTGGACAGCGCCGACCCGGAAGACATCGCCGCCGCCGTGGCCGCGCTGGAGAGCCCGGCGCGCCGGGCCGGGATGGCCGGGCGGGGCCGCGCCGCCGCCCTCGGCCGCTATGGCTGGGCGGGCGAGGCGGAGCGGCTCGTCGGGCTCTACCGGCGGCTGGCGCCGCTGCCGTGACCGGCACGCAGGCCCTGCCACGCGCCCGCATGCAGGGCGGCGCTTCACCCACCCCTGGCCGGGGCCTATACGCCGCCTTCATGGCCCTCACCCGCATTCTGCTGAATCTTGGCCTGGACGCGCTGCTCGCCGCCCTCGCCCTGCCGCTCGCCGTCTGGATGGCCTCGCCCGGCGGCTGGCCGCCCCCGCCGCTCTGGTGGCTGGGCGCCATTCCGGGCGCGGTGGCGGCGCTGCTGCTGGCCGGCCTGCCGGTGCGGCTGCCGCAGCAATACTGGCGCTTCGCCGCGCTGAAGGATCTCGTCGCCGTGGTCGGCGCCGGGGTGGGCGGCGCGGTGCTGTTCACCCTCGGCCTCGCCCTGCTCGGCGCCTGGCGGCCGGACAACGCGGCCTTCGCGCTGATCCATGCCGGCACCCAGGCGGCTGCCCTGCTGGCGCCGCGCGTGGTGGGGCGGCTGCGGCAGGAGCGGCGCACCAACGGCTCGCTGGGGCTGGCGGCGGCGCAGCCCGCCCAGCCGGTGCTGCTGGTCGGCACGGGCGATGCCGCCGACCTCTTCATCCGCGCCCTGCTGCAGCAGCGCAGCCCGGGCTACCGCGTTGTCGGCATCCTGGCGCGGCGGCCGCGCGCGGCGGGGCGGCGCATCCATGGCTACCCGATCCTCGGCGGCTTCGAGGAGGCGGCGGAGGTGCTGGACCGGCTGCGCGCCGAGGGCCGCCCCCCCGCCACCCTGGTGCTGGCCGACCCCGACCTGCAGGGCCCGGAGCTGGAGTCCCTGCTGGACGTGGCGGACCGCCATGGCGTGCTGGTCAAGCGCGCCCCGCGGCTGACGGCGCTGGACCCGGCGCGGCGCGAGGCCCCCGCCGCCAGCCGCCGCTTCGACCTGCGCCCGGTGGCGATCGAGGAGCTGCTGGACCGCCCGCAGGTGCCGCTGGACCGCGAGGGCATGGCGCGGCTGGTGCAGGGGCGGCGCGTGCTCGTCACCGGCGCGGGCGGCACCATCGGCGGCGAGCTGGCGCGGCAGGTGGCGGCGCTGGGCCCGGCGCAGCTCACCCTGCTCGACCATGGCGAGTTCGCCCTCTACTCGATCGACCTGGAGCTGGCCGAGAGCCACCCCGGCGTGCCGCGACGCGCCATGCTGGCCGATGTGCGGGACGCCGCGCGCGTCGCCGCGCTGATGGCCGAGGTGCGGCCCGAGCTGGTGTTCCACGCCGCCGCGCTGAAGCACGTGCCGATGGTGGAGAACGACCCGCTGGAGGGGCTGCTCACCAACGCGCTCGGCACCCGCATCATCGCCGATGCCGCGCGCGCCGTGGGCTGCCGCGCCATGGTGTTCATCTCAACCGACAAGGCGGTGAACCCGACCAGCGTGATGGGCGCCTCCAAGCGCCTGGCCGAGATGTACTGCCAAGCGCTGGACAAGCAGGCGCGGAGCGGCGCGGGCGGCCAGGGGCAGGCCATGCGCTGCGTCACGGTGCGCTTCGGCAACGTGCTGGGCTCCACCGGCAGCGTGGTGCCGCTGTTCCGCCGCCAGCTCGAGCGCGGCGGGCCGCTCACCGTCACCCACCCCGACATGCGCCGCTACTTCATGACGGTGCGCGAGGCGGTGGGGCTGGTGCTGCAGGCCAGCGTCGTCGGCGCCGGGGAGCGGCAGGACCAGCCGCCCGAACTGGCCGATGGCGGCATCTTCGTGCTCGACATGGGCAAGCCGGTGAAGATCGTCGACATGGCGCGGCGCATGATCCGCCTCGCCGGGCTGCGGCCGGACGAGGACATCGAGATCCGCTTCACCGGCCTGCGCCCGGGCGAGAAGCTCTACGAGGAGCTGTTCCACGGCCAGGAGCCGCCGCGGCCGACGCGGTTCGCCGGCCTGCTCGTGGCCACGCCCCGCACCACCGATGCCGGCGCCGTGGGCGCGGCGATCGACACCATCGCCACCGCCGCGCGCCAGGGGGCGGCCAAGCCCGCCCTCGCCCGGCTGGCCGAGATGGTCCCCGAATTCGACCACAACCCGGGGGCGCCCCCCGTGACCAGGACCTGACATGACGGCCCTCTCCCCTTTCGGCGCCGCTGCCGCGCTGGTGGATTCGCCGGAACGCTCCGTTCCGGGCTGGGAGAGGGAAATATCCGGCCTCGTCGCCGAGGCGCTGGTGGCGCGGATCGCCGCGCGCACGGCGCGGGTGGGGGTGGTGGGGTTGGGCTATGCCGGCCTGCCGCTGGCGCTGCGCTTCGCCGAGTGCGGCTTCCCCGTCTCGGGCTTCGACATCGACGCGGGGAAGGTGGCGGCCATCGCCGCCGGGCGCAGCCCGGTGCACGGCATCGAGGATGCGCGGGTGGCGGCGGCGGGCATCGCCGCCAGCACCGGCCTGGAGGGGGCGCGGGCGTGCGACGCCCTGATCCTGTGCGTGCCGACGCCGATCGGCCGCCACAAGGAGCCGGATCTCGGCCCGGTGGCGGCGGCGCTGGCGGCGCTGCGGCCGCATCTGCGCCCCGGCCAGGTGCTGGCGCTGGAGAGCACCACCTATCCCGGCACCACCGAGGATTACGTGCTGCCCGCGCTGCGCGCCGCCGGGCTGACGCCGGGCATCGACGCCTTCGCCCTCTACAGCCCGGAGCGCGAGGACCCTGGCAACCCGGAGGGCACGGTGGGCCGGGTGCCGAAGCTGCTGGCCGGCGCCACCCCGGCCTGCCTCGCCGTGGGGCGGGCGCTCTACGGGCCGGTGGCGGCGGGGCGGCTGGTGCCGCTCTCCTCGCTGCGCGCGGCGGAGCTGGCCAAGCTCTACGAGAACGTCTTCCGCGCCGTGAACATCGGCCTCGTCAACGAGCTGAAGCGGATCAGCCACGCCCTCGGCCTCGACGTGCACGAGGTGATCGACGCCGCGGCCACCAAGCCCTTCGGCTTCATGCCCTTCCGCCCCGGCCCCGGCCTCGGCGGCCACTGCATCCCGGTCGATCCCTACTACCTGGCCTGGAAGGCGCGCGAGCTGGGCGTGCCGAGCGATTTCGTCGAGCTGGCCGGCCGGGTGAACGACGCCATGCCGGGCTATGTCGTCTCCCGCCTGCGGGATGCGCTGGACGCGCGCGGCCGCGCCCTGCGCGGCGCGCGGCTGCTGCTGGTGGGGCTGGCCTACAAGCCCGGCGTGCCGGACACGCGGGAGAGCCCCGCGGCCGAGATCCTGCGGCTGCTGGACGGGCGCGGCGCCAGCCTCGCCTATCACGACCCGCTGGTGCCCCGCTTCACGCTGGAGCGCGGCGCGCGCGGCGGGCCGCTGCGGCTGGAGAGCCAGGCGCTGGCGCCGGATTTCGTCGCGGCGCAGGATGCGGTGCTGATCGTCACGCCGCAGCCGGGCATCGACTTCGCGGCGCTGCGCGCGGCGGCGCGGCTGGTGGTGGACACGCGCGGCGTCTACCGCGACGCCGCCGTGCAGCCGGACGGCGCCCTGCCGCCCGGCACGTTGCCCTTTGAAACGCGCGGTGATTTCCCTCCGCAGGCGGAACCGGCCTATCACCGCGTCATTCAGGCCTGAGGCGCCCCCGCCAGGGGGTGGCCCATGGCCCGCGGATGACGGAGCACGCCCACCGATGAACGCCGACACCTCCCCGCGCCCGATCGGGCTGTTCGACATGAAGGCGCAGCAATCGCTGATCCGTGCCGAGATCGACCGCCGCGTGGCCGCCATCCTCGACAGCGGCGCCTTCATCAACGGCCCGGACGTGCGCGAGCTGGAGGCGAAGCTGGCCGAGTTCGCCGGCTGCGCCCATGCCGTCGGCGTCTCCTCCGGCACGGATGCGCTGCAGATCGCCATGATGGCCGAGGGCATCGGCCGTGGCGACGCGGTGTTCCTGCCCGCCTTCACCTACACCGCCACCGCCGAGGTGCCGCTGGTGCTGGGCGCCACGCCCGTTTTCGTCGATGTGGCGGAGGACGGCTTCAACATCGACCTCGCCGACCTGAAGCACCGCATCGCGCTGGTGAAGGCGGAAGGGAAGCTGCGCCCGCGCGCCGTGGTGGGCGTCGACCTGTTCGGCCGCCCCGCCGACTGGCCGGCGATCCAGGAGATCTGCCGCGCCGAGGGCATGTTCGCGCTCGATGACGCCGCGCAGGCCTTCGGCGCCGCGCTGCACGGCAAGCGCCTGGGCCAGTGGGCCGATGCGGCGGCGCTCAGCTTCTACCCGACCAAGACGCTGGGCTGCTACGGCGATGGCGGCGCCATCCTGACCAACGATTCCGGCCGCGCCGAGCTCTACCGCTCGCTCCGCACCCATGGCGAAGGCAAGACCCGCTACGAGGTGGAGCGCACCGGCATGAACGGCCGGCTGGACACCATCCAGGCCGCCATCCTGCTCTGCAAGCTGCCGCTGCTGGAGCAGGAGCTGAAGGACCGCGCCCGTGTCGCCCGCTATTACAGCCAGCACCTCGCCGGGCATGTGGTGGTGCCGGGCGAGATGCCGGGGGCGGAGAGCGCCTGGGGCCTCTATTCCATCCTGCTGCCGGATGCCGAGGCGCGGGCGCGCGTGCAGGCGGCGATGCAGGCGCGCGGCGTGCCCAGCGCCATCTACTACCCGAAGCCGCTGCACCGCCAGCCGGCCTATGCCGCCGCCCATGCCGAAGGGCTGCGCCAGGCGCCGCCCCTGCCGGTGAGCGAGGCGCTCTGCCAGCGCATCCTCTCCCTGCCGATGCATCCCTATCTGGATGAGGGGCAGCTCGAGCGTGTGGTGGCGGCGGTGATCGAAGGAGTGAAGTAGAAGAAACCTTCTTTTTCTTCAGAAAAAGAAGCAAAAAGACTTTGTCTGTTCTGGCGCCCCGCCGGCCCCGTGCGGGGTGCCAGGTTACAGCGTCACGCTCCAGGTGAAGTCCCGGCTCCCGCCGGGCGGAATGTGCAGCAGGCCCGGCTTTTCCGCGAAGTCGCCATCCCAGCCCACCGGGCTGGACATGCCGTGCCAGGGCTCGATGCAGAGGAAATCCGCCCCCTCGGGCTTCGACCAGATGCCGAGGTCCGGGTAGCCCTCCCACCGCACGGTCAGCGCCGTGCCGTCCGGCGCCTCGTAGCGGAGGGCGCGGCTGGCCACGTCGGGCAGGATCAGCGCGTCGCGCGCGAAGAGGGCGGGCGAGAGCGGCAAGTCCCGGCCCCGCACCGGGGAAGGCTCCTCCGGCCCCAGCAGGCCGCCTTCCAGCCGGTGGGCGGGGCCGTGCTCGGGCTGCTCGAACACCAGGCGGTGCGCCTCCTTCGGCGCGCCCGGCACCAGGGGCCAGCGGAAGGCGGGGTGCGCGCCGATGGCGCAGGGCAGCACCGCCTCGCCGGGGTTGGCGATGCTGGCCGTCACCGTCAGCGTGCCGCCGGCCAGCGCATAGGCCAGCTCCAGCGCGAAGCCGAAGGGGTAGGCCGCGCGGCTCTCCGCGTCATCGGTCAGGCGCAGGCGGCAGGAGGCGGGCTCCCGCTCCACCCATTCGAAGCGGCGGTCGCGGGCGAAGCCGTGCTGCGTCAGGCGGTGCTCCGCCCCGGCATGGCGCAGCGTGTCCCCGGCCAGCTTGCCGACGATGGGGAACAGCACCGGCGCGTGGCGGCGCCATTCCGGCCCGGCCTGCCAGAGATATTCCCCGCCCGCGGCGTCGCACAGGCTCACCAGCTCGGCGCCGCGCGCCTGGATGGTGGCCGAGAGGCCATCGGCCTCGATGCGGTGGCGGTCGGTCATGCGGCGCGTCCCGGGTCCTTGTCCCTCTGGACCTTCTCCTCGGCCCGCCGTTCCTCATAGGTTTTGGCGTGGAGGTAGGTGAGGGCGTGCAGCTCCTCCTCCACGCCGGCGCGCCGTGCCGCCGCCAGCAGGTAGCCCAGGATGTGGTCGGCCTCGATGCGGCCGCCCTGCTCCAGGTCGCGCAGCATGCTGGCGGTGTAGCTGCCGGCGGGGTCGGCCAGCATGGCGCGGTATTCCGCCTCGAAGCCGGGCGGCATGGCCACGCCATGCGCGGCGGCGATGGCGATGTTGCGCTCCAGCAGCCGGTGCATGAAGGCCACCCCGCCCGGCGCGCGGGCGATCTGCCCGGTGGAGCCGCGCAGCAGCACGGTGCCGGCCGCCACCGTGCCGAGATGCACCAGCTTGGCCCACATGGCGGCGCGGATGTCGGGCACCGCCTGGGCCTCGATGCCGCCGCGCCGGGCCAGCGCCGCCAGCGCCTCGACGCGCGGCGTCATCCGCCCGTCCATCTCGCCGAAGGTGAGGTAGCGCCAGTTGGAGAGGTTCCGCACCTCGCCGCTCGGCGCCAGGGTGGCGCGGATCTTGGCGAGGCCGCCCAGCACCGCCGCCTCGCCGAAGGCCTCGCGCAGCGTGTCGATGTGCGAAAGCCCGTTCAGCACCGGCAGGATCGCCGTCTCCGGCCCCACCACCGGGCGGATGGATTCGATCGCCGCCTCCAGGTCGTAGGCCTTGCAGCTCAGCAGCACCACGTCCCAGCCCGGCCGCACCTCGCCGGCCAGCAGCGCCGTGACGGGGCGGCACCAGGCGCCCAGCGCCGGGCAGCGGACCGAGAGCCCTTCGCGCCGCAGCTGCGCCTGGCGCTTGGGGCGCACCAGGAAGGCCAGCTCGGCGCCGGCCTCCAGCAGGCGGGCGCCGAAATAGCCGCCCAGGGCCCCGGCCCCGAGCACCAGGATTCGCATCCGCCACATTCCTCCGGCCTGTCTCGCGAAAGGGGTTCCACACTCCCCGCCCGCTGGCAATCCGGGCGGCGCGACGGCTGGGTGAAAGTTGACTTCGGCGCGGATTGCGGCGGGGCGCATTCTTCATACTATCCGCGCCAGACCGGCATGCAGGGCGTGCGCGGCATGTGGCCAGGGATGCGCCCGGTTGTGGAACCCCGAGACCGGGCCATTTTCAAAGCGATCCTGGGCTCATGATGCCGCCCGCCCAGGGACGGCCACGCCAGGCGCGGTCCGGCCCCTCAGCCCCGATGGAATTTCTCATGGAGCCTGATCCGGCCTCCCGAACCTCCAGCCCGCCCGTCTCCAACAGTGGCGGCAAGCAGTATGGCGACATCTTCTTCGCGGCCGTCGAGACCACGCGCATGCCGATGATCGTCACCGACGCGCGGGCCAAGGACCACCCGATCATCTTCGCCAACAACGCCTTCCTGAAGATGACGGGCTACAGCCTGGACGAGATCCTCGGCACCAATTGCCGCTTCCTGCAGGGGCCCGACACCGACCGGGAGACCGTGGCCAGCGTCCGCGCCGCTATCAGCGAGCGGCGCGAGATCGCCACCGAGATCCTCAACTACCGCAAGAACGGCTCCACCTTCTGGAACGCGCTGTTCGTCTCCCCCGTCTACAACGCCCAGGGGGAGCTGATGTACTTCTTCGGCTCGCAGCTCGATGTGAGCCGCCGGCGGGATGCCGAGGACGCGCTGCGGCAGAGCCAGAAGATGGAGGCGCTGGGCCAGCTCACCGGCGGCATCGCGCACGACTTCAACAACCTGCTGCAGGTCATGGTCGGCTATCTGGAGCTGACCGAGCACGCGCTGGGGCGCCCGGAGCTGGACCGCAACCGCATGCAGCGCGGGCTGCAGAACGTGCGCGGCGCCGTGAACCGCGCCACCACCCTGACGCAGCAATTGCTGGCCTTCGCCCGCAAGCAGCGGCTCGACGGCCGCACCCTGAACCTCAACACGCTGGTCGAGGGCATGCGCGACATGGCCCGCCGCACCCTGGGCGACGCCATCGCGCTGCGGCTGGACCTGGCGGAGGGGCTGGGCAATTGCCGGCTGGACCCGACCCAGGCGGAGGTGGCGCTGCTCAACATCCTGATCAACGCGCGCGACGCCATGGCCGAGCAGCCGCAGGGCCTGCTCACCATCCGCACCCGCAACGTCACGCTCGACGCGGAGGCGACCGGCGCCATCGGCAATCTGGCGCCGGGGCGCTACGTGCAGCTCTCCATCGCCGACACCGGCACCGGCATGCCGCCCGACATCCTGGCCCGGGTGATGGACCCCTTCTTCACCACCAAGGAGGAGGGCAAGGGGACCGGGCTCGGCCTGTCGATGGTCTATGGCTTCGCCAAGCAGTCGGGCGGCGCGCTGCAGATCGAATCGGAGATGGGCGCCGGCACCACGGTCAATCTCTACTTCCCCGACCAGGGAGATGAGGAGCGGCCGGCGGCCCGGCGCAGCCTGCGCGTGATGGACCGCGCCGGCACCGAGCATGTGCTGGTGGTGGACGACCGCGAGGAGGTGGCGGAGCTGGCACGCGCCATCCTGGAGGATTTCGGCTACACGGTGCTGGTGGCCGCCAATGGCCGCGCGGCGCTGGACATCCTCGACCAGGCGGAGCGGGTGGACCTGCTGTTCTCCGACCTGATCATGCCCGGCGGCATGAACGGCGTGATGCTGGCCCGCGAGGCGCGCCGCCGCCAGCCGAAGCTGAAGGTGCTGCTGACCACCGGCTATGCCGAGGCCTCGCTGGAGCGCAGCGATGCCGGCGGCTCGGAGTTCGACGTGATCAGCAAGCCCTATGGCCGGCTGGAACTGGCTCGCAAGGTGCGCCTGATCCTGGACGGGCCGACCGGCATCGGCTGATGCCGGGCGGGGGCGCCTTCTCCCCCGCCCGGCGGCGCCTTCAGCCCACCCGGTTGCCGATGAGGTCCTGCACCACCGTCGGGTCGGCGAGGGTGGAGGTGTCGCCCAGGCTGTCCGTCTCGTTGGCGGCGATCTTGCGCAGGATGCGGCGCATGATCTTGCCCGAGCGCGTCTTCGGCAGGCCCGGCGCCCACTGGATGGCGTCCGGCGCCGCGATGGGCCCGATCTCCTTGCGCACCCAGGCCACCAGCTCCTTCTTCAGCGCGTCGGAGGGCTCCTCGCCCGTCTTCAGCGTGACGTAGCAGTAGATGCCCTGGCCCTTCAGCTCGTGCGGCATGCCGACCACCGCGGCCTCCGCCACCTTGGGGTGCGCCACCAGCGCGCTCTCGATCTCGGCCGTGCCCATGCGGTGGCCGGAGACGTTCAGCACGTCGTCCACCCGGCCGGTGATCCAGTAGTAGCCATCGGCGTCGCGCCGCGCGCCGTCGCCCGAGAAGTACTTGCCGGGGAAGGTGGAGAAGTAGGTCTGGATGAAGCGCTCATGGTCCTTGTAGACGGTGCGCATCTGCCCGGGCCAGGAATCGAGGATGACGAGGTTGCCCTCGGTCGCCCCCTCCAGCAGGTTGCCCTCGCCATCCACCAGCGCCGGCTGCACGCCGGGCAGGGGCAGGGTGGCGGAGCCGGGTTTCTGGTCCACCGCGCCGGGGAGCGGCGAGATCAGGATGCCGCCCGTCTCGGTCTGCCACCAGGTGTCGACGATCGGGCAGCGCTCGTCGCCCACCACGCGGTAGTACCACATCCAGGCTTCCGGGTTGATCGGCTCGCCCACGCTGCCCAGCACGCGCAGCGACTGGCGGGACCATTTCCGCACCGGCGCCTCGCCCTCCCGCATCAGGCTGCGGATGGCGGTGGGGGCGGTGTAGAAGATGTTGACCTGGTGCTTGTCCACCACCTGCCAGCAGCGGTCGATGCCCGGCCAGTTCGGCACGCCCTCGAACATCAGCGTGGTGGCGCCGTTCGCCAGCGGGCCATAGACGATGTAGGTGTGGCCGGTGACCCAGCCGACATCGGCGGTGCACCAGTAGACCTCGCCGGGGCGGTAGTCGAACACCAGCTCATGCGTGTAGCTGGCCCAGACCATGTAGCCGCCGGTGGTGTGCAGCACGCCCTTGGGCTTGCCGGTGGAGCCCGAGGTGTAGAGGATGAACAGCGGGTCCTCCGCGTTCATCGGCTCCGGCGGGCAGTCGGCGGAAGCGGCCGCGCAGGCCTCGTGGCACCAGATGTCGCGCCCCTCCTGCATCGGCACGGCGTTGCCGGTGTTGCGCACCACCAGCACGTTCTTCACCGTCGGGCAGGATTTCAGCGCCTCGTCCGCATTGGTCTTGAGCGGCACGGTGCGGCCGCCGCGGCGGCCCTGGTCGGCGGTGATCAGCAGCGTGCTGTCGCAATCCTGGATGCGGCTGGACAGGCTGTCCGGGCTGAAGCCGCCGAAGACGATGGAGTGCACCGCGCCGACGCGGGCGCAGGCCAGCATCGCCACCGCCGCCTCGACGATCATCGGCAGGTAGAGGGTGACGCGGTCGCCCTTCTTCACGCCCAGCGCCTTGATGGCGTTGGCCATGCGGCAGACGCGCTCATGCAGCTCGCGGTAGGTGACCTTGGCGTCGCTGTTCGGGTCGTCGCCCTCCCAGATGATGGCCACCTGGTCGCCGCGCGTCTCCAGGTGCCGGTCGAGGCAGGAGACGGAGGCGTTCAGCACGCCATCCTCGAACCACCTGATCGAGACATCGCCCTCGAAGGAGGTGTTCTTGATCTTCGTCGGCGGGGTCATCCAGGCGATCCGCTTCGCCTCCTCCCGCCAGAAGCCCTCGGGGTCGCGGATGGCCTCCGCCGTCATGGTGCGGTGGCGGGCGGCGTCCACCCGCGCGCCCTGGGCCAGCTCGGGCTTCACGGCAATCAGCGCATCATCCGGCATCGTGTTCCTCCCGCTGTGGTGCGCCCCTCCTGCGGGGCTTCGTCCACTGTTTCAACGCCCATTGGGCCAAGGGGCCATGACCTGCGTCAAGTGAAGCCCACGCAGGGAAGCGGCGGGTGGCCTTCAGGCCCCCGCATCGGCCGGCACCCAGACGACGCCCGCGGCGTCGATCCGCGCCGGCACCGCCTCCAGCGAATCGCCGGCGCAGGGGCCGGAGAGGCAGAAGCCGTCCTCCACCTGGAAACGCGCGCCATGCACGGCGCAGACGATATGCTCCCCCGCCCCGTCCAGGAAGCGGTCCGGCATCATCTCCAGGGCGACCCCGACATGCGGGCAGGAATTGACATAGACATGCACCGCCCCGCCGCGCCGCACGGCGAACAGGCCGATGAAGCTGCCCTCCGGGCCGGGGAAGCCCCGCGCCTGCCCGTCGGCGATCTCGTCGAGGCGGCAGAGGCGGCGTTCATCAGTCATGGGGCATCGGTCATCGGGGGTGAGGTCTCCGGCACGGTGTGGGGGCAGGGCCAGGGATCGCGCGGCGCGGCGGGCAAGGCAAGCGCCCCCTGCCCTTCATGGTCTGGTAATCTTTGGCCCCGACGATAACGCCACGGAAAGGAAAGGCCGCCAATGCGACAGCACGGAGCCTGGATGGCGATCGGGGTTTGGCTGCTGCTGGCCGGCACCGCCGCGGCGCAGACGCGGCCGGATCTGGACCCCTGGGGCCGCTACAACGGCCGGACGGAGCAGCAGGGCGGCACGCTGCGCCACTACGATCCCTGGGGCCGCTACGAGGGGCGCTCGGAACGCTCCGCCGGCGGCGGCGTGATGCGCCACTACGATGCCGAGGGCCGCTACCTGGGGCGGGACGACATCGAGCGGGATTTCCGCAACCGCCAGCCGGCGCCGCCGCCGGTCTACCGCCCCCTGCCGCAGCCCTACCCGCCGCAGCCGCCCTACGGGAGTGGCTACGGCCAATCCAACGGCTACGGCCAGCCCAATGTGCATGTCTATATCGACCCGGCGCCGCCGCTCTGGACGCCCGCCGAGCCGGAGCGCCCGCAACCCCCGCCGCCGCGCGGCCGCACACCCTGGTTCAACGACCCGCAGCGCGCGCGGCCCTGAGGGAACAACCCAGAGGAAGCAGTCCAGAGAAAGCCGGGAGGGCCTCAGCCCTCCCAGCCCCCCATGCGGCACAGCAGCGCCCAGTGTTCCGGCGAGATCGGCATCACCGAGAGGCGGGACTGGCGGATCAGCCCGATCTCGGCCAGCGCCGGCTCGGCCTTGATCGCCGACAGCGGCACGGGGCGGGGCATCGGCCCCACCGCGCGCATGTCGGTGCAGACCCAGCGCGGGGCACGGCCCTCCGGCACGGCCTCGGTGGGGTCGGGATAGGCTTCCCGCGCCACCTCGACCACGCCGACGATCTCCTTCCCCACATTGGAGTGGTAGAAGAAGGCCCGGTCGCCCCGGCGCATGGCGCGCAGGAAGCTGGCGGCCTGGGCGTTGCGCACGCCGGTCCAGGGTTCCGTGCCGTTCGCCACCTGCTGCTGCCAGGAGAAGGCGTCCGGCTCGCTCTTGACCAGCCAGAAGCGCCTTTCAGCCAAGGCGCTGGCCGCCGGCATAGACCTGCCGGAAGGGGCGGATGGTGGTGCGGGCGAACAGCCCGGCCTGGGCATAGGGGTCGGCCGCCGCGAAGGCCTCGGCCGCCGCCTGGTCCTCCGCCTCGACGATCAGCACGCTGCCGCAGGGCTTGCCCTCGGCGTCCAGCACCGGGCCGGCCTGCACCAGCTTCTCCACCTGGCTGTCCAGGTACTCCAGGTGGGTGGGGCGGGTGGCCAGGCGCAGCTCCAGGGCGCCGGGCTTGTCCTCGGCGACGATGGCGAACAGCATGGTGGAACGTCCTCTCGAAAGGGGCGCGGCGCCAGCCGCCGCTGTTGCATGACGTAACCGCGTGCGGCGATGGCTTCAATCCGGCGCCGCCAGCGCCTAGTTTGCGCCGCGTGAGCACCCCCGCGCCCCATCCGGCCCCCCGGCCCCTCTCCGCCACGCCCCAGCCCGGCACCCCGCAGCCGGGCGGCGGGCTGCACCGCTTCGCCAATCCCGGCCGCTTCCTGCGGCTGACGGACCGCGCGCTGCCCTGGCTGTGGGGCGCCGCCGTGCTGGTGCTGGGGATCGGCGCCGCCTGGGCGCTGCTCTTCTCGCCGCCCGACTGGCAGCAGGGCGAGACGGTGCGGATCATGTACGTCCATGTCCCGATGGCCTGGCTGGCGATGGGCGGCTATCTCGGCCTCGCCATCGCCTCGCTGATGTCGCTGATCTGGCGCCACCCGCTGGCCGACCTCGCGGCGCGGGAGCTCTCGCCCGTGGGGGCCATGGTCACGGCGCTCTGCCTCGCCACCGGCAGCCTGTGGGGCCGGCCGATGTGGGGCACCTGGTGGGCCTGGGACGCGCGGATGACCTCCGTGCTGGTGCTGTTCTTCCTCTGGATGGGCCACGCCGCCCTGGTCCGCGCCTTCGACGAGGAGGAGCGCGGCGCGCGGGCCGGCGCCATCCTCGCCCTGGTGGGGGCGGTGAACCTGCCGGTCATCAAGTGGAGCGTGGACTGGTTCAACACGCTGCACCAGTCGGCCTCCGTCACGCGGGCGGCGGCGCCGGGGCTGCATGTCGATATCCTCTACCCGCTGCTCACCTGCGCGGCGGGGTTCGGGCTGGCCTTCGCGGCGCTGGTGCTGGCGCGCACGCGGGCGGCGGTGATGGAGCGGCGGGTGCGGCAGTTGCAACTGGCCCAGGCACGGCGACATGACACGCAGCGGCCCGCGGCCGGCCCGGCGGCGGACCTCCAGGCTTGATGCAAGTCATGGAAAAACCTGACAGAAGGGCGGCATGACGCAGCATTGGTGGCATGTGGCCATCTCCTGGGGGCTGGCGGCGTTGGGCTTCGGGGGCATGGCGGTCCTGGCCGCGTGGCGGCACGCGGCGGCGAAGCGGCATCTGGCCCGGCTGGATCCGCGCGAGAGGAGGCGGGCATGAAATCGTCGCGCAAGCGGCGCCGGATGTGGATCGTGGTGCTGGCGGGGCTCGGCCTCGGCTCGGCCACGGCGCTCACCCTCACCGCCTTCCAGGACAACCTCGTCTTCTTCCTGGCGCCGAGCGACATCGCCAGCAAGAACCCCGGGCCGGAGCGCGCCTTCCGCCTGGGCGGGCTGGTCGAGGCCGGCAGCCTGCAGCGCGCCCAGGCCGCCGATGGCCGCACCGAGGCGCGCTTCCGCGTCACCGACGGGCCGGCGACCATCCCCGTCTCCTATGTCGGCGTGCTGCCGGATCTGTTCCGCGAGGGGCAGGGCGTCGTCACCCTCGGCAAGCTGGGGGCGGACGGGCTGTTCCGCGCCAGCGAGGTGCTGGCCCGCCACGACGAGACCTACATGCCCCCCGAGGTGGCCGACGCGCTGAAGCGCAGCGGCCACTGGGACCCGGCCCAGGGCGCCGCGCCGCCGGCGGCCTCCTGGAACACCCTCTCGCCGGCTGCGGCGCAGGAGCGCAACGGCGGATGATCGCGGAACTCGGGCACTTCGCCCTGGCGCTGGCGCTGGCGCTCGCCCTGGCGCAGAGCTTCGTGCCGCTGCTCGGCGCCGCCCGTGGCGATGCCCGGCTGATGGCCGCCGCCGGGCCGCTGGCGGGCGGCCACCTGCTGGCCTGCGCCGCCGCCTTCGGCGCGCTGCTCTGGGCCTTCGCGGTGAACGACACCAGCGTCATCAACGTGGTGCAGAACAGCCACTCGGCCAAGCCGATGCTCTACAAGCTCTCCGGCGCCTGGGGGAACCACGAGGGCTCGATGCTGCTCTGGGTGCTGATCCTGGCGCTGTGCGGCGGCGCGGTGGCCGGCTTCGGGCGGGAGCTGCCCTCGGCGCTGCGCGCCCGCGTGCTCGGCGTGCTGGGGCTGGTGGCGGTGGGCTTCCTGGCCTTCGTGCTGATCACCTCCAACCCCTTCGGCCGTGTCTGGCCGCCGCCGCCGGACGGCCAGGGGCTGAACCCGGTGCTGCAGGACCCCGGCCTCGCCTTCCACCCGCCGCTGCTCTACCTCGGCTATGTCGGCTACGCCGTCACCTTCGCCTTCGCCGTCGCCGCCCTGCTGGAGGGGCGGGTGGATGCCGCCTGGGGCCGCTGGGTGCGTCCCTGGGCGCTGGCGGCCTGGTCCTTCCTGACACTTGGCATCGCGCTCGGCTCCTGGTGGGCCTATTACGAGCTGGGCTGGGGCGGCTGGTGGTTCTGGGACCCGGTGGAGAACGCTTCCCTCCTGCCCTGGCTGGCGGGAACGGCGCTGCTGCATTCCGCCATCGTGGTCGAGAAGCGGGAGGCGCTGAAGGTCTGGTCGGTGCTGCTGGCGCTGCTGGCCTTCGGCTTCTCGCTGCTCGGCACCTTCCTGGTGCGCTCGGGCGTGCTGAACTCCGTCCACGCCTTCGCCAACGACCCGGAGCGTGGCGTCTTCATCCTCGGCCTGCTGGTGTTCTACGTGGCGGGGGGCTTCGCGCTGTTCGCCTGGCGGGCGCCCAGCATGGCCCCGGCCGGGCTGTTCCAGCCGCTCTCGCGCGAGGGCGGGCTGGTGCTGAACAACCTGCTGCTCTGCTCCATGGCCGCCGTGGTGCTCACCGGCACCCTCTGGCCGATGTTCGCCGACCTGCTGCTGGGCCAGAAGATCTCGGTGGGCCCGCCCTTCTTCAACACCGCCATCCTGCCGCTGGCCGTGCCGCTGGTGCTGGCCATGGCCGCCGGGCCGCTGATGCCCTGGAAGCGGGCGCAGCTCTGGCCGGTGCTGCAACGCCTGTGGTGGGCGGCGCTGCTGGCGGCGCTGGCCGTGGCGCTGTGCTTCGCCTATGCGGGCGTGCGCATCGGCCCGGCGCTGGGCTTCGCCGCCGCCGCCTGGCTGGTGGCCGGCGCCCTGGCCGACATTTCCGACCGCATCGCCCTGTTCCGCCGCCCCGCCGCAGCCTGGAGCCGGGCGCGTGGCCTGCCGCGCGCCGCCTGGGGCGCCGCCATCGCCCATGCCGGACTCGGCATCTCCATCCTCGGCATGGCCGGCATGGGGCTGGCGACCGACCGCCTCGCCGCGCTGCGCCCCGGCGCCAGCCTCGCCCATGCCGGCTATGAGTGGCGGCTGGACCGGGTGGAGGACGTGATCGGCCCCAACTGGACCGCCCGCCGCGCCACCGTCACCGTCACGCGCGGCGGCGCCCCCGTCACGGTGCTGACGCCGGAGCGGCGCTTCTTCCCCGTCGGCCGGATGAACACCACCGAGGCCGCCATCCACACCACCTGGCTCTCCGACCTCTATGCGGTGATGGGCGAGGAGGAGGGCGGCACCGCCGTGCTGCGCATCCACCACAACCCGCTCGCGCCCTGGATCTGGCTGGGCGCCGTGATCATGGCGCTGGGCGGCGGCATCTCCCTCAGCGACCGGCGCATCCGGGTGGCGGCCCCGGCGCCCCGCGCCGGCGCGGCGGCGCGGGCCTGACCCGCCGACACCCCATGACCGGAGCCTGCCCATGCCCCTGACCTCCCGCCGCATGCTGATGCTGGCCCCGCTCGGCATCGCCGTGGCCGGCGGCGCCGGCTTCTACGCCATGCTGCGCGGCCTGGGCACGGGCAGCTACGACCCGCGCGGCGTGCCCTCCGTGCTGGTGGGCCGCGCCGCCCCGCCCTTCGCCCTGCCGCCGCTGGAGGCCACCGGCCTGCCCGGCTTCACCGATGCCGAGCTGCGCGACCTGCCGGCGCCGATACTGGTGAATTTCTGGGCCAGCTGGTGCGTGCCCTGCATCATCGAGCACCCGCAGCTGATGCGGCTGGCGCGCGAGGGCGTGGCCGTCTGGGGCGTCAACTACAAGGACAAGCCGGCCGACGCGGCGCAGTTCCTCACCCGCCACGGCAACCCCTTCCAGCGCCTCGGCGCCGACCAGCCGGGGCGCGTCGCCATCGACTGGGGCGTCTATGGCGTGCCGGAGACCTACCTGCTGGACCGCAAGGGCATCGTCCGCTGGCGCTGGCCGGGGCCCGTGACGCCCGAGGTGCTGGAGCAGGACATCCGCCCGCTGCTGCGGCGCCACGCCTGATGCGCCGCCTCGCCACCCTCGCCTTGCTGGGATGGGCCTCCCTCGCCCCTGCCCTCGGCGTCGGCCTGCCGTCCGAGATGCTGCGCGACCCGGCGCAGGAGGAGCGCGCCCGTGCCATCGGGCGGGAGCTGCGCTGCCTCGTCTGCCAGAACCAGTCGATCGAGGACAGCGAGGCGGAGCTGGCGCGCGACCTGCGCCGCATCGTGCGCGAGCGCATCGCCGCCGGCGAGGACGACCGCGCGGTGGTGGACTACGTACACGACCGCTACGGCGACTTCGTGCTGCTGCGGCCGCCCTTCTCGGCGGCCACGGCGCTGCTGTGGGGCATGCCGCTGCTGGCGCTGGGCGGCGGCGGCCTGGCCCTGCTGCTGCTGCGCCGCCGCCAGCGGGCGGAGCAGGGCGCGTGGCCCGAGCCGGCGCCGCTGACGCCCGAGGAACGCGCCCGGCTGGCGGCGCTGGAGGATGACGCCGCGCGATGATCTGGCTGCTGTTCCTGGGGCTGGCGGCGCTCGCCCTGGCGCCGCTCGGGCTCGCGCTGCTGCGCCCCGCCCGCCTCACCGGCCGGCGCGAGGCCGACCTCGCCCTCTACCGCGCCCAGCTGGCCGAGCTGGAGCGCGAGCGCGCCGCCGGGCGGCTGGACGAGGCCGCGCACCGCGCCGCCACGGTCGAGGTGCAGCGCCGCCTGCTGGCCAGCGAGGGCGCCGAGCGCCAGGGCCGTGCCGGGCGCGGCGCCGCGGCGCTGGCGGCGCTGCTGTTCCTGGTGCCGGCACTGGGCTTCGCCATCTACCTCCGGGGCGGCAACCCGGAGGTGCCGGCCGCGCCCTATGTGGAGCGGGCCGAGGCGGCGGCGCGCGACGACGCGCTGATGGCGCAACTGCGCGCCCGGCTGGAGCAGGTGCCGGCCGACAGCGAGGCGGCGCGCCAGGGCTGGATCCTGCTCGGCAATGCCGAGCGCGGCCGCGGCCGCTGGGAGGCCGCCGCCGAGGCCTGGCGCCGCGCGCTGGCCGCGCGCTTCGAGGGGCCGCTGGCCGCCGAGCTGGCCGAGCTGCTGATCGAGCGCGGCGCGCTGGAGGAGGCCGCCGCCCTGCTCACCCGCGCCCTCTCCGCCGACCCGGAGCAGCCCCGCCTGCGCTACCTGACCGGCCTGGCCGAGGCGCGCGCCGGCCGCACCGAGAATGCCCGCAGCGCCTGGCGCGCCCTGCTCGCCCAGGCCCCGGCCGACGCGCCCTGGCGCGCCCTGGTGGAGCGGCGGCTGCAGGAATTGCCCTGAACTGGCCTGTATTTTACGAAGTCGGAATGTTCCTCTGCCATTCTGGAGCGGCTTTCCAGGCTGGCCGGGAACCGCACGCAGACTTGCACTCGTAACGGTTGCAGCTTCCCCCCCTGGATCGGCTTTGCTGGTCATCGGACAGGCAGGAGGCTCGGTATGCGTCGACGTTCCTTGCTGGCGGCAGGTGGTCTGGCGGCGGCGGCCGCGCTCCTGCCCGGACGGGCCAGGGCGGAGGAGGCGGTCGATGTCCTCCTCGTCCTGGCGGTCGATGTCTCGCGGTCGATCGACGAGGATGAGGCGCGGCTCCAGCGGGAAGGCTACCGCGCCGCGATGTCCGACCCGAAGGTGGTCGAGGCGCTGCAGGGCGGCATTCTGGGCGCCATCGCCGTCACCTATGTCGAATGGGCGGGGGCGGAGTACCAGCGGCAGGTGCTGCCCTGGCAGCGCATCGGCAGCCAGGCCGAAGCCAACCGCTGGTCCGACATGCTGGCCGAGGCGCCGCGCGCCTCGCTCTCCTGGACCTCGATCTCCGCCGGCATCGACTTCAGCGTGCGGATGCTGGCCGAGGCCCCGTTCGAGGGCACGCGGCGCGTCATCGACATCTCGGGCGACGGAGTGAACAATTCCGGCGGCCCGGTGGAGGCGGCGCGGGACGCGGCGTTGGCGCAGGGCATCGTCATCAACGGCCTGCCGATCATGAACGACAACCCGACCTTCGGCCGGCGCCTCAGCATCCCGCTCGACCGGTACTACGCCGAATCCGTCATCGGCGGCGCCGGCGCCTTCCTGGTCGCGGCGGAGAGCTTCGAGAGCTTCGGCGTCGCCGTGCGGCGCAAGCTGATCCGCGAGATCGCCGGCGCCGGCGGGCCGGTCATGAACTACGCCTGATGGCGGCGCCGGAACTCCGCGCCACCCGGACCGGACGGCGCGGGTGCCCCGGCGCCCGGGGGCGCCCGGAGCGTCTGCCTCAGCGCTCGACCTCCTCGATGGCGATGCCGAAGGCGGCCAGCCCCTCGCTGATCAGGTCGCCCGCCATGTCCATGCTGAGCAGATAGGTGGCGGTGTCGGTGCCGGCGCCGCGTTCCTTGGCGAGGCGGTGCGCCTCCTCCCATTCCTCCGGCTCGTAGTCGCCGCGGCCGACCCAGGCCAGGGCCACCAGCGCCGCCTGCTCGTCCTCGTTCAGCTCGTCGATGAAGGTGGCGAGGGTCCCCTCGTCGAAATCCTCGTCGCTGACCTTGTCCTCGTCCTCGTACTCGGTGTCGCGCTCGTTGGTGTCCTCGCCCTGGACGGCGCGGATGTGGTCGACCACGGTCGCGACGGTTTCCAGACTGACGCCCAGATCGACCTCGCTCTCGTCGTCTCGCGGCGTGTCACTCATGCGGCGGCCTCCTCTCCCTGGGTCAGGCTATGGCAACGCGAAGCCGGCGGGGCAGGCTGGGGTTGCCAAAAAATTTTTGTGTTAGGGGAATGCTAACCCGGCTCGGCAACGATGCAGAGGCAGCCTCGTTGGAATCGCATGCGCCGCTCAACGATCCTCCCCCTCATCGCAGCGGTCGCCCTCGGAGCATCGATGTCCGCCCCCCGGGCCACCGACCCTGTTCCCGCCGCCGGCCTGCAGCGCGTCGCGCTCGGCCTCGTCGTCCAGGAGCATGACTCCGGGCGTGGCCACGGCCAAGGTCTGGCCGCTGCCCCCGGATGCGCTGAATCAGCGCCCCTGTTCCGCTCCAACATGCCGCGCTTCGTCCGCTGGCAGCCTGCCGCGGCGGAAGCCGAGGAGGCCGTGCCCGAGGCGGCGGAGGAGATCCCGCCCGCCATGCACCAGGCGCTGCATCTCTGCGTGGTGGAGAAATTCCAGCCCCGGCGCCCCTTCGGCGGCGCCAGCAAGGCGCTGTACCGGCTGTAGGTTTCCGGCCGCGGGAGGCTGCCTTGCAGCCCGCGCCGGGGTTCGGGGCGCGAAAGGCTCGCTTTTTGCGCCCGATCATCCTATCTGTGCGCCGCAACAAGCCGCCAGGCCCGCCCTGCCCGACCCCGCCGCATCCCTGCGGTCAGGGGAATCGGGCCGCGTGCGCAGGCGGCGCAGCCTCGGGACTGCCCGCCTTATGGAACTGCGCAACGTCGCCATCATCGCCCACGTCGACCATGGCAAGACCACGCTGGTCGACAACCTGCTGAAGCAGGCTGGTGCCTTCCGCGCCAACCAGCAGGTCGCCGAACGCGCCATGGACCGCAACGACCTGGAGCGTGAGCGCGGCATCACCATTCTCGCCAAGTCCACCGCCGTCGAGTGGAAGGGCGTGAAGATCAACATTGTCGACACCCCCGGCCACGCCGATTTCGGCGGCGAGGTGGAGCGCATCCTGTCGATGGTCGATGGCGCCATCGTGCTGTGCGACGCCGCCGAGGGGCCGCTGCCGCAGACCAAGTTCGTGCTGACCAAGGCGCTGGCCCGCGGCCTGAAGCCGATCGTCGTCATCAACAAGGTCGACCGCCAGGACGCCCGCGCCGACGAGGTGCTGAACGAGGTGTTCGACCTGTTCGCGGCGCTCGGCGCCAGCGACGAGCAGCTCGACTTCCACACCATGTTCGCCTCCGGCCGCCAGGGCTGGGCCGACCTGACGATGGACGGTCCGCGCAAGGACCTGTCGCCGATGTTCGACCTGATCCTGAGCCATGTGCCGCAGCCGACGGTCGACGCCACGGCGCCCTTCGCGATGAACGCCTCGATCCTGGAGGCCGACCCGTTCCTGGGCCGCATCCTCACGGGCCGCATCGAGCAGGGCGTGGCGCGCACCAACATGCCGGTGCGCGTGCTGCGCCAGGACGGCTCGGTCGTCGAGACGGGCCGCCTGACCAAGCTGATGACCTTCTCCGGCCTGGAGCGCGTGCCGGTCGACGAGGTGCAGGCGGGCGACATCTGCGCCATCGCCGGCCTGTCGGACGCCACCATCCCCGACACCATCGCCTCCCCCGAGGTGACGGAGCCGCTGCACGCGATCCCGATCGACCCGCCGACGCTGTCCATGACCTTCCGCATCAATGACGGCCCGCTCGGCGGCCGCGAGGGCAAGAAGGTCACGTCGCGCCAGATCCGCGACCGGCTGTTCAAGGAGATCGAGGGCAACGTCGCCATCAAGGTGAAGGTGTCCGAGGAAGTGGACGCCTTCGAGGTGGCCGGCCGCGGCGAGCTGCAGCTCGGCGTGCTGATCGAGACGATGCGCCGCGAGGGCTTCGAGCTGACCATCGGCCGCCCGCGCGTGCTGACGCAGGTGAACCCGGAGACGGGTGAGAAGGAAGAGCCCTTCGAGGAAGCCGTCATCGACGTTGATGAGGAATACTCGGGCGTCGTCGTCGAGAAGATGTCCGTCCGCAAGGGCATGATGCAGGACATGCGCCCCTCGGGTGGCGGCAAGGTGCGCCTGACCTTCCACATCCCGTCGCGCGGGCTGATCGGCTACCACGGCGAGTTCATGACGGACACGCGCGGCACCGGCATGATGAACCGCCTGTTCCTGGGCTATCAGCCCTGGGCCGGGCCGATCGAGGGCCGCATCAAGGGCAGCCTGATCTCCAACTCCGATGGCGAGGCGGTGCAGTACGCGCTGTTCTCCCTGCAGGAGCGCGGCACGCTGTTCGTCGATCCGGGCGCCAAGGTCTATACCGGCCTGATCCTGGGCGAGCATTCGCGCGAGAACGACCTCGACGTGAATCCGATCAAGGAGAAGAAGCTCACCAACGTCCGCGCCGCCGGCAAGGACGAGGCGCTGCTGCTGGTGCCGCCGCGCCGCATGAGCCTGGAGCAGGCCATCGCCTACATCGAGGAGGACGAGCTGGTGGAGGTGACGCCGACCGCCGTCCGCCTGCGCAAGCGCTACCTCGACCCGCATGAGCGCAAGAAGCACGCCAAGCGCTCCGACAGCGAGGCCGCTTAATTCTGCAAGCTGCCGGTCAGGGGTGAGACGTCGGCCGCTGTGCTAAACCGGGGTGACCCGTTCGAGTGCAGCGACCCCGTCCCGGCCATGACCGGCAGCGGCCAGAAAAAAGAAGGGGTCCAGGGGAATTCATTCCCCCTGGCCTTTTTTTATGCCTCCGTGCTGGGCACCGTGATCCAGACGATGCGCGTCGGCGCCTCGGTCGGGTTGTCGAACATGTGCGGCACGGTGCTGGGGAAGCGGAAGGTGTCGCCCGCCTCCAGCAGGTGTGCCTCATGGTCCAGCCAGAGGCGCAGCGTGCCGGCCAGCACGTAGCCCGCCTTCTCCCCCTGGTGCTTGACGAAATCCGCGCCCGAGGAGCCGCCCGGGCTCAGCGTCAGCTCGTACATCTCCATCCGCCCCGGCGCGTCCGGCGCCAGCGATTCCTTCAGCACGCCCGAGCGGGTGAGGCGCAGCAGCCGCCGCTGCGCGCGGCGCACGATGTAGCGCGGCGCCGGGCCGGTGGGCCGTTCCTCGAAGAAGAACGAGATCGGCACCTGGAGTGCCAGCCCGAGCAGCCGCAGGGTGCGGATGGAGGGGGTGGCCAGCCCGCGCTCCACCTGGCTGATCATGCCGATGGAAAGCCCGGTGCGCCGGCCCAGCTCCTGGATCGACAGCCCCAGCCGCTGCCGCAGCATCCGCACGCATTCCCCCAGGCGGCGGTCGCTGGCATCGTCGTCGATGCTGGCGTCCAGGCTGGCATCCACGCCGGGCTCCGCCAGGCTGGCGGGCTCCAGTGCCGTCGTGGCGGCCAGCTCAGCCCGAGGCTTCATGCGCATCTCTCCCGCAGGGTGCCGCTGCCATGCCGGCCATGCCGGATTGTTGCAAGGCGATTGACAAGCAAATTTCATGAGAGTGAACATGAGCGCAAGAATTTTGACCGGGCTGAAAACACCCGGCCCGGGAGAGTTGGTGCGGCCAATCCGGCGCTGATCCCGAAGGATGGGGCGGCCCGGTGGAGTGGGAGACGAGAAGCATGACGCATGACGAGTCCGCCCTGCGCTGGCAGCGCATCCTCTCGCCCACGCGGCGCGGCCTGTTCGCCATTGGCGGCGGCGCCGCGGCGGCGCTGGCCGCCGGCCCCGCCCGCGCCCAGGGCCAGCCCCAGGGCCGCCCGCCGGAGAAGCCGAAGGGGCAGGTGATCGTCGGCCTGTCGCAGGAGCCGACGGTGTTCCACCCGCTGATGCCGGGCATCGAGGTGGACCAGGGCGTCTGGTGGAACCTGTTCAGCACCCTCTGGTACATCGACCCGGACGGCAACTTCGTCCCCGACCTCGCCGCCGAGATGCCGACGCAGCAGAATGGCGGCATCTCCGAGGACGGGCTGACCTGGAAGATCAAGCTGCGGTCCGGCGTGACCTGGCATGACGGCACGCCCTTCACCGCCGAGGACGTGAAGTTCAGCCTGGACCTGATCAACAATCCCAATTTCCGGGTGCGCAACCGGGTCGGGCACGCGCTGGTCAAGGACATCCGGGTGGTGGCGCCGGACCAGATCGAGTGGCGTATGGAGACGGCCTACGCGCCCTACCTCTCCATCCTCTCGCTCACCTTCATCGTGCCGAAGCACAAGCTGGCCGACGCGGCGGACCCGAACAGCACGCCCTTCCAGGCCGCGCCCGTGGGCACCGGCGCCTTCCGCTGGGGCAGCCGCGCGGCGGGCGACCACATCCTGCTGAACGCCAACCCCGCCTATCACGGCAAGGGGCCGTATGTGGAACGGCTGGTGTTCAAGTACATCCCGGACCTGACGGTGCTCTACACCCAGTTCCGCACCGGCCAGATCGACTACACCGGCATCGGCGGCATCACCCCCAACTTCGCGCGTGAGGCGCAGGGGCTGCGCGGCCGCAAGGTGCATGTGAACCCCACCGCCTCGGTGGAGAGCATCGCCCCCAACCTCGGCTTCCCCGCCCTGGCCGACAAGGTGGTGCGGCAGGCGCTCTACATGAGCATGAACAAGAAGGCGCTGATCGACGCCATCTACTACGGCCTGCCGACGCCGACCGAATCCTTCCTCCCCCGGCAGTCCTGGGCCATCAACCCCGACCTGCCGAAGCACGAGTACAACCCCGCCAAGGCCAACGCGATGCTGGACGCCGCCGGCTGGAAGCGCGGCGCGGGCGGCATCCGCGAGAAGGATGGGGTGCGGCTGGAGTTCACCAACTCCACCACCACCGGCAACCAGGTGCGCGAGCAGGCGCAGCAATACCTGATGCAGGAATGGCAGGGCATCGGCGCCGCCATGAAGATCCAGAACATGCCCGCCGCCGTCATCTGGGGCGAGTTCTGGCAGATGTCGAAGTTCAACTCCGTCATGGTCAGCGTGAACTACCAGCTCGGCAGCGACCCGGACGTGACGCCGCGCTTCAGCAGCAAGGCCATCCCCGCCAAGGGCGGGCGCGGCCAGAACACCTTCCAGTTCGAGAATGCCGAGGTGGACGCGCTGCTGCTGAAGGGCGCCACCCAGTTCGACCAGGCGGCGCGCAAGGCCACCTATGGCCGCATCCAGGAGATCATCCGCGACGAGCTGACGATCCTGCCGATCTTCCAGCAGGTGCTGGTGGAGGGTGTGAAGGAAGGGCTGCACGGCTTCCGCGCCAACATCAACACCTCCTCCAACTGCTGGAACATCCGCGAGTGGTACTGGGCCTGACCAGTCTGGGCCTGACCAAGCTGAGCCTGGCCAGGTCCCGCCCGCAGCCCCTTCCGCCTTCCTGACCGCCTGCAAGGACACGCCTCATGTCGCCACCTGTCGACCGCATTGCCAGCGACGAGACGCTGCCGGAGGCGGTCGATGTCGTCGTCATCGGCGCCGGCATCATCGGCGTCGCCGCCGCCTACCACTTGGCGAAGAAGGGCCATTCGGTCGCGCTGATCGAGAAGGGGCATGTCGGCGCCGAGCAATCCAGCCGCAACTGGGGCTGGTGCCGCCAGCAGGGGCGGGACCGGCACGAGATCCCGCTCGCCCGCGCCAGCCTGGAGATGTGGGGCGGGCTGCACGAGGAGATCGGCGCCGATCTCGGCTTCCGCCGCAAGGGCGTGCTCTGGGTGACGAAGGACCCGAAGGAGCTGGCCGGCTGGGAGCGCTGGGCGAACGACGCGCGGCAGATGCAGGTGCACAGCCATATGCTGAGCGCCGCCGAGGTGGCCGAGCGCCTGCCGGACAGCACCGAGGGCTGGATCGGCGGCATGGAGACGCCGAGCGATGGCCGCGCCGAGCCCTCCAAGGCCGCGCCGGCGCTGGCCGCCGCCGCGCGCCGGCTGGGGGTGAAGCTGTTCCAGAACTGCGCCGCGCGCGGGCTGGAGACGAAGGCCGGCGCCATCGACGCGGTGGTGACCGAGCGCGGCCGCATCCGCACGAGCGCCGTGCTGCTGGCGGGGGGCGCGTGGTCCACCCTGTTCTGCCGCCGCCACGGCATCGACCTGCCGCAGGCGATGGTGACGGGCACCGCCTTCCGCACCACCGCCGCGCCGGCGCTGACCGAGGGTGCGCTGGGCACGCCGGGCTACTGCATCCGCCGGCGCGAGGATGGCGGCTTCACCGTGGCGCTGCGCGGCCGCGGCACGCTGCACCTGACGCCGGACGGGCTGCGCTATGCCCGCCAGTTCTGGCCCACCTTCCGCCAGCGCGCCGCCAAGCTGAAGATCCGCGTCGGCAAGCCATTCCTCGACGGGCTGATGGCCGGCGCCTCCTGGTCCCTCGACCGCGAATCGCCCTTCGAGCGCACCCGCGTGCTGGACCCGGCGCCGGACATGGCGCTGGTGGAGGAGGCGCTGGCCATGCTGCGCGCCGCCTACCCCTCGCTCGCCGGCATCGGCTGCGCCGAGGCCTGGGCCGGCTCCATCGACTCGACGCCGGACGCGGTGCCGGTCATCTCGGCGGTGGAGAAGCTCAAGGGCTTCCACCTCGCCACCGGCTTCAGCGGGCACGGCTTCGGCATCGGGCCGGCGGCGGGGCGGCTGGCGGCCGATCTCGTGGCGGGGGATGCGCCGATCGTCGATGCCCACCCCTATCGCTACGCGCGGCTGGTGGACGGCACGGCGCTGGCGCCGGCGGGGGCGCTCTGACAGGAAAAGGGCGGGGGAAGGAATTCCCCCGCGCCCCCTTCTTTTTTCTGCAAGTTGGGCGCCGCTTGCGGACAGGCGCGCAGGCGCGGTAACGCGGCGGGCGTGGAACATGACGATCTCTGGCCCTGGCTGACAGGGCGGGCCTGGCCCTGCTGGCTGGCGCATGGCGTCGACTGGCAGGCGGGCGCCTTCCATGAAAGCCTGACGCTCGATGGTTATGCCTGCGCGGCGGAATTCCGCCGCCTGCGCGTGGTGGCGCGGCAGGTCTACAGCTTCTCCCTGGCACACCGGCACGGGCTGCCGCGCGCCGCCGAGGCGGTGGAGCTAGGGCTCGACTTCCTCCGCCGCCGCGCCCGCCAGCCGGATGGCGGCTACGCCTGGCGCTTCGGCCTCGATGGCCGCGTGACCGACGGCCGGCGGGATCTCTACGACCACGCCTTCGTGCTGCTGGCGCTCTCCGCCGCCACCGCCGTGCTGCCCGCCGCGCCGCTGCGCGGCATGGCCCTGGCGCTGGACGATTTCATCGAGCGCCACATGGCCCACCCGGCGGGCGGCTATGTGGAGAGCCTGCCGCCCGCCCTGCCGCGCCGGCAGAACCCGCACATGCACCTGCTGGAAGCCCGCCTCGCCGCCGCCGAGGCCTTCGGCGAGCCGCGTTTCCTGGAGGGCGCGACGCGGCTGCTCGGCCTGTTCCGCGCGCGCTTCTTCCAGCCCGCCAGCGGCACCCTGGCCGAGTTTTTTGACGAGGCGCTGGCGCCGCCCGCCGCGCCGCATCCGGTGGAGCCGGGGCACCATTGCGAATGGCTCTGGCTGCTGGAGTGGCACGCACGGCTGGCCGGCGGCCATGCCGCGCCGGAGGCGGCGGCGGCGCTGCGCGGCTTCCTCGGCCGCCCCGCCGCCCGCCGCCCGGAGGGCGCGCTGCGCGACGTGCTGGACAGCACCGGCGCCGTGCTGGAGCCGGGCGCCCGCCTCTGGCCGCAGACGGAATGGCTGAAGGCCGCCACCGCGGCCGAGCGGCCCGCCGCCGCCCGCGTGCTGGGCGCCTATCTGCGCGAGGACGGGCTGTGGCATGAGCGCCGCCTGCCGGATGGCAGCCTCAGCCATGAGCCGGCGCCGGCCAGCAGCCTGTATCATCTGAGCTGCGCCATCGCCGCCACGGCCACGCCACGGGGCTGAAGGGAAAGCGGAATGCGGATCATCGTCTGCGGCGCGGGCCAGGTCGGCACCACCATCGCGCGGCACCTGGCGCGGGAGGGCAACGACGTCACCGTCATCGACAGCTCCGTCGAGCAGGCCCGCCGCGCCGATGAGAGCTACGACGTGCGCGGCATGGCCGGCCACGCCTCCCACCCCGAGGTGCTGCGCCAGGCGGGCGCCAAGAACGCCGACCTGCTGATCGCCGTCACCCGCTCGGACGAGGTGAACATGGTGGCCTGCCAGGTGGCCTACTCATTGTTCCACGTGAAGCGCCGCATCGCCCGGCTGCGCCACCATGGTTACCTGGAGCCGATCTGGAACGGCCTCTACGCCAGCGACCAGCTGCCGGTGGACGTCATCATCTCGCCGGAGCTGGAGGTGGCGCGCGGCATCGCCCGCCGCCTGCGCACCCCGGGCGCCTTCGACATGGTGCCGCTGGCCGATGGGCGGGTGCAGCTGCTCGGCATCCAGTGCGAGGATGCCGCCTGCCGCGTCGCCGGCGCGCCGCTCAGCGACCTGCGCCAGCGCGCCGCCGAGAACGGCTTCGTCGTCGTCGCCCTGGTGCGGGAGGGGCGCGCCTTCGTGCCCCGCCCGGAGGACGAGGTGCGCTGCGGCGACGATGTCTATGTCATCGCCCAGCCGGCGCAGGTGGACCAGGTGATGGCCGCCTTCGGCCACCGGGAGCAGGTGGCGCGGCGGCTGGTCATCGTCGGCGGCGGCCATGTCGGGCTGCACCTGGCGCGGATGCTGGGGCGGGAGGCACTGGTCTCCCTCAAGATCATCGAGCACAGCCCGGAGCGCGCCGAGCAGGTGGCGCGCGAGCTCGGCCCCTCCGTGGTGGTGCTGTGCGGCGACGCGCTGGACCGCGAGCTGCTGGAGGAGGCCAATATCGGCGCCGCCGAGACCGTCATCGCCGTCACCAACGACGACGAGACCAACATCTTCGTCTCCGTGCTGGCCAAGCGGGAGGGCTGCCAGCGCGCCATCACCCTGGTGAACAAATCCTCCTACGAGCCGATGATGGACACGCTCGGCATCGACACGGTGGTGAGCCCGAGCAGCATCACCATCTCCTCCATCCTGCGCCACGTGCGGCGCGGCGCCATCGCCCAGGTCTACCAGCTGCGCGGCGATTTCGGCGAGGTGCTGGAGGCCGAGGCGCTGGCCGGCTCCCGCCTCGTCAGCGGCCCGCTGGGCGAGATCGGCCTGCCGCCGGGCATGCTGGTGGGCGCCGTGCTGCGCGGTGGCGAGGCCATCATCCCCGATGCCACCACCCGCATCGAGCCCGGCGACGACGTCATCGCCGTGGTCTCCCACGCGGCGCTGAAGCAGGCGGAGGCGGTGCTCACCGTGCCCGGCCGGGAGGATGACCGCCCGCCCCCCGGCCCGCCCCTCGACCCCGACGCCACCGACCCCGATGCGGCCTGAGCCGCCCCGCTCCCCCGCCGCCTCCGGGCAGGCCGCGGGCGGCTGGTCGCCGCCGCCGCTGCGGCCGGTGCTGCACCTCGTCAGCGGCATGCTGCTGGCGCTGGCCGCCTTCATGCTGCTGCCGGCGGCGGTGGACGCGGCGCATGGCCACCCGGACTGGAAGCCCTTCGCCACCGCCAGCCTCGGCCTGCTGGCCGGCGCCGGCCTGCTGTTCCGCGCCACGCGCTGCCCGCTGAAGGGCGGGCTGACGCTGCGCCAGGCCTTCGTGCTGACGCCGCTGAGCTGGGCGGCCATCACCGCCTGCGCCGCCATCCCCTTCTATCTCTCGCTGCATCCCGGCCTCGGCGGCAGCGTGACCAATGCCTATTTCGAGGCGGTCTCCGGCCTCACCACCACCGGCGCCACCGTGGTCACGGGGCTGGACCACGCGCCGCCGGGCATCCTGCTCTGGCGCTCGCTGCTGCAATGGCTGGGCGGCATCGGCATCATCGCCACGGCGCTGGCCATCCTGCCGGCGCTCGGCGTCGGCGGCATGCAGCTGTTCCGCACCGAAAGCTCCGACCGCTCGGAGAAGGTGCTGCCGCGCGCGCGGCAGATCGCCACCGCCATCAGCGCCGTCTATCTGGGCATGACGGTGGCCTGCGCCCTGGCCTATCTCGCCGCCGGCATGGCGCCCTTCGCCGCGGTGGTGCACGCGCTCAGCACCATCTCCACCGCCGGCTTCTCCACCTCCGATTCCTCGCTGGCCAACTGGGACAACCCGGCCATCCACTGGATCGCCACGGCGGGGATGCTGGCCGGCGCGCTGCCCTTCGTGCTCTACCTGCGCGCCCTGCGGCGGGACTGGGAGATCCTGCGCGACCCGCAGGTGCGCGCGCTGCTCGGCCTGCTGCTCGGCGCCATCCTGCTGGTGGCGGCGATCCTGGTGCTGCGCGGCACCTACGGGGTGGAGGCGGCGCTGCGCCACGCGGCGCTCAACGTCGTCTCGGTGGTCACCACCACCGGCTTCGCCTCGGCCGACTACATGCAGTGGGGGGGTGCCGCCACCGGCATCTTCTTCGCGCTGATGTTCGTCGGCGGCTGCACCGGCTCCACCGCCGGCGGCATGAAGATCTTCCGCTTCGTGGTGGTGGCCATCATGCTGCGGGCGCATTTCCTGCGGCTGCTCTACCCGCGCGGCGTGTTCCCGCGCGTCTATGCCGGGCGGCCGCTGCCGGACGACGTCATCGGCTCCGTGGTGGTGTTCTTCGCGCTGTATTTCCTCTGCTACGGCGCGCTCACCATCGCGCTGATGGCGATGGAGCTGGATTTCCTCACCAGCGCCAGCGCCGCCGTCAGCATGCTCTCCAATGTCGGGCCGGGGCTCGGGCCGGTGATCGGCCCGGCCGGCAATTTCGCCGGGCTGCCGGAGGCGGCGAAATGGCTGCTCTGCTTCGCCATGCTGCTGGGGCGGCTGGAGCTGTTCACCGTGCTGATCCTGTTCATGCCGCGCTTCTGGCGTGGCTGAGGCGCGGCCGGCTCAGTCGCGCAGCAGCAGGATCCCGCCCCAGGACAGGCCGAACATCGCCGCCACGACCACCCCGGCGGCGGCGCGGGGGTGGCGCGCCGCGCGCTCCAGCAGCAGGCCGGCGAGGGTGGCGCCCATCGCGAACAGCCCCAGCACCAGCAGGAAGCCGAGCAGGACGGGGTTGCTGGCCACCATCAGGCCAGCGGCTGTCCGGCCTGCCGGGCCGCGCGGCGCTCGGCGCGCAGCCGGGCCCGCTCCTCGTCGGTCAGCTGGGCGTAGCGGGCGCGGGACATGCCGAACCAGGCCGTGCGGGTGCCCGGCTTGGGCTGGCCCGCCTGGGCACGCTCTCCCTCCGCCTCCTCAAGCCCCGGTGGGGTTTCGTTGGCGGCATCCTTGGTGGCGGGCGGATAGGCCGCGAGCCACCCCATCAGCGCCAGCGGCCAGAGCCGAAGTCCAGACATATCCGTCATGAGGCCCTCCGCGCTTGTTCGCGCCCTGCGGCACACCATTAGGATAGAAGAAGTGCAACGCGTTGATGGCCAGGATGTGTCCGCGCGTGACAAGATTGGCGCGAAGTGTCACCCGATTGCTTCACGGATGCTTGAGGCCGGGGCAGAGCGCCGCAACGTGATGAAGGAATCGAAGAGTTTGGCCAAAGGAAAGGGCCCATCGCCGCTGTTCACCGGCCACCGGGGAGGGCTGCACCTCCTGCCGGGGCTCGACAACCGCGGCGCCACCATCCTGCGGCAGGTGGTGGAGCTCTACATGGAAACCGGGGAGCCGGTCGGCTCCCGCACCCTTTCCCGCCGCCTGCCGCTGGCGCTCTCGCCGGCCACCATCCGCAACGCCATGGCGGATCTGGAGGAGGCGGGGCTGCTCTACGCCCCCCACACCTCGGCCGGGCGGCTGCCCACCGAGCAGGGGCTGCGCCTGTTCGTGGACGGGCTGCTGGAATTCGGCGACCTCTCGGACGAGGACCGGGAGGCGATCGCCATACGCTGCGCCGCCGCCGGCCGCAGCATGGAGGAGACGCTGTCCGAGGCGGGGCAGATGCTCTCCGGCCTCGCCGGCGCCGCCGGGCTGGTGGTGGCGCCGAAGACCGAGGCGGCGGTGCGGCACATCGAGTTCGTCGCCCTCTCGCCCGGGCGGGCGCTGGTGGTGCTGGTGAACGCGCATGGCCAGGTGGAGAACCGCGTCATCGAGGTGCCGGCCGGGCTGCCGCCCAGCGCCTTCACCCAGGCCAGCAACTTCATCAATGCCCGCCTCTCCGGCCGCACGCTGGAGGAGACGCGCGGCATGGTGGCCGAGGAGATCCAGGCCAACCGCACCGCGCTGGACACGCTGACGCAGCAGATGATCGAGCAGGGGCTGGCCACCTGGGCCGGCGGTGGCGGCGGCTCGCTGATCCTGCGCGGCCAGGCCAAGCTGCTGGAGAATCTCGACCAGATCGCCCGCGTGCAGGAGATCCAGGCGCTGTTCGAGCGGCTGGAGGCGCAGGAGACCATGCTGCGCCTGCTGGAGCTGGCGCAGCGCGGCCAGGGCGTGCAGATCTTCATCGGCGCCGAGTCCGGCCTGTTCGACAGCGCCGGCCTCTCGATGGTGGTGGCGCCCTTCCGCAACGGGCAGGAGCAGATCGTCGGCGCCATCGGCGTCATCGGCCCGACGCGCATCAACTATGGCCGCGTCATCCCGGTGGTGGACTACACGGCGCGGGTGATCGGGCAGCTCCTGGGCTGAGAGGGAGCGCGCGCCGCCTCAGGCGGCCTGGTGGCGCGCCCGCGCCGCCAGCACCTCGTAGGCGGCCCGCACCGCCCCGGCGCCGTGGGTGCGCTCCAGCCGGCGCACGGTGAAATGCGCCCGCGCCAGGGTGCGGAAATGCTCCAGGAAGGCGAGGTTCACCGCCGCCCCCGCCGCCGCGCCCACCACCGGCGCCGCCTGGGCCGAGAGCTTGAAGCTCAGCGGCCCGATGAAGCGCGCCGCGATGGCGCCGACGAAGCCCGGCAGCAGCGCCGCGCTCATGTTGGGCAGGAACTGCGCCAGCGCCAGGCGGGTGGCGAAGTAGCCGGTCTCGGTGGCGTCGTCGGCCGGGCCGGGGCCGCCGAGGGCGAACACCTTCAGGCACTCGGCGCCGGTCATCGGGTCGTCCAGGTCCTCGCCGGCGGCGGCGGCCTCGGCGCCGATCTGCCGCAGCAGCACGGCGGTGGAGACGGGCAGCTCCAGCAGCGTGCCCGGCAGGCCGAAGGCGCCACCCGCCGCGCCCGAGGCGGCGGCCAGCCCACGGTGCAGCCAGTCCTGCCGCAGCCCGGTGGGGGTGCGGTCCGGCCGGCTGCGCATCGCGGCGCGCAGCGCGGTGGAGAGGGCCTGGCGCACCGTCCGGTCCAGCAGGCCCTGCGCCGAATCCGGCAGGCGGCGGCGCAGCGCCTCGATGGGGGTGCCCGCCATCTGCGCCATGCGCGCGGCCAGCGAGGTTTCCTCCAGCACGCGCCGCGCCTCGGCCAGTTCCGCCTCGGCCTCGGCAGGGAGGGGCAGGGTGGCGGGAAGGGTCTGGCTCATGGGGCGGCGGGCTCCGGAGGGGGGGCGGGAGGGGTGGCCCCACTCCCGCGGGCGGTCAGAGGATGAAGCGGCTGAGATCGGCGCTGGCGGCCAGCGGCGCGACCTTCTCCTTCACATACGCCGCATCGACGCGCACCGTTTCACCGTTGCGGTCGCTGGCGCTGAAGGAGACCTCCTCCAGCAGCTTCTCCAGCACGGTGGCGAGGCGGCGGGCGCCGATGTTCTCGACGCGGGCGTTGATCTCGGCGGCGAGGTCGGCCACCGCCTCGATGGCGTCGTCCGTCAGCTCCAGCGTCACCCCCTCGGTGGAGAGCAGCGCCACATACTGCTTCGCCAGGGAGTGCTCCGGCTCGGTCAGGATGCGGCGGAAATCCTCCCGCGTCAGCGCGCCGAGCTCGACGCGGATCGGCAGGCGGCCCTGCAGCTCCGGCAGCAGGTCGGAGGGCTTGGCGATGTGGAAGGCGCCGGAGGCGACGAACAGGATGTGGTCCGTCTTCACCGGGCCGTGCTTGGTGGCGACGGTGGTGCCCTCGATCAGCGGCAGCAGGTCGCGCTGCACGCCCTCGCGCGAGACGTCGGCGCCACGGCCGCCGCCATCGGTGGAGCGGGCGCAGACCTTGTCGATCTCGTCGAGGAAGACGATGCCGTGGTTCTCGGCATGCGCCACCGCGTCGCGGGTCAGCTTCTCCTGGTCCAGCAGGCGGTCGGCCTCGTCCTGGGTGAGGGCGATGCGCGCCTCGGCCACGGTCAGCTTGCGCGACTTGGCCTGGCGGCCGAACATCTTGCCCATCATCTCCTGGATGTTGGCCATCTGTCCGGGCGGCATGCCGGGCATGTCCATCATCCCCACGGGCGTCGCGCCGCCCTGGTCGGAGACCTGGACCTCCACCTCCTTCTGCTCGAGCTGCCCCTCGCGCAGCATGCGGCGGAACTTCATCCGCGTCTCGCCGGAGGCGCCCTCGCCCACCAGCGCGGTGATCAGCCGCTCCTCGGCGGCCAGCTCCGCCTTGGCCTGCACCTCGCGGCGGGCGGTCTCGCGCATGCGGGTGATGGAGATCTCCACCAGGTCGCGCACGATGCTGTCCACGTCGCGGCCGACATAGCCGACCTCGGTGAACTTGGTGGCCTCGACCTTGATGAAGGGGGCGTCGGCCAGCTTGGCCAGCCGCCGGGCGATCTCGGTCTTGCCGCAGCCGGTGGGGCCGATCATCAGGATGTTCTTCGGCACCACCTCCTCGCGCATCGCCTCGGGCAGCTGCTGGCGGCGCCAGCGGTTGCGCAGCGCGATGGCGACGGCGCGCTTGGCCTCATGCTGGCCGATGATGAAGCGGTCCAGCTCGGAGACGATCTCGCGCGGGGAGAGGTTCACGGTCTCGGTGGCCATGGGTCAGAGGGTCTCCAGCACGTAGCGGCCATTGGTGTAGACGCAGATCTCGGCCGCGATGCCCATGGCCTTCCGGGCGATGTCCTCGGCGTTCATGCCGTCCACGTCGATCAGCGCGCGGGCCGCGGCCAGGGCGTAGTTGCCGCCCGAGCCGATGCCGATGATGGAATCCTCCGGCTCCAGCACGTCGCCATTGCCGGTGATGAGCAGGGAGCGGTCCTTGTCGGCCACCGCCAGCAGGGCTTCCAGGCGGCGCAGGTAGCGGTCGGTGCGCCAGTCCTTCGCCAGCTCCACGGCGGCGCGCTCGAGCTGGTCGGGGAAGCGCTCCAGCTTGGCCTCCAGCCGCTCCAGCAGGGTGAAGGCGTCCGCGGTGGCGCCGGCGAAGCCGGTCAGCACCTTGCCGCCGGCGATGCGGCGGACCTTGCGGGCGTTGTTCTTGACCACGGTCTGACCCATGGAGACCTGGCCATCCCCCGCCATGGCCACCTTTCCGTCCTTGCGCACGCAGAGGATGGTGGTTCCGTGCCAGCCCAGGGGATCGTAGCGGGGATCGTGAGACGTCGCGTTCATGCCGCCGAGATGGCATCGCCGATGCGGCGCAACAAGCGGGGGCGTGCTTCAACCGCCGCGCCAGGTCTCCCACTCGGCGGGGGGTGGCTGCGGCGCGGCCGTGGCAGCGCTGGGCGCGGCGCTGGCGGGGCTGTCCTCCCGCCGGCCGGAGCCGTCCGCCGCAGGATCGGCCGGGGGGGCGGCGGACGTAGCCACGAGGCCGCCGATCATCGCCGCCTGCGCCGCGTCCAGCGCCAGGAAGCGCAGCCGCAGCAGGCCGCCCTCCTGCTGCACCAGCTGCACCTCGATCTCGCCCAGCCGGGCGTTGCGCAGGCGCATGCGGCCCCGCCCCGCCCCGGGCGGCAGCAGCCGCAGCAGCCGCAGCAGCGCCAGCCGCAGCCGGCCACCCCAGCCGGCCCGCTCCGGCCGCAGCGCCGCCCCGCCCAGGGACAGGCTGACGATGCGCGCCGCCACCGGCTGCAGGCCGGGCGCCGGCACGAATTCGGCCGGCCAGTCCACCGCCACGCGCCGCGCGGCGCGGCCCTGGTCGGTGCGCTCCCGCCCCGCGGCGCGCAGGGCCAGCAGCAGCAGCAGCGCCAGCCCGCCGGCCGGCGCCAGCCAGGGCCAGGCCAGCCAGGGCCAGCCCGGCTGCCGCCCGCCCGGGGCCGGGCCGGCGGTGGCGGTGCGCGGGGCCGCGGGCGGCGCGGCAGCCTGCGGCCCGGCCGGCGCCGCCTCCGGCCCCGGCGGCGGAAGGGCCGGCGGCGCGGGCAGGCTGAGGCGGGCCCAGAACAGGCCGCGCAGCGCCGCCATGGCGGCCTCCTGCCGCGCCCGCGCCTCGGCCCAGGCGATGGCCGAGGGGGCAGGGCGGTCCGGTGCAGGCCGGTCCATGCCGGCGCGCAGCAGCACGATCACCATCTGCGAATCCGCCACCGCCGCCAGCGCCGCGGCGAGGGCCGGGCCCTCCGGCAGCCCCGGATCGGAGCGGACGGCATCCAGCAGCGCGCCGAGCGCCACATCCGCCTCCCTGCGCCGCTGGCGCAGCATGGCGCGGCTCTCGGCGCTCAGCGGCTCGGTCAGGCTGAGCGCGCCGAGCGTCGCGCCGTGCTCCAGGAACAGGGCGGCCTCCGCCTCGGCCAGCCGGGCGAGCGTCGCCGGCGCGGCGAGGGGCTTTGCCGCCGGCGCGGCGAGGGGCTGTGCCGCCGCCGCGCGGAACCACGCCGCCGGCAGGCCCGCTTGCAGCCACCCCGCCGCGCTGATGATGCGGCGCCGCGTCATGCCCATGGCCCTGCCCCCTCCTGCTCTCTGCCTGCTGCTGCCGGCCTGCGGCGCCCGCCCCGGCCGGGCCGCTTCGGCGCCAGACTGGCGGCGGCCGCTTGGCGGAGCGTTAAGGCCGGTGCCGAGCCCCGCCTTCCGCACGCTCTCCCCTGGGCAAGCCCCCCTCGCGCGGTCTAGGAAGCCCCCATGGACGCCAAGCCCCGCACCGCCGACATCGCCCGCAGCACCAGCGAGACCGAGATCCGCGTCTCGCTCGACCTGGACGGCACGGGGCAGTCCAGCATCGGCACCGGCATCGGCTTCCTCGACCACATGCTGACAGCGCTGGCGCGGCACAGCCTGCTGGACATGGACGTGCAGGCGAAGGGCGACCTGCACATCGACTTCCACCACACCGCCGAGGATGTGGGCATCGTGCTCGGCCAGGCGGTGAAGCGCGCGCTGGGCGACAAGCGCGGCATTCGCCGCTACGGCCACGCCGTGGTGCCGATGGACGAGACGCTGGCCGAGGCCGCCATCGACATCTCCGGCCGCCCCTTCCTGGCCTGGAGCGTGACCTTCCCGCGCGACAAGATCGGCGAGATGGACACCGAGCTGTTCGAGGAGTTCTTCCGCGCCTTCGCGATGAATGCCGGCATCACCCTGCACATCGTGCAGCGCGCCGGCACCAACGCGCACCACATCGCCGAGGGCGTGTTCAAGGCCGTGGCCCGCGCCCTGCGCGCCGCCGTGGAGCCGGACCCGCGCGCGGCCGGCGTGATCCCCTCCACCAAGGGCGTGCTGGAGGGGTGATGCGCGCCTGGACGGTGCATAGCCCGCCTCCCCCCCCCGCCGCCTCTGTGCCCCCCTCGGCGCCCGCCTCCGTGCCCGCCACCGGCGGGGCGCAGGCGCGGCCGCGGCGGAACCACCGCGCACCCGGCCTGGTTCTGGTACCGGAAGGATTCTCGCTGGTGGCGGCGCTGCTGCCGCCGCTGTGGTTCCTGCGGCACGGGATGTGGCTGGTGCTGGTGCTCTATCTGGCGCTGGCCGTGCTGGCGGCGGTGCTGCTGCCGGGGGCGCTGCGGCCCTATGCCTGGCTGGGCGCCCACTGGCTGGCGGGGCTGCACGCGCAGGACCTGCGGCGCTGGACGCTGGCGCGGCGCGGCCTGCCGGCCGCCGCCGTGGTGCTGGGCGCGGATGAGGAATCGGCCCTGCTGCGCGCGCTCGCCGCGCGGCCGGCCCTGGCGAGGGCCGAGGCAGGGGCCATGATGGAAGGGAAGGCGGCATGAAGGTCGCGGTCGTCGATCCGGGTTCGGGCAACCTCGCCTCGGTGCTGCGCGCGCTGCACCGCGCGGCGCGGGATGCAGGCGTGGAGGCCACCATCACCGTCGAGACCGCCGCCGAGGCGGTGGCGGCGGCGGACCGCATCGTCATGCCGGGCCAGGGCGCCTTCGCCGCCTGCCGGCGCGGGCTGGAGGCGATGCCCGGCATCATCGAGGCGGTGGACGAGGCGGTGACGCGCCGCGCCGTGCCCTTCCTCGGCATCTGCGTCGGCATGCAGCTGATGGCGCAGCGCGGGCTGGAGCATGGCGTGACGCCGGGCCTGGGCTGGCTGGAGGGCGAGATCGCGCCGATGGACCCGCGCGACGCCGCCGGCGAGCCCCTGCCGCTGCCGCAGATGGGCTGGAACGCGCTGCGCTTCACCCCGGGCGCGCACCCGGTGCTGGCCGGCCTCACCCCCGGCGACCACGCCTATTTCGTGCATTCCTACGCCCTCTCCGGCGGCCGGCCGGAGCAGCTGCTGGCCACCGCCGAGTATGGCGGCCCCGTCGCCGCCGTGGTGGGGCGGGACAACCTCGTCGGCACCCAGTTCCATGTCGAGAAGAGCCAGTTCACCGGCCTTCGCATGCTGGCCAACTTCCTCTCGTGGCACCCGTGAATGTCCGCCTCTCAGCATGAGCTTCTGGTCGAGCGCGCCGAGTCGCTCGACGACATGGACCTGGCCGACCTGTGCGAGGCCACCGACGCCGCCATCATCGAGGGCGGCGGCTTCGGCTGGGTGGAGCCGCAAGGGCGCGAGGCGCTGGCGCGGCATTTCCGCGGCGTGCTGCTGGTGCCGGGCTGCGAGCTGTTCATCGCCCGGCTGGACGGCGTGCCGGTGGGCTCGGCCCAGCTCATCCGCCCGCCGCGCAACAACGAGGCGCAGGCCTTCGGCGCCCAGCTCACCCACGCCTACATCGCGCCCTATGCGCGCGGCCACGGCTTGGCGCGGCTGCTGGTGCGGCGGGTGGAGGAGCGCGCCGCGGCGCTCGGCCACCGCGTGCTGAACCTCGACGTGCGGGAGACGCAGAGCACCGCCATCGCGCTGTTCGAGGCGCTGGGCTACACGCGCTGGGGCACCCACCCGGCCTATGCGCGGGTGCGCGGCCGCACCGTGGCCGGGCACTACTACCACAAGCTGCTGGAGCCGCCGCACGGCCGGCCGCTCGACATGCGGGCGGGCGCGCCGCAGAACTGAGGCGCGCCCTGGACGCCGGCGCCCCCGCATCCCATCTGCCCAGGCACAGTCTTGCGGGAGGGAAAGGCCATGCTGGGCAGGTTGCTGGGCGCCATCACCGGCGATGCCGGACAGGTTCGGCCGGAGGAGCTCGGCCCCCGCTTCCAGGAGGCGCTGCTGCCGGACGAGGCGGTGATCGTCGCCTTCCGCACCGTGCGGGACGGCTTCGCGCTGACCGACTGGCGCCTGCTGGTGATGGACCGCCAGGGCCTCACCGGCTCCAAGGCGGAGATCCTGAGCATCCCCTACAAATCCATCCGGCGCTTCGCCGTCGAGGTCGGCGGCACGGCGGAGCTGGAGGAGGAGCTGAAGGTCTGGGACCATGGCGGCGAGCCCGTCACCCTCACCTTCCGGCGCGGCGGCGGCGCGGCCATGGCCGCCCAGGCCGTGCTGGCCCAGCGCCTGCGGGGCGGGTGATGCCGCGCGACGGAGCGGGGCGCCCGGCGCCCCGTGGCGGAGAGGCCGCTTGCGCGGCGCCGACGCCGGTGGTCCAGTCCTTCCCCATGAGCGAGACGACGTTGGATGTGCAGGGCCTGACCTGCCCGCTGCCCGTGCTGAAGGCCAACAAGGCCCTGCGCGCCCTCCCCCCCGGCGCGAAGCTGACGGTGCTGGCCACCGATCCGGCCAGCGTGAAGGATTTCCAGGCCTACAGCCGCGAGACCGGCCATGCGCTGGTCTCCTTCAGCGAATCCGCCGGCCTCTACCGCTTCACCCTGCGCAAGCGGGAGGACCAGCCCAAGCCCGCCGCGCAGGATTGAGGCCGCGGCATGAGCGTGCTGCTGGTCTCCCACCGTGCCTGCCTCGGCCATGAGAATGGCGAGGGCCACCCGGAATGCCCGGACCGCCTGCGCGCCGTGCTGGCGGCGCTGGAGGGGGAGGAATTCGCCACGCTGATCCAGGAGGAGGCGCCGCGCGCCACGCCGGAGCAGCTCGCCCGCGTCCACCCGCCCGAGTATGTGCAGGCCATCCTCGCCATCCGCCCGGAGCCGGGCGAGACGGTGATGCTGGATGGCGACACCGGCATGAACGGGCACAGCGCCGAGGCGGCGCTGCGCGCGGCGGGGGCCGGCATCGCGGCGGTCGATGCGGTGTGCCGCGGCGAGGTGCGGCGGGCCTTCTGCGCCGTGCGCCCGCCCGGCCACCACGCCGAGCCGCGCCGGCCGATGGGCTTCTGCCTCTTCGCCAACGCCACCGTCGCCGCGCGCCACGCCCAGGCGGCGCACGGCATCGCCCGCGTGGCGGTGCTGGATTTCGACGTCCACCACGGCAACGGCACCCAGGCGGCGGTGGAGGCCGACCCCTCCATCCTGTTCCTCTCCTCGCACCAGTCGCCCTGCTATCCCGGCACGGGGATGGAGCACGAGACGGGCGTGGGCAACGTGCTGAACGCCACGCTCGAGCCGGGGGCGGACAGCGCCGCCTTCCGCGCCGTGTGGCGGGACCGTCTGCTGCCGGCGCTGGAGGCGTTCCGCCCCGGCCTCGTCGTCGTCTCGGCGGGCTTCGACGCCCATGCGCGCGACCCGCTGGCGCAGCTCCGCCTGCGGGAGGCCGATTTCGGCTGGCTCACCGGCCAAATCTGCGGCATCGCGGACCGGTTGTGCGGCGGCCGGGTCGTCTCAACGCTTGAAGGCGGCTATGATCTGGACGCGCTGGCGGCTTCCGCCGCCAGCCATGTCCGGGCGTTGATGAACGCCTGACGCCGCTGCCCTGTCACCTGCCCCACTTGGCCCCGAGGTTGCTGCCCCATGCCTGAGACGCCCACCCGTCCGGACGTCGCGTCCCTGTCCTTCGAGGCGGCCCTGGCCGAGCTGGATGCGATCGTGAAGAAGCTGGAGGGGGGCCAGGCCCGGCTGGAGGAGGCGATCGCCGACTATGAGCGCGGCGCCGCGCTGCGCCGCCATTGCGAGGCCAAGCTGGCCGAGGCGGAGCAGAAGGTGCAGGCCATCGTCGCCGGCCCCGGCGGCGGCCCCGAGGGCGCCACCCTGCGCGAGATGGCCTGAGCACCATGGCCGAGACCTCCCCGACGCTGCTGCCGGAGGCGCTGCGCGCCGCCGCGGCCGAGATCGAGCACGCGCTCGACACGCTGCTGCCGGCCGAGGAGGGCGCCGAGGCCCGCCTCTACGCCGCCATGCGCCATGCGGCGCTGGGCGGCGGCAAGCGGATGCGCGGCTTCCTGGTGCTGGAGGGGGCGGCGCAGTTCGGCGTCTCCCGCACCTCGGCGCTGCGCGTCGCCGCCGCCATCGAGATGCTGCACGCCTACTCACTGGTGCATGACGACCTGCCGGCGATGGACAATGACGACATGCGCCGCGGCAAGCCCACGGTGCACAAGGCGTTCGACGAGGCCACCGCGATCCTGGCCGGCGACGCCCTCCAGGCGCAGGCCTTCGCCGTGCTGGCGCATGAGGACACGCATTCCGACCCCGCCGTGCGCGCCGAGCTGTGCCTGCGCCTGGCGCTGGCCGCCGGCCCGCGCGGCATGTGCGGCGGCCAGATGCTGGACATGCTGGCCGAGGACGGCACCGAGCCGCCGACCGAGGCCGGCATCGGCCGGCTGCAGCTGCTCAAGACCGGCAAGCTGATCGAGTTCTCGGCCGAGGCGGGGGCGGTGCTGGGCAAGGCGCCGGGCCAGCAGCGCCACGCCCTCTGCGCCTATGGGCGGGAGCTGGGCGCCGCCTTCCAGATCGCCGACGACATCCTCGACGCCACGGCCAGCGAGGCCGAGACCGGCAAGCGCACCGGCAAGGACGCCGAGGCCGGCAAGGCCACCCTCGTCGGCCTGCTCGGGCTGGAGCGGGCCCGGGCGCAGGCGGAAAGACTCGCCGCCCAGGCCCGCGCGCATCTCGACAGCTTCGGCGAGCGTGCCGATCTGTTGCGGATGCTGGCCGACTACACCATCGCCCGGAGGTCCTGATGGCGAACCCCCCGAACACGTTCGCCCCTCCGTCGTCCGGCGGCGGTGGCGCGCCGCCCGCCACGCCGCTGCTGGACCGCGTGCGCGTCCCCGCCGACCTGCGCAATTTCTCCGGCGAGCAGCTGCGCCAGCTGGCCGACGAGCTGCGCGCCGAGACCATCCACGCCGTCTCCCAGACGGGCGGGCATCTCGGCGCCAGCCTTGGCGTGGTGGAGCTGACGGTGGCCATCCATGCCGTGTTCGACACGCCGCAGGACCGGCTGATCTGGGATGTCGGCCACCAGACCTACCCGCACAAGATCCTGACCGGGCGGCGCGACCGCATCCGCACGCTGCGCCAGGGCGGCGGCCTCTCCGGCTTCACCCGCCGCTCGGAGAGCGAGTACGACCCGTTCGGCGCGGCGCATTCCTCCACCTCCATCTCGGCCGGCCTCGGCATGGCGGTGGCGCGGGACCTGAAGCGCGCCACGGCGCGCAAGGCCCCCTCGAGGCGCGACGAGCAGAACGTCATCGCCGTGATCGGCGACGGCGCTATGAGCGCCGGCATGGCCTATGAGGCGATGAACAACGCCGGCGCCATGCGCTCCCGCCTGATCGTGGTGCTGAACGACAACGACATGTCGATCGCGCCGCCCGTCGGCGCCATGTCGGCCTACCTGTCGCGGCTGATCTCGTCGCGCCCCTTCCTCAGCCTGCGGGAGATGATGGCGAAGCTGGCGCGGCGCTTCCCCGCGCCGCTGGAGCGCGCCGCCCGCCGCGCCGACGAATACGCCCGCGGCCTGCTGACCGGCGGCACGCTGTTCGAGGAGCTGGGCTTCTACTATGTCGGGCCGGTCGACGGCCACAACCTCGACCACCTGCTGCCGCTGCTGCGCAACCTGCGCGACGCGGAGGATGGCGCGCCGATCCTGCTGCATGTCGTCACGCAGAAGGGCAAGGGCTACGCCCCGGCCGAGGAAAGCGCCGACAAGTACCACGCCGTCTCGAAGTTCAACGTCGTCACCGGCACCCAGGCCAAGGCGCCGCCGGGGCCGCCCACCTACACCAAGGTATTCGCCCAGGCGCTGATCGCCGAGGCGGAGGCGGATGAGCGGATCGTCGGCATCACCGCCGCCATGCCCTCCGGCACCGGCATCGACGCCTTCCAGAAGCGCTTCCCGAAGCGCACCTTCGACGTGGGCATCGCCGAGCAGCACGCCGTCACCTTCGCCGCCGGCATGGCGACGGAGGGGATGAAGCCTTTCGTCGCCATCTACTCCACCTTCCTCCAGCGCGCCTACGACCAGGTGGTGCATGACGTGGCGCTGCAGAAGCTGCCCGTGCGCTTCGCGCTGGACCGCGCCGGGCTGGTGGGCGCCGACGGCGCCACCCATGCCGGCGCCTACGACATCGCCTATCTTGGCTGCATCCCCGAGATGGTGCTGATGGCCTCGGCCGACGAGGTGGAGCTGGCCCACATGGTCGCCACCTGCGCCGCCTATGACGAAGGCCCGACGGCGCTGCGCTTCCCGCGCGGCGAGGGCTTCGGGCTGGAGCCGGTGCCGGCGCGCGGCACGGTGCTGGAGATCGGCCGCGGCCGCGTGCTGCGCGAGGGCGGCAAGGTGGCCATCCTCAGCTATGGCGCGCGCCTGCAGGAATGCCTGAAGGCGGCCGACGAGCTGGCCGCGCGCGGCCTGCCCTGCACGGTGGCCGATGCCCGCTTCGCCAAGCCGCTGGACACTGGCTTGGTGGAGCGGCTGGCGCGCGAGCACGAGGTGCTCATCACCATCGAGGAAGGCTCGGTCTGCGGCTTCGGCGCACTGGTGATGCAGCATCTGGCCTGGAAGGGCGCCTTCGATCACGGGCTGAAGTTCCGCCCGATGGTGCTGCCCGATCTCTTCATCGACCACGACACGCCCAAGGCGCAGTACGAGGCCTGCGGCCTCTCGGCGCGCGGCATCGTGGAGACGGCGGTGGCGGCGCTGGGCGTGGAAAACGCGGTGCGCCCGGCGCAGGCCTAGAAGAAGCGTTCTTTTTTGAAAAAAAGAACCAAAAAACCTTTGTCGGTTTGGCGGCACGCTTGCTTGGAGCGCGACGCCAACTGACAAAGTCTTTTTGCTTCTTTTTCTTCAGAAAAAGAAGATGACTTGATCCTGGAGTCTCCCCGAATGCCCAAGCAGCGCGCCGATGTGGCGCTGGTCGAGCGCGGCCTGGTGGAAAGCCGCGCCAGGGCGCAGGCGCTGATCATGGCCGGCAAGGTGTTCTCCAACACAAGGCGGGTGGAGAAGCCGGGCCAGCCCGTGGCCGAGGACACGCCGCTGGAGGTGAAGAGCCAGGAGCACCCCTGGGTCAGCCGCGGCGGCATGAAGCTCTCGCACGCGCTGGCGCATTTCGGCCTGGACCCGGCGGGGCGCGTGGCGGTGGATGTCGGCGCCTCGACGGGCGGCTTCACCGACGTGCTGCTGCACCATGGCGCCGTACGGGTCTATGCCGTCGATGTGGGCCATGGCCAGCTGGCCTGGAAGCTGCGAAGCGACGAGCGGGTGGTGGTGCTGGAGAAGACCAATGCCCGCCGCCTGGATGCCACGCTGATCCCGGAGCCGCCCGGGGTGGTGGTGTGCGATGCCAGCTTCATCGGCCTGGCCACGGTGCTGCCGGCGGCGCTGGGGCTGGCGGCGCCCGGCGCCTGGGCCGTGGCGCTGATCAAGCCGCAGTTCGAGGCCGGGCCGGCGCTGGTGGGCAAGGGTGGCGTGGTGCGCGACCCGGCGGTGCATCAGGCGGTGTGCGACCGGGTGGAGGGCTGGTGGTCGGGCCTGGAAGGCTGGACGGTGCTGGGGGTGGAACCGAGCCCGATCCTCGGGCCGGAGGGCAACCGGGAATTCCTGATTGCCGCCCGGCGCGAGGGCTGAGCCTCAGGCGGCGCGCGGCGCCGGGCGCTTGTGGGCGCCGGAGATTTCCTGCAGCAGCGACCAGACGCGATGGGGGTCCATCTGGACCTCCGGATCGTTCAGCAGACGATCCAGCTCCAGCAGCTTGGCTTCCATTTCACGGTCCGACATCGGGAGAAACCCTGGGTGCGGCGGTTGCGGGAAGAGTGCAACGCAGCATGCCGGAAAAAGTGGCTCTTATGTGACCGAACTTTACGGCTAGGGCAGAGATTCCGTCACAATAGAGTTAAGATAAAGAGACATCGAGAAAATTTTAGACCGTTGAGGCGATGGCCGGGTGCAACCCGGCCGAACGAGCCTGCGGATGCGACTGGTTGCGGAAGCGCAGCTCGCCATCGGCCGCCGAATCCGGCACGGGGACGCCGAAGAACTCCATGCGGGTGACGCAGGCGGCGGCGACGATCCGCTGCGCGGCGGGGGTGGTGAAGAAGCGGCGCACGGCGCCTTCCAGCTCCAGCGTCTCGCGCAGGCTGCGCCACTCGGCCCGCTCGATATCCTCCAGGAACACGGAGACGATGCCGGGCCGCGTGCCGGAGAGGCGGCCGGCGGCGGCCCGCTCCAGCCGGCCGACGATGGCGGCGGCCACCGCGTTCTCCCGCCCGGCGCGGGCGGCCATGACGAACATGCTGCCGCCGGAGGGGGCGGCCGTCACCGCCAGATGCGCGTCGGGGCCGAACAGGCTGCGCAGGTGCTGCGGCAGGGCGGCGCCGGACATCTGCGCGCCGGCCAGCACCAGCGGGTCCAGCTTCAGCACGGCGGAGGCGGAGCTGTCCTGGCGCCTGTGGTCGGCCAGCAGGGCGCTGACGCGGCGCTGCAACTCGGCCAGCTCCTGCGGGCCGTGGATGCCCTCGGGCAGGGTCATCTTCAGCAGGTAGCGGCCGGGATGCGCGGCCAGCCAGGTCTGCAGGTCCGGGTTGATGCCATCCACCAGGGCGAACCAGTCGCCTCGGTGCAGGTGGCGGCCCTCCTCGGCCGAGACGGTCTCGCACACCAGCTCGGCCGATTCGCCGTCGCGGCTCAGCAGCAGGTCGTGGGGCGTGCCCTCGGCCAGGCCGGTGAAGGCCACGGTGAAGCCGCGGGCCCGCTGGCGGGCCGCCTCCCGCAGCAGGTGGAAGAGCGGGATCAGGGTGCCCTCGCCGGTCAGCCCCTCCAGCAGGCGCTGGCGCAGCCGCTCGCGCGATTCCGGGGGAAGGGCGTCGGCCAGGGCCACGGCCTCGCGCACCAGGGCGAGGATGCGTTGCTCGGCCGCGTTGGGTGCGGCGGGGCCGGCGGAGTCGCGCGGGTCGGCCAGGCGGGCCAGCAGGAGTTCCAGCGCGTGGCGCTGCTGCGCCGCCCGCCCCATCCAGGAACGCGGCCGGGCGCGTTCCGCGATGTCCGCCATGCGCCGGCTCCAGGATTCCGTCCCGGCCAGGGAGAGGAAGTGGCGGCAGGCTGTGGTGGGGTCGGTGTCGGCCGCTGGAGCATCGAGGTACATGCGGAAGCCTCGGCTGGTCTGGTCTGTCCCTTCTAATCCTGAGGCGTCACTAAATAGTCAAGTGTGGTGGTCGGGATTGGCCGCTTCGCCCGTGGCAATCGCGCTCAATTGCGCGGCAGGCGGGGCCGCTCCGGCGCATCCGGGTTCTGGGCGCGCTGGCGCAGCAGGTGGTCGGCCAGCACGCAGGCCAGCATCGCCTCGCCCACCGGCACGGCGCGGATGCCCACGCAGGGGTCGTGCCGGCCTTTCGTCAGCACCTCCACCTCCTGGCCGAAGCGGTCCACCGAGCGGCGCGGCGTCAGGATGGAGGAGGTGGGCTTCACCGCGAAGCGCGCCACGATGGGCTGGCCGGTGGAGATGCCGCCCAGGATGCCGCCCGCATGGTTGGAGAGGAATTCCACCTCGCCCTCCGGCCCCATGCGCATCTCGTCGGCATTGGCCTCGCCATCCAGCGCGGCGCTGGCGAAGCCCTCGCCGATCTCGACGCCCTTGACGGCGTTGATGCTCATCAGCGCGCTCGCGAGGTCGGCGTCCAGCTTGCCGTAGAGGGGGGCGCCGAGGCCCACCGGCACGCCTTCCGCCACCAGCTCGATGACGGCGCCGAGGGAGGAGCCGGCCTTGCGGGTGGCGGCCAGCTTCTCCTCCCAGGCCGGCACGGCGCCGGGATCGGGGCAGAAGAACGGATTTCTGTCGGTCTCCGCCCAGTCCAGCCGGGCGCGGTCGATGCCGAGGGGACCCATGGCGACCATGGCGCCGCGGATCACAACCCCCGTCCCCAGCACCTTGCGGGCGATGGCGCCGGCGGCGACGCGCACCGCCGTCTCCCGCGCGCTGGAGCGACCGCCGCCGCGATAGTCCCGCACGCCGTATTTCAGGTGGTAGGCGAGGTCCGCATGGCCGGGCCGGAAGCGGTCGGCGATCTCGCCGTAATCCTTGCTGCGCTGGTCCTGGTTCTCGATCAGCAGCGAGATGGGCGTGCCGGTGGTCACGCCCTCGAACACGCCGGAGAGGATGCGGACCTGGTCCGGCTCCTGCCGCTGCGTCACGAACTTGCTCTGGCCGGGGCGGCGCTTGTCGAGGAAGGGCTGGATGTCCGCCTCGGAGAGCGGGATGCCGGCCGGGCAGCCATCCACCACGCCGCCGATCGCCGGCCCGTGGCTCTCACCCCAGGAGGTGACGCGGAAGAGATGGCCGAAGCTGTTGTGCGACATGGCGGGACACCGGCGGAGCTGTCTGGGCCGCCGTTTATGGGCGAAGCCTCGCCCCGTCGCAAACCGGCCGGATGAGGAAGCGGCGGGGAGGCTTACCTGCCCCTCGCCGCTTCTCAGCCGGCCGCCGCCCTCAGTCGCCGCCCTCAGTCGCCGCTCTGCGGCGGCTTACGCCGCCCGCCGGCCGGGAACACGTCCACCGGCCCGCCCAGCGTGGCGGCCAGCTCGTTCATCTCGCCCGGCTGCACCTCGCCGGGCTGGATCGGCTGGCGGATGGTGCCGCTGGCTGTCTCCTGCTGCTCCGCCTCGCCGGTGTGGCTGTGGCGGATGGTGCCGCTGTCATCGCCCGAGGCCGGGTCGACGGGCGTCCGCTCGGGCGGATGCGCGGTGGGCTGCTTCTCGGCCATGGAGCCTCCTCAGGATTTGTGGGCGGGGTCGTGCACGTGGTGCCGGTCCCGCTCGCCGCCGCCGCCGGAGATGCGGCTGTTGCTGCTGTTGGTGGACGAGCCGGGGGTCGGCCCGCTGTCGTCGCCGCCGCCCTTGTGGCCGGTGGCGGCGGATTTCGACGGGTCCTGGCGGTTCTGGTGGCTGCTGCCGGGGCCGCCGTGACGCATGGCGTCGGGGTTCTTGTCGGGCATGGTCAACGGTCCTGCTGGTAGCCCTGGTTGTGCGTGTTCTGCGCGATGTCCGCGCTGCGGCCCTGGTTCTGCGGGATGTTGTTCTGCGGCCGCGCGTGCTGCTCGCTCTTCTGCTCGGGCGTCTCGGTGGCACCGCCCGGGCCTTTCGGCCGGTTGGCGGGCGGCACGGGGGGCATATGCGCCTTGCTCATGGCTTTCTCCTCGATCCGTGGAACAGCGCGTGGGCGCTCAGCGGAGATTGCGGGCGGCGGCTTCCGCGCACGCGGCGCGGCTATCCTGCTCGGCTCGCCCACCTGTCTCGATGGCCGCCTCGCCGGAGCCGGTCTCCTGCTGCCGCTCCGCCGCGGCGGCGTCGCCCTCGGCGCCAGGGGAGGCCGGGGCGGCGGGCGCGCCGGATGCGGGCGTGGGCCCGTGGGCTGCCGGCGGCAGCGGTGGCTCGTGCTGGCTCATGCGCGCTTCCCCTGATGCGGCCCTGATTGGCCACATGGGGAAGCAACCGTCCGGAGGGGGCGAGGTTGCCGCGCCGCCTGGCGGCGGCGGCGCGGATCAGGAGTCGCGGATCAGGCGCCCTTTGTCAGGCGCCGCGTATGGGGCGCCCCGGATGAGGCGCAACGGATCAGGGGGCGACGGAGATGTCCGGCGCGTCCTCCGCCTTCATGCCGACGACATGGTAGCCGCAATCGACATGGTGCACCTCGCCGGTGACGCCGGAGCCGAGGTCGGAGAGCAGGTAGAGGCCGGCGCCGCCCACATCGTCGATGGTGACGTTGCGCTTCAGCGGCGCGTTGTACTGGTTCCACTTCAGGATGTAGCGGAAATCGCCGATGCCGCTGGCCGCCAGCGTCTTGATCGGGCCGGCGCTGATGGCGTTGACGCGGATGCCCTGGTTGCCGACATCGACCGCCATGTAGCGCACGCTGGCCTCCAGCGCCGCCTTGGCCACGCCCATGACGTTGTAGTGCGGCGTGACGCGCTCCGCCCCCAGATAGGAGAGGGTGAGCAGGCTGCCGCCCTCCGGCATCAGCGCCGCCGCGCGGCGGCCGACCGAGACGAAGGAGTAGCAGGAGATGTCCAGCGCCTGCAGGAAGGCCTCGCGCGGGGTGTCCATGTAGCGGCCGCGCAGGAACTGCTTGTCGGCGAAGCCGATGGCGTGGACCAGGAAGTCCATCCGGCCCCAGCGCTGCTCCAGCGTGGCGAAGGCGGCGTCGATGCTCGCCTCGTCGGTCACGTCGCAGGGCAGCAGGATGTCGGCGCCGATGCTCTCCACCAGCGGGCGGACGCGCTTCTCCAGCGTCTCCCCCTGGTAGGTGAAGGCGATCTCGGCGCCCTGCGCGGCCAGGGCGCGGGCGATGCCCCAGGCGATGGAGCGGTCGTTGGCGACGCCCATGATCAGGCCGCGCTTGCCGGCCATCAGCGTGCCGGTGGCGGGGGTGGCGTGCGGGGCAACAGCTTCCATTGTCGGGCGGGACCGCTCTGATCGGGGTTGCGAGGGCAGGGGATGTCCCCGGTTGCAAGGGTCTGGCCCTGGTGGCACACCCCCGAGGCCTGGGCAAGGGGGAGCCGTATGACCGCGCCTGATCCGTCCGCCACTGTGTCCGCTGCCGACGCCATTGGCGAATCCGCCGATCCGTTCGCCCTGTTCGCCGCCTGGCTCGCCGAGGCCGAGGCCAGCGAGCCGAACGACCCGAACGCCATGTGCCTGGCCACCACCACGCCCGATGGCTTCCCCTCCGCCCGGATGGTGCTGCTGAAGGGGCTGGATGCGCGCGGCTTCGTCTTCTTCACCAACAAGGAGAGCCGCAAGGGCGGCGAGCTGGGCGGCAATCCGCGCGCCGCGCTGCTGTTCCACTGGAAGACGCTGCGCCGCCAGGTGCGGGTGGAAGGCACGGTGGAGCACGTGGCCGAGGCGGAGTCGGACGCCTACTACGCCAGCCGCCCGCGCCTCTCGCGGCTCGGCGCCTGGGCCTCGCAGCAATCCCGCCCGCTCTCCGGCCGGCCGGAGCTGGAAGGGGCGCTGCGCGAGGCCGAGGCGCGCTTCCCCGGCGCCGACATCCCGCGCCCGCCCTACTGGGGCGGCTACCGGGTGCTGCCGGAGCGGCTGGAATTCTGGCGCGACATGCCTTTCCGCCTGCACGACCGGCGGATCTACACCCCCGCCCCCGCAGGGACCTCCCAGGGCGGCGGCTGGCGGATCGAGACGATCTACCCGTGAGCATCCCGGCGGGGCAGCAGGCGGCGGCGGCGCTGCTGGCCCGCCTGACCGGCGACGACACGCCGGTGGAGACGCACATCTCCGCCGTCTTCATCGGCCCCGACCGGGTGCTGAAGCTGAAGAAGGCGGTGGCGCTCGGCTTCCTCGACTTCACCGCGCTGGCCGACCGCGAGCATTTCTGCCGCCGTGAATACGCGCTGAACGCCGCCGCCGCGCCCGGCCTGTATCGCGGCGTGCACAGGCTGGCGCGCGGCGCCGATGGCGCCCTGGCGCTGGACGCGGACGGCCCGGCCGAGGAATGGGTGCTGGAGATGGCCCCCCTCCAGGCCCCGGATTTCCTCGACGCCATCGCCGGGCGCGGCGCGCTGGATGCCGCCCTGCAGGACGCGCTGGCGGACACGGTGGCGGCGCTGCATGCCGGCCTGCCGCCGGTGGCGGGCTGGGATTCGCCCGGGCGCCTCGGCGCGGTGCTGGAGGGCAATGTGGAAGCCGCCCTGGCCGCCGGCCTGCCGGCGCCGCGCATCGGCGCCTGGGCGGCGGCGGCGCGGGGCTGGCTGGCGCGGCTGGCCCCCGCCCTGGCGGCGCGCGCCGCCGCCGGCGCGGTGCGCCGCTGCCATGGCGACCTGCACCTCGGCAACCTGGTGCTGTGGAAGGGCCGCCCCGTGCCGTTCGACGCGCTGGAGTTCGACGAGGTGCTGGCCACCATCGACACCGGCTACGACCTCGCCTTCCTGCTGGCCGACCTGGACCGCCGCGTCGGCCGCGCCGCCGCCAACCGGGTGCTGAACCGCTACGTGGCCCGCACCGGCGATGCCGGGCTGGTGGCCGGGCTGCCCCTCTGGCTCTCGCTGCGCGACGTGATCCGCGCCCATTGCGTGCACCGGGTGGGGCAGGACGGGCTGCCCTTCCTGGCGGCGGCCGAGGCGGCGCTGCGGCCGCCGCCGCCGCGACTCGTGGCGGTGGGCGGGCTGCAGGGCACCGGCAAGAGCCACGCCGCCCGGCTCTGGGCGCCGGCCATGGGCGCCGCCCCCGGCGCGCTGGTGCTGCGCAGCGACGAGATCCGCAAGCGCCTGCACGGCGTGGCGCCGGAATGCCGCCTGCCGCCCGAGGCCTACGGCGCCGCCGCCAGTGCCGCCGTGCGGGCGGCGCTGGAGGCCATGGCCGGGCAGGCGCTGCGGGCCGGCCACAGCGTCATCGCCGATGCCACCTTCCTGGAGACGGAGATGCGCGCCGGCATCGCCGCCGTGGCGGCCTCGGCGGGCGTGCCCTTCCAGGGCCTCTGGCTGGAGGCGCCGCTGCCGCTGCTGCGCGCCCGCGTGGCGGCGCGGCGCGGCGATGCCTCGGATGCCGGGCTGGCGGTGCTGGAGCAGTCGGCCCGGCGCGACCCCGGCCCGCTCGACTGGCGCCGGATGGATGCCAGCCAGCCGATGCCGAACGAGATTTAACGAGGCATTTCACCCTGCCTGGCTCTAGCCTGCCGCCCGGCAGGACAGGCGAGGGACGCGCGCTGTCGCTTTGTGTTACAATGCTCCACGCCCGCACGACCGGGCGCCGGACTGGAGGAAGGAGACCGACCGATGGCCTACCGCCGGCTGTTGCTGCCGCTCACTGGAACCGCCGCCGGCGAGGCGGCGCTGAAAACCGCGCTGATGGTGGCACGGACCTGGAACGCGCATGTGCATTGCCTGCATGTGCGCGTCGATGCGCGCGACGTGGCGCCGCTGGCGGGCGAGGGCCTCTCCGGCGCCATGATCGAGGAGATGATGGCCGCCACCGAGCGCGAGAGCGGCGAGCGCGCCGGGCGCGTGCGCAGCCTGTTCGAGAAGTTCGTGCAGGGGCGGGACGTGACCATCGCCCTCTCCGCCGAGAGCGCGCTGAAGACCGAGGGCCCCACCCTCTCCTTCGAGTCGATCGCGGGGCGGGAGGAGGATGTGGTGGCGCAACAGTCGCGCCTCTACGACATGGCGGTGGTGCCGCACCCGGAGGCGGACGAGGACGTCTCCTCCTCCGACGCGCTGCACGCCGTGCTGTTCGATTCCGGCCGCCCCGTGCTGATCGCCCCGCGCGAGCCGCCCGCGACCATCGGCACCCGCGTCTGCTGCGCCTGGAACGGCACGGCGGAGAGCGCGGCGGCGGTGGCGGCGGCGCTGCCCTGGCTGCACCATGCCGAGGCGGTGCGGATCCTGCACAGCGAGGACTACCAGCGGCGCGGCCCGGACGCCGAAGGGCTGCGCGCCTATCTGCGCTGGCACAGCATCCAGGCCGAGACGGTGCCCTTCAAGCCGCAGACGCGGGAGGTGGGCGCGGGCCTGCTCGGCGCCGTGCGGGACTTCAACGCCGACCTGCTCTGCATGGGCGCCTACAGCCATTCCCGCCTGCGCCAGCTCATCCTGGGCGGCGTGACGCGGCATGTGCTGGAGAATGCGGACATCCCCGTCCTGATGTGCCGCTGAGCCGAGGCGAAGGCCCGGGGGAGGCCCGGGGGAGGCCCGCCTCTCCCCCGGCGCCGCTCCGGGATACTAGCCCCGGGCGAGGGTGACGCGGTTCCCGGAAGGGTCCATCCCCGCCCCGAGGTTCCGCAGCGCCTGCGCGTGGGCCTCCGGCGTGTTCGCCCGCAATTCCAGGGCGGCGAGCCCGGCCAGCCCCTCCGGCCGGGTGCCGCCGCTGCGCCAGGTGTTGACCGCGACATGGTGGTGGTAGCCGCCGCTGGCCAGGAAGCTGGCCTGCGGCATGCGCTGCGTCACCGCCAGGCCAAGCGCGGCGTACCAGGCCTCGGTGGCGCCGAGATCGCCGGCGCGCAGGTGCACATGGCCGATCCGCGTCTCCGCCGGCGCCAGGGCGGGGCCGGGGGCCTCGGCCAGCAGGGCGTGCAGGTCCAGCCGGCGCGTCACCATCGCCACGCCCTCTCCTTCCTCGCGGGCCGGGCGCGGCCAGTCGGCGCGGGGGCGGTCGGCATAGACCTCGATGCCGTTGCCCTCCGGGTCCGAGAGGTAGAGGGCGTCGCTGACGCCGTGGTCCGAGGCACCCTCCAGCCGCGTGCCCCGGGCGAGGGCGTGGTGCAGCCAGCCCGCCAGGGCGGCGCGGCCGGGCAGCAGGAAGGCGGTGTGGAACAGCCCCGGCTCGTCGCCGCGCTCGGGGCGCGCCTGGGGTCGGTGCAGCAGCCGCAGCATTGCCGGCGCGGCGCCGTTGCCCAGCCGCAGCGCGCCCGGCTCCGCCGGGTCGGGCTGCGCCTCCAGGCCGAGCAGGCCGGCGTAGAAGGCCGCCAGCCGGGGCGCGTCGCGCGCCGCCAGGGTGACCCCGCCGATGGCGAGCGGCGCCATGGCCGGGTGCGGGTCGGCCGGGTGCGGGTTGGCGGGGCTGGGTGCTGCGGGCATGGCGGGGCCTCCGGGGCTTCGGCCGGACTCTGCGAGGCACCGCGCGGAAAGGGAAATCCCATCCGCGAACCGTCATCATTGACCGCGCGCATGACGAACCCTTCCATCCCTAACCCCCCCTGGCCGTGGCCCGGGGCCACTCCTATCCTGGCGGCCGATGCATGCCCCGCCCCCCCTGCTCGCCCTGCTGGTCGTCGCGCTGACGCTGGCGTTCTTGTTCGGGATGGCGGCGCGGGCGCTGCGGCTGCCGCCGCTGGTGGGCTACCTGCTGGCGGGCGCGGCGGTGGGGCCGCACACGCCGGGCCTCGCGGCCGATCCCGGCTTCACCGCCACCCTGGCCGAGATCGGGGTGGGGCTGCTGCTGTTCGGCGTCGGGCTGCATTTCCGGGCGCAGGACCTGCTGGCGGTGTGGCGCGTGGCGCTGCCGGGGGCGGTGGCGCAGGTGGCGCTGGGCGGGCTGCTCGGCGGGCTCGTGGGCCATGTGCTGCTGGGGCTGCCGGTGGCGGGGGCCTTCGCCTTCGGGCTGGCCCTGGCGCTGGCCTCCACGGCGGTGGCGACGCGGGTGCTGGAGGAGCGCGGCCGCCTCTCCGGCGAGCCGGGCCGGCTGGCGCTGGGCTGGCTGGTGGTGCAGGATCTCATCGCCGTGCTGGGGCTGGTGCTGATCCCGACCCTGGCGGGGGGCGATACGCAAGGCCTGGGCTGGGCGCTGCTGCGCCCGGTGGCGGAGCTGGCGGCCTTCCTGGCGCTGATGCTGCTGGTCGGGCGGCGGGTGCTGCCCTGGGCGCTGAAGCGCGTGGCGCGCGCCGGCTCGCGCGAGCTGTTCACCCTGGCGGTGGTGGTGGTGGCGCTGGGCGTGGCCTTCGCCGCCACGGCGCTGTTCCATGTCTCCTTCGCGCTGGGCGCCTTCTTCGCCGGGGTGGTGCTGGGGGAGAGCGACCTCGGCCATCAGGCGGCGGCCGAGACGCTGCCGCTGCAGCGGGTCTTCGCCGCGCTGTTCTTCTTCTCGGTGGGCATGCTGCTGGACCCGGCGGCGCTGGCGGCGGCGCCCTGGGCGGCGGGCGCCGCGCTGCTCGTGGTGCTGCTGGGCACCGGGCTGGCCACCTTCCTGCTGCTGCTGGCGCTGCGCGTGCCGCCGGCCACCGCCGCCATCGTCGCCGCGGCGCTGGCGCAGATCGGCGAGTTCTCCTTCGTGCTGGCCGAGCTGGCGATCGGCCAGGGGCTGCTGCCGCCGCTGGCGCGCGGCCCGATCCTGCTCGGCAGCTTCGGCGCCATCCTGCTGCTGCCGCTGACGGCGCGCGCCTTCGGCGCGGCGGTGCCCCGGCTGGTGGCGAGCCGCGCCCTGGCCCGCTGGCAGCGGCCGCGCCGCGCCCCGCCGCCGCACCCGGCCCTGCCGGGGCTGCGGGAGCACGCCATCCTGGTGGGCTATGGCCGCGTCGGGCGCACCATCGCCGCGGCGCTGCGCCGGCACGGCCTGCCGCTGGTGGTGCTGGAGGAGGACCGCCGCATCGCCGACCGGGCGCGGGCGGAAGGGCTGCCCGTCATCTGGGGCGACGCGACGCGGGAGGACGTGCTGGCCGCCGCCCGCCCGCGCCAGGCGCGGCTGCTGGTGCTGGCCCTGCCCGGCGCCTGGGAGGCGCGGCGGGTGATGGAGCTGGCGCGCGCCGCCAACCCGGCGGTGGAGGTGGCGGTGCGCACCCATGACGATGACGAGATGGCCTGGCTGCGCCAGGAGGGCGGCGTCGGCATGGCACTGATGGGAGAGCGGGAGGTGGCTTTGGGCATGGCCGATTTCGTGTTGCAGCGCCTGGGGGTCCCGCCCGCCAGCGCACAGGTGACGGTGGACGGCCTGCGCGCCGCCATGCCCGGCGAGGGGCTCGGCTGATGCCGGATGTCGGCGTCTCCCTGCCGCCCGGGAATGCCTCGGCGCATCCGGGGCTGCGGCACCTCCCGGCGGCGGGTGCGCGGGGCCGCCAGCGCCCCGCCGTGGCGGCCGCGCCGGCCCTGCTGTTCCTGCACGGCGCCGGCTGCGGCGGCTGGGTGTGGGAGGAAGGCTTCGCCGCGCATCTCGCGGAGGCCGGCTTCTCCGGCTGGGTGCTGGACATGGCGCGGGAGACGCATCACCGCCCTTCCGGCCTGACCGACTACGTGGTGCAGGCGCGTGCCGCCCTGGCGCGGCTCCAGGGGCCGGTGGTGCTGGTAGGCCATTCGCTGGGCGCCCTGGTGGCGCAGCGCCTGCTGATGGAGCCCGCCGTGCGCGGCGCCGCGCTGCTCACCCCCGTGCCGCCCGAGGGGCTGTGGTTCTCCTCCGCCCGGCTGGCGCTGACCGACCCGGTGCTGTGGGCCGAGGCGGCGCGGATGGACGCCCCCGTGGGCAGCGCCCCGCCCGAGCTGGCCACCACCCTGTTCAGCGCTGCCATGCCGCAGCCCCGGGCGCATGCGCTGGTGGCGCGGATGGGCGGCGAATCCCGCGCCGCCCTGCTGGAGGCGCAGCTGCCCCAGCCCGTGCCGTATGGCTGGCTGCATGGCCGCCGCGTGCTGGTGCTGGGCGCCGGGGAGGACCGGCTGATCCCGGCCGACGCGGTGCGCCGCTGCGCCCTTTGGCACGGCACGGAGGCGGAGTTCCTGCCCGGGATGGGCCACCTGATGATGCTGGAGCCGGACTGGCCCGGCCTGGCCGCGCGGCTCGAGGGCTGGCTGCGCCGGCTACCCTGAGCCGCAGCCTCCCTCCCCCTTCTGCGTTGGCAGCCCGCCGGGACCGGCGCAGAGTGCCGCGACCCGAGCCAGAACCAGGGAGACACGCACATGACGGAACAGAACCGGCGGATCCTGCTGAAGGCCCGCCCGACGGGCCGGCCCGGCCCCGAGCATTTCGAGCTGGCCGAGACGCCGCTGCCCGAGATCGGCAAGAACGAGGTGCTGGTGCGCCACCGCTTCCTCTCGCTCGACCCCTATATGCGCGGGCGGATGGATGACAGCGCCTCCTACTCCGCCCCCGTGAAGCTGGGCGAGGTGATGGAGGGCGAGTGCGTGGGCGAGGTGGTGGAGAGCCGCAACCCGGCCTTCTCCCCCGGTGACTGGGTGGGCGGCGCGCGCGGCTGGCAGCTCTACTCCGCCGCCCCCGGCCACACGGTGCAGAAGCTGCCCGGGGTGGAGGGCGTGCCGCCCAGCGCCTATTTGGGCGTGCTGGGCATGCCGGGCACCACGGCCTGGGTCGGCGTCACCGAGATCGGCCAGCCGCGGCCGGGGGAGACCTTCGTCGTCGCCGCCGCCTCCGGCGCGGTGGGCGGCGTGGCGGGGCAGATCGCCAAGGCCATGGGCTGCCGCGTCGTCGGCATCGCCGGCGGCGCGGAGAAGTGCCGCTACGTGACGGAGGAGCTGGGCTTCGATGCCTGCCTCGACCATCGCGGCGACCTCGGCGCGCAGCTCGACGAAGCCTGCCCCGGCGGCATCGACGTGTATTTCGAGAATGTCGGCGGCGCGGTGCAGGAGGCGGTGTTCCCCCGCATGCGGGATTTCGGGCGCATCGCCTTCTGCGGCATGGTGGCGGGCTACAACGTCCGGCCGCTGCCGCCCGGGCCCAACCTGACCAGCGTGGTGCGCAAGCGCCTGCGCCTGCAAGGCTTCATCGTCTCCGACCATCCGCGCGCCTGGGCCACCTGGCGCGAGCGCGGCGCGGCCTGGATCCGCGCGGGGAAGCTGCGCTGGAAGGAGGATGTGGCGGAAGGGCTGGAGAACGCGCCGGACGCCTTCATCGGGCTGCTCGAGGGGAAGAATTTCGGGAAGCTGGTGGTGAAGCTTTAAAGGGAAGGCCGGGGGAAGGAATTCCCCCGGCCTTCCATCTTTCTTCTATCCGTACAGGCGCTCGCCGGCGACGTAGGTGGCGCGGATGCTGCGGTCGTCGGCCAGGGTCATCAGGGCGAAAAGCTGCTCGGCGAGGCTGTCGCAGGCGGCCATGCGCATCTCCAGCAGGGGCGTGGCCTTCAGGTCCAGCACCACGAGGTCGGCCTCCATGCCGGGCTCCAGGCTGCCGATACGGTCCTCCAGCTCCAGCGCCTCGGCACCGCCGCGCGTCGCCAGCCAGAAAGCCTGCACGGCCGAGAGCCGTGTGCCATTCAGACGCGAGACCTTGTAGGCGTCGCCCAGCGTGCGGAGGGTGGAGAGGCTGGTGCCGGCGCCCACGTCGCTGCCGAGGCCCACGCGTACCGGGCGGTCCCGCCGCTTCGCCTCGGACAGGCGGAAGGCGCCGCTGCCCAGGAACAGGTTGGAACTGGGGCAATGCGCCAGCGCCGAGCCGGTGGCATGGCAGCGGCAGAACTCCGCCTCGGAGAGATGGACGCCGTGGCCGAACACGGCGCGCCGCCCGGTGAGGCCGGCGCGGTGATAGACGTCGAGATAGTCCTCCGCCTCCGGGAACAGCTCCCGCACCCAGGCCAGCTCGGGCGGGCTCTCGGAGAGGTGGGTCTGCAGGTAGGTGCCGGGGTGCTCCCGCCACAGCCGCCCGGCGGCCGCGAGCTGCGCCGGGCTGGAGGTGGGGGCGAAGCGCGGCGTCACGGCGTAGAGCTGCCGCCCCCGGCCGTGCCAGCGTTCGATCAGCGCCGCCGATTCGTCGATGCCGCCGCCGGGCGGGTCGAGCAGGGCGGCGGGGGCGTTGCGGTCCATCAGCACCTTGCCGGCGATCATCCGCGTGTTCAGCCGCGCCGATTCGGCGAAGAAGGCCTCGGCCGAGGCGGCATGGACCGTGCCATACACCGCCGCCGTGGTGGTGCCGGCGGCCAGCAGGGCGTGCAGGAAGACCCGCGCCACCCGCGCCGCGTGCGCCGCGTGCGCCGCGTCGGCGAAGGCCATCTCGGCGGGGAAGGTGTAGCGCTCCAGCCATTCCAGCAGCCCCTCGCCATAGGCGCCCACCATGGGAAGCTGCGGGTAGTGGACATGGGTGTCGATGAAGCCGGGGCAGATCAGCGCGTCCGGGTAGTGGGTGACCGCCAGCCCCGCCGCCGCTTCCGCCGAGAAATCCCCGATGCCGGCGATGCGCCCGCCCTCCAGCCGGATCAGCGCGTCCGGCCAGTGGCGCAGCGTGGCGGCGGGGTCCTCCGCCAGGAAGGGGTCCGCCCGGAAGCTGATCGCGGCGCCACGCAGGGCGCGGGCCGGCCGCTCCTGCTGCTGCGGTGCCTGTGCGGGCGGGTTCCTCGTCGCCATGCCGGGCTGTTCCTTGAAAAGCCGGCCAGGATGCCGTGGCGCGGCGGAAAAGCCATGCTCCAGACGCGGGGCGGCTTCAAGGCCTGCGCGGCGCGCCCCACATCCGCCCCAGTATTGGCCCAGAGTGGCCTTCCTTCCCCTGCCCCGTGCCATCTCCTCGCGGCGCCAGACGAGCGGACCGATGCTGACGACCCTGCCGAATACCCTCCTCGCCATCGCCATGCTGCTGATCGTCGTCAGTGCCATCCAGCCGCTCGCGGGGCGGCTGATGCTCTCCAGCACGGTGCTGCTGGCGGTGGTGGGGGTGCTGCTGGGCGGCGGCGCGACTCTGCTGCTGAACACCTCGCACACCAGCGCGCTGGACGAGGCGGCGAACACCCTGCTGCACTTCCCGATCAACGCCGAGGTGTTCCTCTTCATCTTCCTGCCGCTGCTGGTGTTCCACGGCGCGCTCTCGATCGACGTGCGCAGGCTGGCGCGGGACGCGGCGCCAGTGCTGGTGCTGGCGGTGGTGGCGGTGCTGGTGACGACGGCGGCGATCGGCTTCGCCCTCGCCCCCATCGCCGGCGTGCCGCTCACCGCCTGCCTGATGCTGGGCGCCATCGTGGCGACGACCGACCCCTCGGCGGTGGTCGGCATCTTCCGCGAGATCGGCGCCAATTCCCGCCTCACCCGGCTGGTGGAGGGCGAGAGCCTGCTGAACGACGCGGCGGCCATCTCCATCTTCACCATCTTCCTGGCCCAGCTCACCGGCCAGCACCCGGGCGACCCGATGGCGGCGGTGGTCACCTTCGTCCTGTCCTTCATCGGCGGGCTGGCGGTGGGCTTCATCCTGGCGCGGATGATGCTGGGCGTGCTGCCCCTGCTGGGCGGCAACCGCACCGCCGAGATGACGCTGACCCTGGCGCTGCCTTATGTCACCTACATCCTGTGCGACGAGTTCCTGGGCTTCTCCGGCGTGGTGGCCGCCGCCGCCGCGGGGCTGACGGTGAGCGCGGTCGGCCCCTCCACCTTCCGCCCGCAGAGCTGGCAGTTCCTGCAGGATGTCTGGGCGCAGCTCTCCTTCTGGGCCAGCTCCCTGGTCTTCGTGCTGGCCTCGATGCTGGTGCCGCGGCTGATGCTGGGCATGGAGCAGCACGACCTGCTGCTGATCGGCATCGTCATCCTGGCGGCCATGGCAGCTCGGGCGGCGGTGCTGTTCGGGCTGATGCCGCTGCTGGCCATGGCCCGCCTCTCGCAGCGCGTGCCCATCCCCTTCAAGGTGACCATCCTGTGGGGCGGCATGCGCGGCGCCATCACCCTGGCGCTGGCGCTCTCCGTCACCGAGAACGGGGCGGTGCCGAGCTCGGTGCAGCAATTCGTCGCCATCGTCGCCACCGGCTACGTGCTCAGCACCCTGCTGGTGAACGGCACCACGCTGCGCTTCCTGGTGCACTTCCTGAAGCTCGACCGCCTCTCGCCGGCCGACCAGGCGCTGCGCAACCAGGTGGTGGCGATCGGCCTCGGCGAGGTGCGGGACAAGCTGCGCGGCACCGCCGCCGAGCTGGGCTTCTCCGCCCCCGCCCGCGCCCATGTGGTGGAGCTCTACGAGCGCCGCGTGCGGGTGGAGACGGCGGCCAACACCTTCGACACCGCCATCTCCGACCGCGAGCGCGTCATCCTCGGCCTGATCACCTTCGCCAGCCAGGAGCGCTCCCTGCTGCTGGAGATGTTCCAGGACCAGGGCCTCTCCCGCCGGGTGATGGAGAACCTGCTGTGGAACGCCGAGAGCATGATCGACGGCGCCCGCAGCGAGGGCCGGCTCGGCTACATCCAGGCGGCGCGGCGGCGGCTGCAGCCCAGCCTGCGCTTCCACCTGGCGCAGTGGCTGCACCGCAAGTTCCGCATCGACACGCCGCTGATGCACTGCATGGCCGAGCGCTTCGAGATGCTGCTGCTGACGCATCTCGTCGCCCTCTCCATGCAGCGCTTCGTGCGGCGGCGGATGGAGCCGGTGCTGGGCACGCGCGTGACCGAGGTGGTCTCCGACATCGTCGCCCGCCGCGAGGACCTGCTGGCGGATGCGATGGAGACGCTGCGCCTGCAATACCCCGGCTATGCCGAGGCGCTGGAGACGCGGATCCTGCGGCAGATCGGGCTGCGGCTGGAGGCGGAGGAATACGCCACGCTGAAGCACGAATCCCTGGTGGGCGAGGAGCTGTACGACGAGCTGATCCGCGGCCTGGAGACGCTGCGCCGGCAGGTCTCCCGCCCGCTGCAGTTCAACATCCAGCTCGGGCTGGACAAGCGGATCGAGGAATTCCCGGCCTTCGCCGGGCTGCAGGACGCGCTGCTGCACGACCTGGCGATGAGCGTGACCAGCCGCTTCACCGTGCCGGGGGAGTGGATCTACCGCCGCCGCCAGCCGTCGCGCTCGGTCTATTTCATCAGCCGGGGCGAGGTGGAGCTGCAGCAGGACGGGCACAGCATCCTGCTCACCCATGGCGACTTCGTGGGCGAGGCGGAGCTGCTGCACCCCGGCCGGCGGCGCAGCCGCGCCAAGGCCACCAGCTTCTGCCACCTGCTGGAGCTGAGCGCCGCCGATTTCCAGCGCCTGCTGCTGGATGCGCCGGAACTGGGCCGGCGCATGGAGCGCATCTCCGAGAGCCGCCAGCCGGAGCCGGAGGAGCCGGCCCCGCCGGCGGTGGAGCCGCCTGCCGCCGGGCTGCGGCTGGTGGGCTTCGAGGCCGCCGCCGCGCCGCAGCCCGAGGCCGGACGGGGCTGAGGCGGCGGCCGGCGGGCCAGGGCGGCTGGGCAGGGCGGCTGGGCAGGGCGGCTGGGCAGGGCGGCGGGGCGGGGCGGCGGGGCAGGGCGGCGGGCCCCGTTCCGGCTGGAGCGGGGCGGTTCGGCCCGGCGTCGTAATTTTGTCAAAACCCCCGTTGACGGCGCCCGGCCGCGCCCATAAAAGCCCACCCACGCCAAACGGCGGTTCGCCCCCTTGCCCAGGTGGTGGAATTGGTAGACGCGCTGGCTTCAGGTGCCAGTGACCGCAAGGTCGTGAAGGTTCGAGTCCTTTCCTGGGCATATCTCCTCCGCGGCGCGTCAGCGCAACGGTCAGGATCGGAAGGCAGGGATGGCGAAGATGGCAAGCGCGCTGTTTGCGGCCAACGCCACCATCAGGCTCCACAAGCACGATCTCCCGCCCGATGTCGATTTCGGCGCTGTCGTCGCCATCGACACCGAGACGATGGGCCTCGACCCGCGCCGGGACCGGCTCTGCCTGGTGCAGCTCTCGGCCGGCGACGGCACGGCGCATTGCGTGCAGATCATCCCCGAGAGCCTCGGCGGGCGCGGTGCGGACTGCCCCAACCTCAAGGCGCTGCTGGCGCGGCCGGACGTGGTGAAGCTGTTCCACTTCGCGCGCTTCGACGTCGCCATCCTGCGCGCCGCGCTGGGCGTGGAATGCGCCCCCGTCCGCTGCACCAAGGTCGCCGCCAAGCTGGTCCGCACCTTCACCGAGCGGCACGGGCTGAAGGATCTCTGCCGCGAGCTGCTCGGCGTCGAGATCTCCAAGCAGCAGCAGAGCTCCGACTGGGGCGCGGCCGAGCTGACGCCGGAGCAGCTGGCGTATGCCGCCTCGGACGTGCTGCACCTGCACGCGCTCTGGGGCAGGCTGGAGGCGCTGCTGCGGCGCGAGGGACGGCTGGAACTGGCCGAGGCCTGCTTCCGCTTCCTGCCCACGCGCGGTGCCCTCGACCTGATGGGCTATGACGAGCCGGATATTTTCGCGCATTGAGCGGAATCCGGCAAAATTCTGGCACGCTTTTTGATTAAGCGAGACGCCGCGGCGCGTTGACCCTGCCCATCCGCAGCCCCATACAGGGAGGGTGAGGTTTTTCCCCTTCCCGCACCGCCTGCTGTCCCCGCGTTCGCGCGTCCGCGCCGGCCGGGCCTGAAGGCGGCGGACAAGCAAAGCCGACGAATGACGCCCTCCACGCCTCCCCGCGACGCGCTTGCCGCGCAACGTGCCAGCCGCGCGCCCGGCCGGTCGCGCACGACGCTGCCGTCCCGCGCGCGCATGACGATGGATGCCGGCGCCCTGGCGCGTCGGCGCGTGCTGGTGAAGCTGGCCAAGTGGCTGCTGCCGGTGGGGGCGCTCGGCCTGCTGGCGGCCATCGCCCTGTGGCCGGAATTCGATTCGGCGGAGGAGCGGGGCCGGCTGGCCTTCCGCCGCGTGGCGCAGACCTCGGCCGAGGCCATGCGCATCGCCTCCGCCCGCTACCAGGGGCTGGACGAGCAGAACCGGCCCTACAACGTGACCGCCACCACCGCCACGCAGCAGGTGAACACCGACCTGATCGACCTGGAGCGCCCGCGCGCCGACCTGTTTATGGCCGACGGCGCCTGGGTGCTGCTGGAGGCGCAGCAGGGCCGCTACGCCCGGGCGAGCAACCAGCTCGCCCTGTCCGGCCAGGTGACGCTGTGGCACGACGACGGCAGCACGCTGCGCACCGAGGCGGCGCAGATCGACGTGGCCGGCGGCAGCGCCCGGGGCGACCGGCCGGTGGCCGCGCAGGGCCCCTTCGGCACGCTGGTCAGCGAGGGCTTCCGGCTGGAGAATCGCGGCCAGGTGGTGGTGTTCACCGGCAACGCCAAGGCTGTCCTGGAGGGCGCACGATGACCGAGACGCGACGCGGCCTTCCCGCCGCCGCCCTGCTGGCCGGCCTGCTGCTGGCCGCCTCCCTGGCGCTCGCCCCGCGCGCCGCCGGCGCCCAGGCGCTCGACCTGACCCAGGGCGGCCCGGTGGAGGTGACCGCCACCGACGGCATCGAGTGGCGCCAGCAGGAGCAGGTGGTGATCGCCCGCGGCAATGCCCGCGCCGTGCGCCAGGGCATCACCCTGACCGCCGACCGGCTGATCGCCCGCTACCGCCCGCGCGCCGGCCAGCCCGCCGCCGCCGGCGGCGCCGACACGCCGATGTCGGGCGGCGAGATCTGGCGGCTGGAGGCGGAGGGCAATGTCCGCATCGACAGCGCCACCGACCATGCCGAGGGCGACCGCGCCATCTACGACATGGACCAGGCCGTGCTGGTGATGACCGGCCGCGCCCTGAAGCTGACCACGCCCGAGAACGTTCTGACCTCCCGCGACAGCATGGAATACTGGCCGCAGCGCCGCATGGCCGTGGCGCGCGGCGCCGCCGTGGTGGTGACGCAGGACCAGCGCCGCATCGCCGCCGACACGCTGGTGGGCTACTTCCTGGAGCAGGGCGCCGGGGCGCCGCAGCAGGCCGCGGCGCCGGCCCGGAACGGCGCCGCCACGCCAGGCCAGGGCAGCCAGCTCGAGCGCGTCGAGGCCTTCGGCAATGTCGAGATCCGCACCCCCGGCGAGGTGGTGCGCGGCGACCGCGGCGTCTATTCGGAAGTCACCGGCATGGCCCGCCTGCTCGGCGGCGTGCGCATCACCCGCGGCGACAACCAGCTCAACGGACAGGAGGCGATCGTCAACATGCGCAGCGGCGTGGCCCGCCTGGTTTCCACCCCCGGCCAGCGCGTGCAGGGCCTGATCATCCCGCAGCAGGGCCAGCAGGCGTTGCAACCCCAGGGGCAACCCCAGGGGCAGCCCCAGGGACAGCAGCCCCAGGGACAGCAAGGCCAGGGGCAGCCGCGATGAGCGCGCCGCTGAAGGTCATCCCCGGCGAGGGCGGTCTGGTCGCCACCAACCTGGGCAAGCGCTACAAGAAGCGCCCCGTGGTGCGCGGCGTCTCGCTCAGCGTGCGGCGCGGCGAGGCGGTGGGGCTGTTCGGCCCCAACGGCGCCGGCAAGACCACCACCTTCTACATGATGACCGGCCTCGTCCGCCCCGATCAGGGCCAGGTCTTCATGGACGGGCAGGACGTCACCACCCTGCCCATGTACCGCCGCGCCCGCATGGGGCTGGGCTACCTGCCGCAGGAGGCCTCGATCTTCCGCGGGCTCAGCCTGGAGGACAACATCCGCGCCGCGCTGGAGGTGGTGGAGCCCGTCCGCGCCCGGCGCGAGCAGATGCTGGACGAGCTGCTCTCCGAGTTCGGGCTGACGCATCTGCGCCGCTCCCCCTCCCTCGCCCTCTCGGGCGGCGAGCGGCGGCGCTGCGAGATCGCCCGCGCGCTCGCCACCCACCCGGCCTACATCCTGCTCGACGAGCCGCTGGCCGGCATCGACCCCATCGCGGTGGGCGAGATCCGCGAACTGGTGCGGCACCTCAAGAACCGCGGCATCGGCGTGCTGATCACCGACCACAATGTGCGCGAGACGCTCGAGATCATCGACCGCGCCTACATCCTGCATGACGGCCAGGTGCTGATGGAGGGCACGCCGCAGGACATCGTCGCCCATGAGGGGGTCCGGCGGGTCTATCTCGGCGAGCGGTTCAGCCTCTAGCATGCGCCTGCTGCACCGGTCCCGTGCGGCGGGCACCCCCTTGCTGGAGGCAGGCTGAGCGGCCATGGCCATCGGCCCACGTCTGGATCTGCGGCACACCCAGTCGCTGGTGATGACGCCGCAGCTGCGGCAGGCGATCAAGCTGCTGCAATCCTCCAACCTCGAGGTCATCGCCTTCGTCGAGGAGGAGCTGGAGCGCAACCCGCTGCTGGAGCGCGACGAGCGCGCCGACGGCCCGCCGCCCGACGCCCATGCCGGGCGCGAGCCGGCCCCGCCGCCGCCCGCCCCGGCCGACAGCTTCGAGAGCAGCACCGCCGCCGCCCTGCCGGCCGAGGCGGAGGCCCCGCTCGACATCCGCGACTGGTCGAACGTCTATGACGGCGAGAGCCCGCGCGGCGGCCGCGCCGATTTCGACGAGGATGCGCGCGGCATCGACTCGCTGGCCGCCGAGCGGCCGCGCAGCCTGCGCGAGGAGCTGGGCGAGCAGCTCCGCCTCACCTTCCCCGATCCGTCGGACCGGCTGATCGGCGCCCAGCTCATCGCGCTGCTCGACCCGGCGGGGCGGCTGCCGGCGGCGGATGCCGCCATCGCCGCCGCGCTGGGCTGCGAGGAGGCGCGGGTGGCGCGCATCCGGGCGCGGATGCAGCGCTTCGAGCCGGTGGGCATGTTCTGCCGCTCGCTCAGCGAGTGCCTGGCCGTGCAGCTGGCCGAGAAGAACCGGCTGGACCCGGCCATGGCCGCGCTGGTGCGGAACCTGGAGATGCTGGCGCGGCGCGACATGCGCGGGCTGATGCGCGTCTGCGGCGTCGATGCCGAGGATTTGGCCGACATGGTGGCCGAGCTGAAGCGCCTCGACCCCAAGCCCGGCGCCGGCTTCGACCCCGAGCACGCGCCCTCGCTGGTGCCGGACGTGCTGATGCGCCCCGCCCCGATGGCCGGCGAGGCGGGCGACTGGCTGCTGGAGCTGAACCCGGAGACGCTGCCGCGCGTGCTGGTCAACCGCGGCTTCCACGCCCGCGCGCTGGTCGCCGCCTCGCGCGAGGACCGGGCCTTCCTCTCCGAGAAGTTCCAGGCCGCCAACTGGCTGGTGAAGAGCCTGGAGCAGCGCGCCAGCACCATCCTGAAGGTGTCGGCCGAGATCGTGCGGCGGCAGGACGGCTTCTTCCGCCACGGCGTCGCGCATCTGCGCCCGCTCATCCTGCGCGACGTGGCGGAGGCGGTGGAGATGCACGAATCGACCGTCAGCCGTGTCACCGCCAACAAGTACATCGCCACGCCGCGCGGCAATTTTGAGCTTAAATACTTCTTCACAACTGCGATCGGCGGCACGGGCGGTGAAACCTTCAGCGCCGAGGCGATCCGCCACCGCATCCGCGGCATGGTCGCGGCGGAGACGCCGGACGATATCCTCAGCGATGATGCAATTGTCGCAGCTTTGCGTCGGGAAGGAGTGGACATCGCCCGCCGCACGGTGGCCAAATACCGGGAAGCGCTGCGCATCCCATCATCCGTGCAGCGCAAACGGGAGAAGGCCGTCCCGGCCTGACCCGGAGCGGGCGCGACCCGCCCGCCCCGCCGTCCCAAGGGACGGCCCCTCCCCAGCAACAAGGAGGGGTTAGCCCGCCATGCATATCGTTGTCGCAGGGAAACAGGTCGAAACAGGCGAGGCGCTGAAGGTCCATGTGACCGAAGGCCTCAGCGCCGTGACCAAGAAATACTTCGACCACGCGCTGGAAGCCTATGTGACCTTCGGGAAGAACCGCGCCTTCTTCTCCTGCGCCATTGACATCCACGCCGGCCGCGGGCTCAGCCTGCGCGGCGAGGGCGAGGGGCCCGACGCGCACCGCGCCTTCGACGAGGCCGCCGCGCACATCGCCAAGCGCCTGCGCCGCTACCGCCGCCGCATGAACGAGCATTCCCGCAACCTGGCCGATGAGCGCCTGCCCGCCACCGCCGAGACGGCGCGGCAGGTGGTGCTGGCCCAGCCGGCCGACGTGCCGGACGAGCCGGTCGACGCCGCCGTGCTGCTCGGCGGCCTGACCGACGGCGCCGCCCCCGCCGAGGACCCGGCCGCCGATGGCATGGAGACGTCCGGCGGCATGGACGGGGCCGAGCACGGCGCCATCATTGCCGAGACCCCCACCGAGATCGCCCGCCTCACCGTGGGCGAGGCGGTGATGCGGCTCGACCTCGGCCAGATGCCGGTGATGATGTTCCGCAACCGCGCCAGCGGGCAGCTCAACGTCGTCTATCGGCGCCCGGACGGGCATGTGGGCTGGATCGACCCCGCCGCGGCCTGAGGCGCGCGGACTCGGCCCGACCAACGGGTAGTTAACGATTCTCGCCGCATTCTGTGCTCCGCTTCATCTTCTGGAGGGAGTCGGGATGCGGTTCCTCGCGTCTGGCCTGGCGTGCCTCGGCATTGCCGGGGCGCTGGCCACGGCCGTACCGCTCTGGCCCGCGGCGGGCCAGCCGGTGGCAATCCTGTTCCGGCCCGGCCTGCCGGCCGAGCAGGCGCTGCTGCTGACCGGCGCGGCCGGCCACCGGCCCATGCGCCTGCTCCATGCCAGCCCGCCCCTGGTCCTGGCCGAGCGCGCGCCCGGCCTTTCCCTGCCACACCACGCCTGGCTTGCCCTGGCCGCGCCGGGCGCCCCCGGCTGCACCGCCCCCCGCACCGCTGCCCGCGCCGCCGCGCGCTCTGCTGCCCGCGCCGCCGCGCGCCCCGGGGACGCCGCATGAACCTGCACCCCCTGCGGCGGCGCTTCGCCCTGCTGCTGGCCGGCCTGCTCTGGGCCTGCGTGCCGGTGCTGCTGGCGGTGGAATGGGCAAACCCCCGCCCCGGTGCGCTCCCCGGCCCTCCCCCCGGCCCACCCCTGGGGCTGGCCACCGGCATCGCCGCGCTGGCGGCGCTGGGCGGCAGCCTGCTGGCCTGGAGGGACGCGGCGGCACCCGCCACGCGCAACGGGCTGGCCCTGGCCGTCATGCTCGTCGTCTCGCTGCTGGTGTGGCGGGTGGAGGATGGCTGGCGCATCGACCTGCACATGGCCTATTTCGCCGCCCTCGCCCTCGTCGCCGGCTTCTGCGACGCGCGGCCGGTGGCGCTGGCCACCCTCTTCGTGGCGCTGCACCACCTGGGGCTCGGGCTGCTGCTGCCGCTGGCCATCTTCCCCGAGGCGTCGCTGGCGCTGCCGCGCGTCGGCCTGCACGCCGCCATCCTGCTGGCCGAGGCGCTGCCGCTCATCTGGCTGGGCCACAGCCTGGAGCAGGCCGCCCGCGCCGCCGAGGCCGCCCGCCTCGCCGCCGCCGCCGCCGAGGCGCAGGCCCGCGCCGCCGAGGCCGCGCGGCAGGCCGCCGAGCAGGCGCAGGCCGAGCAGCGGCGCCGCGCCCGGCTGGTCCTGGCCGAGCAGATCGAGGCCTCGGTGGGCAGCGTGGCCGCGGGGGTGGAGGAGGCGGTGGCGCAGCTCGGCGCCCTGGCCGGCCGCCTCGCCGGCGCGACCCGCCAGGCCAGCGACAGCGCCGGCCTGGCCGCCGGCGCCGCCGGCCTCAGCAGCGGCGAGGCGCAGGGCATGGCCGCCGCCACCGGGCAGCTGGCCGGCACGGTGGCGGAGATCACCCGCCAGGTGCGGCAGGTCTCGGCGGTGGCCGATGGCGCCGCCGCCCGCGCCAGCGCCAGCGACGCCACGGTGCAGGCCCTGGTGCAGAGCGCCGGGCGCATCGGCGAGGTGGTGGAGCTCATCACCTCCATCGCCGGGCAGACCAACCTGCTGGCGCTGAACGCCACGATCGAGGCGGCCCGGGCCGGCGAGGCCGGCAAGGGCTTCGCCGTGGTGGCCAGCGAGGTGAAGGCCCTGGCCGGGCAGACCGCCCGCGCGACGGAGGAGATCAGCGGCCAGGTCGGCGCCATCCAGGGCGCGGCGCGGGAGGCGGCGGCGGCCATCCAGGGCATCGCCACGGTGGTGGCGGAGGTGCAGTCGGCCGCCCGGCTGATCGGCGAGGCGGTGGCGCAGCAGGCGGCGGCGACGCAGGAGATCGCCCGCGCCGCCGGCCACGTGGCCGCCGAATCGGGGCGGGCCAGCGGCGCCGTCTCCGGCACCTCCACCGCGCTGGCCGAGACGGCGGGGCTGGTGGAGCCGCTCGCCGCCCTGGCCGAGACGCTGCGGCAGCAGGATGCCGCGCTGCGCGGCAGCGTCGTCAGCACGCTGCAGGGGCTGCGGGCCGCCTGAGGGTGGCCCGCCCCCTTGTGGGGTGCGCAGGGCAGGGCTGCCAATGCGCGCGGGCGCTCGACAGCGGGCTGCCTTCCGGCCCATAGCACTGCGCGATGAAGCCGCCCGTCCGCCGCCCCGGCGCCACCCGTTCCGCCCCCGCCCGCCCGCGCTCCCCCGCGGGCAACCCCACCCGCAGCGCCGCCCTGGCGCTGGTGGGCGCCGTGCTGGACCGCCGGCGGGGCCTGGAGGAGGCGCTGGACGCCCTGCCCCCCGCCGAGGCGCGGGACCGCGCCGCCGCCCACCGCATCGCCGCCGCCGTGCTGCGCCGCCTGGGCAGCCTGGACGCCGTGCTGGAGCCGCTGCTGCGGCGCGAGCCGCCGCCCGAGGTGCGCAACGCGCTGCGCATCGGCGCCGCCGAGCTGCTGCTGCTGGAGACGCCGCCCCACGCCGCCGTGGCCAGCTGCGTCGACCTCGTGCCGCGCCCCTTCGCCGGGCTGGTGAACGCCGTGCTGCGCCGCGTGGCCGAGCAGGGGCCGGCCGCGCTGGAGGAGCTGGATGGCGAGCGGCTGGACACCCCCGGCTGGCTCTGGACCGCCTGGCACGGCGCCTACGGCCCGGCGGTGCGCGCCATCGCCCGCGCCCACCGCCTGCCGGCGCCGCTCGACCTCTCCCTGCTGCCCGGCACGGAATGGCCGGAGGGGGCGGAGCGCCTGCCCACCGGCACCGCCCGCTTCCCCGCCGGCACCCGCATCACCGAGCTGCCGGTCTTCGCCGAGGGGCGCGCCTGGGCACAGGACGCCGCCGCCGCCCTGCCGGCCCGGCTGCTGGATGTCCGCCCCGGCGAGCGCGTGGCCGATCTCTGCGCCGCGCCGGGCGGCAAGACGGCGCAGCTCGCCGCCGCCGGCGCCCGCGTGGTGGCGGTGGAGCGCGACGGCCACCGCATCCAGCGGCTGCGCGAGAACCTGGCCCGCCTCTCCCTGGAGGCCGAGCTGGTGCAGGCCGACGCCGCCGCCTGGAACCCCGGCGAGCGCTTCGACGCCATCCTGCTCGACGCGCCCTGCAGCGCCACCGGCACCATCCGCCGCCACCCGGACGTGCCGCACCTGAAGCGCCCCTCCGACGTCGGCGCCCTGGCCGGGCTGCAGCGGCCGCTGCTGGCGGCGGCGGCGCGGCTGCTGGCGCCGGGCGGGCGGCTGGTCTTCGCCACCTGCTCCCTGCAGCCGGAGGAAGGCGAGGCGCAGGCCCGCGCCGGCGCCCCCGGCCTGCGCCCCGACCCGATCCGCCCCGAGGAGGTGCCGGGGCTGGAGGCGGCGCTCTCGCCCGAGGGCTGGCTGCGCACCCGCCCCGACCTCTGGGGCGGGCAGGGCGGGCTGGACGGCTTCTTCATCGCCCGCTTCCGGGCCGAATAATTGCCTTCTCTCCAATCTGTTATGCCGGAAGGCCGCATGGGGGATTGGAAGACGCCGGGGGCCGGCTTCTTTATGCGGGCCCGCTGACGGGCTTTCTGTCATTTCCGCAACTTCACCGGCCGTGCGCGGCTTGTCCCGCTTCAGCCCTAAAGGCATAACTTCCCTCGTGACACGCCCTGTCAAAATCGCCCCGTCCCTGCTGGCCGCCGATTTCGCGCGGCTTGGCGAAGAAGTCGCCGCCATCGATGCCGCCGGGGCCGACTGGCTTCACCTGGACATCATGGACGGGCATTTCGTGCCCAACATCAGCTACGGCCCGGCCGTGGTGAAGGCGCTGCGCGGCCGTACCCGCATGCCCTTCGACGTGCACCTGATGATCTCCCCGGTCGATGCCTTCCTGCCCGCCTTCGCCGAGGCGGGGGCGGACCGCATCAGCCTGCATGCCGAGGCCGGCCCGCACCTGCACCGCTCGCTGCAGAGCATCCGGGCGCTCGGCAAGTCCCCTGGCGTGGTGCTGAACCCGGCCACCCCCGCCGCCGTCGTGGCGCCGGTGCTGGACATGGTGGAGCTGATCCTGGTGATGACGGTCAACCCGGGCTTCGGCGGGCAGAGCTTCCTCCACAGCCAGCTCCCCAAGATCGCCGAGCTGCGCCGCATGATCGAGGCCAGCGGCCGCGACATCGCGCTCGAGGTGGATGGCGGCGTGACGGCGGCGACGGCGCCGCTCTGCATCGGGGCCGGGGCCGACGTGCTGGTGGCCGGCACCGCCGTGTTCGGCACGCCGGACTACGCCGCCGCCATCGCCGGGCTGCGCGGGGGCGCCGGCTGATGTCGGATTGGCTGCGCGGCGCCCGCCGGATGGTGGCCGGGCTGAAGCCGGTGCGGGTGCCCGAGGCGCCGGCGCGTGCCTTCCGCGACCTCTGGCCCGGCGATGCCGGGCGCGGCCACCGCCTGCTGCGCGGCGAGTGCGAGGTGGCCGGCACCGTCCGCCCGCTGGTGACCGCCGAGGAAGGCGGCCAGGGCTGGGCCGAGGGCAGCGGCTCCGCGCCGTGGCGCGCCGCCGTGCACGGCTTCGCCTGGCTGCGCGACCTGCGCGCCCTCGGCACCGATGGCGCCCGGCTGCGGGCGCGCGACCTGACCACCGACTGGCTGTCCCGGGGCGGCACCGAATCCATCGCCGCCGTGCCGGAGGTGGCGGGCGCGCGGCTCTCCGCCTGGCTCGGCCACTGGGACTTCCTGGCCGCCACGGCCGAGGATTCCTTCCGCCGCGCGCTGATGGTGCGGCTGGCGCAGGATGCGCGCGGGCTGGTGGCCACCCTGCCGGCCGAGGGGCGGCACCGCGGCAGCCTCGCCGCGCTGAAGGGCGCGCTGGCCGCCGCCGTGGCGCTGGGGGAGGAAGCCTGGGTCGCCCGCTGCCTGCGCGTGCTGCCCGGCGAGATCGACCGCCAGATCCTGCCCGACGGCGCGCATGTGGAGCGCAGCCCGGGCCAGCTGCTGCTGGCGGTGCAGGACCTGATCGAGATCCGCAACCTGCTGCACGGCTCCAGCCTGGAGGCGCCGCCGCACCTGGCCCTGGCGCTGGACCGCGCCGCGCCGGCGCTGCGGCTGTTCCGCCATGGCGATGGCGGCCTCGCCCTGTTCAACGGCACGCGCGACGATGGCGCGGCGCTGGTCGACCTGGTGCTGACCCAGGGGCAGGCGCGCGGCCGCGCGCCGCTGATCCTGGCCGAGGCCGGCTTCCAGCGTCTCCAGGCGGGGCGCACCCTGATCATCGCCGATTGCGGGCCGCCGCCCGAGGGCCGCGCCGCGCCCGGCCCGGCCGGCCTGCCGCGGCAGGCGGACCGCTTCCACCACGCCGGCACCCTGGCCTTCGAGATGTCGGTGGGGCGCGACCGCCTGATCGTCAATTGCGGCGCCGTGCCGGCCGCCGAGGGGCCGTGGCGCGACGCGCTGCGCGCCACCGCCGCGCATTCCACCCTGGTGCTGGCCGACACCAACAGCAGCGAGCTGCGCGAGGAGGGCCTCGGCCGCCGCCCGGAGGCGGTGGAGGCCGAGCGCCAGGAAGCCAATGGCGCGCAATGGCTGGATGCCAGCCACGATGGCTACCGCCGGGGCTTCGGCGCGCTGCACCGCCGCCGCCTCTACCTTTCCGAATCCGGCGACGATCTGCGCGGCGAGGATTCGGTGGAGGGCGAGAACCCGCCCGCCTACGCGGTGCGCTTCCACCTGCACCCCGGCGTCGTCGCCAGCCCGCAGCTGGAGGACAACGCCGTGCTGCTGCGGCTGCCCTCGGGAGCGTCCTGGCGCCTGCGCGCCAGCCGCGCCAGGCTCTCGGTGGAGGACAGCGTGTTCATGGCCGGCGAGCCGCGCCGCACCAGCCAGGTGGTGCTCTCGGCCGAGGCCGGCACGCCTTCGGTGCAGTGGGCACTGAGCCGGGTCAACCAGTCCGGCCCCGCCGCCACCGACGACTGACGGCACCGGCAAACCGACAGGAAGAAGGGGGGCCGGGGGAATCCATTCCCCCGGCCTTTTCCGAAGCATGAAGATCGCCGAGGTCAGCAACGTCGATTTCGCGATGCGCCACTTCGTGCTGCCGGTGATGCGCGGCGCGCGCGAGCGCGGGCACGAGGTGGTGGGGATCTGCGCCGAGGGGCCGCTGCTCTCCGTCCCGCGCGCCGAGGGGTTCCGCATCATCCCGGTGCCGATGGCGCGCAGCCTGAACCCGCTGGCCCAGGCGCGCGCCCTGGCGGCGCTGCTGCGCGTCTTCCGCGCGGAGAGGTTCGACCTCGTGCACGCCCACATGCCGATCTCCGGCCTGCTGGCGCGGGCGGCGGCGCGGGCGGCCGGCGTGCCGCGCGTGGCCTATACGGGGCACGGCTTCCTGTTCAACCAGCCGGGGCCCGCCTGGCGGCGCGGCCTCTCGCTCGGGCTGGAGTGGCTGGGCGGCCGCGCCACGGACGTGTTCCTGACGGTGAGCGAGGAGGAGGCGGCGGATGCGCGGCGCCTCGGCATCGCGCGCAACGCGGTGGGCATCGGCAACGGGCGGGACCCGGCGCGCTTCCACCCCGACGCCGCCGCGCGCGCCGCGCTGCGCGCCGAGCTGGGCGCCGGGCCGGCGGATTGCGTGGTGGTCATCGTCTCGCGGCTGGTGCGCCACAAGGGGCATGTGGAATTGCTGCGGGCGATGGAATCCGTCCCCGGCGCCACCCTCTGGGTGGTGGGCGAGCGCCTGCCCACCGACCACGGGCCGGACATGGCGGAGGATTTCGCCCGCGCCCGCCGCGAACTGGGGCCGCGCCTGAAGCTGCTCGGCTACCGCGAGGACGTGGCGCGCCTGCTGGCGGCGGCGGATGTGTTCTGCCTGCCCAGCCATTTCGAGGGGCTGCCCATGTCGGTGATCGAGGCGATGCTCACCGGCCTGCCGGTGGTGGCCACCGACATACGCGGCCCGCGCGAGCAGGTGGTGGAGGGCGAGACCGGCTTCCTGGTGCCGCCCGGGCCGGGGCCAGGGGCCGTGGCGCCGCTGGCGGCCGCGCTGCGCCGCCTGGCCGCCGACCCGGCGCTGCGCGCCCGCCAGGGCGCCGCCGGCCGCGCCCGTGCCCTGGCGCGGTTCGACGAGGCGAAGGTGATCGGCCGCACGCTGGACCTGCTCGGCCTGTGAGGGCGGCGCGCGCGCCCTTGTGCGTTGCACAGTGTGTCTCACCCTGGTGTGAAGGGGCGGCTCCCCCCATCTGCCGGGGATAACCACTCCGCGCTTCGCGCCCCGCTGCCCGAGGGTGTAAGGGGAGCCCGCCATGGCACCGAACCAACTCCGCGCCGACCGCCCGCTGGTGGGCGACCGCGCCGCTCCCCCCGTCCCGCCCGACGCCGCCCCGCCCGGTGAGCCGCCGCGGCCGCCGCGCGGCAAGCGCCGCAAGAAGGGGGGCGGCGGTGGCCGCCGCGGCATCGGGCGCTTCCTGTTCGGCGTGGCGAAGCTCGGGCTGGTGCTGGGGCTGGCGGGCGTGGCGGTGGGCGGCATCGCCGGCTACGGCTTCTACCGCCAGGCGGCGGCCGACCTGCCGGAGCATGAATGGCTGGCCGACTACCAGCCGCCGCAGATGAGCCGCATCTACGCGGCCGATTCGAAGCTGATGGCGGAGCTGGCGCTGGAGCGCCGCGTCTTCGTGCCGATCGGCGCCATCCCGCCGAGGCTGCAGGCCGCCTTCGTCGCCGCCGAGGACCAGAATTTCTGGTCGCATCATGGCGTCGACCCGCTGGCCATCGCCCGCGCGGTGGTGATGAACGTGGAGGGCATGGCCACGGGGCGGCGCGCCGTGGGCGCCTCCACCATCACCCAGCAGGTCGCCAAGAACATGCTGGTGGGCAATGACCGCACCATCCTGCGCAAGGTGCGCGAAGCGATCCTGGCCTTCCGGCTGGAATCGGCGATGCCCAAGGACCGCATCCTCGAGATCTACCTGAACGAGATCTTCCTCGGGCAGCAGGCCTATGGCGTGGCCTCCGCCGCCATGAACTACTTCAACAAGGGGCTGGACGAGCTGACGCCGGGCGAGATGGCCTTCCTCGCCGCGCTGCCCAAGGCGCCCAACAACTACAACCCCAACCGCTTCCCCGAGGCGGCCAAGGCCCGGCGCGACTGGGTGCTGGACCGCATGGTGGAGGAGGGCGCCCTCACCGCCGCCGAGGCGGAGACCGCCAAGCAGGAGCCCATCGTGGCGCGCGGCCGCGCCCGGCCCGACCTCGTCGCCACCGGCCCCTACTTCACCGAGGAGGTGCGGCGCGAGCTGGTGGCCCGCTTCGGCCAGGACCAGACCACCATGGGCGGGCTGGTGGTGCGCACCTCCATGGAGCCCGAGCTGCAGGCCGCCACCGAGCAGGCGCTGCGCGAGGGGCTCACCAACTACGACCGCCGCCGCGGCGGCTGGCGCGGGCCGGTGGCGCAGATCTCCGCCGCCCCCACGGAGTGGATGCCGGCGCTGGAGGCGGTGCAGCGCCCGGGCGGCATGCAGCCGGGCTGGCAGCTCGCCGTGGTGCTCGGCGTCGAGGCGCGCGAGGCGCGGCTCTCCTGGCTGGAGCGTCCCGATGGCCGTGCCCAGGCGCAGCCGCGCCAGGGCACCCTGCCGCTCGACGACGTCTCCTGGGCCCGCCCCGTGCGCGACGGCCGCCTCGGCCCCGCGCCGCGCCGGATGCAGGACGTGCTGAGCCCCGGCGACGTGGTGATGGTGGAATATGTCCCCGGCCGCGAGGCGCAGGGCCGCACCCCGGCGCGCGCCGCCCGGCTCTCGCTGCGGCAGATCCCGCAGGTGGAGGGGGCGGTGGTGGCGCTCGACCCCGCCACGGGCCGTGTGCTGGCCATGGCCGGCGGCTATGCCTTCGAGAAATCCTGGTTCAACCGCGCGACGCAGGCGCTGCGCCAGCCCGGCTCCTCCTTCAAGCCCTTCGTCTACCTGCCGGCGCTGGAGATGGGCATTCCGCCCAACCAGCGCCTGCTCGACGGGCCGATCGAGATCATGACGCCGCAGGGGCTGTGGAAGCCCGGCAACTACAGCGGCCAGCCGCGCGGCTGGGTGACGATGCGCACCGCCCTGCAGCAATCGCTGAACCTCGTCACCATCCGCCTGGCGCAGGAGGTGGGGATCGACCGCGTGGCCGAGACGGCGGCGCGCTTCCACGTCATCCCCAACATGCCGCGCGTGCTCTCCATGGCGCTCGGCGCCGGCGAGACGACGGTGATGCGCATGGCCGCCGGCTACGCCTCCTTCGTCAATGGCGGCAAGGAGGTGGCGCCGACGCTGATCGACAGCGTGCAGGACCGCTTCGGCAAGGTGGTGTGGCGCGCCGACACGCGCCGCTGCGAGGGCTGCGACGCCGGCCCCGGCAGCGCGCCGCCCCGGCTGGTGGACGAGCGCCGGCAGATCACCGACCCGATCGCCGCCTACCAGATGGTCTCGCTGCTGCAGGGCGTGGTGCAATATGGCACCGGCAGCCGCGCCGGCGCCGGGCTGGGCCGCCCCGTGGCCGGCAAGACCGGCACCACCAACGACTACATGGACAACTGGTTCGTGGGCTTCACGCCGGACATCGTGGTGGCGGTGTGGATGGGCTTCGACGAGCCGCGCAGCCTGGGCACCGGCGAGACCGGCGGCAGCAACGCCGCGCCGATCTTCCACGACGTGGTGGCCTCGGCGCTGAAGGACAGCCCGCCCGTGCCGTTCCGCGCGCCGCCGGGCGTGGCGCTGGTGCGCGTGCAACTCGACAACGGCCAGACCATCCTGGAGCCGTTCCGCCCCGGCACCGAGAACGCCGCCCGCCCGCCGAGCGACGACACGGTGATCTCCTCCGACACGCCGGCCGGCGTCGATAACAGCCTGGGCGGGCTCTACTGAGCCGGCCTGCCGTTATTGCGCCTGCCGGTGTGGCGCCCTGTGCCGCGAGCCGCCTTCCCGCGACCGGGAAGGCGGCTTTTTTCATGGGGCGGGGCCGCATGCCGCAGAAGCGAACAGAAATCGGAGATGCGGATACTTCACCAAGACTTGAGAAGAGAATCTGAGATTTTCCGGTACGCGCTCTCATTAATAAGGCAAACTGAAGCGTCACATAAAACTCTCACATCGAGAACGCCGCAATGGTCCGTCCCTATATTGCTCCTGTCACCAAGATCGTCGGTGGGCCTGGAAATGACCGCATCTCCGGCAGCACGCTGAACGACGACATCTATGGCGGTGAAGGCGACGACTGGATCCTGGGCGGGGGGGGCGCCGACTATATCGATGGCGGGCCGGGCTACGATGTCGCGGCCTATGCCGGCGCCTCGGGCCGTTACGCCGTGCAGGTCGTCGGCGGCGTCGTCACCGTGCAGGACAACAGCAACGGCGCCATCAGCTGGATGGTCAATGTCGAGCGCATCGACTTCGACAACGCCCAGGTAGATCTGAGCGGCGTTCCGGCCTTCAGCCCGCAGCGCTACGTCGCCTCCAACCCCGACCTGATCCCGGTGTTCGGCTTCGACTCGGCGGCGGCGGCCTGGCACTATGTGGAGTTCGGCAACGCCGAGGGCCGGAGCTTCGTCAGCTTCAACAGCCTCGACTACATCGCCAGCTACAGCGACCTGATCGCCGCCTTCGGCGCCAATGGCCAGCTGGGCCTCACGCACTACATCCAGAACGGCTTCGCCGAAGGCCGTAGCGCCGCCGCCTTCAACGGCCTGCAGTACATCGCCAGCTACGACGACCTGATCGCCGCCTTCGGCCCGGACCGCGCGGCCGGATCGACGCACTACATCCAGTTCGGCGCCGGCGAGGGGCGCGGGCCGGGCGACTTCAACGGCCTGCAGTACATCGCCTCCTATGGCGACCTGATCCAGGCCCTGGGCGCGGACTACGATGCCGGCGTCGCGCATTTCATCAGCCATGGCTATGCCGAGGGCCGCGAGCGCGACACCTTCGACGCCGTGACCTACCTCAGCAACTATGCCGACCTGCAGGCCGCCTTCGGCACCGACTACGATGCCGCCACGGCCCATTTCGTGCGCTTCGGCTATGCCGAGGGGCGCGTCGACGAGCCGCTGATCGGCTGAGGGCCGGCCGCCGCACCGCGACCACTGGACAGGGTGGGCGGTGGGATAGTATCCCCGCCCACCCCGCAGCCTCTTCCGCCCGGCCTTCCCGCCGGGCCTGACGCCCCTCGCCGGGGTGGCCGTGCTGGCCCGCGGGTTTGTCCGCACGGACCCGTCCGCATGGGGCGTCCGCGCGGGTGGTGCCGGACCCTGTGCGAGCGAAGGAAGACACGATGCGCGCCGATGCCGAGGCCCTGCGCGGCCAGATCGAGGATTCCATCGCCCTTCTGCGCCGCCACCTGGACTGGGACGTGGCGCTGCGCCGGCTGGACGAGGTGAACGCCCGCGCCGAAGACCCCACCCTGTGGGACAAGCCCGACGAGGCCCAGGCCGTGATGCGCGAGCGCAACCGCCTGGCCGACCAGATCGAGGGCGTGCAGAAGCTGCAGCAGAACGTGACCGACGCGCTGGAGCTGGTCGAGCTGGCCGAGGCGGAGGGCGACGCCGCCACCGCCGACGCCGCCGTGGCCGACCTCAAGGCCTTCGCCGCCGAGGCCAAGCGCCGCGAGATCGAGAGCCTGCTCTCCGGCGAGGCCGACATGCGCGACTGCTTCGTCGAGGTGAATGCCGGCGCCGGCGGCACCGAGGCGCAGGACTGGGCGCAGATGCTGCTGCGCATGTACACGCGCTGGGCCGAGAAGCGCGGCCTGAAGGTGCAGCTGACCGAGGAAAGCGAGGGCGAGCAGGCCGGCATCAAATCCGCCACCATCCAGGTGAGCGGCCCCAACGCCTATGGCTGGCTCAAGACCGAGAGTGGCGTGCACCGGCTGGTGCGTATCTCTCCCTTCGACGCCGCCGCGCGCCGCCAGACGAGCTTCGCCAGCGTCTATGTCTTCCCGGTGATCGACGACAAGATCGAGATCGAGATCAACCCGGCGGACCTCAAGACCGACACCTTCCGCGCCTCCGGCGCCGGCGGCCAGCACGTCAACAAGACCGAATCCGGCGTGCGCTTCACCCATATTCCCACCGGCATCGTCGCCGCCTCCACCCAGGACCGCAGCCAGCACCGCAACCGCGTCATCGCCATGGATATGCTGAAGGCGCGCCTCTACGAGCTGGAGCTGCGCAAGCGCGAGGAGATCACGGCGGGGATCGAGGCCGGCAAGACCGATATCGGCTGGGGCCACCAGATCCGCTCCTACGTGCTGGCGCCCTACCAGCTGGTGAAGGATCTCCGCACCAATGTCGAGAAGGGCAACCCCGACGCGGTGCTGGATGGCGAGCTGGACGACTTCATGGCCGCCGCCCTTGCCTCCCGCGTCGGCGCCACCCGCTCCGAGGCCAGCGCGAGCGCGCGGTAAGGCCTTCTTTTTCTGAAGAAAAAGAAGCAAAAAGACTTTTCCAGTCTGGCGTCACGCCTCCCGGCAGGCGTGCCGCCAACGGACCAAATTTTTTTGGTTCTTTTTTCCAAAAAAGAACATTTCCTGCATGGATGACCTCTTCCCCGCTTCCCTCCGCCCGCAGGACCGGCACGATCCGGGCGGCAAGGTGCGCCTGGCGGTCAGCGGCGACGTGGTCAGCCGGGCCAGCTTCTCCGAGGATGGCCGCTACCGCACCGTGCTGGAGCGGCGCTGGGACGGGCAGCCCTTCGGCAGCCCCGGCTTCGTCGCCTGGATCATGATGAACCCCTCCACCGCCGACGAGCAGGTGGACGACCCCACGGTGCGCCGCTGCCGCGACTTCACCCGCCGCTGGGGCCATGGCGCCATGGTGGTGCTGAACATCTTCGCGCTGCGCGCCACGAAGCCGGCCATGCTGCTGCAGGCCGAGGATGCCGTCGGCCCCGGCAACGACGCGGCCATCCGCGAATGGTCGGCACGGGCGGAGCGGGTGGTCGTCGCCTGGGGCCTGCCGCCCAAGCCCCTGCGCGCGCGCGGCGCCACGGTGGCGGCGCTGCTGCGCGAGGCGGGCGTGCGGCCCTGCGCCCTGAAGGTGACGCAGTCCGGCGAGCCCGGCCACCCTCTCTACATCGCCGGCGACACCATCCCCGTCCCCTGGCCGGCCGGCTGAGCCGCCCCCGCCGCTTTGCCGCTACCAACGCCCGGCAAAAGGCTCTAAGCCCCGGGCGCCATGCCGCTTTCCCTGCGTGATCTCCTCGACCGCCTGCCGGAAGCGCGCTGGCCGCGCCTCTGGCTGAGCCTCCTCTGCCTGGCGCTCTGGCTGCCGGGCCTCGCCTCCCTCCCGCCGGGCGACCGCGACGAAAGCCGCTTCGCCCAGGCCAGCCGCCAGATGGTGGACAGCGGCGACTATGTCCGCATCCGCTTCGGCGAGGAGGAGCGCAACAAGAAGCCCGTCGGCATCCACTGGGCGCAGGCCGCCTCGGTGCAGGTGGTGGAGGCGCTGAGCCTCGGCCACCGGGGCGAGATCTGGCCCTACCGCCTGCCCTCGCTGCTGGGGGCGCTGCTGGCGGTGCTGGCCACCTATCATTGGGGGCGGGCGCTGGTCGGGCGGCGGGCCGCCTTCCTCGGCGCCGCGCTGCTGGCCTCCTGCACCGTGCTGGTGGTGGAGACCCACATCGCCAAGACCGACGCCGCGCTGCTGGCCACCGTGGCGGCGGCGATGGGCCTGCTCGGCCGCGCCTATCTCGCGCCCAACGCCTTCACGGCGCGGCAGGCGGCGGCGTTCTGGGCGGTGCTCGGAATCTCCATCCTGCTGAAGGGCCCGATCGGACCGATGGTGGCGCTGCTGGCGGGCCTGACGCTGGTGGTGGCGGACCGCGCCGGCGGCTGGCTGCGCGCGCTGCGCCCGCTCTGGGGCGTGCCGCTGATGCTGGGCATGGCGGTGCCCTGGCTGGTGGCCATCGGCATCGCCACCGAGGGGCGCTTCTTCGCCGAGGCGGTGGGGGGCGACATGCTCTCCAAGGTCGGCTCGGGCGAGGAGGCGCATTGGGGGCCGCCGGGCTACTACGCCGCCACCTTCGCGCTCGCCGCCTTCCCCGCCGCCTTCCTGGTGCTGCGCGCGCTGCCCACGGCCTGGCGGGACCGGATGAACCCCGGCACGCGCTTCCTGCTGGCCTGGGCGGCGCCCACCTGGCTGCTGTTCGAGGCGGTGGCCACCAAGCTGCCGCACTACACCCTGCCGGCCTTCCCGGCGCTGATGCTGCTGGCCGCCGCCTGGGCGATGGACCCGCTGCGCCGCCCGGCGCCGCGCTGGCTCGCCATGCTGGGCCTCGGCCTGCTCTGGCTGGTGGCGCTGGCGCTGGGCGTGGCGGCGGCCGTGCTGCCCTGGCTGGCCGACCGCCGGGTGGACCCCGTGGCGCTGCTGGTGCTGCCCGCCACGCTGCTGCTGGCCTGGGGTGTCACGCGCCTGCTGCGGGGCGGCACGCCGGCCCGCGCGGCGCTGCTCGGCGCCTTCCTGGCGGTGCCGGTCTATGGGCTGGTGCTGGGCGGCGTGCTGCCGCGGCTGGAGGCGCCCTGGGTCGGCCCGCGTTTGGCCGCCGCGCTGGCGCAGGCCGCACCTACCGGGGATGTGCAGGGCGAATTCGGCATCACCGGCTATCATGAGCCGTCGATGGTCTTCGCCACCGGGACGGGGACGGCGCTGCTGCGCGATGGCGTGGCGGCGGCCGCCTTCCTGGGCGCGGAGCCGGGCCGCACCGCCGCCGTGGGCGAGCGCGAGCTGGCCGGGTTCCGCGCCGCGGCCGGGCAGGCGGGACTGAACCTTCGGGAGATCGGATCGGTGGACGGTTACAACTACACGCGCGGCCGGCGGCTGACGCTGCACCTGTTCCAGGCGGCGCCATGATCGAGTGGGTGACCCAGACGGTCGGCAGCGCCGGCCCGGCCGGCGTGTTCTTCCTGATGTTCCTGGAGAACCTGTTCCCGCCCATCCCCTCGGAGCTGATCATGCCGCTGGCCGGCTTCGCCGCCGCCGAGGGGCACATGTCGCTGCTGGTGGCCATCCTGGCCGGCACCGCCGGCTCCGTCATCGGCAATGGCGTGTGGTACGAGGTGGCGCGCGCCATCGGCAGCCGCCGCATCCGCCCGCTGGTGGCGCGCTATGGCCGCTGGTTCGGCGTCTCGGCCGAGGACATGGACAAGGCGGAGGATACGCTGCGCCGGCACGGGCCCGTGGCGCTGTTCTTCGGCCGCATGCTGCCGGCCATCCGCACGCTGATCTCGATCCCGGCGGGGCTCGCCGGCATCACCCGCCCGGTCTTCTATCTCTGGACGCTGATCGGCGGGCTGCTCTGGGTGACGGTGCTGGCCGGTGCCGGCTACCTGCTGCGCGACCAGTACCGCAAGGTGGAGGCGGCGATCGAGCCGTTCAGCTACGTGGTGGTGGCCGCGGTCATCGGCCTCTACCTGTGGCACCTCTGGCGCACCCGCCGCGCGGCGCGCTGAGCGCCCGCCCGTTTCGCCATGCGAAAGGGGGCCTCACGGCCCCCTTTTTTACGCCTCGTTCCGAAGGCCTGCGTTCAGAGAACGCCGAAGATCAGCAGCAGGATGATGATGGGGATGGGGATTCCCAGCAGCCACAGCAAAATCGAGCGCATCGTCTTCTCCTTCGGAGGTGGGCCCGGAAAACCGGGCCGCATCGGGCAAGCATGTCGATAGCGATGGAACGCGAGGCTGCGGGGCGGGTTGCGGAATCTCCACGGAGCGAGTCTCCGCACCTTTTTTGCGACAGGGTGCTGGAACCCAGGGCGTGGCGGGACGTTCACCGGGGGATCGCCACAGGGTCCAGGCGCCGCAAGGCCGCAGACCCGCAACCTTCGGAGTTACCGGCCATGCGCCAGCGCGAGATCATCCCCGCCATCATCATCTCCGCCGCCCTGCTTGGCCTTGCGGCCTGCAGCTCGTCGCCCACCGGTACCGCTCCGGAGCGCGCGGTGGACCGCGCCGCCGGCACCAACATCTCGGGCGCCTATCCCTCCCAGTCGGACGGCACGGCGGTCAACCCGCCCGGCACCGCCGCCACGCGCGCCTATGACCGTGCCGCGGACACCAACACCTCGGGCGCCTATCCCCGGCAGTCGGACGGCACGGCGGTCAACCCGCCCGGCACCGCCGCCACGCGCACCTATGACCGCGCCACGGATTCCAACACCTCGGGCGCCTATCCGCAGAACGGCCCGCGCCGCTGAATTCGCCTCCCCGCCGGCGCACCGCGCGCCGGCATGAGGGAAGAGGCCGGGGTGGAGGATATCCGCCCCGGCCTTTTTCATGCCCCGCTTCCGGAAGCCCCGGGTGGCGCGGCGCAGAGAAAGCCCCGCCGGGCCTGAGGCCGGGCGGGGCTTTTCCGGAACGGCCCGTGCACGGCCGTGACCGTGCCGGGTGAGGGTGCGCGGGCGGTCAGACCCAGCCGCGCCCGGCCACCAGGGAGACGAGGAACAGGACCAGGAAGATGACGAACAGGATCTTGGCGATGCCGCTGGCCGCCGAGGCAACGCCGGTGAAGCCCAGCACGCCCGCGACGAGGGCGATGACGAGGAAGATGAGGGTCCAGTAGAGCATGAAGGGTGGTCCTTGGGATCGAGGGAGGGAAGGGCATCAGCCCGGAGGAACCGGACCGGCCTGCAAGGGCCAGGCGCCGAGGGGAAAGCCATGGCCCTGGCGCTGGTTGCTGCGGCCGGCCGGGTTGCCCGTGGCTGGCCTGTCCCGCCACCCGGCCTGGGGCCGGTGGCTGTCCTCGCTATCCCGCGTCATGCCTGCGTTTCCTTCGGCCTGTTCCACCGGTCTGCTCCACGACAGCAGGCCCCGTGGTGGTGCCGAAGCAACGCGGCGTTTCACCGTGCGGTTTCAGTCCAGTGGCACGGTGGAGGACACGGCCTGGTAAGTGGCGATGGCGAGCGCCAGCGGCTCGAAGGGCTTGCTGATGACGAAGGCCGGCTCGACCTGCTCGGCGGTCAGCAGCCGCTCCGGATAGGCGGTGACGAAGATCACCGGCACCTTCAGCTCCCGCTGGATGCGGTTGACGGCGGTGATGCCGTCGCCGCCCACGCCCAGGTTCACATCGGCCAGGATCAGGCCGGGCCGCTTCTGCTGGGCCAGGCGCACCGCCTGCGCCTCGCTGGCGGCCACGCCCACCACGCGGTGGCCGCAGGCCTCCACGAGCTGGCGCACATCCATGGCGATGATCGGCTCGTCCTCGATGACGAGGATCTCGGTGGCGGCGGCGCGGCGCAGGGCGCCGCGGGCCTCGGCCAGCTCCGTCTCGGCGACATCGAGGGGCACGCCCACCACCATGGCGGCGTCCGCCACCGAAAGCTCCTCCAGCGCCGTCAGCAGCAGCAGCTGCCGGTGGCGCGGCGAGAGGCTGGCGCCGCCCCCCGGCGCGGGCGGCGGCGGCGGCGCCATGCGGGTGACGCCGGCATACAGGGCCAGCCTGGCCGGCAGCGGCGGCAGGCCGCCGCGCAGAGCCGAGGCGACGAGCCCGTCGCCAGCCGCCTGGCTGCCGGTCAGCGCCCGGGCATAACGTCGGGCGGGAGGCAAACTCCGGAGAAGCTCGGCTTGGGTTACGGCGTTCATGTCGTGGCCCTCGTATCGGTCCTATGGTGCAGGAAGACGGCGCTTGGATGAGAATGGCAAATCAAACTGACCCGATCCGTCACCGGCTTCCGGAGCTGCTGCCCGAGCTGCGGGCCTTCGCGCGCTTCCTGGCGCGGGATGCGGCGCTGGCGGATGACCTGGTGCAGGAGTCGATCTTGCGCGGATTGCGGGCCGAATCCCAGTGGGACCCGGAAACCAGCCTGCGGGCCTGGATGTTTCATATCTTGCGCAACGTCTTCCTGGAGCAGATGCGCCGGCGCGGCACCGAGCGGCGTGCGCTGGAGCGGATGCCGGAGCCCGACCAGCCGCCGCCGGAACAGGAGGCGCGCAACGACATGGCGGATCTGGCGCTCGCCCTGCAGGGCCTGCCCCTGCCGCAGCGGGAGGCGCTGATCCTGGTGGGCGCGCATGGCCTCTCCCATGAGGAGGCCGCGGCGGTGTGCGGGGTTCCGGTGGGCACCGTCAAGGCGCGCGTGGCCCGCGCCCGGGCGGCCCTGGCGCGCGGCGTCGGGCCAGAGCCGGTGGAGGCATAGCCGGTGGGGGCATAGACGGAGCCGCCCGGCGCATCAGGCGGCAAGGCCGCGCGCGCGGGGGGAGGTCTCGGCGTGGGGTGGAGGGCAAGGGGTCCGGGCATCGATGGCTGCGGCGTGAAGACCTGGGCGCGAGTCCGGTTGCATTCTCAAATCGCATGGCTGATATGCAACAATGTTGATCCTGCCATGCAACCCCGAAGCAGGCCGCTGCATTGGTGGGTCATGCAAGGCGAGCAAAGCACCATGACGACCGTGACCACCAACGAAGCCGGCCACGCCGCTGCTCCTGTCGGGGAGGCCGTCCAGGGTCCCAGCTTCCACGACCAGCTTGTGGCCATCCTGCCCCGCCTGCGGGTCCAGGCCGTCTCGATGACGCGCAACCGCGCCGACGCCGATGATCTGGTGCAGGCCGCCGTCAGCAACGCGCTGGCCGCGCAGCACAGCTTCACGCCCGGCACCAATTTCGGCGCCTGGATGTTCCGCATCCTGCGCAACCGCTTCCTCTCCGATATCCGCCGCCGCCGCGACACCTGCGACATGGACAACGCGCCGGCCGAGGCGCTGGCCCGCCCCGCGGCGCAGGAGGACAGCATGGCGCTGCGCGAGCTGCGCCGCCGCCTCGCCGACCTGCCGGCCGACCACCGCACCGCGCTGATGCTGGTGACGGTGCAGGGCATGTCCTACGAGGAAGCCGCCGCGGTGATGAAGTGCGCGGTCGGCACCGCCAAGTGCCGCGTCTTCCGGGCCCGTCGCCAGCTCGAAGCCTGGCTGATGGGCGACCCGCAGCCCGCCAAGCGCAGCGCCCAGGCGCAGGCACAGGCCAAGTCTGGCGAAGTTCGCCGGCGCGGTGGTAATACCCGGAGCGGAAGCGCAGCCGAAACGCGGGCGCTGCATCCGGGAATGTGATGGACGATCGAGCAGAGAAGCGCATGTTGGCGGAGCCGGCCACCAAGCCAAACCGCTCGGCTGCGGGGCGCGCCCGGAAGGGCGCTCCCGACGCCGCCTTCGATCTGTGGCTTCAGCGGGGTCTGCATGCAATGTATGACGACGTCGCCAAGGAGCCCATTCCCGAGGAGCTGTTGCGACTGATCGAACAGGACCGGGCGCAAGGCCCCAAGAAATGAGGCTTCCGGCGCCCCCGGAAGGGTGGGCGCTGAATAGACTTCTCCGCGGCGTACGGGGCCGGATGCTGCTGCTGCTGATGGTTGCCAGCGTGCCGGTGGTCGGGATCGCCGGCGCGAATGCCATTCTCAGCTATGAAAGCGAACTGGCGACGGGACGCCGGACCGCCACCATCCTGGGCGACGTGGCTGCCGCGCGCCATGGCTCCACGGTCGAGAGCCTCCGCCAGACCCTGATGCGCCTGTCCGAGGACAGGCATGTGCGGACCGCCTCGCGTGAGGAATGCGGCAATTTCCTGCGTTCCCTGCTGGCGCTCCACGACACGCGGTATTCCAATTTCTGGGTGCTGGATGCCACGGGCCAGCCGCTTTGCACCGCCCTTCCCTATTCCGGCTCGGAAAACTTCAGCAGCCGCACCTATTTCCGCGAGGCCGTGGAGCGCCGGGCCTTCGCGCTCGGCAATTTCGTGCGTGGCCCTGTCAGCCGCCGCCCGGTGATCGTCGGCGCGGTGCCGTTGATGGTCGATGGCGAGGTGCGCGGCGTGGTGGCCGCCGGCCTGCTGCTCGACTATTTCGTGCACAGCGAGGAAAGCAGCCATGAGCGCGCCGCCCGGCGCCTCTGGCTGATCGACCGCGATGGCGCCGCCCTGCCGCTCACCCAGGCCGCGGCCGCCGAGCTGCCCTCCCGCGAGGTGCTGAAGGATATCACCAGCGAGCCGGATGGCAGCGTGACGCTGGAGACCCGGGCCGTCAGCGGGGCCGAGTTCGCCTATGCCAGCGCCCGGCTGGAGACCGACCTGCACCTGCTGGTGGGCCTGCCGATCGGCGAGATCCGCCGTGCCGCCCATGCGGTGCTGCTGCGCCGCGCCGTGGAGCTGGCCGCCTTCCTGTTCGGTTGCCTGGTGGTGATCGTGCTGGGCGCCGACATCGCCATCGCCCGGCCGTTGCGCGCCCTGGCGGAGCGGGTGCGGCGCTGGCGGCCCGGCGCGCCCTTCGGCGGCAAGGCGCTGCGCGGCGAGCCGGACGAGGTGCGCGCCCTGGAGCAGGCCTTCACCGACGCGGCTGCCGCCATCAGCGCCCGCGAGGAGGAGCTGCGCGCCGCGCTGCGCCAGCGCGACCTGCTGATGGCCGAGATCCACCACCGGGTGAAGAACAACCTGCAGATCGTCGCCTCGCTGCTGAACCTGCAGGCCAACCGGCTGCGTGACCCGCGCGCCAAGGCCGAGTTCGCAACGGCGCGGGACCGGGTGCAGGCGCTCGCCACGCTGCACCGCCACCTCTACACCAACCAGACCTTCGAGGTGATCGCGCTGCGCCCCTTCCTGGAGGAGCTCGGCCAGCAGCTCTTCGCCGCGCTGGGGGAGCGGCCGGGGCAGCGCATCAAGCTGGTGGTCGAGGCCGACGAGCTGGAGATCGTCACCGACCAGGCGGTGTCGCTGGCGCTGCTGATCACCGAGACGGTGACCAACGCCATCAAGCACGGCTTCCCCGACGCCCGCAGCGGCACCATCACCATCTCCGTCCATGCGGAGGGGGAGGAGGTCACGCTGAAGGTGCAGGATGACGGGCTCGGCATGCGGCTGGACGATGAGGAGGCGGGGCAGGGCATCGGCCTGACGCTGATCCGCGGCTTCGCGCAGCATCTCGGGGGCGAGATCGAGATCCGGGGCGCCGGCGGCACCGAGCTGGTGCTACGCTTCGCCCTGCGCCGGCGGGAAGCGGAGACGGAGGCGGGCTGAGCCGCGCAACCCGCCCGGAGGCAAGGCGTTGACGGAGCAATCACGCAAGGAGTTCCGATGATGCGCAAGATCCTGGCCGCCACCCTTCCGGCCCTCGTCCTCGTGCTGCCGCTGATGGCGTGCAGCGAAGGCCCCGGCGAGAGCGCCGGCCGCAGCCTGGACCGCGCCGGCGAGAACATCCGCGACACCATCGACCCGCCGAAGGGGCCCGGCGAGCGCCTGGGCCGCAGCGTCGACCGCGCCTTCTGAGGCCCGGCGCCGCGCCAGAAAGACCCTCAAGCTCTCAGGAGAGATGCCATGCGCCGCTATTCCGCTTCCCTCGACACCGGCTCCGTGGAGGAGCGCATCGCCGACCTGCGCCGCAAGGTGGACGAGCTGATGCATGAGCAGGTCAATCCGGCCCTGTCCCGCGTCGGCAGCCGCGCCTCCAGCCTGGCGCATCAGGTGAGCGACACCACCCGCCGCGAGGCGGACCACGCGATCGACCTGGTGCGCGAGCGGCCGCTGGTCACCATCGCGGTGGCGGTGGGCGTGGGCCTCCTCATCGCCCGCCTCCTGCGGCGCTGATCTCCATGCGCGCGTTCCGCCTCGTCAGCGTCTCCCTGGAAGCGGAGCGCGTGCTGCTGGGCCTCCAGGCCAAGCGATTCGCCGTGAAGGCGGTGCTGGGCCTGGTGGCGGCGGTGTTCCTCATCGCCGCCTTCGCCATGTTGCATGTGCTGGCCTGGCTGGCGCTGGAACCGCAGCTTTCGCCGCTGGCGCGTGCCGGCGTGATCCTGGCCGGCGATCTGGTGATCGCGGGCATCCTGCTGGCCCTCGCGCTGCGCGACAATCCGAGCCGGCAGGAGATCGAGGCCCGGATGTTGCGGGACAACGCCTTCAGCCAGGCACGGGCCAGCTTCGGCCTGCTGCCGATGCTGGGCGGCATGGCGCGCTCGCCCCTGCTGGGCATGATCATTGGCATGATGAGCCGCCGCAAGCGCGGCTGAAGGCCAGGGCAGGCGCCCGCCCTACCCCAGCAGGCGCCGCAGCAGCCGGATGAGCATGCGCCGCTCCTCCGGCGCCAGCGGTGCCAGGAGCTGCTCGTTGGCGCGCCGGCCCTGTGCCACCGCCTCCGCCAGCACGGTCTCGCCGGCCGGCGCCAGCGAGAGCACCACGGTGCGGCGGTCCAGCGGATCGCGCGCCACATCCAGCAGCCCGCGGTCGCGGAGCCGCGCGACAACGCCCTGGATGGTGGCCGGGTCGAGCGCCACGGCGCGGCCCAGCGCGTTCTGCGTGGCCCGCCCCAGTTCCCCGAGCTTCAGCAGCGTGGCGAATTGCGTGGAGGTCAGGCCGCCGATCGCGCCACGGTCCTGGAACAGCGAGGCATGGCGCTGATGCGCGCGGCGCAGCAGATGCCCCACGGATTCATCAAGGCTGTAGCCGGAGGAGGGCGCCGGGGGGCCGATATCCTGCTCGCGCACAGCATCCAGGAGCAGCGTGATGTTCCGATCCGTGATGGCTCCGACCTTCTCTGCTGCGACGGTCCCGCTACCATCCCGCCGCGATGCCGGCCCGTCAACCGAATCGATTGTGCAGTGCCGCGAAACGGCCGGGCCAGGGGACCAGAAGCTCAGGGGCGCAGGGCGCGGTAGCCGAAGGTCAGCAGGGTGATGCCGCCCAGCGACAGGGCGGCCATGCCGGCACGGTCGGCATGCCACATGAGACGCTCGGCGAGGATGGCCGCCAGCTGGCGATGACCCTCACGGCTCCGCAGCCGCACCGCCTTCTCGCCGGCCAGGGTGGAAAGCTGCTGCCACAGGCGGGTGCCGCGCAGGTCCCGGCGCGGCACAGACAGCGCCAGGCCCCACAGCACAAGCCAGAGCGCGGCGGTCAGCAGCGCCCCGCTTTGCAGGGCCAGCAGTGGCGCGTGCGCCAGCCCGGCCATGACAGCGACGATGCTCACCACAAGGCCGAGAAGGACCCGCCGTATCGCATGGTCAGCCAGAGTGCGGAGCGTATCCATCCATAGGCCCCCTTTTTGTCCATGCTGACGCCGGACACCTGAAGATTCCAGTCGGTTTTGCCGATACGGGTGGCATAGCCCGCATCCTGCCGACGTTTTCCGCTTTCCACGGGGCGCACCGCCAGGCCTGCTTCCGGGAAGCCGGCTGGCGGGTGGCGCGTGCCCGCCATCCACATATTGGGCGAACGAGACGGCACGCCAAGCGTTGCAGCGCTTCCGGTGGGGAAGGCGGGTGCGGGAAGCCGCCCGCGCCAGATGGAGCGGGTTTCATCACTGTCCCTTGCACGGAACATGGCAGCCATGAGCCTATTCCGCCTTCAGGCAAATGTTTCAGTGGCTTGGCATGTGAGGCTGATCCGGGGCGCTGCGCGGCAACATAACATTTTGGTGAATATCTGGCGCCACTTCTTTCCGCGATTTCATCGTTCGGATGGCAAGGCCACAATCCGCACACCGTCACCCTGGGCAGACTCAGGCCGGGATGTCGGGCTTGAACCGCGAGCCGTGGCAGCGCGGACCATCAACAAAGAAAACCTGGGGCGCCACCCGGCGCATCCGGGGAGGGCAGGAATAGGTTCGAAGATGCGCTCTGCAGCACCCAGAACAGATGCGGCGAATCGGCCGATGTCGCGCGAGGAGAAGCGCGTCATCCTGGCCTCGTCGCTTGGCACCGTCTTCGAGTGGTACGATTTCTATCTGTACGGCTCGCTGGCGGTCATCATCGGCGCGAAGTTCTTCAGCCAGTTCCCCGAGGGAACGCGGAACATCTTCGCGCTGCTGGCCTTCGCCGCCGGCTTCCTGGTGCGCCCCTTCGGCGCCCTGGTGTTCGGCCGGCTGGGCGACCTGGTGGGCCGGAAATACACCTTCCTGGTCACCATCCTGATCATGGGTGCCTCGACCTTCATCGTCGGCATCCTGCCCACCTCGGACCAGATCGGCATCACCGCCGCCATCATCCTGATCGTGCTGCGCTGCCTCCAGGGCCTGGCGCTGGGCGGCGAGTATGGCGGCGCCGCCACCTACGTGGCCGAGCACGCGCCGCATGGCCGGCGCGGCTTCTACACCAGCTTCATCCAGCTCACCGCCACGGGCGGCCTGTTCCTGTCGCTGATGGTGATCCTGTTCACCCGCTCGGCGATCGGCGAGGAGGCCTTCCTCGACTGGGGCTGGCGCATCCCCTTCCTGGTCTCCATCCTGCTGCTCGGCATCTCCGTCTGGATCCGCATGCAGCTGCAGGAGAGCCCGGCCTTCAAGAAGATGAAGGAGGAGGGCACCGGCTCCAAGGCGCCGATCTCCGAGGCCTTCGGCCAGTGGAAGAACGCCCGCGTGGCGCTGTTCGCCCTGCTCGGCCTCGTCGCCGGCCAGGCGGTGGTCTGGTACACGGGCCAGTTCTACGCGCTGTTCTTCCTCGGCTCCGTGCTGAAGGTGGATGGCTACACCACCAACATGCTCATCGCCTGGTCGCTGCTGCTGGGCTCGGGCGGCTTCATCTTCTTCGGCTGGCTGTCGGACAAGGTCGGCCGCAAGCCGATCATCCTCGGCGGCTGCCTGATCGCGGCGCTCACCTACTTCCCGCTGTTCAAGCTGATCAGCGCCGAGGCCAACCCGGCGCTGCACGCCGCGCACCAGAACATCACCGTGGTGGTGCAGGCCGACCCGGCCGACTGCTCCTTCCAGTTCAACCCGACCGGCACCGCCCGCTTCACCAACAGCTGCGACATCGCCAAGGCGGCGCTGGCCCGGCTCTCGGTGAACTACACGGTGGAAGCCGCGCCCGCCGGCACCGCCGCCACCGTGCGGATCGGCGATACCGCCATTCCCTCCTCCACGCCCAATTTCCCGCAGGCGGTGAGCGCGGCCATCACCGCGGCAGGCTACCCGGCGGCGTCGAACCCGACCGTGGTGAAGATGAACCACCCGTTCGACTTCTTCCGCGAGCAGCCGGCGGTGCTGATCGCGGTGCTGACCCTGCTGGTGATCTACGTCACCATGGTCTACGGCCCGATCGCGGCGGCGCTGGTCGAGCTGTTCCCGACCCGCATCCGATACACCTCCATGTCGCTGCCCTACCACATCGGCAATGGCTGGTTCGGCGGGCTGCTGCCGGCCACCTCCTTCGCCATGATCGCGCAGACCGGCGACGTCTATTACGGCCTCTGGTACCCGGTGGTGATCGCCCTCGCCACGGTGGTCATCGGCATCTTCTTCGTGCCCGAGACCAAGGACCGCGACATCTTCGCCGAGGAGGACGCTGAGGCGGAGGCCAACGCGGCCCGCGCGCGGGTCTGACCCGCAGCCGCCGCGCCGCCGCCAGGGCGGCGCGGCACCCCCGGCCAGGGCGGCTCTGCCGCCCGGCCGCGTTTCCGGCCGCCATGCCGGCCCGGCGCCCCCCGCGCGGCGCCCATCTCCGACAAGAACAGAACCAGGGAGGCTTTCCATGCCGGATGGCTATGACGCCACCTACGCGCAATGGCGGCAGGACCCGGAGGGCTACTGGCTCCGCGCCGCCAGCGGCATCGACTGGTCAACCCCGCCCGGACGCGCCTTCGATCCCGCGCAGGGCGTCTATGGCCGCTGGTTCCCGGAGGCGCGGCTGAACATCTGCCACAACGCCATCGACCGCCACGTGGCCGCCGGGCGTGGCGACCAGCCGGCGCTGATCTGGGACAGCCCGCTCTCCGGCACGCAATCCCGCCTCACCTATGCCGCGCTGCTCGACCGCACGGCGCGGCTGGCCGGCGCCATGGCCGCGCGCGGCGTCGGGGTGGGGGACCGGGTGGTGATCTACATGCCCATGGTGCCGGAGGCCGCCATCGCCATGCTGGCCTGCGCCCGCCTCGGCGCGGTGCATTCGGTGGTGTTCGGCGGCTTTGCGGCGGCGGAGCTGGCGGCGCGCATCACGGATGCGGAGCCGAAGCTGGTGCTCTCCGCCTCCTGCGGCATCGAGCCGGGGCGGGTGGTGAAGTACAAGCCGCTGCTGGACGCGGCGCTGGCCCTCTCGCCGCACCACCCCGCCGGCTGCCTGGTGCTGCAACGCGAGACCTGGCGCTGCGCGCTGCAGCCCGGCCGCGACGAGGACATGGCGGAGGCCATGGACGCCGCCGCGCCGCACCCCTGCGTCGACGTCGCGGCCACCGACCCGCTCTACATCCTCTACACCAGCGGCACGACGGGAAAGCCCAAGGGCATTCTCCGAGACTGCGGCGGCTATGCGGTGGCGCTGCACCACTCCATGGGCCTGCTCTACGGTTTGCGGGCGGGCGACGTCTCCTGGACAGCGAGCGACGTGGGCTGGGTGGTGGGGCATTCCTACATCGTCTACGGGCCGCTGCTGGCCGGCTGCACCAGCGTGATCTACGAGGGCAAGCCGGTGGGCACGCCGGATGCCGGCGCCTTCTGGCGCGTCTGCGCCGAGCACGGGGTGAAGGTGCTGTTCACCGCCCCCACCGCGCTGCGCGCCATCAAGAAGGAGGACCCGGAGGGCAAGCTGCTGGCCGGCTACGACCTCTCGAGGCTGGAGGCGCTGTTCCTGGCCGGCGAGCGCTGCGACCCGGACACGGCGCTCTGGGCCGAGCGGCTGCTGCAACGCCCGGTGGTGGACCATTGGTGGCAGACCGAGACGGGCTGGTGCATCACCGGCAATTTCCGCGGCGCCGGGCTGTTCCCGATGCGCGCCGGCTCCGGCGGCAAGCCCGCCCCCGGCCATGTGGTGGAGGCGCTGGACGAGGCGGGCCGCCCCGTGGCGCCGGGGCAGACCGGCAGCCTCGCCATCCGCCTGCCGCTGCCCCCGGGCTGCGCCCCCACCCTCTACCGGGCCGATGCGCGCTTCCGCGAGGCGTATCTCGAAACCTTCCCCGGCCACTACAACACCGGCGATGCCGGCATGGTGGATGCGGAAGGCTATGTCTGGGTGATGTCCCGCACGGACGACATCATCAACGTCGCCGGCCACCGCCTCTCCACCGGCGCGATGGAGGAGGTGCTGGCCGCCCACCCCGACGTGGCGGAATGCGCCGTGGTGGGGGTGAAGGACAGCCTGAAGGGCCAGGCGCCGCTCGGCCTCGTGGTGCTGAAGGCGGGGGTGGACAAGCCCGAGGCCGTGCTGGCGAAGGAACTGGTGGCGCTGGTGCGCGAGCGCATCGGGCCGGTCGCCGCCTTCAAGGAGGCGCGGGTGGTGGCCCGCCTGCCCAAGACACGCAGCGGCAAGATCTTGCGTGCCACGCTGCGCAAGCTGGCCGATGGCGAGGACTTCATGGTGCCGCCGACGATCGACGACCCGGTGATCCTGGAGGAGATCGGCGCGGTACTCCAGGAGACCCGCCCCCTCGCCTGAACTGGCAGAAAGAAGATGGGGGTCCGGGGGAATTCCTTCCCCCGGCCTTTAACCTTTCAGCTCCGCCATGGCGCGGGTGAAGGCGCGCCAGTCATCCTTGCGGGTGGCGGCGCGGGCGCTGCCATCCTCCAGCTTGGCGTAGAGGGTGAGCACGCCCTTGGCCCAGAGCCCGTCGAACAGCCGTTCGTCGGAGAAGGCGAGGAGGGTGGTGCGCTCGAACACGGCGGCCTTGATGCGCGGCTGCACCTTCCACAGCCACCAGCCCATGCCCGCCGCCAGCACCGCCGCGCCGACATGGATGTTCACCGCCATGGTCACCAGCACGAAGGCGACCAGGATGCCGATGGGCCAGGTCAGCGTCTCCGAGGCGCGGTAGACCGGCGAGCCGGAGACGTTCATCTTGCGGACATGGACGCCGAGCTGGACCTTGTCCTGGCGGACCAGCTCTTGCAGCGTCTCGAACTCACTCATGGCGTGGCGGCTCTCTCCCCGGCCGCCGCCTCCAGGGGGAAGGCGGCGCGCATCAGGGCGCGGGTATACTCGGCCCTGGGCGCCTGCAACACCGCCGCCGCCTCGCCCTCCTCCACCACCTGCCCGCCCTTCAGCACCATGATGCGGTGGGCCATGGCGCGCACCACGCGCAGGTCGTGGCTGATGAACAGGTAGGCCAGCCGGTGCCTGGCCTGCAGCCCGCGCAGCAGCTCCACCACCTGCGCCTGCACCGAGACGTCGAGTGCGCTGGTCGGCTCGTCCAGCACCAGCAGGCGGGGTTGCAGCACCAGGGCGCGGGCGATGGCGATGCGCTGCCGCTGGCCGCCCGAGAATTCGTGCGGGTAGCGCTCGGCCGTGGCGGGGTCGAGCCCCACCTCCTCCAGCGCCTGGTTCACACGGGCGCGGCGCCCGGCGGCCTTCAGCCCCGGCTCGTGCACCGCCAGCCCCTCGCCGACGATCTCGGCCACGCTCATGCGCGGCGAGAGGGCGCCGAACGGGTCCTGGAACACCACCTGCATCCGCGCCCGCAGCGGCCGCAGCACGGCGCGGGAAAGGCCCTGGATGGGGCTGCCCTCGAAGGTGACGCGCCCCTCGCTGCGCTCCAGCTGCAGCAGGGCGAGGCCGAGGGTGGTCTTGCCACTGCCGCTCTCCCCCACCAGCCCCAGCGTCTCGCCCTCGCGCAGCGCCAGCGAAACGCCATCGACGGCGCGCACCGCCCCCACCGGCCGGCGCAGCAGGCCGCGGCGGATGGGGAAGTGCACCTTCATCGCCTCGGCGCGCAGGACCTCCGGCGCATCCGCCGGCACAGGGGCGGGGCGGCCGCGCGGCTCGGTGGCCAGCAGCATCTTGGTGTAGTCGTGCTTCGGGTCGTTCAGCACCTGCGCAGCCGGGCCCTGCTCCACCACCCGGCCCTGGCGCATCACCACCACCGCGTCGGCGTGCTGGCGCACGATGGTCAGGTCGTGGGTGATCAGCAGCATCGACATGGCAAGGCGCTGCTTCAGCTCGGCCAGCAGCGCCAGGATCTGCGCCTGGATGGTGACGTCGAGCGCGGTGGTCGGCTCGTCGGCGATCAGCAGCCGGGGGTCGTTGGCGAGGGCGGCGGCGATCATCACGCGCTGGCGCTGCCCGCCCGAGAGCTGGTGCGGGTAGGCATCCAGCCGCTCCTGCGCATTCGGCAGGCCGGCGCGCTCCAGCAGTTCGATGACCCGCGCGCGCAGCGCGGCGCCGCGCAGGGGCTGATGCAGCCGCACCGCCTCGGCCACCTGGCGGCCGACGCTGTGCAGCGGGTTCAGGCTGGTCATCGGCTCCTGGAAGACCATGCCGGCGACGCCGCCGCGCAGCCGCTGCAATTCGGCGAGCTTCGCCTCCAGCACGCGGGTGCCATCCAGCGTGACGCGCCCGGCGATGGAGGCGGAGGGCGGCAGCAGCCGCAGGCAGGCCAGGGCGCTGACGCTCTTGCCGCTGCCGCTCTCGCCCACCAGCGCCACGGTCTGGCCCTGCGGCACCTCGAATGAGACGTTGCGCACCACCTCCCGGCCCCGGAAGGAAATGCCGAGCCCCTCGACCTTGAGCAGCGGCGGCGGGGTGGGGGGGGTCATGCCTCGCCTCCGGGGAGCTTGCGGGGGTCGAAGGCGTCGCGTACCGCCTCGCCGACGAAGATCAGCAATGTCAGCACGCCGCCCAGCACGAAGAAGGCGGTGAGGCCGAGCCAGGGAGCCTGGAGGTTGTTCTTGCCCTGGCTCACCAGCTCGCCCAGCGAGGGCGAGCCGGGCGGCAGGCCGAAGCCCAGGAAGTCGAGGCTGGCCAGGATGGTGACGCTGCCCGAGAGCAGGAAGGGCAGGAAGGTGAGGGTGGCGACCATGGCGTTGGGCAGGATGTGGCGCGTCATCACCCGCGTGTCCGACACGCCGAGCGCCTTGGCGGCGCGCACGTAATCCAGGTTGCGGCCGCGCAGGAACTCGGCCCGCACCACGCCGGTCAGCGCCATCCAGGAGAACAGCAGCAGGAAGACGAGCAGCGTCCAGAAGCCCGGCTCGATGACGCTGGCCAGGATGATCAGCAGGAAGAGCTGCGGCATGCCGGACCAGATCTCGATGAAGCGCTGGAAGCCGAGATCGACCCAGCCGCCATAATAGCCCTGCACCGCCCCCGCCGCGATGCCGATGACCGAGGAGGCAAGGGTGAGGGCGAAGCCGAACAGCACCGAGATGCGGAAGCCGTAGATGACGCGTGCCAGCACGTCCCGCGCCTGGTCGTCCGTGCCGAGGGGGTTCGCCCAGGAGGGGGGCGAGGGGGCGGGCTGGCCGAGGTCGCGGATGATGGTGTCGTGCCGGTAGGGCAGCAGGGGCCAGAGCATCCAGCCGCCCTGGGCCTCCACCTCCTCGCGCAGCGCGGGGTCGCGCCAGATGGCGGCGGTGGGGAAGCCGCCCTCGATGATGTCGCTCTCCGCGTATTCCACCGCCACGGGGAAGAACCATTTCTCGCCCACCTTGGCGAGCAGCGGCCGGTCATTGGCCACCAGCTCGGCGCCGAGGGTGACGAAGAACAGCAGCGCGAAGATCCAGAGCGACCACCAGCCGCGCCGGTTGGCGCGGAAATTGGCCAGCCGGCGCCGGGTGATGGGGGAGAGGCTCATCGGCGCGCCTCGAAGTCGATGCGCGGGTCGATCAGCGTGTAGGTGACATCGCCCACGATCTGCATGACCAGCCCCAGCAGGGTGAAGATGTAGAGGGTGCCGAACATCACCGGATAGTCCCGCCGGATGGCGGCCTCGAAGCCGAGCAGGCCGAGCCCGTCGAGCGAGAAGACGATCTCGACCAGCAGCGCGCCGGTGAACAGGATGCCGATGAAGGCGGCGGGGAAGCCGGCGATGATCAGCAGCATGGCGTTGCGGAACACATGGCCGTAGAGCACGCGCCCCTCGCCCGCCCCCTTGGCCCGGGCGGTGACGACGTACTGCTTGTTGATCTCCTCCAGGAAAGAGTTCTTGGTCAGCATGGTCAGCCCGGCGAAGCCGCCGATGACGAGCGCCAGGGTCGGCAGCGCCATGTGCCAGGCATAGTCCAGCGCGCGCTGCCAGAAGGGCCATTCCGCGCTGCCGGAGGAGGCGAGGCCGCGCAGCGGGAACCACTGCACGAAGGAGCCGCCGGCGAACAGCACCACCAGCAGGATGGCGAAGAGGAAGCCCGGCACCGCGTAGCCCACCAGCACCACGCCGGAGGTCCAGGCATCGAAGCGCGTGCCGTCCCGCACCGCCTTGCGGATGCCCAAGGGTATGGAGACGATGTAGATGATCAGCGTGGACCAGAGGCCGAGGCTGATGGAGACGGGCAGCTTCTCCCACAGCAGGTCCACCACCTTGCGGCCGCGGAACAGGCTCTCGCCGAAGTCGAAGGTCAGGTAGCCCTTGATCATGGTGAGGAAGCGCTCGTGCGCCGGCTTGTCGAAGCCGAAGAGGCGCTCGATCTCGGCCACCACGGCGGGGTCCATGCCGCGCGCGCCGCGATAGGTGCCGGCGGGGCCTTCGCCCGCCTGGCCTTGCGGCGGCCCGCGCAACTCGCCCTGGGATTCGCCGAGGCGGCCGATGGTGCTGACATTGCTGCCGCGCAGCTCGGCCAGCATCTGCTCCACCGGCCCGCCGGGGGCGAACTGCACCACGATGAAGTTGATCAGGATGATGCCGAACAGAGTCGGCACCAGCAGCGCCAGCCGCCGCAGCAGATACGCGCCCATTTTTTTGTCAGGCTGCCGCGGTCTGGCGGGGAGGGGGGGCGCCGCATGGATGGGGCGCCCTGGCGGATGCGTGGTGCTGCGCGCGCATGATGTTCCCCGTGACCCCGTTTGAGCCGTGACCGGCAGCTAGCAGAAAAAAGATGGGGGTGCGGGGGAATTCCTTCCCCCGCCTCTGACCTCAGTTCGCCACGTTCCGGTCCGCCGGCAGCGCGCGGTCCTTGGCCGCCTCCACCCACCAGGCCTGAAGGTCGAGGGCGTAGCGCGGGTTGCGCTCCGGCCGCCCGAACTTGTCCCACCAGGCCACGCGGAAGCTGCGGCTGTGCCAGTGCGGAATGACGTAGTGCCCCCAGAGCAGCACGCGGTCGAGCGCGCGGGTGCGGTCGATCAGCGCCTGCCGGTCGGGCGCCGCGACGATCAGCTCCACCAGCGCGTCGACGATCGGGTCGGCGATGCCGATGGTGTTGCGGCTGCCATTCTCCTTCGCCTTCTCCGAGCCCCAGAAATCGCGCTGCTCGTTGCCGGGGGAGAGGCTCTGCGGGAACAGCTCCACCGTCATGTCGTAGTCGAAGGCGTCCATCCGCACCTGGTACTGGGCGGGATCGACGGTGCGGACCCGCGCCTCGATGCCGAGGCGCTGCAGCGCCTGGATGTAGGGCAGGGCCACGCGCTCGAAGGTGGCGCTGTTGAGCAGGATCTCGAAGCTGAAGGGCTCGCCCTTCTCGTTGACGAGGCGGCGCTCCTTCACCGTCCAGCCGGCCTCGCGCAGCAGGGCGAGGGCGCGGCGGGCATTCTCGCGGTTGTTGTTGCTGCCATCCGAGGCGGGGACGCGGAACTCGGTGGTGAACACCGCCTCCGGCAGCCGGCCACGGAAGGCGGAGAGCACCATCAGCTCCCCCTCGGAGGGCAGGCCGGTGGCCGCCAGCTCGGAATTGGAGAAGTAGGAGGTGGTGCGCGTGTAGCTGCCGTAGAACAGGTTGGCGTTCATCCACTCGAAGTCGAACACCAGCCCCAGCGCCTCGCGCACCCGTCGGTCCTGGAAGAGCGGCCGGCGCAGGTTCATGGCGAAGCCCTGCATGCCGGTGGGCAACTCGTGGCGGATCTCCTCGCGCTTCACCAGGCCGCGCCGGGCGGCGGGGAAGTCGTAGCCCGTGGCCCATTCCTTCGCCACGTTCTCCACCCGCAGGTCGATCTGCCCGGCCTTGAAGGCCTCCAGCGCCACGGTGGCGTCGCGGAAGTAGTCGTAGCGCATGACATCGAAGTTCTGCGTGCCGCGGCGGGTGGGCAGGTCGCGCCCCCAGTAGTCGGCCACGCGGCGGTAGGTGACGCTGCGCCCCGGCTCGAAGCCCTCGATCCGGTAGGGGCCGGAGCCGAGCGGCACGGTCAGGCCGGGTTGGGCGAAGTCCTTGCCCTCCCACCAGTGGCGCGGCAGCACCGGCATCTGGCCGAGGATCTGCCCCAGCTCGCGGTTGTCGGCGTTGCCGAAGCGGAAGACGATGCGGCGCGCATCCTCCGCCGCCACCTCCGTCACGTCGCCCCAGTAGGCGCGGTAGAAGGGGCGGCCGCTCTGCCGCAGCGTGTTGAAGGTCCAGACCACGTCCTGCGCGGTGACGGGCTGGCCGTCATGCCAGCGCGCCGCCTCGTTCAGCACGAAGGTGATGCCGCGGCCGTCGCGCGGCAGCTCCACCCATTGCGCGAGATGGGCGTATTCGGTGCTGGCCTCGTCCGGGCTCGGCATCATCAGCGTGTCGTAGATCAGGCTGGTGCCGGCGGCCGGGGCGCCGCGCAGGATGTAGGGGTTGAAGGAGTCGAAGCTGCCAATGGCGGTCAGCGCCATGCGGCCGCCCTTCGGCGCCTCGGGGTTCACCCAGGGCCAGTGGGTGAACTCCGCCGGCAGGGCCGGCTCCCCCAGCAGGGAGAGGGCATGGGTGCGGCGTGGCGGCTGCGGTGCCTCGGCTGTTCCTGGCGGCGCCGGCACCGCGGCGGCCCCCGCGCCCTGCTGGGCCCAGGCGCGGGAGAGGACAGGGCCCGTGGCGAGGGCGAGGCCGGAAGCGATCAGATGGCGGCGGCGCATGGGCATAGGATGAGCGTTCGGCCGCGCCAGGACAACTGCCGTGTCGCCGGGCTTGCGATTTGCAACATGACGGTTTCCCGCGCCCCGGACGGGAGGCGCCGGCTTCCCCGGTGCCTCACCCCAGCAGCCGCACCGCCTCGTCCAGCAATGCGCGGTCGCCCAGCGCCAGGGCCTGGCCGGGGCCATCCAGCCGCAGGGGCTGGCCGGACCAGTCGGTCATGCTGCCGCCGGCGGCCTCGATGACGGGCTGCAGCGCCACCCAGTCCCACGGCTTGAGGTCCGATTCGACGATGACGTCGATCAGCCCCAGCGCCAGCAGGCCATAGGCGTAGCAGTCGCCGCCCCAGGTGACGCGGCGGGCGGCGGCGCGCAGCCGGGCGAAGCGCGGCGCCTCGCTCTCGGTGAACATGTCCGGGCTGGTGCAGGAGAGCTCCGCCTCGGCCAGGCGGGCGCAGCTCCGGGTGCGCGGGTTGCCGCCCATCGGGCCGCGGAACATCAGCGGCTGGCCGGCGGCGCCGATCCAGCGCTCGCCGGTGGCGGGCTGGTCGATCAGCCCCAGCACGGGGCGGCCGCGGTGCATCAGCCCGATCAGGCTGCCGAAGACGGGCCGGCCGGTGACGAAGGCGCGGGTGCCGTCGATCGGGTCGATCACCCAGACCCATTCGGCATCCGCCCGCTCGGCGCCATATTCCTCGCCGATCAGGCCATGGTCGGGGAAGCGTTCGGCCAGCAGGGCGCGGATCTGGCGCTCGGCGGCCTTGTCGGCCTCGGTGACGGGGCTGGCGTCGCCCTTCGCCTCGACCAGCAGGGCTGAACGGAAAAGGGGGCGGATGACCGCCCCCGCCGCCTCGGCGGCCGCTTCGGCCGCCGCGATCATGTCCCGCATCAGGGGAGGGGCTGCGGGTTCGGCGACAGCGTGCGGAGATAGGCGATGACGTCGGCGCGCTGCTTCACGTCGCGGATGCCGGCGAAGGCCATGCGCGTGCCGCGGATGGCGCGCGCCGGGCCGGCCAGGAACTCGTTCAGCGCCGCGTAGTCCCACGGCTTCTCGGCGAGGCCCTTCAGCGCCGGGGAATAGTTGAAGTTGTCCAGGTGGGCGTGGTGGTTGCCGACCACGCCGTAGAGGTTCGGACCCACCTTGTTGGCGCCGCCCTGGTCGAAGCTGTGGCAGGCGGCGCAGAGCCGGCCGGCCAGCTGCTGCCCGGCCTCGGGGTTGGCGGCGGCCAGCAGCGGCGTCACGTCCTCGACCTGCGGGGCGGCGGGAGCGGACTCGGCGCCCGGCTCCGGGGCGCCCTCGATGGCGATGGCCACCTTGTCGAGGCGCTTCGGGTGCACGACCACATCACCCACCACGCCGGCCACCATGAAGGCGATCCCGGCGGTAAGGACGGCCGCGAACGCCTTGTTGACCTCCAAGCTCATGCTGCCGATCCATCCATCGAGAAATGCGAAGCGACTCGCTCCGATAAGCCCCGGCTGGTTTGCGCAGGAACCAGGGCTCGACTAGAAGCGCCCGGACCATAGTGGCAGAGAGCGGGCGCTTCAACCCGTAGCCCCACGCCGATGCGACGGCAAACACCGCCGCCGGCCTCCGCCGGCGCGGCCGCCACACCGAGGACGGATCGAGAAGAACGAGATGAGTGGTGTGATCGCCTTCCAGGGCATGCCCGGCGCCTATTCGGACCTCGCCTGCCGCAGCGCCTATCCCGGCTGGACGACCCTACCCTGCCCGAGCTTCGAGGCGGCCATGGCGGCGGTGCGCGAGGGGCGTGCGGCGCTGGCCATGCTGCCCTGCGAGAACTCGCTGGCCGGGCGGGTGCCGGACATCCACCGCATGCTGCCCGATTCCGGCCTGTTCGTGGTGGGCGAGCACTACCAGCGCGTGGAGCACTGCCTGCTGGCGCACAAGGGCGCCACGCTGGAAGGGCTGAAGCGCGCCCACAGCCACCCGGTGGCGCTCGGGCAGGTGCTGAACCTGCTGCGCGACCGCGGGCTGGAGCCGGTGATCGAGGCCGACACCGCCGGCGCCGCCAAGCTGCTGGCCGAGAAGCCGAGCCTGGAGGACGCCGCCATCGCCTCCTCGCTGGCCGGCGAGATCTACGGGCTGGAGATCCTGCTGCGCAACGTCGAGGACGCGGCACACAACACCACCCGCTTCTACGTCATGTCCCGCCAGCCGGCGCCGCCGGCGGTGGATGCGGTGAACACCGTCACCACCTTCGTCTTCCGGGTGCGCAACATTCCGGCGGCGCTCTACAAGGCGCTGGGCGGCTTCGCCACCAACGGCGTGAACATGACCAAGCTGGAGAGCTACATGCTCGACGGCCACTTCACCGCCACCCAGTTCCTCTGCGACGTCGATGGCCACCCGGAGCACCCCGGGCTGAAGCGCGCGCTGGAGGAGCTGGCCTTCTTCTCGCGCGAGCTGCGCGTGCTGGGCTCCTACCCGGCGCATCCCTACCGGCTCGGCCAGATGGCGCAGGCGGATTGAGGGAAAGGCCGGGGGGCGCCTCCCCCCGGCCTTTCCGCCGCCGGCCGCTCAGGCGGGCTCCTTCTCCCGCTCGGCCATCATCGCCTGGAAGGCGGGGCGGGACTGGCAGGCGGCGATCCAGGACTGCACGGCGGGGAATTCCGCGAACAGTTCCTTCGCCGGCTGGGCATAGCGCACCACCTCGGCCACGTTCAGGTCCGCCACGGTGAAGCGGCCGCCGACCAGGTGGCCGCCGCCCGCCTGCAGGCCCCGCTCCAGCGCGGCGAAGGGGCGGCGCAGCGCCGCCACGGCGGCCTGGGCGCGGGCGGCGTCGTGCTTCGGCGCGGCGGCGGGCAGGTGCATCATCACCTGCAGCGCGTTGTCCTCCACATTGGTCGCGGCCCAGAGCGACCACATGGTCATCAGCGCCTCCTCCCGCGCGTCGCGCGGCGCCAGCGGGCCGCCATGCTTGCGCGCCAGATAGAGGGTGATGGCCAGCGACTCGTGCAGGACGAAGCCGCCATCGTCGATCGACGGCACCTGCCCGTTCGGGTTGATGGCCAGAAAGGCGGGGGAGGCGGTGTTCAGCGGCGCGTCCGGCGCCGCCGGGTCCGGCAGGCGGTAGGACTGGATGACCGGCACCTGCTCGTATTCCAGCCCCAGCTCGCGCGCCAGCCAGAGCGGGCGCGTCGCCCGCGAGCGGGACACGCCATAGATCTTCAACGCCATGCTCGTTCTCTCCCGAAAAGGCCGCGCAGCCTGCGCCAGCCGCGCCCGGGCCGCAATCTCCCCCCTTGTTCCGGGGCGGAGGGCTGGGCCACACAGGCTGCCCCAGGTGGCCAGACCGGCCGCCCGCGCAGGAGGAGAGCAGAGTGGCCGACATCGTCATCGACATCGGGGGAGAGATCTTCCAGGCCCGCTTCGAGGAAGCCGCGGCGCCCAGGACCGTGGCCCGCTTCCGCCAGCTCCTGCCCTACCAGGACCGCATCATCCATGTCCGCTGGTCCGGCGAGGCGTGCTGGATCCCGATGGGCGAGCGCGACCTCTCGATCGGCTACGAGAACGCCACCTCCTACCCCGCCCCCGGCCAGGTCATCGTCCACCCCGGCCAGATCAGCGGCGTGTCCGAGACCGAGATCCTGGTGGCCTACGGCCCCTGCTGCTTCGCCAGCAAGGCCGGCCAGCTCGCCGGCAACCACTTCCTGACCATCCAGGACGGGCTGGACCGGCTGGCCGATGTCTGCCGCTCCGTGCTGTGGGACGGCAACAAGCCGATCACCTTCCGCGCCCCCTGAGGCCGGCTTTCTGCAGACCGCGGGAGGCCGGAGGACGGCCCCCGCCCCGGCCTCGTTTAACCTTCGCGTAATCTGATACTCATCCGCCTGTCATTGCTGGCTTCTATGGCCGGGCATGAGATGTGCCGGGCGGCGCTGGCTCCGCCCGGAAGAGCGTGCCGCCATCGCCGCCCCGGCCTTCCATGCCAAGAGTCCGCATCGAGAGGAAGCCGGGAACCATGGTCAGTTTCGCCACGCTGGACGGCCAGCCGCCGGTCGTCATCGCCCATCGCGGCGCCAGCGGGTACCGCCCCGAGCACACGCTGGAAGCCTACAGGCTGGCGATCGAGATGGGCGTCAGCGTCATCGAGCCCGATCTCGTCTCCACCAAGGACGGCGTGCTGGTGGCCCGCCACGAGCACACCCTGTCCGACACCACCAACGTCGCCGATCTGCCGGAATTCGCCGACCGCCTCGTCACCAAGACGATCGGCGGCCGCGCGGTGACCAACTGGTTCACCGAGGACTTCACCCTGGCCGAGCTGAAGACGCTGCGCGCCAAGGAGCGGCTCGGCGAGGTGCGGCCCGAGAGCGCCAGCTATGACGGCCGGTTCGAGATCCCGACGCTGGCGGAGATCATCGCCCTGGTCCGCCAGGTGGAGGCGGAGACCGGCCGCAAGATCGCCATCGCGCCGGAGACCAAGAGCCCGTCCTTCTTCGAGTCGATCGGCCTCGACACCAGCGCCATGCTGGTCGAGCAGCTCGTGGCGCTCGGCTTCACCGACCGCGAGCGGGTGTTCGTCCAGTCCTTCGAGACCGCCAACCTGATCCGCCTGAACGACGAGATCATGCCCGGCGCCGGGGTGGACTTCCAGATCGTCCAGCTCGGCAATTCCTACACGGTCGAGGCGCTGACCGAGATCGCCCGCTATGCCGACATCGTCGGGCCCAGCAAGGACGCCATCCTGCTGCGCCGCGCCATCACGCCCGTGGATGGCGATGGCGACGGCGTGGCGCTGATCGCCCGCCAGCTCACCGGCGAGGTGCGGCCGCTGGTGGAGAACGCGCATTCGCTGGGGCTGAAGGTCATTCCCTACACCGTGCGCGCCGAGGAGCCCTTCCTGGTGCTGGGCGTGGACGGCACCCCGCTCTCGGCCCAGGACGAGATGCGGCTGCTGATTGAGCTCGGCGTGGACGGCTTCTTCACCGACCAGCCCGATCTCGGCCTGGAGGCGGTGGCCGACCACCTGGCCAGCGACGGCACCGAGGGCAACGACATCCTGCAGGGCACGGACGGCATCGACTTCCTCGATGGCGGCGCGGGGGACGACATCCTCTTCGGCGGTGCCGGCGACGATGCGCTGACGGGCGGAGATGGCAACGACACGCTGATCGGCGGCCCCGGCGGCAACCGGCTGGAAGGCGGCGAGGGCACCGACACCGCCATCCTCTCCGGCCGCCTGGCCGACCACGCCGTGGCGCGCGAGGGCGAGGCTCTGGTGCTGACCGGCCCGGCCGGCGCCACCACGCTGCTCTCCGTCGAGCGCCTGCTCTTCGCCGACGGCCTGCTGCGCCTCGACGATGGCGACGCGCTGTTCGACAGCCTCGCCTACGCCATGGCCAACCCCGATGTCTGGGCGGCCGGGGTGGACCTGAAGGCGCATTACGAGAACACCGGCTGGCGCGAGGGGCGCGACCCGAACGCGCTGTTCGACACCGGGGCCTATCTGGCCGCCAACCCGGACGTGGCGGCGGCGGGGGCGAGCCCGCTGCAACACTACCGCGAGTTCGGCTGGAAGGAGGGCCGCGACCCCTCCGCCGGCTTCGACGGCGAGGCCTACCTGGCGCGCAACGCCGATGTGGCGGAAGCCGGGCTGAACCCGCTGGAGCACTACCTGGCGCATGGCCAGGCCGAGGGCCGCGCCGCCACCGCCGCCATCGGCACGGTGGCGGCGGATGGGTTCGACGCCGCCTTCTACATGCTGGCCAACGCCGATGTGGCGCGCTCCGGCCTCTCCGCCCGCGCGCATTACGAGCAGCATGGCCGGGCCGAGGGCCGCGACCCGAACGGCTTCTTCGATGCCGGCGCCTATCTCGAGGCCCATGCCGACGTCGCCGGGGCCGGCATGGACCCGATGATGCACTACCTGCTGCATGGCTTCGCCGAGGGGCGCGAGAGCTTCGGCGGCTTCGACGCCGCGGCCTATCTGGCGGCGAACCCGGATGTGGCCGAGGCGGGCGTGAACCCGCTGCTGCACTTCCTGCAGTTCGGCGCCGCCGAGGGCCGCCTGCCGGAGCCCGGCCTGCTCGACTGAGGGCGCGGAGGAGTGGCCGGGGGCATGGCTTTCCCCCGGCCAAGGCGCTGTTTTCCAAAGCGTGACCGTGGCTGCCTTTCGGTTGGAGCCATGGCGCGATCCGGTCTAGAGAGCGCCGCATGGCCCGCTCTCCGGCGCGTGGTGGCCGCGCCGCGCCGCCGCCTTCCCCCTCCGCCGCCGCCCGGCCGCGCCAGCGCGGCGGCCTGGGGCGTTGGCTCGGCCGGCTGCTGGTGCTGCTGGTCTGGCTGGGCTTCGCCGGCGCCGCCCTGCTGCTCTACTTCGCCTGGGACCTGCCGCGGCCGGAGGAGGCGCTGGCCACCACGCGCCGCCCCTCCGTGACGCTGGAGGCCGCCGATGGCCGCCTGCTCTCCACCGCCGGCGACCTGTATGGCGAGGTGGTGCGGCTGGACGACCTGCCCGCCTACCTGCCCGGCGCGCTGATGGCGGTGGAGGACCGGCGCTTCCGCGAGCATTTCGGCCTGGACCCGGTCGGGCTGGCGCGCGCGCTCGTCGCCAACCTGCGCGCTGGCCGGGTGGTGCAGGGCGGCTCCACCCTGACGCAGCAACTGGCCAAGAACCTGTTCCTGACGCCCGAGCGCAGCCTGCGCCGCAAGGTGCAGGAGGCGATTCTGGCGCTGTGGCTGGAGCGGCGCTTCAGCAAGGACCAGCTGCTGGAGATCTACCTCAACCGCGTCTATCTCGGCGGCGGCGCCTATGGGGTGGATGCGGCGGCGCGGCTCTATTTCGGCGTGCCGGCGCGGCGCGTCTCGCTCTGGCAGGCGGCGATCCTGGCCGGGCTGCCCAAGGCGCCCTCCCGCCTCAACCCGCGCAGCGCGCCGGACGCCGCCATCCGCCGCGGCGCCGAGGTGCTGGAGGCCATGGCCGAGGTGGGCCTCATCACCGCCCGCCGCGCCGCGCAGGAGGCCGAGCGCATGGCCCTGCCGCGCCGCCCCTCCGGCGATTCCGGCTGGTTCTCCGACTGGGTGCAGGACGACCTGGCCGAGCACTACCCCGGCGCCGGCGACCTGGTGTTGCGCACCACGCTGGACCTGCGGCTGCAGGCGGCGGTGGAGGCGCGGCTGGAGGCGCTGCTGGCCGGCCCCGGCGCGGCGGCGGGGGTGGGGCAGGGCGCCGTGCTGGCGCTCGACCTGCGCGATGGCGCGGTGCGTGCCATGGCCGGCGGCCGCAGCTACCGCGCCAGCCCCTTCAACCGCGCCGTCACCGCGCGGCGGCAGCCGGGCTCGGTGTTCAAGCCCATCGTCTGGCTGGCGGCGCTGGAGGCGGGCGCCACGCCGGAGGAGGAGGTCTCCGACGCGCCGCTGACGCTGGCCGGCTGGTCGCCGCGCAACGGCGCCTGGCGTGGCCGCGGCGAGATCTCGCTGGAGGAGGCACTGGCGCACAGCGTCAACACCGCCGCCGTGCGGGTGCTGCTGCGCGCCGGCGGCGCCCGCGATGTGGCCGGGGTGGCGCGCCGACTCGGGCTGCGCGGACCGTTCCCGGACAATGCCTCGCTGGCGCTGGGCACGGCGGAGGCCACGCTGATCGACCTCGTCGCCGCCTATGCCGCCTTCGGCAATGGCGGCCTGCGGGTGGAGCCCTATGGCGTGGCGCGCGCCGAATCGGCCCACCGCCTCCTGGCCGTGCCGCGCACCGCGCCGCAGCGCGTGCTCTCGGCCGAGCACGCGGCGATGATGCGGCGCATGCTCGGCGCCGTGGTGGCGCGCGGCACCGGCCGCGCCGCCCTCGTGCCGGGTAAGGTTGTGGGAGGCAAGACCGGTACAACGCAGGAATTCCGCGATGCCTGGTTCATTGGGCTTGCGCCCCCCCTGGTCATCGGCGTCTGGCTGGGCAATGACGACGCCCGGCCGATGGACGACGTCCGCGGCGGCACCCTGCCGGCACAACTGTTCCGCGATATCGTGGAGGAAGGACTTCCATGACCGACGCCCCCGCCCGCCTGGCTGGCCTGGCTCGCCCGATGCAGCACGCCATGAACAACCTCTACATGGTGTTGCAGGCCAATCTGGAGGCCGTGCAGGCCACGCTGCCACCGGAGGAGCGCAACGCGGTGCGCCTCGGCCGCGCACTGCAGGGGGCGCGGGAGATGGAGGCGCTGATCCGCGCCTATCTGCGCCTCGGCCGCCCGCATGAGGAAGGGCAGGTGGATTCCGGCAAGTTCCTGGAGGCGGTGCGGCCGGTGCTGGCCCTGGCCGTCGGCAAGCCGCTGAAGGTGGAGGTGCTGGCCACCGCCACCATCGCGCCGCCCCGGCCGGAGGTGGACCTCGCCCTGCTGGACCTGACCGCCGGCGCGCGCGGCCTGCCGCCCGGCCAGCCGCCCCTGCTGCGGCTGGATGGCAGCGCCATCGAGGTGAACTGGCCGGCGCCGGAGGGAGCGCTGGAGGCACTGGCCGAGCTCGGGCTGCAGGCCAGCAGCCAGGACGGCGCCACCCGCATCGTCCTGGGCTGAGGCGGCCTCAGCCCTCCTCCGGGCCACCCTCCCGCAGATAGTCCTCGGTGGTCATCGGGCGCGGGCGGGCGGTGCTGGCATAGGGGTCGATCTGGCTGTTGGTGGCGGCCGAGACGCGGCAATCCTCGCACAGGTCGAGCATCGCCAGCCGCGCCGGGTCGGTGAACATCCAGTGGCCGCCGGCGCGCAGCCGCTCCTTCACCCGGTCGATCGAGGCGCGGGTGCCGAAGGCCTTGGCGCAGGACGGGCAGATGGCCGGCGCCTCCTGCTTCACCACCTGGCGCTGCGCCGCCTCCGGCCGCAGGTCCAGCCGCGGCTCCAGGCTGATGACCTTCTCCGGGCAGGTGTTGGCGCAGAGGCCGCACTGCACGCAGGCATCCTCCAGGAAGGACAGCTCCGGCCGCTCCGGATTGGCGGCGAAGGCGCCGGTGGGGCAGACCATGGTGCAGGCGAGGCAGAGGGTGCAGCCCTCCACCGCCACATGCGCCGCGCCGAAGGGCGCCGCCTCCGGCATCGGGATCACCGCCGGCGCCGCCTCCGCCGCCGCGCGCAGCGCGGAGAGCGCCGTCCTCAGGATCTCGCGCGGGGCGCCGAGCGGCAGGAACTCCGCCCGCGCGGCAGGCGCCGGGCGCGGCGCGGCGGCCAGCATCTCCGCGAGGGTGAACGGGTCGTCCGTCTCGATCACGCCGGGGGCATGCGGCAGGCCGAGGCCCGCGAGCGCCGCCTCGGCATAGTCCACATTGCGCAGCACGCCCTCGGCGCCGTGCGGCCGGCGGGCCGGCAGCAGCAGCTGCACGTCCGACGCGCCCCAGGCGAAGGGCGCCACCAGCAGGGCGAGGTCGGCCGCCGTCACGGCGTGCAGCCGCAGTGGCAGCACATGCGCCGGCAGGCCGGGGCCGTGGCGGGAGAGGGCGTCGATCATCGCCTCGCCCGCCGCCTCGTGCAGCAGCAGGGTGGGGGCCTGGCCGCCCGCCGCGCGGTAGGCCAGCAGCAGGGCGCGGATGCGGCGCAGCACCGCATCCGTCGGCGGCAGGTCGTACTGCGCGGCGCCGGTCGGGCAGATGGCGGCGCAGGCGCCGCAGCCGGCGCAGATCTCGGCGCTGATCGCCACGCTGTCCCAGTGCCCCTTGGCGGAGGGGGTGATGGCGCCGGTGGGGCAGAGGTCGAGGCAGCGGGTGCAGCCGGTGCGCTTGTTGCGCGAATGCGCGCAGAGCCCGGCGTCGAAGCGGATGAAGCGCGGCTTGTCGAACTGCCCGACCAGCTCGCCCGCCTCGCGGGTGATGCGTTCCAGCGCCACCGCGTCGCCCGGCGCGGCGCGCAGGTAGCCCTGCCGCACCTCGTGCGTCGGGAAGAGCGGCGCACGGCCGGTGAGGTCGATCAGGATGTCGCATTCGCTGGCGGCGCCGTCGCGCGGCGCGCCCCAGCGATAGGCGGCGCGGGAGGAGGGGGCGGCCGCCGCGTAGCCGTCGATGGCGACGGCGAAATGCCCGAGCCAGCCGGTGGCGCTGCGGGCGCGGCCGCGCAGCACGGGGTATTCGGCCTGCGGGCGGGGCGCCACCTCGGCCTCGCCGGTCAGCAGCACGGTGATGTCGAGCCGGTCCTTCAGCCGCTCGGCCAAGTCGAGGGCCGCCTCGTCGCGGCCCAGGATCAGCGTCACGCCCTGGCTCTCCAGCGGCACCAGGGGGGTGGCGGGCATCGGCACGGCGGCGGCGGCCAGCAGGGCGGCCATCTTCGGCCCGGCCTGCGCACCCTCCCGCGACCAGCCGGCCTGCTCGCGCACATTGGCGAAGTCCAGCGCGCCGGCATGGCCGGCGGCCTCCGCCTCCTGGCGGAACAGCGGCGCCTCCTGGGTGCAGCCCACCGTCACGTCGCCTTCGCCCAGCGCCGCCATGAAGCGGTCCAGCTGGGCGCGGCAGAGCTGCTCGGCGGTGCGCAGCCGCCCGCCGCAGCCCCGCGCCAGCGCGCCCTCGTCCAGCACCATGGTGTCCTCGCAGCTGCAGGCGAAGACGGTGCGGCCGCGGGGAGAGGCGGGGGTGTTGGCCGGATGTGTCATGAATTCTCCTGCCCGCAGTAATTTTCCCGTCGGCTGTCCCGGCGCGGGCCGAAGCGCATATATCCACGCGGATGCCGGATGACGAGGGAAGAGCACCCAGAATGCACGAAGGATTGCCGCCCCTGCCCAGCCTGTTCGCCCCGCTGAAGCTGGCGCCGGACGAGGATGCGCGCGCCCGGGCCATGGCGTTGGCGCCGGAGCGGGGTGGCGGGCTGCTGCCCTGGCTGGCGGCGCCGGACCGCATCGAGGCCGCGCTGGTGCTGGAGCCGGAGGAGAGCCTCGCCGCCGCCCGCGCGGGCCTGCTGGCGGCCGCCAGCGCCGCCGCCGATGCGCTGGTGGTGCTCGGCCCGCCCGAGATCCCGGTGACGCTGCGCTGGCCCGCCGGCATCGTGCTGAACGGCGCGCAGGTGGGCGAGGCCTTCCTCGGCGCGCCGCCCGGCCTGCCGGAGGAGGCGGTGCCGGACTGGCTGGTGGTGGGTATCCGCCTGGCCTGGCGCCACCCGGAGGGGTATGAGCCCGGCCGCGACCCCGGCCGCACCGCGCTGGCCGAGGAGGGCTTCCTGGAGATTCCACCCGGGGAGCTGGTGGCCGCCTGGGCGCGGCACCTGATGGCGGGCCTCTCCGAATGGCAGTCGCGCGGCTTCCGCGCCATGGCCGAGCGGGTGCTGGCGCGGCTGGAGGTGGAGGAGTGGATGGAGGGCGCGCGGCGCGGCCTCGACCCCGCCACCGGTGCGCTGCTGCTGCGCCGCGAGGGCGCGGCCGATGAGCGCCGCCCGCTGGAGGCCGCATGACCCCGCGCCGCACCTTCCTGCCGCGCACGCTGCGGCTCGACCCGTCCGACACGGTGGTGTTCTCCCGCGCCGCCGCGCCGGGGGAGTGGGCCGTGCCCGGTGGCTTCGACTTCTGGGACGAGGACCCGGCCGCGCTCGCCGGCAAGCGGCGGCAGGAATTCCGCGCCGGCTTCCTCGGCCTCGGCAGCTTCGGCTTCTCCACCCTGGTGGAGGTGGCCGAGGCCACGCCGGCCGAGCGCGCCGCGGCGGTGGCGACCCTGGCCGCGCGGATCCGCGCCGCCTATGGCGCGCCGGACGAGGCCGCCGCCCGCGCCGCCGCCGAGGAGGAGCTGGCCTTCGCCGAATCGCTCTGCGGCCACCCGCCCGGCACGGTGCTGGCGCTCGCCCGCGCGGTGGAGGGCGGAGAGGTGCGCGAGCGCTTCCGCACCCTGCACCGGCGCGAGACGCCGCACAGCGATTTCGGCAGCCTGCCGGTGTTCGGCATCGTCGAGGTGGAGGGGGAGGAGCCCGAGGCGGTGGACCTCGCCGCCCTTCCCCGGCGCGGATGACCCGCGCTTCCCTTTCCCGTTCTGGTAATGGCGCATGACCCCTGATTTCTGGATCGCCTCCGGCCACCAGCTCTGCGACCGCGACGAGGCGGGGCGCCTGGTCCCGACGCCGGACCTCTGGCGCGCCTTCCTCGCCCGCCCCGAGCTGGTGCCGCCGGAGGAGGCCTGCGGCGCCGAGCGCGCCCTGCACGCGGCGCTGCTGGCGGAGCCGCTGCACCCGGTGGCGCCCGCCACCCTGGCGGCGCTGGCCGACCCGGACGCGGCCGAGAACTGGCAGGTCTTTCTCACGTTCCGCGACCGGGTGATGGCCCACCCCACGCTGGAGGCCGCCTGGCTGGCGCTCTATCGCGAGGGCGTGGCGGGCGTGCCGCCGCTGTTCCTGCAGATGCTGACCCAGCTCATCGCCCGCGCGGCGATGGAGGGGGAGGCGGATGCCTATGCGCTGCGCGCCGCCGAATGCCTCTTTCGCCCGCAGCGCGCCGCCATCCACCAGGGCGCGCTGCTGCTGGCCGACGAGGAGGTGGTGGCCGCCCGCGCGGCGGATGGCGACCTCGGCGCGCTGGGCCGGCTGCTGACCGAGGCCGGCGCCACCCCGCGCGAGGTGGAGCTGGACGTGCTGGGCGAGGCCGACCCGGCCGCCTATGCCGCCCGCTCCGACGCGCATGACTACGCGCTCGACATCGCCGAGGGCCGCCCCGGCCAGCAGGGCCTGGCCCGCGCGCTGGAGCGCTTCATCCGGCACGTGCTGGGCGAGGAGGTGACGATCCGCCCCACCCGGCTGATCGAGGATGCAGACTGGTCCTGGCATGTGGGGCTGGACAGCGAGGCCACCGGCATCGCCAACGACCTCTGGAACGGGCAGGCGGTGGCGCAGGAGCGGCTGGCGCGCATCCTCTGGCTCGGCGTGCTGGAGTTCCGCGAGACGACGCGCGTGCTGCCGCGCCTGGCCGGCCGCCCCGTCTACCTGGCGCTGGCGATGAACCCGGCCAAGCTGGTGCGCATGAAGCCGCAGAACCTGGCCACCGGCCTGCCGCTGATCGCCGCCGAGGCGGCGCTGTGAGGCCCCGATGCTGACCGACACGCCCGACAGCCTGCACATCCGCGTCGCCGTCATCGCCGAGCGGCGGCCCTCGTCCAGCCCCTGGGCGGACTGGTCCTGGCGCGTCGTGGAGGTGCTGGCGGAGGCGCCCGATGTGCCGCCCTGGACGCTGCTGCGGCAGGAGGAGGGGCGCGCCCTGTTCCTGGCCGGCCATGCCGCGGTGGCGCTGCACCCGACCGACACCAGCAACTACCTGAGCAACCTGGAGAGCGAGGACCCCCGGCTGTGGGTGGTGCTGCGCCCCGCTGCCGGCGAGCCGGGCATGGCGCTGCACCTGGTGACGATCGACCCGGGCGAGGCGCATCTCTACGCCGATGTCGGCAACGACACGCTGGAGAGCCTGAGGCTGCCGGCCTTCCTGCACGGGCCGCTGGAGGCGTATGTGGCCCGCCACCACCGCGAGCGCGGCTTCTCGAAGCGGCAGCGCGACCGGGCCGACCCGGAGGCACTGGCCCGCCGCGCGCCGGGCGGCCGGACGGGGGGAGGGGAGCGGTGAGCGGCGAGGGCTTCCTCAGCCGCTGGTCCCGCCGCAAGCGCGGCGTGGAGCCGGAGGCCGCGCCGGAACCGCCGGCGCCGGGCAGGGCGGCGCCCATGCCCGCCGCCCCGTCCGCCGTTCCGCCTGCCGCTTTTCCCGCCGTTGGGCCTGATCCGGCCGCGGCGGCGGACGCGTTCGACCCCGCCAGCCTGCCGCCGCTGGAAAGCCTGGGGCCGGAGAGCGACTTCACCGCCTTCCTCAAACCCAACGTGCCGGCATTGCTGCGGCAGGCGGCGCTGCGGCGGATGTGGTCGCTCGACCCCGGCATACGCGACTTCGTCGGCCCCGCCGACTATGCGTGGGATTTCAATGCCGCCGACGGGGTGCCCGGCTTCTCGCCGGAGCTGGGCGGCAACCTGCGCAAGCTGCTGGCGCAGGCGATCGGCGCCCCGCCCGAGCCGGAGGAGGACGAGGCCGCCGCCGAGGATGCGGAGGCGGGCGCGCCGCAGGGAAGCCCAGCCGGCGAGGCGGCTGTGGCGGAAGGCCCCATGGAGGGTCCCGTGGACGGCTCCTTGGACGGCCCCCTGGAAGGCGCGCCGCCGCTCCCGTCTCTGGCTTCCGCGCCGCTGACGCCGCTGCGGCTCAGCCCGCTGCCGGAGGCCGCGCCGGCCGTGACGGCAGCGGGCGAGACCGCAGCGGGCGAGGCTGGGCCGGGCGAGACTGCACCGGCCGAGGCTGCGCTGCCGGCCCGCCGCCGGCATGGCGGGGCCGTTCCACAATAGAAAGCAGTAATTGAGAATAGTTCTCAAATGGTGTCTGAGCCGGATACTTGCTCATAACCGACCGGATGAGTCAGAATGGTATATGGCCTCTCTTCGCGGAGCGGCCGGCTGCCGTTCAAAACCTCTGACCATCGGACCGCCCGACGCATGACCACCCCGGTCTCGCCGACCGCCGCCCTCGATCTGCTGGAGCTGGAGCGCGCCCGGCTGTTCGCCCTGCTGGGGCGGCTGCTGGTGGCGCCGCCGGATGGCGCGCTGCTGGCCAATCTGCGCGCGCTGCGCGGCGAGGCGGGCAGCGTGCTGGGCGATGCCTACGGCCAGCTGGCCGAGGCGGCGCGGCAGACCGACCCGGCGCAGGCGGAGCGCGAGTACCATGCGTTGTTCATCGGCGTCGGGCGCGGGGAGCTGCTGCCCTTCGCCTCCTACTACCTCACCGGCTTCCTGCATGAGCGCCCGCTGGCCGAGCTGCGCGCCACGCTGGGCCAGCTTGGCGTCGAGCGCGCGCCCGGCGTGGCGGAACCGGAGGACCATCTGGGGTTTCTCTGCGAGACCATGGCCGGGCTGATCGCGGGGGTGTTCCCCGCCGGGCCGGAGGAAGCCGCCGGCTTCTTCACCCGCCACGTGCAGCCCTGGGCCACGCGCTGCTTCGCCGACCTGCAGGCGGCCGAGGCGGCGCAGTTCTACCGGGCCGTCGGCGCGCTGGGACGCGCGGCGATGGAGATCGAGGCGACGGCGGCCGGGCTGCCGGCATAAAGACAAGACCAAGGAGCGCGGCGATGCACGACGGGAACGAGAACAAGGTGGCGGAGCGGCGCGGCTTCCTGAAGACGCTGGGCCTGGCCGGGGGCGCCGCCGCGGCGGCCGCCGCTCCCGCCGCCGCGCAGGCGCAGGCGCCGCGCCCGCGCAAGGAGACGGAGGTCGAGAAGGTGGCGGCGCGCTATCGCGAGACCGACCACGTCAAGGCCTTCTACCGCACCAACCGCTACTGAGACGGGACAGGGAAGGGACGCCCCATGCTGATCAAGCGCAGCGAGGGGAAGGCCGCCCGTCAGCGGCTTTCCTCCACCTATCAGGGTCTCTCCGCCGGCGGGATGGACCGGCGCAGCTTCCTGCGGCAGGCGGGCCTCGGCGGCGCCGGGCTGGCGGCGCTGGGCAGCTTCGGCCTGACCACCGCGCGCCCGGCCGCCGCCGGCCCGACCAACTTCAGCCAGCCGATCCAGCGCATCAAGAACATCTGCACCCATTGCTCGGTGGGCTGCACGGTCGTGGCGGAGGTGCAGAACGGCGTCTGGGTCGGGCAGGAGCCGGCCTTCGAGAGCCCGATCAACCGCGGCACGCATTGCGCCAAGGGCGCCTCGGTGCGTGAGCTGGTGCATGGCGACCGCCGGCTGAAATACCCGATGAAGCTGGTGGACGGGCAGTGGCAGCGCGTCTCCTGGGAGCAGGCGATCGAGGAGATCGGCGACAAGCTGCTGGAGATCCGGCAGAAATCCGGCCCCGATTCGGTCTACTGGCTGGGCAGCGCCAAGTTCAGCAACGAGGGCGCCTACCTGATGCGGAAGTTCGCCGCATTCTGGGGCAGCAACACGATCGACCACCAGGCGCGCATCTGCCACTCGACCACCGTGGCCGGCGTCTCCAACGTCATGGGCTACGGCGCCCAGACCAACAGCTACAACGACACGCGCAACGCGCGCACCATGATCATCATGGGCGGCAACCCGGCGGAAGCGCACCCGATCTCGATGCAGCACATGCTGGCGGGCAAGGAGCAGAACCGCGCGAACGTGATCGTCATCGATCCGCGCTTCACCCGCACGGCGGCGCACGCCACCGAGTATGTCCGCATCCGCCCCGGCACCGACATCCCCATCATCTGGGGCATGCTCTGGCATATCTTCGAGAACGGGTGGGAGGACAAGGAGTTCATCGCCCAGCGGGTGTTCGGCATGGACGACGTCCGCAAGGAGGTCGCCAAGTGGAACCCGCGCGAGGTCGAGCGCGTCACCGGCGTGCCCGAGGCCCAGCTGAAGAAGGTGGCGCAGATCTTCGCCACCCAGAAGCCGGCCACGCTGATCTGGTGCATGGGCGCCACGCAGAAGACCGTGGGCACCGCCAATGTGCGCGCCTTCACCATCCTGCTGCTGGCCACCGGCAACATGGGCCGGCCCGGCACCGGCGCCAACATCTACCGCGGCCACACCAACGTGCAGGGCGCGACGGATTTCGGCCTCGATGTCACCACCCTGCCGGCCTATTACGGGCTGGACGAGGCGGCCTGGCGCCACTGGTGCCGGGTGTGGGACGTGCCCTATGAGTGGATGGTGCAGCGCTTCGCCAGCAAGGCGCTGATGGAGACGCCCGGCATCCCCACCACGCGCTGGTTCGACGCCGTGCTGCTGCCGAAGGACCAGCTGTCGCAGCCGGATACGGTGAAGGCCTTCATCGCCATCGGCCATGGCGGCAACACCGTCAGCCGCATGCCCGAGGCGATCAAGGGCATGGATGCGCTCGAGCTGCTCGTGGTGGCCGATCCGCACCCGACCAACCTCTCCAGCATGTCGAACCGGCGCGACAACACCTACCTGCTGCCGATCTCGACGCAGTTCGAGTGCGATGGCAGCCGCACCGCCTCCAACCGCTCGCTGCAGTGGGGCTCCAAGATCGTCGACCCGATCTTCGAGTGCAAGAACGACTACGAGCTACTCTACCTGCTGGCGCGGAAGTTCGGCTTCGCCCAGGAGATGTTCAAGTCGATCGAGGTGAAGGGCACGCAGCCCGTCGCCGAGAGCATCACCCGCGAGTTCAACCGCGGCGCCATCTCCACGGGCTATTCTGGCCAGTCGCCCGAGCGGCTGAAGCTGCACATGCAGCGCCAGGAGGATTTCGACCTGGTAACGCTGCGCGGCCGCCCCGGCTCCCCGGTGGAGGGCGAGGTCTATGGCCTGCCCTGGCCCTGCTGGGGCACGCCGGAGATGAAGCACCCCGGCACGCACATCCTCTACAACACCAACCTGCACGTGAAGGAAGGCGGCGGCTGCTTCCGCGCACGCTGGGGCGTGGAGCGCGAGGGCAAGACGCTGCTGGCCGAGAGGTCCTATTCCAAGGGCTCGGAGCTGACGGACGGCTACCCGGAGTTCACCGTGGCCGTGCTGAAGCGCCTGGGCTGGTACGACGAGCTGACGGCGCAGGAGAAGGAGATCATCGCCCGGGTGGGCGGCGACAATCCGGACCGCGTCTCCTGGTCGACCGACCTGTCCTTCGGCATCATCCGCGTGGCGCTGGAGCATGGCTGCCAGCCCTCCGGCAACGGCAAGGCCCGCGCCAATGCCTGGAACCTGCCCGACCCGGTGCCGGTGCACCGCGAGCCGATCTACACCCCGCGCACCGACCTGATCGCCGACTACCCCGCGATCGACGACCGGCGCACTTTCCGCTTGCCGCACCTGGCCAAGAGCGTGCAGGCGCGCTCCTACAGCCTGGCGACCTCCTTCCCCATCGTGCTGACCTCCGGCCGGCTGGTGGAGTACGAGGGCGGCGGCGAGGAGACGCGCTCCAACCGCTGGCTGGCCGAGCTGCAGCAGGACATGTTCGTCGAGATCAACCCGGCGGATGCGGAGGCGCGCGGCATCAAGCCCGGCCAGATGGTCTGGGTGGACGGCGTGGAGAACAGCGCCAAGGTGCGGGTGAAGGCCCTGGTGACCGACCGTGTCGCCAAGGGGGTGGCCTTCATGCCCTTCCACTTCGGCGGCTGGTACCAGGGCGAGGACCGGCGCGGCTACTACCCGCCGGGGACCGACCCCATCGTGCTCGGCGAGAGCGTGAATACCGTGACAACCTATGGCTACGACCCGGTGACCGCGATGCAGGAAACCAAGGTCACGCTCTGCCAGATCCGCGGCGCGTGACAGGGAGGAATTGATCCATGGCCCGCATGAAATTCCTCTGTGACAGCGACCGTTGCATCGAGTGCAACGCCTGCGTCACCGCCTGCAAGAACGAGAACGAGGTGCCCTGGGGCATCAACCGCCGCCGCGTCGTCACCATCAATGACGGCAAGGCGGGCGAGCGCTCGATCTCAATGGCCTGCATGCACTGCACGGACGCGCCCTGCGCCGCCGTCTGCCCCGTCTCGTGCTTCTACACGACGGCGGATGCCATCGTGCTGCACGACAAGGACCTGTGCATCGGCTGCGGCTACTGCTTCTACGCCTGCCCCTTCGGCGCCCCGCAATACCCGAAGGTCGGGAATTTCGGCGGGCGCGGCAAGATGGACAAGTGCACCTACTGCGCCGGCGGCCCGCAGCAGGACAACACGGCGGCGGAATACGCGCAGTACGGCGCCAACCGCATCGCCGAGGGCAAGCTGCCGCTCTGCGCCGAGATGTGCTCCACCCGCTCGCTGATGGCGGGCGATGGCGACATCATCGCCTCCATCTACAAGGAGCGGGTGCAGAAGCGCGGCTATGGCAGCGGTGCCTGGGGCTGGCGCACCGCCTATCGCGAGACGGTGGACGTCTGATGAGCATGCTCCGTTCCACGCTGATCGCCCTGGCCGCCGCCGCGCCCCTGCTGGGCGCGCCGGCCCTTGCCCAGGCCCCGGCGGCCGAGGCGCCGCCTGCTGCGGCTCCGGCGGCGGAAGCGCCGCCCGCCCCGGCCCAGCCGCAGGCGCCAGCGCCGGCGCAGCCACAGACCGGGGCGCAGCCGCAGGCCCCGGCCGATGCCGGCGCCGCCGCGCGCACCACCACCGACCCGCAGGTGCGCCAGGCCCTGCCGCCCGCCTCCCAGACGCAGCAGCAGCTGCCCCAGGACGATGGCGCCGGCCCGCCGCAGGGCTCCTCGGAGGTACAGGCCCCGGTGCCCGAGGTGCAGAGCGCCGGCGAGACCGGGCAGCGGCAGGTGCCGAACAGCGCCGACCCGGAGCAGCCCACCGGCACGCCGGCCGCGCCCCAGCCGCAGGTGGCGCCGACGCCGGTGCAGCCCATCCCGGCCCCGCCGCCGCTGGGCAACCGCAACCTCTCCGCCGAGGAGCTGGAGCTGCAGAGCGCGCTGACCGGCCGGCGCATCACCGGCATCGTCAGCATCCCGGACGACAAGCTGGCCGTGCTGGTGCAGCCGGAAGGGCGGGACTGGCGGGCCTTCCGCAACAGCACCATGATGTGGATCGGCGGCGTCGCCATCCTCGGGGTGCTGGCGGTGCTGGCGCTGTTCTTCCTGGTGCGCGGGCGCATCCGCATGCGCCACGGCCCCTCCGGCCGCACCATGCAGCGCTTCAACTTCCTGGAGCGCTCGCTGCACTGGCTGACGGCCAGCACCTTCATCGTGCTGGCGCTCTCCGGGCTCAACCTGGTCTATGGCCGGCACCTGCTGCGGCCGGTGATCGGGCCGGAGGCCTTCACCACCGTCTCCGAGCTCGGCAAGATCGCCCACAACTTCCTGGCCTTCCCCTTCACCCTGGGCGTCCTCGGGCTGCTGGCGCTCTGGGTGCGGGACAACATCCCGAACAAGCTGGACTGGGTCTGGCTGAAGAATGGCGGCGGCTTCATCGGCGATGCGCACCCGCAGGCCGGGCGCTTCAACGGCGGGCAGAAGGCGGTGTTCTGGATCACGGTGCTGGGCGGCGGCGCGGTCGCGGCCTCCGGCTTCCTGCTGATGTTCCCCTTCTTCGTCCTGAACATCGAGGGCCAGCAGATCGGCCACATGCTGCACAGCGTGCTGTCGATGCTGATGATCGCGGCCATGCTGGCGCATATCTACATCGGCAGCCTGGGCATGGAGGGCGCCTTCAGCGCCATGGGCAGCGGCAAGGTGGACTACAACTGGGCCCGCGAGCACCACAGCATGTGGGTGGATGACGAGCTGAAGCGGGCGCATGAATCCGTGCGGCCCGAGCCCGCCACGCGCCCCGCCGGCGCCGACTGAGGCGGCCGGAAAGAACCGCAGGGCCGGGGGAATTCCATTCCCCCGGCTTTTTTTTGCCCGCCGCCCCGGATAAGGCTTCCCGCATGCGCCTGATCGGATTGGCCGGCTGGAGTGGCGCCGGCAAGACCACCCTCCTCGCCCGGCTGATTCCCTGCCTGACCGGCCGTGGCCTGACGGTCTCCACCGTGAAGCACGCGCACCACCGCTTCGACGTGGACCAGCCGGGCAAGGACAGCCACACCCACCGGCAGGCGGGCGCGCAGCAGGTGCTGGTCTCCTCCGCGCAGCGCTGGGCGCTGATGACCGAGCTTCGCGGCGCCCCCGAGCCGGCCCTGCCGGAGCTGCTGGCGCAGCTCGCCCCGGTAGACCTCGTGCTGGTGGAGGGCTTCAAGCGCGACCACCACCCCAAGATCGAGGTGTTCCGCGCCGCCAACGGCAAGCCCTGGCTGCACCCGGAGGATTCCGCCATCCGCGCCGCCGCCACGGACACGCCGCCCCCCGGCGGCGCCCTGCCCCATGCCGGGCTGGACGATATCGAGGCGGTGGCCGGCCTCGTCCTGCGCTACGCTGCGCCATGGCCCAGCTGAGCGACGACTGCTTCGCCTTCGGCGGCGCGCTGCTCTCGGTGGAGGCGGCGGCGGCGCTGATCGCGGCGCGCGTGCCCCCCCTCGGCGGCACCGAGACGGTGCCGTTGGCGCAGGCGCGCGGCCGCGTGCTGGCGGCCGACCTGTTCGCGCCGCACCCGCTGCCGCCCTTCTTCAACAGCGCCGTCGATGGCTATGCCTTCCGCCATGCCGATCTGCGCGCGGGGGAGGAGACGCGGCTGCGCCTCGCTGGCCGCCTCGCCGCCGGGCAGCAGGCGGCGGCGGCGCTCGCCCCCGGCACGGCCTGCCGCATCCTGACCGGTGCCCCCATGCCGCCGGGCGCCGACACGGTGATGATGCAGGAGGATGCCCGGCTGGAGGGCGGCGCGCTGCTGCTGCCGGCCGGGCTGAGGCCCGGCGCCAATTGCCGCCCGGCGGGGGAGGATGTGGCGCAGGGCGCGCTGGCCCTGCCGGCCGGGCGCCTGCTCGACCCGCCGGCCATCGGCCTGGCCGCGGCGCTCGGCCTGCCGGCGCTCGCCGTCACGGCGCGGCCGCGCATCGGCGTGTTCAGCACGGGCGACGAGCTGGCCACGCCCGGCACCCCCCTCGGCCCGGCCCAGACCTTCGACAGCAACCGCTTCTCCCTGCTGGCGCTGCTGGCCGGGCTGCCGGTGGAGCCGGTCGATCTCGGCATCCTGCCCGACCGCGCCGAGGCCACCCGTGCCGCGCTGCGCGAGGCGGCCGGGGCGCACGACATGCTGCTCACCTCCGGCGGCGTCTCGGCGGGGGAGGAGGACCATGTGCGCGCCGCCATCGAGGCGGCGGGCAGCCTGGTGTTCTGGCGCCTGGCGCTGAAGCCGGGGCGGCCGGCGGCGATGGGCGTCATCGGCGGAACCCCGGTGCTGGGGCTGCCGGGCAACCCGGTGGCGGCCTTCGTCACCTTCCTGCACCTGGCGCGGCCGCTGGCGCTGCGGCTCTGCGGCGCGGCGCCGGTGCCGCTGCCGCGCTTCCTGGCGGAAGCTGCCTTTCCCTACCGCAAGAAGGCGGGGCGGCGGGAATATGTGCGCGTCACGCTCTGCCCCGGCGCGCCGGGCGGGCTGCCGGTGGCCGCCAAATACGCGCGGGAGGGGGCGGGGCTGCTCTCCTCCCTGACGCAGAGCGATGCCTTCGCCGAGCTGCCGGAAGAGTCCCTCGGCGTGGCGCCGGGGGACCGGCTGGTGGTGCTGCCCTTCGCGGGGCTTTTCTAGGGGCCTCTTCTGAAGCCGGGTCGCGGCCCCATCTCTGCGGCAGCATCCGCGAGGGAAAGAGAGCCGCATGTTCATCGCCATGAACCGCTTCCAGGTCGCGCCGGGCTCCGAGGCCGAGTTCGAGCAGGTCTGGAAGAGCCGCGAATCGCACCTGCACACCGTGCCCGGCTTCGTCGAGTTCCACCTGCTGCGCGGCCCGCAGCGGGAGGACCATGTGCTCTACGCCTCGCACACCATCTGGAAGGACCGGGAGTCCTTCGAGGGCTGGACCCGCTCCGACGCGTTCCGCGCGGCGCACCGGGGCGCCGGGCAGACCAAGGTGCTCTATCTCGGCCCGCCGCAGTTCGAGGGGTTCGAGGTGATCCAGACGGTGGGGCACCCCGGCCCCGGCGCCTGACGCGGCGGGGGCGCGGCCCTCAGGCCCGGGCGCGTGCCAGCCGGGCCTGCACCGCCGCGCGCACCACCGGCCGCAGCCGCTGGTAGCTCAGCCACAGCAGCGCCGCGCCGGCCAGCACGCCGCCGATCGCCAGCGGGTCCGGCTCCGGGCCGAGCTGCCGCGCCAGCCAGCCGCCCACCGTGCCGGGCATCAGCACCAGCGGCGCCCAGACCAGGGCCGAGAGCACGTTGGCGCTCTGGAACGGCCAGTTGCGCATGCCCACCACGCCCGCTGCCAGCGGCGTCACCGCCCGCATCGGCCCGAGGAAGCGACCGATGAACACCGCCCACCAGCCCCAGCGCCGGAACACCACCACCGACCAGGCATAGACGCGGCGGCAGGATCTCGGCAGCCGCCGCCGCACCGCATAGGGGCCGAACCAGCGTGCCAGCCAGTAGCCGGCGGCATCGCCCAGGATCCCTCCCGCCACGCAGGCCAGCAGCGCCGGCCCGGGCGCGATCAGCCCGCCGCCGATCAGCGCCCCCACCGCCAGCAGCAGCGCCGTGGACGGCACCACGATGCTGACGATGGGGAAGGATTCGAAAAAGGCGATGAGGAACGTCACCGGCGCCGCCCAGGCGGCATTGGCACGCACCCAGGCCTCGAAGGCCATGGTCCAGTCTTCCAACATGGCGGAGCGGTAGCAGAGCAGGCGGCACCCCCGCCAGAGAAGGCTGCGTGAGCGGGGCGGCGATGCCCCGGGCCAGGGGCGGGGGCCAGAGGCGGGGGGGCTTGAGGGGGAAGGCGCTGCGGCGGCACACTCCACGCAAGGAATGGAGGAGAATGGCCATGGCAGGCCGCCGCGGGCTGCTGCGTGCGTGCATGAAGGGCGCCGCCCTGGCAGGGGCGGGGGCAGGGACGTGGGCCGCGCCCGGCGCCCCGCGCGCCAGGGCCGCCGCAGCCTCCGGCTGGCCCGCCCGCCCGGTGCGGCTGATCCTCCCCGACGCACCGGGCAGCGGCAACGACACGGTGGCCCGGCTGGTGGCGCCCGCCCTGGAGGCCGCGCTGGGGCAGCCCTTCGTCATCGAGAACCGCGGCGGCGCGGGCGGGCGCATCGGCGTCGAGGCCGCCCACAACGCGGCGCCGGACGGCTACAGCTTCCTGCTCGGCAATGCCGGCTCCAACGGCATCAACGCCGCCATCTACCGCGACCTGCCCTATGACCTCGCCACCGCCTTCGAGCCGGTCTCGCTGCTGGTGCAGGGCCCCAACGTGCTGGTGGTGAACCGCCGCCTGCTGGCGGCGCGCGACCTGCCGGCGCTGATCGCCGCCCTGCGGGCGCGGCCGGGGGCGCTGAACTACGCCTCCGGCGGCATCGGCTCCTCCGCGCACATGTCGATGGAGCTGTTCAAGGCGGAGGCCGGGCTCGACATCGTGCACGTGCCCTATCGCGGCACGCCGGCCATGGCGCAGTCCGTCATCGCCGGCGACACGGCGCTGATGTTCGCCAATCTGGTCAACGTCATGCCCTATATCCGCCGTGGCGAGCTCGCCGCGCTGGCGGTCACCTTCCTCGGCCGCAGCGCCGAGCTGCCCGAGGTGCCGCCGGTGGCCGACACCCTGCCCGGCTTCGAGACGCTGGCCTGGAACGGCATCCTCGCCCCGCGCGGCACCCCGGCGCCCATCCGCGAGCGGCTGCACGCCGCCCTGGCCGGGCTGCGCGACTCGGCCGAGTTGCGGGACCGCGTGCGGCTGCTCGGCGGCGAGCTGGTCGCCGGCCCGCCGGAGGCCTTCGGCCAGCGGATCGTCCACGACATCGCCCAGTGGAAGGCCCTGGCCGCCCGGGCCGGCATCCAGGCGGAGTGACACACCCCATGCGCATCACCGCCCTCGACTTCCTCGGCACCCAGGTCACGCCCAAGACCAACTGGTGCTTCCTGCTGGTGCGCACCGATGCCGGGCTGACCGGCCTCGGCGAGTGCACCCTCGCAAACCAGGAGGGCGCCCTGGCCGCCGAGGCCGCGCGGCTGGCCGCGCAGGTGGTGGGGGAGGAGGCCGCCGCGCGCAACCGGCTGTGCCAGGTGCTGCCGCACGCCCCCGGCGGGCTGGTGGCGCAGACGGTGCAGAGCGCCTTCGAGGCGGCGCTGTGGGACATCGCCGGGCAGGCGGCGGGCGTGCCGATCCATCACCTGCTGGGCGGCGCGCTGCGGCCGCGGGTGACGCTCTACGCCAACATCAACCGCGGCGCGCAGCCGCGCACGCCGGAGGGCTTCGCCGCCGCCGCGCGCCGCGCCGTGGCGCAGGGCTTCACCGCCGTGAAGCTGGCGCCCTTCGAGCCGATGGTCTGGCAGGATGCCGGTGGCGACACCGCCGCGCAGCGCGCCGCCTATGCGGGGGGACTGGACCGCATCGCCGCCGTGCGCGAGGCGGTGGGCGGCGGGGCCGATGTCATGGTCGATGCCCATTGGCGCTTCTCGGCCGGCGGCGCCGCGGCGCTGATCCGCGACCTGGCGCCGCTCGATCTCTATTGGCTGGAATGCCCCGTCGCCGAGGGCAACCTGCCGGAGATCCGCCGCCTGCGCGGCCTGGCGAACGAGCGCGGCATGCGCCTGGCGGGGGCGGAGACGCTGAGCGGCCTCGCCGCCTACCGTCCGCTGATCGAGCAGGGCTGCTACGACGTGCTGATGCCCGACATCAAGCACGCCGGCGGGCATGAGGAGATCCGCCGCATCGCCGCGCTGGCGCTGACGGCCGGCATCGAGGTCGCGCCGCACAACCCCACCGGGCCGGTCTGCCACGCGCATTCGCTGCATCTCTGCGCGACCCTGGCGAACTTCCTGCGCCTGGAGGTGCAGTTCGGCGAGACGGACCGCTTCTTCACCCTGGTCTCGGGCGGCGAGGCGCTGGCCTTCCAGGAGGGCGCGGCGCGGCTGCCCGACCGGCCCGGCCTTGGCATCGCGCTGCGGGAGGCGGAGGCGCGCGGCACCCCCTGGCAGGCGATGCCGCGCCCCTGGCTGGACCCGCGCCTCGGCTGAGGCGGCTCAGTTCACGCGCAGGTCGTACTGCTTCACCAGCCTGCCGAAGCGCTCGTACTCGGCGTTGTGGTAGGCGGTGAAGTCGGTGCGGCGGCGCAGCAGGATCGGCATGTCCATCCGCCTGAAGCCCTCCACCACGGCGGGCGCCGCCACGGCCTGGGCGCAGGCCTCCTCGATCGGCTTCAGGGTGGCATCCGGCGTGCCGGCGGGCGCGTAGAGGCCGGACCAGATGGTGAAGTTCAGGTCGAAGCCCAGCTCCCGCATGGTGGGCGTGTCCGGGAATTCCTTCGCCCGCGCCGCGCTGAAGACGGCGATGGGGTGCAGGTTGTACTGCCGGACCAGGTTGCCCTGGTCGGTGAACAGCGAGAGCTGCTTCCCCGCCATGGCCTGCATCACGTCGCCCGAGCCCCGGAAGGGGATGTGGTTCATCTCGATGCCCGCCAGCCTCTCCAGCGAGATCATGCTGATATGCGGCGTGCCGCCGGGGCCGGTGCTGGCATAGGCGAAGGCGCCCGGGTTCTCGCGCGCGCGGGCCACCACGTCCTGCAGCGTCCGCAGGCCCGAATCCTGCTGCGTCATCATCACCACATGCGCCGCCGAGATCTGGCACACGGGGATGAACTCCGCCTGCTGGAAGGGGGCGCCGCGGGTGTGCGGCGTCAGCACCAGCGAGCCGCCGGGCGCGAACAGGATGGTCTCGCCATCCGGGCGGGAGCGGGTGAGCTCCATGGCGCCCACCGTGCCGTTGGCGCCGGGCGAGTTCTTGATCACGACCTGACGGCCCAGGGCCTTGGCCATCTCGGGCTGCAGGATGCGGGCCATCAGGTCGGACGCGCCACCGGGCGGGTAGCCGACGATCATGGTGATGGCGTTCTGGGCCATGGCGGATGAGGCGCTTGCCAGGAGGCAGGCAAGCGCCGCCGCGAGGGCAGCGTAACGCATCGGGCTTCTCTCCCATTCGGCTTTTTTTGTTTTACGCACGCAACGCAGGCAGCATAGGAAAGGCCGGCCGCGCCAGCCAGGGGAGTCGCGCCCCTTCCGGCGCTCCTGAAACCCGGCGCTCTTGAAAAATGCCGCCTGAAAGGCGAAAACCCGGATGCTCTGGCATCCGCCCGTTGAGCGTCTGCGGACGCCATCGCGGAGGGTGGCCTTGCGGGACGATGCGGGTCCGCCACATCGTCAGGAGAATGCCGGGTTAGCACAGCGGTAGTGCAGCGGTTTTGTAAACCGAAGGTCGGGGGTTCGATCCCCTCACCCGGCAAATGCCCCCGCCCTGTTCCCCATTGTCCTCCCACGATGCCGCGATCGGCGGGCCCTGCGGGCTCCCGGCGGCGCGGCCGCCTTCCCATGTCAGGTGCCGCGGGTGGAAAGGGGATGCGATGAGGGCCGGCATGAGGATCTCCGCCTGGGGCGCCGCCCTGCTCTCCCTGGCGGCCTGCGCCGGCTGGGAGAAGCCCGGCGCCACCGGCGCCGAGAGGCAGGCCGCGCTGGGCCGGTGCGAGGCGGCCGGCCGCCAGATCCCCCCCGAGTGGCAGGATTACGTGGAACGCCCCGGCTACTGGGAGCCGTCGGTGACCGAGTGCGGCCGCGATGGCCGGCGCTGCTGGACCTCGCCGGGCGGCTTCCGCCCGCCCCAGTACCGGACGCGCGATGCCGCCGCGCCGCTGCGCGCCACGGTCATCGAGGCCTGCATGCGCGACCAGGGCTGGACGCGGAAGGAAGGGCTGTAGGGGATTTCCGGCCCGCCGGGATTCATCGGGCCGGAGCCTCCGCCCCGGGGCCGTTCCGGCCAGATTCCCCTCGCCGCGCGCCGGATCGTATGCTGTGCTGCCCTGCGGCACAGCGGGAGGCGGGCGATGCGGGCAGTGGCGGTGGAGGGCGGCGCATGGCCCTGATCGGCCACAATGGCGGCCCGCCGCTGGAGCCGGAGCCCGACCTTTCCTGGAATGCCTGGAACTGGCGCCGTGCCAGCCGCAAGGCCTGGAAGACGCCGCCGCGCGAGATCGCGCTGCGTCGCCTCGCCCGGGCCGAGGAGCTGGGGATGAGCTACCGCGAATACACGCTCGAGATCCTGGAGCGCGGCCGCCACCTCTGAGCGGCCTTCAGCCCGGCCCGTGCCCCTCTCCTGGTGGGTGCAGGCGGCGGCGGCGCTGGTGCCAGGCCAGCCAGGCGCGCAGCACCAGCCAGCAGCCCATGGCCCAGGCGGCGCCCAGGCACCAGCCGGCCAGCACGTCGGTCGGCCAGTGGACGCCGAGATAGACGCGGCTGCTGCCCACCAGCAGCGTCAGCCCGATGGCGATGCCGAGGATGTAGGCCTTGAGCCGCCTGTGGTGCGTCACCCCCGCCAGCAGCGTGCCGAGCGTCAGGTAGCAGGTGGCGGAGAGCATGGCGTGGCCGCTCGGGAAACTGGCCGTGTGCACCTCGACGAGATGCGCCACGAGGTCCGGCCGTGGCCGGTCGAAGCCCAGCTTCAGCAGGCTGTTCAGCGCCATGCCGCCGCCGAAGGAGACCGTCAGCAGCGTGGCGGAGAGCCATTTGCGCAGCATGACGATGTAGCCCAGCGCCACGGCGCCGATCAGCAGCAGCACGGCGTGGCTGCCGAGCGACGTATAGTCGCGCATCATGATCTCCAGCCAGAACGGCCCGAGCGGGTCCGAGAGGTCGGCCGGGTTGCGCAGCGCCCGCAGCAGTGTCTCGTCGAAGGCGTGGGTGCCGCCTTCCAGCGCCTCGTCCATGATGGCGGCGAAGGCCAGCATGCCGCCCGCGCAGACCAGCAGGGCCGCCAGGGTGGCGAACTGCCCCCAGCTGAAGCGGCGGGAGAGAATGGTCAGGGTGTCGCGTAGCATCCGGGATTCCGCTTGCCGATAAGGCAGAGACGCGGCCATCTGGTGGGAGTTGCCACGCTTCCGCATCCCTCCGCTCCCTGGCGCGTTTCCCGCCGGATGTGCCAGCGCCAGGGCGCGGCCGGTTCTGCCAGGAGAAAGCCAGGGTGCAAAGCTGCGGAGCGAGCGTGATGCCGGCGACGGGGTACGGGGCCTGTGGGGTGGCGCATGGCTGAGCCGGACCGCCGCGCCCTGCTGATCGTCAACCGCAACGCCCGCAACGGCGGCGCCGTCATCGACGCGGCGCTGGCGGTGTTGCGCGATGCCGGCTGGTCGCTGGTGGAGCACCCCTGCAGCCCCGGCCAGACCGCCGCCGAGGTGATCCGCGCCCGCGCCGCCGAGGGCTTCGCGGCGGTGATCCTGGGCGGCGGCGACGGCACGCTGAACGGCGCCGCGCCGGCGCTGATGGAGACCGGCCTGCCCTTCGGCATCCTGCCGCTCGGCACCGCCAACGACCTGGCGCGCAGCCTGGACATCCCGTTCGACCCGGTGGAGGCGGCCCATGTCATCGCCGGCGGCGTGCTGCGGCCGATCGACCTGGGCGAGGTGAACAGCCGGCCCTTCTTCAACGTCGCCAGCATCGGCTTCAGCGCCACCCTGGCCAAGGGGCTGGGGCGGGAGGAGAAGAAGCGCTGGGGCAAGCTGGGCTACGCGCTGGCCGCCTTCCGCCTGCTGCGCCGTGTGCGCCGCTTCACCGCCTGGATCACCCATGACGGGGTGACGGAGCAGGTGAAGACCATCCAGGTTTCGGTCGGCAATGGGCGGCACTATGGCGGCGGCATGACCGTGGAAAGCTCCGCCCGGCCGGATGACGGCAAGCTCGACGTCTACAGCCTGGAGCTGGACCATTGGTGGCGGCTGCTGGCGCTGCTGCCCTATCTGCGCCGCGGCACGCAGGGGCAATGGCACGACGTGCGGGCCTTCCCCACCACCGCCTGCGAGGTGCGCACCCGCCGCCCCATGCCGGTGAACACCGATGGCGAGCTGAACGCCATGACCCCCGCGCGCTTCCGGCTGCTGCCGAAGGCGGTGCGGGTCTATGTGCCTTCCTCCAACCCTTCCCATGGGATGCCTGCCTGATGGATTCGCTGCTCGCCCTGGCCGCCGACCCGGCCGCCTGGGTCGCCCTCGCCACGCTGATGGCGATGGAGGTTGTCCTCGGCATCGACAACCTGATCTTCATCTCCATCATCACCAACAAGCTGCCGGTGGAACAGCAGGCGCGGGCGCGGCGCATCGGCATCGGGCTGGCGCTGGTGCTGCGGCTGGCGCTGCTCGGCACGGTGGCCATCATCGTGCGGCTCACCGCCCCGGTGTTCGAGCTGTTCGGCCACGGCTTCTCCTGGCGCGACCTGATCCTCATCGCCGGCGGCCTGTTCCTGGTGTGGAAGGCGACCAAGGAGATCCACCACAATGTCGACCCGCCGGCGGAGGGCGACATGTTCGCGGGGAAGGCCACGCTCACCTTCTCCAGCGCCATCGCGCAGATCCTGGTGCTCGACCTGGTGTTCTCGATCGACAGCATCATCACCGCGGTCGGCATGACGCCGCACATCCCGATCATGGTCATCGCCGTGCTGACGGCGGTGACGGTGATGCTGCTGGCGGCCGACCCGCTGGCCAACTTCATCAAGGCCAACCCGACGGTGGTGATGCTGGCGCTGGGCTTCCTGCTGATGATCGGCATGACGCTGATCGCCGAGGGCTTCGGGGCGCATGTGCCGAAGGGCTATGTCTATGCCGCCATGGCTTTCTCGACGCTGGTGGAGGCGCTGAACATCGTCAGCCGCCGGGCGAAGCGCCGCGCCGGCTGAAGCCGGGGCGCGGCCGGGGAAACCCCCGGAAGATTACAGCGTTTTCATCTTCGGAAGGGCGGGCCGCCGGGCGAACCGGCGGCCCGCCCCGCTTCTGGAGGAGAATGCCGTGAGCCTGCCGATCGCCACCGAACGCCGCCTGCTGACCGCGACCGAGTTCGAGGCCGTCTCCCGCAGCCACTACCCGGATCTCTGCGGCCTGCCGAAGCCGGAGCTGATCGAGATGGCGCGCACCCTGCGCGAATTCCGCGACAAGGCGCGCGACGTCGGCCGCGGGCGGCGGCGGGAGATGCGCGGCAAGGCCGAGCCGCGCGGCGCCACCCCGGCGCGGGACGAGAGCGGCCTCTCGCTGAAGAAGCAGGTCTTCGCATCCGCGCTGAAGCGGGTGAACAAGGAGATCGGGCGGCATGACGCCGCCGCGCGCCGCCCGGCGCAGGGCGAGATCGCCCGCCGCGCGCTGGAGATGAAGCGGGCCAGCCGCGTGCGCCACCACCCCTCCTCCGGCCGCACCGCGCATCGCGGCATGAACCCGGTGGAGCATGACAGCCGGATGACGCAGGTGGACCCGCGCCAGGTGGGCAGCGTCTCCCAGGCCACCCGGAACAACCAGGCCCGCCGCGACGCCTGAACCGACAGAAATAAGGATGGGGGCGCGGGGGGAATTCCTTCCCCCGCCCTGGCTTCCTGTCAGACGCCCCTCTGCAACCCTCCATCCACCGCGATGGCCTGCCCCGTGACATAGGCCGAGACGGGCGAGGCGAGGAAGGCGACCATGGCCGCCACCTCCTCCGGCTCCGCCAGCCGCCCCATCGGGATGTCGGCCGCCACGCGCTCCAGCACCGTCGCTTCCGGGATGCCCTCATCCTTCGCCATGGTGGCGGCGCGGTTGCGCCAGAGCGGCGTCAGCGCCCGCCCGGGCGAGACGCTGTTCACGCCGATCCCCTCCGGCGCCAGCTCCAGCGAGAGGGTCTTGGCCAGCGCCAGCACGCCGGCCTTGTGGGTGTTGGAGACGACCTGCTGCGCCGTGGGCTGGCGCGCCGAGACGGCGCCAAGCAGCACCACCCGCCCGCAGGCGGCCCGGCGCAGCGCCGGCAGCAGGGCGCGCACCACCCGCACCGTGCCCAGGATGTTGAACTCGTAATTGGCCAGCCACTGTTCGTCGGTCAGCGCCTCGAAGCTGGAGCGGTGGCTGCCGCCGGCGGCGCAGACCAGCGCGTCGAGGTGCCGCCCCTCCCAGCGCGCGGCGAGGGCCGCCACCTGCGCCGGGTCGGCCTGGTCGCAGCGGGCGGTCTCCGGCCGGGTGCCGGTCTCGCGCGCCAGGGCCTCGGCGGCCCCGGCCAGCCGGGCCTCGTCGCGCCCGGCGATGGTGACGCGCGCGCCCTCGCGCAGCAGCAGCGCCGCGGTGGCGAGGCCGATGCCGGAGGAGCCGCCCACCACCAGCGCCTCCCGCCCGTTCAGTTGCAGGTCCATGCACGTTCCCTCGGCTGCGGCCTCATTCCGGCCGGGTGCCGGAGGCCTGTAGAATGGGGCGCCACTTCTCCGTCTCCTGCTTCAGGAAGCGCGCCAGCGCCTCCGGCGTGGAGGGGCGCGGCTCGGCGCCGTGGTGGGAGAGGGCGGAGACGAGCTGCGGGTCGGCCAGCGCCTCGCGCAGCGCGGCGCTGAGCCGCGCCGCCACCGGCTGCGGCAGCCCCCTGGGGCCCAGCATGGCGTACCAGTTGGCCACCTCGAAGCCCGGCACCGTCTCGGCCACGGCGGGCACGTCGGGCAGCAGCGGGCTGCGGCGCGCGGTGGGCACGGCCAGGGCGCGCAGCTTGCCGGCCTCGATCAGCGGCAGGGCGGTGGGGGCGGTGGCGAAGGAGAAGTCCATCTTGCCGCTCACCAGGTCGGTCATCGCCGGCCCGCCGCCGCGATAGGCGACATGGGTGGTGCGGATGCCGGCCAGGTGGTCGAGCAGCGCGCCGCCCAGATGCCCGGCGCCGCCGATGCCGGAGGAGGAGTAGTTCAGCGCCTCCGGCTTCGCCTTCGCGGCGGCGATCAGCTCGGGCAGGGTCTTCCAGGGCCGGTCCACCGGCACCACCAGCACGTTCAGCACGTCGGCGAAGAGGCCGATGGGGGTGAGGTCGGCCTGCGGGTTGAAGCCGAGATCGGTGAACAGGCTGGGGTTGATGGCGAGGGCGGAGATGGTGCCCATCAGCAGGGTGTGGCCGTCCGGCGTGGCGTTGACGACGGCCTGGGTGGCCACGTTGCCGCTGCCGCCGGGCCGGTTCTCCACCACCACCGGATAGGTGGTGCCGAGCGCCGCCTGCAGGCGCGGCGCCAGCAGGCGGGTGGTGATGTCCGTGGCGCCGCCCGGCGCGAAGCCGACGATGACGCGGACCGGGCGGTCCGGATAGGCGGCTTGCGCGCGTGCCCCCCCGCCCGGCGCCGGCAGGGCCTGGGCGGGCAAGGCAAGCGCGGCGCCCAGCAGGGTCCGGCGCTGCAGCATGGCGTTTCCTTCCTTCGCCGCGCCGGCCCTGCGGATTGGTCTTGTGGATGCGGGCCGGTCGCGGAATGGCTCCCGGCGGCCATGCTGCGGGGCGGCCCGCAAAGTGTCAACAGTCTGCCGGCTGTCGACAAGCGGCGTGCGATGTGTTCCATGGCCGCATGGCCGCCACCGCATCCGCCCTTTCCGCCCCGGCCCCCAGCCCCGAGGCGCTGGACCGCATTGCCCGCCGCCGCGCCGAATCGCTGGCCGAGCTGGCGCATGCCGGGATCGAGCGGATGATCCTGGAGGGGCTGCTGGCGCCCGGGGCGCGGCTGAACGAGCAGGCGCTGGCGGCCCGGCTCGGCGTCTCGCGCGGGCCGCTGCGCGAGGCGCTGCGGGCGCTGGAGCGCGAGGGGCTGGTGCAGGGCGGCCCGGCGCAGCGCGGCATGAGCGTGCGCCGCCTGGATGCCGCCGAGGTGGCCGAGCTGTACGACACGCGCGCGCTGTTGCAGGGCTTCTGCTGCGCCCTGCTGGCGCGCCGCGCCACCGCGCCGCAGATGGCCGCGCTGCGCGCCCAGGTGGCGGCCATGGCGGCGGCGCTCTCGGCCGGCGACGCGGCGCGCTACTACGCGCTGAACCTCGCCTTCCACGACGCGATGCTGGAGGCGGCGGCGCACCGCCGCACCGCCGCCCTCTACCGCGCCATGCTGAAGGAGAGCCACCCGGTGCGCCGGCAGATGCTGGACGACGCGGAGAACCGCCGCGCCAGCAATGCCGAGCACGCGGCGATGCTGGACGCCATCGCCGGCGGCGACGCGGAGGCGGCCCGCCGGGCGGGGGAGGCGCATGTCCTGGCCGGCAAGCGCCGCTGGCTGGCCGGGCTGGGCGGCGGGTGAGGCACCGCCGCCCCGGCCTTCCGCCTCAGGCGGCCAGCAGCTCGTCCGCCGGGCCGAAGAACTCGTGGTGGATGCGCGCCGCCGGCACGCCCAGCGCCAGCAGCGCCGCCACGAAGACGCGCAGGAAGTCGCGCGGGCCGCAGAGATAGTAATCCGCCTCCGCCAGCGGCGTGTTGGCGCGCAGCCAGTCCGGGGTGATGCGGCCGGCCACGTCGTAATCCTGGCCCGGCCGGTCCTCCGGCCGCGGGCATTCGTAGAAGGTGGTCACTTGCACCCGGCCGGCGGCGGCCAGGGCCCGCGCCTCAGCGCCCAGGGCGTGGGTGGCGCCCGAGAGCGTGCCATGGACGAACTGCACCGGCGCCGCTGGGGCGCCGCCCGCCACGGCGTGCAGCATGCTCAGCAGCGGCGTCTGGCCGACGCCGCCGCTGAGCAGCACGACCGGCCGTGCCGGCGGCTCCGGCAGGAAGAACTCGCCGGCGGGGGCGGCGACCTTCAGCCGGGCGCCGGGCTGCACCGCGTCGTGCAGCCAATTGGAGGCGACACCCCGCGGCTCGCGCTTGACGCTGATGCGGTAATACGCGCCGTCCGGGGCGGAGGAGATGCTGTAGTTCCGCTTCAGCGGCGGCTGGCCCGGAATGTCGAGCCAGAAGGTGAGGTACTGGCCGGGCCTGTGCCGCAGCACCGGGCCGCCATCGGCCGGCACCAGGATGAAGGAGGTGATGACCTCGCTCTCCCGCAGCTTCTCCGCCACGGTGAAGTCGCGCCAGCCATTCCAGCCGCCGGGCGCCGCCGCGTGCTCGGCATAGATCTGCCCCTCGCGCCCAATCAGCAGGTCGGCCAGGAACCAGTAGGCCTCGCCCCAGGCGGCCAGGATCTCCGGCGTCGCGGCCTCGCCCAGCGTGTCCCGGATGGCGCCGAGCAGGGCGTCCGCCACGAAGGGGTAGTGCTCAGGCAGGATGTTCAGCCCGACATGCTTCTGCGCGATGCGCTCCACCGCGCCGGCGAGCACGCCGAGATTGTCGATGTTGCGCGCATAGGCCAGCACCGCGCCCGCCAGCGCCTTGGGCTGCGATCCGGTCTCGCCATGGTGGGACTGGTTGAACAGGTCGCGGATGGCGGCGTTCTCGAACAGGCGCTCATACATCCGGCGGGTGAGGGCGAGGCCGTGGACCTCCAGCGCGGGAACCGTGGCCTTCACGACCGAGATGGTCTGCGCGCTGAGCGGGCGGGGCATGGCGGTCTCCATAAGGTGTATTCTACATGCTCCTTATGCGGCCCTGGTAGAAAGATGTAAAGCTGCTACATCTTCCGGATGCGGCTCACGCTCTACACGGACTACGCCCTGCGGACCCTGATCTATCTCGGGCTGCGGCCCGAGCGGCGCGTTGCCATCCGGGAGATCGCGGTGGCGCACCGCATCTCGGAGAACCACCTGGTGAAGGTGGTGCACCATCTGGGCCGCGGCGGGTTCATCGAGACCACGCGCGGCAGGGGCGGCGGGCTGCGCCTGGCGCGCGCGCCCGAGGAGATCCGCATCGGCGCGGTGGTGCGCTTCACCGAGGAGGACATGGCGCTGGTCGCCTGCTTCCAGGACAGCGCCGAGGGCGCCGGCTGCCCGCTGACCAATGCCTGCCGGCTGCAATCGCTGCTGGGCGAGGCGCTGTCCGCCTTCCTCGCGGTGCTGGACGGCCAGACGCTGCGCGACCTGCTGGACGGGCCGAACCGCCCGGTAATGGCGGCGCGGCTCGGGATCGGGGCGCCGGAGGCGGCGCCCGCGCCCGTGCCCGCCGGCTGAGCGGGGCGGCGGCCTTAGCCGGTCTCCAGGATGCGCAGGCTGCCCATGGGCTGGGCAGGGGCCAGCAGGTCCACCGGGCGCCCGGCCAGCAGGTCGGCCAGCACCTTCAGCGGGCCGCCATGCGCCACCACCACGCAATCCTGCCGGAGCCCGGCGTGGAAGCCGCGCAACCGCGCCACCAGGGCCGCGCCGCTCTCGCCGCCCGGCGGAGCGAAGCCCCAGGGGTCGGCCACCCATTCGTCCAGCGCTGCGCGGGGCACGTCGTCCCAGGCCAGGCCTTCCCAGGCGCCAAAATCCAGCTCCAGCAGCCGCGTGTCCTCCACGATGGCGGCGCCACCGGCCAGCGCCGCGGCCAGGGCGCGGCAGCGCCGGGCGGGGCTGCTGAACCAGCGCGCCGGGCCGAACCCGGCCAGCGCCGCGCGCAGCGGCGCCGGGTCGGCCCCGCGGCCCGGCGGCACGTCCAGCCGTCCGTAGCAGAGGCCGCGCGGCAGGTCGGTGGGCAGGTGGCGCACGAGGGCGACGCGCATGGCCGGGCTACGCAGGCCGGAAGGCGGGCGCCGTTCCGGCGCATGTCGCCAGGGCGGCCGGCGGGCATGGCGGGGCGGGGCGGCGCATCGGGCGGGTCCGTCAGGCAGGAGAGGGCGGGGCGCGGGCGCCGCAGTAACAGCCCCGTGCGGGCGGGAACAGGCGCGGGGCGGTTTTCCCGCGGCCGCGCCGGGCGCAGGATCGGGCCACCGCCCGTTCCGCCGGGCGCGGATATCACCAGATCGGAGCCCCGCCGCCCATGCCGGACCTGATGACCAACCCCCTGGAGGCCCTGCTCGCGCCCTTGCAGGCCGCCGCCCGCCGGCACGAGACGCCCTGCGGCGAGGGCCGCATGGTGTGGCACGAATGGGGGGAGGGGGCGCCGGGGGAGGCGCCTGTGGTGCTGCTGCATGGCGGCTCCGGCTCCTGGCGCCACTGGGCGCGCAACATCCCGGCCCTGGCCGCGCGCCACCGCGTCCTGGCCGCCGACCTGCCGGGGCTCGGCGAATCCGACATGCCGCCGCGGCCAGATTCGCCCGATGCCATCGCCGCCATTGTCGCCGCCGGGGTGGCGGCGCTGCTGGGCCCGGTGCGCTACCGGCTGGTGGGGTTCTCCTTCGGCGCCATGATCGGCGGGCATGTGGCGCGGCAGGCGCCGGAGCGGCTGGCGAGCTTCACGCTGGTGGGCGCCGGCGCCATGGGGCTGCGCCGCCGCCCGACGCCGATGCAGCCGGTGCGCAGCCTGCACGGCCCGGCGCGTGAGGCGGCCAACCGCGCCAACCTGGCGGCGCTGATGCTGGCCCATCCGGAGCGGATCGAGGGCGCGGCCCTGGCCCTGCAGGACTGGCATGTGCGGCATGCCCGGCTGCGCAGCCGCCCCTTCGCCGGCACCACCGCGCTGCGCGATGCGCTGGAGGGCCTCGCCGTGCCGCTGGCCGGCATCTGGGGCGAACTGGACAGCACCGCCACGCCCTGGCTGCAGGACCGGCTGGACCTGTTGCGCGCCCTGCAGCCCGGCGTGGCCCTGGCCGTGGTGCCCGATGCCGGCCACTGGGTGATGTGGGAAGCGCCGGAGGCGTTCGGGGCGGCGCTCGCCGGCACATGGGAACACGCAATGTCGTGAAGTGGCGGAGGCGTGTGAAACCGATGCGCAGGTTTCAAATTAAAGGCAAAGGAATGCCGCCGCGAGGTTCAACGCCATGTTTGTCGCCCCCTTCAAGCGTATGTCGACCCTGGATACCAGCCCCGCCGTGCGCCTCGGGACCCTCGAGGCGGAGCGGCAGGCGTCCCTGCTCCGCGTGCCGCGCGAGACCCTGCCGAAGCAGCCCGGCCAGCCGCTGCCGCCCAAGGCCGGCGGCGAGCCGGTTCGCCGCTGACGGCATCGCGGCCGGGGGCGGGTTCCTCCACCGGGCCGCTTCTCCGCCCATCCTGATTCCTGCCGCCCTGGCGAATCGTCGCCGGGGCGGCTTTCCGTTCCGGGTGTTTTCCGTTCTGGGGGATGCCAAGCGCCGGGCCTAGCGGGGCAGGGCGCCGGCCAGGTCCATGCTGCCTTCCAGCCGCGCCACCAGCGCGGCGAGCCGGGGCCGGGCTTCCTGCAGCAGGTATTCCGGGCTGACCAGGAAGGAGGGGGCGCCGCAATTCACCACCATCGGCGGCAGCCCGCCGCCGGGATGGAAGCCGAGGGCGATGGCGTTCACGTCCGGCTGCCAGTCGCCGAAGGAGCAGCAGCAGCCATAGTCGCGCTGCTCGGCCAGGGCCCGCTCCACCGTTGCGCGCAGCCGGGCCTCGTCCGGCGCGTGGATCTGCCGCAGCACCGCCTCGCGCTCGGCGGGGCTGCAGGCGGCCAGCCAGGCGCGGCCCATGGCGCTGTTCACCAGCGAGATGCGCGAGCCGGCCTCGAGGTTCACCGCGATCGCCGCGTCGCCCCGCGCCAGTTCCAGATAGACCACCCCCAGCCGGTCCCGCGTGCCGAGCGCCACCACGCTGTGCGTCTCGGTGGCGAGCTGCTGCAGCAGGGGGCGCGCCACGCGGCGGATGTCGAGCCCGCCCAGCATGGCGCTGCCCAGCGCCAGCACCGCCGTGCCCAGCCGGTAGCGCCCCAGTTCCGGCACGTAGTGCAGGTAGCCGAGCTGGGTGAGGGTGTGGGTCAGGCGTGAGACGGTGGAGCGCGGCAAGCCGCAGCGCGCCGCGATCTCCTGGTTGCCGAGCAGCGACTCGCCCCGGCGGAAGCAGCCCAGCACCTCCAGCCCGCGCGCCAGCGCGGTGACGAAATCGCGGTCCTGCCCGGCGGGGCTGTCCGGCTGGTGGGCTGTGGGGGCGGCACGGCGGCGGGGCATGGGCATCCTGTCGGGAATGGCGACGCCACGCTTGACGCGCGCGGCGCTTTGCGCGACCCAATAGCACAAACATGCGGAATTCAATTCCGCAATGCAGAATTAAGCGCGCCGCATCCCAGGGAGAAGACGCCGATGACCGGTCCCGTGACCTATCAGGTGGAAGACGGCATCGCCGTCATCATGGTGGAGAACCCGCCGGTGAACGCCCTCTCCGCCGCCGTGCGCGGCGGGCTGAAGGAAGCGGCCGAGCGCGCCGGCGCCGACCCGGCCGTGGCGGGGATCGTGCTGGGCGGGCGGGGCTCCACCTTCATCGCCGGGGCCGACATCACCGAGTTCGGCAAGCCGCCCGTGCCGCCCAGCCTGAACGAGGTGATCGCGGCGCTGGAGGCCTGCCCGAAGCCGGTGGTGGCCGCCATCCACGGCGCCGCGCTGGGCGGCGGGCTGGAGGTGGCGCTGGGCTGCGATGCCCGCATCGTCGGGCCGCGCGCGCAGCTCGGCCTGCCGGAGGTGAAGCTCGGGATCCTGCCCGGCGCCGGCGGCACGCAGCGCACCCCGCGCCTGATCGGCGCCGACAAGGCGGTGGCGCTGGCCGCCTCGGGCGACAAAGTTTCTGCCAGTGACGCGGTGGCGATGGGCCTCGCCGATGCGCTGGAGGAGGGCGACCTGATCGCCGCCGCCAAGGCCAAGGTGCGGGCGCTGGCCGCGGCGCCCCTGCCGCCGCGCCTGAACGTGCGGGATGACCGCCTGACCGCCCCCGGCGCCCGCGAGGCCTTCGAGGCGGCGGCGCAGAAGCTGGCCAAGCGCGCGGCGGAGGAGCCGCAGGTGGCGGCCATCGTGCAGTCCGTGCGCAACGCCTTCGAGATGCCGCTGGAGCAGGGTCTAGCGGGCGAGCGCGCCTTCTTCACCCAGCTGCGCGACGACCCGCGCAGCCTGGCGCTGCGCCATGTGTTCTTCGCCGAGCGCGCGGCGGCGCACATCCCCGGCCTGCCGCGCGGCACCCAGCCGCGCAAGGTGGCGCGCGTCGCGGTGCTGGGCGCCGGCACCATGGGGGGTGGCATCTCCATGGCCTTCGCCAATGCCGGCATCCCGGTGACGATCATCGAGACCGAGACGGCGGCGCTGGAGCGCGGCCTGAAGCGGATCGACGGCATCTACGCCACCTCCGTCAAGCGCGGCAGCCTGAGCGCCGAGGCGCATGCGAAGCGCATGGGGCTGATCGAGGGCAAGGTGGGCCTCGAGGCCGCCGCCGGCGCCGACCTGGTGGTGGAGGCGGTGTTCGAGGAGCTGGAGCTGAAGAAGGAGATCTTCGGCAAGCTGGACAGCATCGCCCCCGGCGCCATCCTGGCCAGCAACACCTCCTATCTCGACATCAACGCCATGGCCGCCGCCACCTCCCGGCCGCAGGACGTGCTGGGGATGCACTTCTTCTCCCCCGCCAACGTCATGAAGCTGCTCGAGGTGGTGCGCGCCGAGAAGACCTCGCCCGAGGCGCTGGCGACGGCGGTGGAGATCGGCAAGAAGCTGGCCAAGGTGCCGGTGGTGGTGGGCGTCTGCCACGGCTTCGTCGGCAACCGGATGCTGGCGCGCCGCACCCAGCAGGCCGAGCGCCTGCTGCAGGAAGGCGCGACGCCCGCCCAGGTGGACAAGGCGCTGACCGATTTCGGCTTCCGCATGGGTCCCTTCGCCATGGGCGACCTCGCCGGGCTCGACATCGGCTGGCGCATCCGCAAGGCGACGGGCGGCAGCGCCCCCGTGGCAGACGCGCTGTGCGAGGCCGGCCGCCTCGGCCAGAAGACCGCCAAGGGCTACTATGACTACCCCGAGGGTGCGCGCGCGGGCGTGGAATCGGCCGAGGTGCAGGGCATCATCGAGGGCGTCTCGCAGAAGCTCGGCATCCAGCGTCGCGAGATCAGCCAGCAGGAGATCGCCGAGCGGCTGATCTACCCGATGATCAACGAGGGCGCGCGCATCCTGGAGGAAGGCATCGCCGCCCGCCCGGGCGACATCGATGTGGTCTGGCTCTACGGCTACAACTGGCCGGCCTGGCGCGGCGGCCCGATGCACCATGCCGATGCGCTGGGCCTCGCGCACGTTGCCGAGCGCCTCGCCGCCTATGCGGCGCAGACCGGCGACGACAGCCTCAAGCCCGCCCCGCTGCTGTCGAAGCTGGCCGCCGAGGGCGGTTCCTTCGCCGGGCTGAAGGCCGAGGCGAAGGCCGCCTGAGCGAAGCGCCGCCGGTGACCCGCGCCCCCCACCCCTGGGAGGCGTCCTACCCGCCCCAGGGGCGGTGGGACGCGCCGATCGAGACCTCCACCCTGCCGGCGCTGCTGGATGCGGCGGCGGCGCGCTGGGGCGCGCGCCCGGCGCTGCGCTACCGCGACGCCGTGCTCTCCTTCGAGGGGCTGCGCGCGCTCGCCGACCGCGTGGCCGCCGGGCTGCTGGCCGGGGGGCTGCGCCCGGGCGAGGCGGTGGCGCTCTACCTGCCCAACACGCCGTGGCACCCCGCCTGCTTCTTCGGCGTGCTGCGGGCGGGGGGGCGGGTGGTGCATCTCTCGCCGCTCGATGCGCCGCGCGAGCTGCTGCACAAGCTGCACGACAGCGGCGCCCGCTGGCTCGTCACCACCGACTTCCCGACGCTGCTGCCCAACGCGCTGCGGCTGCTGAAGGAAGGCGCGGTGGAGCGCGCCTTCCTGGCGCCCGAAGCCGAATGGGGCGGCACGCCGGCCCCGGCGCAGCCGGATTTTTGTTCGCTGCCGCTGGCGGAACCGGACGGCACGCCCTGGCCGGTGCTGGACGAGGATGCGGTGGCGCTGCTGCAATACACCGGCGGCACCACCGGCCGGCCCAAGGGCGCGATGCTGACGCACCGCAACCTCACCGCCGCCGTCTCCATCTACCGTGCCTGGCGCGACACCGATACGCTGGAGCCCGGCGCGCAGCGCGTGCTGGGGGCGCTGCCGCTGTTCCACATCTACATGCTGGCCGCCGTGCTGCTGCGCCACCTGGCCGACGGCAACGAGCAGATCCTGCTGCCGCGCTTCGACGCCGCGCAGGCGGCCGACCTCATCGAGCGCGAGCGCATCACCATCTTCCCCGGCGTGCCGACCATGCTGATCGGCCTGCTCAACCTGCCCGGCATCGAGGGGCGGGACCTCTCCTCGCTGCGGCAATGCTCCTCGGGCGGGGCGCCGATGCCCTTCGAGGTGCAGCAGAGGCTGGAGGCGCTGCTGAAGCTCCGCGTCGGCGGCGGCTGGGGCATGACGGAGACGGGGCCGGCCGGCAGCCGCATGCCCTTCCACGGCCCGAGGCGCGCCGGGATGATCGGCCTGCCGCTGCCGGGGGTGGAGATGCGCGTCGTGGCGCTCGACGACCCTTCCCGCGCCCTGCCGCCCGGCGAGCATGGCGAGATCGCCATCCGCGGCCCCAATGTCTTCCCCGGCTACTGGAACCGCGCCGAGGAGAACGCCGCCGCCTTCCGCGATGGCTGGTTCCTCACCGGCGATCTCGGCTGGATGGACGAGGCCGGCTACTTCACGCTGGTGGACCGGCGGAAGAACATGATCATCTCCTCCGGCTTCAACGTCTATCCGGCGGCGATCGAGCAGGCCATCTACGAGCACCCGGATGTCGAGGAATGCCTCGTCATCGGCGTGCCGGACCCCTACCGGGGGCAGGCGGCCAAGGCCTTCGTCAAGCTGCGCGACACGGCGCCGGTGCTGACGCTGGAGACGCTGCGCGCCTTCCTGGCCGACCGCATCGGCCGCCACGAGATGCCCGCGGCGCTGGAACTGCGCGCCGCCCTGCCGCGCAGCCCGGCCGGAAAGCTGCTGGCCGCCCGCCTCCGCGAGGAAGAAGCGGCGGCGCAAGAGACAACCCACAAGGAAATGCCCGCATGAGGGAAGCCGTCATCGTCTCCACCGCCCGCACGCCGATCGGCCGCGCGGCGCGGGGCAGCCTGAACATCACCCACGGCGCCGAGATGGCGGCGCACGCCATCACCCATGCCCTCTCCCGCGCCGGGGTGGAGCCGGCGGCGGTGGAGGAGGTGATCCTGGGCTGCGGCTACCCCGAGGGCGCCACGGGCGGCAACATCGCCCGCGCCGGGCTGCTGCGCGCCGGCCTGCCGGTGGAGACCGCCGCCATGGTGGTCAGCCGCTTCTGCGCCTCGGGGCTCGATGCCATCGCCAACGCCGCGCGGCGGGTGATGGTGGATGGGGTGGATGTCGCCGTGGCCGGCGGCCTCGAATCGATCAGCCTGACCGTGCCGAAGGTGGACCGCGCCGCCGCCCGCAACGCCTGGCTGGCCGAGCACCGCCCGCATCTCTACGACAGCATGATCGAGACCGCCGACCTCGTGGCCGAGCGCTACAACATCTCGCGCGAGGCGCAGGACGAGTTCGCGCTGCTCAGCCAGCAGCGCACCGCCGCCGCGCAGAAGGCCGGGGTGTTCGACAACGAGATCGCGCCGATGGAAGTCACCTACGCGGTGACGGACAAGACCACGGGCGAGGTGTCGAAGCAGACCAAGATCTTCGACCGCGACGAGGGCAACCGCGCCGACACCACGCTGGAGGGGCTGGCGAAGCTGAAGCCGGTACGCGAGGGCCAGTTCATCACCGCCGGCAATGCGAGCCAGCTCTCCGACGGCGCCAGCGCCTGCGTGGTGATGTCGGCGGAGGAGGCGGCGCGGCGGGGCCTGAAGCCGCTCGGCATCTTCCGCGGCTTCGCCAGCGCCGCCTGCGAGCCGGAGGAGATGGGCATCGGCCCGGTCTTCGCCGTGCCGCGCCTGCTCAAGCGCCAGGGCCTGACGGTGGACGACATCGACCTGTGGGAGCTGAACGAGGCCTTCGCCTCGCAGTCCATCTACTGCCGCGACCAGCTCGGCATCCCGCAGGAGAAGCTGAACGTGAATGGCGGCGCCATCTCGATCGGCCATCCCTTCGGCATGAGCGGCGCGCGGCTGGTGGGCCATGCGCTGCTGGAAGGCAAGCGGCGCGGTGCCAGGCGCGCCATCGTCACCATGTGCGTGGCCACCGGCATGGGTGCCGCCGGCCTGTTCGAGATCTGCTGAGAGGGGACGCCGCCATGGAACTCCGCTACACGCCCGAGGAAATCGCCTTCCGCGACGAGCTGCGCGCGACCTTCCGCAGCAAGATCCCGGCCGAGATCCGCCAGAAGGTGAGCGAGGGCCGCCACCTGGAGCGCGACGAGATCGCGCAGGCCCACCGCATCCTGCACGCCGAGGGGCTGGCCACGCCCAACTGGCCGGTGCAGTGGGGCGGCAAGGACTGGACCCCCGTGCAGCGCTACATCTACACGGAGGAGGTGCAGTTCAACGCGGTGCCGATGCCGCTCTCCTTCAACGTCGCCATGGTCGGGCCGGTCATCGCCAACTTCGCGAGCGAGGAGCAGAAGCAGAAGTTCCTGCCCGCCACGGCCAGCCTCGACATCTGGTGGGCGCAGGGCTTCTCGGAGCCCGGCTCCGGCTCCGACCTCGCCAGCCTCAAGACCACGGCGAAGCGCGAGGGCGACCACTACATCGTCAACGGGCAGAAGACCTGGACCACGCTCGGCCAGCACGCCGACTGGATCTTCCTGCTCGTGCGCACCGATCCGGCGGCGCCGAAGAAGCAGCAGGGCATCTCCTTCCTGCTGGCCGACATGAAGACGCCGGGCATCACCGTGCGGCCGATCATCACCATCGATGGCGGGCACGAGGTGAACGAGGTCTTCTTCGACGACGTGAAGGTGCCCGTCGAGAACCTCGTCGGCGAGGAGAACAAGGGCTGGGACTACGCCAAGTTCCTGCTCTCCAACGAGCGCACCAACATCGCCCGCGTCGGCTTCTCGAAGGAAAAGCTGGCGCTGGTCAAGGCGCGCGCCAAGGAGACGCCGGCCGGCGAGGGCATGCTGTGGGACGATGTGGGCTTCCGCCACCGCGTCGCCATGGCCGAGATCGAGCTGAAGGCGCTGGAGATCACCCAGATGCGCGCGGTCGCCGCGCAGCGCCACCGCGCCGCCGACAAGCCGGACCCCACCTCCTCGATCCTCAAGATCAAGGGCTCCGAGATCCAGCAGATGGCCACCGAGCTGATGATGACGGTGGCCGGCCCCTATGCCGCCGCCATGCCGGGGCACTCGCACAACGAGCCGCCCGTGGGGCCGGACTGGGCGGATGCCGTGGCGCCGCAGTTCTTCAACTACCGCAAGGTGTCGATCTACGGCGGCTCGAACGAGATCCAGCGCAACATCATCGCCAAGGCCTTCCTCGGTCTCTGACAGGGGGCCTCTGAGACAGGAGAGTTTCATGGATTTCGATCTGACCGAGGAACAGCGCCTCCTGAAGGAGAGCGTCGACCGGCTGATGGCCGACGCCTATGGCGATTTCGAGAAGCGGAAGCACCACCAGGACAACCCGCAGGGCTACAGCCCGAAGCTGTGGTCGCAATATGCCGAGATGGGGCTGCTCGGCCTGCCCTTCAGCGAGGAGCAGGGCGGCTTCGGCGGCGGCGCCGTCGAGACGATGACGGTGATGGAGGCGATCGGGCGTGGCCTCGCCGTCGAGCCCTATCTCGCCACCGTGGTGCTGGGCGGCGGCTTCCTGCGCCTCGGCGGCAGCGCGGCGCAGCAGGAGGCGCTGATCCCCGGCATCGCCGAGGGCAGCACCACCCTGGCCTTCGCGCAGATCGAGCGCCAGTCGCGCGACGACCTGTTCGATGTCGCCACCACCGCCCGCCGCACCGATGGCGGCTGGGTGCTGGATGGCGCCAAGAGCCTGGTGCTGCATGGCGACAGCGCGCAGCACCTGATCGTCTCCGCCCGCACCGCCGGGCAGCGGCGGGACCGCGACGGCATCTCCCTGTTCGTTGTTCCTGCCGATGCGCAGGGCGTCTCGCGCCGCGGCTACCCGACGCAGGACGGGCTGCGCGCCGCCGAGGTGCTGCTGGAGGGCGTGGCCCTGCCCGCCGATGCACTGCTCGGCGCCGAGGGCGAGGGGCTGGCGCTGATGGAGCGGGTTGTGGACGTGGCGCTGGCCGCGCTCTGCGCCGAGGCGGTGGGCGCCATGGAGGCGCTGCACGAGCTGACGCTGGACTACCTGAAGCAGCGCAAGCAGTTCGGCGTCACCATCGGCAGCTTCCAGGCGGTACAGCACCGCGCGGCGGACATGCTGGTGGCGCTGGAGCAGGCGCGCTCCATGTCGATGTACGCGGCGATGATGGCGGAGAACCCGGACCCGGCGGTGCGCCGCCCGGCCATCGCCGCCGCCAAGGCGCTGGTGAACCGCTCGGCCGAGTTGATCGGCAAGGAGGCGATCCAGCTGCATGGCGGCATCGCCATGACGATGGAGTACAAGGCCGGCCACTACTTCAAGCGGCTGACCATGCTGGTGAACCAGTTCGGCGAGACCGACACGCATCTGCGCGTCGTGGCCGCCGCCGGGGGACTCAGCGAAGCGGCATGAAGGGTTCTTTTTTGTAAAAAAGAACCAAAAAACTTTTGTCAGTTTGGCGGTGCGCGGGTTGCTGGCGCACCGCCAGACGAACAAGGTCTTTTTACTTCTTTTTCTTCAGAAAAAGAAGAATGCTTCACTTCACCCTGAAGATCGTCACGTCCCGCCAGTCGCGATCCTCCAGCTCCCGTGTCGTCGGCACGCGCATGGTGGCGATGGCCTCCATCCCGGCCTTCGGCAGATAGGCCCGGCCGGGGTCGGCCAGCAGCACCTCCGCCCCCTCGGCGGCCAGGCGGCGCAGCCAGGGCATGATGTGCCCGGTCATCGGCGCCTCGTAGCAGACATCGCCCGCCAGTACCGTGTCCCAGCGCCGTGGCTGGCCCACCACATCCGCCTCGGCGGCGGCGACGATCACGCCGTTCAGCGTGGCGTTGAGGTGGATGGCGGCGATGGCCAGCGGGTCGATCTCGGCGGCCTCCGCGGCATCCGCGCCCTGCCGCGCGGCGGCGATGGCGGCCAGCCCGCCGCCCGCCGCGAAGTCCAGCACCCGCCGCCCGGCGACGGGGATGGTGCCATCCAGGATCAGCCGCGCCAGCACCTGGCTGCCGGGCCAGGCGAAGGCCCAGAAGGGCGGCTCGATGCCCTGCATCCGCAGCCAGTCCTCGCTGGCCTGCCAGATCGGCGTGATCTCGGTCGCGAGGTGGAGTTCGATCTCGGGCACCAGCGCCGGGCGGACAATGGCGGTGTGGGTGGCGATGAAGGCGCCATCATCCCGGGAGTCATCGCGCCTCACAGGCGGCCCGCCAGGAAGGCGAGGGCGATCAGAAGCCCCACCTCGCGGTTGTTCTGGAACAGGCGCAGGCAGCGGGCGGGGTCGTGGATGTCGAGCCGCGCCACCTGCCAGCCCAGCACCGCCGCCGGCGCCAGCAGCACGGGGTAGAAGAGCGGTCCCAGCCCCGCCTGCCAGCCGGCCGCCAGCAGCAGCGCCACGGCACCGCCATAGCAGGCGACGAGAAAGGGCCGCGTGCGCTCGCCCAGGCGGCGCGCGCTGCTGCGCACCCCCACCAGCGCGTCGTCCTCGCGGTCCTGGTGGGCGTAGATGGTGTCGTAGCCCAGGATCCAGAGGAAGGCCGCCGCGTAGAGCAGCAGGCCGGGGGCATCGAGCCGGCCGGTGGCGGCGGCGTAGCCCATCGGCGCGCCCCAGGAGAAGGTGAGGCCGAGCACCGCCTGCGGCCAGTCCGTGACGCGCTTGGCCAGCGGGTAGAGCGCCACCGGCACCAGCGAGACGACCCCGAGCAGGATGGACAGCCCGTTGAGCTGCACCAGGATGATCAGCCCGAGCGCCAGCAGCGCGCCGAGGAAGGCCAGCGCCTGCCGCGGCGAGACGGCGCCGGAGGCGAGCGGGCGCCCGGCGGTGCGCGTCACCTGCCGGTCCAGGTCGCGGTCCCACAGGTCGTTGACGACGCAGCCCGCGCCGCGCATCACCACGGAGCCGATGCCGAACAGCAGGATGAGCGCCACGCCCACCCCCCAGCCCGGCGCCGCCAGGGCGAAGGCCCAGAGCGCCGGCAGGAACAGCAGCCAGGCGCCGATGGGCCGGTCCAGCCGCATCAGCAGGGCGAAGGGCTGCCAGCCCTCGGGGAGTTGCGCGACCCAGCCGCGGGCGCGGATATCGGTGTGCGTGTTCACGTCTCTATAAGCCTCGCCGGAGGGCGCCATGTCCATCCCACGCCTGTATGTCGAAGCCGCCCTGGGCGCGGATGCCGAGCTGCCGGGGCTGCCCGGCCAGGGCCACTATCTGGGCCAGGTGATGCGCAAGCGGGAGGGCGACCCGGTGCTGCTGTTCAACGGCCGGGACGGCGAGTGGCGCGCCAGCATCGCCGCCCTGCGCAAGGACAAGGTGAGCTTCCGCCCCGAGGCCGAGACCCGCCCCCAGGCCGCCTCGCCCGACCTGCGGCTGCTGCTGGCGCCGGTGAAGCGCGACGCGATGGACTGGATCGTGGAGAAGGCCACGGAGCTCGGCGTGCGGCGCATCCAGCCCGTCTTCACCGCGCGCTGCGTGGTGGGGCGGGTGAACCTGGAGCGGCTCGGCGCCATCGCCCGCGAGGCGGCGGAGCAGTGCGAGCGGCTGGACCTGCCGGAGATCGCGCCCCCGCTCGACCTGCACGCGGCGCTCGATGCCTGGGACGGCGCCCCCCTGCTGGTGGGGGATGCGCGCGGCAAAGCACCATCGCTCAGCGTGGTATTGCAGGGAAAGGCGCCGCCGATCGGGCTTCTCGTCGGGCCGGAAGGTGGATTCACGGAGCCGGAGCTTGACGCGGTGCGCCGGCGACCCTTTGTTTCACCGGCCGCGCTCGGGCCCCGCATCCTGCGGGCCGAGACGGCAGCGGTCGGGGGCCTCGCCGTGCTTCAGGCACTGGCGGGGGACTGGGCCGCTCCCTCCTGAGCTTTTTTCCTGCACGCCAGCCACGCCGGGCACTTTGCGCCCCGGGCCCCGGGCATATGGAAGGTGACCATGTCGAATCCCGGCGAGGCCGATCTCACGCCGATCACATCCGTGCGGCAGCTGGCGGAATGGTTCGCGCAAGGCAGCAAGCCGCGCGAAGCCTGGCGCATCGGCACCGAGCACGAGAAGTTCGGCTTCCGCCGCGACGACCTCTCCCCCCCGCCCTACGAGCCGGGCGGCATCCGCGCCATGCTGGAGGGGCTGGAGCGCATGGGCTGGGAGCCGATCCTGGACCGCGGCAACCCGATCGGGCTGAAGCGCGGCGATGCCTCGGTCAGCCTGGAGCCGGGCGGGCAGTTCGAGCTCTCCGGCGCGCCGCTCGAGGACCTGCACGGCACCGCGGCGGAGTTGGAGGACCACCTGCGCGAGGTGCGGGAGGTGGCCGCGCCGCTCGGCCTCGGCTTCGCGCCGCTCGGCTTCCACCCGCTGGCCCGGCGGGAGGACATGCCGTGGATGCCGAAGGGCCGCTACGCCATCATGCGGGAGTACATGCCGCGCGTCGGCGCCATGGGGCTCGACATGATGCTGCGCACCTGCACCGTGCAGGTGAACCTCGACTTCGGCGACGAGGCCGACATGGTGGAGAAGCTGCGCATCAGCCTCGCCCTGCAGCCGCTGGCCACCGCGCTCTTCGCCAACTCCCCCTTCCGCGAGGGGCGGCCCAACGGCTTGCGCACCCTGCGCGGCCGCGTCTGGACCGAGACGGACCCGGACCGCACCGGCATCCCCCCCGTGGTGTTCGAGGCGGGCTTCGGCTTCGAGCGCTTCGCGCAGCATGTGCTCGACGTGCCGATGTACTTCCTGATGCGCGAGGGCCAGTGGATCGACGCCACCGGCTCCACCTTCCGCGACTTCATGGCGCGCGGCCTGCCCGGCCACCCCGGCATCGAGGCGACGATGGGGGACTGGGCGGACCATGTGACCACCGTCTTCACCGATGTCCGCCTCAAGCGCTTCCTGGAGATGCGCGGCGCCGATGCCGGCAGCCCGGAGATGATGGTGGCCCTCTCCGCCTTCTGGACCGGCCTGCTCTACGACGACGCGGCGCAGAAGGCCGCCGCCGCCTTGGTGCGCGGCTGGGACGTGGCGGAGATGCAGGCGCTGCGCGTGGCGGTGCCGGAGGGGGGGCTGGCCACGCCCTTCCGCGGCGCCACGGTGCGGGAGCTGGCGCATGTGGCGGTGGCCATTGCGCGCGACGGGCTGCGCGCCCGGGGCCTCGGCGAGGAGCGCCACCTGGCGCCGCTGGAGCGCATCGTGGAAAGCGGCGAGACCCAGGCCGACCGCTGGCTGCGCCTCTATGGGTCGGAATGGGGCGGCGACGTCTCCCGCATCCTGGCGGCGGCGGCGGTCTGAGGCGCGGCACCGCCCGCCGGCGGTGCCTTCTGCCAGCCTCCGCTCAGGCAGGCACCGGGGCATGGCGCTGTGCCGCCTCGGCCATCAGCCGGATGGCCGCCGGCACGTCGGGCGCCGTGCCCAGCGTCTCCAGGGCCTCGCCCACGCTCAGCAGCAGGCGCAGGCCGTGCGGGAAGCGCTGGATGATCACGCACCACTCCTCTTCCGCCCAGGCGGCGGGGGCGGCGAGCAGCGTCACCTCGCCGTCGCAGCCGACGCTGGGGAACAGGCTCCAGCGCCCGGGCAGGGCACGCAGGCCGGCCGTCAGCGCGGCGATCTCGGCGGCGCTGAGCCGGTCGGCTTCCTGGAAAACATGCACCGCGCACATTCTGTGCCCCTTTAACGTCCGGGGCACGACAGCCGCACCCACACCCGGTTTTCCCACGGGGTTTTCGCGGAGAAAGGTTAACATCCCTTAAAAATCATGAGTCGATCACGGAAATGTTAAAAGCAGGGAAAGGCTAATTCGCACACGCACTCCTGTTCATGGAGTGTTCCAGATGCTGGCATCCGGCTCCTCGGCGCCCCACATGCCCATCCCGCGCATCCGGTGATTCCTGCATGAACCATATCATCCCCGCCGCCACGCCCTTCCTGCCGCCCAAGCGCCCGGCCCCGCCGCAGACGCGGCGGCTGCAGGTGGTCTCGCCCTATGAGCCGGCGGGCGACCAGCCCACCGCCATCGCGCAGCTGGTGGAAGGGCTGAGGCAGGGGGAGCGGGACCAGGTGCTGCTCGGCGTCACCGGCTCGGGCAAGACCTTCAGCATGGCCAAGGTGATCGAGGCGCAGCAGCGCCCGACGCTGATCCTGGCGCCGAACAAGACGCTGGCCGCGCAGCTCTACGGCGAGATGAAGTCCTTCTTCCCGGAGAACGCGGTCGAGTACTTCGTCAGCTACTACGACTACTACCAGCCGGAAGCCTATGTGCCGCGCTCCGACACCTATATCGAGAAGGACGCGCAGATCAACGAGCAGATCGACCGGATGCGGCACAGCGCCACCCAGGCGCTGCTGGAGCGCAACGACGTCATCATCGTCGCCTCCGTCTCCTGCATCTACGGCATCGGCTCGGTCGAGCTGTACTCGAACATGGTGGTCAAGCTGCAGCTCGGCGGGCGCATCGCGCGCGAGCAGCTGCTGAAGGCGCTGGTGGAGCAGCAGTACCGCCGCAACGACGCCGCCTTCCAGCGCGGCACCTTCCGCGTGCGCGGCGAGACGGTGGACATCTGGCCCTCGCACCTCGAGGACCGCGCCTGGCGCGTTTCCCTGTTCGGCGACGAGGTGGACTCCCTGCGCGAGTTCGACCCGCTGACCGGCGAGATCGCCGGCGAGATGGAGAGCGTCGCCGTCTACGCCAACAGCCACTACGTGACGCCGCGCCCGACGCTGCTGCAGGCGATCCGCGACATCCGCGTGGAGCTGAAGCAGACGCTGGAGCGGCTGACCGCCGAAGGCAAGCTGCTGGAGGCGCAGCGGCTGGAGCAGCGCACCACCTTCGACCTGGAGATGATGGAGACCACCGGCTCCTGCAAAGGCATCGAGAACTACTCGCGCTACCTCTCCGGCCGCGGCCCCGGCCAGCCGCCGCCGACGCTGTTCGAGTACCTGCCCGAGAACGCGCTGCTCGTCGTCGATGAGAGCCATGTGACGGTGCCGCAGATCGGCGGCATGTACCGGGGCGACTTCGCGCGCAAATCGGTGCTGACCGAGTTCGGCTTCCGCCTGCCCTCCTGCATGGACAACCGCCCGCTGAAGTTCGAGGAGTGGGAGAGCTTCCGCCCCGACACCATCTTCGTCAGCGCCACGCCCGGCGGCTGGGAGATGGAGCGGACGGGCGGCACCTTCGCCGAGCAGGTGATCCGCCCCACCGGGCTGATCGACCCGCCGGTGGAGATCCGCCCCGTCGAGGGCCAGGTGGACGACCTGCTGGCCGAGTGCCGCACGGTGATGGGCAAGGGCGGGCGCGTGCTCGTCACCACCCTGACCAAGCGCATGGCCGAGGACCTGACGGAGTACATGACCGAGGCCGGCATCAAGGTGCGCTACCTGCACTCGGATGTGGACACGCTGGAACGCATCGAGATCATCCGCGACCTGCGCAAGGGCGTGTTCGACGTGCTGGTGGGCATCAACCTGCTGCGCGAGGGGCTGGACATTCCGGAATGCGCGCTCGTCGCCATCCTCGACGCTGACAAGGAGGGCTTCCTCCGCTCCACCACCTCGCTGATCCAGACCATCGGCCGCGCCGCGCGCAACGCCGAGGGCCGCGTGGTGCTCTACGCCGACCGCATGACCAACAGCATGCGCGCCGCGCTGGAGGAGACCGACCGCCGCCGCAGCAAGCAGCAGGCCTACAATGCCGAGCACGGCATCACGCCGCAGACCATCCGGCGGCAGATCAGCGACGTGCTGCAATCGGTCTATGAGCAGGACTACGTCACCGTCGCGCCCACCGCGGCGGAGGAGGACGGGCCGGTCGAGTTCGTCGGCAAGGACCTGCGCGCCTCCATCGCCGAGCTGGAGCGCAAGATGCGCGCCGCCGCCGCCGACCTGGAGTTCGAGACCGCCGCGCGGCTGCGCGACGAGATCAAGCGGCTGGAGAATATGGAGCTGGGCCTCGGCGCGCCGGCGCTGGAGCCGAACCGCGCCGGCCGCTCCATGCAGGAGGCGGCGCCGCGGCGCGGCGGCAAGGGGGAATGGAAGCCGAAGCCGCTCGGGCCGGGGGGCGGAGGGTATGACCCGGAGAAGAAGCGCGGCGGGCGCGGGCGGGGGAAGAAGTAAGGAAAGAGCGCGGAAGAGGTCCCCCCCGCGCCCGCTCTTTTCCCTCCCGGCTCAGCCGGCCAGGGCGGCCTCGCGGCGCAGCAGCCGCAGCGGCTGGATGCGTACCACGGCCCCCTCCAGCGGGCCGCCGCGGATCTGGAACACCGTCTCCAGCTCGCCCGTGTCGCTCGGGTTCTCGAAGGGCAGCTCCAGCGTCATCTCCGCACCGGGCTTCAGCTCGGCCACCGGCACCGTCACCCGTGCCAGCTCCCGCCCCGGCACGCCCTTCATGATCTTGATATCAAACATCTTGGCGCGCGGCGGTACCGGCAGGATCGAGTTCTCCGGCGGCTCGGGCGCGGGCGGAACGGCCTCGAAGGTCAGCCGCGCCCGCAGCAGCCAGGCGCCGCGCGGGATGCGGATATAGGGGCCGAAGGCGATGGTGACCTTGTCGGACAGGGTCACCACCAGCGCGCCATTCTCCCGCTGGTGCGCCTGGCCGGAGCGCAGCAGCTCCGTCTCCACCGGGAAGTCCGGCTTCTGGCTGTGGAACAGGCTGCGGAAGTAGCGGCCCTGCGAGGGGCGCTTCTCCGGCTCGGCCGGCTCCGGCAGGCCGCTGCCGTGCAGCGGCACGCCGGGCGGCGGCTCGGCGCCCAGCTTGCCCCGCACCGTGTCGCGGATCAGCGAGACGTAGCGGCCGAGATGGCGCGCGAGCCAGGCGCGGCGCTCATCGTCCGTCTGCCGCGGGCGGCCCAGGCCGGGCTTCAGCACGGAGGCGAAGTCGGCATCCTTGCGCAGCGGCACGACGTTGAAGTGGGCGCCGAAATCCTCGCCCAGCAGGGCGCGCCGGTCGATGCCGAGCAGCGTCACGTCCAGCCCCAGCGTCCAGGCCGGCAGCGCGCCATGCACGCGCAGCGAGATCAGGCTCTCGGCGGTGGCGAGGTAGCGGATGAAGCTGTCGGCGTCGCCGAACTCGACATGCGGGATGTCCAGCTCGTCCAGCATCTGCATGTCCTGCTCGTCATGCGCGATGAAGATGCGGCTGGGGTCGGCCTCGTGCAGCTGGCGGAGGAAGAGGTGGACGTCGGCATCCACCCGGTTCCAGAAGCTGGCCGTGCCGTTCAGCACGGAGACGAGCTGCTCCTTGCGGCGGAACAGCGGGCGCGGCTCGAACAGCGCCGAGAAGAAGCCGGGGCAGGGCATCGGCTGGTGCGCGATGCCCAGGGTGTTGAACACCGCGTCGCCCGCCATGTCGCGGCAGGTGACGAGGTCGAAGCCGCCATAGCGGCGGTAGTAGCCGGCGGAGCCCGCGCCCTGCACGCGCTCGGCGAAGGCGCGGTCGGCGGCCGGGCGGTCCTCGCCGAAGGCGTCGAAGTAGAAGGCGCCGGCGCCGAGGTTGATCTTCACCGGCACGTCGCTCTCCGCCACCTCGGCGATGCGCTCGACGTTGCGGCTGACCGTGCCGGAGTTGAGGATCTGCGGCGTGCCGCAGATGATGGCGATGTCGGTGTCCGCCGGCAGCGGCTCGCGGTCCGAGAGGTAGCGGATGGTCTCGTGGTGCGGGCCGATGGCGGCGTGCATGATGTTGCGCACGCCGCGATAGATCACGCGGTCGCCGACATTCAGCAGCAGGCCGCCGGCCTGGTCGGGGAGCGTCAGGTAGGTGACCCTGAGGGCGGACATGGTGTCTCCAGTCGGTTTCGCCTGGCCGGCAAGGCTCGTCGCGGGGCGCGGGCGACTATATGGCCGACGGCGGAACGGGGAAACAGATCCGCGCGTCAGCCCGCGGCCGTGGCCCGCAGCAGGGCGCGCAGCGCCTCCACCTCGGGCGCCACGGCGGCCTCGGCCTTGGCCTGCATGCGGCGGTAGGCGCCGAGCACCGCCTCGCCCAACGCGGTGAGGCGCGCGCCCCCGCCGCTGCTGCCGCCGCGCGAGGCCTGCACCAGGGGCTGGCCGAACTCCGCCTCCAGCGCTTCCAGCAGCCGCCAGGCGCGGGCATAGGACATGCCGGTGGCGCGGCCGGCGGCGCTGATCGAGCCCAGCTCGGCCACCGCCTGCAGCAGGTCGGCCTTGCCGGGGCCGAGCTGCGCCGCGCCCACCACCGCCACCCGCAGATGCCGCACCGCCGGCGGCGCGCCGTTCCGCCCCTGTTCCATGGCGGGCAGCAAAGCATGCGGGCGGGCCGCATTCCAGGCTTGCCGTTGTATCTGGCGGAACATAACGTCGCCGCCCATGCAACGCCGCGCCCTGCTCGGCAGCCTGCTGGCTGCTCCCGCCCTCCTGCCGTGCCGCGCCGCCCAGGCGCAGGCGCAGGCGCCCGCCGCCCTCACCGTCTTCGCCGCGGCCAGCCTGCAGGATGCGCTGAAGGCGCAGGACGCGGCCTGGCGGGCGGCGGGCGGGGCGCCGCTGCGCCTGTCCTTCGCTTCCTCCTCGGTGCTGGCGCGGCAGATCGAGCAGGGTGCGCGGGCCGATCTCTTCGCCTCGGCCGATGAGCCCTGGATGGACTACCTGCAGCAGCGCGGCCTGATCCGGCCGGAGACGCGCGCCCCGGTGCTCGGCAACACGCTGGTGCTGGTGGCGCCGGCCGACCAGCCGGCGCCGGTTGCGCCGGCCGGCATCGCCGCGCGGCTGGGCGCGGGCGGGCGGCTGGCGGTGGGCGACCCCGCGCATGTGCCGGCCGGCCGCTACGCCGAGCAGGCGCTGGCGCAGCTCGGCCTGTGGGATGCGCTGCGCCCCCGGCTGGCGCGGGCCGAGAATGTGCGCGCGGCGCTGCTGCTGGTGGAGCGGGGCGAGGCGCCGCTCGGCATCGTCTACGGCACCGACGCGGCGGCGAGCGACCGGGTGGCGGTGGTCGGCCGCTTTCCCGCCGGCAGCCACCCGCCCATCACCTATCCCTTCGCCCTGACGCGGGAGGCCGCCCCCGGCGCCGGGGCGCTGCTGGCCTTCCTGAAGGGCCCGCAGGCCGCGCCCGGCTGGCGCCGCGCCGGCTTCTCCCTGCCCGAATGAGGGGGGTGGGGAGGCCCGGGAAGGACGCGCGCCGCCGATGCTGACGCCGGAGGAATGGGAGGCCGTGCGCCTCTCGCTGAGCGTCTCGTTGCGCGCCGTGGCCTTCTCCCTGCCCCCCGCCATCCTGGTGGCGCTGGCCCTGGCGCGCGGCCGCTTCCCCGGCCGCACGCTGCTCGACGCCGTGGTGCACCTGCCCCTGGTGGTCCCGCCCGTCGTCACCGGCTGGGCGCTGCTGATGCTGTTCGGCCTGCGCGGCCCGCTGGGCGCGCCGCTGGCCGAGTGGTTCGGCATCCGCCTGGCCTTCACCAGCGCCGGCGCCGCCCTGGCCACGGCGGTGATGACCTTCCCGCTGATCGTCCGCGCCATCCGCCTCTCGCTGGACGGGCTGGACCGCGGGCTGGAGGAGGCGGCGGCGACGCTCGGCGCCGGGCGGCTGGACCGCTTCCTGACGGTGACGCTGCCGCTGATGGCGCCCGGCATCCTCTCCGGCGCGGTGGTGGCCTTCGCGGCGGGGCTCGGCGAGTTCGGCGCCATCATCACCTTCGCCTCCAACGTGCCGGGGGAGACGCAGACCCTGCCGCTGGCCATCTACACCGCCACCCAGGTGCCGGGGGGCGAGGCGGCGGCGGCGCGGCTGGCGGGCATCGCCTTCGCGCTGGCCATCGCCGGGCTGCTCTCGGCCGACCTGCTCTCGCGCCGGCTGGCGCGGCTGCTGGGCCGGCCATGAGCGTGATGCTGGAGGTCGCGCTGCGTCACCGGCTGGGCGCCTTCGCGCTGGAGGCCGAATTCACGGCGCCGGCGGGGGTGACGGTGCTGTTCGGCCCCTCGGGCAGCGGCAAGTCCAGCATCCTGGCGGCGGTGGCGGGGCTGCTGCGCCCGGCCGAGGGCCGCGTGGCGCTGGCGGGCGCGCCGCTGACCGACATGGCGGCCGGGCTGTTCCTGCCCCCCGAGCGGCGGCGCTGCGCCACGGTGTTCCAGGAGGGGCGGCTGTTCCCCCACCTCTCCGTCGAGTCGAACCTGCGCTACGGGCTGCGCCGCGCGCCCCGCGGCGCCGAAGGGCCGGGCTTCGCCGAGGTGGTGGCGCTGCTCGGGCTGGAGGGGCTGCTGGGCCGCCGCCCGGCGCGGCTCTCGGGCGGCGAGAAGCAGCGCGTGGCGCTCGGCCGCGCACTGCTGGCCCGCCCGCGCCTGCTGCTGCTGGACGAGCCGCTGGCGGCGCTCGACGCGCCCCGCCGGCAGGAGGTGCTGCCCTTCCTGGAGGCTTTGCGCGACCGCGCCGGCCTGCCCATGCTCTACGTCACCCACGCCATCGAGGAGGCGGACCGGCTGGCGGACACGCTGGTGCTGCTGGAGGGCGGCCGCGTGCTGGCGCATGGCCCCCTGGCGGCGCTGACCGCGCGCACCGACCTGCCCCTCCTGGCCGCGCGGCGCGACGCCGGCGTGGTGCTGCCCTGCCGCGTGGCGGCGCAGGACCGCGCGGCCGGGCTGACGCTGCTGGACTTCCCCGGCGGGCGGCTCTCCATCTCCTGGCGGGATGCGCCGGTGGGCGCGGCGCTGCGGCTGCGCGTGCGGGCGCGGGACGTGGCGGTGGCGCTGCCCGGCGGCGCGCTGGCCGGAACCCTGCCTTCCACCCTCTCGCTCGGCAATGCGCTGCCCGCCACGCTGCGGGCGGTGGAGGCGCTGGGCGAGGCGGAATGCTTCCTGCGGCTGGCGGTGGGCGAGAGCCTGCTGCTGGCGCGGGTGACGCGGGAGGCGGTGGCGCGGCTGCGGCTGCGGCCGGGCCAGGAGCTCCTGGCGCTGGTCAGCGCCGTCTCGGCCGGGCAGGGCTGAGGGAGGCGGGCGGCCGTTGCCGCCCGCCGCCGGCTGCGGCACACCGCAGGGCCTGAGGAAACGCGCAAGGCCCCGCCCACCATGACAGCCTCCCCCGCGCCGGAAGGGCGCACCCGCGTGCTGCTCGCGCTCTGCGGCTGCGTCGTGCTCTGCATGACCACCTGGTTCTCCGCCGCCGCGGTGCTGCCGCAGCTGCGCGCGCTCTGGGCGGTCTCCGAGGCGGTGGCGGGGTGGCTCACCATCGCCGTGCAGCTCGGCTTCGTGCTGGGCGCGCTGGGCGCCGCACTCACCGGCCTGCCGGACCGGCTGCCGCCGCGCACGCTGATGGCCGCCTCGGCCCTCGGCGCGGCGCTGGCCAACCTGGCGCTGCTGGCGGCGCCGGGGCCGGGCAGCGCCATCGCGCTGCGCGTCGCCACGGGCGTGCTGATGGCCGGCCTCTACCCGCCGGCGCTGAAGCTCGTCGCCACCTGGTTCCGGAGCGGGCGCGGCGTGGCGCTGGGCAGCGTCATCGGCGCCCTCACCCTCGGCTCGGCGCTGCCGCACGCGGTGAATGCGGGGGGCGGGCTGCCCTGGCAGGGCGTCATCCTGGCGGCCAGCGCCGCCACGCTGGCGGGGGGCGTCGGCGTGCTGCTGTTCCTGCGCGAGGGGCCATACCCCTTTCCGCGCGCGCGGTTCGAGCCGGCGCGGCTGCGCCAGGCGCTGGGCAACCGGGCGGTGCTGCTCGCCACCGGCGGCTATCTCGGCCACATGTGGGAGCTCTACGCGATGTGGAGCTGGATGCTGGCCTTCCTCGCCGCCCGGCCCGGCGCCACCGGCGGCGATGCCTCGCTGCTCACCTTCCTCATCGTCGCCGCCGGCGCGCCGGCCTGCGTGCTGGCCGGCTGGCTGGCCGACCGGCTGGGCCGCACCACCCTCACCATCGGGCTGATGGCGATCTCGGGCGGCTGCGCCGGGCTGATCGGCTTCGCCTGGGCGGGGCCGGCCTGGCTGCTGCTGGCCATCGGCCTGCTCTGGGGCGCCACGGTGATCGCCGATTCGGCGCAGTTCTCGGCGGTGGTGACGGAGGTGGGCGACCCGGCGCTGGTCGGCACCGCGCTCACCGCGCAGCTCGGCCTCGGCTTCGGGCTGACGGCGCTGGCCATCTGGGCGCTGCCGCTGGCCGCCGGGGCGCTGGGCGGCTGGCAATGGGCCTTCCTGGTGCTGGTGCCGGGGCCGCTGCTCGGCATCCTCTCCATGGCCCGGCTGCGCGCCCTGCCGGAGGCGCGGCGCATCGCCGGCGGGCGGCGCTGAGGGCTCAGCCCTCCTCCGCCTCCATGGCGCGCCCGGCGCGGTGCCGCCGCAGCAGCAGCACGCCGATCAGCGCCGAGCCGAGGAACAGCACCCCCGCCAGCACCAGCTGCGAGCTGCGCTCCACCGCCACGCCGGCGCCCGCCAGGGTGAAGATGGCGGTCTGCGGCACGTAGCCCAGCGCCGAGGCGGCCAGGAAGGGCAGGGCGGGAAGGCCGGAGAGGCCGGCCAGCAGGTTCAGCGCCAGGTTGTTGCCCACCGGCAGCAGCCGCAGCGCCAGGGTGGCGCCGAAGGGGCTGGCCGCCAGCGCGTCCCGCAGCGGCCGCAGGCGGCGGCCGAAGCGGCCGGCCAGGCGCCGCTCCGCCCAGCCGCGCCCGACCATGCGGGCCCAGCCATAGGCGGCGGCGCAGCTCAGCACCTGCGCCAGCATCGAGAGCGCCAGCCCCGGCCACGGCCCCAGCGCATAGCCGCCGAGGAAGGCGATGGCCTGCCGGGGCACGCCCACCGCCGCCGCCAGCGTGCCCACCAGCAGGAAGGCGGCCTCGCCCCACAGCGTCTGCTCCAGGCCGAAGCGGCGCACCCAGGCCTCGGCCTGGGCGCCGCCCGGGGCGCCGCCCAGCTCGCGCAGCAGCCAGCCGCCGAGCGCGAGGCCGGCCGCCAGCAGCAGCATGCGCCCCAGCGCGGCGAAGGGGCTGCGGCGGGCGGCGGGCCCCTGCGGGCTCATTCGGGCGTGGCGGCCAGCGATGAGGCTGGCGATGAGGCCATCGTTGAGGCCGGCGGGGCGGCGAGGAGCTGCGGCCGCTTCCAGCGGCGCTGCAGCCACATCACGCCCAGGATGTCGGTGACGCCCACCGCCAGCCGGTCCAGCGTGCCGTAGTTGGACTGGCCGCGCAGCCGGGGGCGGTGGTTCACCGGGCGGCTCACCACCCGGCCGCCCTGGCGCAGCACCAGGGCGGGCAGGAAGCGGTGCATGTGGTCGAAGGCCGGCAGGCTCAGGAACAGCGCGCGCGGGAACAGCTTCAGGCCGCAGCCGGTGTCCGGCGTGGCGTCGCCCAGCAGCCGGGCGCGGATGCCGTTGGCGAGGCGGCTGGAGAGGCGCTTCACCTGGTTGTCGCGCCGGTTGACGCGCCAGCCCGCCACCATCAGGGGCGGCTGGCCGGGCGTGCCATGCGCCTGCGCATAGTCCCAGAGGGCGGGGATGTCGGCCGGGTCGTTCTGCCCGTCGCCGTCCAGCGTCGCGATCCAGGCGCCGCGCGCGGCCCGCACGCCGGTGACGATGGCGGCCGACTGCCCGCAGGAGACGGCATGCCGCAGCACCACCAGCGCCGGCACCGTGGCCCGCAGGCCGGCCAGCGCCTCGGCCGTGGCGTCGGACGAGCCATCATCCACATAGATGATCTCGTGCGGCACGCCGGCGAGGGCGGCACCGATCTCGGCCACCAGCGGCGCGATGTTGGGCGCCTCGTTCCGCACGGGGACGACGACGGAGAGGAGGGGGTCGGCAGGGCTCATGCCGGTGCTTTCGGCTGCGGCGGTGCGCGGATGGTCCGGCATGGGCGCGCGGGGTAGCAGCCATGGGCGGGGCCGACAAGCCGTCGCGGGTCCGCCCCGCTGCATTGCTAATGCGTCCTGGCGGACCACCTCTGCCAGAAACCCTATGCTAGAGTGGCGCGCCATGCCTTTCGATCCGCACCCCCCACATTCCGCCCGCCAGGACAGCCGCCGCGCCATCGCCGGGTGGCTGCTCGGCGTCGCCGGCCTGATCTGGGCCATGGTGGCGCTGGGCGGCGCCACGCGCCTCACCGGCTCGGGCCTGTCCATCATGGAATGGGCACCGCTCTCCGGTGCCCTGCCGCCGCTCTCCGAGGCCGAGTGGCAGCGCCTCTACGACCTCTACCGCACGATCCCGCAATACGAGCTGGTCAACCGCGGCTTCGGGATCGAGGGCTTCAAGCAGATCTTCTGGCTGGAATGGGCGCACCGCCTCTGGGGGCGGATGATCGGCCTCGCCTTCCTGCTGCCGCTGCTCTGGTTCTGGGTGCGCGGGCGCATCCCGGCCGGGCTGAAGCCGCGCCTGCTGCTGCTGTTCGCGCTGGGCGGGCTGCAGGGGGCGGTGGGCTGGTTCATGGTCGCCTCCGGCTTCGAGGCGGACCGCACCGCCGTCTCCCCCTACCGGCTGGTGCTGCATCTGGGCCTCGCCCTGGTGCTCTACGGCATGGTGCTCTGGACGGCGCTCGGCCTGCTGCGGCCGGAGCGCACCGGGCCCCGCCAGCCCGCCGGGCTGCGCCGCCTGGTGCACGCCACGGCCGGGCTGGTGGTGCTGGCCATGCTGGCGGGCGGCTTCGTCGCCGGGCTGCGCGCCGGCCTCACCTACAACACCTTCCCGCTGATGGACGGCCAGCTCATCCCCGAGGGCTATGCCCAGCTCTCCCCCTTCTGGCACAACCTGACGACCAACATCGCCGCCGTGCAGTTCAACCACCGCCTGCTGGCCACCCTGGCGGGCGTGGCGGCGCTGGCCGCCGCCGCCTGGGGGGCGCGCGCCCTGCCGGCCGGCTTCGCCCGCAGCGCCGTGCTGGCGCTGGGCGGGGTGGTGGCGCTGCAATACGTGCTGGGCGTCGCCACCCTGGTGATGGTGGTGCCGGTCTGGCTCGGCACGCTGCACCAGACCGTGGCCGTCGGCGTCCTCACCGCGGCGCTGGTGGCGCTGCACGCCCTGCGGCCGCCCCGCATGGCCGCCCGATGAGCATCTCCATGAGCCGACCACCATGAGCCAGGGCATGGCGCCGGGCGATCTGCCCCTGGCGGTGCTGCGGTCGCTGCCCGCCGCCGTCTTCGTCTTCGACGGGACCGGGCGGCTGGCCATGGCCAACGCGGCCGCCTACGACGTGCTGGGCATGACCCCCGAGCCGCCGCTGGAAGGCCGCGCGGTGGCCGACATCATCCGGCTCATCGCCTATAGCGGTCTGTACGGGCCGGGCGACCCGGAGGCGCAGACGGCCACCGCCCTGGCGGCGGACCGCAACCAGAGGCTGCGCCGCACCGCCCGCACCACCGATGGCCGCTGGTTCGACCTGCTCTCCGAGCCTCTGCCGGATGGCGGCTGGATCAGCCTGGTGGTCGACGTCACCCTGCACCGCCGGGCGCTGGAGACCAGCCACCTGCGGGAGCGGCTGACGGACCACGCCCTGCGCTACCACCCCTCCGGCATCGGCCTCTACGACGCCCAGGCCCGGCTGGTGCTGTTCAACGAGGCCTATGAGCGGATCCTGGAGATGCCGCCCGGCACGCTGCGGCTCGGCATGACCTTCGAGGCGGTGTTCGACCAGATGGCGCTGCACCAGGCCATGGAGCCGCAGCTGGCCGAGACGCTGCGGCAGCAGCGCATGGCCATCGACCGCAGCCGGCCGCACCAGCAGGTCCGCCAGCGCCCGGATGGCCGCGCCATCAGCTCCATCAGCCAGCCGACGCCGGAGGGCGGCTTCCTCGTCTCGCTGCAGGACGTGACGGAGCTGCAGCAGGCGCGCAACGAGGCCACCCGCCGCGCCGCCCTTCTGGACGGCGTGCTGGCGGCGCTGCCGCACGGCGTCTGCGTCTATGGGCCCGACCGGCGGCTGAGCATGGTCAACGACGCCTATCAGCGCCTGCTGAAGGGCGCCGAGCTGCGGGTGGGCGAGCACCTGATGGAGATCTGCCGCCGCCGCGAGGCGCAGGGCGAGTACGGGCCGGGCGTGACCGCCGAGATGGTGTTCCGCCGCCAGTTCGCGTTCAGCCCCACGGGCCGCGAGCGCACCCGGCCCGACGGCACCGTGGTCAGCACGCATGGCGCGATGCTGCCCGATGGCGGGCACATCGCGGTGGTGAGCGACGTCACGCCCCTGCGGCGGGCCGAGGCGGCCGCCCAGCAGCGCGCCAGCCTGCTGCAGGCCATGCTCGACAGCATGCGCCATGGCGTCTGCCTGTTCGACGCCGAGCACAAGGTCGTCGCCGCCAACGCCCTGGCGGCGCGCATGATCGGGCTGCGGCCCGAGGACATGGCGCCCGGCACGCCGCTCGCGGTGCTGCGCCGCCGGCAGTACGAGACCGGCGAGTTCGGCACCGGCGCGGCCGCGGACGAGCTCTACACCAGCCGCGCGGTCAACCTGGTGCCGCGGCTGGACCGCTACAGCCGCATCCGCCCCGATGGCTCGGTGCTCGAGATCACCACCGACCCGACGCCGGATGGCGGCTATGTCCGCACCTACACGGACGTGACCGAGGAGCGGCGCGTGCGCGCCGCCATCGAGCATGCCCGCGCCCTGGCCGAGGAGGCGGACGCCGCCAAGAGCCGCTTCCTGGCCACCATGAGCCACGAGCTGCGTACCCCCCTGAACGCCGTGATCGGCTTCTCGGAGGCGTTGCAGGCCGAGCCGCAGGGGCCGCACGTGGCCGAGTTCGCCGGCACCATCCTGGAGGCCGGCCGCCACCTGCTCTCGCTGATCGACGAGATCCTGGAGGTGGCCAAGGCCGGCACCGGCACGCTGGCGGCCGAGACCCGCCCGCTCCACCTGGCCAGTGTGCTGGAGGGCGCGGTGCGGCTGATGCGCAACGGTGCCGAGGCCGGCGGCGTCGCGCTCTCGGTGGAGGCGCTGCCGGCCCTGCCGCGCGTGCTGGCCGATGAGCGGCGGCTGCGCCAGGTGCTGCTCAACCTGCTCTCCAACGCGGTGAAGTTCACCCCGCAGGGCGGCGCGGTGCGGATCGGCGCCGCGCTCCTGCCGGATGGCGGGGTGGAGGTACACATCGCCGATAACGGCATCGGCATCGAGCCGGGGCAGCTTGAGCGGGCCTTCGAGCCCTTCGTGCAGTTGGAAACCACCCATGCCCGGCGCTATGCCGGATCGGGGTTGGGCCTCTACCTGGCGCGCGCCCTGGCGCAGTCGATGGGCGCCACGCTGGCCCTGGAGAGCACGCGGGGCCTGGGCACCGTCGCGCGGCTGCGGCTCGAGGCGGCGGAACAACAACAGGAGCAGACGGAATGAGCGCAATCGAGACCACCGACCGGCTGTTCTTCCGCGACCTCGACCGCACCGCGGCGGAGCGCCAGCTCGCGGAGGCACTGGCCGGCGCCGAGGATGGCGAGCTGTTCCTGGAATATGTGGAGAGCGAGGCGATCAGCCTCGACGATGGCCGCATCCGCTCCGCCAGCTTCGACGCCACGCGCGGCTTCGGCCTGCGCGCCGTGGCCGGCGAGGCGGCCGGCTACGCGCATGGCGGCGAGATCTCGGAGGCCGCGCTGGCCCGCGCCGCCGCCACGGTGCGCGCCGTGGCGGCCGGCCATTCCGGCCATCTCGCCGTGGCGCCGCGCGCCACCAACGCCCGCCTCTACGACGACGCCAACCCGCTCTCGGCCCTGGAATTCCCGGCCAAGACGGCGCTGCTGGCGGAGATCGACGCCTATGCCCGCGGCCGCGACAGCCGCGTGACGCAGGTGATGGCCAGCCTGACCGGCGAGTGGCAGGCGGTGCAGGTGCTGCGCGCCGGCGGCGAGCGGGTGGCCGACCTCCGCCCGCTGGTGCGGCTGAACGTCTCGGTGGTGGTGGAGCAGGGCGGGCGGCGCGAGACCGGCAGCCACGGCCTCGGCGGCCGCTTCGGCTACAGCCGCGTGGTGGGCGAGGCGGTGTGGAAGGCGGCGGTGGACGAGGCGCTGCGCCAGGCGGTGCTGAACCTCGACAGCATCCCCGCCCCGGCCGGCGAGATGGAGGTGGTGCTCGGCCCCGGCTGGCCCGGCATCCTGCTGCACGAGGCGATCGGCCACGGGCTGGAGGGCGACTTCAACCGCAAGAAGACCTCGGCCTTCGCCGGGCTGCTCGGCCAGCGCATCGCCGCGCCCGGCATCACGGTGGTCGATGACGGCACCATCCCCGACCGGCGCGGCAGCCTGACGGTGGATGACGAGGGCACCCCCTCCGGCCGCACCGTGCTGATCGAGGACGGCATCCTGACCGGCTTCCTGCAGGACCGGCAGAACGCCCGGCTGATGGGCGTGGCCGCCACCGGCAATGGGCGCCGCCAGAGCCATGCCCACGCGCCGATGCCGCGCATGACCAACACCGTCATGCTGGGCGGCAACACGCCGCCGGAGGAGATCCTCGCCAGCGTCAAGCGCGGCATCTGGGGGGTGAATTTCGGTGGCGGGCAGGTGGACATCACCAGCGGCAAGTTCGTCTTCTCGATGTCCGAGGCCTACCTGATCGAGGACGGCAAGGTGGGCGCGCCGGTGAAGGGCGCCATGCTGATCGGCAACGGGCCGGAGGCGCTGACCCGCGTCTCCATGATCGGCGACGACATGGCGCTCGACCCCGGCATCGGCACCTGCGGCAAGCAGGGGCAGGGCGTGCCGGTGGGCGTCGGCCAGCCGACGCTGAAGATGAACGGCCTGACCATCGGCGGAACGGCGGTGTGAGCCTCCCGCCCCTCAGGCTTGCCCGGCCGGAGGAGGCGGAGGCCCTCGCCGCCCTGGTCGGGCGGGCCTATGCCGCCTACCTGCCCGTCATCGGCCGCCGCCCGGCGCCGATGGACGACGACTACGCCGCCCGCATCGCCGCCGGCCAGGCCTGGGTGCTGGAGGCGGAGGATGGCGGACTGGCCGGGCTGCTGGTGCTGGAGGTGGCCGGCAGCCATCTCTGGCTGGAGAACGTCGCGGTCGATCCGGCGCGGCAGCGGGCTGGCCTCGGCCGCGCGCTGATGCGCTTCGTGGGCGGGGAGGCGCTGCGCCGCGGCCTGCCCGAGGTGCGGCTGCTGACCAATGAGCGGATGGAGCGCAACCTCGCCTTCTACGCCCGGCTGGGCTTCGCCGAGCTGGAGCGGCGCGAGGAGAAGGGGTTCCGCCGCGTCTACATGGCCATCCCGGCGGAGCGGCTGGCCGGGTAGGCGCGTAGGCGGCTGAGCCGGGAGAGGACCGGGCCGGGGGGAGGGCGGCCCTCCCCCGGCCCGGTCCATGTCAGAGCGTCCGTGTCAGCGCGCGCGGCGGGTGGGCGTGGTGCTGCGCGCCGGCGTGGTGCTGCGGGCGGGCGCCGTGCTGCGCGCCGGGGCGGTGCTGGTGGCCGGCGGCGCCGTGACGCGCGGCGTGACGGCGGCGGGCGTCGCCGCCGCGGCGCCCGGCTCGACCGTCACGTTCACCTTCACGCTGGTGGAGCCGGGCAGCAGCCGCACCACGAAGCTGTCGGCGCCCGAGAAGCCGGGGTCCGGCGTGTAGTCGATGCGCGTCCAGTCGCCCACGCTGTGCACATGCACGCGGCCGCGTGACGGGCGGCTGGTCAGCAGCCCGGCATCGAAGGGCTCCGGCCCAGGGCGGGAGACCCGGACGGCGCACCAGCCGCCATCGTTGCGCACCGTCATCGGCACGTCGGTCTGCTGGGCATCGACCAGCTTCGGCTCGTCCTGCACGGTGCAGAGCTGCGCGGCGCCCTGCAGGTCGGCGGCGAAGATCGGCCGCTTGGATTGCAGGGCGGCCGGGCCGGACTGGGGCTGGGCACAGGCGGCGAGCAGGGCCGGCAGGGCCAGCGCGGCCCAGGCAGCATGAAGGCGCATCAGCGGGAAGCCCGGCGGGTGGGAGCGGGGGCGGCCGGCGCCGAGGCGCTGGAGACGCAGCTGCCCAGCGTGGCCGGCAGCAGGTCCTTGGCGGCGGCGTAGGGCGCCAGCTCGGTGGCGGAGGGCAGGGCCATCACTTCCTCGAACAGCCGCGCGTTGCGGGCGCAGAAATCGGCGCCGATGCGGTTGGCTTCCTGGGCGCGGGCATTGGCCAGGTTGGTGATGAAGGTGTCGTTCGCCCGCTGCCCGGCGCGGCGGTCGCGCCCGGTGAAGTGCCGGATCACCGCCATGTCGTTGCTGCTCAGCGTCGAGCGGTAGCGGGTGATGAAGTCGTTGTAGGGCTTCTCGGTGTCGCAGGTGGTGGCGACGACCATCAGCTCCGTCTTCAGGGCCGAGAGCTCGAACATCGCCTGCGCCTCGGGATCGGCGCAGCGGAAGGGCGCGGCCATCGCGGCGGTGGAGGCGAACAGGGTGCTGAGCATGAGCAACCCCGCCAGGCCACGGCGGACCCTGCTGGACGACGCCCCGGCGAGGGAGGTGGTCGGGCGCATGTCTGGAAGCGGGTGGCGCTGAACCATACCCATCTCCTCTCCGTTCTTGATACTGCGCGCGGTGACTGCCGCGGACTGGCTGCGGAAAACTGGAATGGCGCGGGCGGGCGTGGCCGTGCCCGTGTCCCGGTCCGGTTCCCGCCCCGGGCAGGGAGGCACCGCGACCGGATGCCGGCTCCGGCCCCCGCCCGGGCGCGCCCGGAACGGGGAGCGGCGGGGCCGGAACGGCCGGAAGGCATCAGGGCTGCGGCGCGGTGGTGCCCGGCGCTGGAATACCGTGCCGGCCTGGACCAGGGCAAGGGAGAGAACGCCCCGGCCCGCCGATTGTGCGTTCGCGAAATCAAGTTGTTACGCCATATTGCTGCGCTGGCGTCTGCACTGTGTTCCCGGTGCATCAGGCCGCGCCGCCGGATGGCAGGCACCGGCGCCGAATCGTGCTAAGCCGCGCCACCCCGCCTCCTGGCCCTCCGGCGCCCGGCGCGGGGCTGGAGCAGGCGCATGACCACGCATGGATGGATCGTCGCGGCGCCCCGCTCGGGCGCCGGCAAGAGCACCCTGACCCTCGCCCTGCTGGCCGCGCTGCGCCGGCGTGGCCTGGCCGTGGGCGCCGCCAAATCCGGCCCCGACTACATCGACCCCGCCTTCCACGCCGCCGCCTGCGGCCGCCCCAGCCGCAACCTGGACAGCTGGGCCATGCCGGGGCCGCTGCTCGACGCCACGGCGCGCGCGGCGGCGGAGGGGCTCTCGCTGCTGCTGATTGAATCGGCCATGGGGCTGTTCGACGGCGCGGGGGGTGCGCCCGGCCGCCAGGGCAGCGCCGCCGACCTCGCCGCGCGGCTCGGCCTGCCGGTGCTGCTGCTGCTCGACGTCTCCGGCCAGTCGCAATCGGCCGCCGCGGTGGCGCATGGCTTCGCCACGCTGCGGCCGGATGTGCGGGTGGGCGGCGTGGTGCTGAACCGCGTGGCCAGCCCCCGGCACCGCCGCGGCGCGGCCGAGGCCATCGCCGCGGCCGGGCTGCCGGTGCTGGGCGCCCTGCCGCGCGAGGACACCATCGCCCTGCCGGAGCGGCATCTGGGGCTGGTGCAGGCGCGCGAGCTGGGCCACCTGCCGGGGCTGCTGGAGCGGCTGGCCGGCCTCGCCGAGTCGCATCTCGACCTGGAGGCGATCCTGGCCGACGCCGCACCCCTGGCCGTGCCGCCCGCCGCCGCCGCCCGCCCGCTGCCGCCGCCGGGCCAGCGCGTGGCCGTGGCGGAGGATGCCGCCTTCAGCTTCCTCTACCCCCACATCGCCGAGGGCTGGCGGCAGGCCGGCGCCGAACTGGTGCCCTTCTCCCCGTTGGAGGACGCGCCGCCGCCCGAGGATTGCGACGCCTGCTGGCTGCCCGGCGGCTACCCCGAGCTGCACGCCGGAAGGCTGGCCGCCGCCACGCGCTTCCTGGCCGGCCTGCGCCGCTTCGCCGCCACCCGCCCCGTGCATGGCGAGTGCGGCGGCTACATGGTGCTGGGCGAGGGGCTGGAGGATGCGGAGGGCCAGCGGCACGCCATGGCCGGGCTGCTCGGCCACGCCACCAGCTTCGCGCGGCGGAAGATGAACCTCGGCTACCGCGAGGCACGGCTGCTGGAAGGCGGCGTGCTCGGCCCGGCCGGCGCGGTGCTGCGCGGGCACGAATTCCACTACGCCACAGTCACCACCCCGGGCGGGGACCCGCCGCTGGCCACGCTGCGCGACGCCACGGGCGCCGATCTCGGCCCCGGCGGCGGGCGGCGCGGCCGGGTCAGCGGCAGCTTCTTCCACGTCATCGCCGCGCAGGAGCCGTGATGCCCGCCTATCCCAGCCTCGATGCCCTCCGCGCCGCCTGCGCCGCCCTTCCGGCGGGCGACGAAGCCGCCGCCGCCGCCGTGGCCGCGCGCCAGGCGCGGCTGACCAAGCCGCCCGGCAGCCTCGGCCGGCTGGAGGAGCTGGCGGCCTGGATGGCGCGCTGGCAGGGCCGCGCCCTGCCGGTGCTGGAGCGGGTGCAGGTGCTGGTCTTCGCCGGCAACCACGGCGTGGCGGCGCGCGGCGTCTCGCCCTACCCGGCGGCGGTGACGGCGCAGATGGTGGCCAATTTCGCCGCCGGCGGCGCCGCCATCAACCAGCTCGCGGCGGTGGCCGGAGCGGCGCTGCGCGTGGTGCCGCTGGCGCTCGACACCCCGACCGAGGACTTCACCGCCGCCCCCGCGATGGACGAGGCGGCGTTCCTGGACGCCGTGAACCAGGGCGCCGCCGCGCTGGAGCCGGGGGCGGGGCTGCTCTGCCTGGGCGAGATGGGCATCGGCAACACCACCGCCGGCGCGGCGCTGGCCGCCGCACTGTTCGGCGGCGGCGGCGCCGCCTGGGCCGGGCGCGGCACAGGCGTGGATGAGGCCGGCCTCGCCCGCAAGCGCGCCGCGGTGGATGCCGCCCTCGCCTGCCACGCCCCCGCGCTCGCCGACCCGCTGGAGGCCGCGCGCCGCCTCGGCGGGCGGGAGCTGGCGGCGATCCTCGGCGCCACGCTGGAAGCGCGGCGCAAGGGTGTGCCGGTGCTGCTGGACGGCTTCGTCTGCACCGCCGCCGCCGCGCCGCTGGCGCGCCTCGCCCCCGGCGGGCTGGACCATGCGCGGGTGGCGCATCGCTCGGCCGAGGCGGGCCACGCAAGGCTGCTGGCGGCGCTTGGTCAGGCGCCGCTGCTCGATCTCGGGATGCGGCTGGGCGAGGGTTCGGGCGCCGCGCTCGCCGTGCCGCTGCTGCGCGCGGCGCTGGCCTGCCACGCCGGCATGGCCACCTTCGACGAGGCGGGCATCTCGGGCGCGGCCGGATGAGCGGCTGGCTCATCGGCTGGCTGGCCGCGCGCCGGGCGGAACTCGGCGCGGCGCTCGGGCTGATGACGCGCCTGCCGCTCGGCCGCTGGCCGATGCCGGAGGCGCCGGAGGGCTTCGCCCGCGCCGCCTGGGCCTATCCGCTGGCCGGCGCGCTGGCGGGGGGGCTGGCGGGGGGAGCGCAGGCGCTGCTGCTCTGGGCCGGGATGCCGCCCGCCCTGGCCACGGCCTGGGCGCTGGCCGCCCTGCTGCTGCTGACCGGCGCCCTGCACGAGGACGGGCTGGCCGACATGGCAGACGGCTTCGGCGGCGGGCGGGACCGCGAGCGCAAGCTCGCCATCATGCGCGACAGCCGCATCGGCAGCTATGGCGCGCTGGCGCTGCTGCTCTCGCTCGGGCTGCGCGGGGCGGCGCTGGCGCTGCTGGCCTCGCCGCTGGCCTGGGTGGCGGCGGGGGCACTCTCCCGCGCCGCGCTGCTCCTCCCGCTCGGCCTGCTGCGCCCGGCGCGGGCGGACGGGCTGGCCGCCGGGCTCGGCCGTGCGGGGGTGCTGCCGGGGCTCGCGCTCGGGGCGGGGCTGGCCTTCCTGCTGCTGCCGGCGGGCGCCGCGCTCGCCGCCACGCTCGCCGCCGCCCTGGCCGGGCTGGGCGTGGCCTGGCTGGCGCGGCGGCAGGTGGGCGGCCATACGGGCGACATCCTGGGCGCCTGCGCGGTGCTGGCCGAATGCGCCGCGCTCTCGGCCCTCAGCCTCGGGCGGTAGGCGCCGCATGACAGGCGCGGCGCGGGGCGATACAGCTTGCCCCGTGCACGAGCAGAACCCCCCGCTGCGCCGTGGCTGGACCACCGGCGCCTGCGCCACGGCGGCGGCCAAGGCCGCCTTCGCCGCGCTGCGGACCGGCGCCTTCCCCGACCCGGTGACCATCACCCTGCCACGTGGCGAGCGCCCCGCCTTCGCCCTGGCCGAACACGCCTTGCTGCCGGATGGCGGCGCCATGGCCGCCGTGGTGAAGGATGCCGGCGACGACCCGGACGTGACGCATGGCGCGCTGGTCCGCGCCACGGTGCGCGCCCTGCCGCCCGGCTCCGGCGTGGTCTTCGCCGCCGGCGAGGGGGTTGGCACCGTCACGCTGCCCGGCCTGCCGCTGCCGCCGGGCGAGCCCGCCATCAACCCGATGCCGCGCGCCATGATCCGCGCCGCGCTGGCTGAAGTTCTGGGGGCCGAGGTGGCGGGCGGCGAGGCGGATGCGCGGGTGGAGATCTCCATCCCCGGCGGCGCGGCGCTGGCGGAGCGGACGATGAACCCGCGCCTCGGCATCCTGGGCGGGCTGTCGGTGCTGGGCACCACGGGCATCGTCGTGCCCTATTCCTGCGCGGCCTGGATCCATTCCATCCATCGCGGCATCGACGTGGCGCGGGCGGCGGGGCTGGCGCATGTGGCGGGCGCCACCGGCAGCACCAGCGAGGAAGCCATCCGCCGCCACCACGCCCTGCCCGAGCAGGCGCTGATCGACATGGGCGATTTCGTCGGCGGCATGCTGAAATACCTGCGGGCGCATCCCGTGCCGCGCGTCACCATCGCGGGGGGCTTGGCCAAGCTCACCAAGCTGGCGCAGGGGCGGCTGGACCTGCATTCGCGGCGCGGCGCGGTGGACCTGCCGGCGCTGGCGGAACTGGCCCGCGCCGCGGGGGCGGGGGAGGCACTGGCCGCGCGCATCGCCACGGCCAACACGGCGCTGGAGGCCTTCACCCTGGCTGGCGCCGAGGGCATCGGCCTGCCGCGCGCCGTGGCGGAGGAAGCCCGCCGGGTGGCGCAGTGCGTGGTGGAGGGGGCGCCGATCCGCGTCGGTGTCGCGCTGTTCGGGCGGGACGGGGCGCTGCTGGCGGAGAGCGGCGAAGATTAGAAGCAAAAGACATTTCGCGTTTGGCGCCACGCCAAACTGGCAAAAGTTTTTTGGTTCTTTTTTCCAAAAAAGAACCCTTCCCTTTCTTCAATCATCCCGCCCGCGAAAGCGGCGCTGATAATCCGTGCTGTAGAGCGCGCTCTCGCGGAAGCCCTCCGGCGCCAGGGCGGGCCCGACCAGGATCAGCGCCGTCCGCTCGGCGGGTGCCTGCTCCATCTTCGCCGCGATATCGGCCAGTGTGCCGCGCACCACCCGCTCATCCGGCCAGGAGGCGCGCACCACCACCGCCACCGGGCAATCGGCGCCGTAAAGCGGGGTGAGGGTCTCGACGATCCGCCCCAGCGCGTGGATGGCCAGGTGCAGCGCCAGCGTGGCGCCGGTGGCGCCGAAGGCCTCCAGCGTCTCGCGCGGCGGCATGGCGGAGGCGCGGCCGGAGATGCGCGTGAGCACCACGCTCTGCGCCAGCTCCGGCACCGTCAGCTCCCGCCCGAGGGCGGCGGCGGCGGCGGCGAAGGCGGGGACGCCCGGCGTCACGGTGTAGGGGATGCCGTGGCGCTCCAGCCGCCGCACCTGCTCCGCCATGGCCGACCAGACGGAGAGGTCGCCCGAATGCAGCCGCGCCACATCCTGCCCCGCCGCGTGGGCGCGGAGGTATTCGGCCTCGATGGCGTCGAGGTCGAGCGGGGCGGTGTCCACCAGCCGGGCGCCGGGCGGGCAATGCGCCAGCAGCGCCGGCGGCACGATGGAGCCGGCATAGAGGCAGACCGGGCAGGCGGCCAGCAGGTCCCGGCCCCGCAGCGTGATGAGGTCCGGCGCGCCGGGGCCGGCGCCGATGAAATGCACGGTCATGGCTTCATTCCTCCAGCGAGAGGGCGCAGGTCACGCCCTCACCCGTGATGCGCGGCAGCGCCAGACGGCCGCCCAGGGCCAGCGCGCAGCCCTCGGCGATGGCGGCGTAGCCGGTGGCGCGGCGCGCCGCCTCGGAGGGGGTGGGGCATCGCGGCTGCACGGCCTTCAGCGCCTCCTCCTCGACCCAGTGCAGCGGCACGCCGAGCGTGGCCGCCGCCTCGGCCAGCGCCGGCACCTCGCGGCGGAACCAGGGCGCGGCGAGCGCCCCCACCGCGAGGCCGGAGCGCCGCTCGGCCTCCCGCACCAGGGCGACGATGGCCGCCGCCGAGACGCCGGGGCGCGCGCCGAGCCCGGCCACCGCCAAGGGGGAAGCCATCGCCGCGGCCGCGCCGGCCTCGGCCCATGGCTTCTCCGCCACGTATTGCGTCACCGTCATCGCCGGGCGGAAGCCGTGCATCGTGCCCACCCGGTCCAGGCGCTCCACGCCGAGGCGCGTCAGCGCGCCGCCCCAGCGGGCATGGGCGGCGTAGAGCACGGCCTCGGTCTCGATGGTCACGGCATTCGCCACCAGCCGGCCGCCGGGGCGCAGCGCCTGCCAGGCCGCCTCCAGCACGCCGGGCTGCCCGCCGCCGCCGCCCACGAACACAGCATCCGGCGCGGGCAGGCCGGCCAGGCCCTCCGGCGCGGCGGCGCGCACCAGGCGCAGCCCGGGCACGCCCAGCGCCAGCGCGTTGCGCGCCGCGCCCGCCGCCCGCTCCGGGCGCGGCTCCAGCCCGATGGCGCGGTTGGCCGGGTGGCGCAGCAGCCACTCGATGGCCACCGAGCCGCTGCCGCAGCCGATGTCCCACAGCAGCTCCCCCTGGCGCGGCGCCAGCATGGCCAGCGTCACCGCGCGCACCTCGCGCTTGGTGATCTGCCCCTCCTGCTCGAAGAACGCTTCCGGCAGGCCGGGTGCCAAGGGCAGAACCCGCGCGGCGGGGCCTGCCACCACCTCCAGCGCCAGCATGTTCAGCGGGTCCGGCGCATGGGCGAAGGCTTCCGCCTTGGTCTCATGGCGGCGCTCGCGCGGGCCGCCCAGCGCCTCCAGCACCACCATCCGCGTCGGCCCGAAGCCGTGGCGGCAGAGCAGCGCGGCGACCTGCGCGGGGGTGGCGGCATCGGCCGAGAGGGCCAGCAGCCGCGCGCCCGGCTGCAGCAGCGGCAGCAGCCGCTCCAGCGGGCGGCCGCAGAAGGAGATCGTGGCGCAATCCTGCATCGCCCAGCCCAGCCGCGCGCAGGCGAGGGCGAAGGCCGAGGGCGCCGGCAGGCACAGGAACTCCCCGGGCCCCACATGCCGCGCCAGCGTGGCGCCGATGCCGAAGCAGAACGGGTCGCCCGAGGCCAGCACGGCGGTGGGCCGGCCGCGCCGGGCCAGCAGGGCGGGCAGCCCGGCCAGCATCGGGCTCGGCCAGGGATGCGCCGAGCCGCTCAGATGCCCCGCCGCCAGCGCCAGGTGCCGCGCGCCGCCGAACACCGCCTCCGCCCCCTCCAGCAGGGCGCGCGCGGCGGGGGAGAGGCCCTCGACGCCATCCTCGCCCAGCCCGATGATGGAGAGCCAGGGTGTGCTGCTCATGACGGGGTGCGATGCGGGTTCTGCTGCTGGGAGGGACGACCGAGGCACGGGCGCTGGCGCGGGCGCTCGCCGGGGATGCGCGCTTCCGCGCCACCCTCTCGCTCGCCGGCGCCACGCGGGCGCCGCTGCCGCAGCCGCTGCCGGCGCGGGTGGGCGGCTTCGGCGGCGTGGCCGGGCTGGTGGCCTACCTGCGCGCCGAAGGCATCGCGGCGCTGGTCGATGCCACCCACCCCTTCGCCGCGCAGATGACGCGCCATGCCGCCGCGGCCGCCGCCCTGGCGGGCGTGGCCCTGCTGCGGGTGGAGCGCCCCGCCTGGAGCGCCGGGCCCGGTGACGACTGGCGCGAATTCCCCGACATGCCCGCCATCGCCGCCGCGCTGGGGGAGGCGCCGCGCCGCGTCTGGCTGACGGTGGGGCAGAAGGAGCTGGCCCCCTTCCGCGCCGCCCCGCAGCACGACTACCTGATCCGCAGCGTCGATCCGCCCGCGCCGGAGAGCCTGCCGCCGCGCGCCACCGTGCTCGCCGCCACCGGCCCCTTCACGCTGGAGGGGGAGCGCGCCCTGCTGCGCGCCCACCGCATCGGGGTGCTGGTGAGCAAGAACTCGGGCGGCAGCGCCACCGAGGCCAAGCTCCAGGCGGCGCGCGAGGCCGGGCTGCCGGTGCTGCTGCTGGCCCGCCCCCCCGCGCCCGAGGGGCTGCGCGCCGTGCCGGATGCGGAGGCGGCGCTGGCCTGGCTTCACGGGCTGCGCGCCGAGCGGGGGGCGTAGAGCCAGGGGCGTTGCCCCGCGCCGCGCGGGACCAGCCGGCTCTGCGCCGTGCCGATCATCACCAGGGTCCGCATGTCCGCCCGCGCCGGGTCGGCTTCCGCGAGCGGCTGGATGGCGATGGCCTCCTCCGGCCGGCTGACGGCGGTGGCGAAGGCCACGGGCACGTCTCCCGGCAGCATCTCCCGCAGCATCGCGAAGGCGCGGCCCAGCTGCCAGGGACGCGCGCGCGAGATGGGGTTGTAGAGCGCGATGACGAAGCCCGCCCCCGCCGCCGCCCGCAGCCGCTGCTCGACCAGCGGCCAGGGCTTGAGGTTGTCGGAGAGGGAGAGGGCGCAGAAATCATGCCCCAACGGCGCGCCGAGCCGGGCGGCGGCGGCGAACATGGCCGAGAGGCCGGGCAGTACCGCGACATCCAGCGCGCGCCAGGCCGCGGGGCCGCCCTCCAGCGCCTCGAACACGGCGCTGGCCATGGCGAACACCCCCGCATCGCCCGAGGAGACCACCGCCACCCGCGCCCCCTCCGCCGCCAAAGCGAGGGCGTGGCGGGCGCGCTCCAGTTCCTGCCGGTTGTCCGTCTCGTGGCGGCGCTGGCCGGGGGCGTGCGGCACACGGGCGACATAGGGGCCGTAGCCGATGATGTCGGTGGCCTCGGCCAGGGCCGCGCTGGCCTCGGGCGTGCGGAGGGAATCCGCGCCGGGGCCGAGGCCGATGATCTTCAGCCAGGACATGAAGCGCCTTCTTTTTCTGAAGAAAAAGAAGCAAAAAGACTTTTGTCAGTTGCGCGCGGTCCCCCGTCGAAGCGGGACGCCAAACGGGCAGAAGTTTTTTGGTTCTTTTTTTCAAAAAAGAACATGGCTTTTCTTGTCATCGGGCCCCCTGCCGCCCTGGGACCAGCACCAGAGAGAAATAGGGCGCCGGGCTGTCGTCGCGCTCGGCGAGCGGCAGGATCACCTCGCCCGGCATGGTGCCGCGCTCGGCATAGAGGGCGCGCGCCGTCAGGCCCAGCGCGTCCAGCACGGCGCGCAGCTTGGGCAGGTTGCGGCCGAGCTTCATCACCACCGCCGCGTCGCACCGCCCGAGCGCCGCCGCCAGTTCCTCCGCCGGCATGGTGGCGGGGAGAACCGAGAGGATGTCGTCGCCATGCACCATCGGCGCCAGGGCGCGGGACCAGCAGCCGGACATGGCGGTGATGCCTGGCGTCACCTCCACCGGGAAGCGCGGCCGCAGACGGTCGAACAGGTACATGGCCGAGCCGTAGAGGAAGGGGTCGCCCTCGCAGAGCAGCGCCACGTCCTGCCCGGCGGCGAGGCGGCCGGCCAGCGTGGCGGCGCACGAATCGTAGAAGGCGGCCATGCCCTCGGCGTAGCGGGAATCCTCGACGGACAGCTCGGTGGTGTAGGGGTATTCGAAGCGCAATTCCTCGGCCGCCGGGTTCAGGTGCGGCGCCGCGATGCTGCGCGCATGCCCCGTCCGCCCGCGCTTGGCGAAGAAGGCATGGGCGGGCGCCTGCCCCAGGATGCGCGCGGCGCGCAGCGTCACCAGCTCCGGATCGCCAGGGCCGACGCCCAGGATGTGCAGCGTGCCCACTGGGGAGTCCGAGGGAGGGGGTGTCATTCCCGCTCCGTCGCCAGCGCGTTGACGGCGGCGACCGCCATGGCGCTGCCGCCCTGCCGGCCTTCCACGATCATCCAGGGCACGCGGTTCCACGCCGCCAGCGCCGCCTTCGACTCGGCGGCGCCGACGAAGCCCACCGGCAGGCCGATGATGGCGGCGGGCGGCGGCGCGCCCGCGTCGAGCAGCTCCAGCAGGTGGAACAGCGCAGTGGGCGCGTTGCCGATGGCCACCACCGCGCCGCGTAGCCTCTCCCCCCAGAAATCCAGCGCGGCGGCGGAGCGGGTGTTGCCGATGGCGCGGGCATGCTCCGGCACGCGCGGGTCGTCCAGCAGGCAGAGGATCTCGTTGGCGGCGGGCAGGCGCGGGCGGGTGATGCCCTGCGCCACCATCTTGGCGTCGCACAGCACCGGCGCCCCGGCGCGCAGCGCGGCCTCGGCGGCGGCGGTGAAGCCGGGGGCGAAGCGGATGTGCCGCGCCACCTCCACCAGCCCGCAGGCATGGATGACACGCACCGCGACACGCGCCTCGGCGGCGGTGAAGCCAGCGAGGTCCGCCTCCGCCCGGATGGTGGCGAAGGATTTCTCGTAGATCGCCGCGCCGTCGCGGATGTAGTCGTAGCCGCTCATTCCTGTTCCAGTCCGGCTCGTTCCAGTTCGGCCGCCGCTTCGGCAAGGGTCAGCCCGGTGCGGAGCGGTGAATCCCCGGCGCGGGCCTGGCGCAGCAGGGCATAGCCATCGGGCGCCGCCACCAGCACCGCCGCCGCCGGCGCGGGATGCGCGCAGCCTTTGGCGCAGCCCGAGAGATGCAGCAAGCCCTTCGCCAGCACCGCCCCGCGCGCCAGCAGGGCGCGGGCGTCGGCGCGGGTGTCGGCCTGGCCGCTGGCACAGCCCGCCGCGCCCGGGCAGGCCACCACGCGGCGGCGCGGATCGGCCGGGTCCGTGATCCAGCCGGCGGCGGCCCGCGCCAGCGCGGCAGGGCGGCGGACGCCCGCCAGCAGCAGCGCGCGCCAGGGGGTGAGGCGCAGCGCGCCGTCGCCGAATTCTTCTGCCAGATCCGCCAGGGCGGCGAGGCCCGCCCCGTCCAGCACGCCGAATTCCGGGGCGAGGCCGAAGGCGCCGCGACCGGTGCCGGGATAGGGGCGGAAGCCCACCGGTTCCGGGGCCAGGGGCTCCGGCGCGGCGGGGAGGGGGGAGAGGCCGGTGCCCGCCAGCAGCGCGGCGGCGCCGTGCCCGGCCAGCGCCGCGCGCATCCGCCTTGCGCCGGTGGCGCGGAAATTCTCCACCAGCCGGGCCAGGGCCTCGGGGGTGGCGCCGGCAAGGCGCAGGCCGCCGGGCAGGTGCAGCGCCGCCTCGCCCGTGGGCGCGAGGCGCAGCAGCAGATCGGCCGCCAACCCGGCCAGCGGCAGCGCGCCGCCGCCATCCAGCGCCGCGCCGAACTTTCCCGGGAGGGACCCGGCCTCCGCGAGCAGGGCGGAGAGCGCCGCGTGCCATTCGGCCAGGCCCGGGGAAAGGGCTGGATCGTCCCCCATCAGCGGCGGGCCGATGAGGTTGCGCCGCGCCTCCCGCCCCGCATCGGGGTCGGCGAGGCCGGCTTCCACCACGGCGCGGGCGAGGGCATCGGCCTGTACAGGGGCGACGCCGCGCAGTTGCAGGTTGCCGCGGTTGGTCAGCTCCACCGCGCCGGGGGCGAGGGCGGCCAGCCGCCGCGCCTGCGCCGCCGAGAGCCGGCCGCCGAAGGGCTTGACCCGCAGCAGCAGCCCGTCCCCCGTCTCCATCGGCGCGAAGAGGTGCGGGCACCAGCCCTTCACGGAGGGCGGGGCGGGGTCAGACATCGTTGCGCCGGGAATGCCACAGCCCCCGCTCCCGCGCCTCGTGGAAGCGCGCCCGCAGCGCCGCCAGCGCCTCCGGGTTGTGCTCGGCCATGAAGGCGGTCACGGCCTCGTCGCCCAGCGTGGCGGCGTGCAGCAGGTCGAACTGCCGGTCGAAGCGGTGGGGCAGGGTGGCGGCGAAGCCGTGCAGCGCCTCGATGGCGCGGGCGATGTGCGCGGCGCCCTGGTGCCCGTGGCGCATCATGCCGCCGATCCATTCCGGGTTGGCGGCGCGGCCGCGCAGCACGCGGGCCACTTCCTCGGGCAGGCCGCGCAGGCGGGGGGCGCCGGGGCGGGAGGTGTCGGCGTGGTAGAGGGCGGGGGTGGCGCCGAGCAGCGCGGCGGCGGCGGCGAAGCCCCCGGCATGGGAAGCCACCTCCGGGCTGTCCAGCAGGTCCGTCTCGGCATGGTCCTGGCTGTGCAGGAAGGCATCGGCGAGGGCGATGCGGGCCTGGAGGGCCTCGGGCGCGGCGGTGCCGTCCAGCCCCTCGCCATAGGCGGCGGCGGCGCCGGCGATCCAGGCGCGGCCGAGATCCTCGCGTCGCTCCCAGGCGCCCTTGGCCAGCACCTCCTCCACCCCCGTGCCGTACTGGCCGGGGGCGGCGCCGAAGATGCGCGCCGTGGCCTGCCGCAGCGCCGCCCCTTCCAGCCCGCGCGCGGCGGCAGCGAGGGGGTTCCACTCCGGCGCCTCGTCGCGCGCCGCGATGGCGCGCACCGCCGCGTCGAACAGCGCGATCTGGGCCGGGAAGGCGTCGCGGAACACGCCGGAGATGCGCAGCGTGACATCGACGCGCGGCCGGTCCAGCACCGCCAGCGGCGTGATCTCGATGCCGGTAACGCGGGCGGAGCTTTCATCCCACACCGGGCGGGCGCCGAGGAGCAGCAGGGCCAGCGCCAGGTCCTCGCCGCCGGTGCGCAGCGTGGCGCTGCCCCAGAGGTCCAGCATCAGGTGGCGGGGCCAGTCCCCCTGTTCCTGGCGGTGGCGGCGCAGCAGCTCCTCGGCGGCCTTCTCGGCCAGGGCTAGGGCGGAGCGGGTGGGCACGCCGCGCGGGTCGATGCTGTAGAGGTTTCTCCCCGTTGGCAGCACGTCGGCGCGGCCGCGGGTGGGGGCGCCGGCGGGGCCGGGGGGGATGAAGCGGCCATCGAGCGCGTCGAGCAGCGCCTGCCGCTCGGCGGGGGGGGAGGCATCGAGCCGCGCGGCATCGAAGCCCGGCGTGGCGCGGGAGAGCGCCTCCAGCAGCAGGGCGCGGCGCTCCGGCGCGGGGGCGCGGCCGAAGACGTGCAGCCCGTCACGGATCTGCAGTTCCTTCACGTCGCACAGCCAAGCGTCGAGGCGGGAGAGCGCCTCCTCCTCCGGGATGTCGCGCGGGATGTGGCCTTCCTCCAGCAGACCGGCCGCCTCGGCGCGCTCCAGGATGGCGCGGCGGAGCAGGGCGGTGCGGCGGCGGTCCAGCCCGTCGGCGGCGGCGTATTCGTCGATCAGCCGCTCGAGCTCGGCGGCGGCGCCGTGCTGGGTGGCGGATTTCAGCGGCGGCGTCAGGTGGCCGATCGTCACGGCGCCGAGGCGGCGGCGCGCCACGGCGGCCTCGCCCGGATTGTTGGCGATGAAGGGATAGACCACCGGAAGCCCGCCCAGCAGCGCGGCGGGGGCGCAAGCCTCGGAGAGCGCCACGGCCTTGCCCGGCAGCCATTCCAGCGTGCCGTGCGTGCCGAGGTGCACCAGCGCCTCCGCCCGGCCCCGCAGCGCGAGGTAGAAGGCGGCATAGGCGTGGCGCGGCGGCGTGTCCGGGTCGTGATAGGCGGCGGAACGGTCCAGCGCGCCGCCACGGTCCGGCTGTACCGCCAGCAGGAGGTTGCCGAGGCGGAGATGGCGGAAATGGAAGGCGCCGTCCCGGCAGGCGGGGTCCGCCGCCGGGTCGCCCCAGGCGGCGGTAATCTTTTCCGCGAGTTCGGCGGGCAGTGTTGCGAGGGCGGCGCGATACTCGGCCAGGGTGACGAGCGGGGCGGCCTCGCCGCGCGTGAGCGCCCGCGCCAGGGCTTCGGCATCGGGCCGTTCCTCGCCCAGCGTGTAGCCGGAGGCGGAAAGGTCCTCGAGCAAAGCGGCGAGGCTGGCGAAGGAATCAAGCCCCACCGCGTGCCCCGCCTGCCCGCCCACCGCCGGATAGTCCGAGAGCAGCACCGCCACGCGGCGCGCCACGCGTGGCGTGGCGGCGAGGCGCGACCAGCTCAGGGCGCGCTCGGCGGCGAGGGCGATGCCCGCCGCGTCCGGCGCTAGCAGGGTGCGGGACTGCTCAAGGCCAGGCAGGGGCGGGGCCTCCGCCTTGAAGCCGATGGCGGCGGTGAGCAGGCGGCCATCCAGCTCCGGCAGCACCACCTGCATGGCGAGGTCGCTCTGCGACAGGCCGCGCGACGATGCGGCCCAGAGATCGCGCGCGGCGCCGGAGAGGATGAGTTGCAGCACGGGCGCGCCGGCGGCTTCCAGCGGCGAGGCGCCATCCTGCCGGGCGGAGAAGGCGGTGGCGTTCAGCACCACGGCGGGGCGCCATGCCGCCAGCCGCTGCCGCACCAGCGCGGCGGAGGCGGGCTCCTTCAGGCTGGCGGCGTAGAGGCCGCGCACGCGCAGGCCGCGCGCCCGCAGGGCGGCGGCGAGCGCCAGCATCGGCGCGATGTCGCCCGAGACGAGGTGCGAGCGGTAGAAGACGATGACGGCCTGGGGGTCGTTCTCTTCCAGGCCGAGCGGGTGCTCGCCGGCCGGCGGCAGGGGAAGCGGGGCGGCGCCGTCATCCGCGCCGAGGCCCGCCGCGTGGGCCGCGAGGCGCAGCGCGGCGGCGAGGTTCTCCGGCCCGCCGGCCAGCAGCAGCGCATCCAGCCGCGCATGGAGGGTGGGTGGCATGGTGGAGAGGGCGGCGAGCTTCGCGTCGTCCCGCCCGCAGCCGGGGAGGAGGGCGAGGGGGATGCCCTCGCGCCGGCAGAGGGCGGCCACCTCTTCGGCGCCGTAGCGCCAGTATTCCAGCCCGCCCAGCAGGCGGATGACGACGGCCCGCGAACGCGCCAGCGTCTCCTCCGCGTAGAGATCCACCGAGAGCGGATGGCGCAGCCGCCCGAGATTGGCCAGCCGCAGCGAGGGCCGCGGCTCCGCCAGCATCGACCAGCCCATGGCGGCGGCGCCGAGGTCGCTGTCGCTGAAGGAGAGCAGCACGAGGTCGGCCGGGGCGTGGCCGAGATCCTCGGCCTGCTCCGTCTCGTCCAGGCTGCGTGTCTCGCGGACCAGGAGGTGCATCAGTTCCGTTCTTTTTTGGGAAAAAGAACCAAAAAACTTTTGTCAGTTGGCGGCGCGCCAAACTCGAAAAGTCTTTTTGCTTCTTTTTCTTCAGAAAAAGAAGATTCTTACTTCAGGATGGCCTTGGCGATGGCCTCCTGATCCATCCCCGCCTGCCCGATGACAACGAGATGCCCGTCGCGGTCATCCTTCCAGGGCCGGTCGAAATGCTGGCGGAAGCGGCGGCCGACGCCCTGCACGGCGAGGCGCATCGGCTTGCCCTTCAGCCGCACGAAGCCCTTGATGCGCAGGATGTCGTGCTGCGCGGCAATCTCTGGAAGGCGGTGCAGAAGTTCGTCGGCCGAGTCGTATTCCGGCAGGACAAGAACAAAACTCTCGAAATCGTCGTGCTCATGCGCGCCATCCTCCGCGTCGTGGTGCGAGGGGCGGGCGGCGAGGTCGTCCTCGGCGGCGGCTTTGAGGCCGAGCAGGATGTCGGGCGGGAGCGCGCCCTCGCGGGCGGGCACCATCTTCACCGCGCGGGGCAGGTGCGGCGCGATCTCGGCGCGCAGCTTCGCCAGCGCCGCCTCGTCCAGCAGGTCGGCCTTGTTGAGCACGACGATGTCGGCGCTCGCGAGCTGGTCCTCGAACACTTCCGCGAGCGGGTTGTCGTGGTCGAGCGAGGGGTCGGCGGCACGTTGGGCGGCGACGGCCTCCGGGTCGTCGGCGAAGCGGCCCTCGGCGGCGGCGGGGCCGTCCACCACCGTCACCACGCCATCGACCGTGACGCGGGAGCGGATGGCAGGCCAGTTGAACGCCTTGATCAGCGGCTTGGGCAAAGCGAGGCCGGAGGTCTCGATCAGGATGTGCTCGGGCGGGTTGGCGCGGCCGAGCAGCGCCTCGATGGTGGGGATGAAATCGTCCGCCACGGTGCAGCAGAGGCAGCCATTGGCGAGCTCGACGATGTTCTCCGCCTCGCAGCCGGGGATGCCGCAATCCTTCAGCGTCTCGCCATCGACGCCGAGGCTGCCGAACTCGTTGACGATGATGGCGATGCGGCGCCCATCGGCGTGCTGCATCAGGTGGCGCAGCAGCGTGGTCTTTCCCGCGCCGAGGAAGCCGGTGACGATGGTGGCGGGCACTTTTTCTAGCGCGCTCATGCGGCGTTCTCCTTCGGGATCTCGGTCAGAGAGGGGAGGCGGCCCAGCACCACGCTGCGCAGCGAATCCGGGCGGCGGGAGGGCAGCACGGCGCCGGTGGCGTGCGCCGCATAGGTCTCGCCATAGGCCAGCAGGTCTTCGGCCAGGGCGGGGGAGAGGCGGCCGAGCAGGTAGCTCCACTTGCCCGGCTGCGTCATCGCGGCGGCGCAGCCCTGCTGGCAGACGGAGAGGCAGGTGACGGGCCGCAGTTCCACCGGCGGCGCCGGGTGGGCGGCCAGCGCCTGTTCCAGCGCCGCGAGCATGTGGCGGCCGGGGGGCGTCTCGCCTTCCTCCAGCGTGCGCCCGGCGCGGCAGGTGGTGCAGACCAGCAGCACCGGCTTGGCGGGAAGGGGGGTATCCGGCATCCGTGACCTCAGCCCTGAACAGGTGGCACCCGGGGGTGCCTGGCGCGCATGAGGTGCCGACCGCCCGTGCCGTCTCCGGCGCCGGGTCGAGGCGCCCGGGGGTGGATGCCCGGGCACATCGCCGCCCGCCGGGGCACCCCGCCCGGTGGCACGATCCGATGGCGATGGCAGGTCTCCTGGCTCGCGGATCAGGCACGGAGCGCCGGCCTTCCCGGCGCCGCGTGGCGCCAGTGGCATGGTGGCGATCCGCTCTCCGCCTACAGTTGCGGGGGCAGCCGCGGCCTGGGGCGCTGCCGCCCGTCACCGCATTCCCTTTTCACCTTCCGCGGACGGAAGGACCATCGCCGGGTTGGTAGGCGGCGGCGGGGCCGGGAGTCAAACCCTCTCTCGCTCCCGCCGCAGCTTGCAGGCTACTTGCCGGAATGTTTTCGGTTCTTTGAACCATACGGGTGGGCGCGGTGAATACAATATGAGTCCGGGCTCGCATCGAAGGGAGCAATAGAAAGCACGTTGTTTTATTTTTTCATGAAATATCCGTGCCTCCTGCCGGCATATTCTCGTGGCTCCCGGTCTCTTGATTGTTCCAGGGGAAGGCCGCGGGCAGGATGATTTTGCCTTTGGGCTGGACAATTTCAGCCGGCTCGTCTAAAGCCTCTGCAACCTATGAGGCGGCGGCACAGCAATGTGTCTTTTTTGGGGCGGGCCGGATGGCCTTGGACCCCTTTCGGCCTGTTCGGGCTGCCGGTCCGTTCAGGCCCCGCCTTCCGACCCACCCCATGGAGGTGATGCCGACCGCCCGGCGGACGGCAGACCACGAGGACGCATGGAACCAGAAACCCCCACCCGGCCGGGCGACGACGCCCCGCCGCCGGTGAAGATCGCGCTTCGCAACGTCTTCAAGGTGTTCGGCGACCAGCCGGACGACGCCATCCGGATGGTCCGCGAGGGCCGCACGAAGGATGAGATCCACGCCGAGACCGGCTGCACGGTCGGCGTCAACGATGCCAGCTTCGACATCCATGCCGGCGAGATCTTCGTCATCATGGGCCTCTCGGGCTCCGGCAAGTCCACCCTGCTGCGGCTGATCAACCGGCTGATCGAGCCCTCCGCCGGCGCGATCCTGGTCGAGGGCCAGGACATCACCCGCATGTCGAAGCGCGAGCTGATCGAGCTGCGCCGGCGCGACATGAGCATGGTGTTCCAGTCCTTCGCCCTGCTGCCCAACCGCACCGTGCTGGACAACGCCGCCTTCGGCCTGGAAGTGGCCGGCGTGGCCGAGGCCGAGCGCCATGCCAAGGCGATGGCCGCGCTGCGCGGCGTGGGCCTCGACGCCTATGCGCAGAGCCGGCCGGACCAGCTCTCTGGCGGCATGAAGCAGCGCGTCGGCCTCGCCCGAGCCCTGGCGAGCGAGCCCACCGTGCTGCTGATGGACGAGGCCTTCTCCGCCCTCGACCCGCTGATCCGCACCGAGATGCAGGACGAGCTGCTGCGCCTGCAATCCGAGCAGAGCCGCACCATCATCTTCGTCAGCCACGACCTCGACGAGGCCATGCGCATCGGCGACCGCATCGCCATCATGCAGCACGGCGTGGTGGTGCAGGTCGGCACGCCGGACGAGATCGTGACGAAGCCGGCCAACGACTATGTCCGCTCCTTCTTCCGCAACGTCGATGTCAGCCAGGTGTTCCGCGCCGGCGACATTGCCCGCGAGACGCAGGTGACGCTGATCGAGCGCCGCGGCATGGCCATCCCCGCCGCGCTGGAGCGGATGCGCCGGCACGACCGGGACTTCGCCATCGTCGTCGGGCGGGACAAGAAGTACCACGGCATGGTCAGCGCCGAATCTCTCTCCCGCGCCGCGCGCAGCGGCGAGGCGGACCCCTACCACCGCGCCTTCCTGGCCGATGTGCAGCCGATCGACGCCGCCGACACCCTCTCCGACGTGATGGGCCGCGTGGCGCAGAGCCCGCACCCCGTGCCGGTGGTGGATGCCGAGCGCCGCTATGTCGGCTCGATCAGCAAGTCCGCCCTGCTGATGTCGCTCGACCGCTCCGGCAACTGAGGACCGTACCCATGCAGGATCTCGACCTGGGCATCGGTGACGGCGCCGATGCCGTCGTCAACTACGTGCTCGACCATTTCACGCCGGCGCTGGACGGCATCGCCACCGGCATCGGCTTCGTCACCGACGGCATCCGCGACGGGTTGACCGGCCTGCCGCTGCCGGTGGCCGTCATCGCCATCGCGCTGCTGGCGCTGTGGCGGGTGGGCTGGAAGTTCGCCCTCTTCGCCATCGCGGCCCTGCTGCTGATCGGCGGCATGGGGCTGTGGGAGCGGATGATGGAGACGCTCTCCCTCGTCCTCGCCGCCACGCTCATCGCCATCGCGCTCGGCGTGCCGCTCGGCATCGCCATGGCGCGCAGCAATGCGGTGCAGATGGTGGCGCGCCCGGCGCTCGACCTGATGCAGACCATGCCGGCCTTCGTCTACCTGATCCCGGCCGCCATGTTCTTCGGCCTCGGTGCCGTGCCGGGCACCATCGCCACCGTCATCTTCGCCATGCCGCCGGTGGTGCGGCTCACCAACCTCGGCATCCGCCAGGTGCATGCCGAGTTCATCGAGGCCGGGCTCGCCTTCGGCTGCACGCCCACGCAGCTGCTGCTGAAGGTGCAGATCCCGAACGCCCTGCCCTCGATCATGGCCGGCATCAACCAGACCATCATGCTCTCCCTCTCCATGGTGGTCATCGCCTCGATGATCGGCGCGGGGGGGCTCGGCAACACCGTGCTCACCGGCATCCAGCGGCTCGATGTCGGCACCGGCTTCGAGGGCGGGCTCGCCGTCGTGGTGCTGGCCGTGCTGCTCGACCGGATCACGCAGAGCTTCGGGCAGGCCGGGCACGGCTTCCGGTTCCGCCAGCTTTTCGCGGGGCGCGGGTGACAAGCCGTAGCCGGGGGAAGGAATTCCCCCGGGCCCCCTTCTTTTCCTTCTGCAAGTTCCCGGGCGGGCCTGCGGCCACGCCCCAACAACAGGAGACACGCATGCTTCTCAACAAGCGCACCTTCCTCGGCCTCTCCGCCGGCCTCCTCGCCGCTCCCCTGGCGTCTCCGGGCTTGCTGCGGGCGCAGCCGGCCGGCAGCATCAAGCTCGGCTTCGCCCCCTGGGCCGATGCCGAGTTCATCACCCGCCTCGCCGCCAAGCTGATCGAGGACCGGCTGGAGACCAAGGTCGAGCTGATCCAGACCGACGTGGCGCCGCTCTACCAGGGCCTGACCCGCGGCGACGTGGACGCCATGCTGATGTGCTGGCTGCCGCAGACCCATGCCGACTACTGGAAGCGCGTGGAAGGCAAGGTCGAGCGCCTCGGCACGCTCTACAGCGGCGCCAAGCTGGGCTGGGTGGTGCCGTCCTACGTGCCGGAGGCGGAGGTCGCCTCGATCGCCGACCTGGCCAAGCCGGGGGTGCAGGAGAAGTTCCGCGGCCGCATCCAGGGCATCGAGCCCGGCGCCGGCCTGACCCGCCTCTCCAAGGAGGCCGTCGGCACCTATGGGCTGAAGGACTACACCCTGCAGGAGGCCAGCGAGGCGGCCATGCTCAGCGTCGTGGACCGCGCCATGCGCAGCGAGCGCTGGGTGGTGGCCACCGCCTGGAGCCCGCACTGGATGTTCGGCAAGTACGACCTGCGCTACCTGGCCGACCCGAAGGGCGCGCTGGGCGCCGCCGAGGAGGTGCTGGCGCTGGGCCGCCAGGGCCTGCGCGAGGCCAACCCGAAGGTGGCCGGCTTCCTCTCCCGCCTCAACATGCCGCTCGACGAGCTGGAGAGCGCCATGCTGGTGGCGCAGGAGAAGTCCTACGACCAGGCGGTGGCCTCCTACATCGAGACCAATGCCGAGCGCGTGGACGACTGGCTGGAGGCAGCCTGACGGCAAGGCCGGCCGGGGTATCGCCCGGCCGGCCTGCTCCCGGCGCCAGAAATGCCGAGAAAACGCCAAGCCTGTGTTTATTCAGTATTTCTTTACTCCATCACGTACCCGTGAGACAAGGCGATGGTCACAACGAAGTGATCTGCTATGTCTCACAGTGTCAGCTTCCAGGAGGGTGAGGCGCAGGGCGCGGCCTTCACGGGTTCCGGGGCCGCTCCGGCCCAGAGCGGATCGCGCGCGGCCACCTCCTGGAATGTCGGGCGCCTTCTGCGGATAGGCCTCGGCGCGCTGATCCTGGGCACTGCCCTGCTCTTCCTGTGGGACCGCTTCTTCACCTTCTCCAGCACCCGGGCCGTGCTCAGCGCCGCGCCCTTCGCCCTGCGCGCGCCCGTCGAGGGTATCCTGCAGGCCGAGCCGCGGTTGCCGGGCAGCCTGCTGGAGCGGGGGGCGCGCTTCGGCCAGATCCAGAACGAGCGGATCGACGATGGCCGGCTGACGGAGCTCGGGGCGGGGGTGCGGGTGCTGGAGGCGGAGATCGCCGCCATCGAGCGCCGCCTGCGTGGCACCGCGGCGCGGGCCGGCGCGGCGGGCGAGGCGGCCGGCGCCTTCCGCCAGACCCGGCTGGAGCAGATCGCGGCGCGCCGGGCCGAGGCCGAGGCGCAGCTTTCCGCCGCTGCGGCGCGGCTGCGCGCGGCCGAGGCGGGGCTGGCCCGCGGCGAGGCGCTGCGCCGGGGCGGCTACATCGCCGCCGCCGCGCTGGACGCCCTGCGGCGCGAGCGGGATGTGGCGAGCGGCGAGCACCGTGCCGCCGCCCAGCGCCGCGCCGCCCTGCTGGCGGAGCAGGCGGGGGCCGAGGGCGGCATCTTCGCGGCCGAGGCCGGGACCGACCGCTCCGCCTCCCAGCAGAGCCAGGACCGGCTGCAGCTGGCGGAGCTGGAGCTGGAGGCCAGCCTGGCCGAGCGCCATGCCCGCCTCGCCGCGATGCGCGGGCGGCTGGAGCACGAGGCGGCGCGCATCACCCGGCTGCGCGAGGCCACGCTGATGGTGCCCGCCGAGGCGCGGCTGGTCAGCCTCGCGGCGCAGCCCGGCGAGTATGTCCGGCAGGGACAGGAGATCGCCGGCTTCGTCGATTGCACCCGCCCCCTGGTGCGGGCGGAGATGGATGAGCGCGGCTTCCGCGCCCTGCGCCTCGGCATGCGCGCCCGCTTCGTGATGGCCGGCGAGCGCGAGGAGCATGAGGGGCGGGTGGTGCAGCTGCTGCCGCCCATGCTCGCCGGCCCCGAGGGGCGCGAGACCTTCCTCGCCGTGGTCCAGGTCGCGTCCGACCGGTTGAGCCGGGGTTGCGAGGTGGGCCGGATCGGCAGCGTGCGCTTCGGCTGAGGGCGCCGCCATGGGCCCGGACCTCGCGCAATCCTTCGTGCCGCTGCTGCTGGTGCTGGGCCTCGGCATCCTGGTGCTGCCCGGCCTGCGGCCCGACAACAAGGTGGCGCGGATGGTGGGTGCGGGGCTGACCGCCGCGCTGCTGCTCCGCTACCTGCACTGGCGCCTGACCGGCACGCTGCCGCCCCTGGCGCCGGAGTGGCAGAGCCTGGCCGCCTGGGGCTTCTTCACGGTGGAGGCGCTCAGCTCCCTGGCCGGGCTGCTGCTGCTGCACGTCCTCTCCCGCACGCGCGACCGCAGCGCGGAGGCGAGCGCCCACCCGGTGGAGGGCTTCCCCGGCGGCCCGCCGCTGATCGACGTGCTGATCCCGACCTACAACGAGCAGCGCGAGATCCTCTACCGCACCATCATCGGCGCCATGGCGCAGGACTATCCGCGCTTCCGCGTCTGGGTGCTGGACGATGGCCGGCGCCCCTGGCTGGCCGAGATGGCCGAGGGCCTCGGCGCCCACTACCGCACGCGCGGCGACAACAGCCACGGCAAGGCCGGCAACATGAACGCCGCGCTGGAGCACCTGCTGGCCCTGCCGGAGCCGCCCGACGCCGTGGCCGTGCTGGACGCCGATTTCGTGGCGACGCCCCTCTTCCTGCGCCGCGCCGCCGCCCTGCTGCACGACCCGAAGGTGGCGGTGGTGCAGACGCCGCAATATTTCTTCAACCCCGACCCGGTGCAGCTCAACCTCGGCGCCGCCAGCCTCATCCCCGACGAGCAGCGCTTCTTCTTCGACGTCATCCTGGCCTCGAAGGACGCGCACGGCACCGCCTTCTCCTGCGGCACCTCGGCGCTGGTGCGCGCCTCCGCGCTGCGCGCCATCGGCGGCTTCCCGACCGAGAGCGTGACGGAGGACCTGCTGCTCTCCCTCAAGATGACCGGCATGGGCCTGCGCACCGCCTACCTGAACGAGCCGCTGACGGCGGGGCTGGCGCCGGAGGGTCTGCAGGAATACCTGACGCAGCGCGGCCGCTGGTGCCTCGGCACCATGCAGATCGTCCGCACGCCCTGGGGGCCGCTCTCGCGCGGGCCGGTGCCCTGGCTGATGCGGCTGCACACGCTCGACACCGTGCTGTTCTGGACCGTCGGCGCGCTGATCCGCGTGCTCAGCCTGCTGGTGCCCATCCTCTACTGGTGGGTGGGGCTGGTGGTGATGGAGACGGATCTGCCCTCCATCCTGGAGCATCTCGGCCCCTACTGGGTATGCTGCGTGCTGTTCCTGGGCTGGGTCAGCCGCGGCACCAACGTGCCGCTGATGGCGGAGGCGATGGCGCTGCTGGTGGCGCGCGAATCGCTGCGCGCCAGCGCGGTGGGGCTGTTCGGCTCCCGCAACCAGAAGTTCAAGGTGACCGCCAAGGGCGCGATGCGCGACCGGGTGGTGGTGCAGTGGTCGCTGATGGCCTGGTTCCTGGTGCCGGCGGGGCTGACCCTGGGCGGCATCCTGATGCGCGTGCTGGCCGGCCCCATCAGCGGCACGCCGCCGCAGGTGGAGGCGATGAACCTGTTCTGGAGCCTCTACAACATCGCCACCCTGCTCGTGGCGGCGCTGATGTGCGTCGAACGCCCGCGCTTCCGGCGGGAGGAGCGCTTCGGCGCCGACGAGGCCGCCACCCTGGTGGTGGAGGGCGCGCGCTGGCCCGTGCGGGTGACGGACATCTCGGCCATCGGCTGCCGCCTGGCCCTGCCGCCGGGCTGCGGCCTCTCGCGCGGCGCGCAGGTGGTGGTGGAGCTGGCCGGGGCCGGCCCAGTGGAGGGGGAGGTGCGGCGCGTCAGCCAGGGGCATGGCCATGTCGCCTTCGTCCTCTCGCCCGCCACCCAGGCGGCGCTGGTGCGCAAGATCTTCTCGGGCGTCTATGTCCGCTCCGTCACGCGGCTCAGCCCCTGGCAGCTGCTGCGCATCCTGGCGCGCCGCGCCTTCGGCTGAGGGGGCACGCTTCCCCGCTGGTGCGGCGCGCCGGATTGGCCCAGTTTCCGCCGCATGAGCTTTATCCTCGTCCTGGGCGGTGCCCGCTCCGGCAAGTCCCGCCACGCGGAGGCGCTGACCGCCCGCCACCCCGCCCCCTGGGCCTATCTCGCCACGGCCGAGGCGTGGGATGACGAGATGCGCGCCCGCATTGCCGAGCACCGGGCGCGGCGCGATGCGCGCTGGGAGACGCTGGATGCGCCGCTCGATCTGCCCGCCGCCCTCGCCGCCGCCGGCTCCCGCCCCGCGCTGGTCGATTGCCTGACGCTGTGGCTGACCAACCTGATGCTGGGCGGGCACGACATCCCCGCCGCCACGGTCGCGCTGCAGGCGGCGCTGGACGCCCGCGCCGCGCCCACCGTGCTGGTGGCCAATGAGGTGGGGCTCGGCATCGTGCCGGAGAACGCCCTGGCCCGCCGCTTTCGCGATGCGGCGGGGCGGCTGAATCAGGATCTGGCGGCGCGCGCCGCCTCGGTGCATTTCATCGCCGCCGGCCTGCCGCTGGTGCTGAAGGGGGAGCCATGACCGAAGACGAGGACGCCGCCCGCCACCGCGAGAAGATGGCGAAGCGCAAGGCCGTGCAGGATGCCGAGGTGGCCGGCAAGACGGTGGAGAAGGGCCTGCTGATGGTCCACACCGGCGCCGGCAAGGGAAAGTCCACCGCCGCCTTCGGGCTGGCGATGCGGATGCTGGGGCGCGGCCGTCGCGTCGGCGTGGTGCAGTTCATCAAGGGTGCCTGGAGCACCGGCGAGCGTGGCCTGCTGGAAGCCTACGCCATGCTGGAATGGCACAGCATGGGCGAGGGCTTCACCTGGGAGACGCAGGACCGCGCGCGCGACATCGCCGCCTGCCGCCGCGCCTGGGATCAGGCGAAGCGCATGACGGCCGAGGCGGAGCTGGGCCTGCTGGTGCTGGACGAGCTGTGCATCGCGCTGCGCTACGACTACCTGCCGCTGGACGAGGTGCTGGCCGGCCTCGCCGCCCGCCCGCACGGGCTGCATGTGGTGGTCACCGGCCGCAACGCGCCGCAGGCCCTGCTGGAGGCCGCCGACATGGTGACCGAGATGAAGCCGGTGAAGCATCATTTCGCCGCCGGGGTGAAAGCCCAGGAAGGCATCGAGTTCTGAAAAACTGACAGAAAGAAGAAGGGGGTCCGGGGGAATTCATTCCCCCGGATTCTTTTGGAGTTTCTTTTATGAAGGCGCTGATGTTCCAGGGCACCGGCTCCTCCGTCGGCAAGTCCCTCCTGGTGGCCGGCCTCGCGCGGGCGCTGGCGCGGCGCGGCCTGCGCGTGCGCCCCTTCAAGCCGCAGAACATGTCCAACAACGCGGCGGTGACGGCCGAGGGCGGCGAGATCGGCCGCGCCCAGGCCTTGCAGGCGCGCGCCGCCTTCGTGCCGCCCAGCGTGCACATGAACCCCGTGCTGCTGAAGCCGCAGAGCGAGATCGGCGCGCAGGTGGTGGTGCAGGGCCGCGTGCATGCCACCGCCCGCGCGCGCGACTACCAGGCGATGAAGCCCGCCTTGCTGCCCTTCGTGCTGGACAGCTTCGCCCGCCTGCGCGGCGAGGCCGACATCGTGCTGGTGGAGGGCGCCGGCAGCGCCTCCGAGGTCAACCTGCGCCGGGGCGACATCGCCAATATGGGCTTCGCCCGCGCGACGGGCACGCCCGTGGTGCTGGTGGGCGATATCGACCGCGGCGGCGTCATCGCCGCCCTGGTCGGCACCCACACGGTGCTGGAGCCGGAGGACCGCGCGCTGATCCGCGGCTTCATCGTCAACCGCATGCGCGGCGACCTCTCGCTGTTCGACGAGGGCATGGCGCAGATCGCGGCCCGCACCGGCTGGGCGCCGCTCGGCCTGGTGCCGTTCCTCGACGCCGCGCGCCACCTGCCGGCCGAGGACGCGCAGGACCTGATGGACCACCTGCCGCGCCGCCCTGGCGCGCGCTGCCGCATCGCCGTGCCGGTGCTGCCGCGCATCGCCAATTTCGACGACCTCGACCCGCTCGCCGCCGAGCCCTCGGTGGACCTCATCCTGCTGCGCCCTGGCATGCCGCTGCCGGGGGACGTGGACCTCGTCATCCTGCCCGGCTCCAAGGCCACCATCGCCGATCTCGCCGCGCTGCGCGCCGAGGGGTGGGATGTGGACATACGCGCGCATCACCGGCGCGGCGGGCATGTGCTGGGGCTGTGCGGCGGCTACCAGATGCTGGGCACCCGGCTCGACGACCCGGGCGGCGTGGAAGGCCCGCCCGGCCACGTGCCCGGCCTCGGCCTGCTGGCGGTGGAGACGGTGCTGGCGGGGGACAAGCGGCTGGAGCGCGTCCACGGCACGACGCTCGCCGATGGCCTGCCCTTCGAGGGCTACGAGATGCATATCGGCCGCAGCACGGGCGCGGACACGGCGCGGCCGCTGCTGGCGCTGGATGGCCCGGGGCGGGTGGAGGGCGCCGTCTCGGCCGATGGGCGCGTGGCCGGCACCTATGTGCACGGGCTCTTCGCGGCCGATGCGCAGCGCGCGGCGTGGCTGGCACGGATCGGCGCCGTCGCGGCGCCGCGGGATCATGAGGCGGGGATCGAAAGGGCGCTCGATGCGCTGGCGGCGCATCTGGAACGGCACGTCGATATCGAAGGGCTGCTGAAGGTCGGGGGAATGAATTCCCCCGAACCCCCTTCTTCTTTCTGCGAGTTTTAGGCGGCGGCGCGGTTCTCGGTGGTGCCGAAGCCGATCTTGCCGAACTCGGCGAAGACATGGTCCGCCCAGCAGGCGATGTCGCAGCGCTGCACGGCGGCTTCCATGCGGCGCATCCGCTCGGCGGCCTCGGCTGCCGGCATGTCCAGCGCCTCGTCCAGCGCGCGGTCGAGGTTGCGCTTGGAGTAGGGGTTGGTCAGCAGCGCATCCGGCAGCTCCACCGCGCAGCCGGCGAACTCGGAGAGCACCAGCGCGCCGGGCGTGCCGGCCTTGGCCGCCACGTATTCTTTCGCCACCAGGTTCAGCCCGTCGCGCAGCGGCGTGGTCAGGCAGATATCGGCGGCGTGGTAGTAGGAGAGCAGCGTCTCGAAGGGCGTCGAGTTGCTGAACAGCACCACCGGCGTCCAGTCCAGCTTGGAGAAGCGGCCGTTGATGCGGCCCACCGTCGCCTCGATGTTGCGCTGGGTGTCGTCATACACCTTCATCGAGGCGGCGGCGCGCACCGAGGTGACGACCAGCTTCACCTGCCCGATCAGCTCCGGCCGCCGCTCCAGCAGCCGCTCGAAGCCTTCCATCGCCTCGATCATGCCCTTGGTGTAGTCGGTGCGGCCGACGGCCATGATCAGGCGGCGGTCACCCAGCCCCTCGCGGATCTCGCGCTGGATGGCGCGGCTGGCGGGCTTCTCCACCACGCTGCGGATCAGCGCCGCGTCGGTGCCCACGGGGGCGCTGTCCAGCGCCACGGTGCGGCCGCCGACGCGCAGCTTCACCGGCATGTCCGGCTCCGACAGCGCCTGGCCCATGGCGCCGAAGCCAGCGTCCACCGGCACGGTCTCGGCGATCTCGGCGCCGCCCAGGGCGCGCGCCAGCTCGGCGAAGTTGCGGGCGTAGCGCGGGATGTGGAAGCCCACCAGGTCGCAGGCCAGCAGGCTCTCCAGAATCTCCTGGCGCCAGGGCAGGATGTTGAACACATCCGCCGCCGGGAAGGGCGTGTGGTGGAAGAAGGCGATCTTCGCCTTCGGCTTCAGCTGCCGCAGATAGGCCGGCACCAGCCAGAGATTGTAGTCGTGGATCCAGATGACGGCGTCATCCTCCGCCTGCGCGGCGGCGGCCTCGGCGAACTTGCGGTTCACCGAGCGGAAGGTGTCCCAGTCCACGTTGTCGTAGCTGAACAGCCAGGGGAAGGAGTGCAGCACCGGCCACAGCGCCTCCTTGGAGGTGACGTGGTAGAAGCTCTCCACCTCCTCCGGCGTCAGCGGCAGGCGCGAGACGGTGTAGCCGCCATTGACGTCGTCGATGTGCACGACGCGCTCGAACGCCTCGCCCGGCTGCGCGTGCTTCCAGGCGACCCAGGCGCCCGCACCCGGCTCGGTGCGCTGAAAGAAGGATTTCAGCGTCGGCACGATGCCGTTCGGGCTGCGGTTGGGGCGGAACACCACCTTGCCGTCCTCCACCGCCTCCTCATAGGGCTGCCGGTGGTAGACGATGACGAGGGAAGACTTCTTCGTGCTCATGCCACGGCCTCCGGCAGCAGGTTGAAATGGCGGATGGCCTCGGCGATGCCCGCCGCGCCCGGCGCGGAAGACCGGAAGATGCCCTCCACCCCGCGCAGCGCCTCGACCAGGCGCGGCTCGGAATTGCCGACGGCGACGCCCTTCAGCCCCGTCTGGAACAGCGAGAGGTCGTTCATCGTGTCGCCCGCCGTCAGCACGCGCTGCGCCGGCAGGCCGAGCGCCTGCACCAGCCGCAGCAGCGTCGGCCCCTTGGCGATGCCGCGCGGCAGCACGTCGAAAAAGGTGTCGGCGGAGAGGATGCAGTCGAAGCCCGCCTCCTCCACCTTGCGCACCGTCCCGGGCCGCAGCGTGGCCGGGTCGTAGTAGTAGCTGACGCGGTGGCGGAAGGCGGTGGGCTGCGGGCGCAGCCCGGGCTCGCCTTCCAGCATCGCGCGCACGCGGTCGCCGGCATCGTCCCAGCGCGCCACGATCTCGGCCTCCAGCGTCGGGATCGGCGCGAAGGTGGCGCCGTCGAACACCGAGGTGCCGACATCGCCGATGATGTAGTGCGGCCGCGGCATGCCGGGCTGCGCCACCAGGTCGCGGATGAAGCCGATGTCGCGCCCGGTGACGAAGACCAGCAGCACGTCGTCGCGCGCCGTCAGCTCCTCATAGAGGGCGCGGCGCTGCGATTCGGAGCCGCCGAGGAAGGTGCCGTCGAGGTCGGTGGCGAGCACCAGGCCGAGATGGCTCATGCGCGGGGCGTTCATGCGAACACCCGCTTCGCCTGCGGCGTGGAGAGGGCCGGGTGGGCGATGCTGGCGCGGTGCTCCAGCGCGCGCGGCTCGGCGCGCAGCGGGCCGGTCAGCAGCGCGGCGATGGCGCGGTCGATCGACAGGCCACGGTGGACGATGCGGTCCACCGCCTCGCAGATCGGCATCTGCACGCCGAGGCGCTGGGCGAGGGCCAGCACGGAGCGGGCATTGGCCACGCCCTCGACCACGGCGCCCTTCGCCGTGTCCGGCTTGCGGCCGGCGCCCAGCGCCTGGCCGTAGGAGAAGTTGCGCGACTGCTCGGAGGAGCAGGTGAGCATCACGTCGCCGGCGCCGGAGAGGCCCAGCACCGTCTCCGCCCGGCCGCCGAGCGCCACGCTCAGGCGGCTGATCTCGGCCAGGCCGCGGGCGAGCAGCGCGGCGCGCGGGTTGGAGCCCATGCCGCGCCCGGCGATGATGCCGGAGGCCACGGCCAGCACGTTCTTCACCGCGCCGCTGACCTCGACGCCCACCGGGTCGTCCGAGAGGTAGGGGCGGAAGGTCTCGCTGGCCAGCGTCACGGCGATGCGCCCGGCGAGGTGGTCGGGGCCGAACAGGCCCTGCGCGCCGGCGGGGGCGGCGATGGTCACGGCGGTCGGCTGGTCCTCCGCCACCTCGGCGGCGAAGCTCGGGCCGGAGAGCACGGCCTGCGGCCGGTCCGGCATCTCCTCGGCCACCACCTGCGTCATCAGCGCGCCGCTGTCGGCCTCGACGCCCTTGGAGCAGAGCACGACGGGCACGCCCGGCGGCAGCAGCGCCTCGACCCGCGCCGCCACGGCGCGCAGGTGCTGCGACGGGATCACCAGCACGGCCAGTTCGGCACCGCGCAGCGCGGCCTCCAAATCGGCGGTGACGGCGATGGGGCGGGGGATTTCATGCGCGGGCAGGAAGGGGTTGCGGCCGGTGCTGTTGATCTCGGCCACCGCGCTCTCCTCGCGGATCCAGAGGCGGGTCTGCCGGCCGGCACGGTGCGCGGTCAGGGCCAGGGCGGTGCCCCAGGCGCCACCCCCGATGACGGCGACGCGGCCGAAGGGGGTGGGGTCGTGAAGATCGGTGGTCTGGGTGGCGTGTCCGGTGTTCGGCAACGGAAGGCCCTCCGCATTCTTGGGCGGCCCGGGACACGGTGCGCGAGGCGGTGTGCCGGAAGGGGCCGCGAGGGGACAGATCAGGTACGGCGTCAGCCGCTGATGGATGCGTCTCACGAAGTTGTGGAGGCACTAACCTGCTGTGCTGCGCCGCAAAAATCAAGTCCAGATTGAGGCAAATTTCGGGCGGCTTGGAAATCGCGGGGAGATCTGAAAGTTAATTTGATCGTTACTTTGGATTCCGATGCCTCATGTAACCGGCATGAACCCATCGCGTGCCGTGCAAGTCGGCTTCATGTCCTTATCGTAAGTTTCTATTTTCTGCATTTTGGATGACCGCCCAGGAATGACTTGGGCGGACTTCCCGTTGCGGATGTTCGCCGGTTCAGGCGAGGCCCAGGACCAGCGCCGCCAGCGCCGCCACCGCCCCGCCCTGCAGGAGGCAGGCATGGCGGTAGAGTGCCAGGGCGCGGCGCAGGTCGGCCGGGCCGGCCCCGGCGCGGCCATCACCCATCCAGCCATCCTCGACACGGGTGGTGCCATAGACGCGCGGCCCGGCCAGGCGCAGCCCGAGGGCGCCGGCCATCGCCGCCTCCGGCCAGCCGGCATTGGGCGAGCGGTGGTGCCGCGCATCCCGCCGCACCGCACGCCAGGCGCCGCGCGCATCGGCGCCGCGCGTCGCCGCCGCCGCCAGGATCAGCCACAGCGCGGCGAGTCGCGAGGCGGGCAGGTTCACCCCGTCATCCAGCCGGGCGGCGGCCCAGCCGAAGGCCGCGTGGCGCGGCGTGCGGTGGCCGATCATGCTGTCGGCGGTGTTGATGGCCTTGTAGAGCACCGCCCCCGGCAGGCCGAGCACGCCGCACCAGAAGGCAGGCGCCACCACGCCATCGGAGAAGTTCTCGGCCAGGCTCTCGATGGCGGCACGGGCGACGCCCGCCTCGTCCAGCGTGGCCGGGTTGCGGCCGACGATCATCGCCACGGCGGCGCGGCCGCCTTCCAGACCGTCGCGCTCCAGACCCTCGGCCACGGCGGCCACGTGCTCGTGCAGGCTGCGCTGGGCCGGCAGGGTGGCGGCCAGCACGGTCAGCAGCGGCACCGCCAGCGCCAGCGGCAGCGCCGCCAGCAGCGCCGCCTGGGCCAGCGCCGCGGGCACGCCGCAGGCCAGCAGCAGCAGCGCCAGCGCCAGCACGCCGCGCGCCTTGCGCCGCGCGAAGGGCAGCGTGTCGCGGTTCAGCGCGCGGTCGAGCCGGGCGATCAGCGCGCCCATCCACACCACCGGGTGGCGGATGGCGGAATAGAGCGGCCTGGGGTAGCCGAGAGCGGCTTCGAGCAGCAGCGCCCCGGCGAGGATCAACAGGGTGGTGTGCAGCGGGGCCATGGCGCGGTGTCCGGGAAGAGCGGCGGAGGGGCTAGCATGGCGGCAGTTGGGGCGGAACAGAGCGGGGCGGGATTGGGCGGGGCGGAACAGGGCGGGGCGGAACAGGGCGGGGCGGAAGGCCGCCTGATGGAGCATGGCGGGCGGCTCGGCGCGGCGCGGCGGCAATTCCCCGGTGCGCCGGAGCCGTTCCTCGACCTCTCCACCGGCATCAACCCCATCCCTTGGCCGGTGCCGCCGCTGCCGCCCGAGGCCTTCACCCGCCTGCCCGAGCCGGAGGCCGAGGCGGCGCTGCGCGCCGTGGCCGCCGCGGCCTATGGCGCCGCCGACCCGGCGATGGTGGCGGCCGCGCCGGGCACGCAGCTGCTCATCCAGCTGCTGCCGCGCCTGTTCCCGCAGCCGGCGCTGCGCGTGCTCTCGCCCACCTATGCCGAACACGCCGCCTGCTGGCGCGCCGCCGGCACGGCGGTGGCGGAGGTGGCGAGCTTCGCCGCGCTGGACGGCCCAGCGGACGGCCCTGGTGCCGCGCTGCTCTGCAACCCCAACAACCCGGATGGCCGCCGCTATGCGCCCGAGGAGCTGCGCGCCCTGGCCGACCGCATGGCGGCGCGCGGCGGCCTGCTGGTGGTGGACGAGGCCTTCGCCGAGCTGGAGCCGGACACGCCCGGCGCCGCCGCCCTGCTGCCGCACCCGGCGCTGATCCTGCTGCGCTCCTTCGGCAAGAGCCACGGCCTGGCGGGGGTGCGGCTGGGCTTCGCGCTGGCCTCGCCGGAGCGGGCGGCGGCGATCCGCGCGGCGCTGGGGCCCTGGGCGGTGTCCGGCCCGGCGCTCGCCATCGGCCGCGCCGCCCTGGCCGACACGGCCTGGCGCGAGGCCGCCGCGGCGCGGCTCGCCGCCGATTCGGCGCGGCTCGACGCGCTGCTGGCGGGCGCCGGGCTGCGCGTGCGGGGCGGCACGAGGCTGTTCCGGCTGGCCGAGGGCGACGCGGCGGCGTGGCATGCGCGGCTGGGCCGGGCGGGCATCCTGGTGCGGCGCTTCTCCGGCCAGCCACGCTGGCTGCGCTTCGGCCTGCCGGGCGACGCGGCGGCCTGGGCGCGGCTGGCGGCGGCGCTGGGCGGCTGAGCCAAGCCGGAATCATGTTGAGAATCATTCTTAATCGCGTCTAGGATGGGGCATCGCGTCGGAGAGGGGGAAAGCCCGCCATGTTCCATCACCGTTCCTGCGGCACCACCCAGCTGGTCGCGCTGATGGCCGCGCACCGCGCCGCGCATCAGGCCGGCGGCCTGCCGGGCGGCGACACTGCGGCCGTGCTGCGCCAGCAGGACATCACCCGGCTGACCGAGGCGCTGCTCGCCACCCCCGGTCCGGAGCCGGCCTGGCACCCCGATGCCACGCCGCGCCGGGCGGCGGCCCGCAACTGAGGCGCCGCCTCACTGGCAGGCGGAGGCCAGCAGCACCGGCAGGCCGCACCAGAGCGTGGCCGCCAGCGCCAGGCCGAGGCCGCCGGTGGCCAGCACGGGGCGGAAGGCGTCCTCCGCGCTGCCCCAGCGCGTGCCGCGCCAGCTCCAGGCGAGCAGCGTGCCGAGGAGCGCCAGATGCACCGCCCAGACGCCCAGCAGCACCCAGCGCTGCAGGCTGAGGCCGAGCGCCGCCGGCTGGTCCCACCCCCAGGCGCAGCCGAGCGAGACGGCGACGTAGAGCAGCAGGAAGGCCGAGCTCCAGAGGAGGAAGGCGAGGGTGGCCACCGCCACCCCCGGCAGGCGCCGGAGCAGGGTCATGGCGTCGTCCCCGCCCCGGCCATCCAGGGCCAGAGTTGCAGCAGAAGCAGCGCGGCCAGGCCGCAGAGCGCGGTGTAGCCCTGCCACATCAGGGTGTTGCGCGGCGCCAGGTCGCGCATCGCCGAGACATAGCCGGCCTGGCAGCGGGCGGCGGTGTAGAGCGCCATGATCGTGCCCAGCGCCGCGTGCAGCGCCACATAGAGCGCCAGCACCAGGGCGGTGGCGGCATAGGCGTGGCTGGCGGGCGGCGCGCCATGCCACAGCGGCAGCGCCGCCACGGCCGCCGCCGCCAGCAGCCCCGCCCCGGCGCCCAGCAGCGAGAGCAGCGCGCAGGCGCCCACGCGCCCGCGCCGCAGCGCCGCCAGCCCCAGCGCGCCCGCCAGCGGCGCCCCCAGCAGCCCCGCCAGCGCCAGCAGGATCAGCGAGGGCGAGAAGCCGAGCAGCGCCGGCGGCGGCCAGCCCGGCGCCACCACCCACAGGAACAGCGCGCCGAACAGCAGCGAGGCGTAGAGCGCCGCATCGGCCAGCAGCAGCAGCGCCATGCCCCACCAGCCGGGCTGCGAGGCCACGCCGGGATGCGGCAGGGCGCTCTCGCCATGGCCGATCGGCACCGGCGCCGGGTCCTCGCGCAGGCCCATCGACCACAGCCAGGCCAGGGCGCAGCCCAGCACCAGCGGCACGCCCACCCCCACCAGCCAGTACTGCTTCAGCAGCACGGCGAGGAAGCACAGCGCGGTGGCGAGGCTGGTCCAGAGCGGCACGAGGCTGGGCTGCGGCAGCAGGATGAGCTGGTCCGGGCGGCCGCTGACGGCCTCGACGCCCAGCGTCTCCATCCAGCCATGCCGCGGCGTGGCGAGGTAGTGCTGCCCGGCGGCCTGCTCGCGGCCCAGATCGGGGCGGTCCGCCAGCGGGTCGCGGCTCTCCACGGGGCCGAGGCTGGCGGCGTTGTAGCTCGGCGGCGGCAGGGGGAGGGACCATTCCAGGCTCTCCGCCCCCCAGGGATTGCGCGGCGCGTGCTGGCCGAAGCGGCGCTGCATCAGCATGTCCACCGCGAACAGCGCGAAGCCGATCGCCGTCAGGAAGCCGCCCACCGAGGAGAGCAGGTTCAGCCAGTCCCAGCCGATGCCGGCGGGGTAGGTATAGACGCGGCGCGGCATGCCGAGCAGGCCGGTCAGGTGCATCAGCAGGAAGGTGAGGTTGAAGCCCACGAAGATCAGCCAGAAGGCGGCGCGGCCGAGGTGGTAGATCGGCATCCGCCCCGTCACCAGCGGCATCCAGTAGTAGGCGCCGGCCATCAGCGGGAAGACGAAGCCGCCGACCAGCACGTAGTGCAGGTGCGCCACGACGAAGTAGCTGTCATGCACCTGCCAGTCGAACGGCACCACGGCCACCATGACGCCGGTGAGGCCGCCATTGACGAAGATGAAGAAGAAGCCGAGCAGATAGAGCATCGGCAGGTCAAGGCGTGGCCGGCCCTTCAGCAGCGTGGCGAGCCAGGCGAAGATCTGCACCGCCGTCGGGATCGCCACCGCCATGCTGGCGGCCGAGAAGAAGCCCACCGCCATGTGCGGGATGCCCACCGCGAACATGTGGTGCACCCACAGCCCGAAGCTGAGGAAGCCCATGGCGATGAGCGCCAGCACGATGGCGTTGTAGCCCACCAGCCGGTGCCGCGCGAAAACGGGCAGCACGGTGGAGATGACCCCCGCCGCCGGCAGGAAGATGATGTAGACCTCCGGGTGGCCGAACAGCCAGAACAGATGCTGCCACAGCAGCGGGTCGCCGCCGCGCGCCGGGTCGAAGAAGGGCAGGCCGAAGGTGCGCTCGATCTCGAGCAGGATGCTGCCCAGGATCAGCGGCGGGAAGCCCACCAGCATCATCACGGCGGTGACGAGGAAGTACCAGGCGATGATCGGCATGCGCCGCAGCGCCATGCCGGCGCCGCGCAGCTTCAGGATGGTGGCGGTGAACTCCACCGCCGCGCTGATCGCCGAGATCTCGACGAAGGTGATGCCGAGCAGCCAGACATCGGCGTTGATGCCCGGCGAATAGGTGGAGGAGGAGAGCGGCGTGTACATGAACCAGCCGCCATCCGGCGCGACGCCCGCCAGCATGGCGCCGATGATGAAGCTGCCGCCCAGCAGGTAGCACCAGTAGCCGAAGGCGGAGAGGCGCGGGAAAGCCAGGTCGCGCGCGCCCAGCATCTTCGGCAGCAGGTAGAGCGCCAGCCCCTCGAACATCGGGATGGCGAAGAGGAACATCATCACCGTGCCGTGCATGGTGAAGACCTGGTTGTACTGCTCGGGCGGCATGAAGACATGCCCCGGCCGCGCCAGCTGCGCGCGGATCAGCATCGCCAGGATGCCGCCGATGGCGAAGAAGACGAAGGCGGTCATCATGAACCGCTTGCCGACGATGTTATGGTTCACCGCCGCCAGCCGCCCGAGGCCGGGCTGCGTGCCCCAGATCGCCTCCAGCAGGCGGTGCCGGCGGATCGGCGTCGGCGGCGTCATGCTCATCGGGCGGTCTCCAGGTAGCCGGCGATGCGGGCAAGCGTCGCGTCGTCGAGCGCGGCGTGGGAGGGCTCCCGGCTGCCGGGCTTCAGCGTCTCGTGCCGGCGCAGCCAGAGCAGGACGCTCTCCTGGCCCTCGTTCCGCAGCGTTCCGCCGCCGATGCGCCCGCGTTGCGCGAGGCCGGCGAGGTTGGGCGCGGCGCTCTTCGCCCGGGCGTCGGTGCCGTGGCAGCTGGCGCAGTTGGCGGCGAAGTCGGCGGCGCCGGGATGCGCCGGGTCCGGCCGCGCCGTGGCCAGCGCCGCCAGCGCGGCCGCGTAGGCCTCGGGCGGGTGGGCGATGACGCGGAAATCCATCTGGGCATGCTGCAATCCGCAGAACTCGGCGCATTGCCCCTCGTAGATTCCGGGCGTGTCGGCGCGCAGGCGCAGCACGTTCTCATGGCCGGGGATGGCGTCCAGCTTGCCGGTCAGGCGCGGCACCCAGAAGCTGTGGATGACGTCGGCCGCCGTGATGTGCACATCCACCGCGCGCCCGGCCGGGATGTGCAGCTCGCCCGCGCTGTGCACCGGGTTGCCCGCCGCGTCCCACTGGGTGAAGGACCACCACCATTGCTGGCCGCGCGCCGCGACGCGCAGCGCGCCCTCCGGCCCCGGCTTCGGCAGCATGCCCTCGCCGGTGCGCAGCGCTATGACCAGCAGCACCGCCAGCGCCGTGACAGGGAAGGCCACGCCCCAGCCGGCGACGAAGCGGCCGACATGCAGCCCGCGCCCCCGCCGCTCCCGCCGCAGCGTGTAGAGCGCCACGGCGCAGACGCCGAGCAGGATGGCGGTGGCCATGAAGAACATCACCCACCACAGCGCCGCCACCGAGGCCGCTCCCGGCCCCGCCGGGTCCAGCGTGGAAAGCGGGCCGGAGCAGCCGGCCAGGAGGAGGGCTGCACCCGGCGCGGCGCGCCGAGAGAGAGCCGGCGCGGCGCGCCCAAGCAGAGAGGGCGCCGCCCGACGAAACCATTCCGGCGCCGCGCGCTGGAACTCCCGCCGCCCGCCATCGCTTACAGCAGCGACCCGACCACGGCTCACGCCATACCCCGCCAGAGGAGCGCGCACCGCATGGCCGACCCGATCCCCGAGCTGACCAGCGAGGGCGTCAGCTCGAAGGTGGCCGTCGCCGGCCACCCGATCCATGCCATGCTGGTGGCCTTCCCCATCGCGCTGATCATGGCCACCCTCGGCTGCGACGTGTTCTACTGGTGGACCGCCGACCCCTTCTGGGTGCGGGCCGGGCTGTGGGCCAGCGGCTTCGCCTTCTGGCTCGGCCTGCTGGCCGGGCTCTCCGGCACGGCGGAGCTGCTGCTGGTGCGCGGCATCCGCCGCCACAGCGCGGGCTGGACGCATTTCGTCGCCGCCGTGATGCTGCTCTCCATCGCCGGCGCCAATTGGGGCCTGCGCCTGGCGGGGGCCGACATCACGCCGCTGCCCTGGGGGCTGTTCCTCTCGCTGCTGGCGGCCTTCTTCGTCGGGCTGGCGGGCTGGCATGGCGGCAAGCTGGTGTTCGAGCATCAGATCGGCCTCATGCTCTCGAGCGACGACTGAAACAGCTCCTGTCCCTTCCCGGGTTGCAGCAGCCAGTCCGGGAAGACATCGGGGCCGATCTCGGGCTTGCCCAGCACCAGCAGCAGCACGCCGAGGATGAGGAGGTTGGCGGCGACGGCCAGCGCCGCCGAGCGCCAGCGCGGATAGCAATGCTCCGGCTCGGCCAGCTCCGCCAGCACCAGGCCGTAGTACATGTGCAGCGCCACCATGGCGCCGACGACGAGGAGCTTCAGGAACAGCCACGGCACGAAGACCTGGTAGGCGAAGATCAGCCCGGTGCCGGTGGCGATGGCCAGCACGGCGGCGGGCGAGAGCACCACGCGGTAGCCCACCCAGGTGAAGCGCCACAGCAGCATCAGCGTCGGCTGGTCGGGCTGGCGGGCGCGCCCGGCGAAGAGGCCGGGCAGGAAGACCAGCCCGGCGCACCAGACGCAGAGGAAGGCGATATGGGCGGCCTTCAGCCAGGCGGCCTCGGGCGCCGGCATCAGGCTGCGCCCCGGCGCGGCTCGCGCAGCTCTTCCGCTGCGCGCAGCAGGGCGGCGCCGAGATAGGCCAGGCTGGCCGGCACCCACATGATCAGGCCACCAAGCTGCTGGTCCTGCAGCGGCGAGAGGCCCCAGGGCTGCGTCGTCTCCAGGTGGGGCAGGTAGAGCGCGCCGGGAGCGAAGGTGATGAGCGCGCCGAGCAGGCCCATCTGTGCCATCATTGTCAGCAGCGCGGCCAGATAGGGCAGGGGTGTCTCGCGCCGCGCCAGGGCCGCGGCCCAGAACCACAGCCCGGTGCCGAGCAGGCTGGCCTGCATGGCCCAGTAGAGCGCATGCGAGGAGAGGGCGGCGGCGTAGAGTGGCGGCGCGTGCCACAGCCACAGCGCCAGGATGTGCGCCGGCACCGCCAGGCCGAGGGAGAGGTTGCGGCGCGGAGAAGGCAGCGCCAGCGCCAGCAGCGGCGCCGCCACGGCCACCAGCAGCACGTGGTGCACCACCCGCGCCGAGAACAGCGCGGAACTGAGCGCGCAGAGCGGCGAGACGAAGGCCAGCACCAGCACCGCCCAGCCCGCCAGCGCCGCCCGCCGGGGGCGCCCCGGCGGGCGCAGCACGGCCCAGCCCAGCAGCAGCGCCAGGGCGCTCAGCAGGATGGGGTCAAGGTTCCAGCGGCTCCACAGCGCGTCCGGCACAGGCCCCGCGCCGCAATAGGGAATCGCGTTCCACACCGTCCTCGCCCCTTTCTGCCGGTCCCGAAGCGGTGAACACCCCCTGCCCGGCAGGGTTGCGCGGCCCTTGCACGCGGAATTGCTGTTGAAAATTCGTAACCTGTCCCGCCCTGGCCTGATATGTGCCATGCCCCTGGCCAGGAGCTTGCACGCAGGACAGGCATTGGCATTGAGGGTTCCGTTTCCGATATGTCAGGCACCTTGCCCTGTTCGGGGCCGCTTCGAGAGGATTTCACCGCGCATGCATGACGACACCCTGCCCCCCGCCAACCCGGCGGAAGCGGCCATCCTGGCGGCGGGCCTGAGGGTGGAGCAGCGCGAGATGCCGCAGCTCATCCGCCTTGTCGCCCGCCGCCTGCCGGCCGATGCCGAAGCGGTGCGTGAGGCGCTGTGCCAAGTGCGCCGCAAGGGTTGGGCCTCGGCGATGGTGGCCATGGCTAACCGCGCCGGCGAGGTCTGGGCCCGCCGCGCCGAGGCCGAGGCCGCCGCCGCCACGATCGACGAGCCGGAGCCCTCCGAGGACCGGCTGCGCGCGGCGCTGGACGCGGCCATCCGCACCCGGCTGCGCAACGCCGCGCCGCGCCCCGGCGCCGCGCTGGAGGCGGTGGAGGCCGAGCTGGTGGATGTCACCGGCACCGCCCTCTCGCCCGAGCGGCACGCCGCCCTGGCCCGCGCCGTGGCCGAGGCGCACGGGCTGGACGAGAGCGAGAGCGCCCGCTTCTCCCGCGCCGCCGCGCATGTCGAGGAGCGCCGCCGCCAGGAGCTGCGCGCCGCCGAGGCCAATGCGCGCGAGAAGCGCCGCGAGGAGGTGAAGCGCCTGCGCGAGTGGGAGCGCAGCCTCGTCGGCATCGAGGCGCTGCCCGGCCTGCTCGGCTGCACGGAGCGCGAGGCGCTGCGCTGGGTGGCCGCCGGGCTGCTGCCGGTGGCGCGCAAGCTGCGCCTGCCGAAATCCGGCGGCCGCGAGCGCTGGGAGTTCGACCCCGCCGAGCTGAAGCCGCTGCGCGCCGAGGTGGCCGGCTGGCGCGAGGCCGAGCGCGCCCAGAATGACAGCCGCCAGGGCGACCGCTCCGGCCGCGCGCCGCAGCGCGGCGGCACCGAGCAGGGGCTGGCGCGTGCCGCGGCCCTGGCCGGGCGTGGCGGCAAGGTGGCCAACGCCGCCGTGGCCCGCGCCGCGGCGCTCGACCGCTACGCCGCCCACTTCGCCACGGCGCGGGCGATGATCCGCCGCATCGTCATCGTCACCGGCCCGACCAACAGCGGCAAGAGCCACACGGCGCTCGACCGCCTGGCCCGGGCCGAGAGCGGGCTGGCCCTGGCGCCGCTGCGCCTGCTGGCGCACGAGTTCCGCGAGGCGCTGGCCGCGCGCGGCGTCGAGGCGGCGCTCTCCACCGGCGAGGAGCGCATCCTGGCCCCCGGCAGCAAGCATCTGGCCGCCACGGTGGAGATGTGCCCGTTCCACACGCCGGTGGATGTCGCCATCATCGACGAGGCGCAGCTGCTGCACGACCGCGACCGCGGTGCGGCCTGGACGGCGGCGCTGATGGGCGTGCCGGCGCGCGAGGTCTTCGTGCTCGGCGCGCCGGAATGCGTGCCGATGGTCAAGCGCATCGCCGAGCTGTGCGGCGACGAGGTCGAGGAGATCTCGCTGCAGCGCAAGGGCCCGCTGCACGCCTCCACCACCCCCGTCCCGCTCGGCGGGCTGAAGGAGGGCGACGCGCTGGTGGCCTTCTCCCGCCGCGACGTGATGGGGCTGCGCGAGGAGCTGGTGAAGCGCGGCCGCAAGGTGGCGGTGGTCTATGGCGCGCTCTCCCCTGAGGTGCGCCGCGCCGAGGCCGCCCGCTTCCGCTCCGGCGAGGCCGATATCCTGGTGGCGACCGACGCCATCGGCATGGGGCTGAACCTGCCGATCCGCCGCGTCATCTTCTCCACGCTGAAGAAGTTCGACGGCGAGGAGCGCCGCGACCTGAACAGCCAGGAGATCAAGCAGATCGGCGGGCGCGCCGGGCGCTACGGCCACCATGAGGGCGGCGTCGTCGCCGTGCTGGCCGGCGCCGGCAACCCGGAGGCGATGCGCGCCCTGCTGGATGCGCCGCACGCGCCGCCCCCCGAGCTGCGCCCGCAGGTGCAGCCGGATGCCGACATCATCGCCGCCGTGGCCAAGGAGATCGGCACGGACAGCCTGTTCGGCGTGCTCGCCCGCATCCAGCGCGCCGTGCTGCGCAAGGACGACCCGAACTACCGCCTGGCCGAGCTGACCCAGCAGATGGCCATCGCCTCCGCCATCGACGGCGTGGCGAACCTCTCGCTGCTGGACCGCTGGACCTACGCCATGTGCCCGGTGGACGAGCGGGACAACGGCATCACCCGCCTCGCGCGCTGGGCGGTGGACCACGGCGCGGGGCGGCCGGTGATGCCGCCGCTCGCCGGCCGGCTGCCGGCGCCTGAGCGCGCCTCGGGCGAGGAACTCCAGCGGGCGGAGAAGGTGCACAAGCGCCTCGTCGCCTGGCGCTGGCTCTCGCTGCGCTTCGAGGGCGCCTACCCCGACCGCGCCGAGGCCGAGGCCGAGACGGCGCGGCTGGATGCCTGGATCGAGGACGTGCTGAAGCAGCAGCGGCGCGGGCGCGTGGAGAACGCGCCGGAGAAGGCGCGCGTCAGCAGCCGGAGGAAGGCAGCGTAAGGAAGACGTCCTTTTTTGGAAAAAAGGACCAAAAAACTTCCATCAGTTGGCGCCGCGCTGACGTTGGGCGCGGCGCCAAACTGACAAAGTCTTTTTGCTTCTTTTTCTTCAGAAAAAGAAGGTTCTTCCTCAAGCCACACTGACGCGCCGCACCCGCCCATAGGGCCCGAAGGCCCAGGCCAGCGCGAGCAGCAGGCCGGCCACCACGGCCATCATGCCGGCGGCGTTCAGCCCGTGGCCCAGGCCCAGCAGCCAGGGCACCAGGATGGCGGCGCCATAGCCACCCGCCCCCATCAGCACCGCCGCCGCGGCCGAGAGCAGGAACTGGCGGCGGTAGTCGTCGGTCAGCAGGCGGGCGATGGCGGCGGGCGCCACCAGGGCGGCGATCACCAGGATCGACCCCACCGCCCAGAAGGCCGCCACGCAGGCCACCGAGACCAGCACCAGCACCACCAGCGACAGGCCGCGCGGCGCGAAGCCGATGCTGGCGGCGAAGTCCGGGTCGAAGGCCGCCAGCCGCAGCTCCTTCCACAGCAGGGCGAGGCCGGCCAGCGTCAGCGCCAGCACGCCGGCCAGGGTGCGCGTCTCCTGCGGCATGTCGGCCAGCGCCACCGGGTCCCACAGCGAGGAAAGGCCGGTGGCGGCTGGCCAGATCAGCGCCTCCAGCTGGCCGTAGAGCACGCAGTCCACGTCGAGATCGACGGAGCGGGCGCCGCTCACCTCGATCAGCACCAGCCCCAGCGCGAACATGCCGGAGAACACCACGCCCATGGCGGCCCCCGCCTCCAGCCGCGCCAGACGGCGGATCAGGGAGATCAGCAGCGCGGCCAGCACGGCGGCGGCCATGGCGCCCAGCACCATCGGCAGGGTGGCGCGCGTGCCGGTGACGATGAAGCCCATCACCAGCCCCGGCAGCACGGAATGGCTGATGGCATCGCCCAGCAGGCTCTGCCGCGTCAGCAGCAGCAGGTTGCCGAGCAGGCCACAGGCCAGGCAGGCCAGCACCGCCGCCGAGAGCGCCGCGAAATCGAGTTGCAGGAACAGCGTCATGCCGATCGTGCCTCCATCGCCGCTTCCTGGCGCAGCCGGCGCTGGCGCAGCGCGAAGGCCACCACCCCGCGCGCCGGGGCGAAGAGCAGCGCCAGCAGGAACAGCGCGCAGGCCACCAGGGCGATGGTGGCGCCCGTGGGCAGCGATGGCGCGGCGGCGGAAAGCCCCGCCCCCATCCAGGCCGCGAAGGCGCCGAGCAGCCCGGCCAGCGGCACCATCACCGAGAGGCGCTCGGTGCTCAGCCGGGCGGTGGCGGCGGGCACCACCATCAGCGCCACCACCAGGATCAGCCCCACCGCGCGCAGCCCCGCCACGGTGACGGCCAGCATCAGCCCCAGCAGGGCGAGGTCGAGCCAGCGCACCGGCAGCCCGGCCGCGGCGGCGAAATCGGCGTCGAAGCAGAGCACGGCGAGGGGGCGGAACAGCACCGCCACCGCCGCCAGCGCCGCCAGGGCCAGCCAGAAGATCAGCCAGGCATCGGCCGCGCTCATCCCCGCCGCCTGGCCGAGGATGAAGCTGGACAGCCCCGCCTGCCCGCCCACCGGCAGCGACTGCACCACCGAGAGCAGCGCCACGCCGATGCCGAAGCCGATGGAGATGACCAGCGCCATCGCCGCGTCGTCCCGCAGCCGGCCGCCGCGGGCCAGCGCGCCGGCGGCCAGCACGCCGAGCGCCGCCGTGGCCGCCGCGCCGCCCATCAGCAGCGGCAGGCTGCGCGGGTTCCAGCCCATGCCGGCGGCGAGGATGAAGGCGAGGCAGAGGCCCGGCAGGGTGGCGTGCGCGGCGGCATCGGCGATCAGCGCGCGGCCGCGCAGCAGCACGAAGCAGCCCAGCGCCCCGGCCGCCAGCCCGAAGGCGGCGCAGCCCAGCGCCACCACCCGCGCATTGTAGCCGCCGCTGAGCGTCAGCGCCTGGAACAGCGCCTCCATCATGGCACGGCCCGCAGCGGCCGGCCGGCCGGCGGGGCGGCGGCCGGGCGCAGCGCCGCCTCGTCCAGCAGGCTGAGCCGCCCGCCATAGGTGCGCGAGAGGTTCTCGGCCGTGAAGGTCGTCTCCATCGGCCCGGCGGCGACCACCCCGCCATTCAGCAGGCAGACATGCTGGAAGTATTGCGGCGCCGTGGCGAGGTCGTGATGCACCGCGATCACCGCACGCCCCTCCCGCCCCAGCCGGTGCAGCACGTCGATGATGGCCCGCTCGGTGGCGGCGTCCACCCCGGCGAAGGGCTCGTCCATCAGGTAGAGATCGGCCTCCAGCGCCAGGGCGCGGGCGAGGAAGACGCGCTGCTGCTGCCCGCCCGAGAGCTGGCCGATCTGCCGCCCGGCGAAATCGGCCATGCCCACCTCGGCCAGGGCGGCGCGGGCGCGCTCCCGCTCGGCGCGCGGCAGCGGCAGGAACCAGCCGACGCGCGGGTAGCGGCCCATGGCCGCCACCTGCAGGGCGGTGGCGGGGAAGTCCCAGTCCACGCTGGCGCGCTGCGGCAGGTAGCCGATGCGCCGGCGCGCCTGCCGCAGCTCCTGGCCGAAGAAGCGCACCTCGCCGGCGAGGCGCGGCACCAGCCCCAGCGCCGCCTTCAGCAGGGTGGACTTGCCGGCGCCGTTCGGCCCGACGATGGCGGTGAGGCCGCTGGCAGGCGCGCGCCAGTTGACGCCGCGCAGCACCGGCGCCTCCCGGTAGGCCACGGAGAGGTTGCGCACCTCGAGGGCGGGCGGGGCGATGCTCACCGGGCCTCCGCCAGCCGGTCGGCGAAGCCGCGCGGCGGCGCCTCGCCGCCCAGCGCCCGCACCATGGTCGTCACGTTGTGGTCGATCATGCCGGGATAGGTGCCTTCATAGGTGCCGGGCGCGCCCATCGCGTCCGAGAACAGCGAGCCGCCGATGACGACGCGGTGGCCGCGCGCCGCCGCGCCCTCCACCAGCGCCCGCACGTTGCGGTCCGAGACGGAGCTCTCGACGAAGACGGCGGGGATGCCGCGCTCCACCAGCAGCGCCACCAGCTCCTCCATGCGGCGCAGACCGGCCTCGGATTCGGTGGAGAGGCCCTGGATGCCCATCACCTCCAGCCCGTAGCGGCGCGAGAAGTAGTTGAAGGCGTCATGCGCCGTGACCAGCACCCGCTGCCGCGCCGGGATGGAGGCGATGGCCTGCTCCGCCCAGGCATCGAGCGCCACCAGCTCGGCCTGGAGGTCGGCGAGGTTGCGCGCGAACGCCGCCGCGCCCGCCGGCTCCAGCGTGGTGAGGTGCTGCGCGATGAGCGCCGCCGCGCGCGACCAGGCCTGCGGGTCCATCCACACATGCGGGTCGTGGTGCCCGGCCGCGCCCTCGGGGGAGAGCAGGAACTCCGGCGGCAGCGACTCGGCCACCGCCACCACCGGCTTGCCGGCGCGCGCCACACGCTCGAAGGCGCCGGTCATCTGCCCTTCCAGCAGCAGCCCGTTGGTGAGCACCAGCTCGGCCTTCAGCAGCCGGGCGATGTCGCCGCGCGTCGGCTTGTAGAGATGCGGGTCCACCCCCTCGCCCATCAGCACGTCGAGCGCGATTCGTCCGCCGCCGATGCGGCGCGCCAGGTCGCCGATCATGGCGGTGGTGGCGAGCACCGGGGGCGCCGCCGGCTGGGCGGGCGCCACGCCGGGCAGGGCCGGCGCCGCCACCAGCCCGGCCAGGGCCGCCAGCAGGGCGCGCCGCCCCGGCCGGGCGGGGCGCGGGGGGAGGAGGGAAGGGGAAGGCGGCATGCGGGCCTCGGTCATTCTGACGGTCTCCCGGCTTCTCGTGACAGTGTCTTCATCTGGAACCAGCGGCGCCATCTTCAAGCGATGGCGCCATGTTGAAGCCAAGGCTACATTTTGCGCAAGGGCTTCCCTGGCTGCTAGAGGCCCCCCATCACGGCAACTTCACAGGCATGGCGCAGGGTGGCGATGGAGGATGACAAGGCGGCCCCCCCGGCCGGCGACGCGATGCGGGAGGCGGCGCGCCACGCCTCGGCCCGCTCGGCCCGCGCCAGCGCCCTGCTGCACGACTATGTGGAGCTGATCGCCGACCTGCTGGAGGGCACGGGCGAGGCCCGCCCGACCGACATCGCCCGGCGCCTCGGCGTCTCCCATGCCACCGCCATCAAGGCCATCGCCCGGCTGAAGCGGGAGGGGCTGGCGCATTCCAAGCCCTATCGCGGCGTGTTCCTCACCGCCGAGGGGCAGGCGCTGGCGGCCGAGGTGAAGGCCCGGCACCGCGTGGTGGTGGATGTGCTGCTGGCGCTCGGCGTGCCGGCGGAGGTGGCGGAGATGGATGCCGAGGGCATCGAGCACCATGTCAGCGAGGCGACGCTGGCGGCCTTCGAGCGCTTTCTCGGCCGCCCGCGCACCCCCGGCTGACAGAAAGAAGATGGGGGTCCGGGGGAATTCCTTCCCCCGGCCTTCTCCCGCTCAGTCGATGATGGCCTGATAGGTCAGCACCCGCAGCTCCCGCCGGATGGGATAGGCCGAGGACGGCATGAGCTGGGTGAGCAGGATGACCGCCATCTCCTCGGCCGGGTCGACCCAGAAGGCGGTGGAGGCGGCGCCGCCCCAGGCATATTCCCCCGGCGTGCCGAGGATCTGTGCCCGCGCCGGGTCCAGCGTGACGGAGAAGCCGAGGCCGAAGCCGATGCCTTCGGCGGTGCTTTCCGACCAGCGCGGCTGGCCCATCGCCGCCATGTCGCCGCGCAGGTGGTTGGCGGTCATCAGTTCCACCGTCTTGCGGCCGAGCAGGCGCACCCCCTCCAGCTCCCCCTTGTTCAGCATGAAGCGGCAGAAGCGCCAGTAATCCGCCGCCGTGGAGACCAGCCCGCCGCCGCCGGAGCAGACGGTGCGCGGCCGCAGGTAGCGGCTGGTGGCGGGGTCGTCGATCAGGGCGAGGCTGTCGCCCGCGCCGCGCGCGTAGTTGGCGGCGAGGCGGGGGTGCTTGGCTTCCGGCACGTGGAAGTCGGTGTCCACCAGCTTCAGCGGCTGAAGCACGCGCTGCCGCAGGAAATCCTCGAAGGGCTGGCCGGAGATGACGGCGACCAAATGCCCCAGCACGTCGGTGGCGATGCTGTAGTTCCATTCCCGCCCTGGCTGGGCGATCAGCGGCAGGGCGGCGGCGCGCGCCACCACATCCTCCAGGCTGGTCTCGGCCGTCTGGAAGTCCACGCCCTGCTCGCGGTAGAGCGCATCGACCAGCGTGGCCTGCATGAAGCCGTAGGTCAGGCCCGAGGTGTGGGTCAGCAGGTCGCGGAAGGTGATGTCCCGCTCCGCCGGCACGGTGTCGATCTTGCCGCGCCCGCCGCCCACCGCCACGCGCATGTTGGCGAAGCCGGGCAGGAAGCGGGTGATCGGGTCGTCGAGCTGGAAGCGGCCCTCCTCGTAGAGCATCAGGATGGCCAGGCTGGTGAGCGGCTTGGTCATCGAATAGATGCGGACGATGGTCTCGGGCGTCATCGGCACGGCCCGCTCGCGGTCGGCCATGCCGGTGCTGTGCAGCCAGGCCACCTGGCCGCGCCGCGCCACCAGCGTCGTCATCCCCGCCAGCCGGCCCGACGCCACCAGCGCCTCCGCCCAGTGCCCGACCCGGCCCAGCCGTTCCGGGCAGAGCCCCACCGCTCTCGGATTCTCCACGATCATGCCGCCGCCTCCGCATTGCCTCGGGTGCCGATCCTGCGGCGGGGCGGCACGGGCGTCGAGAAGGGTACCTCTTTTCCGGGCGCGGAATACCATTCTCCATATTGAATGCATCGGCGGAGGGGTCTAGCCTCCGCGCAGGCCGGAAAGGCCATGGAAAGAACGGGGGAAGGAAACGGGCGAAGGTGGCGGAATGCCCCGCGCCGCCGCGGCCAGCAGGGCCGCCGGCAGCCGGGCGGAGCGCCCTCCGGCTCCCGTGGGAAAAGCCTCCGTCAGAAGGGAACGACGCCATTGCCGGACACCACCGCCACGCCACCGGGCCAGGTTCTGCCCATGGAGACGCTCTCGGCGCTGCTGGACCCGCGCACGGTGGCGGTCATCGGCGCCTCCGACGAGGCGGCGCGCATCGGCGGCCGGCCGATCGACTACATGACGCGGCTGGGCTTCCAGGGGCGCATCCTGCCGGTGAACCCGAAGCGCAAGGTGGTGCAGGGGCTGACGGCCTATGAGAGCGTCGCCGCCCTGCCGGAGACGCCGGATGTCGCCATCATCGCGGTGCCGGCCAGCGCGGCGGCGCAGGCGGTGGAGCAGCTGGCGGAGCGCGGCACCAAGGCTGCCATCATGTTCAGCGCCGGCTTCGCCGAGATGGGCGGGGAGGGGGTGGCGGCGCAGGAGGCCATGCTGGCCAGCGCCCGCCGCCACGGCATGCGCCTGCTCGGCCCCAACTGCCTGGGCCTGTTCAACGTCCGCAGCGGCTTCTTCGGCACCTTCACCACCAGCCTGGAGCGCGGCCCGCCGGTGCCGGGCCCCATCGGCATCGCCAGTCAGTCCGGCGCCTATGGCATGCACCTGTTCGGCCTGGCGCGCGACCACCGGCTCGGCCTTTCCTGCGTGGTGACCACCGGCAATGAGGCGGACCTCAACATCGGCCACATGATCGGCTGGATGGCGCAGGACCCCGGCACCGAGGTGATCGCCGCCTATGCCGAGGGCATCCGCGACGCGGAGAGCTTCCTCGCCGCGCTGGAGCTGGCGCGGCGCAACCGCAAGCCGGTGGTGATGATGAAGGTGGGCCGCAGCGCCGTGGGCAGCGCCGCCGCGCGCTCCCACACCGCCTCCATCGCCGGCGACGACGCGGTGACGGATGCGGTGCTCGCCGAATACGGCGTGGTGCGCGCCCGCACGACGGAGGAGATGCTGGACATCGCCCGCCTGGCCACGCGGCGCATCTACCCGGCCGGCAATTCGCTGGGCGTGCTGACCATCAGCGGCGGCGCCGGCGTGCTGATCTCGGACGCGGCGGATGCCATCGGCCTGCCCATGCCGGAGATGCCGGAGGCGGCGCAGGCGGCGCTGCGCGAGGCGCTGCCCTTCTGCGCGCCGCAGAACCCGGTGGACTGCACCGCCCAGGCGCTGAACGACCTCTCCCTGGTGGGCCGCTTCGCCGACGCGCTGGTGCAGGATGGCGGCTACCAGTCCATCCTCGCCTTCTTCACCCATGCGGGCGGCGCCGCCTCCGTGGCGCCGCGCCTGCGCGCCGAGCTGAAGGCGGTGCGCGACGCGCACCCCGACCGGTTGTTCGTCCTCTCCGTGCTGGCCGACCCCCATCTGGTGGAACAGTTCGAGGCGGATGGCTTCACCGTCTTCGAGGACCCCTCGCGCGCGGTGGTGGCGATCCACGCCATGGGCCGCTTCGGGGATGCCTTCGCCGTGCCGCCGCGCGAAACCCCTGTCGCCGGGGCCGCCGTGGCGCTGCCCGCCACCACGCCGAGCGAGGCCGAGGCCAAGCGCATCCTGGGCCGGGCCGGCATCGAGGCGGCGCCGGAGCGCGCCTGCGCCGAGGTGGAGAGCGCCGTGGCGGCGGCCGAGGCCATCGGCTTCCCCGTGGTGCTGAAGATCCTGTCGCCCGACATCCTGCACAAGTCGGAGATCGGCGGCGTGCTGCTGAACGTGGCCGATGCGGCGGCGGTGCGCGAAGGCTTCGCCCTGCTGATGCAGCGAGCGGCGAAGGCGGCGCCGGATGCGCGCATCGAGGGCGTGCTGGTGGCGAAGCAGCTCTCGGGCGGCGTCGAGTGCATCCTCGGCGTGCACCGCGACCCGGTCTTCGGGCCGGTGGCGATGTTCGGGCTGGGCGGCATCTTCGTCGAGATCCTGAAGGACGTCTCGTTCCGCCGCTGCCCCTTCGGCGAGGCGGAGGCGGAGCGGATGATCCGCTCGATCAAGGGCGCGCCGCTGCTGCTGGGCGCGCGCGGCCGCCCGCCGGCCGACATCCCGGCGCTGGCGCGGATGCTCTCGCGCCTTTCCGCCTTCGCCCATCAGGCCGGGCCGCGCCTCTCGGGCATCGACCTCAACCCCGTCTTCGCCATGCCCGCGGGGCAGGGCGCCTTCGCCGCCGACGCGGTGATCGACATCGCGGAGAATGACGCGTGATCGACTACGAGAAGCTGCTGAACTTCCCCATCCCCGAGGTGCGCCAGCGCGTCCGCGCGCAGGATGCGGTGTTCTACGCCCTGTCCGTCGGCATGGGGCAGGACCCGATGGACACCCGCCAGCTCCCCTACATCACCACCCAGAAGGGCCCGGTGGTGATGCCGGCCATGGCGGTGGTGCTGGGCCACCCCGGCTTCTGGCTGGGCAACCCGGAGACGGGGGTGGACGCGGTGCGGCTGGTGCATGGCGAGCAGCGCATCACCCTGCACCGGCCGCTGCCGGCCGAGGGCGAGGTGATCGGCCGCACCCGCGTCACCGGCATCGTCGACAAGGGCGAGGGCAAGGGCGCGCTGCTCTACTCCGAGAAGGAGATCACCGACGCCGCCACAGGCGAGCTGCTGGCGGTGACCGGCAGCACCACCTTCCTGCGCGCCGATGGCGGCTTCGGCGGCCCCTCCGGCCCCGTCATCCCGCCCAACCCGATGCCGGAGGGCGCGCCCGATATCGTGCTCGACCTGCCGACGCGGCCCGAGCAGGCCTTCTATTACCGCCTCAACGGCGACGACAACCCGCTGCACACCGACCCCGAGGTGGCCTCCCGCGCCGGCTTCCCGCGCCCCATCCTGCACGGGCTGTGCACGCTGGGCGTGGTGACGCACGCGATCCTGCGCGAGCTGTGCGGCTACCGCGCCGAGGCGCTGAAGGGCCTCTCGCTGCGCTTCTCCGCGCCGGTCTATCCCGGCGAGACCATCCGGGTGGAGATGTGGCGGGGCGGCGCCTTCCGCGCCCGCGTGGTGGAGCGCGATGTGGTGGTGGTGAACAACGGCCTGGCGGTGCTGGCATGAGCGCGATGCTCGAGGATGAGCGCGACGACGCCATCCGCATGATCCGCGACAGCGCGGCGGGCATCGCGCCGCGTGGTGGCGACCGCAAGCGCATCCGTGCGCTGCGCTTCCAGTCCCCCGGCTTCGACCCGGCCGTGTGGCGGCAGATGGGCGAGCAGGGCTGGATCGGCCTGCGCGTGCCGGAGGAGCAGGGCGGCGCCGGCCTCGGCATGGGCGCCTTCTGCGCGCTGGCCGAGGAGCTGGGCGCGGCGCTGGCGCCGGAGCCGCTGGTGCATGGCGCGCTCTCCGCCCGGCTGCTGGCCGAGGCCGGCGCCACCGGGCCGCTGGAGCGCCTGGTGGCCGGCGAGGCGCTGGTGCTGACCGCCTGGCAGGAACGCGCCGGCAGCTTCGACGTGCCCGGCACGCCGGAGGCGCCGCGCCTGTTCCTGCCCATGGCCGATGGCGCGCAATCCTTCCTGGTGCCGCTGCGCCAGGGCGAGGGTTTTTCTCTGATTCTGCAGCCGGCGGAGGGCGCCGACCTGACGCTGGAGCCGACGCAGGATGGCGGCAGCTTCGGCACGCTGCGGCCCCGGGGCGGCGAGACGGTCGGCACCCTCTCCGCCGCGCAGATGGAGGCGGCGCTGGAGGAGGCCGCGCTCGGCACCGCCGCGCTGCTGCTCGGCGTGATGGACCAGGCCTTCGCCATGACGCTGGACTATCTCCGCACCCGCCAGCAATTCGGCAAGCCGATCGGCAGCTTCCAGGCGCTGCAGCACCGCGCGGCGGACCTGAAGGTGCAGATCGCCCTCGGCCGCGCCAGCGTGGAATCCGCGGCCATGCTGTGCGACCGCGCCGATGCGCCGGCCGCCCAGCGCCGCGCCGCCATCGCCCGCGCCAAGGCGCGCGCCGCCGATGCCGCGCTGCTGGTGACGCGCCAGGCGATCCAGCTGCATGGCGGCATCGGCTACACCGACGAGGCCGATATCGGCCTCTACCTGCGGCGCGCGATGGTGCTGGCCAACCAGTTCGGCACGGCCGCGCTGCACCGCCGCCGGTTCGCCGCCGCCCAGCCGGAGGTCGAGGCATGACCGACTACAACGCGATGACCGACGAGGATTTCCGCGCCGAGGTGCGCCGCTTCGTCGAGAGCGAATACCCCGCCCATCTGCGCAACCCGCCGCACCGCCTGCACTGGCAGGAGGGGGAGGAGTGGTTCCGCATCGTCCAGAAGAAGGGCTGGGTGGCGCCGGGCTGGCCGCAGGAGCTCGGCGGCATGGGGCTCGACGCCTCGAAGCAGATCATCCTGATCGAGGAATACGAGCGCTACGGCGTGGCGCGGCTGCCCGACCATGGCGTGATCATGCTCGGCCCCTTGCTGATCCGCTTCGGCACCGAGGCGCAGCGCGCCCGCTTCCTGCCGCGCATCCTGGCCGGCGAGGATATCTGGTGCCAGGGCTATTCCGAGCCCGGCGCCGGCTCCGACCTCGCCTCGCTGCGCACCGAGGCGGTGCTGGAGGGCGACCACTACGTCGTCAACGGCCAGAAGATCTGGACCACGCTGGCGACCGACGCCAACTGGATCTTCTGCCTCGTCCGCACCGACAAGAGCGGCAAGAAGCAGGAGGGCATCTCCTTCCTGCTGATCGACATGAAGAGCCCCGGCGTGACGGTGCGGCCGATCATCAATCTCGGCCTGCATGACGAGTTCTGCGAGGTGTTCTTCGACAACGTCCAGGTGCCGCGCGAGAACCTCGTGGGCGAGCCGAACAAGGGCTGGAGCATGGCCAAGGCCCTGCTCGGCTTCGAGCGCATCTTCCTCGGCTCGCCGCGGCAATCCGCCTACGCGCTCTCCCGGCTGCGCATGCTGGCCGAGCGGATGGGGGTGTATGACGAGCCGGAGTTCCAGGAGCGCTACACGAAGCTGCGCTGCGACCTGGAGGACCACAAGGCGCTCTACGAGACCTTCGTCGCCGTGCTGCGGCGGGGCGAGCCGCTCGGCGCCGATGTCTCCATGCTGAAGCTGCACCAGTCCGACCTGTTCCAGCGCATCACCGAGCTGATGCTGGAGATCGGCGGCGAGAATGCCGGGCTGCTGAAGCCGATGGAAGGCAACCGCGACCTGCACCCCTCGGGCCAGTTCATCGAGGCGCGGCCGACCACGATCTATGGCGGCAGCTCCGAGATCCAGCGCGGCATCCTGGCCAAGGCGGTGCTGGAGCTGCCAGGCTGAGCCCATGGGAGGCCGCCGGCGACAAGGCGGCCCCGGCAGGAGGAGGAAGCGGCATGAGCAACTGGAACAGACGGCAGGCCATGGGGCTGGCGGCGGCGGCGCTGCTGCCCGCCACGGCACGCGCGGCGGCGGAAGCCTGGCCCGCGCGGCCCATTCGGCTGATCATTCCCTTCCCCCCCGGCGGCACCACCGACCTGATGGGGCGGCTGCTGGCGGAGCGGCTCTCGGCGCGCCTCGGCCAGCCCGTGGTGGTGGAGAACCGTGGCGGCGCCGGCGGCAATATCGGCGCCGACGCGGTGGCGAAATCGGCGCCCGATGGCTACACGCTGGTGATGTGCTCCATCGGCACGGCGGCCATCAACTACGCCGCCTATGGCGCCACCATGCCCTACAAACCGCAGGACCTCGCGGCGGTCGGGCTGGCGGTGCGGGTGCCGAACCTCGTGCTGGCTTCGAGGGAGTCCGGCATCGCCAGCTTCGATGCGCTGCTCGCGGCGGCGCGCAAGGCGCCGGGGCGGCTCAACTACGGCACCTCCGGCATCGGCGGCAGCCCGCATGCCTGCATGGAGCTGGTGAAGGCGCGCACGGGCATCGACATCACCCATGTCCCCTATCGCGGCTCCGGCCCGATGCTGACCGAGCTGGTGGCGGGCCGCATCCAGACGGCGATGGACAACATCCCCTCCGCGCTGAACTTCGTGCGGGAGGGGCAGATCCGGGCGCTGGCGGTGACCAGCCGCGAGCGCGTGGCGCTGCTGCCCGAGGTGCCGACGCTGATCGAGTGCGGCCTCGCCGATTTCGACGCCACGGCCTGGTTCGGCGTGCAGGCGCCGGCGGCGACGCCCGCGCCGGTCATCGAGAAGCTCGGCGCGGCCATGGACGCGGTGGTGCGCACGCCGGACTGGGCCGAGCGCATCGGCGCCTTCGCCGCCCAGCCGCCGGGGCTGACGCCGCAGGGCGGCACCACGCCCGAGGCCTTCGCCGCCTTCATCGCGCAGGAGATCACCCGCTGGGCCGAGGTGGCGAAGGCGGGCAACATCAGTGTCCAGTAATTTCCGCAACGGCAGAAGGAAGAGCCGGTGAGCATCCGAGGCAAGGCCTGCATCGTGGGCGCCTATGAGCACCCGACACGCAAGGCCGAGGACAAGAGCGTGGCGCAGCTGCACGCCGAGGTGGCGCTGGGCGCGCTGCGCGACGCGGGGCTGACGCGCGCCGACGTGGACGGCTATTTCTGCGCCGGCGACGCGCCCGGCATGGGCCCGCTGAGCATGGCCGACTATCTGGGCCTGAACCGCCTGACGCACTACGACTCCACCGATGTCGGCGGCTGCTCCTACCTGGTGCATGTGGCGCACGCGGCCGAGGCCATCGCCATGGGCAAGTGCAAGGTGGCGCTGATCACCCTCGCCGGCCGGCCGCGCTCGGAAGGCGTTGCCACCGGCACCGCGCCGCGCCCGGGCGACCCGCGCCAGCCGGACGTGCAGTTCGAGTACCCCTTCGGCCCGGCGATCGCGAACATGTACGCGATGTGCGCGCAGCGCCACATGTACGAGTACGGCACCACCTCGGAGCAGCTGGCCTGGATCAAGGTCGCCGCCAGCCACCACGCGCAGCACAACGAGCATGCCATGCTGCGCAAGGTGGTCACCGTCGAGGACGTGGTGAACTCGCCGCTGGTGGCGGACCCGCTGCACCGGCTCGATTGCTGCGTCATCAGCGATGGCGGCGGCGCGCTGGTGGTGACCAGCCCCGAGATCGCCCGCACGCTGAAGCGCCCCCTCGTCTCCATCCGCGGCGCCGGCGAGGCGATCAAGCATGTCGATGGCGGGCGCATCGACCTGAGCTACACCGGCGCCCGCTACGCCGGGGCGCGCGCCTTCGAGATGGCGGGGGTGAAGCCCGCCGACATGAAGTATGCCAGCATCTATGACAGCTTCACCATCACGGTGCTGATGCAGCTGGAAGACCTCGGCTTCTGCGAGAAGGGCCAGGGCGGCAAGTTCGTGTCCGACGGCAACCTGATCTCCGGCGTCGGCCGCCTGCCCTTCAACACGGATGGCGGCGGGCTCTGCAACAACCATCCGGCCAACCGCGGCGGCATCACCAAGGTGATCGAGGCGGTGCGGCAGCTGCGCGGCGAGGCGCACCCCGCCGTGCAGGTGAAGAATTGCGACCTGGCGCTGGCGCATGGCACGGGCGGCTCGCTCGGCACCCGCCATGGCAGCGCGACCCTGGTGCTGGAGAGGCTGTGAGCATGACCGACCGTATCCCCCCCTCGCCCACGCCCGATCCCTCCACCCAGCGCTTCTGGGACGCCGCGCGCGAGGGCAAGCTGCTGATCGGCCGCAACAGCAAGACCGGCAAGACGCACTACCCGCCGCGCCCCATCTGCCCCTTCGACGACGAGGGCGAGGTGGAGATGGTGGAGGCCAGCGGCCGCGGCACCATCTACAGCTTCAGCATCATGCGCGCGAAGGTGCCCTACGCCATCGCCTATGTGGAGCTGGAGGAAGGCCCGCGCATGATGACCAACATCATCGGCGCCGACTTCGCCGCCATCCGCATCGGCCAGCCCGTCACGCTGAAGTTCCAGCCCACCGAGGGCGATGGCTACCCCGTGCCGATGTTCACGCCCGCCTGAGCAGGAATGGCCTGAACGAGAATGCCGGGGGGCACGGCTCCCCGGCCCATGACGGACAAGGAAGCAAACGCATGATGCTTGAAGGCAAGGTCGCGATCGTCACGGGCGCCGGTGGCGGCATCGGGCGCGAGATCGCGCTGGCCATGGCGCTGGCCGGCGCCAAGGTGGTGGTGAACGACATCGGCGCCTCGCTCACCGGCGAGGGCGAGACTTCGGCCACGCCCGGCCAGCAGACCCAGGCGATCATCGAGCAGCGCGGCGGCCAGGCGGTGGTGAACACCGACAGCGTCTCCGACTGGGAGAGCGCCAAGCGCATCGTCAAGACCGCGGTGGACGCCTTCGGCAAGGTGGATATCGTCGTCAACAATGCCGGCATCCTGCGCGACCAGATCTTCCACAAGACCTCGCCGGAGGAGTGGCTGGCCGTCATCAACGTCCACCTGAACGGCAGCTTCTTCGTCTCCCGCGCCGCGGCCGAGCATTTCCGCGCCCAGGGCTCTGGCGCCTATGTGCACATGACCTCGACCTCCGGGCTGATCGGCAATTTCGGCCAGGCCAACTACTCGGCGGCCAAGCTCGGCATCGCCGCGCTGTCGAAGTCCATCGCGCTCGACATGCAGCGCTTCGGAGTGCGCTCCAACTGCATCGCCCCCTTCGCCTGGAGCCGCATGACCAGCTCCATCCCGGCCGAGACGCCGGAGCAGAAGGCGCGGGTCGAGAAGCTGAAGCGCATGACGCCGGAGAAGAACGCGCCGCTCGCCGTGTTCCTCGCCAGCGACGCCGCCAAGGACGTGACGGGGCAGATCTTCGCCGCGCGCAACAACGAGCTCTTCCTGTTCAACCAGCCGCGCCCGGTGCGCAGCGCGCACCGCTCGGAAGGCTGGACGCCGGAGCTGATCGCCGAGCACGCGCTGCCCGCGCTCAAGGCGCAGTTCATGCCGCTCGACCGCAGCGCCGACGTGTTCGCCTGGGACCCGGTCTGAGCTAGACTGGCCCGAGCTAGACTGGGCCAAGGAAAAAGCCGGGGGCCGCGCGCCCCCGGCACAGGGGAAGGATATGCCGGGCATGGGTATCACGCAGGAGATTTCCGCCTTCGCCGCCGGGCTGCGGCCGGAGGCGCTGCCGCCGGAGGTGATGGCCCGGGCCCAGGCCCTGGTGCTCGACCTCGTCGGCAACATCGTGCGCGCGCGGGGCGAGGCGGAGAGCACGCCCGCGCTGCTGGCGGCGGTGAAGGCGCTGGGGCTGGACAAGGGCGAGAGCCGCGTCTTCGCCGATGATGCCACCTACAGCCCGGCCGGCGCCGTGCTGATCAATGCCACCCTCGCCCACTCGCTCGATTTCGACGACACCCATGCGGTGGCCGTGGTGCATCCCGGCGCGCCGGTGATCCCGGCCGCCATCACGGCGGGCGAGATGGTGGGTGCCTCGGGAGCCGAGGTATTGGCTGGCATCGTCGCCGGCTACGAGGTGGCGCTGCGGCTGGCGCTGGCCCTGCCGGCCGGCGCGCATTACGACCGCGGCTTCCACCCTTCCGCCACCTGCGGCGCCTTCGGCGCGGCGGCGGCGGCGGCCCGCGTCTTCGGGCTGGATGCGGCGCGGATGGAATCGGCGCTCGGCATTGCCCTCAGCCAGTGCGCGGGCAGCCTGCAATTCCTGGCCAACGGCGCCTGGACCAAGCGCTTCCAGGTGGGCTGGGCGGGCATGTCCGGCCTCGCCGCCGCGACGCTGGCGCGGGAGGGCTTCAAGGGTGCCGCGGAGGCCATCGAGGGGAAGCAGGGCTTCCTCCGCGCCTACGCGCCGGAGCCGAAGCCCGAGCGCGTCTGCCAGGATCTCGGCCAGGTCTGGGAGCTGATGGCGACGGGGGTGAAGCCCTATCCCTCCTGCCGCTGGGGCCATGCGGGCATCGACGCCGCGCTGGCGCTGCGCGCCGAGCATGGCTTCAAGGCCGAGGAGATCGAGGCCGTGACGCTCGGCATCTCCCGCGCCGGCATGCTGCTCGTGGGCGAGCCGGCCGAGCGCAAGGCCAACCCGCAGAACATCGTCGATGGCCAGTTCAGCGGCCCCTTCGTCATCGCCACGGCGCTGTCCACCGGGCAGATGGGCTGGGACAGCTACGCGCTGCTGAAGGATGACGGGATCCGCGCCATGATGCAGCGCGTGCGCTGCGAGAACGACCCGGAGATCGAGGCCGAGTTCCCGGCCAACATGTCCGGCAAGCTGACGGTGCGCGCGCGCGGCCAGGACTTCGTCCGCACCGTGATCGTGCCGAAGGGCGAGCCGGACAACTTCCTGACCGAGGCCGAGCTGCGCGCCAAGTTCAGCGGCCTCGCCGATGCGGTGCTCGGGCCGGAGCGGGCCACGGCGCTGGCCGAGACGATCGGCCGCATGGACCGCCTGAACGACATCTCCTCCCTGTTGCGCAGCCCGGCCGAGGCGGCCTGAAGGACAACCATGCTGCAGACCACGCCGAATGACCCGCATGCCGAGATCCGCGAGGAGGTGGCCAAGCTGTGCGCCCGCTTCCCCGGCGAGTACTGGCGCAAGCTGGACGAGGTGCGGGGCTACCCCACCGAGTTCGTCCAGGCGCTGACCGAGGCCGGCTATCTCGCCGCACTGATCCCGGAGGAATATGGCGGCGCCGGGCTCGGCCTCGGCGCGGCGGCGGCGATCCTGGAGGAGGTGCAGCGCCAGGGCTGCAACGGCGCCGCCTGCCACGCGCAGATGTACATCATGGGCACCATCCTGCGGCATGGCAGCGAGGCGCAGAAGCAGGAATACCTGCCCAAGATCGCCAGCGGCGAGCTGCGCCTGCAGGCCTTCGGCGTGACAGAGCCCACCAGCGGCACGGACACCACCAGCCTGCGCACCTTCGCGAAGAAGGAGGGCGACCGGTACATCGTCAACGGCCAGAAGATCTGGACCAGCCGCGCCGAGCATTCGGACCTGATGCTGCTGCTGGCGCGCACCACGCCGCGCGACCAGGTGGCGAAGAAGACCGAAGGGCTCTCCACCTTCATCGTCGACATGCGCACCGTGCTGGGCAAGGGGCTGACCATCCGCCCCATCCGCACGATGATGAACCACAATTCCTGCGAGGTCTTCTTCGACAACATGGAAGTGCCCGCCGAGAATCTGGTGGGCGAGGAGGGGCGCGGCTTCCGCTACATCCTGGACGGGATGAACGCCGAGCGGCTGCTGATCGCCAGCGAGTGCATCGGCGATGCCAAGTGGTTCATCGAGAAGGCCGTGGCCTACTCGAAGGAGCGCGTGCTGTTCAACCGGCCGATCGGGCAGAACCAGGGGGTGCAGTTCCCCATCGCGCGGGCCTATGCGCAGATGCGGGCGGCGGAGGCCATCGTGCACAAGGGGCTGGCCAAATTCGAGGCCGGGGTGAACCCGGGCGAGGAGGCCAACATGGGCAAGATGCTGGCGGCCGAGGCGAGCTGGGCGGCGGGCGAGGCCTGCGTGCAGACGCATGGCGGCTTCGGCTTTGCCGAGGAATACGACGTGGAGCGCAAGTTCCGCGAGACGCGGCTGTACCAGGTGGCGCCGATCAGCACCAACCTGATCCTCTCCTACCTGGGCGAGCATGTGCTCGGCATGCCGCGCAGCTACTGAGGCCCGTTGGAGGCGCGGTGGCCCGGCTGCCGCGCCGGGCCACCTTTTCCTCTCGCGGCCCCCGCCTCAGCCGGCGTCGAGCTGCAGCCCCTCGCGCTTCAGCACCTCGCCCCATTTCTCCGTCTCGGCCCGGACGAAGGCGGCATACTGCGCCGGCGTGCCATAGGCGGAGACGCCACCCATCTCCGCGAAGCGCTTCTTTGTCTCCGGCAGCTCCAGCAGCGCCTTGATCTGCGCGTTCAACGCGCCGACCACCGCCTCCGGCGTGCCGGCCGGGTAGAAGGCGCCGAACCAGGTGTTCACCTCGTAATTGGCCAGCTCCGGCGCCACCTCCCGCATCGCCGGCAGGTCGGGCAGCTGCGGGTTGCGCTCGGCGCTGCTCACGCCCAAAGCCCGCACCCGGCCCTCGCGCACCTGCACCATGGCGCTGGTCAGGTTGTCGAAGCTGAACTGCACCTCGCCGGCCACCAGCCCCATCATCGACGGGCCGGCACCGCGGTAATGCACCGCCGTGGCGCGCGTGCCGGTGAGCTGGCTGAACCACACCGCCGAGAGATGCGGCGACTGCCCCAGCCCCGGCGTGCCATAGCTCAGCTTGCCCGGGTTGGCGCGGATATAGGCGATGAAGTCCTTCGCCGTCTCCACCGGCAGGGACGGGTGCACCACCAGCACGTTCGGCCCCTGGATCATGTTGGAGACGGGGATGAGCTGGTCCGCCCGGTAGGGCAGGTTGCGGAACAGCGAGTGGGCGATGGCCTGCGGCCCGATATTGCCCAGCAGGATGGTGTGCCCGTCCGGCTTGGCGCGGACCACCTCGGCGGTGCCGATGGTGCCGCCGGCACCGGACTTGTTCTCCACCACCGCCGCCTGGCCCCAGTGCTGGGTCAGGTGGTTGGCCAGCAGCCGGCCCATGATGTCGGTGGTGCCGCCGGCGGCGGCGGGGACGATGACGCGCACGGTCTGGCTCGGCCGCCAGCCCTCCTGCGCCCGGGCGCGGGGCAGGCCGGGCAGCAGCCCACCGGCCAGGGCGATGCCCAGCCCTCCGCTGGTGCCGCGCAGCAGCGCGCGGCGGTGCAGGACCTTCATGGTGTTCTCCTCCTCCCTGCGGCGCCCTTGCCGGGCGCCGCTTTTGGCGAAGGAGTTGAGCCGATGCGCGCGCGCCTGTCATGCGCAAAGCGCCTGTTCCGAATGGAAAATGCTATTCCTGATCCGGGATGCCGTGGCCCAGGGGGAACAGGGCCTTCCCGGTGAAGGCCGCCACCTCCCGCAGCTCCTCCCCGAGGCGCGAGAAGGTCTCGGGCGCATACTGCCCGGAGATGGTGATGCCGCTGATGCCGAAGCGCGGCTGGCCGTTGCGGTCCCGCACCAGGGCGGCCACGGTGATCAGGCCACGGTAGAGGTTGTTCTGGTCGAGGCTCCAGCCCTGCTGCCGGGCGAGGGCGACATCGGCCAGGTAGGCCTCGAAGCTGGGCGGGGATTGCCAGCGGAGCGTCGCGAAGCGGCGGCGCAGCTCGTCGGCCGGCAGGTCCAGCGCGGCGGCGACGCAGCGCCCCACCGCGCCCACCAGCATCGGCAGCCGCAGCCCCACGCGCATCTCGACGCGCACGGCGGTGTGGCTGTGCGCGCGGTCGATCAGCACGATGTGGCCGTCCTCGGTGACGCGCCACAGCACGATCAGCATGTCGTAGTTCAGCGCCAGCCGCTCCAGCTCGGGGCGGATCAGCTCGGCATGGCTGACGCCGATCAGCCCGGCCGCCAGCTCGGCCACGGCCAGGCCCAGCGTGTAGGTCTTGTCGCTGTCGCGGAAGGCGACGAAGCGCGCCCGCGTCAGGGTGCGCAGGATGTTGAAGCAGGTGCTGGGGCTGATGCCCGTGCCGCGCGCCACCGCCGCCACGCCGAGCGGGCCCGTCGCCCCCGCCAGGTGCTGCAGGATGCGGATGGCGTGGATGACGGCACCCACGTCGCGCTGCGCGCCGGGATCGCGCTCGGGCAGGGGAAGGGCAGTGTCCATTCGATATCCCGATTGATTTCCCGTATGCGGAATGTAGCCTGCGGACAGACAGGGCGCAAAGCGCCGCAAGCAGGAGGACGTCCATGCCCGACCATAGCGGCGAACAGCCCGTCATGCGCGTGGGGGAGGAGCGGGACGGCCCGGTGCTGATCCTGACGCTCGACTACCCCGCCCGCCGCAACGCGCTCGCGCCCGCCCTACGCGCCGCGCTGCTCGGCATCCTCGACCGCGCGGAGGCGGACCCCGCGGTGCGCGCCATCGTCATCACCGGCGGCGGTGCGCATTTCTGCTCGGGCGGCGACCTTTCGGGGATGGATGTGCGCACCCCCTTGCAGGGGCGGGAGCGGCTGCGCGCGGCGCACCAGATGATCCGCCTCATGGTCGGCGGCTCCAAGCCGGTGGTGGCGGCGGTGGAGGGCTGGGCCGCCGGCGCCGGCCTCTCGCTGGCCTGCGCCTGCGACACCATCGTGGCGGCGGAGGACGCGCAGTTCATGGCCGCCTTCGGCAAGGCGGGGCTGATGGCCGATCTCGGCCTGCCGCACACCCTGCCGCTGCGCGTGGGCCATGCCCGGGCTCGGCAGATCCTGCTCTATGGCGAGCCGGTCGGCGCCGAGGAGGCGCTGCGCATCGGCCTGGTGGACCGGCTGGCGCCGAAGGGCCAGGCGCTCGCCGTGGCGCTGGAGCGCGCCCGCGTGCTGGCCGCCCAGGCGCCCGCCGCGGTGGCGCTGACCAAGCAGATCCTCTCCGAGGGGCTGCACAACGCGCTGGACCAGGAGCGCCACTACCAGAGCCTGCTGTTCCTCACCGCCGACCACGAGGAGGGCAAGGCCGCCTTCTTCGCCAAGCGCGCGCCCAACTTCACCGGCGCCTGAACGGAAGACAGCGGCGAGGCCGGGGAATCCCTTCCCCGGCCTCGCCGTGCGGATTGAGGCGCAACCCGCCGCAAGCCCCTGCCCCGCCCATGCTAAATCCACCCCGCCGGCCGGCAGAAGGCCCGTCGCGCGCCACCTTCGCAGGCGTCAGGGGTCAGGATGGCGAACTTCATCGGCGGATCAGGCAACGACACGCTCACCGGCACGGCGCAGGCCGACATCCTGCAGGGCCAGGGCGGCAACGACACCCTCTCGGGCGGCGACGGCAACGACATCCTGACCGGCGGGCGCGGCGCCGATGCGCTGTCCGGCGGCGCCGGCGGCGACACCTTCCGCTTCCTGGCGCCCGAGGAGGCGCATCTCGACCGCATCGTCGATTTCGCCAGCGGCGACCAGCTGGATTTCTCCGCCATCGCCGGCCTGGCCTTCCTGGGCACGCTGCCCTTCAGCGGCACGGCGCTGGAGATGCGCGTCGCCTGGGCGCCGGGCGTCACGCTGCTGCAGATCGACCAGCGCGGCCTCGGCGAGGCGGAGATCGTGCTGGCGCTGAACGGTACCTACCGCCTCGTGGAGACGGCGCCCGGCTCGCGCATCCTGCAACTGGCCGAGCCGCTCAACCTCAGCGGCGGCGCCGGCGCCGACACGCTCACGGGCGGCGCCGGCGACGACCGGCTGATCGGCCTCGGCGGCAACGACACGCTGGCCGGCGGCGATGGCGAGGACGTGCTGAAGGGCGGCGACGGCGAGGACCTGATCATCGGCGGCGCCGGCGCCGACATCCTGCTGGGGGGCGCGGCGAAGGACACCTACCGCTACCTCGCCGCCGAGGAGCTGCAGGGCGACATCCTGCAGGATTTCTCGGCCAGCGACGTGATCGACCTCACGCCGCTCACCTTCCTGCGCTACATCGGCGACGCCGCGTTCAGCGGCACGCCGGGGGAGATGCGCAACCAGGACAAGCGGCTGCTGCTCGACCTTGACGGCGATGGCGTGGCCGAGATCAGCGCCTGGGTCTCCGGCACCGACATGCTGGCCGAGACCAGCGCCGGCTCGCGGCGGCTGGTGCGCGTCGCGCCCGTCTCCCTGGCCGGCACGGATGGCGCCGACAGGCTGGGCGGCACCGCCAGCGGCGACCTGCTCGATGGCGGGCTGGGCGACGACCGCCTGAACGGTCTCGGCGGCAATGACCGCCTGCTCGGCGGCGGCGGCAACGATACGCTGGACGGCGGCACCGGCAACGACACGCTGGGCGGCGGCAGCGGCGACGACACGCTGGACGGCGGTGATGGCGACGACACGCTGGATGGCGGCACCGGCAACGACATCCTCGCCGGCGGAATGGGGGCCGACACGCTGCGCGGCGGCGCGGGGCAGGACGTGTTCCGCTACGCCAGCGCCGCCGAGCTGGCCGGAGACGCCATCCGCGACATGGCGGCGGATGACCGCATCGACCTCGCCGCCCTGGCCGGCTTCGCCTTCATCGGCGGTGCCGAGCTCTCCGGCACGCGCGGCGAGATCCGCTTTGGCGACGGCATGCTCTGGATCGACGCGGATGGCGACGGCGTGGCGGAGACCGGCGCCGTGGTGGCGACCGGCGGGGTGGCGCTGGAGGAGACGGCGCCCGGATCGCGGCTGCTGCAACTGGCGCTGGACCGCACCCTGCAAGGCACCGCCGGCAACGACACGCTGGATGGCGGGGCCGGCAACGACACGCTGGAGGGCGGTGCCGGCAACGACACGCTGCGCGGCGGGGCCGGCCATGACCGGCTCTCCGGTGGCGCCGGCAACGACACGCTGGAGGGCGGCGCCGGCAACGACACGCTGGAGGGCGGCGCCGGCATCGACATCTTCGTCATCACCCCGCAGGCGGGTGCGGCCGACATCATCACCGACCTCTCCAGCAGCGACCTCATCCGCATCATCGACCTTGGCTACCCGGCCTGGATCGCGGAGGCGCCCTTCAGCGGCCTGCGCCCCGAGGCGCGCCACCAGCGCAGCGGCAACGACACGCTGCTGCAGATCGACGCGGATGGCGACGGGGTGGCCGAGCAGAGCGTGCTGCTGCGCGGCGCGGGGGCCTTGCAGGAAACGGCGCCTGGCTCCGGCCTGCTGCGGCTGGCGCCGGTGGTCAACTGGCGCGGCGGCGACACGGCGAATATCGGCGTCGGCGGCGCGGGCCATGACACGCTGTATGGCGAAGGCGGCAACGACACCCTGGCCGGGCGCGGCGGCAACGACCTGCTCGATGGCGGCGCCGGCAACGACATCCTGCGCGGCGAAGGCGGCGACGACATCCTCATCGGCGGCGCGGGCAGCGACGTGCTGCAGCCCGGCACCGGGCGGGACGTGATCTCGGGTGGCGAGAACGCCGATGCCATCCGCTACCGCGCCACCGACGAGATCGGCCTGCGCGAGGACCGCATCACCGATTTCGAGCTGGGCGACCAGCTCGACCTGAGCGCCCTGGGTGGCCTCTCCCTTTCGGAGAGCGGCCTGACCCGCGTGGCCGGGCAGATGGCGGTGCTGTGGGAGAACGGCCAGTCCGTCCTGGCCATCGACATGGATGGCGACGGCGCCGCCGATCTGGCGCTGCTGCTGGACGGCCTCATGGCGCTGGAGGAAACCCGCAGCGGCTCCAACGTCCTGGTGCGCGTGCCGGACCTGACGCTGCAGGGCACGGCGGCCGACGACACCCTGGCGGGCCGCGGCGGCCGCGACCTGCTGCTCGGCCTGGAAGGCCACGACCGGCTGGATGGCGGCGCGGGCGACGACACGCTGCGCGGCGGCGCCGGCCAGGACCAGCTCCTTGGCGGCAGCGGCGACGACCTGCTCCAGGGTGACGAAGGCGACGACCTGCTCGAGGGCGGCACCGGCGCGGACACGCTGCGCGGCGGCGACGGCGCGGACATTCTGACCGGCGGCCTCGGCGCCGATACACTGACCGGCGGTGCCGGCGCCGACACCTTCCTGTTCCGCGGCGCCGCCGAGCTGGCCGGCGACCTGGTCACCGACCTGCAGGCGGAGGATGTCCTGGACCTTTCGGCCCTGGGCGCGCGGTTCATCGGCAGCGAAGCCTTCCAGGCCGGGGGCGGCGCGCAGCTCCGCGTCACCGTCTCGGCGCAAAGCTGGGTGACGGTGGACCTCGACGGCGACGGGCTGGGCGATGCCACCCTCGCCATCGGCGCCGCCACCTGGCTGGAGGAGACCGCCAGCGGCTCCGGCCTCCTGCGGCGGGTGCCGGACCTCCAGCTCACCGGCGGCGGCGGCGCCGACAGCCTCGCCGGGCGGGAGGGGGATGACCGGCTTTCCGGCCTGGGCGGCGACGACACCCTCGCCGGCGGGCGCGGCCAGGACACGCTGCTGGGCGGCGACGGCGCCGACACGCTCGATGGCGGCCTCGGCGGCGACACGCTGACCGGCGGCGCCGGCAATGACAACTTCGCCTGGAGCGCCGCCGAGCTGGCCGGCGGCTTCACCGACACCATCACCGACTTCGCGGTGGGCGACAGGATCGATCTCTCGGCCCTGCAAGGCCGCTTCATCGGCGCGGACGCCTTCGCGGCCATAGGCGAGCCGGAATTCCGCCAGTCCGGCGCGCAGCTCCTGGTGGACCGCGATGGCGACGGCTTCACCGACGGCCTGATCCAGGTCACGGGGCTGGATGGGCTGCTGGAGGAGGTGCTGCCCGGCTCCGGCCTGCTGGAACTGCCCCCCGCCCTGGCCCTGACGGGCGGCGCGGCCGCCGACATCCTCTCCGGCCGCGGCAATCACGACACCCTCTCCGGCCTGGAGGGCGACGACACCCTGCGCGGCGGTGGCGGCAACGACACGCTGCTGGGCGGCGCGGGCAACGACACGCTGCTGGGCGGCGCCGGGAATGACTGGCTGACCGGCGGTGCCGGCGCCGACACCCTGACCGGCGGCGCGGGCAATGACCGCTTCATCTTCGCCGGCGGCGATGCCGGCCCCGGCGCGGCGCGGGACACGGTGACGGATTTCTCGGCCGCCGCCTATACCGACCAGCTCGACCTCTCCGGCATCGACGCCAATGCCGATCTCGCGGGAGACCAGGCCTTCGTGCTGCGCATGGAGGCCGGCTTCACCGCCGCCGGCCAGCTCTACCTGCAGGGCGGCGTGCTCTACGGCAACACGGATGGCGATACGGAGGCCGAGTTCGAGATCGCCCTGCCCGGCATCGAGACCCTGTTCACCTGGCATTTCTGGGCCCTTTGAAGATGGCCCCTCCCGCTGCTCAAGCCCGCGGGCCTGTGCCGCGGGCAGAGGCGGCATGCCTGCCGCCTGGCCCAGCATGTCCATCGCGGTCAGGCTTTCCCGCCAGCGGGAGATCGCCTCCTCGGCCCGCTTCACACCCTGGCCGGCCTCGCCGCCTGGACGCCGGCTCCGGCACGGTGCAGATCCTGGGTGGCCGTGTGGCGATTTCCGCCCGCGTCAACGGCTCGGGCTGCGTGCAGCCTGCCAGGACCAGCAGCCAACCGGTCCAAGCAGGGCGGTGCGTGGAGCCCGGCGGCTTCTGCCCTGGTTTCCGCAAGGCGCCAAGGCCGCCTTCATGGGCTCCGAGGACTTGCAGGGGCTCAAGGTGAAGGGGGAGGAGAACGGAGCGGATTCCGAGCGGAATGGCGGAGTCTCCTCCGCCAGCCTGTTCAATCGGCGTATTGCCCGGCTTCCTGGATGATCGGCCGCCAGCGCGCCACTTCCTCGGCCAGATGGCGGCGGTGCCAGGCCGGGGTGGCCCGCTCCTGGCTGGCCGGCGCCGTCACCAGCTCGGCGAAGCGGGTCAGCAGCCGCTCCTCGCGCAGCGCGGCGCGGATGGCGGTGGCGAGGCGCTCCTGGATCTCGGCCGGCGTGCCGGCCGGCGCGTAAAGCCCGTGCCAGGTGCTCATGGCGAGGTCCGGCGCGCCGGCCTCGGCGGTGGTGGGCAGGTCCAGCCCCGGCACGCGCTGCGGCAGCGTCACCGCATAGGCCTTGATGCGGCTGTCGCGGATGAAGGGCGCCGTGTTGGTCGCCTGGTCGCAGAACAGGTCGATGCGCCCGGCCATCAGGTCGGTGATGGCGGGCGCGCTGCCGCGGAACACCACCGTGGTCAGGGCGCGGCCCGCCGCGCGCTGCAGCAGCATGCCGCAGAGCTGGTTGGCGCCGCCCAGGCCGGAATGCGCCAGCGTCAGCCCGTCGCCCTGCGCCTTGATGGCGGCCAGCACGCCGGGCAGGTCGGCGGCGGGGAAGTCGGGGCGCGCCACCACCGTCATCGCCGCGTCCGAGACGAGGCCGAGCGGCGCGAAGCTCTCCTGCACGTCATAGGGCAGCTTGCGGTAGAGCGTGGCGGTGCTGGCATGGCCGATGTGGTGCATCAGCAGGGTGTGGCCGTCGGGCCGGGCCTGCGCCACCCGCGCGGCGGCGATGGTGCCGCCCGCGCCGGTCACGTTCTCCACCACCACCGGCTGGCCGAGATCCTTCGACATGCCCTCGGCCACCAGCCGACTGACCACGTCGGTCGGGCCGCCGGCGGCGAAGGGCACGGTGATGGTGATGGAGCGGGTGGGGAAGGTCTCCGCCAGGGCGGGGGTGGCCAGCAGGGCAGGGGTGGCTGCCAGGAGCGTACGGCGGGTGAGCATGGGTGTTTCCTCCGGGGGGAAGGGCGGGGGAAGGAATTCCCTCGCGCCCCCTTCTTCTGTTTTTGTCAGTCAGACATTCGCGCTGTGGATGGCGTCGCACACCGCCTCGGTGACCTGCTTCGTGGTGGCGGTGCCGCCGAGGTCGGGGGTCAGCAGGCCGCTGGCGGTGACGCGCTCCACCGCGCGCATCAGCCGTGCGGCGGCCTCGGGCTCGCCCAGGTGCTCCAGCATCTGCGCCCCGGTCCAGAAGGTGGCGATCGGGTTGGCGATGCCCTTGCCGGCGATGTCGAAGGCCGAGCCGTGGATCGGCTCGAACATCGAGGGGAAGCGCCGCTCCGGGTCCACATTGCCGGTGGGCGCCACGCCCAGGCTGCCGGCCAGCGCGGCGGCGAGATCCGAGAGGATGTCGGCGTGCAGATTGGTGGCGACGATGGTGTCGAGGCTCTGCGGCTTCAGCACCATGCGCATGGTCATGGCGTCCACCAGCATCTTGTCCCAGGTGACGTCGGGGAATTCCTTCGAGACCTCCTCGGCGATCTCGTCCCACATCACCATGCCGAAGCGCTGCGCGTTGGACTTGGTGACAACCGTCAGGAACTTGCGCGGCCGCGCCTGCGCCAGCCGGAAGGCGTAGCGCATGATCCGCGTGACGCCGACGCGGGTGAAGATGGCCACCTCGGTGGCCACCTCCTCCGGCAGGCCACGGTGGGCGCGGCCGCCATGGCCGGCATACTCGCCCTCCGAGTTCTCGCGCACGATCACCCAGTCGAGGTCGCCCGGGCCGCAGTCGCGGAGCGGCGGCGTCACGCCGGGCAGGATCTTGGTGGGCCGCACATTGGCGTACTGGTCGAAGCCCTGGCAGATCGGCAGGCGCAGGCCCCACAGCGTCACATGGTCCGGCACGTCCGGCGCGCCGACGGCGCCGAAATAGATGGCGTCGAACTTCTTCAGCGTCGCCAGCCCGTCCGCCGGCATCATCACGCCATGCCTGCGGTAGTAATCGGAGCCCCAGGGGAATTCCTCGACATGCAGGCGGAAATCACCCATCCGCCGCTCCAGCACGGAGAGGGCCTGCAAGCCGGCGGCGATCACCTCCGGCCCGATGCCATCGGCCGGGATGGCGGCGATGCTGTATTCGCGCAACGGTGTCTCTCCTCGTCAGGTCCTGGCGCCCAGGCTAGGCTCCGCCGGGGCCGCGCCCTGCATCCGAAAGATTGCGCAAAAAAAGGCGATAATCCGTCCTGGCCGGCACAGCCTCGCGGGCGGGCGGAAGGAGAGGGCACGGTGGAACTGAAGCAGCTCAGGGCCTTCCTGGCGGTGGCGGAGGAGCTGCATTTCGGCCGCGCCGCCGCCCGGCTGAACATGCTTCCCACCGCGCTGGGCCGGCAGGTGCGGCTGCTGGAGGAGGAACTGGGCACGGCGCTGCTGCGCCGCACCACCCGGCAGGTGGCCACCACCCCGGCGGGGGATGCGCTGGCCACCGAGGCGCGGGCCATCCTGGAACATGCCGCGGCGGCGGCGCGGCTGGTGCGCGGGATGGCGGCGCATCCCGCCGGCCTGCTGCGCATCGGTGCCATCGACAGCGCGGCGGCGGGGCTGCTGCCGGGCCTGCTGGCACGCTTCCAGGCGGCGCATCCCGGCATCGCCACGCGGCTGACCGAGGCCAAGACCTCGGAGATCCTGCCGCAGCTGCGCGCGCGGCGGCTGGACCTCGGCTTCGTCCGGCCGCCGCTGCGGCCCGAGCCGGGCCTCGCCTTCCGCTGGCTGCTGCAGGAATACCCGGTGGTGGCGCTGCCGCGGCGGCATCCGCTGGCCGGCCGCCGCCGCCTGCGGCTGGAGGATCTGGCCCCGCTGCCGCTGATCCTGCCGCCCCGCCGCACCCGGCCCCACAGCCATGACGGGGTGATGCGCCTGTTCGCCGCGCTGGGCCTCTCGCCGCATGTGGCGCAGGAGGCGGAGGAGAAGCAGACCATCGTCAACCTGGTGGCGGCGGGCATCGGCATCGCGCTGCTGCCGGAATGGGCGGCGCGGATGCGGGTGCCGGGTGTGGTGTTCCGCCCCGTGGCGCTGCCCAAAGCCGCGGCGCCCCTGGAATGGGGCCTGGGCGTCGCCTGGGACCCGGATTCCCCCTGCGCCGAGCGGGCCGCCTTTCTGGCCCTGCTCGACCCCGGCCCCTGAGGGGAGGACCTGCGCGGAGAGGGCGGGCCGCCCCTCCGGCTTTTTCCGTTGCAACCGCCGCTGTGGGAGGCGCGTGATGTATTCCGCCTGTGCACCGTTTCAGAAAGTTTATCGTGCCACGCTCTATCGGGTGGGCGATCCGCCGTATTGCGTGACGGCCCGCCTCCATGGCCGCCGCCAGCCGGAACTGGACCGCCTCCTGGCCCGCCATGCCGTACGCCGGGCGGTGTTCATCACGGCCTGGAATCCATGGTCGCGGACGCCGGGGCTGGCGGCCAACCGGCGCGCCCAGGCGCGGCTGCGGGCGAGGCTGGGCCGGGTGCTGCCCGGCTTCGGCGCCTGGGCAGATGCGCCGGAGAAGGGCGAGGAAAGCCTGCTGGCACTGGGCCTGGGCGCGCGGGCGGGCGCGGCGCTGGGCCGGGCCTTCCGGCAGAACGCGGTGGTGGTGCTGCGCCGGGGTGCGCCCGCCGCGCTGCTCTGCCTGCGCTGAGACAAGGAAAGGGGGGCAAGGGGCCGCAGGCCGCCGGATGCCTGTTCTTTCGGCGGATTCTGGGTGCGGTGCGTGCAATCCCTGCCGGTCTCCAGGTTTTTGCACCCAAATCGCGCAATATGATGCTGGCCTGCCATTTGCATCGCGGGGGCTGCGAAACTCACGGACGGAGAGCCCATGGCATCGCCCGCAGCCTTACTGTCCCGCCCCCTGCCGGATGTCGGCGGCCCGGCGCAGCCGCTGCTCTCGGTGCGGGGTCTGACCAAGCACTTCCCCCTCAAGGGTGGCCTGCTCAACCGCACGCGCGGCGTGGTGCAGGCGGTGGACGATGTCAGCTTCGACCTGCGCAAGGGCGAGACGCTCGGCATCGTGGGCGAGAGCGGCTGCGGCAAGTCCACCACCTCGCGCCTCATCATGGCGCTGATGGAGCCCACCGCCGGCGAGGTGATCTTCGATGGCCAGACGGTCGGCCCCGGCGGCCTGTCGATGAAGGAATACCGCCGCCAGGTGCAGATGGTGTTCCAGGACAGCTACGCCTCGCTGAACCCGCGCCTGACCATCGAGGAATCCATCGCCTATTCGCCGCAGGTGCACGGCCTCTCGCGCCGCACCGCCATCGAGCGCGCGCATGAGCTGCTGGCGGCGGTGGGGCTGGAGCCGGGGCAGTTCGCCCGCCGCTACCCGCACGAGCTCTCGGGCGGGCAGCGCCAGCGCATCAACATCGCCCGCGCCCTGGTGTTGCGGCCGCGCCTGATCATCCTCGACGAGCCGGTCTCGGCGCTCGACAAGTCGGTCGAGGCGCAGGTGCTGAACCTGCTGATGGACCTCAAGGAGCAGTACGGCCTCACCTACCTGTTCATCAGCCACGACCTGAACGTGGTGCAGTACATGTCGGACCGCGTGCTGGTGATGTATCTCGGCCGCGTCGCCGAGTTCGGGCCGGTGGAGGCGATCTACGCGAAGGCCGCCCACCCCTACACCGCAGCCCTGCTCGACAGCCGCCCCTCGATGGACCCCGACCGCCGGCGCACCGAGCCACCCCTCTCGGGCGACCCGCCCAACCCGGTGAACCCGCCCTCCGGCTGCCGCTTCCGCACCCGCTGCCTCCATGCCGAGGATGTCTGTGCCGCCACCGTGCCGCCGCTGGCCGAGGCCGGGGAGGACCACCGCGCCGCCTGCCTGGTGCACAGCCCCGGCAGCGGCCACAGCAAGGCGATGCCCCATGCCGCATGATCCTGGCGCGAATCCGCTGGTCGAGGTGCGCGGGCTGAATGTCCGCTTCGTCTCGCGCGACGCCACGGTCAAGGCCGTCAACGGCGTGGACTTCACCCTGGCGCAGAACGAGTCCCTCTGCATCCTGGGCGAGAGCGGCTCCGGCAAGTCGGTCACGCTGCGCGCGCTGATGCGGCTCAACCCACCGAAGAAGACGGTGATGGAGGGCGCCGTGCGCGTCGGCGGCCACGACATCGTCGCGGCGCCGGAGAAGGCGATGGCCGACATCCGTGGCCGTGTGGTCTCGATGGTCTTCCAGGAGCCGATGACGGCGCTGGACCCGGTCTTCACCATCGGCAAGCAGATCGCCGAGACCATCATCCGCCATGAGGGGGTGAGCCGCGCCGAAGCCGACCGCCGTGCGCTGGGGCTGCTGGAGCTGGTGCAGATCCCCTCCGCCAAGCGCCGCCTCGCCGCCTATCCGCACGAGCTTTCCGGCGGGCTGCGGCAGCGCGCGATGATCGCCATCGCCCTCTCCTGCCGCCCGAAGCTGCTGCTGGCCGACGAGCCGACCACGGCGCTCGACGCCACGGTGCAGATCCAGATCCTGCTTCTCCTGCGCCGCTTGCAGCAGGAGCTTGGCATGGGCGTCATCTTCGTGACGCACGACCTCGGCGTGGCGGGCGAGATCGCCGACCGGGTGGCGGTGATGTATGCCGGCCGCTTCATCGAGGAAGGCCCGGTGGCCGCGCTGATGCGCGGGCCGCTGCACCCCTACGCGCGCGGCCTGATGGGCGCCACCGTCCATGCCGGGATGCGCGGCACGCGGCTGACCACCATCCCCGGCGCGCCGCCCGACCTCAGCCGCCCCGTGCAGGGCTGCGCCTTCGCGCCGCGCTGCCCGCAGGCGGGCGAGGACTGCCTGCCCGCCATGCCCGAGCTGCGCAGCCCCGCGCCCGGGCGCAATGTCCGCTGCATCCGCGTGGACGAAGCCGCATGACCCTTCATCCCCCGGCCGGAGGCCGCTAGGCCATGCTCTCCTACATCCTCCGGCGCGTGCTCTACGCCGTGCCGATCGCGCTGGCGGTCAGCCTGCTCTGCTTCCTGCTGGTGCACATCGCGCCCGGAGACCCGGTGAACGCCATCGTCCCCGCCGACGCGCCGCAGGCGGTGGTGGACCAGATCCGCGCCGAATACGGGCTGGACAAGCCGCTGCCGGTGCAGTTCGGGCTCTGGCTGCTGAAGGTGGTGCAGGGCGACCTCGGCCGCTCCCTCGCCACCGGCCGCGCCGTGACGGACGATCTGTTCGTGGCGGTGCAGAACACGCTGCGCCTCTCGCTGATCGCGGCGGCCATCGGCTTCGCGGCCGGCACGCTGCTCGGCGCCATCGCCGGCGCCTTCCGCGGCAGCTGGATCGACCGCGTGGCGGTCGGCCTGGCCGCCGCCGGCGTCTCGGTGCCGCATTACTGGCTCGGCATGGTGCTGGTCATCATCTTCAGCGTCACGGTGAATGTGCTGCCGGCGATGGGCGCCGGCCCCGGCGGCTCGGGCGACTGGGCCTGGAACTGGGAGCACATGCGCCACCTGGTGCTGCCCGCCGTCACCCTCTCCGTCATTCCCATGGGCATCGTCACCCGCACGGTGCGCGGCATCGTGGCCGAGATCCTGAACCAGGACTTCGTCAACACGCTGCGCGGCAAGGGGCTGCGCCGGGGCGGCATCCTGCTGCACGTGGCGAAGAACGCAGCGCCGGGCACGCTGGCCATCATGGGCCTGCAGCTCGGCTACCTGATGGGCGGCTCGATCCTGGTGGAGACGGTGTTCTCCTGGCCGGGCACGGGCTTCCTGCTGAACAGCGCCATCTTCCAGCGCGACATCCCGGTGCTGCAGGGCACCATCCTGGTGCTGGCGCTGTTCTTCGTCTCCCTCAACCTGCTGGTCGACCTGATGCAGACCGCGCTGGACCCGAGGATCAAGCGGGCATGAGCAGCACCGCCATGAGCACCACCACCGCCGGCCTCCCCCTGGCGCCGCAGCCGGTCGCCAGCCCCGGCTACTGGCAGGGCGTCTGGAAGCGGCTGCGGCGCGACCCGGTGACGCTGGCCTGCGGCGGCATCCTGCTGCTGATGCTGTTCGCCATCCTGGCCGCGCCGCTGCTGGCCCCGGCCGACCCCTTCCAGACCAGCATGCTCCGCCGCCTGCGCCCGGTCGGCACGCCCAACTACATCCTGGGCTCCGACGAGCTGGGGCGGGACATGCTGACGCGCCTGCTCTATGGCGGGCGGCTCTCCTGGTTCATCGGCATCACGCCCGTGGTCATCGCCTTCGGCGTGGGCGGGCTGCTCGGCATCGTCGCGGGCTTCGCCGGCGGCTGGGTGAACATGCTGATCATGCGCGTGACGGATGTGTTCTACGCCTTCCCCTCGGTGCTGCTGGCGGTGGCCATCAGCGGCGCGCTGGGGGCGGGGGTGTTCAACGCCATCCTCTCGCTCACCCTGGTGTTCATCCCGCAGATCATCCGCGTGGCGGAGAGCACCACCACCTCGGTGCGCAACCTCGACTATGTGGAGGCGGCGCGCGGCAGCGGCGCGGGGGCCATGAGCATCGTGCGCGTGCACATCCTGCCCAACGTGCTCGGGCCCATCTTCGTCTATGCCACCAGCCTGATCAGCGTCTCGATGATCATCGCCTCCGGCCTTTCCTTCCTCGGCCTCGGCACCAAGCCGCCGGAGGCGGAGTGGGGGCTGATGCTGAACACGCTGCGCAGCGCCATCTATTCGCAGCCCCTCCTCGCCATGCTGCCGGGGCTCTGCATCTTCGTCACCAGCATGTGCTTCAACCTCGTCAGCGACGGGCTGCGGGCCGCGATGGACGTGCGCAACTGACACGGTCGCCGACGGTGGCGGGAGCCATCCCGGCCTTCCGCCCCGGAGACGGCCTGCGCCGGCTCAGCCCGCCGGGCGGGGCGGGGCAGTGGAGCGCCGCACGGCCAGCCGCGCCGGCAGCACGATGCTCTCGCAGGCGCGCCCCGGCTCGGCGATCCGCTCCAGGATCAGCCGCGCCGCCGCCTCGCCGATCTGCCGCTTGGGCAGCTCCAGGCTGGTCAGCTCCACCCCGGGCAGGGCGGAGAGGTAGGTGTCGTCCACCGCCAGCAGGGAGAGGTCCTCCGGCACGCGCAGCCCGGCGGCGTGCAGCCCCTCGCGGATGCCCAGCGCCAGCAGGTCGTTGCTGGCGACGATGGCGGTGGGCCGGGCGGCGAGCAGCGCCGGCACCGCCGCGCGGCCGGATTCGAGGTCGGCGCGGGCGAGGCGGACGATCAGCCCTTCCTCCGGGCCGCCGGCCTGCCGCTCCATGAAGCCGCGATAGGTCTCCAGCCGCTCCTCCGCGCTGGTGGAGGCACGGCCGCCCATCAGCGTGATGGCGATGCGCCGGTGGCCCAGCGCCGCCAGGTGGCGCAGCCCTTCCAGCAGGGGGGCGCGGGGGTCGATGGTCACATGGTCGGTGGGCTGGGACAGGTGGCGGCGCGCCAGCAGCACCAGCGGCAGGCCGGCCGCCACCATGGCCGGCACTTCCTCGTCCCGCGAGGACCAGGGCTGCAGGATCACGCCATCCACCCGCTGGCGCAGCAGGTTCCGCACATGGCGGGCCTGCCGCTCGGGGCATGAATCGTGGCTGGCCACCAGCAGGTGGCAGCCGGCGGCCTCCAGCACCTCCGCCGCGCCGCGCGCGATCTCGCCATACATGGGGTTGGCGATGTCGGGGATGACGAGGCCCAGCGTCCAGCTCCGCCGCAGCCGCAGGCCGCGCGCGGCGGGGGAAGCGCTGTAGCCCAGCGCGTCGGCCGCCGCGCGCACGCGCGCGCGCGTCCCCTCCGCCATCCGCCCGCCGCCGGAGAGGGCATTGGAGACCGTGGCCACGGACAGGCCGCAGCGCCGCGCGACCTCGGCGATGGTGATCCGCCCCCGGCCGGTTCCGCCGGGCGGGGCGTCGTCCGGGGTGGCGGCAGGCTTCGGGCGCAGCGGCGTGTCTCCTCCCCGGGGTGGATGGCGGCGGGATAGCGGAGGCGGGGCGCCCACGCCAGCCGGTGCCCTTGACGGCCCGCCGGCAACCGCCGTTAGATGATTAAACGATTAACCAAAAAGCCCCGCCAAGGGGCGACCGCCGAGGAAACACCATGCCCCCACGATCCGCCTGCGCCGGGCCGAAGGCCGCGCCATGCTCGATGGCCGGCCCACCATCCCCTCCGCCATCACCACCGGGGTGATGGCCCGCGCCGGCCGGGACTTCGTCACCTGCGGCAGCGACATGCGCAGGCTGGTGGCGGGCGCGGCCGAGGCCATCCGCCGCTGCGGCGCCGCCGCCTGAGGCGGCCCCTCCGCCTCCGGGGGTGAGAGCCTTGCCCCCGCCCCGGCCCGGGTGGTGCGCCGCCCGCGCCGACGCAGCCGACAGAAGGGGCGGGCAACGCCCCCTGGACAAACAGCCGGGGCGGCCATGCCCCGCGGGAAGGAAACCCCACCATGCAGCGTCGCCACTGCCTCTCCGCCCTCGCCGGGCTTCCCCTCGCCCTGGGTGCCGGCGCCGGCGCCCGCGCCCAGGCCGCGGGCTGGAACCCGAGCCGCCCGGTGCGCCTCATCGTCGGCTTCGCGCCCGGCGGCAGCACCGACACCAGCGCCCGCGTCGTCGCGCAGAGCATCACCGCCGGGCTGGGCCAGCCGGTGGTGGTGGAGAACCGCACCGGCGCCGCCGGCAACATCGGCACCGAGCACGTGGCGCGCAGCGCGCCGGACGGCCACACCCTCGTCGTCGCCTCCATGGGCTCGCACGCCACCAACGCCTTCCTCTACCGCGACCTGCCCTTCGACGTGGTGCGCGACTTCGCGCCCGTCACGCAGATCTCCTTCAGTTCCTGCCTGCTGGTGGTCCATCCCTCGGTGAAGGCCGGCACGGTGGCGGATCTGGTCCGCCTCGCGCGGGAGAAGCCGGGGGCGCTGAACTGCGGCATCGCCGGCGCCGGCAGCTCGCAGCACTTCGCCGCGGCGCTGTTCGAGCACCGGGCGGATGTCCGCTTCACCCATGTCTCCTACCGCGGCGGCGCGCCGGCGATGGCCGATCTGATCGGCGGCCGCATCGACGTGATGTTCACCCCCGTGGTGGAGGCCCTTCAGCAGGCGCGGGACGGGCAGGTGCGGGCCCTCGGCATCACCCGGCCCGAGCGCGCCGCGCAGCTCGCCGACGTGCCCGCCATCGCCGAGGCGGTGCCGGGCTATGCCTTCAGCAGCTGGCTGGGGCTGTTCGCGCCGGCCGGCACACCGGAGCCGGCGGTGCGGCGCATCGCGCAGGAGGTTGCGGGCGCGATGCGCAACCCGCAGGTGCGGGCGCAGATGGAGCAGCTCGGCTACGAGCCCGTGGGCAGCACGCCGGAAGAATTCGCCGCCTTCTACCGCAGAGAGATGCAGCGGGTGGAGGAGCTGGTGCGCCTCTCCGGCGCCACGGTGAACTGAAGGCTCCCGCGCGGGCAGGGGCGGGGGGCGGTGGCGCCTCAGCCGGCCAGCGCCGCCTGCGTGGCCGGCAGCGGCTCGGGCTCGCGCCGGCGGCCACTCTCCGCCTCGAACACATGCAGCCGCGCGGCGGGCAGGCCGAGATGCAGTGCCTGGCCGCGCTGCATCCGGCCCTCCGCCGGGGCGTGCAGCACCACCGGCACGCCCTGCATCCGCGCATGCACCACGCGGCCGCTGCCGAGGTCCTCCACCATTTCCACCACCGCGGTGTGCGGCCCGCCCGCCGCGACATGCTCCGGGCGGATGCCGAGCACCACGGGGAGCCCCTCCGGCAGGCGGCCCGGCAGCGGCACCGGCGGGCCGTTCTCCAGCGCCACGGCGGCGCCGCCCTCCGCGACACGGCCCGGCATCAGGTTCATCGGCGGGGAGCCGAGGAAGCCGGCGACGAAGCGCGTCTCCGGCCGGTCATAGACGGCGCGCGGCGCGCCCACCTGCTCCACCCGCCCGGCCTGCATCACCACCAGGATGTCGGCAAGCGTCATCGCCTCCACCTGGTCGTGGGTGACGAGGAGGGAGGTGGCGCCGAGCTTCTCGTGCAGGCGGCGCAGCTCGGCGCGCATCTGCACGCGCAGCGTGGCGTCGAGGTTGGAGAGCGGCTCGTCGAACAGGAAGACGCGCGGCGCGCGCACCATGGCGCGGCCGATGGCCACGCGCTGCCGCTGCCCGCCCGAGAGCTGCGCCGGGCGGCGCGCCAGATGCTCGCTGAGCGCCAGGGATTCGGCCACGGCGCGCACCCGCGCGGCGCGCTCGGCGCGCGGCACGCCGGCCACCTTCAGCGGGTAGCCGATATTCTCGGCGACGCTCATGTGCGGGTAGAGCGCGTAGTTCTGGAACACCATGGCGCAGCCACGGTCCTTCGGCTCCAGCTCGTTGACGCGGCGGCCGGCGATGCGCGCCTCGCCGCCGGTGATCGTCTCCAGCCCCGCCAGCATCCGCAGCAGGGTGGACTTGCCGCAGCCCGAGGGGCCGAGCACGACGACGAAGGCGCCTTCCGGCAGGTCGAGCGAGACGCCGTCCACCGAGGGGCGGGCGGCGCCGGGATAGGTCTTGCTCACGCGGTCGAGCACGATGGCGGCCATGGCGGCGCTCCTCACTTCTCGGTGGCGACAAGGCCGCGGACGAACCAGCGCTGCATCAGCACGACCACGGCGAGCGGCGGCAGCATGACGGTCAGCGCCGCCGCCATGACGATGTTCCATTCCGGCAGCCCGTCGCCGCGCGGCACCAGGCGGGAGAGCTCCACCATCACGGTGCTGCGCTGCGGCTCGGTGGTGACGAGCAGCGGCCAGAGATACTGGTTCCAGGCATAGACGAACATGATGGTGGCCAGCGCCGCCATGTTGGTGCGCGAGAGCGGCAGCAGCACGTCCCGCAGGAAGCGCAGTGGCCCGGCGCCGTCCATCCGCGCCGCCTCCACCAGCTCCTCGGGGATGGTCATGAAGAACTGGCGGTAGAGGAAGGTGCCGGTGGCGGTGGCGACCAGCGGCAGGATGAGGCCGGTGTAGGAGTTGAGCATCCGCCATTCCAGCGCGATGCGGACGCCGCTCAGCGTCTCGACGAGGCCGGTGAGGCCGGTGACGTCGAGGATCGCCTGGAAGGGGCGCAGCGCGTTGGCGGCCACCGCGTAGGTCGGCACGATGCGGACCTCGAGCGGCAGCATCAGCGTGACGAAGACCAGCCAGAACACCACCGCCTTGGCGCGCCAGTCGAAGAAGACGATGGCGAAGGCGGCGAGCATGGCCAGCAGCACCTTGCCCGCCATGACGCCCACCGCGACGATGAGGCTGGTGGTGAAGCGGGCGCCGAGATCGGCGCGCGTCCAGGCGGCGGCGATGTTGTCGAGGAAATAGGGGCCGGGCAGCCAGCGCATCGGCACCGCGTTGGCGCCCGCCACGTCCTGCGTGGCGGCGACGAAGGCGAGCCAGAGCGGCAGCAGCAGGCAGGCCAGGCCCAGCGCCAGCAGCAGGTGCGTGGCGAGGTTCAGCAGGGGGCGGCGTTCGACCATCGCGGCGCGCTCACTTGTAGTGCAGCTTCCGCTCGACGAAGCGGAACTGCAGGAAGGTCATGCCGACCACGAGCAGCATCAGCACGATGCTCTGCGCGGCGGCGCCGGAGTAGTCGAGGCCCTTGAAGCCGTCGGAATAGATCTTGTAGACCATCAGGTCGGTGGAGCGGGCGGGGCCGCCGCTCGTCATCACGTCCACCAGCGCGAAGCTGTGGGTGAAGCTGTCGGTCATGTTGATGATGGCGAGGAAGAACAGCGTCGGCGCCAGCAGCGGCACCTGCAGGTCCCACATGCGGCGCAGCGGACCAGCGCCGTCCATGGCCGAGGCCTCCACCAGCGCGCGCGGCACGCTCTGCAACCCGGCGAGCAGGAAGACGAAATTGTAGGAGACGAGCTGCCACGCGCCGGCCAGCACCAGCATCGTCATGGCGTGGTTGCCGTTCAGCGTCGGGTCCCACATGCCGGGCGAGGCCTGGTTGAGGAAGGCGAAGACGCCGGAGCGCGGGTCGAAGACGAAGCGGAAGACGATGCCGATGGCGGGCGCCGCGATGGCATAGGGCCAGATGGCGGCGAGGCGGTAGCCGCGGCTGCCCTTCACCTCGCGGTCCACGAACAGCGCCAGCAGCAGCGCCACGCCGATGGCGAGCACGGTGGTGGCCACCGCGTAGAGGATGCTGATGCGGACGGAGTGCCAGTAGCCGGCGCTGGAGAAGACCGACACGAAGTTCTGCCAGCCGACCCAGGCATTGCCGCCGCCCCAGGGCTGTTCCAGCGTGAAGGCCCAGTAGAGCGCCTCGCCCGTGGGCCAGTAGAAGAAGACGAAGATGATGAGGAGCTGCGGCAGCACCAGGGCCCAGGGGAGCCAGGTGCTGCGGAACAGGGCGCGGCGTGTGTTGCTCATGGTTCTGGATGGCCCGGCCGCGCGCGGCCGGGCCTGCTCCGCTTACGGAAGCTGCTTGCCGCGGTAGGTCTGCTCGAAGCGGCGCAGCAGCTGGTTGCCCTGCTCCTGCAGCGCGGCGAGCGCCTGGTCCATCGTCTTCTGGCCGGCGAAGGCGGCCTGCATCTCGTTGGCGTAGGCGGCGCGGAACTGCGTCAGGTTGCCGAGGCGCAGGCCGCGCGAGTTCTCGGTGGGCTCGGTGAGCATCAGGCTCTGCATCGCCACCTCGCGGCCCGCATTCTCGGGCTTCTTGTAGAAGCCGTTCTGCTCCAGCCGCGCCTGGCCCGCCGCCGTCACCGGGATGTAGCCGGTGATGGTGGACCAGTATTCCTCGGATTCCGGCGTGGCGAGGAAGGCGAAGAAGGCGGCGGCCGCCTTGTACTCGCCCTCCGGCCGGCCCTTCAGCGTCCACAGCGAGGCGCCGCCGACGCGGCTGTTGATGCGCTGCGTGCCCTCATAGACAGGCACCATCACCGGCGTCCAGTCCAGCCCCTCGGCCGCGGTGCGGCGGATGGTGGAGTGGCTGGCGATGGAGCCGAAGGCCATGGCGCACTCGCCGGCGGCGAAGGAGGCGATGCCGTCCTTGCCCGATTGCGGCGTGCGGATCTGGATAAGCCCTTCCTTGTACCAGTCCAGCAGGTTGTTGAAGTGCTTCTTGATGACGCCCTGGTTGAACACATACTCGGCGTCCAGCCCGCCATAGCCGTTGGCGCGGGTGGCGACGGGAACGTTGTGGATGGCGGCGAACTGCTCGAACAGCGCCCAGCTGTCGAAATCCATCGCGATCGGGCAGGCATGGCCGGCCGCCTTCATCTTGCGCGCGGCCTCGGCCACCTGCTCCCAGGTCGCGGGGGCCTCGGCGATGCCGGCCTTCTGCCCCGCCGCGCGGTTCCAGTACATCACCGCCGTGGAGGAGTTGAAGGGGAAGGAGAGCATCTCGCCCTTCGAGGTCGCGTAGTAGGCCGCGATCGGGGGGAGGTAGTTGTTCCAGTTCACCTGGTGGCCCTGCGAGGCCATCAGCTCGCGCGCCGGGCGGTACACGCCGGCCAGCATCAGGTCCGCCGTGCCGATGTCATAGACCTGCACGACGGTCGGCTGCTCGTTGGCGCGGAAGGCGGCGATGGTGTTCTGCAGCGCCTTGGCGTAGTCGCCCTGGCTGGTGCAGGTGACGCTGTACTGCGCCTGCGAGTCGTTGAAGCGCTTGCAGACGGACTGCACCGCCTCGCTGAGCTGGCCGGTCAGGCCGTACCAGAAGGTGAAGCCCTGGCGCTGCTGGCCCTGCGCCTGCGCCTGGGCGCCGCCCAGGGCCAGGATCAGGCCGGCGGCGAGCGCGGTCTTGCGGAGCATGTCTCTCGATCCCCGATGGGTGTGCGATGCGGGGCGGCTTAGCGGCTGCCTGTGACGCGCCGCTGACGGACGCGTGACAATCCGGTTGTGGCACCGTGGATGCATTGGCATGGAAGTTTCGCGGGACTGGAACACGAGTGTCACACACTGCCCCTAAGAGCCCGCCTCGACGGAATGGGGGTCATTGTGACGGGTATCGTCGTCGAGAAGGTCACGCGCCACTTCGCGGGGCAGCCGGTGCTGAAGGGTGTGTCGCTCGCCGTGGCGGCGGGGGAGTTCGTCGCGCTGGTCGGCCCCTCCGGCTGCGGCAAATCCACGCTGATGCGGCTGATCGCCGGCATCGACCGGCCCGATGGCGGCCGCATCCTGATCAACGGGCGGGATGTGACGGCGCTGCGCCCGGCGGCGCGCAATGTCGCCATGGTGTTCCAGTCCTACGCGCTCTACCCGCATCTGACGGTGGCGGAGAACATCGCCGTGCCGCTTTCCATGCGGCGCATGGGCGTGGCGCAGCGCCTGCCGCTGATCGGCCGCATCTGGCCGGGCAGCCGCGCCGCCCGGCGCGGCATCGCCGAGGATGTGCGCAGCGCCGCGCTGGCGCTCGGCCTGACCAACCTGCTGGAGCGGCGCCCCTCGCAGCTCTCGGGCGGGCAGCGGCAGCGCGTGGCGCTGGCGCGCGCCATCGTCCGCCAGCCCGCCGCCTTCCTGATGGACGAGCCGCTCTCCAACCTCGACGCCGCGCTGCGCGTGCACACGCGCCGCGAGATCGTCGAGATCCACCGCCGCGCCGGCGCCGCCACCCTCTACGTGACGCATGACCAGTCCGAGGCGCTGACCATGGCGGACCGGGTGGCGGTGATGCAGGCGGGCGAGATCCTGCAGGTGGCCAGCCCGCGCGCCATCTATGCCGACCCGGACGATCTGCGCGTCGCCACCTTCATCGGCTCGCCGCGCATCAACACCCTGCCGGCCGAGATCGACGGCCACGGCCTTACCCGCGTCGCCGGCTTCCCGACAGGCGTGCGGCTCTGCGGCGCCGAGCGCATCACCGGCGCCGCCACCCTGGCGTTGCGGCCGGAGGATCTCTACCTGGCCGATGGCGGCATCCCGGCCACGGCGGAGGGGCTGGAGTTCCTCGGCGAGAGCCTGCTGCTGCATGCGCGGCATGTCGGCACCGGCACCGCCCTGGTGGTGCGCCTGCCGCCCGAGCTGGTGCCGGACCTGCCGCCCGGCAGCCGCGTGACGCTGGGCTTCGACCCCGCCCGCGCCCTGCTGTTCGATGCCCGCGGCCGCCGTCTGCGCGACACCGCCGTGGTGCCGGAGCCGAGCCTTGTCTGAGGCCGTCCTCTCCGCCGCCCCCGCGCGCCGCGAGGGCGCCACGGGCGAGGCGCTGACCGCCTGGGCACTCGGCCTGCCGGCGGTGCTGGCCTACCTCGTCCTGCTGCTGCTGCCGACGCTGGCCGCCATCCTGCTCGCCTTCACCGACTACGAGCTGGGCGCGCCGGCCTTCGCCTGGATCGGCCTGGACAATTTTTCCGAGTTGCTGCGCGACCGCGGCTTCGCCCAGGCGCTGCGCAACACGGTCTTCTACGTGGCGGTGGTCACGCCCGGCTCCATCCTCGGCGCGCTGGCGCTGGCGCTGCTGATCGAGGCCGGCACGCGCGGGCGCACGCTGTTCCGCGCCGTGTTCTTCCTGCCGGTGGTCTCGCTCACCGTCGCCATGGCCTCCGCCTGGCAGTACCTGCTGCACCCGAGCATCGGGCCGCTGAACGCGGTGCTGCGCCAGGTGGGCATCGACGGGCCGGCCTGGCTCTCCTCCTCCGACACGGTGATGTGGTCGCTCGCCGCCATCGGCATCTGGGAGAATCTGGGCTTCAACCTGGTGCTGTTCCTGGCCGGGCTGACCGCCATCCCGCGCGAGATGTATGCCGCCGCCGAGGTGGATGGCGCGCCCTCCGCCTGGGAGCGCTTCCGCCTCGTCACCTGGCCGATGCTGGGGCCGACCACGCTCTTCGTCCTCACCATCACCATGATCCGCTCGGTGCGGGTGTTCGACACGGTGAAGGTGCTGACCCAGGGCGGCCCGAACAGAGCCTCCGAGGTGCTGCTGCACGCCATGTATCTTGAGGGCTTCACCTATTTCCGCCTCGGCTACTCGGCGGCCATCACGCTGGTGTTCCTCGCCATCGTGCTGGCGCTGATGTGGCTGCAGACGCGCGTGCTGGACAAGCGGGTGCATTATGGTTGAGCGCAAGACCTCCCTGCTGCGCGATGCGCCGCGCCTGCTGGTCCTTTCCCTGCTCGGCCTGCTGCTGCTGATGCCCTACATCTGGATGGTGGCGGCCAGCCTGAAGCCGGCGGACGAGATTTTCCGTGCGTCTCTCTCGCTGATTCCCGAGCGCTTCGCCGTCGCGCAGAACTACGGCCGCGTGTTCGAGCTGGTGCCGGTGGCGCGCTACCTGCTGAACGGCATTATCGTCTGCGGCGGCATCCTGTTCTTCCAGCTGCTCTTCGCCATTCCCGCGGGCTACGCGCTGGCCAAGCTGAACTTCCGCGGGCGGGAGCTGGCGCTCGGCGCCGTCATGCTGGGCCTGCTGGTGCCGCCGCACGTGCCGGCGCTGCCGCTCTATGCCGGCTTCAGCCAGCTCGGCCTGCTGGACACCTACACGGCGCTGATCGCGCCCTCCACCATCTCGGTCTTCGCCATCTTCCTGTTCCGGCAGTTCTTCAAGTCGCTGCCCGACGACCTGATCCACGCCGCGCGGCTCGACGGCATGAGCGAGATGGCCATCGTCTGGCGCGTGGTGCTGCCCAATGCCTGGCCGGCGGCCACCGCCTTCGCCATCTTCTCCGTCGTCGCGCACTGGAATGACCTGTTCTGGCCGCTGATCGTCGTCAACACGCCGGAGCACGCGACACCCGCGCTCGGCGTGCTGTTCTTCCGCACCACCGAGGGCGACGACGATTTCGGCGCGCTGATGGCCGCCGCCGTCGTCATGACCGCGCCCCTCGTCATCGCCTTCCTGCTGGCGCAGCGCCGCTTCGTCGAAGGCATCGCCACCACCGGCCTCAAAGGCTGACCCCCTCTTCCGCACCGGACACCGGAGCCAAGCCCATGACCGTCACCCTCCGCCGCCGCGCCGCGCTGGCCCTGCCCGCCGCGATGCTCGCCGCCCCCCTGGCCGCGCCGCGCATCGCCCGCGCGCAGTCCACCGCCATCACGGTGCACTACGCCCAGCCCTTCATCTACAAGGGCAGCTATGACGCCATCCTGGAAGCCTTCGCCAAGGCCGAGCCGGGCATCGCGGTGAACTTCGTCACCACGCCGAACTACGAGGAGGGCGCGCAACTCATCCTGCGCCAGGCCGCCACCAACCAGCTGCCGGACCTCTCCTACCAGGGCTTCAACCGGCTGCGCGTCTTCGCCGAGCGCGGCATCGCGCAGGACCTGGCGCCGCTGCTGGCGCGCGACGGCGACCCGGCCAAGGCCGGCTACACGCCCTCGCTGCTGGCGCTGGCGCGCTTCGGCGGCATCCAGTCCGGCCTCGCCTACGCGGCCTCCAACCCCGTCTCCTACTACAATGCCGAGCTGGTGAAGCGCGCCGGCGGCGACCCGGAGAACTTCCCGCGCGACTGGGACGGGGTGCTCGACCTCGCCGCCCGCATCAACCGGCTGGGCGATGGCGTCAACGGCATGTGGTTCACCTGGAGCGGCGACGACTGGATGTTCTCCTCGCTGCTCTTCGGCCATGGCGGCCGCATGCTGAACGCGGACGAGACCGATGTCGGCTTCGGCGGCCCCGAGGGCCTCGCCGCGCTGACGCTGCTGGACCGCATGGTGAAGCAGGGCGGCATGCCGAACATGACCGCCGCCGCCGCCCGCCAGGCCTTCGCCGCCGGCAAGCTGGGCATGATCTTCCAGACCACCGCGCTGGTTCGCGGCACCCTGGCCAGCATCGGCGAGAACTTCACGCTCCGCACCACCGGCATGCCGGTGATCGACGCCGAGAAGGGCCGCCTGCCCACCGGCGGCGCCGCCGGGATGCTGACGGCGAAGGACCCGGCCAAGCGCGAGGCCGCCTGGAAGTTCCTGCGCTTCTCCACCGGCCCGGTGGGCCAGGCGCTGATGGTGCAGAACACCGGCTACCTGCCCTGCAACCAGATCGCCATCGACGATCCGCAGTATCTCGGCGCCTTCTACCGCGAGAACCCGCTCTTCATGCCGGCGGTGCGCCAGCTGCCCATCTCCATCCCCTGGTACGCCTTCCCCGGCAGCAACAGCGTGCGCGTGACGCAGACGATGGTGGACAACCTCGCCCGCATCGTCGAGCAGCGCGCGACGCCCAAGGAGGTGCAGGCCGACATGGTGGCCGAGGTGCGCCGCCTGCTGCCACGGAAGTCCTGAGCCATGGCCTTCCGCGTCGCCCAGATCAGCGACACGCACCTCTCCGCCGCGCATCCGGAGTTCACCGCGAACTTCGCGCATCTGGCGGAGCACCTGCGTGCCGTGCGGCCCGACCTCGTGCTGCACACCGGCGATGTCTCGGCGCATGGCGAGCTGGCCATCGACGACCTCCGCTTCGCCCGCGCGCAGATGGACGGGCTGGGGCTGGACTGGCTCGCCGTGCCCGGCAACCACGATGTCGGCAACGACACCGTGCTGGGCGGCGCGACGCCCGCCGATGCCGCACGCCTCGCCCGTTGGCGCGAGACTTTCGGCATGGACTGGCACCGGCGCGACATCCCTGGCTGGCGGGTGATCGGGCTGGACACGCTGATCACCACCGCCGGCCTGCCGGAGAGCGAGGCGCAGTTCGCCTTCCTGGAGGAGGCGCTGGCGACGGCGGATGGGCGCCGCATCGCGCTGTTCCAGCACAAACCGCTCTGCCGCGACCGCCTGTCGGACACCGAGATGACCTACTGGCCGGTGCTGCCGGCGGCGCGGCGCCGCCTGCTGGACCTGCTGGCGGGGCACGACGTGGCCTTCGTCGCCTCCGGCCACCTGCACCAGTGGTGGGACCGCGGCCTGTGCGACGGGCTGCGCCAGATCTGGGCGCCGGCCGTGGCCTTCGTCGTCGGCGACACCTGGCAGGAGCGCTGGGGCGGCAAGCCGCTGGGCTATGTCGAGCATGTGCTGCACGCCGATGGCGGGCATGAGTGCCGGCTGGTCGAGCCGGCGGGCCTCGACCGGCACGATATCGGCCTGATGCCGGCGGTCTATGGTCCGCATGCGCCGCTGACCGAGCACGCCTGACCTCCGGCCGCCGCCGGGGAGATCCTCCCCCGGCGGCGGCCGGCGCCATGATCCGGCCCCGGCGGCGGCGGCGGCCATGATCCGGCCCCGGCGGCCGCCGCATGATCCGACAAGGCATCCGATCAGGGGGGGCTTCCCCGGCCCGCGACTTGGCGTAGAGAGAACCCTGCGCCCCTGTCCGGAGAAACCGCATGGCCCTGGTCAAGACATCCGAGATGCGAGGCCCCGTCCAGACGCGCGGCCCGGTGGCACAACCTCCGGCCATGCCGGCGCCCGGCCCCGCCCGCCTGCAGGAGCGCGCCCGGCTGCGCCGCCAGAAGGCGGCCGAGCGCGTCGGCACCGCCACCGAGGAGCTGGCCGCCGGCTTCACCCAGTCCGCCAGCGCCGCCGAGGAGCTGCATGGCGCCCTGGCGCAGATCGCGGCGGCGGCCGAGCAGGCCTCCGGTGCCGCGCAGGAATCGCAGGGTGCCATCCTCGGCCTTTCCGCCACCTTCCGGCAGGCCCGCGCCCGTGCCGATCAGACCAAGCGCGGCACGGAGGGCCTGCAGGCCCTGCTGGCCGAGGTGGCGGCGCAGGTGGAGGCCGCCATCGCCCGGGTGCAGGACAGCACCGCCCAGCAGATGCGCACCGTCGAGGCCGCCGCCGGGCTGGAGCGGCAGGCGGGCGGCATCGGCGAGCTGACCCGGGCGGTGGGCGAGATTGCCGAGCAGACCAGCCTGCTGGCCCTGAACGCCGCCATCGAGGCGGCGCGGGCCGAGGAGCAGGGCCGCGGCTTCGCCGTGCTGGCCGAGGAGGTGCGCGCCCAGGCGGAGGAGACCGAGGGCAGCGCCGCCGAGGTGGTGGAGCTGGCCGTGGCGATCGGCGAGGGCGTGCGGGCGATGGGTGCGCGCATCCGCGCCGCCGCCGGCCGCGCCGCCGAGGAGGCCGGGCATGGCGAGCAGGTGGTGGCCACGCTGGTCGGCCTGCGCGGCACCCTGGCGGCGTTGGCGGAAGGGGCCGAGACCATCCTGGCCAGCGCCGCCGACGCCGATCTCGGCGCCGGCGAGGCCCGGCGCGGCGCCGAGCAGGTGGCCGCTGCCGCCGAGGAGCAGGCCGCCGCCGCGGCGCAGGCGCAGGAGGCCGTGCAGCAGCAGGGCACGGCGCTGGACGAGAGCCAGCGGACCGCCCAGGCCCTCGCCGCCATGGCCACCACCCTGCAGGAGGGAGCGGCCGGCGGCGCCGCCGCGCTGGCCGCCGCCGCCGAGGAGCTGTCCGCCACCGTGCAGGAGCTGGCCGGCTCGGCCGGGCAGATCAGCGTGGCGCTGGAGCAGATCCGGCGCGGCGCCGAGATGCAGGCCGAGGCCACCGGCCAGACCAGCGACACCATGAACCGGATCGAGCAGGCCGCCACCGCCACCCGTGCCGCCGCCGCCGCCGCCGCCGCGCGCCTGCTGGAGGCCGCGCCGCGCCTGGCCGGGGCGCTGGAGCGGCTGGAGGGCCTCAGCCAGGGCATCGCCGCCGGCGCGGCCGAGGCGCAGGCGGTGATGCTGCTGTCCGACACGGTGGCCGGCCAAGCCCGGCAGGCGGAGAAGATCGTCAACGGCATGGCGCTGGTGGCGGCGCAGACCGGCATGCTGGCGGTGTGCGGCGCGGTGGAGGCGGCGCGGGCCGGCGAGGCCGGGCGCGGCTTCGCCGTGGTGGCGGGCGACATCCGCGGCCTCTCGCGCGAGGCCGCCGCGCATGCCGGGCGGATGCAGGACATGGTGCGCGAGGTGCAGATGCAGACCGCCGTGGCGCGGCGCGACCTGGAGCAGATCGTGCTCGCCGGCCAGGGCGAGGCGCGGCGCAACCACCTCCTGCTCGCCCGGCTGGGCGAGGCGCGCGACGCGATCGAGGCGCTGCGCGGCGGGGCGGAGGAGACGGCCTCCGGCGCCGAGGCGGCGATGCAGGCGGCGCGGGAGGTGCTGGACGGCTGCCGGCAGATCGCCGCCGCGGCGGCGCAGATCGGCGGCTCCACCGCCCAGGCGGCGGCCGCGGCGCGCGAGCAGGCCCAGGGCACCGAGGCGCTGGCCGCCGCCATCGAGGAGATCGCCGGGCTGGCCGAGGAACTCCAGGGCACGGAAGGCTAGCGCATGTCCGCGCAGGATGCGCGCGTGCTGGCCTGCCGCGCCGGGGGGGAGCGCCTGACCCTGCCGGCGGTGGCGCTGGAGGGCGTCCAGCCCTGCGTCCCGCTGACGCGCGTGCCGCGCGCGCCGGACTGGCTGCTGGGAATGGCCAGCCTGCGCGGGGCGCCGGTGCCGGTGGTCTCCCTGGCGCGGCTGCTGGGGCGGGAGGAGGCCCCGCCGGGGCGGGCCGCGCGGCTGGTGCTGCTGCGCGGCGGCACGCCGCTGGCGCTTTCGGTGGAGGCGGTGCTGGGGCTGGCGGATGGCGAGGCGCCGCTGGACCTGGCGGCGCTGCTGGCCCGCGCCGTCATGCCGCGGGCGCAGCAGGAGCCGGTCCTCGCCACTCCAGCGATGCCCGTGACTCCGGCGATGCCCGTGCGGGCGGTGGCGGAGGACGCCACCCTCGCCCTGCTCGGCTGCCGCGCGGGGGGCCAGGATTTCGCCGTGCCGCTGGAGGCGGTGGAGACGGTGCTGCGCCTGCCGCCGGGTTTCGCCCCGCTGCCGGGCCTGGGCGCGGCGGCGCTCGGCGTGGTGCCTTATCGCGGACAGGCGCTGCCGCTGCTGGCGCTGGACGCCCTGCTGGGCCGCGGCGTGGCGGCGCCGGGCCCGGGTGCCCGAATCCTGGTGCTGCGCCAGGGCATGGCCCGCGCCGGGCTGGTGGTGGAGGCGGTGCGCGGCATCCTCGCGGTGCCGGAGCCGGCGGTGGAGCCGGTGCCGCCGCTCCTGCTGCGCGGCCTCCGGCGGAACGGGGAAGGGCAGGGCGGGGAAGGACAGGACGGGGAAGGGCGGGGGCGGATCGCCGCCATCGCCCGGCTGGAGGAAGGGCGGCGCCTGCTGCCCATCCTCGCGCCCGCCTCCCTGCTCGAAGGCGCCGCCCCCGCGCCTGCCCCGGAGACGGGCCAGGAGGCGGCCCCCGCGGCCCTGGAGGAGGGCGGGCGCGTGCTGCTGCTGCGCCTGGAGGAGCAGGATTACGCCCTGCCCCTGGCGGCGGTGGCGGAGCTGGCTCCCGCGCCTGCCGCGCTGCCGCGCCTGCCCCAGGCGCCGGAGGGCCTCGCCGGGGTGATGACGCTCCGTGGCGAGCCGCTGCCGGTGCTGGACCTGCGGCGGCTGCTCGGCCTGCCGGCGGCGGCGCGGGTGGGGCGGGTGGTGGTGGTGGCATGGCTCGAGGGGCTGCGCGTCGCGCTGATGGTGGATGCGGTGACGGGCCTGCGCCGCCTGCCCGGCGGGGCCCGGACCCCGGTGCCGGTGCCGGTGCCGCACGCCGCCGCCGGCGCCGCGCCGCTGGTGGAAGGCGCCGCCGGCCTGCCGGGCGGCGCGGGCATGGCGCTGCTGCTCTCGCCGGTGGGGCTGCTGGGGGAGGCGGGTTCGGCCCTGCGCGCCACCCTGGCCGCGGCGGGCGCGGCCCGGGCGGCGCAGCTGGCCGCCGCGCGGGCGGCGGTGGAGGGCGCGTCGTGATCCGCCTGCTGGTGGTCGATGATTCGCCGCTGATGCGCCGCCTGCTCGCCAGCCTGTTCGAGGCGGAGGGCGATTTCCTGATGGCGCAGGCGCGCGACGGGGTGGAGGCGCTGGCCCTGCTGCACGATTTCAGCCCCGACGTGGTGACGCTGGACGTGCAGATGCCGCAGCTGGACGGGCTGGCCTGCCTGGAGCGGATCATGCTGGAGCGGCCCTGCCCGGTGGTGATGCTCTCCGCCCTCACCGCCTCCGGCGCCGAGGCGACGCTGGAGGCGCTGCGGCAGGGCGCGGTGGATGTGGTGCCGAAGCCGGGCGGCGCCGTCTCGCTGGCGATGGAGACGCTGGGGCCGGAGCTGGTGCGCAAGGTGCGCGCGGCCGCCCGGGCGCGGCCGAGCGGCGCGCACCGCCTGGCCGAGCGGGTGCGGCTGCGCGCCCAGGCCGCCCTGCGCGGCGAGCCGGCCCCGCGCGGCGCCCCCCTCCGCCCGCGGCACCTGCCGCCGCCGCCACGGCCCCAGCCCTCGCCCTTGCCGCCGACGCCCGAGGCCTCCGCCCTGCCGGAGGGGGTGGTGCTGGTCGGCGCCTCCACCGGCGGGCCGCCGGCGCTGGAGATGCTGCTGGCGCAGCTGCCGGCGGGCTTCCCCTGGCCGCTGGTCATCGCGCAGCACATGCCGGCCGCCTTCACCCAGGCCCTGGCGCAGCGGCTGGACACGCAATGCGCGCTTTCCGTGGTGGAGGTGGCGCAGCCCATGCCGCTGCGGCCGGGCCACGCCTATGTGGCACGCGGCGATGCCGACATCCTGCTCTCCCGCAGGCCGGGCGGCCTGGTGGCGCTGCCGGTCCCGTCCGCGCCGGCGCATCGCTGGCACCCGAGCGTGGACCGGCTGGTGGACAGCGCGCTGCAGCACATGCCGGCCCCCCGCCTGGCCGGCGTGCTGCTCACCGGCATGGGCAATGACGGCGCCGCCGCCATGGCGCGCCTGCACGCCGCCGGCGGCCGCACCCTGGCCGAGGCGGAGGAGAGCGCGGTGATCTGGGGCATGCCGGGGGCGCTGGTGCGCGGCGGCGGCGCCACCCAGGTGGCGCCGGTGGAGGCCATGGCCGCCTGGCTGCGGCACTGGGTGGAGGCATGAGCGTGCCCGCCTCGCCCCATACCGCTCCCGCCCCGCTGAGCCGGCAGGAGCTGATGCAACTCTGCGACTTCCTCTACCGCCACACCGGCCTCGCCTATGGCGAGCCGAAGCGCTACTATATCGAGCGCCGCGTGGCCGAGCGGGTGCTGCACAGCGGCGCGGCGGGCTTCGCCGCCTACATGGCGCGGCTGCGCAACAGCCCGGCGGAGGTGGAGGCGCTGGTCAACAGCCTCACCGTCAACGAGACCTACTTCTACCGCGAGGACTACCAGCTCCGCTGCCTGAGTGGCGGGATGCTGCCCGAGATCGCCGCGCGGCGCAGCCCCGGCGACCGCATCCGCCTGTGGTCGATGCCCTGCGCCACGGGGGAGGAGGCCTATTCCCTGGCGCTCTGGCTGCTGGAGAACTGGCCGGTGGTGGATGCCTACCATGTCGAGATCGTCGGCTCCGACATCGACACCCGCGCCCTGGCGGCGGCGGTGGCGGGGGAGTATGGCGCCCGCGCCCTGTCGCGACTGCCGCCCGCGCTGGTGGCGCGCTATTTCGAGCCCCTGCCGGGCGGGCGGCACCGCATCATCCAGGACCTGCGGGAATCGGTGCGCTTCACCGCGGCCAACCTGGTGGAGCCGGCGAGCATGGCGGCGCAGGGCGGCTTCGATGTCATCTTCTGCCGCAACGCCCTGATCTATTTCGACACCGCCTCCCGCCAGCGCGCGATGGAGAACCTGGAGGCGGCGCTGCTGCCGGGCGGCTTCCTCTGCCTGGGCCGCAGCGAGACGATGATGCCGCGGCCGGGCCGGCTCCAGCCGCGCCGCCTCGGCGGGGTTCTGGTGCATCAGCGGCCGGAGGCGGCATGAACGAGTTGCGTGACCAGTTCCTGATCGAGGGGCGGGAGCTGCTGGAGCAGGTGGGGGAGGCGCTGCCGGCCCTGCGGGCGGCGCAGCCCGGGCCGGCGCTGCTGGACCGGCTCTTCCGCGCCGTGCACACGCTGAAGGGCTCGGTCGGCCTGTTCCCGCTGGCGCCGATGGGGCTGGTGCTGCACGCCATGGAGGACCGGCTGGACACGCTGCGCGCCGCCCCCGCCACGCCGGAGGTGGTGCTGGCGCTGCAGGATGCCGCCGCCTGCTGCGAGGCCTGGCTGGAGGAATTCGCCAGCGAGGACGGCCTGCCGGACGGCGCGGCGGCGGAGGCCGCGGCGCTGGCCGCGCGGCTGCGCCCCGGCCCCGGCCCCGCCGGCGGCACCGGCGCGGCGCCCTCGGCGGGGCAGGCCCGGGCGGCCGGGGAAGCGGAGACCGCCTGGCTCGTCCCGCTGGCGGCACGCCACGCCGCCGCCCTCGCGGCGGCGTGGGCGGAGGGGCGGCGGGTGATGGCGCTGCGCTACCGCCCGGATGCCGGCTGCTTCTTCCTGGGCGAGGACCCGCTGGCGCTGCTGCGCCGGCTGCCCGGCCTGCTGGCGCTGGAGCTTTCGCCGCGCCTCCCCTGGCCGGAGCCGGCGCAGCTCGACCCCTATGCCTGCAACCTGGAGATCCTGGCGCTGACGCTGGAGGCGCCGGACGCGCTGCGCCAGGTCTTCCGCTTCGTGGCGGACCAGTGCGTGCTGGCCGAGGTGCCGGCCACGGCGCCCGGCAACGAGACAACCGGCAACGAGACAACCGGCGGCGAGACAACCGGCGGCGAGACGCCGGGCCGCGAGACGCCGGGCGGCAGGATGCCTGATGCCAGGACGCCGGCCCGCCCGCTGCGGGTGGAGCCGGCGCGCATCGAGGCGCTGGCGGCGCGGCTGGGCGCGCTGGCAGTGACGGGCAACGCCCTGGCCCCGCTGGTGGCCCGTGCCGCCGCGCTGGACCCGGCGCTGGGCCGCGACCTGGCCGAGCGGCAGGCGGCCATCGGCCGGCTGGTGGCGGAGCTGGACGGCATGGTGGCCGGGCTGCGCCGCCTGCCGCTCTCGCGCAGCTTCCGCCGCCTGCCCGCCCTGGCGCGGGAGACCGCCGCGCGGCTGGGCAAGGAGGCCACGCTGGAGATGGCGGGCGAGGCGCTGGAGGCCGACCGCGCCATCGTCGAGGGGCTGTACGAGCCGCTGCTGCACCTGCTGCGCAACGCGCTGGACCATGGCATCGAGCCGCCGGCGGAGCGGCAGGCGCGCGGCAAGCCGCCCGCCGGCCGGCTGCGCCTGGCGGCACGCCGCGCGGGCGAGCGGCTGGAGATCTCGCTCAGCGACGATGGCGCCGGGCTGGACCCCGAGCGCCTGCGCGCGGCGGCGCGGGCGCGCGGCGTGGCGGGCGCCGCGGCCATGGACGAGGCCGCGCTGCACGCGCTGCTCTTCACGCCCGGCTTCTCCACCGCCGCCGGGGTCAGCGACATCTCCGGGCGCGGCGTCGGGATGGATGCGGTGCGCGCCGCCATCGCCGCGCTGGGCGGGCATGTGGCGCTGGAAAGCCGCAAGGGGGAGGGCATCACGGTGCGGCTTTCCCTGCCGCAGGCGGCGGCGCTGCGCGCGCTGCTGCTGCTGCGCGCCGGCGGCGAGGAGCTGGCCGTGCCGGTGGAGGCGGTGGCGGAGACGCTGCGCCTGCCGGCCGCGCGCATCCTGCCCCTGGCGGGGCTGCCGGGGGAGGCGGCGGCCTTCGTGCTGCGCGGCCGCACCGTGCCGCTGCTCGACCTCGGGGCGCTGCTCGGCCTGCCGCGCCGGGCGGAGGGGGCTGCGGTGACGCGGGTTCTGGTCACCGCCGGGGCGCAGCCGGTGGGGCTGGCGGTGGAGGCGTTCGGCCGGCGGCTCGACGCGCCGCTGCGCCCGCTGGAAGGGCTGATGGCCGGGATGCCCGGCCTGCTGGGCACCGCGCTGGATGACGAAGGCCGCGTGCGGATGGTGCTGGACCTGCCGGAGCTGACACGATGACCCTGCGCCTGGACGACGACACCCTGCACCTGGAGGGCGATTGCGGCAGCGAGGAGGCCGAGCCGCTGCTGTCCCTGCTGCTGGAGCGGCCATCCCGCGGCATCGCCCTGGGGCGGGCGCGCACGCTGCACACGGCGCTGGTGCAGGTGTTGCTGGCGCTGCGGCCCCGGCTGGTGGAAGCGCCGACCGATCCTTTCCTGCGGCAGTGGATTGCACCGGTTTTAGAGGATGGTTCTTCAAACGGTGCTCCGGAATTGATACAAAGCGCCCCTCCTGCTCGCCACGAGGGCCTGTAGGGGCTTGGCGGAGCCTGCTTTCTCGCCGATGGCAGAAGAGTCCGAAACCATGGCACCCACCCTCCTGATCGTCGACGACAGCAAGCTGGCGCGGATCGTCGCCGCCAAGGCGGTGGCCGCGCTGCAGCCGGAGTGGCGGCGCGTCGAGGCCGGCAGCGCCGCGGAGGCGCTGGCCCGCCTGGCCGAGGGAGGCGTGGATGTGGCGCTGGTGGACTACAACATGCCGGAGCGCAACGGCCTGGCGCTGGCCGCCGAGATGCGCGCCCTCTACCCCGACATGCCGGTCGCCCTGCTCACCGCCAACGTGCAGGACGAGATCATCGCCCAGGCGCGGGCCCTGAAGCTCGCCTTCGTGCCGAAGCCCGCCACCGAGGAAGGGCTGCGCGGCTTCCTCGCCGCCGCGGCGCTGCGGTGGCGGCAGGGTGCGGCGTGAAGAGCGCCCCGCTGTGATCATGCAGATCCTGCTCAGCGAGCTGGAGCGGGACGCGCTGACCGAGATCGTCAACATCGGCGTCAGCCGTGCCGCGGCCAGCCTGCGCCGCCTGATCGGCGCCGAGGTGCTGCTCTCCGTCCCCTCCGCCGAGGTGATCAGCCGGCAGGCGGCGGCGGCGATGATCGCCGACCGGGAGCAGGAGCCGCTGGTGGCGGTGCGGCAGGACTTCGCCGGTCCTTTCTCCGGCCGCGCCCTGCTGATCCTGCCGGCGGCGAACGGCGCCAGCCTGGTGCGCGCCGTGCTGGGCGATTCGGTGGACGATGCGGAAGCCCTGGCCCTGCAGGACGAGACGCTGACCGAGACCGGCAACCTCGTGCTCAACAACTGCCTCGGCACCATGGCCAACATGCTGCGCGAGAGCCTGACCCTGTCGCTGCCCGACCTGGACCATGGCGCCCCCGCCGCCCTCTTCGCCTCCGGCATGAGACCGGAGGAGGAGGTGGCCGGGGTGGTGCTGTTCCTCTATATCAACTTCAGCATCCGCAACCACGATATCCGCGGCTACATTGCCATGCTGATGGACATGCCCTCGCTGGCCATGCTGCAGCAGCTGATCGCCAGCTTCATCAGCAGCGTGATGGACGACACGGCCGGCAGCCCCTGAGGCCGCGGCGGCGCGCATGGAGAACACCGCCCTGCCCTTCACGACCGACCCTGCCACCGGACCCCTGGCCGCTTCCCTCGGGGACCGGATCGGGCCGTGGATGGCTGCCTTCGAGGCGGCGGGGGTGGCGCTGGCGGTGCTGGACGGCGCGAAGCCGGAGCTGCCGCTGCTCGGCTGCACCGCCGCCTTCACCGCCCGGGGCGGCCCCGGCGCGCTGGAGCGGCTGCGGCAGGCGGGGCCGGCGGCGGCGCGCGAGGCCCAGGGCCGCGCCTTCCGGGCCGCCGACACCCCGCCCCTGTTCCTGGCGCCGGGGCCGTCGGAGGGGCTGCTGCTCTGCACCCTGCCGGAAGGCGAGGGGCAGGAGGACCGGCGCCTGCGGGCGCAGCTCGCCCTCTCCGGCAGCGCCGCCTGGGAGTGGGAGATCGCCACCGGGCGGATCGCCGGCGACACGCAGTTCGCCGCCTGGCACGGGCTGCCCCTCGCCGGCGCGGCGCTGGACCCGTCCGGCTTCTTCGCCTGCATCCACCCGCAGGACCGGATGCGCATCCGCCTGGGCGTCGGCGGGCTGCTGCGCGGCGCCGAGCTGTTCTCCAAGGAATACCGCCTGCTGGGGCCGGATGGCACGGTGCGCTGGGTGCAGGCCCGCACCCGCTGCTGGCCGGATGCGCAGGGGCAGCCCGCCCGCCTGATCGGCACGCTGACCGACATCACCGAGCAGAAGCGCACCGAGGAACGGCTGCGCATCGCCCAGAGCGCCGGCGGCATCGGCACCTTCGAGCATGTGCCGGGCTTCGGCACGGCGGCGGTCTCCGGCACCTTCTGCGCGCTGCTCGGCCTGCGGCCGGTGGCGAACCTGCCGGTGCCGCTGGTCAACAGCCTGGTCGCCGAGGGGGATCCCTCGCCCTTCGACCGCGCCCCGCCCGCCGCTCCGGGCCCGGCCGAGACCCGCGCCTTCCGCATCCGCCGCGCCGATGACGGCACGCCGCGCTGGCTGATGCGGCGCGGCGAATACCTGCGCGACGCGGACACCAGCGAGCTGCGCTTCAGCGGCGTGCTCTACGACGTCACCGCCACGCAGGAGGCCGAGGCCCGGCTGCGGACGCTGAACGAAGCGCTGGAAAGCCGGGTGGCGGAGCGCACGCGGGAGCTGGACCGGGTCTGGCGCGTCTCCCGCGACCTGTTCTTCGTGGGCGACGCCGAGGGGCGCTGTGTCAGCGCCAACCCGGCCTGGCAGGCCGCGCTGGGCCTGCCGGCCGCCGGCCTGCCCGGCACCCCGCTGGGGGCGCTGGTGCAGGAGGAGGACCGCGACATGCTGGAGGCGGCTCTGGCACAGCTGCGCCACGGCGGCGCGGATGTGGCGGTGGAGCTGCGCATGCGCCACGCCGATGGCACCAGCCGCGCCTTCAGCTGGGCCTGCATCCCGGACGAGGCGGGCTTCGTCGCCGCCGGGCGCGACGTGACGCGCCGCAACGAGCTGGAGGAGCGGCTGCGCCAGAGCCAGAAGATGGAGGCAGTGGGCCAGCTCACCGGCGGGCTGGCGCACGACTTCAACAACCTGCTGGCCGGCATCGGCGGCAGCCTGGAGCTGATGCAGCTGCGCCTCGCCGGAGGGCAGGTGGCGGCCCTTCCGCGGCATGTGGAGCTGGCGCAGGGCGCCGTGCAGCGCGCCGCCGCCCTGACGCACCGCCTGCTGGCCTTCGCCCGCCGGCAGACGCTGGATGCGCAGCCCACGGCGGTGAACGTGCTGGTCGAGGGCATGCTGGAGCTGGTCCAGCGCAGCATAGGGCCGCATATCCGCATCGAGACACGCTTCGAGCCCGCCCTGTGGCTGACCCTGTGCGACCAGAACCAGCTCGAGAACGCGCTGCTCAACCTCTGCCTCAATGCGCGCGACGCCATGGCGGGGGGCGGGCTGCTGCGCATCACCACGGCCAACACCGCCCTCGGCGTGGCGGCGGCGCAGGCGCTGGATCTGCCGCCGGCCGACTATGTGCGGCTGACCGTCGCCGACACCGGCAGCGGCATGGATGCCGCCACCCTCGCCAAGGTGTTCGAGCCCTTCTTCACCACCAAGCCGCTGGGAGGGGGGACAGGGCTCGGTCTCTCCATGGTGTACGGCTTCGCCCGGCAATCGGGCGGGCAGGTGCGGATCGACTCCGTGCCGGGGGAGGGCACCGCCGTCCACCTCTACCTGCCGCGCCACGGGGAGGCGGCGCCGCAGGCGCCGCCGGCCGCGGCGGCCGGCCTGCCGCCCGCCCGGCCCGGCCGGCGGGGCACCCTGCTGCTGGTGGACGACGAGCCGAGCCTGCGCGCCGTGCTGCGCGAGGCGCTGGACTATGCCGGCTACACCGTGCTGGAGGCAGAGGATGGCGCCGGCGGCCTCGCCCTGCTGCGCTCGGCCGGGCCTGTCGACCTGCTGCTGGCCGATGTCGGCCTGCCGGGCGGGATGAACGGGCGGCAACTGGCCGATGCCGCGCGGCAGGAGCAGCCCGGCCTCAAGGTGCTGCTGATCACCGGCTATGCCGATGCGGCGACGCTGGGCGCCGACCGTGCCGAGGCGCAGATGGAAATCCTCGCCAAGCCCTTCCGGCTGGCCGAGTTCCTGCGGCGCGTGGAGCGGCTGCTGCCCTGAGGGCGCGGGCGGGAAGTCCCGCCCGCGCTTCTCCTTCCTCTCAGCCCTCCGCGGCCAGCGCCCCGGCCACGCGGCGGGCGAAGGCCGCCGGGTCGCGCGGCGCATCGCCATCCTGCACCCGGGCGAGGTCCAGCAGCAGGCCGGCGGCCTCGGCCAGGTCCTCGCCGGCGGCGGCGCGGGCGGCCAGCCGGTGGATCAGCCGGTGGCGCGGGTTGATCTGCAGCACGGCGCGGTCCGGCCCCAGGGCGCGGCCGGCGCGGCGCAGCAGGCGCTGCATCTGCAGGTCCGGCCCGTCCGCCCCGGCGGAGAGCACCACGGCGCTGTCCACCAGCCGGTCGGTGGCCTGCACCTCGGTGACGTCGTCCTTCAGCGCCTCCTGCAGCTTCGGCAGCAGGGCGGAGAGATCGGCCGCCGCCTCCTGCGCCGCATCCAGCGGCAGCTTCGAGAGATCGACCGTCCCCTGGGTGATGCTGCGGATCGGCTTGCCCTCGAAGCTGTCCAGCCGCTCGGGCCAGAAGGCGTCGAGCTGGTCGGCCAGCAGCAGCACCTCCACGCCGCGGGCGCGGAAGCCCTCCAGCTGCGGCGATTTCGCCAGCGCCGCCGCGTCGTCGCCGGCCAGGATGTAGATGGCCTCCTGCTCCGGCTTCATGCGCGCCACGTAGTCGGCCAGCGAGGTCCAGCCCTCCACGGCCGAGGAGCGGAAGCGCAGCAGCGCCGCCACCTCCTGCCGGTGCTCGGCATCCTCCCAGATGCCCTCCTTCAGGATGGGGCCGAAATTCTCCCAGAAGCCCTGGTAGGCCTCGGCATCCTTCGCGCGGGTCTTCAGCTCGGAGAGCACGCGGCTGGTCACCGCCTTGCGGATGCGGGCCAGCGCCGGCGTCGCCTGCAGCATCTCGCGGCTGACGTTGAGCGGCAGGTCCTCGGTGTCCACCACGCCGTGCACGAAGCGCAGCCAGGACGGCAGCAGCGCCGCCTCGTCGGTGATGAACATGCGCCGCACATGCAGCCGCACGCGGCTCTCCCGCTCGCCCTCCACCGCCTGGAACGGCTTCATGCCGGGGATGAAGAGCAGGGCGGTGAACTCCACCGTGCCCTCGGCGCGCCAGTGCAGCGTGGCCCAGGGCTTGTCGAAGCTGTGCGCCACGTGCCGGTAGAACTCGGCGTAGCTTTCCTCCGAGATCTCCGACTTCGGCTTGCGCCACAGCGCCGTGCCCTCGTTGGCCGGCTCGTCCTTGCCGTCCCGCGCCACGGTGATGGGGATGGTGATGTGGTCGGCCCATTTGCGGATGATCGACTGCAGCCGCCAGGGGTCGAGGAACTCCTCGGCATCGGCCTTCATGTGCAGCACGATGTCGGTGCCCGCCGCGTCGCGGCTGGCCGGCGCCAGGGTGTAGTCGCCGCGGCCTTCCGACGCCCAGACCCAGGCCTCCGCCTCGCCGGCGCGGCGGGAGGTGACCTCCACCCGCTCGGCCACCATGAAGGCGGAATAGAAGCCGACGCCGAACTGGCCGATCAGGCTCGGCTTCTCCGCCGCCGGCGCCTCGGCCAGCGACTTCGCGAAGGCCAGCGTGCCGGAGCGGGCGATGGTGCCGAGATGCTGCACCAGCTCGGCCTTGCTCATGCCGATGCCGGGGTCGGAGAGGGTCAGGGTGCGCGCCGCCTTGTCCGGCACGATGCGCAGCCTGGCCTCGCCCTCCAGCATCAGCGCGGGCGTGGTCAGCGCCTCGAAGCGGCGGCGGTCCACCGCGTCGGCGGCGTTGGCGACCAGCTCGCGCAGGAAGATCTCGCGCTCCGAGTAGAGCGCGTGCACGACGAGATCGAGCAGGCGGCCGACCTCGGCGCCGAATTCATGCCGCTCCAGGGCCTCGCTCACGATACTGCTCCTGCAATGGTTGTGTCTCAGGCGGGGCGCGATATGTGCGGCCCGGCCCGATCTTTCAAGCCGTGCCGCCGTCAGGCCCGCTTCATCACCCGGCCGCCCTTCATGATCAGCGACAGGTGGCGGCCCTGCCCGGTCAGCAGCGAGAGGTCGCGCAGCGGGTCGCCATCGACCACGATGAGGTCGGCCAGGGCGCCCGGCGCCACCACGCCGATCCGGCCCTCCATCCGGCACAGCCGCGCGGCGACGGCGGTGGCGGAGGCGATCACCGCCTGCGCCGGCAGCACCCGGCCGCGGATGACGAACTCCTCCGACTGGTGCCGGTGCATCGGGCCGAGCAGATCGGAGCCATAGGCCATGGGCAGCTCGGCCTCATGCATGATGCGCAGCGAATCCATGCCGGCCAGCCGCACATGGTCCACCTTGCCCACCGCCTCGGCGCCGATGCCGAGCGCCTCGCCCTCCTCCGCCAGCTTGTCGTAGGTGACCAGCGTCGGGACGGCGATGGCGCCCTGTTCGGCGGCGAGGCGCGCCGTCTCCGGGCGGATCAGGTTGCAGTGCTCGAGCGAATGGACGCCGCATTCCACGGCGCGGCGGATCGCCTCGTCGGTGTAGAGATGCGCGGAGACATAGGTGCCGGCGTTGCGCGCCTCCTCCACCGCCGCCCCGATCTCCTCGCGCGAGAAGCCGAGGAAGTGGATCGGGTCGGTGGGCGAGGCGACGCCGCCATTCGCCATGATCTTGATGAAGCGCGCGCCCCCCTTGATCTCCTGCCGGGCGGCGCGGCGCAGCTCCGGCACGCCGTCGCACAGCCGGCCCAGCGCGCCGAGGCGCCCCTCGAAGGGGCTCGGCGCGTTGTCGAAGGGGCCGCGGAAGTCGCAATGCCCGCCGCTCTGGCTCAGCGCCTTGCCGGAGATGACGAGGCGCGGGGCGGGGAACAGCCCCTCCTGCTCCGCCACCACCTGGCCGTGGTCGGCGCCGCCCACGTCGCGCACCGTGGTGAAGCCGCGCATCAGCATCTCGCCCATCAGCCGGATGGAGCGCGCCATGACCAGGGAATCCGGCAGCGTGGCGTTGCGCGCCAGGCTCGCCTCGACCGCGACGACATGCACATGCGCGTCGATCAGCCCCGGCATCAGGACCTTGCCGGCGAGGTCGATGACGGCGGCGCCCTCCGGCACGCGGGCGGTGGCGGAGACCTCGCGGATGCTGTCGCCCTCGATCACCACGCTCTGCGGTGCGGTGGGCTCGGGCGCGGTGCCATCGACGATGCGGGCGTTCTTCAGGAAGATGGTGCTCATGGCGTCTTTCACGGATGTCCCTCGGTCAGGCGCGGCGGTGCGGGAGGGGGGAGCCGGCCCTGTGCCCGCCTTCCGGCGCGCGGCAGGCCGCCGGCGCCGATGGCATGGCGAGTGTAGCGCACCCGCCTCCGGAGGAAAGTTGGGGCGCGCTGCCCGGTGCGGCCCCATGCGGGCCCGGCCGGCAGGGCTTGCGGGCAGGGCTTGCGGGCCGGGCGCGGCGCAGCGGCCGGGGCGGCCATCCGCCCGGGGAAAGCGGCAGGCCGGGCGGATTCCGCCTCCCCGCCTGCAACCCTTGCCGCTCCTGCCGGCTTGGGCAGGGTGCAACGCGCCTGCCATCCGCGGCGAATCGAGGAGTGCTCCCGTGAGTGTTGGCCTGATCGCATTGCTGGACGACGTGTCGGCGCTGGCCAAGGTGGCGGCGGCATCGCTGGACGATGTCGCGGCCCAGTCCGCCAAGGCCGGCACCAAGGCGCTCGGCGTCGTCATCGATGACGCGGCGGTGACGCCGCGCTACGTGGTGGGCTTCGCCGCCAGGCGGGAACTGCCGATCGTCGGGCAGATCGCGCTCGGCTCGCTGAAGAACAAGCTGCTCTACCTGCTGCCCGGATCGCTGGCGCTCAGCTGGCTGGCGCCCTGGAGCATCACGCCGCTGCTGATGCTGGGCGGCGCCTATCTCTGCTACGAGGGGGCCGAGAAGGTGCTGCACGCCCTGCGCCCCCATGCCGCCGTGCACCACGAGGAGAAGACCGGCGCCACGCCGCGGGACCCGCAGGCGCTGGAGCGGCAGCGCGTGCGCAGCGCCATCCAGACCGACTTCATCCTGTCGGCCGAGATCATGGCGCTGACGCTGGCCGGGCTGACGGGGCAATCCACTTTCGCGCAGGCGGTGATCCTGGCGGTGGTCGGCATTGGCGTGACGCTGCTGGTCTATGGCTCCGTGGCGCTGATCGTGAAGGCCGACGATGCCGGCGTCTCGCTGGCGGTGAACGAGCGGCCGGCCTCCACCCTGCTGGGCCTGCGCGGCGGTGGCGGCGTGGTGCCGCGGGCCGCCGCCCCGGCACCCGCCGCGGTCAGCCGCCGCGCCGTCCTGCCCAGCGCGATCCCGGTGATCGACGCCCCGCCCGAGCCGCCGAGCGGCGCCGACCGGGCGCTGCGGCCGCTGACCCGGGCGCTTGGCCGCGGGCTGGTGGTGGGCATGCCGCATTTCCTGCGCGTCCTGGCGATCGTCGGCACCGCCGCCATGCTCTGGGTCGGTGGCGGCATCGTGCTGCACGGGCTGGAGGAGTTCGGCGTCACCGCGCCCGGCCATGTCGTGCACGACATCGCGCACCGGGCGGGCGAGTTGTCGGGGGGGCTGGGCGGCGCGGTGTCCTGGCTGGTGACGGCCACGCTGTCCGGCCTGCTGGGGCTGGCCCTGGGCGCGCTCATCATCCCGCTGGCGGAGTATGTGCTGGCGCCGCTGGCCGGCGCCGTGGCGCGGATGGTGCGGCCACGGAAGGCCGCCTGAGGCCAGGCCCCGGCGCGCGCCGCGCCAGGGCCAATCAGGTCAGGGCCGGCCGGGTTAGGTGCCGGCCGGGTCCTTGCCGCCCAGCTTGTCCTGCGTCCGGGTCTCGAAGTCGCTGGCGTCGTGCCGCTCGTGCAGCTGGCTGGCCAGGTCGCCGGAGACGCGGTTGACCATGCGCCCGCGCCGGACGGCCGGCCGCTCGCCGATCATGTCCGCCCAGCGCTGCAGGTTCTTGTAGCTGCCGACCTGCAGGAACTCGGCGGCGTCGTAGAGCCAGCCCTTCGCCAGCCCGCCATACCAGGGCCAGATGGCGATGTCGGCGATGGTGTAGGTGCTGCCGGCGATGTACTCGCTCTCCGCCAGGCGGCGGTCCAGCACGTCCAGCTGGCGCTTCGTCTCCATGGCGAAGCGGTTGATGGGGTATTCCATCTTGGTGGGCGCATAGGCGTAGAAGTGGCCGAAGCCGCCGCCCAGATAGGGCGCGCTGCCCATCTGCCAGAACAGCCAGGAGAGGGTCTCGGCCCGCGCCGCCGGCTCGGTCGGCAGGAAGGCGCCGAACTTCTCCGCGAGGTAGGTGAGGATCGCGCCCGACTCGAAGACGCGGATGGGTGCCGGGCCGCTGCGGTCCAGCAGGGCGGGGATCTTGGAGTTCGGGTTGACCGAGACGAAGCCGCTGCCGAACTGGTCGCCCTCGCCGATGCGGATCAGCCAGGCATCGTATTCCGCGCCGCTGTGGCCGAGGGCCAGCAGCTCCTCCAGCATCACCGTGACCTTCACGCCGTTGGGCGTCGCCAGGGAATAGAGCTGGAGGGGGTGGCGCCCGACCGGCAGCTCCTTCTCGTGCGTGGGGCCGGAAATGGGGCGGTTGATGTTGGCGAAGCGGCCGCCGCTGGCCTGGTCCCAGGTCCAGATTTTCGGCGGGCTGTAATCGGCCGGGTTGCTCATTCCAGAATCCTCCGGATCGGTGTCGATCATGGCGGGAGCGGATGGTGCCGCCGTGCCCGGCCCCACGAGAGGCCCGGCGCGATGTCTTGGCAAGAGCCTTGGCGCGGGGGGGGGCAGGGCGCCGCACCGGCTCTGCGCCGGCGCGGCCCGGAGCCCCTCAGGCTTTCAGCAGCGCCGCGAGCTGCGGCACGTAATCCTGCCCGTGCCCCTGGGCGACCACCGAATCCAGCGTGGTCCCGACCGCGTCGGCGATGGCGCGGTGCACGCCGGCCGCTTCCGCCGCCTGGCGGTAATAGCCCAGATCCTTGGCGGCGTTGCTGATGAAGAACGGCACGGAGGAGGGGTCGCCCTCGAGCAGGAAGGGCGAGATGCGCTGCAGCGCCGTGCCGCCGCCGCCGCCCTGCGCCAGCACGTCGACCAGCGTGGCCATCTCCACCCCGGCCTTCTGCCCGTGCGCCGCCACCTCGGCCAGCAGCGCCAGGAAGCCGAGCGAGACGTAGTTGTGCAGCAGCTTCATCAGGTGGCCGGAGCCGACGCCGCCGATATGGGTGATGTTCTCGCTGAAGGTCTCGAGCAGCGGGCGGAGCCGCTCCAGCAGCGCCGTGTCGCCGCCGACGAGGAGGTTCAGCGTGCCGGCGCGGGCATGCTGCGGCAGCCGGGTCATGGCCGCGTCCAGGAACTGCCCGCCCGCGGCGGCGACGGCGGCGGCCATGCGCGCGCTGGATTCCGGCAGCGCGGTGGAGCAGTCCACCACCACCGTGCCCGGCCGCAGATGCGCGACCACGCCGTCCGCCCCGGTCAGGATCGCCTCCACCTGCGGCGAGCCGGTCACGCAGAGCACGATGACATCGGCCGCCTGCGCGACATCGGCGATCCGCGGCGCCACCTGCACGCCCATGCCCTGCAGGTCGTCCACCGGCTGGTTGCCGGGGTGGTCCAGGATGGTCAGCCCGTAACCCGCTTTCGCGATGTTCCAGGCGATGCCATGCCCCATGAGGCCGATGCCGATCATGCCGATCGCGGGTTGCTTGCTCATATTCCCTCCTGGTCCAAGGCTTGCCGCCGGACCGTGCGGCATGGCCGTCTCGCGGCAGCATAACGCAACCGCGCGGGGTGGAGTAGCCGGCCCCCCCCGGCGCGCCGGGCCGGAGCCTCCTGGCCCGTCTCCCGCAGGGGGCAGCCGCGGCGCATGAGCATCATTGGCGCCGGTGATTTGGGGCCTGCGCGGCCTGGGCCCATATCCCCGCATGACACCGGCCCCATCGGTCAGCACCCGCCCCGGGGCCGCCCATCTGGATCACGCCCACCATGAAGAAGATCGGCTTCCTGTCCTTCGGCCACTGGACGCCCGCCCCCGGTTCCGGCACCCGCTCCGCCGCCGACGCCCTGCTGCAATCCATCGACCTCGCCGTGGCGGCGGAGGAACTGGGCGCGGATGGCGCCTATGTCCGCGTCCACCACTTCGCCCGGCAGCTCGCCTCGCCCTTCCCCCTGCTCGCCGCGATGGCGGCGAAGACCCGCCGCATCGAGCTCGGCACCGCCGTCATCGACATGCGCTACGAGAACCCGCTCTCCATGGCCGAGGATGCCGGGGCCGCCGACCTCATCAGCGGCGGCCGCCTCCAGCTCGGCCTCAGCCGTGGCTCGCCCGAGCAGGTGATCGATGGCTGGCGCCATTTCGGCCATGCCCCGGCCGAGGGCGAGACCGACGCCGATATGGGCCGCCGCCACGCCCTGGCCTTCCTGGAGGTGCTGGGCGGCCAGGGGATCGCCCGGCCGAACCCGCGCCCGATGTTCCCCAACCCGCCGGGCCTGCTGCGCCTCGAGCCGCATTCGGAAGGGCTGCGCGAGCGCATCTGGTGGGGCTCCGGCTCCAACGCCACGGCGGCCTGGGCGGCGCGGCAGGGCATGAACCTGCAAAGCTCCACGCTGAAGGACGACGAGAGCGGCGAGCCCTTCCACATCCAGCAGGCCGCCCAGATCCGCGCCTACCGCGCCGCCTGGCGGGAGGCCGGCCATGCCCGGGCGCCCCGCATCTCGGTCAGCCGCAGCATCTTCCCGCTGCTCGACGACCGCGACCGCGCCTATTTCGGCAGCGGCGGCAAGGAGCGGGACCAGGTCGGCTTCCTCGACGAGAAGACCCGCGCCATCTTCGGTCGCGGCTACGCCGCCGAGCCGGAGGAACTGGCCGCGCAGCTCCGCGCCGACGAGGCCATCGCCGAGGCGGACACCCTGCTGCTGACCATCCCCAACCAGCTCGGCGTCGCGTACTGCGCCCATGTCATCGAGGGCGTGCTGAAGCACGTCGCCCCGGCGCTGGGCTGGCGCTGAGACCCGTGCGCCCGGCGGATGCTACTCCAGCCGCAGCCCCGCCTCGCGCACGACGCGCGCCAGCGTCTCCACATCCTGCCGCGCCAGGGTCTCCATCTCGGCCACGGTCAGCGGCTTGAGCACCACGCCGGAGGCGGCGGCCACCTCCCGCACCTTCGGGTCCCGCGTCGCCGCGCGCAGGGCGGCGTTGACCTTCTCGATCACCGCCGGCGGCGTGCCGGCGGGCGCGAAGACCGCGAACCAGGCATCCACCGTGTAGCCCGGCAGCCCGGCCTCCGCCGTCGTCGGCACATCGGGCAGGGCCGGCAGGCGGGCCTCGCTGGCCACGGCCAGGGCCTTGAGCTGCCCGCCCTGGAGCAGCGACATGGCCGAGGAGGGCGTGGTGATGAAGATGTCCACGCGCCCGCCCACCACATCCTGCAAGGCCGGCGCCGCGCCGCGATAGGGCACGTGCAGCATCGGCGCGCCCACCCGCTGCGCCAGTTGCAGCCCGGCGATGTTCTGGATCGAGCCGGTGCCGGCGGAGGCGTAGGTGACGCGGCCGGGATTCTCCCGGATGTGCCCCACCAGCTCGGCCAGGCTGCGGACCGGGATGCCCGGCCCGGCGAAGATGACGTGCGGCGCGAGGGTGGCCATGCCCACGGCGGCGAGGTCGCGGTTCGGCTCCCAGCCGATATCCGGCATCAGCGCCGTGTTGGCGCCGTGGTAGCCGGAATACTGCAGCAGCAGCGTGTAGCCGTCCGGCCTGGCGCGGGCGGCGGCCAGGATGCCGACATTGCCGTTGCCGCCCGAGCGGTTCTCGATCACCACCGGCTGCCCGAGCGTCTGGCCCAGCGCCTCCTGGAACAGCCGCGCGGCGAAGTCGGTGCCCCCGCCGGGCGGGTTGGGCACGATCAGCGTGATCGGCCGGTCCGGCCAGCCGGCCCCGGCCTTCTGGGTTCCAGTGGGCTGGGTTCCAGTCTGTTGGGTTCCAGCCTGTTGTGCCTGGGCCCCGCTGGCGGCGAGGCCGGCCGTGGCCAGCAGGAACAGGCGGCGTGTGGTGCCCATGATGCGTCTCCCCGTTTTTCTTGGTTGGGCCTGCTGATGGTGGCGCGGTGCCGTTCAGTCCGGCGCCGGCTCCAGCAGGTTGATCGGCCGGCCGGCGGCGAAGGCGAGGATCTGCTCCACCGCCGTGTCGTAGAGCGCCTCGTAGGTGGCTTCCTCGACATAGCCGAGATGCGGCGTGCAGAGCGCGTTGGGCAGGGCCAGCAGCGGGTGCCGCCCGCCCAGCACCGGCTCCTCCTCATAGACATCGACCGCGGCGCGGCCGGGCCTGCCCTGGCGCAGCGCCGCCTCCAGCGCGCCGGCCGCGATGATCTGCGCCCGGCTGGTGTTCACCAGCAGCGCGCGGGGCTTCATCCGCGCCAGGTCGGCCGCCGTCACCACGCCCTGCGTCTCCGGCGTCAGGCGGATGTGCAGCGAGAGCACGTCGCTCTCCGCGAAGAAGGCCTCGCGGCTTTCCGCGAAGGCATGGCCGGCGGCGCGGGCGCGCTCCCGCGTGCCCTCCCGGCCCCAGCACAGGATGCGCATGCCGAAGGCCTCGCCGACCCGCGCCACCCGGCCGCCGATCCGCCCCAGCCCGTAGAGGCCCAGCACCCGCCCCGAGAGGCCGGTGCCGAGGCTGCCCTGCCACTGCCCGTCGCGCAGGCGCTGCGCTTCCTCCGGGATGTGCCGCAGCGCCGCCAGGATCAGCGCCCAGGTCAGTTCCGCCGTCGCCTCCACCCCGCCGCCGCCGCCGGCGCAGACCGTGATGCCGAGCGCCCGGCAGGCGGCGAGGTCGATATGGTCGACATTGCGCCCCGTCTGGCTGATCAGCCGCAGCGCCGGCAGGCGCTCGAGGAGGGCGCGGGGCAGGGCGGTGCGCTGCTGGGTGAGCAGCACCGCCTCGGCCCCCGCGAGGCGCGCGGCCAGCGCCGCCATGTCGCGCGGCGCGTCGTGGAAGACGGCCAGCTCATGGCCGCGCAGCTTCGCCGCGCAGCGCAGCCCGGCGAAGGCGCGCGGATAGTCGTCGAGGATGGCGATGCGCATGGCCCGCCGCCTCAGCCCGCTGCCGCCGGCGCGGGCACCGGCCGCGCCGGCGGCAGCACCGCCCGCAGCGAGGTGCGCACCACCGCGGCCAGCGGCCCCGGCGCGCGCAAGGCCTGTGCGAGCGCCGGCAGGTCCGCCTCCGTCTCCACCCGCAGCAGCGGGGCGCCGAAGGCGGCGCACCAGGCGCCGAGATCGGGGTTGGCGAGGTCGGTGCCCGAGACGCGGCCCGGATGCTGCCGCTCCTGGTGGATGCGGATGGAGGCGTAGCTGCCATTGTCGGAGAGCAGCAGCTTGATCGGCAGGCGGCGCGCCATGCCGACGGCCAGCTCGCCGCCGGTCATCAGCGCCCCGCCATCGCCCACCGCGCAGATCACCGTGCGCTCGGGGTGGCGCAGCGCCGCGGCCACCGCCGCCGGCACGCCGAAGCCCATGGCGCCCGAGATCGGCGCCAGCAGGCGCTGCGGCGGCCGCCAGGCGAGCTTGCGGTAGAAGGGCGCGGCGAAGGTGCCGGCATCGAGGGTGACGATGGCATCCGCCGGCGCGCATTCGCCCACCAGCTGCGCCACGCGCAGGAAGGGCAGGCCATCCGGGAAGTCTCCGGCGGTGGCGCGGCTGTCCGCCTCCTGGAGCTGCCGCAGGCGGCGGTTCCAGCCGTCACGGCCGGGCGGGGCGGCGGCGGGCTCGGCGGACAGCGCCGCCAGCACCGCTCGCGCCTCGGCGGCGATGGCCAGCTCGGCCGGGAACAGCCAGCCCAGGAAGCGCGGATCGGCACAGACATGCACGAGGCGCTGCCCGGGCGCCGGCCAGCTGTAGCCCTGGGTGGTGATGTCGGTCAGCCTCGTGCCGAGGGCGAGCACCAGGTCCGCCTCGGCGAAGGCCTGCCGCTGCGCGTGCGGGTTGCGCAGCCCGAGATCGCCGGCATAGAGCGGATGGTCGTTGGGGAAGAGGTCCTGGCGGCGGAAGGAGACCGCCACGGGCAGCTGCCAGGCCTCGGCGAAGGCCCGCAGCGCCGCCCGCCCGCCTGGCCCGTCCAGCCCGTGCCCGGCCAGCAGGATGGGCCGCTCGGCGCGGCGCAGCAGGCCGGCCAGCTCGGCGGCGGTGTCCGCCGGCAGGCCGGCGGCGCCGAGGCGGGTGGGCGGCAGGGCGGGCGCGGCGCAGGGCGCGGCCAGCACATCCTCCGGCAGGGAGAGCACCACCGGCCCCGGCACGCCCTGCGTGGCCATGCTCCAGGCGCGGGCGATCAGCTCCGGCACCTCGTCCGGGTGCGTGGCCTCGCCGACCCATTTGGCGATGCCGCCGAACATCGCCCCGTAGTCGATCTCCTGGAAGGCGCGGCGGCGCAGGTCGCGCTTCTCCACCTGGCCGATCAGCAGGATCAGCGGCACCGCGTCCTGCTCGGCGGTGTGCAGCGCGATGGCGGCGTTGCAGGCGCCGGGCCCGCGCGAGACCAGCACGATGCCGGGCCGGCCGGTGAGCCTGGCATCGGCCACCGCCATGAAGCCCGCCCCGCCCTCGTGGCGGCAGGTCACGAGGTCGATGGAGGGGTGCGCGTGCAGCGCATCGAGCAGCGCGATGTAGGATTCCCCCGGCACGCAGAAGGCGCGGTCGGCCCCGCGCGCGGCCAGGGTGTCGAGGAGGATCTCGGCGGCGGTCTTGGCGTTTCCCATGCCGGATGGATAGCGCGCCAGCACATGCGCCGGCTTGCAGTAGCAGCTATGGTCCCAGGCTATGGACCAGACGCGGCTCCGCTCCCTTCTGGCGATCGCCGAGCATGGCGGCTTCGGCCGGGCGGCGGCGGCGCTCGGCCTGGCGCAGCCCAGCCTGTCGCGGCAGATCGCGCTGCTGGAGCAGGAGGTCGGCCGGCCGCTGCTCTACCGTCACGGCCGCGGCGCCCGGCTGACCGAGGACGGGCAGCGCCTGGCCGATGCCGCCCGGCCGCTGCTCACGGCGCTGGCGAACCTGCCCTCGGCGCTGGACGACCCGGTGCCGCGCGGCCAGGTGGTGCTCGGCGTGCCCACCTTCATGTCCGTGCATCTGGCGGAGTCGATCTTCGGCGAGCTGCGGCGGCGCTACCCCCAGCTGAACATCCGCCTCGTCGACGGCTTCAGCGGCTTCATCAACCAGTGGCTGACGGAGGGGAGGCTCGACATCGCCATCCTCTATGACAGCCAGCGCAGCCGGGCCATCACGGCGGAGGTGCTGGCGGAGGAGGATTTGCTGCTCTTCGCCCGCCGGCGCCGGGCCGCCGACCTGCCGGGCCAGGAGGCGGTGCCGCTCTCCGCCCTGTCGCGGCTCGATCTGATCCTGCCGGACCGGCAGCACGGGCTGCGGCGCGCGCTGCAACGGGCCGGCGCGCACCCCGACCCGCGGCTGCTGCTGGAGGTGGACAGCCTGACCGCCATCCGCACGCTGGTCGAGCGCGGCATCGGCTGGAGCGTGCTGCCGCGCGCCGCGCTGACGCGGGAGGCGGCGGACCGGCGCTACGTGCTGCGGGGCATCGGCACGCCGCCCCTGCGCGCGCGGCTGATGGTGGCGCTCAGCCCCACCCGCGCGGTGACGCCGGCCCTGCGTGCCGTTCTCGCCCACCTGCATGCCATGGTCGTCCGGCTGCAGGCGGGCGGCGTCATGACGCCGCCCTCGCCGGCCTCCCTTCGTCCCGGAGGCTGAGCGGAGCGGCCGCAGCCCGCGCCGGCGAACCGGAAGGCCCCGGCCGTGTTGATGTGCTGTGTGCCCTCCAGCCAGAGAGAAACCGAAGCATGGCCGATCCATCCAGCCCCAAGGAGCTTCCTGGCAATCACGGGCAGTTCGGCAGGAACATCGCGACGGAGGAGTACAAGCCCCTGGACAACCATGAGGGTGAAGGCCGCGCCGCTCCTCCCCCCTCCGCCCCGGCCGGGACGGATGGACGCAAGGCGGGCAGCTGATGCCGTTGCCGGTGCGCGAAAGGAGCCATGGAGATGCAGGCCGGTGAACAGGAGCTTTCGGACGAGGAGCTGCGGACGCTCGAGAGCCTGCTGGCCCGGCTGAGCGGGCGCGGCGCGAGCCTGCCCAAACCGCTGTTCCGCTTCATCACCGAGGTCTCGGCCACCGCCAATGTGGATCTGCTGGTGCGCGACGGGGAGGGACGCGTGCTGCTCGCCTGGCGTGACGATGCCTTCGGCACCGGCTGGCACGTTCCCGGCAGCATCATCCGCCACCGGGAGGACATGGCCCACCGCATCGAGGCCTGTGCCCGGGATGAGTTCGGCTGCGCGGTGGAGGCCGCCGAGCGGCCGGTCGCGCTGCTGCAGATCTTCGACGATCGCGGCCATTCCATCTCGCTCTGCTATCCCGCGATGCTGCGCGGCAGCCCCGGAAAGCGCATCGTGGAGCCGGGCGGCACACCCGAGGCGGGCGACCTGTGCTGGTTCACGGAGCTGCCCGCCGCGCTCTATCCCAGCCACTTTGTGTACCGCGAGGTGCTGGAGGCGCTGGAGCACGGGCAACTGGGCGAGGGCGCCCGGCTGTTCACCCAGCGCGCCGGCCGCCGCGGCACCAGCCAGGCGATGCCGGAGGGCGTGATCCGCGATGACGCGCCCCTCGCCTGATGAGGGAGAGGCAGACCGCATCGCGGCTTCCCGGCCTGTCCCATGGCTGGGCCACGGTGGGGCGTCGCCTGCTTACACTGTGCCGGACGCAGCAAAGACCCGCCGAAGCGGACCCTTGCTGAACACCTGCATTCTCCGAGAGGATTTGGAGCAGCGGTGGAAACCCGAGCCCAACCTTCGCTGGGTGCCGTGAGACGCGTCTCTCCGGCTGCGTCATCTCCCGCCAAGGGCGAGCCCCTCTCGGCCATGGCGAACGAGGTCGGCTCGCCATGGCTTGGGCCCCTGGTACCTCAAGCCGCCACGGTACACGTCGCGCATTGGATAGCGTCCCACTGGCCCGCTTCCTCGGCGGTCATCTCCGCTGAAGTCAGCCGGCCAAAGGCCGCGGCCGCGTCGAGCGTCCGGGATGCCGCATCGGCGCGAAGGTCTGGCCCCTGCAGACGGAAGGAGGCCGGCGAGAGCGGCCCGAACAGTAGCGCACGCCGAAGCAGCGGGTGCTTGTCCGGTTCAGGCTCCACGCCGGCACGCTGCGCAAACAGGGTCGCCAGGACATGCATGGGGATGGATTGCGGGCCGCTGCGCCCGGCACGGCACTGCGCCAAGCCCCCACGCAGGTCACCCTCCGTGGGCGTCGGCACCAGCCCCGCCCAGGCATAGGCCAGCCATCGCGCCTGCAGCTCCAGTACGGGGAAGTACGGCCCCACCTGGTCGAACATGCCGATGAAGGCGAGCCCCGGCAGATCCGGATGAAAGGTATGGTCGTGCAGGTCTATGTGCTGGTCGTCCACATCCAGGGCTGCGGCGATCGCCTCGCTCAGGAAGGGCAGTGACAGCCGGTAGCCGGTCGCGAACAGGATGGTGTCCACCGTCTCGGTCGTGCCGTCGGTGAAGCTGACTTCGGTGCCGCTGATGCGGCCGATCCAGGGGCGCGTGTGGATGCGCCCTTCGGCGACGAGAGGCAGGAAATGCTGCGACTGGGTGAGGCCGGCAGCAAAGATGGTCGCATCCGGCTTCGGCGCGCCGAACTGCTCCGGGCTGCCTGAACTGGACACCACCAGCTGCCGCAACCCGGCGGCCAGCGCCTCGGCCGGCAAGGCGCGACCGGCGAGGGCGGCGAAGCGCGTGAACGCCACGTGGTCGGCCGGCACGCCCGCCAGAAGCTTCTGCAGGACGTAGCGCTGCCGGCGGCTGGCCACCACCACCCGCCGCGCACCGCCGAGCGCGAGTTCCGAGGCGATCTCCAGGGCGCTGATGGAGCACCCGGCGACGAGCACGGCCTTGTCCCGATAGGCGGCCGGTCCGCCATAGGCCTGGCTGTGCACGGCGCCGCCCGATCCGGCAAACTCGCCGAGGCCTTCCACCGCCGGCAGGAAGGGCGCCGTGAAGCGCCCGCTGGCGACGACGACACGGGCGAACTTCTCCGCCCGCGGCGTCCCGGCATGCCGCGACCGGACAACCCAGCCGCGGTCCCCCGGCGCGTGTTCGAGACGTTCAACGGCCGTCGAGACCCGGATCTGCCCGGCGATCCCGGCCTGGTCGGCATAGCGACGCAGGTAGTCCAGAATCTCTGCCTGGCTCGGGTAGACCGCGGTTCCTGGCGCGTGGTCGAGGTCGCTGAAAGCGGTGAGGATGCGGCTGGTATTGGTCCGCATGCCCGGCCAGACGCCGCTCAGCGGCGAAGCCGCGTTCCATTGCCCGCCGAGCTGGTCCGCCGCCTCGAACAGTACCGGCGTGAAGCCGTGCCGCCGCAGCCAGGCCGCGGTGGCGAGGCCGGCGGGGCCGGCTCCGATGATGGCCACCTGTTGCGGCGGCATCTGAAGAGGATCTTCGGTGGTCATGGCGGCGCTCCCCTGTGGTCCTGGTGCGCCGCATTGGTAGGGCTGCCGATAAGGGCCGGCTTCCTAAGACCTTCCTAAGCGTCAGACCTGTTTCCTAAAACTTTCCTACGCGGCTATTCTCCCTCGCCATGGCATCCGGCTTGGGCATGGTCTTGGACGAGGGTTTGGCCAGCTTCCTGGAGGAGCCTGTCATGATCATCGTCGGCACCCAGGCCGACGGATACCTGCCGGAGATCGCCCGGGCGGCCGGCGCGGTGCTGGAAGCGGATCGCGCGGCGCTCCACCTCATGGTCTCGGCCTGGCAGTGGCCTGAGACCATCGCCAACCTTCGCGCGAACCGCCGCATCACCGCGACCTTCAGCCGCCCGGCGGATTACGAGACCTATCAGTTGAAGGGCACGGTGACCGCCATCGCCCCCCCGACGCTGGAGCAGCAGGCGCGGGCAACCCGCTATCTGGCCGAGATCGGCGAGGTGCTTGCAGGCTTCGGCCTGGCGCCGGAAATCTCGGCGCCGTGGCGCGTGGCGCGCGACCTTCTCGCGCTGCGCTTCGTGCCCGAGGCGGTGTTCGTCCAGACGCCGGGTGCCACGGCCGGCCAGAAGCGATGACGGCGGATCCATGACCCTGTCGCTGACCGAGCTCGCCGCATGTTTCGAGGGCGTGATCCCCTCCATCCTCTGCACGGTCGGCGCCGACGGCACCCCCAACATCAGCTATCTCTCGCATGTCACCCGGCTGGATGACGAACATGTCGGGCTATCGGACCAGTTCTTCTCCAAGACGGCTCGCAATATCCGTGAGAATCCACGCGCGGCGCTGCTGGTTGTGAACCCGCATGACGGCGCGCAGTACCGGCTGGACCTGCAGTATTGCGAGACGGTCGGCAGCGGCCCGGTGTTTGAGCGGATGGCAGCCGACCTCCGGGCGACAAGCGCGCAGGTCGGAATGACCGACGTGATGCGGTTGCGGGGCGTTGCGATCCATCGGGTGCTCGGGCTGCGGGCGGTACGCTCGCCCCTGGCGGCCGCTCCGCCGGAGGCATGGCGCGGCAGTGCATTGCCGCGGATGGCAGCAGTCGTGGATGCGTTCGCAGACAGGACGGAACTCGGCGAGATTGTCGATGCCGCGCTCGATGCCCTGGAAGCCGCGTTCCGGCATGGCGCCACGATGATCCTGCTGCATGACCCGGCCCGCGACTGCTTTGTCACGCTCGGCAGCCGTGGCTACGGCCGCACCGGCATTGGCGCCGACGTGTTGCCCGGCGAGGGTCTGATCGGCCTTTCAGGGAAGGAAGGCCGCGCCATCCGGGTCAGCGACGCAAGCCGCCTCCGGCGCTTCGGCGCCGCGGTGGAGGCCTCGTCGGAGCAGGAGAACCGCACGCGGTCCGTCGCCCTCCCGAGCTTGCCTGGCGCAATGAGCCAGATCGCGCTGCCCATGGCCACGCAAGGGCGCATCCGTGGCGTTCTCTTCCTTGAAAGCCCGAAGCGGCTGGCCTTCTCGGCAGAGGATGAGGCCGCCCTGGCCCTCATCGCACGCCAGCTTGCCGCGGCCATCGCGCTCAGCGAGGCGGATGCGGCCGAAGCTGCGCCGGATGCACCCATACCGCGACGGCCATCGGAGGTCGCCAGCCCACATATCAGGGTGGTCCACCACGCCCATGACGACAGCGTCTTCATCGAGCACGACTACCTGATCAAGGGCGTGCCTGGCCGGATCCTCATTCACATGCTGGAGGCATTCCTCAGCGCCGGACAGGTCGATTTCTCGAACCGCGAGATCCGCACCGACAGAGCGCTACGCCTGCCGGGGCTCAAGGACAACCTCGAGACAAGGCTCCTGCTGTTGCGCCGCCGCCTGGAAGACAAAAACGCCCCAATTCGCCTGCTGCGCCTGTCGCGTGGACGCATCCGGTTGCATGTCGCCGGCTACCCGATTGTCATATCGGACAGGAAATCGGGCGCTCAGTGAACGGCCGGCTCGGGGCCGCCGCACCAGACGTCCTCCGTGCCGGTGCCATCCAGCCGGGTCCGATAACGGTGGAGGAGGTGCGACCGGATGCGCATGGTCTCTGGGCTGGAGCCTTGGAGACTCGGCATGAGATTAACCAGTGATCGCCGCCTTCGCGGCGACCACGCCGGGCAACTCAAGCAGGACGTTCACGACCCAGCGCATCCATTGTAGCCTCGTATGCCTTGAAGTGGTCCCCATCCGCCGGACAGTTTGACGGCCTGGATAAGCTCGGTCCTGGTTCTTGTCAGGCCGCCAATCTCGTCATCTCATCTACGCCACCATACACCTCATCGGGGGTTTGCCCTGCCAGGGTGCTGTGTGGGCGTCCGGCGTTGAGGTGGTCCCCGGATTTTGGACAGGAGGCTAAGCTGGGTCTGCCTGTGAGATGGACGGACCCGTATGACGGGCAAGCGGACGCGATATTCGGCGGATTTCAAGGCGAAGGTGGCGCTGGAGGCGCTGCGGGGTGAGCTGACGACGGCGCAGCTGGCGGCCAAGCACGGCATTCACCAGACGATGGTGGGCGACTGGAAGCGGCAGGCCATGGAGGGGCTAACGGCGGTGTTCTCCGGCAAGGCAGCGGCGCAGGAGAGCGCGAAGGCGGCTGAGGCGGATATCGAGAAGCTGCACGCGAAGATCGGGCAGCTGCTGGTGGAACGGGATTTTTGGCCAAAGCGTCCGGTCGATGAGCCTGGAGCGGCGGCGCCAGATGATCGAGCCGGAGCACCCGAAGCTGTCGGTGGTGCGGCAATGCGAACTGGTCTCGATCAGTCGGTCTGGGTTCTACCACCGGCCCACGGGCGAGACGGCACTGAACCTGGAACTGATGCGGCTGATCGACGCGCAGTTCCTGGAGACGCCCTGGTATGGCTCGCGGCAGATGGCACGGCACCTGCGGCGCGAGGGTTATGCGGTCGGCCGCAAGCGCATCCGGCGTCTGATGGCGAAGATCGGCCTGGCGCTGATCTACCAGCGGCCGCGGACGACGGTGCCGAACCCCGAGCACCGGGTTTTCCCCTACCTGCTGCGGGATCTAATCATCGAGATGCCCAATCAGGTCTGGTGCGCCGACATCACCTACCTGCCGATGCGGCGCGGCTTTCTCTGCCTGGTCGTAGTGATGGACTGGGCGACGCGCAAGGTACTGGCTTGGCGGGTGTCGAACACCATGGAAGTGGAGTTCTGCCTCGAGGTGTTGGAGGAGGCCATGGCGCGGTTCGGGCGGCCGGAGATCTTCAAGACCGACCAGGGCAGCCAGTTCACCTCGCCGCGCTCCGCCGGCCTGCTGCAGCAGGCCGGGGTGCGCATCTCGATGGACGGCCGCGGCCGCTGGATGGACAATATCTTCATCGAACGGCTGTGGCGCAGCCTGAAGTACGAGTGCGTCTACCTGCATGCCTTCGAGACCGGCTCGGAACTGCGGGCCGGGCTGTCGAAGTGGATCGGCTCTACAACGCCGGACGCCCACACAGCGCCCTGGCAGGGCAAACCCCCGATGAGGTGTATGGCGTAGATGAGATGACGAGATTGGCGGCCTGACAAGAACCAGGACCGAGCTTATCCAGGCCGTCAAACTGTCCGGCGGATGGGGACCACTTCAGGGTGCCCTTCACCCACAAGCCCGCCAACCCCGATCGGGAACTCGATACCAAGCTGCGCGCCGAATGGCCGGGCATCCTGCGGGGGATAATCGAGGGCTGCCTTGCATGGCAGAAGCACGGCCTGGAGCAGCCGAAGGTCGTGCTGGAGGCGACAGCGGAGTATTTCAGCGACCAGGATGCTGTACGGCAGTGGCTGGACGAATCCTACGAGGTGAGCAATTGCCCGCCCCACTACGTCGACACTACTGCGGGCCTATTCGGCAGTTGGCGGGCATACGCCCTGGCACGCGGCGAGGAAGTCGGCAGCGCCAAACGATTCAGCCAGACTCTCCAGCGCGAGAGTTCACTCCAGTCAAAGATAGCGACGGCATCCGCGGCCGAGGCTTCCAAGGTCTGCGAGTGAAGGTCGAAGTCCAACGCCACTGGCAGGAGCGGGACGAGTGAACCGGCGTTGCGACACATGCGACACATTCGACGCTTGTTCCCATTCTCCTGCCACGCACGCGCACGCATGGGCGATCATACCCCTGACCTGTCGCATGTGTCGCAAACCACCGTTGAGGGGTAGGAGGAGGGGGCTTGGAAGGGTTCAAAAGGCCTGCTCGAAGAAGAAAATGCCCTCCCCTGCCGGTGCTTCCGCTGGAGAGGGCCTACCACGTCGACGTGTCGACACTCCGACATGTCGGCTTCATTCTGCCAGCTTGCCGCAACGATCTCCTTCAGACGCTCAACAGCGACAGCATCCAGAGGACCAGCAATGTGCTGCCAGTCGTGGCTGCGATCTTAACCATACCGATGATAAGCATTGCTCCCTCCTAAGGCGCTCATCGAGTGGGCCCCTATTCGTCTGCGAGGCTGTGTAAGCCTGAATTCTCTCCGAGGCCCTTGGGCCTGCAGCAGGACGACTTGAGTGAAGAAATCAATAAGCAACGAGAGGCGGGCCTTTAGAGCCCAAAAGCCGGTTTTGCCTTCTGGCCATGAACACAAGCTTGCGGCGCTCGCCTTTCAACAGTCCCGCTCCAGCATCAAGTCGTTTCTGAACTCTGCTCAGAGTGATCTGGCTCGGTAGACCTCGCATCATCGCCGGCTAATCTCTGTCCGGTACTGCACCGAGAGACCATGCCGGCAGGCTGTTCTCATACTCGTTACATCGTGCCCTTCCTCTCACTAGGGCGAGGCCTAGTGAGAGGGCGGCGGCAGCGCAGTTTTGGCCCTAAAACCGGATCACTGAAGTTGAATTTTGATTTTTGGTCCGATCATAATCCGCCACCCATCCTAGTGACACGGATCGTCTGATGCTCATCGGATATGCCCGAACCTCCACGGCAGAGCAGGAAGCTGGCCTCGATGCCCAGGAGCGCGATCTCCGCGCCGCCGGCTGCGAGAAGATCTACGCGGAGCGGGTCTCCTCCGTGGCCGCCGATCGCGCCCGGCTCGCCGAGGCATTGCGCTTCGTTCGGTCTGGGGACGTGCTGGTGGTCACCAAGCCTGACCGCCTGGCCCGCTCCACCGCCGATCTCCTCTCCATCGTGACCGACCTTGAGAAGCGCGGCGTGGCCCTGCTGGTCCTCTCTATGGGTGGTCAACCAGTGGACACCCGCGGCGCCACGGGGAAGCTCCTGCTGACCATGCTCGCAGCCATTGCGGCCTTTGAGAGGGACCTGATGCTGGAGCGGCAGCGGGAGGGAATTTCCGCAGCAAAGGCGGCCGGGAAGTACAAGGGCCGCGCTCCAACTGCCCGTGCCAAGGCTTCTGAGGTCCTGGCTCTCCATGCGCAGGGTGTGGCAGTTGCGGAGATAGCCCGCCGGCTGAACATCGGCACAGCCAGTGCATTCCGGATCCTGCGGGGTAGCCGCTCCTCCTGAGCCTTATCCAACGCTGGAAAACCTCGGAAAACCACGGAATAAATATCTGATTTAGAACAGAAAATTCCAATTGAGGGGCAGATAGGGCACCGATACGGTGCCTATATGCCTCGTATCGGACCTCATTCGCGTGCCCGCAGCCTGCAGAAGATGGACGGCCGCACCCGTGAGGCGCGGCTGATGCGGGATCTTCGCGCAGAGCTGTTCGCGCATGTCGGTGGAAAGCCCTCTGCCACACAGGTGGCGCTCATCGGCCGTTGCGTCTGGCTCTCGCTCCACATGGCGTAGATCGATGCCAAAACCGCCGGCGGCCGGGCGATGACTGAGTACGACAGCCGCACTTATCTCGCCTGGAGCAACACGCTGACGCGCACGCTGCGGCAGCTCCGGCTGGAGGGTAAAGCGCTGGGTCCGCCGAAGACGCTGGCCGAGTACGCCGCGGAGCGGGCGACACAGGGAGCCACTGGCAACCGTGGGGCCGCCGCCTGATGCCGGCCCAGGCCATGACCATCCATCGAGGCGATGGACGATCCCAACCTGTTTGGGACGCATTTTCGCGGGGAGAGCTGGGGCGCCTGGAGGGCCTTCCTGGCGGCTTTGTTCGCCCTCCCCATGGATGAGGCGCAGGAAGCCATCTACCACCACCACACGGGCCGTACGGCGCTCCCTGGCGGCGCCAGCAAGGAAGCGGTGCTGGCTGCCCCGTTCCTGGCCTTCGGCGCGGCCATCGCCTTCGCTGGCGCGATGCGGCAGGACTTCTTCACCTAGGCGACGTGGACAAAGGTGCTTCACACCCTGAACCTGAGGTGATTCAAGGCTGCCTCCTGAAGGGAGGCGCCGGTGCTGCGAGGTTTGCTGACGGACGAGGAATGGGCCTTCTTCGAGCCCTT
>NZ_PDOA01000029.1 GCF_003116135.1 Teichococcus aestuarii | reverse complement strand
GAACCTTTGGGCCCGCCTCAAAGAATGGCGTGCCGTCGCCACCCGCTACGAGAAGACCGCCCGATCCTTCATCGGCATCCTCTGCCTCGCAGCAGCCGCCGACTGGCTCAAGCTCTAACAGGCCCTAGCCTCCCCGCTCCTTGTGGCTATGCCGTGGCCTAGCCACCCTTCCGCCGCCGGGCCCAAGGCGGCACCTGCTCACTGGCCAGCAAGATCCAGAGGCCACGCTTCGCCTGGCGGGCCTCCGCCTCCAGCGGCGGCAGCGTCGGATCCTGGTCACAATGGTGATAGACCCATGCGGCACCGCAGCGCACCAGCTTGATATTCACATCGAGCACTCGGGTTCAGGCCCGGCCTACTTGTGCGGCCATAGGGGCCGGTGTCTTCCAGTACCACCCGAACCTGCAGGCGCTCCGGGGCGGGCAGCGCAGGGTACCACCAGCCTGGATGCCGCTACCTGGACCAGAGGATACGCAGCAAGGGCAGGCGCAATAGTGAGCAGCAGGACCACCAATAGCAGGCAATGGGAGAACATCAGCAGGAGGGGGAAAGCGTATTGCGCCGCCCTGCTGCTTACTGAGACGGTCCTGTGCCGTCTTTGGCCACGCCAAAGACGGGGTCACAGTAAAAAAGTCAAAAATCCAATTTATTTTATATTTGCATGGCCTGATACACCAAAATTATTCTGGTCTTGTAGACTTCCCACGTCTGCATGACGTCAGGTCGCGAGCCAATCTTCTGAGCGCAGCCCGTCAACGCGTTGGAATTCGCCCAGATTACCCGTCACGACCACCAGTCCGCGGCTGCGTGCATGCCCGGCGATCAGGATGTCATAGGGGCCGATCAGCAGGCCTCGGCGGCCAAGATCGGCATAGATGTCGGCGGCATGCGCAGCGGCATCCTCGTCGAAGGGGAGCACGACGAGACGGCGGGCAAAGCTTTCCACTTGCCGGCGATTTTCACTCGGGCGGGCGGAGCGGGCCGCGCCGTGCAGCAGCTCTGTCAGGGTGATGGTCGTGATGCACAGCGTGTCCGCCTCCGCATTGAAGCGGGGCCGCAGCCCTTGCGGGCGGTCGCGTAGGAGCCGGATGCACAGATTGGTGTCCAGCATGTGGCGCAGCATCAGAACGCTTCCCGCTCCTGATGCGCGGGCTGCGCCCTCTCGCCGAGATCGGCGCCAGGTGCCGCGAAGAAATCGTCCCACACTGCGTCGACCGGGGCAATAATGACCCGCGCACCGTCACGGATGATGCTCACTTCGCGCACCTCAGGCGGGAAAGCAACGTCCTTCGGCAGGCGGACAGCTTGGGTGCGGTTACTCAAGAACAGCGCGGTTCGGGTCATGGCCCTCCTCCTGTATATCCATTCAGTATATCCCCTCCAGCCGGTGGGCTCAAGCCAGATTGAGAGCCTTGGAGGACGTGCAGCCAACAGCAGGAAACCGCCGGAGATCTACCGGGGTTTTGCGGTCTGATGTGTCATCTTGTCAGATCGACCCTGGCCTGGCACGAGCTGTCCTGCGCCGTGCGAGGCACTGCCAAGAATTGATTCCACCGTCCCACTGATTGCCGCTGCGTTGACTGGACGGATATTATCGTCAGAAGCGGGTGTAGACAGGCTTCCCCGTCCCCTGAGGCTGCCGAGCAAACGGCATCCAAACATCCGTGGGATCAAGCCACGAAAACAGGCGCGAAGGACGAGCGGCGTTTTACGCGGTAAAAAATTCCTCTCGTGCTGGGTCGGTCTGACAGGCATGTTGCGCTCGCATCAGAAGAGGGGACTATGTCTAAAACGCGCATCATCATGGCATCCAGCCCAAAAGGCGGGGTCGGAAAATCCACGCTCTGCCGCAATCTTCTCGTGTGCGCGGCGCACTCGGGCAAGAAGGTACTCGGCCTCGATTTCGACGCGCAGCGGACCTTGGCGACCTGGGCTGAGCGCCGCGAGCGTATCCGCGAGACGTTCCCTGATTGCCTGGCCGTGCCAGTCCAGGAGGCTGACCTCGGCGACTGGCGCGGTGCCATTCGCCGGGCGAAGAGCAGCGGGGCCGATGTGATCGTGATCGACACGCCGCCCAGCATCGAAATCAATATCAGTGCCATCCTGAGCCTCAGCGGCGAGGCGGATCTGCTTCTGATTCCATGTCAGCCCTCGCAGGACGATCTGGACTCTGCCGCACCCTGGATGCAGCGGCTGGCGGCGGCCAAGGTGCATGCGGCCTTTGTGATGAACCGCGCCAACCGGCGCACGCGCTCTTTCGGCGCAATCCGCACAAAACTTCTGGCACTGGGTGCTATCTGTCCGGTCGAGATTCCGCCCTTGGAAGAGATCGCGGAAGCATCGAGCAAGGGCCTTGCCATTGCCGACCTGAGCAAAGCCGCCAGCACCGAGACCTTCGACGGTCTGTGGAGCTATGTCGCTCGCGAGGCCAAGCTGTGAAGGGGATTTCCCTCCGCAAGGCGCGCACCCTGGCTCCCGCCGACGCTGCCCCTGCTGATCTGCGGCCTGCACAGATCGACAAGATGGTGCAGGTCTCGGCCGACCTGGTCGACGCGATTCGAGATGTGTTCGCTGGCACAGACTTGCCAGACAGCCCGGAACGAGTACGGCTGCTGCTAGAGGCGCGCCGCGAGGTTAACGCGGCCTGGGGGAGCGCCAAGCAGGCCTTTATCGAGATTGGCCGAGCGCTGAATGCGTTGGACGAAGTCCTGCACACGAAGGCAGAGCGCGACGCACTGCAGGAGGGCTTTGCCCGCCTCTTCCCTTTCAGCGCGCCTGTCGCAAGCCAGTTCAAACGAGTGGCTGAGATGATCGACAGCGGGCGCGTGCCGATCGAGGACTGCCCTGGCTCCTACAGCGCAGCCTATCAGCTGGCGCTGATGCCTCCTGAGCAGGTGAGGGTGGCACGTCAAAGGGGGCTTGTCAGCCAAAGTGCGACTCGCTCCCAGATCATGGCGTTGAGGAAGGAATTGGCCAAGCGGAGCCTTTCAACCGTCAACCTGGCTGACCTGATGGCAGAGCAGCGCCGGCTGCGAGAGGCGCGGCGAAAGACAATCCGCGAACTCATTCAAATGCGCCGGCGCCTTCAGGAAATTGCCCGTATTCTGGAAAATGACGAAAAGGGATAGGCGGAACAGAAGACAGAGACTCTGCGAGATGCGCCCTAGGCTCTTGCTTCGCGCCGGGGAGATCCAGATCCGAAGAGACGCCGAAACGTAAGAGGCCTCATGGCGCCCACCGGAGAGCTTTTCCGACAGCCTGCAAAAGGCAGGACCGCTACATTTTCCTGGCGCGTATCCTTCCCTGTCGAGCCTTTTGGCGTGAGCGCCAACCTGCAACTGGGAGGGTTCGGCCTGCTGTAGGCTACCGACGCAGGAGAGAGGATGCCCATCCACCATCGCCGGCCCCCAGGTGCCGACTGAGTACCGCTGCCTCCTGGCAACGGCAGCGGCTCCGCCATACCGGCTGCATCAAGATCATGGACACAGTTCGCCGCCGGGAGCGTGACACCCACCGCCGCGGCTCAGGCGGACACACGGGCGAACTGCGCGAGACCGGCCTGAGCGTCTGCTGGACGCTGCTTTACCCAGGGACGGGAAGAAGGGGGGCTTGCGATCCCTCGTTCCAGCAGATCGTGGAGGCCGCCGGGCACAGGCCGCGTTCGACGGTGCAGGAGGCGGTTACGCGGCTGGAAGAGGCTCCCATTCTGCTGCGGTTGGCTCACGGTGCTGTGGTCGGCAGCCGACGGGTTCAGGCGACAAATGCCTGCCTTTTCCGGTCAGCCTGGAGAGGCTGCTGGAAGTGCTGAAAACCGTGGGCCGGGCCTGCCCTGGATAAGGCCTCCTTCCAAAGGCAGAAAAACGCGCCCGTAGCTTGCAAGCTGATCGCTCGGGTCACACCCAACAAGGGTTCGAAGAAAGCTTCATGGCATGAGAGTTGATGGGGCCTGCTGCGATGGCTTCAGCTTGCTGGCAAGGAAAAGCCCCCGCATCGCCAGCTTGCGCGCCGCTGCATAAGGTCCAGGAGCATGAGCCGCTATGTCGCGCAGGAGGCGGTTGTGCAGCTTGTCCTGGTCATGCAGCTGCGCCACCGGCATGCCTTCCACCCAGATGATCTTCTGGCGGCGGATCCTGGTATGGAATTGTAGCATCTCGTCGTCGGCCGGCAGGTAATGGGCGGTCAGGGAGGTGCGGGAAACGCCGCTGCCCGATGGCGCGAAACTGCCGTGGACGGTCAGGGAGGACCAGAACAGCACATCGCCTTTGGCCAGATAGGGTGCGCGCAATTCCAGATCGAAATGGCGAATGGTCTCGAGCACCGCCTTCCTGTAGCGGTCATGGCCCGTGGCGAAGTCCAACTCACCCGCGTTGCGCAACACCGGAATGGTGCGGTGACTGCCCGGGCAGACATAGAAGCGGCCCGCGGCTGCATCCACATCCTCCAACGCGTACCAACCGGCGACGCACCGGCCTAGCCCCGAGGCGCTGTCCTGATAGTAGCTGTCCTGATGCGCCCAGGTGCCGACCGGGGCCTCGAAGAACATGCTCTGGATCAGCTTGGTACGGCCGACACCTGCAAGCGCCGCGGTTGTCCGGGCGACGTCCTTCTGTACAAGACCCAACAGCGCGCTGCGCTTGAACTGGCCGAAACGGCGGGTCTCGAGATCCTGCACATTGAAGATCGGATTATCTAGAAAGCCATCCCTGTCGAAGCTGTTGCGCTCGTAGCGCATGTTCTTCTGGCGGAGGATGGGCACGCGCGAGGGCCGAACCTCGGAAAGATAGGCAGCGCGGATGGCGTCGCACAGATCTGGCTGAAGCAATCCGCGAATGACCACGTAGCCTTGCCGCCGATAGTACTTCACAGCCTCGCCGATGTCGGCGACCCCGAAATAAGGCCGGTCCTCAGACAAGCTGTTCGGAACATCCACTTCTGTGTTGAGCGGCGTGATGACGCGCATGAACGACCTCCCCAGCTGTGTGGCGCCGCGCGAGGTGTCTTCCTCGCTCCTCTCCTCACCGAAGGCCGCACAGTGGCGGAACAGCCCTCGCGAAGCCTGAGCTCGACGCTGGCACATCTCATTAAGGAGATAAAACTCAATATTTTGTGTTTCGAGTTCGAACCGAAAGGCTTGCAGCCATACGGGGGAGGCCAAGGCAACAGGCGCGCCATGACCGGCCTGACGAAGAGGCAGGCCTCCGGGAAGCCGTCCCGCTGGCTTGCTGCGCAAGCCAAGTGCTTGAATTAGCAGGATGGCAGCAGGGGCAGCCTTTTACAGGCAAGACAGCAGCCAGACGATCGAAAGGCCTGCTATCACACCCATCGACTGGCCAAGCGGAGGCAGCACGAAAAACATCCTGGCCGCTGTCACATCCGCATCCCGCATCTCGTCTTCAGGGCAGACCACCCCTGAGGAGAGCGTCATGACGCCCCGGATGAACTACTACACCCAAGCCCCGAAACTGATGCAGGCCATGATGGGCCTGGAGCGCGCCGTGAACCAGAGCGGCCTGGAGCATGGACTGATCGAGCTGGTAAAGACCCGTGCATCGCAGATCAATGGGTGCGCTTTCTGCATAGCCATGCACACGCATGACGCACTGAAAGCTGGTGAAGATCCGGCCCGCCTGTTCTTGCTGGATGCCTGGCGGGAAGCGCCGCACTATATCCCTCGCGAACGCGCGGCCCTGGCCTGGACCGAGGCACTGACCCTTGTTGCCCAGACTCACGCGCCCGAGGCGGATTACGAAGGCCTGCATCCGCATTTCACGGAGCCTGAGATCGTGTCGCTGAGCGTGCTGATCGGCACCATCAACGCCTGGAACCGCCTGGCGATCGGCTTTCGCAGCATCCCAGGTCAGGCCCCCGCCGAGGCGGCAGCCTGAGCCCCGGCTCGTCTGAGACCGGCGCTCACGGCCCCGCAGCGACCTTCATGGCGCTGCGGTCGGAGCTGGTCGGGCTCGCCTACCGCATGACCGGCTCCCACGCCACGGCAGAGGACATCGCGCAGGAGGCTTTCCTGCGCTGGAACGCGGCCGAGCGGAGCACGATCGCCACGCCGCGGGCCTGGCTGCTGACCGTCGCTGCGCGCCTCAGCCTCGACCATCTTCGCTCTGCCCGGCACCGCCGCGAGCGCTACGTTGGTCCCTGGCTGCCGGAGCCGCTGCTGGAGTCCGATACGCCGCCGCAGCAGGCGGCGCATGAGCATGCGCAGGATCTCTCGGTGGCTTTCCTCCTCACATTGCAGCGGCTTTCCCCATCCGAACGCGCTGTGTTCATCCTGCACGACCTGTTTGAGACGCCTTTTGCCGATATCGCAGCGTTGCTGGGGCGCAGCGAGGCCGCCTGCCGCAAGCTGGCTACCCGTGCCCGCACGCATCTGGAGGTGCCGCGCCTCCACCAGGCGGTGCCGGAGGCAGAGGCGCAGCGGGTGGCGACAGCCTTCCTTGCCGCCTCCCGTCAAGGCGACGAGACCAGGCTGCGCGCCCTGCTGGCGCATGATGTGGTGCTGCATACCGATGGTGGCGGCCTGCGCAACGCCGCGCTGAATCCCATTTTGGGGGCGGACCGGGTGGCGCGTTTTTTCGGTGGGCTGGTGCGCAAGGGAGTTCTTGGCCCGGCCCCGCTGCTGCACCTGGGCCGCATCAACGGCTTGCCCGGCTTTGTCACGCAGGAGGCGGACGGGCTGCCGCAGACAACCGCGCTGGAACTCCAGGACGACTGTATCGCTGCGATCTATATCGTCCGCAACCCGGGCAAACTGGGCGGCGTGCTGCATGGTCTCGCTTCCAGGGCGCCATTGCCTGACTGACCCTCTCTGCTCCTGGCTGGAGAGAGTGGCTGAGGCAAGGTAGGCGAGATCAGAAATCCCAACCGCAGGACGGCAGAATCGCCGGGCGCGGCGCGTCGTAGAGATAGCGATCCGGCAGGCCCAGCCGGCGGCAGGCCTCGGCCGGTGGAGCTCCGCGCAAGACCAGCCGGTCCGCCATGCCGCCCGCTGCACGGAGCAGGCGTTGCTCCCAGGGACGCAGATGCCCATCGAGCAGGAGCGTGCCACGCACCCAGCCCGGCAGGATGGCCAGGGCCGCGCGTACCATCAGCCGCTGCAAGGGACGCAGGGGCGCGGGCAGGACAGGCGCGCCCCGCATGATGCCCAGGAACTCCCGGAGGATGCCGGAAGGCTCCAGACAAGGGCGCATGGCCGTGAACTGCGCCACCATCTCCGCGCGGGATCGTGGCGCGCCCAAGGCACCGTAGAGCACGGCGGCGGGCTCGGCCTCCCGCAGGAAACAGTCACGCTCATGCAAGGAGAGCGGGCGCACATAGGCGCAATAGGCTTCCAGGAAGCCGTAGCAGGCGGTGGCCTGGACCCAGTTCAGCAGGGCAGGGTCTGCGGCGCTGTAGGGGGCTCCGGCCTCTGTCACGCCCTGCACACGCTCATGCGCCTGCCGGATCTGGGCGATCATCTCCTCCGCCACGCTGCGCGCACCATACACCGTCACCATCGCGGCCAGCCCGGTCCTTTGTAGGCGCCGGACCGGCTCGGTGCGGAACGTGGTGTGATTCCAGACGCCGGACCGGACACGCGGCTCCGCCAGCTCCAGCACGACCGCCGCGACGCCGCCGATGAAGAGAGCCAGGGGGTTCTTGAAGATCTGCCAGGACACAGAGTCCGCCGGCACCAGCGCCGCTTCACCCACAGGCTGCAGAAAGCTGATGGGCCGCATGCCGGCGGGCTGCATGAAGCCCAGAGCCAGGCTCTCGATCCAGTTCTGCGCGGGCCAGGGCAGCAGAAAGCCTCCCGCTCCGGCGGCGCGGCCTGAACCGGCAGGGTTGTCGGTGCGCATGGGTCAGGCGAGGGGCCTGGCGGCCTGCTCTGCCTGGCGGCGGACAGATTGCCAAAGCCGCAGCTCCTGCCGGGCATCCTCCACCGCACGGTGCGTCGGGGTGCCCTGCCGCTCCTTGGCCGCCCGCGCCGCCTGCAGCAGGGCCTCGGCCTGCTGCGCCTGCGCTTCGGCCGTCATGGAGGATCGCTCCAGCACGGCAAGAGCCGTGGCGCGCTGTGCTTCCTCCGTATCGCGCAGGCGCAGCGCATGGCGCGGCAGCCCGGCCGCGCGCAGCAACTTGCTCAGCCACTGGCCGTCCCAGGACGGTGCAGAGGCGAAGAGCTGGTGCCCCGACAGGACGTCGAGCATGCGGCGGGCCACGGCGTCATGCGGCGCTCCCTCGCGCAGCAGCCGGTCGCGCGTGATGCCGTGGATCCGCTCCGCCTGCGCATCCCATTCATCCCACCCAGGGGCAGGGCGGATCAAATGGCCTTCCTCCATGCCGTCCTCCCCCACCCAGCCGACCTCGATTGGAAAGCCCCGCTTGCCGAGGCCGCTGGCCTCGAAATCCAGGAAGACGATCAAGGCCTGCTCCTTTCCAGGCGCGAGCTTTCCTTCAGCTTCCCGAAGGCTCGATATCGGGCGAGACCTGTGCGCCCGGCCCCTCCGGCGACTTCCGCACCTCATCCTCCGGCCCAACCCGTCGCTGCTCCATCCGGAGGGCGCGCTCTTCCAGGCTTTCCTCCTTCTCGGTTGCGGGTTGGGCAGGCTTGCTGGTTTCGCTCATGGCAGACTCCCTTCTTCCGGTGAAACGCCTGGGGCGGCGGTTGGTGGCGTCCGAGAAGGCAGACCATTGAGGCTGGCATCCTGGGCGGCCTGGCCGCGGTGCTCCGAAGGCGCATCCTGGATAGGCGGCGCGCCCTTCGGCGATGCGCGAAGGGCCTCCAGGCTTACGGCCGCGCCGGAGATGCCCCACTTGCTTTCCGGCACCTCCCGGATGACCACATAGGCCGGAATCCGGCCCCCGATACCTGCATGGCGGCCAAGGATCTCGGTCGCGCCCGCGATCAGCGCCTGCTTGCCCTGGTTGTCCAGCCGCCCTTCAGAACATAGACTAGCAGCCTCATGACCTTGGCCGAAGCCTGCGTGCCGCCGCTGAACACCATCCCGGCGGGATAGTCGTTGAAGTAGATCCCCTCAAGGCCCCGCCACGGGCCACGGCGGCGGATGACCCCCGTCTTGAACAGGCCGATGACGCTCTCAACAGCGCATGGTCGTCGCTGTCGCCGGTGCTGCCGGCCAACGGTTCCGATCCCGACCTGGGCCAGCCGCTCGCTGTAGCGGATCTCCACGTATTGGACCCCGCAGCCGCTGTGATGCACGAGATTCGTGCCCTGGAGCGGCCGCCAATCGTGCAGCGCCTGCTCAAGGGCATCCGGTCCATCCGCCCAAGCCTGGCCCGGCCGCCTCCTTCCGGCCAAAAGCGCCTTCCGTAACAAGGCCCCAGCGACGCCGCATCCCATCAACACCGTCATGGATTTGCACCAGGACCACCTCGCTCACCATGACGCTATCGCAGATGCGCTGAAATCATTGCCTTTCACCGTCGCTGCCGGCGTTCCACCACCGATGGAGCTGCAGTTCACGCACGGGGCGAGAATGACGATGATCGCATCGGAACCAGATGGCCGGCTGTCCGCATGGTTGATTGAGCGCGCCACGGAAGCCGGCGCGGCCGGTGTGGTCTACGTATCTCGCAGCGAAGCACGGGCCGGCCGCATCGCCCTGGCTGTCCGTGCCCTGGAGCCAGGGCTGGAGGCGCTGCTGCTGCCCGCCTGGGACTGCCTGCCCTATGACCGCGCCTCGCCCTCGCGGGCCGTCATGGGAACGCGCATGGCGATGCTGGCGCGCCTTTCCCGCCCCGCAGCCGGGCCGCGCCTGCTCGTGGCGAGCGTCGAGGCCCTGGGCCAGTATCTCCCGCCGGTGGAAGCTTCGGCGGGCCTGACCCTGCGGTCGGGCGATCCTTTCGACGAGGACGCGATCAGCCGGCGTCTCGCACAGCTGGGCTACCTGTTCGACGACCGGGTGGACGAGCCGGGCGAGGTGGCGCTGCACGGCGCCGTGCTGGACGTGTTTCCGCCGGGCGACGGCAGCCTCCCCTGCCGCGTGGAGTACGCCGAGGGGCGCGTCAGGGCCATGCGCCGCTACGACCCCCTGACCCAGCGTAGCGCGGAGGATGCGGCCGAGCTCCTGCTCCCCCCCGCCTCCGAGGCCGTTCTGCCCGATGACACGCAGGAGGAGCACAGGCCGGGGCTGGAGCATGCCCTGCCGGAGTTGTACGAGCGGCTGACGGCACCGCTCGACCTGCTGCCGGGCGCGGCCCTGGTGCTGGACCCGGAGGTGGAGGCGCTGCGCCGCGCGCGCGAGACCGAGGTGGCCGACGCCTATCGCACGCGCCTGGCCCTTGCCTCCGCCTCCGGGAACGCAAGGCGGCTTCCGGAGCCGGGGCGCTTCTTCCTCGGCGAGGCAGGCTGGGCGGCCGCCCTGGAAGGACGGCGGGTGATCACCCTCGCCCAACCGGACGGGGAGGAAAGCGACGCCGCGCTGCCCGCCTTCGCGGAAGCCGACGATCCCGCGGAGGCCTTTCTGGACTTCGTCGAAGAACGGCACGCGGCCGGCGGCAGGGTGGCGCTGGCCGGAAGCGAGGGGAAGCGCGGCCGGGCCCTGGCCCGCCAGGCGGTCCGGCGGCTCGGCGCAGCGCCCGTGCCGCTCGCCGGCTGGCTGGAGCTGCGCACCGCCCCACCCGGCACGATGGGGCTGCTCCCGGGAGCGCTGGAAGCCGGCTTCATGGAGGGCGAGGTCGCCGTCATCGCCCCTGGCGATGTGCGGCCGGCACCCGCGCGCGGGCATGGCCCGGACCGCGCCACCATCCTGCCCGGAAGCGGGGCGGGGCTGCAGCCGGGCAACGCCGTGATCCATCTCGACCACGGGCTGGGCATTCTGCGCGGCGTCGAGACGGTGGAGGTTGGCGGATCATGCCTGGACTGCCTCCGGCTCGAATATGCCGGCGGCAATGTGCAGCTCGTGCCCCTCGACGAGATGGACCGGTTGTGGCGCTACGGCGCGGAAGCCGAGGGCCTGACGCTGGACCGGCTGAATGGCGAGGCCTGGCCGCGGCGGCGCGCCACGGTGGAGGCGCAGATCGCCGAGGCGGCCGCCGAGCTGGCGAGGCTGGCACGGCTGCGCGACGCCCGTAAGGCACCCGTGCTCCGCCCGCCCCGTGCGCCCTTCAACCATTTCGAGGCACGCTTTCCCTTCATCCCCACCATCGACCAGGCGGATGCCATCGCCGCGGTTCTGGCCGATCTCGCCTCGGGGCGGCCGATGGACCGCCTGGTCTGCGGCGATGTCGGCTACGGCAAGACCGAGGTGGCGCTGCGGGCGGCGGCGGCGGCCGCCCTGGCAGGCCGGCAGGTGGCGCTGCTCGCGCCCACCACCGTGCTGGTCCGCCAGCATCTGGAGGGCTTCCGCCGGCGCTTCGCCGGCATGGGCATCCGGGTGGAGCAGCTGTCCCGCCTCAGCACCCCGGCCGAGGCGCGCGCCGTCAAGGCGGGGCTGTCCGATGGCTCCGTGCGCGTCGTCATCGGCACGCAGGCGCTTGCCTCCAAGAGCGTGCGCTTCAAGGACCTCGCCCTGTTGATCGTGGACGAGGAGCAGCGCTTCGGCGCCTCGCAGAAGGCGGCGCTGCGCCGCCTGGGCGAGGGCGTGCATTTCATGGCCCTCACCGCCACGCCCATTCCACGCACCCTGCAGCTGGCGCTGGTGGGGCTGCAGGATCTCAGCGTCATCGCCACGCCGCCGGCACGGCGTCAGCCGATCCGCACCACGCATGTCGCGCTCGATGACGCGGTGCTGCGGCAGGCGCTGATGCGCGAGCACCGGCGCGGCGGGCAGAGCTTCGTGGTGTGCGCGCGTATCGAGGACCTGCCGGCGATGCAGGAGCGGATCACGCGGCTGCTGCCCGAGCTTTCGCTCATCGAGGCGCATGGCGACATGCCGGCGGCGGAGGCAGATGCCGCGCTCCTGCGTTTCGCCGGCGGCGAGGCCGACGTGCTGCTGAGCACCAACATCGTGGAAACCGGGCTGGACGTGCCGCGCGCCAACACGATGCTGATCTGGCGCGCCGACCGCTTCGGGCTGGGCCAGTTGCACCAGCTGCGCGGCCGCGTAGGCCGCGGGCGGAACCGCGGCACGATCTATCTGCTGACGGACCCGGCGGAGCCGCCATCTCCTTCCACCCTGAAGCGGCTGCGCACCCTGGAAGCCTTCGACCGGGTCGGGGCCGGCTTCACGATCAGTTCCCGCGACATGGATCTGCGCGGTGCCGGTGACCTGTTGGGCGAGAGCCAGGCGGGCCACCTCAAACTGATCGGCGTGGACCTGTACCAACACCTTCTGGGCCGTGCCCTACGCGCGGCCCAGGGGGAGAAGGTTCCGGAGGACTGGACGCCGCGCCTGGTGGCGGACGTGCCTGCCTTCATCCCGGAAAGCTATGTGGAGGAGGAGGCGCTGCGGGTGGAACTGCACGCGCGGCTGGGCGAGATCCTGCGCCAGGGAAACAGAGGCGGGCCGGAGCATGCGCTGGAGGATTTTTCCGGCGAGATCACGGACCGCTTCGGCCCGCTGCCGGAACCGGTGGAGAACCTTCTGTCGCTGGCGCGGCTGCGGCTGCGCTGCCGTCGTGCCGGCGTCTCGGAACTCAAGGTGGGCCCCAGCGCCGCCGCCGCGAGCTTTCGGAATGCGCTTCCTCATGCTGAACCGCCACTGGAGCGGAAAGGGAAGCGGCTGGTTCTACGCCGCGAGAGCCAGGACGTCGCGGGCATGTTGGCTACCGCGGCCGAACTGCTTGACCGGGTGATGCGCCCGGGCCGGAGCGCGCCCCGTCAGGGCGCGCAGCCCGACAAAGCCAGGCGGGACAAAGTCAGGCGGGACAAAGCCAGGCCGGATTGAACCGGCCCGTGCCTGCCGGAGGCCGATGGGCTTGAGGCGGGCTGCCAGCGCAATCTCCTGCCGGGCAGCATAGTAGCGCGCCTCAGCCTTGGCCGGCGCGGTGCCGCCGATCGGCCCGAGGAGGCGGCGGTGACCGACCAGTCCACCCATTCGAGGGTGGCGAGCGCGACGGCCTCCATGTTGCGCCAAGGGCCGCGTCGGCGGATCACCTCGGTCTTGGACAGGCCGATGACGGTTTCGGCAGACGCATTGTCATGGGAGAGTCGCCGGCGCTGCCGACGGAGGGCCGATATCGGCGTGAGCAGGCGCTCTGCGTGCTGGATCGCAACGTATTGGTTGTCCCGGTCGCTATCGTGGGGCCGGCTGCAGCATGGGTTGCTGCGGCGCCTGCGCCATGCGGGCCGCATCGGCTGGGGCCGCGCCTGCCGCCGCCGCATCGAAAGCTGCCGGAGGCCGGGCAAGCCCCGATTGGTCATCGAGCGCACCTTCGCATGGTCAACCGTTTCCGCCGCCTCGCCATACGCTACGAGCGCAGGATTGACATCCACCATGCCTTCGCCGCGCTCGCCTGCTCCCTCATCTGCCCCGAGGCACTGCAGGGCAGGTCTTGAAAGGCGATGTATATCGCCCAGGCGCCGGCTATGGACGTCCTTTGGACCTGCTCCGAAGCAGTGACTGGCGGCGCGAGGGCCGCGCCCGTTCTGGCGTGAGGCCAGGGCGCCAGGAGCAGGCCCGCTATGGCGCCGCCGCCCGGCCTCCACCCTGCTGTGCTGGGGATGGGGGGGACCTATCCACCCCTTCCCGTCAGGTTTTGCGGACGTTCCAGAACAGCGGAAAGCCGCGCAGCACGCCTTCCAGGTTGCTCCGATAAGCCGCCGCCTGCAGGAACTGCCCGGCCGGAATATAGGGTACATCTTGGAAGGCCTGTGCCTGAAGCCGCGCGGCAATGCGCTGCTGTTCCGCGAGCCCTGACGCCGCAAACCATCTGCCGACAAGGCTCTCCACCTCCGGCAGGTCCGGCCAGCCTGCCATCGCCCTGTCGCCATTGCCGCGCAGCGGCGCGCTCAGTGCCGGATTGGTCATGTCCACGCCCGTCAGGGCGGTCATGTAGCAGCTCCAGCCGCCATTCTCGACCGGCTCGCGGCTCGAGCGGCGTGCCGTCAGCGTGCCCCAGTCAGAAAGCTGATAGTCAACGTTCATGCCGCATTTCCGCAGCATGTCCGCGGCGACCTCGCTGAGTCCGTGGATGAAGGTGGGGTCCGTGGCGCCCAGCAGAACCACCTTCTCGCCCTTGTAGCCGGCAGCCTCCAGCTCCCGCTTCACCTTGGCGTAGTCGCGCGGGCCCTGGAACACGCCCATGCCCTCGTCGCTGGCCATCGGCGTACCAGGAGTGAAGAAGCCGACAGGCGCCTTCCACATGGCCTGGTCGTCGCCCGCCACGGCCATCATGTAATCGGACTGTTCGAAAGCGCCCAGCAACGCGCGGCGGATGCCCGGATTGTTGAAGGGCGCGTGCAGGTGGTTCAGCCGCATGAAACACATCATGCCGGCCTGCTCCTGCACCGCGACCCGGACATTGCGCATGCGCTTCAGCAGCGGAAGCATGTCGTTGGCCGCGAATTCGAGCCAGTCCTGCTCGCCCGCCCGCAGGGCGGCGGCGGCGGTGGAGGCTTCGGGGATGGTGGTCCATTCCACCCTGTCCACATGCACCACCTTAGGGCCCGCCGTGCCGTCGGCCGTGCCCGAACCGCGCGGCACATAGCCCTGGAACCGCTCATAGACCGCCCGTGCGCCGGAGACGCGCTCGCCGGGGACGAAGCGAAAGGGACCGGATCCCACCATCTCGGTCACCTGGGTGAAAGGGTCGGTCTTGGCCAGACGTTCCGGCATCATGACCGGCAGCAGCGGCGGCAGCTTGCCAAGCGCCTCGGGCAGCAGCGGGAAGGCGTGCTTCATGCGGAACCGGATGGTCTTGTCGTCCGGCGCCGAAAGCTCGTCCGTCGCGGCGAGCAGCGCCTGGCCGAAGGGATCGCGCGCACCCCACCGCCGGATGCTCGCCACGCAGTCCCGTGCCAGGACCTTCTCGCCATCGTGCCATGTGAGCCCGTCACGCAGGGTCAGCCGCCAGAGGCGGCCCTCCTGTTCCATGACATGCCCTTCCGCCATCTGCGGCGAGGCACGGAAGTTGCTGTCCTGCCCGTAGAGCATGTCGAAGACCATGTAGCCATGGTTTCGCGTCGCATAGGCCAGGCTGAAGACGGGATCGAGAAAGCTGAGGTCGGTCTGCGGGATGAAGCGCAACACCTTGCTCTGCTGCGCGAGGCCGAGCGAGGGCGCGGCGAGGGTCGCCGCGCCGGCCGCGAGGAATGTACGACGCCTCATGTCTCTGCTCCTGCTGATGAAGGCATTGCGGTCAAACGGGCTCAGGAGCCGGTCGCCGCGGGGGCCGCGCGGGCGGTCAGCCATCCGCCATCGACCACCAGCACCTGCCCCGTGACGAAGGAGGCATCATCCGAAGCAAGAAAGGCGGCGACGGAGGCGATCTCCTCAGGGCGCCCTGCACGGCGCAGCGGTGTGGGCGCCAGCATGTTCGCAACGTAACGCGGATTCTTCAGGTGACCGGCGGTCATCGCCGTCTCGATCACGCCCGGGGCGATGGCATTGACCAGGATGCCCTCCGGCCCGAGGTCGCAGGCCAGCTGCCGGGTCAGCTGCGCCACCCCGGCCTTGGCAACGGCATAGGCCGCCGTGCCTGGGTAGCCGACGAGCCCGAAGATCGAGGACAGGTTGATGATTCGCCCGCCCGGGCGGGCCAGATGCGGCAGGCAGTCCCGCGTCACGCGCAGAACCGCCTTCAGGTTGATGTCGACGAAGCGGTCGATCAGCTCGTCATCCGACTCTTCGAGCGTCCGGCTGCCGCCGATGCCCGCGTTGTTCACCAGGATGTCCAGCCGCCCGAAGGCATCCAGCGCCGCCGCCGCGAGACGTCCGCCGGCGCCCTTTTCATTGACATCCAGCGAGACGGCCACACCGCCGAGCCCGCGTGCAACGCCTTCCACATCCGCCGATCGGTCGGCGAGGACGACCCGCGCGCCATCTCGTGCAAGGCGCGCCGCCGTCGCGGCGCCGATGCCGCCGGCGGCGCCCGTGACAATGGCCACGCGGCCGGAAAGGCGTCGTTGTTCGGTCACGGCGTTTTTCCCGTCATCAGCGCGGCAGCGGGGAGGGCGAGGCGGCTTGGCCACCCTGCCGGGCGCGGAACTCCTGCTGGACCTGGTCCAGGGTCAGGAAATCGGCGCCCATTCTGCCAAGGCCGTCGATCAGCTTCTCCATCATCAGCATCCGGTGGCCACGGCCGCTGACATAGGGATGAAACGTGTAGACCAGGACGCCCCACTCCGTGGTGCGGCACATGTACTCGAAATCCGCCAGCCAATTCGCCAGGACCGCATCGGCATTGGCCAGGCCGGGCATGATGCCCGCCGCGGTGCGGAAGAACTCGAAATGCGGGTGGTCGTCGAGCGACCAGCTGATCGGCACCTCGACCAGATCCGTCGTCTCGCCAAACGCCAGCGGCGCATCGACCGCGACCTTGTCGCCGCGGCGGGCGAAGTAGGGCTCGCAGTCATGGCCCATCATGCTGCTGTCGTAGCGGCATCCATGTTGGATCATGAGGTCGATGCTCTGTGCGCTGAGGTCCCAGGCAGGGGACCGGTAGCCGGCCGGGCCCTGCCCCGTCAGGCGCCGGATGGACTCCACGGCGCGGGCGAACTCCTCGGCTTCCTGCTGCGGCGGAAGCTCGGCGGGCGGAATGTGGCTCCAGCCGTGGTGGCCTATCTCGTGCCCTCCCGCCACCACGCGCTCGCAGGCTTCCGGGTAGGTCTCGATGACGACGCCGGGGATGTACCAGCTGCCCTTGATCCCGCGGCTGGCCAGCAGGTCCAGGATGCGTCCGGCACCGACCACCCCGAACTCTCCACGTGAGATCGGGGTTGGCGTCATCATGCCGCGCGCCGCGAAGCCAGACCAGGTATCGAAATCATAGGAGAGGCAGGCGATGTGGCGGGGCAATCTGCATATCCTCTTCAGATGAGGCCCAAATTCAGGCCTGGCGCTGCGCGGGCAAAAGGTGCGGAACAGGCTCCGCTTCTCCAGAGCACGGCCGCTGACCAGAGCAGAGCAGAGCAACCTCAAGGGAAAGACCGGCCAACAGGTTACCCAAGACCGTATTGACCAGCGATACTTTCATATTGAGTAATGGTGTTGGAGAGTTCTGGCCGTGTCAATGAAGAACCCTCCGGCCTTCAGCCGGCCGGCGCAACGTTGCCTCGGCCCGCCCACCGGCCTGCACGCGCCGCCTTCCTGCGGACGCACCGGACCGATGCTTTCGGCGCCGTGTCCGCAATCCTTGCGCCGCTGCTGCAGGCGCGTCAGGCCCGGCGGTTGTGTGCTGCTGGAGGGTCCACAAGCGTCAGTCCTTGGAGATGCTGGAAATGGGTCAGGCGACCATGGCGGGCAGCCTGACACCCTTGCCCCGGACGGACGCGGGGCGGTTCAGGGGACAGCACGGGGCACCACGCGCTTGCCGCCCTCATTGACCGCAGGGGCGATGATCGCGCCACGGTTGCCGTCGCGAACCTTCATGTGGGTGGCGTCGAGCCAGAGACGGGGCCTCCATGCTCCGCTCAGCGGCGGGCCAGCATGTCACGCATCTGGCCGACGCCGGCGCCCTCAGCCAGCCGCGGCGGCGGCACTGGGAGGGCGCACATAGCGGCAGGCAGCGTCGTTCGCCCGCTCTGCCGCGCCGCGCTCCCCCGGCGGGCCGTAGCCGCCGCCGCCCGAGGTCTCCAGCCGGATGGTATCGCCCCGCCGCAACGGCAGGTTGTTCACCTTGGAGGGCAATGGCCGCCATTCGCCATCGCGGATCAGGTAGAGCGCGCCGGCGCTGCCCGGCTCGCCGCCCTCCAGCCCATAGGGGCGGAACTTGAAGCGTTCCAGATTGGCGGTGAAGACCGCCGCGGCGCTGTCCACCCGCCATTCGCGGAACAGGCCGAGCCCGCCGCGATGCCGCCCGGCGCCGCCCGAGCCATCCAGCAGGCCATAGCCCGTCAGGGTCAGCGGCACCTCGGCCTCGATCATCTCGACAGGGATGGAGGCGTTGTTGTGCATGCCGTAGGCCCAGGCGTTCAGCCCGTCCTGGTCGTGATAGGCGCCGGTGCCGCCGATCTCAATCTCGACCAGCACGCCGCGCGCGCCATCCTCGCCGATGGTCTGGAAGGAGCAGACATAGGAGACGCCGTAATAGGCCGCCGGCACACGCCCCGGCACCGCCTGGTGCAGCGCGCCGAACATGGTGGTGGCCAGCCGGTGCGCCACGGCCACGCGGTTGGCCACCGGCGCGGGGTGGCTGGCATGCACGATGCTGCCCTCCGGCGCGATGATGCGCACCGGCCGGTAGCAGCCGGCATTGGCGGGAATGTCGCTGTCGGCCACGGCCAGCACGGCATAGGCCACCGCCGAGCCGGAGGAAGCCAGCGTGGCGTTCACCGGCCCCGCCGCCTGCCGGCCGCAGCCGGAGAGGTCCACCACCATCTCCTCGCCCCGCACCTCGATGGCGGCGTGGATGCGGATGGGGTCGGGCAGGATGCCGTCATCATCGAGGAAATCCTCGAAGCTGTAGCGCCCGTCGGGGATGCGGCCGATCATCGCGCGCATGGCGCGCTCCGATCCGTCCAGCAGCTGGCGGCAGGCCTCCAGGATGGTGGCGGCGCCGAAGCGGGCGGCGAGGCGCTGCATCGTCCCCTCTCCCACCGCGAGGGAGGCGAGCTGCGCCTGGAGGTCGCCCCACAGCATGTCCGGGCGGCGGACATTCTGGCGCATCATCGCCAGCACGTCCTCGTTCATCACGCCGGCACGCACCAGCTTCAGCGGCGGGATGCGCAGCCCCTCCTGGAAGATCTCGGTGGCCGTGGCGGCGTAGCTGCCGGCGGCCATGCCGCCCATGTCCAGATGGTGGCAGAGCGTGCCGACGATGGCGATGCGCCGGCCACCGACCACCACCGGCCGGAAGGCCAGGATGTCGGGGATGTGCTGGCCGCCGCAATAGGGGTCGTTGGTGATCACCACATCGCCCTCGTCCCATGCCTCCAGCGGCAGGAAGTCGCGGATGATGGTGAGCAGGCCGGCGCTCATCGAGTTCAGGTGGCCGGGGATGCGGGCGGACTGGGCGACGTTGTAGCCCTCCGCGTCGAACACCGCCGTGGAATAATCCAGCATCTCGCGCACGATGGTGGAGCGGCTGGTGCGCCAGACGGTGACATCCATCTCCGCCGCCACGGCGGTGAAGGCGTTGCGCAGCACCTCGAGCGTCACGGGGCCGAGAGTGGGCGTGGGTGGAGGTGTGGCGTTCATGCGGCGTCTCCCTGCGGCATCCTGCGCGCGATCAGCGTGCCCTCCGGGCCGGGCGCGCAGCGCCAGCCGGCGCTCAGCAGGATGGTGGTGTAGTCCTCCTCGATCAGCGCCGGGCCGGAGGTCTCGCCCGTGATGGCGGCGCGGCGGTGCACGGCCACCGGCTGCCAGCGCCCGTCCAGCAGCACGGGGCGCGTCTCGGCGGCGGGCGGCGCGGCGGCGGCCTCGCCGCGGCGGATCGCGCCGGCGGGCAGCAGGCCGGTGGCCGAGAGGCGCAGCGCCACCAGCTCCACCGGGGCGTCCGGATTGGCGTAGGAGAAGCGGGCCTGGTGGCTCTCATGGAAGGCGGCCAGCACGCGGGCCAGAGCTTCCTCATCCGCCGCCGCCTCCGGCCAGGGCACCACCAGCTCCGAAGCCTGGCCCTTGTAGCGCAGGTCGGCCGAGACGGCGGTGCGGCGCTGGTCTGCCGGCACGCCATCCTCCTCCAGCAGGGCGGCGCCGCGCGCGCGCAACTCCGCCAGGGTGGCGCCGATGAAGTCCAGGCTCGCCGCCGTGGCGGGGATCACCCGGCTGCGCGCCAGGTCGTGCACGATGTTGGAGTGCAGGATGCCATAGGCGGAGAAGGTGGAGGCATCGGCCGGGAAGACCACCTCGCCGATGCCCAGCTCCTCGGCCACCGGGATGGCGTGCAGCCCGCCGGCGCCGCCGAAGGAGAGCAGGCTGAAATCGCGCGGGTCCAGCCCCTTCTCGAACAGGCTGAGCCGCGCGGCGGTGGCCAGGCTGGTGTTGGTGACGGTCATCATGCCTTCCACCGCCGCCTCCGGCCCGAGGCCGAGCGGCGCGCCGAGCCGGGCGCGGATCGCCTCCCGCGCGCCGTCGAGGTCGAGCGCCATGCGGCCGCCCAGGAAATAGCGCGGGTCCAGCCGGCCCATCACCAGATTGGCGTCGGTCACGGTGGGCTCGGTGCCGCCGCGGCCGTAGCAGACGGGGCCGGGGCGGGAGCCGGCGCTGCGCGGACCGACGCGCAGCCGCCCCGCCTCGTCGATCGCCGCGATGGAGCCGCCGCCGGAGCCGATGGTGCGGATCTCGATCATCGGCAGGCGCACCGGCAGCTCATCGATCTCGCCCTGGGTCATCTGCGTCACCGCGCCCTCGCGCACGACACAGACATCGAAGCTGGTGCCGCCCATGTCGACGCCGAGCAGGTTGGGCCGCTCCAGCGCCTCCGCCATGCGCAGCGTGGCCAGCGCCCCGCCCGAGGGGCCGGAGAGCAGCAGCCGTGCCGGCTGGCGCGCCGCCACCTCGGGCGAGCAGACGCCGCTGTTGGACTGCACCAGCAGCAGCCGCGCCCGCAGCCCCGCCGCCCGCAGGCGGGCCGAGAGCTGGCCGAGATAATGGCCCACCACCGGCATCAGCAGCGCGTTCAGCACCGTGGTGGAGCTGCGCTCATACTCGCGGATCTCGGGGCTGATGTCGGAGGAGAGCGAGACCGGCAGGCCGGGGAAGCGGCGGGCCAGCCATTCGCCCAGCATCGCCTCATGCGCGCCGTTCACATAGGCATGCAGCAGCGTGACGGCGACGGCCTCGGCCCCCGCCGCCTCGATCCGCGCGGCCAGCGGTTCCAGCGCAGCATGGTCCAGCACCCGCTCGGCGGTCCCGTCGGCGCGCATCCGCTCGGGCACGCCGAAGCGGCGGTCGCGCGGGATCAGCGGCGCCGGGCGGCGCTGGCGGGCGGCATAGATGTCCCGCCGGGCGTGGCGGCCGATCTCCAGCACGTCCTCGAAGCCGGCGGTGGTCAGCAGCACGCCGCGCGCCAGGCGCCGCTCCAGCACCGCGTTGGTGGCGATGGTGGTGCCGTGCAGCAGCAGCCGGATATCCGGCAGGGCGAAGCCGAACTGCGCCGCCGCCTGCTCCAGCCCGGCGAGCAGGCCGATGGAGGGGTCCTCGGGCGTGGTCGGCGTCTTCAGGCTGTGCAGCGTGCCGTGGCGCTCGTCCAGGATCTGCAGGTCGGTGAAGGTGCCGCCGATGTCGATGCCGACGCGGATGAAGGGATCTGTGGACACGGAGGCTCCGGGAGCGAAATCGGGAGGGAGGGTCATGGCGGCGCTCAGCCCATCATCGCCGGCAGCCACAGGGCGATGCCGGGCCAGACCATCAGCAGGCCGACGGCCAGCAGATAGGCCAGCAGGAAGGGCATGACGCCGGCGAAGACATCGGTGATCGGCCCGCCGCGCGGGCGCATGCCCTGCAGCACGTACATCACCGTGCCGTCCGGCGGGCTGATCTGGGCGATCTCGACCAGCATGGTGACGACGACGCCGAACCAGATCGGGTCGTAGCCCAGGCCGACGACGATGGGGAACACGACCGGCACCGTGGTGATGATCATGGAGAAGCCCTCCATGAAGGTGCCGAGGGCGAAGTACATGCCGATGATGGCCAGCATGATGACCCAGGGCGGCACCGGCAGCCCGCCGATCAGCCCGGCCACCGCCTGCGGCACGTTGATCAGGGTCAGCACGTAGTTCAGCAGGTAGGCGCCCAGGATGATCAGGCCGAGCAGCGCCGTGTTGCGCGCCGTGGCCTCGGCGGAGGCGTTCAGCATGCGCCAGGAGAGCTTGCCCTCGAAGGCGGCGAAGCCCGCGGCGCCGACCACGCCGAGCGCCGCCGCCTCGGTGGGCGTGGCGTAGCCGCCATAGATGGAGCCCAGCACCAGCAGCATCAGCAGCAGGGTCGGCACCAGGCCGCCCAGGGCGCGCAGCTTCAGGCCGATCGGCACCTGCAGCGGGCGCTCCATCGGGTTGCGCAACCCGTGCAGCACGATGACGGCCACGAACAGCGCCGTGACCAGCAGGCTCGGCCCCAGCGCCGCGATGTAGAGCGCGCCCACCGAGGTCTCGGTGATCAGGCCATAGACGATAAAGGTGATGCCGGGCGGGATCAGGTTGCCCATGGCGCCGCCCGCCGCCAGCGAGCCCAGCACCATGCGCTGGCTGTATCTCGTGCCCTCGAAATAGGGCAGCGCGACCGAGCCCATGGTGGCCGCCGTGGCGACGGAGGAGCCGGAGATGGCCGAGAACAGGGCGCAGGAGGCGATGTTGGTGTGCAGCAGCCCGCCCGGCAGGCGGTTGAGCCAGACGTTCAGCGCCCGGTAGAGCCGGTCCGACAGCCCGGCGCGCAGCAGGATCTCGCCCATCAGCAGGAAGAGCGGCACCGCGATCAGCACGAAATTGCTGGAGGGGCCCCAGAAGGTCTGGCCCGCGAACAGCCAGAAGGGGCGGTCGGAGAACAGCAGCCCGGTGAGCACCGCCAGGATGCCCAGCACCGCCGCGATGTGCACGCCGGCGCCGAAGAACACCAGGAAGACCGCGACGAGGCCCATGATCTCGGCCAGCGGCAGAGCCGGGCCGCCACTGGCGGCGGCGAAGAACAGCAGCCCCAGAAGGCCCAGGAGGAAGACCAGCGCGATCATGCGGCCTGCCCCTTCCGCGCCATGGCCACCGCCTCCAGCGCCTCGCCGGCCTCGTCGTCGATGCTGCGGGAGCCGAGCAGCGCATCCGCCTCGCCGAAGCGGCCGCAGAGCAGCGTCAGCGCCGCCTCCAGCAGCAGCGCCGCGATCATCAGCAGGAAGACCAGCAGGCCGAAGGCCCAGATGCCCTGCGGCAGGGCCAGCGGGATGTGCAGGGCGCTGTTGTCATGCGCGTCGAACAGCAGCGATTCGTCGAGCAGCGACCAGCCGGCCCAGGCCAGGAATGCCGCGAAGCCGCCCAGCAGCAGCAGCGCCAGCACATGCAGCGTGGCGCGCGGCCGCAACGGCAGGCGGTTGACCAGCACATCCACCCGGATATGCGCCCGCGCCGCCAGGGTATGCGCCAGCGACCAGGAGATGCCGCAGGCCAGCATGTAGCCGGTGATCTCCACCGTCGCGGCGCTGGAGACGCCGAAGGCGGTGCGCCCGACGATGTCGGCGGTGATGAAAAGGGCGCAGAGGATGTAGTTCCAGCCGGCGAGGTAGGCCATGAGCCGCCCGGCCCGGTCCAGCCCCGCGCGCAGGCCCCGCGCCAGCCGCAGCGGCGCCGGGGCGGCGGCCCCGGCCCGCGCCGTCACGGCCGGTACTCCACCTTGGAGATCGGCGCGATCATCCGGTTGTAGATCTCGCCGCAGCGCGCGCCGCAACGCTTGACGAAGCCCGGCAGCACCGTGGTCTGCATCGCCTCGCGCACCAGGGCGCGGTCGGCCTCGGTGGCCTTGACCTCGGTCATCGGGCGCGGCGCGAGGCTGTGGATCCTGCAGGCCGCGGCATTGCCCGTGTTGCAGTCGATGCCATCGCGCGTGGCGGCATCGCCCAGGGTCCAGAGCGCGTCGGTCATCCGGGCGAAGGTGTCTTCCAGCAGGGCGCGGGCGGCGGGGTCCAGACGGTTCCACCAGGAGAGGTTGACCATGTAGCCGGCCACCGCCCAGGAGAGCGGCAGATCGGAGATGTGCGAGGAGACCTCCGGCCAGCGGGCGGCGGCGCCGCTGCCGGTGCCCGTCACGGCGCAGTCGACCACGCCGCGCTCCAGGGCGCTGTAGACCTCGGGGAAGCCGATGCTGACCGGCAGCGCACCGATCTTCTGCACCAGGTCGACCAGCGAGTTGCCGAAGGTGCGGATCTTGCGCCCCCGCAGATCGGCCAGGCTGGTGAAGGCGCTGCGGCAGAACAGCACCTGCGCCGGAAACGGATAGACCACCACCAGCCGGGTGTTGAAGCGCTCCAGCTCCTTGTTGGCGAGCGGCAGCATGGCCTCGGCGATGCGCCGGGCCTGGCCGATATCCGGGCTGAGGCCGGAGAGATCGATGCCATCGAGGATCGGCACATCGCCCGAGAGGGTGGAGAGGGTGCCGGCGCCGATCTCCACCTGCCCCGAGCGGACCAGCCGGACGATCTCGCTGCCGCCGAGGTTGCGCTCGGCATGGCTGCTGACCTGGACCGTGATCTGGCCGCCCGAGGCCTTCTGCAACCCGTCCCGCAGGATCGGCAGGTCGACGGTGGTGTATTGCGGGTTGGTCGGCACCGGCTGCGTCACGGCGGCGATGCTGAGCTTCAGCCCGGGCGGCAGCGGCGACTGTGCCTGGGCGGGAAGCGGCAGAGACAGGGCGGCCGCGGCCAGGCCGCCAGCCAGCAAGGTCTTGAACATGATCGCGGAGCCTCTGTTCTTTTGAGAAGGCTTCCGGGCGACAAGCGTTCCCCTGCCGGCTTGCCGGCCGCTTCCGGGCCGCATGTCTCCTGCGGCTCCGGATTTCGGGCGATTAGGCGGCGGTTTCGGGCCGCTGTCGAATCGTCATTCTGGATAACTTCGATCAGGATTCCTGATCACCTTGCGCCGCTTTTTCCAGTTCTCCGCCGATGGCCGAGGCCCGCTCCGCCACCATGGCGGCCAGGAAGTTGTCGGGTCTGCGCAGGTAGCTGACATAGAAGGCGTTGCGCGGCAGCACGACATCGGTCACCTCCAGCACCCGCAGCAGGCCGGCCGCGATTTCCCGGCGCAAGACCGCCAGCGGCAGAATGCAGCAGCCCGCGCCATCCTGAGCCATGCGGACCATGAGGGTCAGCGAGGCGCTGCCCCAAAGCCGGACATCGGGCGTGCCGCTCGCCGCCAGGGCGCGCTGGATCTCCGCCGCCAAAGGGCTGTTGTGGGAAAAGCTGATCACCGGCCATCGTGTCAGCTCCGCCAGCGGCAGAGGGCCTTCCCGCAGTGGCAAGGCCGGGCTCGCCACCCAACCCAGCGGAAAATGGCAGAGCCGGCGGCTGACGGCGCGCGGGTCAGCCACGGGGCCCACCTGCATGCTGATATCGATCTCGCCCTGCCGAAGCTGGTCGGAGAGAATGTTCGTGGTGTCCACCATCAGGTCGAGCACCACCTGCGGGTAGCTGGCGCCGATCGATTCCAGCAGCCGGGGCATCAGGCTGTGCACCAGGGTTTCGGCCACGCCGATCCTCAGCACGCCACGGACGGCATTGGGCTGCCGGATGGCCTCCTGCAGTTCCTGCTGCAACTCCAGCATGCGCCGGGCATAGTCCAGCACCACCAGCCCCTCGCGGGTCAGCTCACGGCGACGGCTTCCCTGGCTGAAGAGGGTAACGCCGAGTTGCCGCTCCAGCTGGTCGATACGGGCCGAGACCGAGGGCTGCGTGGTGTTGAGCCGGGCGGCGGCGGCCCGGAACCCACCCAGCTCCACAACCCAGACAAAGGTCTCCAGCCATTTCAGGTCTTGCATAAGCCTTTTTGCTCGACCTTTCAGGGCACTTCCACCTGGAACATCGGGCTTCCAGGCCCTATCGGCGCTGCCGACAATCCGGGCCCAAGCTCTTGATGGTCAGTCCATCGTGAGGACGATTTTGCCCTGAATGCTGCCGCTGGTGGCACATTCATGCGCCCGTGAGACATCAGACAGCGGGTATGTGCTGTCCACGATTACGCGGACGGTACCGTTGGCGAGCAGGCGAGCGGCTTCCGCCAATTGCGCGCCGTTCGAGCGGACCTGTGTCGATGAAACCGTGACCCCCAGCGTCTCAGCTTCCTCGTGATCAATGAAGCCGAGCGGATTGACCAGGAACAGGGCTCCGCCTCGCTTCACGGCGTGCAGGAAGCGGCCCATTTTCGCACCGCCGACCGCATCGAGAACGAGGTCCACATCACACACGACCTCCTCGGCCGCTGTCGTGGTGTAATCGATGAACTGATCGGCGCCGAGGTCGCGCAGCAACGCCTCATTCCTGCTGGACGCCACGGCAATAACGCGTGCCCCCTTCCACTTCGCCAATTGGACGGCCAGGTGCCCAACGCCGCCACTGGCGCCGTTGACGAGAACCGTCTTGCCCTGGAGCGGCACCGGCTCATGCCGGAAGGACTGGAACGGGTTCGGCTCATCGTGGCCCAGCTCGATCAGGAACTGCCATGCCGTGAGCAGCGACATGGGCGCGCCGGCCGCGTGGACATGGTCGATGCCCACCGGCTTGAGCGCCAGCTCCGGTGCTGGAATGCTGACGTATTCAGCGTAGGCGCCACTGCCCTTCATCAGGTTCTCGGGAAAGCGCACCATCGCGTAAACTTCGTCGCCGAGGTTGAAGCCCCTCACGTCGTCGGCAACCGCCTCGACAATGCCCGACACATCCGTACCAGGGATAAGGGGAAAGGAGGGGTCAGGCCGCCACTCCGGAGGCAGGGCGCGGTAACCGTCCCGCAGATACCAATCGGGGGGATTCAGGCCGGCGGCATGGGCGCGAACCAGCACCTCGCCGGGTGCTGCGGCAGGTCGGGGCGCATCCTCGTAGCGGAGCACGCCGGGGCCGCCAAACTCGTGTAGCCTGGCCGGCTTCATTGTCCCTGTAGACATGGCTGTCTCCTTCGCTCCAGATAAGCCATCTATGTGGAGCACTGTCCCGCATATTCGGAGCAGTGATCCGTTTGTCAAGCCGGAGAGCCATGCGCGCCGACGCGAAGAAGAATCATGATCATCTCCTGGCGGTCGCACGCGACCTCCTGTCCGCGGGAGGGGCGGATGCCTCTTTGCGCGACATTGCGCGCACGGCCGGGGTGGGGCTCGGTACGCTCTACCGGCACTTCCCGACCCGTGAGGCGCTGTTGGAGGCCCTCCTCCGCAGCAGCTTCGACGCGCTGACGGTGCGGGCAGGCGACCTGGAGGCATCGGACACGCCCGGTGCAGCTCTGGTGACCTGGCTGCGCGAGACGGTGGCAGTGGCGAGCAATTACAGTGGCGCGATCAAGTCGATGGTGGCCGCGATCGAGGACGAGACGTCGGCGCTCCATGCGTCATGTGTTGCAATGAAGGCTGCCGGTACGCGTCTCCTCGGCCGGGCACAGGCCGCAAAGGAAGCCCGTGCCGATATGGACGGCGCCGACCTGTTCGCGTTCGTCGGCGCGCTTTCTTGGGTAGCCGATCAACCCGCGCTTGCGTCCCGCTCCGACCATATCTTCGGGATCATTGTGGACGCGATTCTGATCAGTCCGGGAGCATCCAAGCTCCCGAAGCTCGGCTGATGGGCGGCACGAGCCTCTTCCATGGCCGGGGGAGCCAGCTATTCCCGCTTCTCGATCCTTCCTGGAGAAGCCGGTGCCGCCCTTACCAGGGGAGGGGGACAGCCAGGGAACGGGAGGTGGCAATGGACCGAACCCAGCGGTCGAATATCCGAAGTCAGACGTCCGCTTCTATCCGGCTAAACCCCTGAGCCTGCCAGTCCGCTCCCGGCCGAACCTTGCCCCCTTCACCCTCGATGAACAGCCTCATCATGCTGGCGTCCGGTGGAAAATGAACGCCTGGCTGCCGTTCCTCATAATGGCGGACAGGGCCGGAGCCGGCCTGGCTGCTCTGAGGCAGGGATGCGATGAGCGGTCACGCCAGGCTGCTGGCCAAAGGCCCGGGTCTGGTTCACCTTGCCCTGATGACGTCCGACGCTGTCCCCGACACGCCAGCCTCCGCCGAGGAGCCGGCATGGCCTTCCTTGTGGCGGATCTTCCCGCCCATACTGCTGCCCATCTTTCTCGCCGTGGTGGATGGCACCATCGTGGCAGCGGCCCTTCCCGCCATGGCCGGAGCCTTCGGCGACGTGGAGCGGGTGTCCTGGGTGGTGGCATCCTACCTGGTTGCCAGCACTGTGGCGGCCCCGGTGTATGGGCGGCTTGGCGACGCCTTCGGACGGCGGCGCCTGCTGCTCGTGGCGCTGGTGCTATTTGTGGTGGCCTCGGTGCTGTGCGCCTTGGCACAAGGCATCCTGTCGCTGACAGCGGCGCGAGTGCTGCAGGGCTTCGGCGGCGGGGGGCTGATGGTGCTGTCCCAGGCGCTGCTTGGCGAGAACGTGCCACGGCGCCAGCTCGGCCGTGCGCAGGGCATACTGGCCGCGGTGATCGTGGTCTCCTCCACCTTTGGCCCCGTGGCGGGCGGCGTGCTGACGCAGTTCTTCGGCTGGCCCTCGGTGTTCCTCATCAACCTGCCCCTGGGCGCACTGGCCATGCTGCTGGCGCTGCGCCTGCCGGTCCATCCCGTCCGGAGGACGCGGGGTAGCTTCGACTGGCCAGGCCTGCTGCTGTTCGCCGGCTTCGTAGTGCCTCTGCTGCTGGCGCTGGAACAGGTGCAGCCAGTCGACGCCGCGACACTGGTGGGGACCGCCGCCAGCCTCGGCGTGTCGCTGCTCTGCCTGGTGCTCCTCCTGCGGTTCGAACAGCGGGCGGTGCAGCCCTTGTTCCCGCTGGAGATGCTGCGGCGTCCGGCCATGTGGCGTGCCAACGCCATGGCCGTCTGCTCGGGCGCCCTGCTGGTCAGCGAGGTGACCCTTCTGCCGATCCACCTGCAGGCGGTGGATGGCGCTTCGGCGGCTCAGATCGGCTTGCTGATGCTGCCACTGACGGCAACGGTCGGGATGGGCTCGCTGGTAACAGGATGGCTCGTGACCCGTACTGGACGCTTGGCGATCTTCCCCGCGGTCGGACAAACGGCGGCAGCACTGGGTTTGCTGCTGGTCGCCTTCGGACATCATCAGGCCGGCGCGGTGCTGGGCCCTTGGGGGTTGCCGGCGATGCTTGCCCTTGTCGCGGTGTTCCAAGGCTCGGCGATGCCGGTGGCGCAGGTCACGGCTCAGGCGCTGGCACCGCCTGCCATGCTGGGAGCGGCGGCAGCCTCGGTACAACTGTCGCGTTCGGTCGGCTCGGCAGCAGGCGTCACGGTCGTGATCGGCGCTTTGTTCGCGATCCTCGGCCAGGACAGCGCGGCCGCCGCGGTCTTCGCCGACATGGTGCGGCACGGCCCCGCTGCCCTGGCCGCCCTGCCGGACGCGATACGCGCCACGACAGTGGCACGGATCGACGCCGGCTTCAGCATCGCCTTCATGGCGGTGGCAGCCTTTGCCGTCATGAACGCCTTGCTGGCCTGGACCTTACCGTTACGGCGCATCTAGAGCGGCTACGCAGGGTGTGGGGTTTTGCGATGGCGCGTTCTTTACAAAGAAGCGCCCGGGCCGTGGCCAAGGCGTTGAAGTCGCTCTTCCATGCTTATCGCAAAGCCCCACGCCCCGTGGGTCAGGCAAGCTTGCGTATAGGAGGGGGGCTCGGGTGCAGCACAATGTGCGTATCCTCGACGTCTACCCGGGCCTCCGGGTAGGCCGCCACAGCCTCGGCTAGCGAAGCGAGGAAGCGTGGCTTGAACTGAAACAGGTTCTTGTAACTGCCCCCAAACTGCTGGTGCAGGTCCTTCCAGCCGATCGGGGTGCGCTTGTTGAGGTGGTGCAGCCGGTAGGCCAGCCAGACATAGATATCGAGAGCTGCGGCGCTGTCCTTCAACTGCCGGATAGCCGCGTCCTGCAGAGGTACCGGATGGCGGCGCAACTGATCGAAGAAGTCGGAGTCCAGCAGCACCCGATCCTCGAACAGGCTGCCTTGCCGGTCATCCCCTGTACCCTCCTGGAAGAACAAGCCGGACTTGATGATGCGCTCGTTGGTCATCATCGTGGGACGGCCGGACTTGCTGGGCTCTGTCTGCCATGAGAAGCGCATGGAGCAGGTCGCAATGCGCCGTGCCTGCTCGCGCAGCGTCGAGGCCGTCTCCCCGCCGACTGCTAAGCCGAGCCTTTTCATCCACTCACGCATCGAGCGGCCAAGGCTTACCTCGCGGCTGTCGGTCAGCACGGCCTGCGTCTGGAGATAAATCAGGATCAGGCGGGCGCGCGCTCCGAAAGGCACGCCCATGAGCTTCGGCTGGCCGTCGCCCATCACGATCCGGCCGGGCTCAATGATCAGCGTCAAGGGCCCGACGGTGCGGATCCAGGCTTCATCGTCGCCGGGCTTCCGGTGCGGCAGAGAGGTCAGACACAGACCGGAATAGCTGTAGCCTTTCTGGCCGCTTTCATCTCCGAGCACTTCGCTGGCAATCTTGACCAGGGACTGGTCACTAGGATCCGCCAGCGTCCGGGCCTGCTCGCGGCCATGCAGCAGGACGAGTTGCCGCACTCCCTTCGCTGCATCGGCCATGGCTTCGCTCCGAAATTTACCATCTCATCAATAAGCAAAGTGACGGTTTCGGCCGGCTGTCGCAAGCGTGGGACTTTGCGATGAAACATCTAGGAAGATCTAGTTGTTTACTAATTGGAGTGCTCGCAAAACCCCACGGTATAACCCGGATTCCCTCGCAAACTCCCACAGCCGCATCGCAAAATCCCCCGGGATAACCCGGCTGCGGTGGATAACTGCCGCCCGCCTGATCGGCGGGGAATGTGCGGATTCGCCATCCTGCACATCGGCCTCGAGTCGCGCCTTTGATGGAATTCCGTCTCCCTCCTGCAAGCACGCAGTCCCGCTGCTTCAGTTCAAGGCCGTCCGCCGCTTTCCAAACGGGCTGCCGCGAGTTCTCGGAGCCGTTACGTCATGCACAAGAGGTTTTCCTGCCTGATGACCAAATCGCCCCTATGGGGTGGAGCGGCCGCTTGGTGCCGGTCCCTATTTAAAAAGATCACGTGATAATATTTTGAATGAGATGATTTTAGTGAAATTATAATAGGCTAATATGACAAAATAGACAATGAGCCGTCGTTATAGTAAAAATTTTGGTAAATTTGATATTCTGTACAGAATTTTCTCTGCCAATAACTTCCTGACTAACTGCCTGTTTGAGAATGCTGGTGGTGAGGTGTTTGGGCGTCCCTGCGTGGCCAGATGGGCTGGATGTGGACCAAGGAACACCGTGCCCGGCAGGCAGCGTTTGAGCGGCGGCGCTACCCGACAGAT
>NZ_PDOA01000028.1 GCF_003116135.1 Teichococcus aestuarii | reverse complement strand
ACCTCGGCGATGACGGCGCCGGGTGCGAGCGTCTCCGCGACAATCTGCGCCTTGGCCTCCTCCGACCACCGGCGACGGCGTCCAGGACCCGTCAGCACCTCTACCCGGCGATATCCGCGGCCACCCGCGTCGTCATTAACGTCGACCATAATGTCGGCTCGAAGCTCCCCACCTGAAGGCGAGGCACCACAGCACCGGCACGATTGGGAAGAAGGGTGTTCCGGCCGCGCTTACGGCGCAGCGTCAGCAACGCGAAGAGCTGGGCCTGGGTGAAGTCATGCCGCGAGGTCCGGCTGCCATAGGCCGGGAATGTTTGGCGCCCCACAGCCAAGGCCTCGCGCGCTACCCCGACCGCCGGCTTCGTCATGCTGCGCATCGACAACCTCGCATTCAGAGTTCGAATATCCTCGCAGCGTCGCCACAATCAGAAGGTTTCAACATAGCAGCGCGTCATCACAATCAGCCTGGAGACGATGAAGATCGTTCGTGCACTGCCGGAGCTCGACATCCTGGATATGGCCAGCGAGAAGGCGGTTTTTTCGGAAGCCTGATGAATGGCTGGAGGCCGGGGGCAGCAGCCCTCGGCCGCGAAGCTTTGGCCGGCCGCACCAGGCGCGCTCTCACGGAGTGAAATCTTCCTCCGGCGGCAGCACGGTGTGTCCCGCGATGATCTCCTGGATGGCAGCCTCGATCGCTTCGATTTCGTGGTCCTCGATTTCGCTGAACATCTCCCGCTTCGCCTTGGAGAGTCGGCCGGAGTTCTGTAGGCACAGGCGGACAAGAAGGCTCGCCTTCCGATCCGGCATGTCGATAATTTCGTCCACTGCCGACTTGGCGGCATCGTAGACAGCGACGAATTCCAGTTCTTCCTTCAGATCCTTGCGGATGGTGGCGGCGACCTTGGCGTACAGGAACTCTGCGAGAGGTGTGGCATCGAAATACCGGTAGAGATGCGCCGTGTCGTTGTCGACCGTGATCTCGCGGGCTGGCGTCCAGTGCCAATCGATATGTGGCATGATCGGACCGGAGAAGGTCTCCAGCACCGTATCGTATTCCCGGAGATCCCGGACAATTGCCGCGGAGACGGGGAATAGGATGTTTGGCGGCGTGAAGCCTTCCCGAGCGAGAACCTGATGGATCAGAAAGCGGTGGATACGTCCGTTGCCGTCTTCGAAAGGATGGATGAAGACGAAGCCGAACGCTGTCAGGGCGGCCGCTACGACAGGGTCGGTGGCTTCCTTTAGCCTTTCGGTCATGGCTGCCCAGTCTGCGACCAGGGATCTGACATCCTCAGGCCGCGGGCAGATGAAGTGGACCTCCTCCCGGTAGCCGCCGACAGTTGACCCTACGAAGTTCTGGAAATCCCTGAGATCCTTCGCAGCATACCTGGCGTCGACGATGATGTTCTGGAGGTCAATCAGGCTCTGGGGGTCAGTTGGCTCGAACGATTTCGCGGAGCGGAGGGCAGCGACAAAGCGCTCTGCCTTCTTGCCAGTCGCCGTTTCGCGCTCGATGGCGAAGCTGCTCTTAGTTTCCTTCGTGTAGAGGTAGTTCACGGCTCGGGCCAGGACCTCGGGCTCACAACCGGCAACAAGGTTCCTGGCTTCCGCCGCCAGGTCCTCTTTCATGAAGGCCACGAGCCGCTGGGTCCGGCGAACAAGGGGCGCAAAGCCTGGGCTGCCCAGGATGTTGTTTGTCACCTTGTGGCGACGAGATGGGCTGCCCTTAGCTATGATGTGCAGCTTGGCATCCAGGGCATCCACGTAACCCACTGGCCCGGCATCCGGGAGATCCAGTTGCTTCCCGGTCAGCCATTCAAACAAGAACCAGGCGCGGCGGGCGTAGGCCCCGGTCGGCTCGGATCGGACCCAGGCTTCTATCTGCTCTGCTGCTGCACGGTAGCCGAATGCCTCGGAGAGGATGCCAAGATCGATGGGCTCGTAGCGCAAGGCAAACCGTAAATGGCCAGCCAGGGTATCCTCTGGCTGGTACGAAACCGGATATCGCTCCACGGTTCGCCCGTCCTCCGTGACCGTTCTCCTGGCTCCAACTCCGACCATGGAAATGACAGCCGGAGGAGGGCGTCGAAGCTCCAGAGACGCGATAAGAGCAGCCTGGCCAACCAAGCTACCCTCCACTTTCGACAGCATCTGAAAACCTTCCTGTTCGACGGGAAGCCTCCGGAAGCGATAGGAAAGCTCCGAAATCGATCCTGTTTGTCCTATTTCCTCCGAAAATGTTCAAGAGCACGGTGGGAAAAGGGGCGCGGAAAAGGTGCAGCCTCCGAAATCCCTCACAGTGATCCGAAACCATTCATAAATTCGGCTCCGGCTGTGATTTCATTTAAGGAGCTTTGCTGCCCCTACCCTCCTTCCGGCCGATCCAGCTACCATCCGCCGCCATGTTCGATCAGCCCCGCAGCCCTACACCCTCGTCAGCAAGACACCCTACAGCCAGCCGGATCCCGCTCGGGTCAGCCTTGTCTGCCTTGAGCCCTCCTTCGAGCACTTCTGCGCCTTCTGCGATGCCAATACCCCCTTTCGGTTTCGGCGGCGACTTCTCGGCTGGCCAAGCAGGCATCTGGATGTGTCATGTCCACCGGGCCGATGGAGAGCGGATGTGGCGGCGGACCTGACCATCGACGGCGCCCTCCTGCGGGCCCTGGCCGACCACAGCACTTGGTTCCACGCCACCCTCGCTGGCCCCGGTATCCGCAGCTTCATCGGCATGCACTGGGGCAGTCGTGCACCTGCCCTGGCGCGCCTGCACGATGTCCTGGACCTGCCGGAAGCCGCCCGTCCCTGGGGCATGCCTGAAGGGCCCGGCCAGCCCACGCTCTACGAGGCCGAGATCCGAACGCAGAAGCCGCTTGAGATTGCAGACGGCTTGCATGAGGTGGACCACTTAGTGGGCGAGTTCCTGTCCCGCGGTATCATCGGTCAGGCGCAGGCAACAGCGATGCTGGACCGAGAACTCGAGTCATTCGATGTCCTCCAAGCCCACGACATTGATGCCATAGTTTACCGGAATACCCACGAGGATCCGGGCAGCCTATCCATCGTCCCGCTGACTCAGGGTGTCATCAGGCTGACTGGGGTAACAGCTATCATTGACACCGGCATAGAACGCTTGGCCCAGTAACCTGTCATTCGGCTCGTTATGCAGTGCCGCCTTCTTCGTTCTCCGGCACCAGGGTCCATATACGCTGTAGCGGCAGTTCGGCACGTATCTCTTCAGGCAATTCCTCGTAGACACTGAAGAGCGCATTCATAATGTCGTCTCGCCCCCAAAAGCGGACCCGGAAATAGAGATCGTTTGTCCGCTTTAGAACGGTCGGCTTGAAGCCAGACCAACTTACCAAGAGTCCTTGATTAGCGTGGGTATCCTGCACGCACCCCAGGAGGCTCTGTAAGGTTGGCTGATCAGCTGTAATGTCTCCAGACTTCACCTGCACAACGAGCCGCGGCTCATCAAAGCCTAAGGCTCCTCTCCCTGCCACGATATCGATGCCAGCGTCAGGACCAGGAGGAGAAACCCTGACCTTGTAGCCCTGCGCCGTCAGTATCGCAGCAATCAAGTTGGTGAACTTATGGCCTGTAAAGACGCTCGAAATCCGACGCTCAATTTGAGCACGAGCGACTTGCTCGAGGTTGATAGTTTGTGCCTCTGCAGATTGGTTCCCTGTATTCGATGCATTAGGCTTGCCAGGCAATATGGGGGCAGCCCCGTCACCCGGATCCTTCCGGGTCTGCGCTACAGCGATCACCCGCTTCAGTGCGTCATTCCGCTGAATCTCGCAGACAGTCATGATCGCACCAAAGCTATACAGGAGGTCTTGCATGAAAACATCACGGGGGATGTCTGTCGCAAGCCATTTGACTGGCCGAGCTGGATGACCGTCAGGAAGTCGCTGGTAAGGTCCTGTGATTTCCCCGATGCCAATGGTTCCAAGTGTCTTGAAGGGTGACACGACTAAGTCACCAACTTCCATTGTGTTAACAAATTGATTGATTTGTGCAGCGTAGTTTGTCTGCGCACCCGGCTTGGCGTCGGGATGAACAGTCTTCACAACGTTAAGGACTGCATCGCGATCCTTAGCGTTGCTCAGGTCGGCACTCATCTTAAATCCGATCGAGAGTAACGAGTTGTTCAAGGCCTCATTCTCAAATTCTGAGTTCGCGCCCAGCCGCACTAGCCATAGTCGTTTCATGCCGTTTCCTCCGCGACAAAATCCTAGACTGAGGCATAGATGTAGCGAAGCGCTAAAAAGAGTTTGGTGTCATCTACGTAGCGTTTGATAATCCTTCATTATCGCGCCCAGCTATACAAAGAAAGATCGGTGACACAATGATCCGCCTGCCCGTGCTCGCAGCCGAATCAAAGCAGGTATCGATGCTGGTCGACAGTGCGGCCAGCGTGGAGGATGCTACCACCGTCAGGCTGCCTTACATTGCAATCAAAAAGTACTGTCGCAGCCGGTTTAGGCCTTTTTAGGGAGAGAGATTTTGCTATTTCATACGATGGTGGGATCTAATGATATCAAACGCTCCAAGCATTTTTATGATGCCGTGCTTGGCACGCTGGGCGTGAATGAGGCCACGATCAACATGGCAGGCAGCGGTCACACTCGGCTTTTCTACCGCAGTGACCGCGGCGCAAATTTCATCGTGACAGAACCCATCAACGACAAGCCTGCGACCGTCGCTAACGGTAGCACCGTTGCTTTCTCGTGCGTCTCAGCCGAGCAGGTCCGCCAGTTCCATGACGTAGCGGTCGCCAACGGTGGCACCTCGATCGAGGATGGGCCAGGGCCTCGCCAATCGGCGATGGGAACAATACATTTGGCGTACGTCCGCGATCCCGACGGCAACAAGTTGTGCGGCATATATATTCCTTCGTAATTCTCCACTGACAAATCCCTTCCTGCTAACGAAGACGTAGTAGCAAGCTGCCTCTCAGCTGAGCGGCAGCTTGCCAATGGGAGCGACTCTCCCAAGCCCTGTTTGTTCGCCTATCGTGCTCATTCTCAGTTCGGATGCAGGTGCCCTAATCAGTGCGTTTCTTGGGCTCTTGAGCAGGGTGTTCGCCAGGCCGCTAACTGGTCTGTGCCGCGGTTTATGATTTTGCGCATAGGGCGTGAACCTGCCGCACGCTTCTGACCTATGATGCCTCCGCCGCTTGAGGGCGTGGCTCTGCAGGTTGGGCATGAGGGCCGTTTCGGTTCAGTAGCCGTCCAACTCGCTTCCAGCCTAATAGTGTTTGCCATTCGCCTCCGATGTCATGGCGCAGAGAATTCAGCATCAGAATGCCGATCCGTCGTGAGCTACGTTCTCTTTATCCGCCGCACTGGCGCAGACTCAGCGCCGAGGTTCGCTTTGGCCGCGCCGGCGGACGGTGTGAGCGCTGCGGCCGGCCTCACAAGGCACTGCTGCGCTGTCTGCCCGATGGGCGCTGGTTCTGCGAGCGCAGTGGCACTTGGCGCGACGGGCGCAACCGCCCTGCGCGCTGGCCTAATCTGCTCGACGCGGTGCAAATCCGCACCACAAAGGCGGTCCTGGCTGCCGCGCACCTGAACCACGACCCGCGCGACAACCGCCTGCGCAACCTTCATGCCCTTTGCCAGCGCTGCCACCTGCTGCACGACCGCGCCTACCACCGCGCACAGCGGTGGAAGACCCTGCGTCGGCGCTGGGCCATAGGCGACCTCTTCCTTGGCCTCTACGCGTGACCAGGTCCTGGGTTAGGTCAACTTGTAGCCTGTGTTGCTGAAGGCCTTTTGGCTCTCAAGCTACGAGGCATTCCAGCGGCAGGTCGCAGGTTGATCACAGCGCTGTCGCCTGCATGATCTCGCTGATATGCGTGGTGTAGCGCGGCGACAGCATGGCCCGGCGGGTGCTCCAGCTCCGGGCGATACCGGTCGCCGCCGGCCGCAGCGTGCCGGCGCCGTGCTGGCGGTTGATCGCGTCCATCACCGCCATGGTGCGCGCCGAGGCCCGCGGCTCACGCGTCGCGAAGAGCCGCGCCTGCTGCCCGGCCGGCACCAGGTCGTTCAGCACCACCCCCGCCTTGGCGTAGCGCAGCCCGTCGCGCCACAGCCCCTCGGCCATGCGCACGGCCTCGGCGATCAGGTCGCGGCTGTCGCCGGTGGGCTCGATCCGCGCGGCGTGCTGCAGGTGCTGGTAGCGCTCCCCCTTGGCATGCGGGTCGGTGTGCATGAAGACCGCCGGGTGGCAGGCCTCCAGCTCCTCGGCCCGCAGCTTCTCGGCCGCCCGGTGCGCGTAGGCGGCCACCGCCTCGCGCATCTCGGACCAGCGCGTCACCGGCCGGCCGAAGGAGCGGGTGCAGGCCAGCCCCTTGCGGGTGGCCACCATCATCTGCAGCGGCAGGCAGGAGGTGCCGCGCAGCTCCGCCTGCACGCGGCCGCCGACCACGGTCAGCAGGTCGCGCATGGCGCGGGGGTCGGCGTCGATGAAGTCGGCGATGCTTGCGACGCCGAGGCGGGCCAGCTTCTCCTGGGTGCGACTACCGATGCCCCACACCTCGCCGACCGGTAGCCGCTGGTACCAGGCCGCGCGCTCGGCCGGGTCGGTCAGGTCGCACAGCCCGCCCAGCTCGGCGTGATCCTTGGCCAGCCCGTTGGCCAGCTTGGCGATGGTCTTGGTCGGGCCCCAGCCGACGCAGGTCGGCACCTTGGCGATGCGCAGCACCGCGGCGCGCAGCCCGGCGCAGAACGACGCCAGGTCGCGCGGCACGTCGAGGTCGAGGAACATCTCGTCGATGCTGTAGGGCTCGACGCGCGGCACCCGCTCGGCCAGTACCTGGTACACACGCCGGCTCATGTCGCCGTAGAGTGCGTAGTTGCTGCTCCTCCAGCGCACCGGGCGCAGCTCGGCGCGGCCGCGCACCAGGTGCCACGGATCGCCCATCCTGATGCCCAGGGCTTTCGCCTCGGGGGTACGGGCGATGGCGCAGCCGTCGTTGTTGCTGAGCACGACCACCGGCACCCGGTGCAGGGCCGGGTCGAAGACCCGCTCGGCGGAGCAGTAGAAGCTGTTGCCGTCGATCAGCCCATAGGTGGCCGGCATGCCGGCCTCACACCCGCTCGCGCACCAGGGCGGCCACCACCGCCCAGAGCTGGGTATCCTCGCCCACCGGCACCGGCGGCTGATCGCGTCGGCCGGGCCGCAGCCACCACTGGCCGCGGCGAAAGGCCAGCTGGGCCACCAGCACCTCGCCGCCGACCATGATGATGGCGACCGAGCCGTGACGCGGCTCGGCCGCGGTGTCGGTGATGAGGATGTCGCCCGGCAGGATGCCGCGCTCCACCAGCGCCTCGCCCAGCACGCGGACCGGGAAGCGATGCGGCCGGCGCAGGTCGAGGATCTGCGACAGGTCGATCGGTCCCTCGATATGGTCTCCGGCCGGGGAGACGAAGCCAGTGGTTTCGGCGCCGGTGTAGCCGCCGCCTTTATCCGAGCCCGTCATCAGAAAAACGCGGGGCCGCGTACCGGATTGATGACCTCGCCCGCGGTGCAGGACTTCACCAGCGCCACGCGGGCCACCGGCTGGCGGCAGACGCCGCAGCGCATGTGGTCGGCCATCTGCGACACGCTCATCTCGCCGCGCGCCTCCACCAGCTCCTCGACGCAGACAAGCCGGTTGGGCGGGCAGGTCGGATCCGCGCAGCGCGTGCGGATCAGCCACCCTTCCCAGTGCGAGAGAGGGCCCGCGCGGAAGGTGAGAGCCACCTGCGGAGGCGGTGGGACGGGCTGCACGAACATGGTCGAACCTCTATATCTGTCCCCAGCAAGCCCCCGGCGCGGACGCTAACACTGTGAACAGAAAGAGAACAACAGATTCGATAGGGCAGTCTTTTAGCTGATGGTGGCCGAGCTCCCCCACCCGACTGCTTCCAGCAGCCCCCTCAGCCTCTCCGGCGCGACCGCAGGCGCGGCGCTGCCCTCCCAGAGCACTTCTCCCCCCTGCCCTTCTTCTGGTTTTTCATCAGAATCTAAGGCTGACCGGAAGCCGGTATCAGAAGCTCCGCGCCACTGCGCCGGCTCCTGGAACAGGTAGGCATTTGTCACCTGGACCCACCGACCATCCGCCATGGCGCGGCGCGGCACGCGCAGCAGGATGCCGGCGTCCTCTAGGCGCCTGACTGCCTCCTGCACGGTGGAGCGGGCCAGCAGCGCCTCATGGGCGATCTGGGCCAGGGAGGGATCGCAGGCCCCTGCCCTGCCTTCTCCGCGGTGCAGCAGCGTCCACAGAACGCGCAGGCCGCTCTCGCGCAGCTGGCCGCCGTGTCGGCCGGAGCCGCGGCGATGGGTGGCCCGCTCCAGGCGGCGGGCGGTGGTCATGATGGCGCGCCGCGCCGGGCGGCCGAGCTGCTGGCGCTGCCAGGCGGCAACGGGGTGACAGCCGGCGCGCGCTGGCCGGCGGTGGTGGATGGGCATGGCTTGTCACCAGCCCGCAGGACGCAGGTTCCCCGCACCGCAAGAGGCTTGCGATTTCGAGAGCGAGCGCATAGCCTGGGGTTGTCACACACGCCGGGCTAGTCTCGGTATCGAAGGGGTCGGTTCTGCTTCGGCGGGGCCGGCCCTTTTCTGTTTCTGGCCGGCGGGAGTGCGCGGCGGAAAGGAATGATTCCAGCCGCGCTCTTGTATGACAAGCCTAATAATTTCAGGCGCTTACATGCATTCTTGATTGCTTACATGCTTACTTGCTTACATTCAAGAAAGGGCTGCTAACCACCCATTTTCCCTAGATATTCCTGAAGCGCCGCCTCAACGATTTCCTGCTTCGAGGTCTGCGAGCGATGGGCATACTCGCGCAGCCGGCCCACGGTGCTCATCTTCACCCGCGAGGTGAACTGCACGAGTGGGTCACTCTCGGCCTGACGGGGCGGCTCGGCGCTGACCTCTCCCTTCCGCACCAGCAGGTCCGGGGTCAGCCGCGCGGCAGGCTTCGGCGCTTGGCTCATCACTTGCTCACCCTCTCAAGCCGGGTTGCGATATAGGTCCAGAGTTCAGCGATCTCCCCGGCCGCCGCGGACTTCGGGTCGATCTCGCCAGCAGTCCTGCCGTCCGTCATGGAAGCGGCGAAGTCCACCCGGTTATGGATGTCGATCGGCGCGAGGGGGCCGTGCTGGGAGAGGGCGCGCACCGCGTCGGTCTTGAGCTTGGATCGGGCCACCGCCTGATTGACCACGAACACCATCGGCTTCTTGGCCCGCTCCACGATGTCCACCGTGGCGCCGACTGCCCGCAGATCGTGCGGCGATGGCTTGGCCGGGATCAGCACAAGGTCCGCCTCGGCGACCGTGGATGCGATGCTTTCGGTAATGGCCGGCGGCGTGTCGATCATGCACAGATCAATGCCGGCATCATCGAGGGCCTTAAGGGTGGCGCGCAGGCCATCTGGCAGCACGCGGACCAGAGCTGGCGTCTCGGCCTCCCGGACTTTGAACCAACCCGAGAGGTTGCCCTGGGGGTCGGTGTCGATCATGGCGACTGAACCGATGCCCTGGCGTTCCGCCTCAACGGCGAGGTGGCCGGTCAGGGTGGTTTTGCCCACCCCGCCCTTCTGGCTCGCAATGACGATGGTTTTCAAGCCCGTGCCCCTTGCTTGCAAGCCGGCTTGCTTACATGCCAGCAGGCTTTCTTTCATATTCCAGATGAAAGCATAAGACTTTTGGCAACGCAAACGTAAGTTCGGAAAGAAAGCTTTCATGTAAGCAAGAAAGCTTTCTAGCTTGTTTGCTTACCCCTTCACCCGCTTCTCTGTCTCAATCTAATCCATGGTCGGTCCGCGCTCTGCCGGTCGCCAGTCAACAGGCTCGACCTGCCCGGCCGGGCTGCTGTTTTGGCAGGTTGTCTACCCGCCGCCCGGGATATCCCAGGACTAGTGGCAGCGTCTCTCGACACGCGCGCCGTCTGGCCTGGACGGCGGCGGGCAGGGGAGGGCGGGCCATAATGGTGCGGATGGCTTCAGTGGCACAGGGCTTGTCGGAGCGAGCACGTGGGCGCGACATTCGGCGGCGGCGCAGTCCTGCGTCATGCCTATGCTCCCTGGCGCTGAGGCTCCAGCAAAACTTACGCCGCCAGACCGACCACCTCCCACTCTTGTACAGCTGAGTTGCATGGTAAGCCAACATCGCGTGCCTAGGGTCGCCGACCAATGTCGAAGAAGGGTGGAAAGCCGTCACAGGCCCTAATGCCGAAAGCGAAAGTAGCCTTCTGACTCATAATCGAAGGTAGATCGAAAAGTTGAGCTTCGAACAACTACGAAAGGGCGGCGATAGCAGCATCTCGCTTTAACCTGCCGCGCACCTTTTTCTCCACCATGGAGGCTCTCCACTTCTCATATGAGCGTCTACTAAGATTGGTGCGGGCAGTCATTGCATGTCTATAGTGGACGTCGAAGTCACGTTCAAACGACGTGGCAGAAACTAGATCGTGAATCAAAGCGGATGTACTTTCAATCAAGGACATTTTGAACTTAATCGTCAGCGCATTCTCTTGGTTCATCTGCGCTATCAAAGATCCTGAAATTTCTGTTTCATCCGAATTGAGCGGCCGTTCCCATTGACCATGCGCCAATGTATTTCGCAGCCCTATTATTGGCTCTAAATATTCTGAAAGTATCTTTTGGATGGCGGTGAGCCGGAACCAGGCAGTTCCAGGAAGCGTCGATTCCGACAACGGCGCCCTTGGGATGTTGTACCTTTTCCGATAGCCGATCTCTAAGGCCCGCTTCCACCGGGCCGCTTGAGTTCTCTCAGCCAAAATCAACTCTCGATTGGCACTGCTGAAGCCTTGAGCCTCGTAGATTAGCTTCTTGAGACGGCACTCTGCCCAAGCCCCGACCAGGAATAACAACAACTTCTTTAGTGTCTCAGCTAAAGAGACGTTCTCTTCCGCTAGTGCTCGGTTTAGGTCTCGCTCAATCTGAGCGATGCCCGCCTCAACAGCACGAAGGTTCTTGACGTGAGCCTTATAAAGGTCTGAGACACTGGCAGGCACACTCGTCTCCGGTGTTAGGCGACAGCGCTTCCTGGTCGCCAAAGCGCACGTTTGCATGCGCTTTGGCGACCAGGAATCGAACCTGGTTATACTCCCGAAGGCGTGTTTCCATTACACCATCGCCGCACCTGCATGTTACATCCAGGTACTTACTGGTCAAGGTCCTCAGTAGCATCCCTCGCGGCAGACCAGTCTCTGGTAGGGTTAAGAGATATCTCAAGCAGACACCTCCAACGTCCGTTCCGGGTCGGCTGCTGACATGCACTGCGGCAACGAACCGTGGCACCAGGAAACTCTCTTTAGGTTAGGCCTGATAAGCAGACTTATCGCTCGGCAAAGAACGAGGCGTGGCTGGTTGAACGCGGCCTGGTCTCGCGCATCCACCGCAAGAAGCCGCCGGGGCGGCCGATGGCGGCGCGGACATGGCGGGCCAATGCCCGTAAATCGGCGGTGCACTCGGTCGTCGACCATGTCTTTGCGCGGCAGAAGGGTCCGATGGCGCTCGTCGTGCGCACCATCAGCATCGCTAGGGCGCAGGTGAGGATTGGCCTCGCCAAACTTGCCTACAACATAAAACGCCCCGTCCGGTTGAGCGGCAAGGTCGCGCCAGCGTAGCGGCATGCAAGCAGGCCAGTCACCGCCGCTCCCCCGGAATGCGCAAACGCAACCGCGTCATCACCAGCCTCAAACGCCATCATCCATCAGAGCCTCAGGGTTTCTGGAGGTATCCAGATGGTGAGCATCTTCTAAGTAGCCCAGTTCATGGTAACACTTCACGGATTCCTGCTGAGACGCCCTACAACACCATGGATGCAGAAATGGGTAAGAGCCGCTGTTTGGTTACTGCACGGAATGACTTCTTTACCGGCTCCTTATCCTCTGGTGCGCACCAAAATCTTTCCTATCGATCCTGGCACCCCTGTTTGGTGGACTGCCACTCGATCATCCTGGTGTTTTCTAATCGGCAGATTGGCTCGATCGTGTCTGAGGTGACACCAACCGACGCGTTTACCGTGAAAGCGTCGGTAGAGCAGGATCCCGCAAGCCCGGTACCAGTGACGTTTTTCAATGCTCAGGGTCTGGGGATTCCTGTATCCCATGATGGGAGAACAGTGACCCTTGAACCAGGCGCTGAGGTCGAAAGCGATCCGGTGCAAGTTCAGTTCACTAGAGGATCAGACATCTACGTCCGGCAGAGAACCGGGGTAGCCACATCCGGGCTTAAATGGCCCGTCGGAAACATGTCGGTGGCTCCCAAGGGCGAAGGGTGGGGCGTCGCTGACTGGATCGACTCTACAGCCCCTCTGCGACGCCTGAACCAAGCGAAGATCCCACGCCCGACAGCGGTTCTTGGCATCCCAGCCGACCAGTGCGTATCCACGGTTATTATCGGCTCTTCCACCGCCGCGGGGCAAGGTGACACAGCTGCTGCGCCACTGTTTGATGCAGGGCTGCTCCAGAAATCACTGTATGCTGCGGGCATCCCCTACGCGAATGCAGCCGTCGTCGGCGACAACATCCGAAAAATGTTGAGGACGCCGAACTTCCGGCGAGAGTACCTCCTGCGGACACGCCCCTCCTTCGTAACGATGGGCTTGGGATTGAATGACATCTCGGTCACTGGGATTACCCTTGATCAAATCAAAGGCCGCTACGTGCGAGCCTTGGATTTCTTCTGGGGCCTTGGATTTCCCTCTGTTGTCCTCCTGGGTCATCCAACATTGGCTGCAACAGCTGCAAACCACGCCCCTATTGAAGACCAAGTACCGGCTGCCTCGAGTGCTCTTCGCATTGCCACAAATCAGTGGCTTCGAGAGCTGGTTCATCCGGGCCTTCTGGATATCCTCGATGTGGAGGAGGTCGCCAAGATTCCTGATGATCCGAGCCGCATCCGCGTGGATGGCGGACCGTGGTTGATGGATGCGACCCATATATCTGCGAATGGTCATGCACAGATTGCAGCAGCCCTGCTGCCTAAGTGGCAGATCATTTGCGAGCGCCTTTTGCACAGGCCACAGGAGACGCGTTCGGAGGACCCGCTTCCGTCGAGTTCAAGTGAACCAACGCCGTCTAGTCAATCGAACTCATCGGCCTCACGCATGATCGCTCGGCCACAACAGCAGGCTAAAGGTCGTATGCGCGTCGTGGTGATAGGCAACTGCCAGACGACAACGGCTGCCGATGCGATCAAATTCTGGATGCCAAACGCACAAGTTGACCGGTTTTCAGGATCTGAGCAGTTCATCGCGCAACAGGGTGATGAGCTTCGCAGCAGCATCCTGTCGGCCGACGTGGTGCTTTACAATGCGCTGAGTGCCGCAAAGAAAGATGTGTTGAATATCCCTGAGCTGGCAGCTCGCGGATCAACCAAGGTCTTAGAGATACCCGCGATCGTCTTCAACGGCTTCCATCCAGACTGCGTGTACATCTACAATTCCAAAGGCCCTTTGCAGGGGCCGATGGGCAGCTATTCATCCGCTCTCTGTGCGGCCGCCTTCTACCTCGGGCTGTCACCCCAACGCACCTGCACTTTGTTCAATAGTTATGTCTACGCTCTTGCTGAGTACTTTGATGAATACGATAAATCTCTGAGACTTTTGCAAGATAATCTGAGAAAATTCAACATAGAATCAGAATTATTAATCAGAAGATGGAAAAGCAGGATATTTATGCATAACATAAATCACCCAAAACAGTTTGTCATATCCGATACTATAAATAATTTTATTAAACAAAATCAAGTGTTCGATATTGAACGCAATCTTGCCTTAGGCGATGCATTGCTAGATCATCTTCAGACACTGCCCGTCTGGCCTCTTTATCCTGAGATTGGCAGGAGGATTGAAATCGAAGGAAGCCTTGTCTTCAGATCTTCCTATACCAATAGGCGAGATGTGGAGGTTCCGTTGATGGACCTACCAAGTTTCGTTGCAGCTTCCTTCGAGCACTTTGCCCAGGGTGGCCTCGAGACAAGACAGGCACTGGAAAGCAATAAAAGGATCGCCCGTCTCATTCAGGTTCTAGATGGGGAAATCAAACGCTAGCTTCGATGCAGGTGGACACCTCTAAAAACCTCCCCAAAGCACGTTAGGGCTCAAGCAATATCAATATCTTGGAGTCTGCATGGAGGCGGCCGCAGGGGGTTTTTAGAGGTGTCCAGGTGAGCGCTTCAACGATGAGGGCGCGCACCATGATACCGCATGGCTGAGAAAAGACGGCGGCCTGCGTCATCGCTACGGGTCGCCAGTTGATCAAGAATTTAACCTACATCACGAAATGTCCTATAAATAAGACTGAGGCGCCACAGGAAAATTGGCAGCGAAGGATCTCATCAGAATAAGAAACGGTAATGAGGGATACACGCCGCTTCTCAGTTTGGCGCAGCGCGCGATCAGCGTAAGTTCCCTGGAGTGCCTTAGCGCCCCCAGCTTCGTAGAGGTCCATCAGCAATGCCGTATGGATCAGGCCGAGGTGGCTGAAGGCCTGCGGGAAGTTACCAAGAAAGCGCCCCTGCTCGTCGATCTCCTCCGCGTAGAGGCCCAGATCGTTCGCATGGTCGAGGAGCGCGTCGAAGCGCTGCTTCGCCTCGTCCTTCCGGTCCAGCACCAGCAGCGCATCGACGAGCCAGAAGGAGCAGAGCAGAAATGTTCCCTCGTGGCCTGGCAAGCCATGGATGGGTAGGCTTCCTCCTATCTCAAGCAATGGACCGTCAGTCGACCACGTCTGCTTTCCGAATGAAGAAGATGAACGCATAGCAGTCAATTGCGGCAAGCGGCTGACCAGCAGCCCAATAGGCGTCCTGCTTAAGGCATATGGATACGATTGAGGTCTAGGAGCTGCGCCCGTGTGAGTTCCCCTGTAATGGCCTCCCGCCGCATAGCCTGGAAAGCCTCGATAGCCGCACGCTGCTGTGCCGATGTTGGGTTCTCCGGCGCAAGTCTACTACGAACCAAGGCGCGGCCGACTTGGTCTAATATCATTGGGCCTTCACGACTAAGCCGCCCCATTACGATATAAGGGAGAGAATCTGGTGGCCCGAGCGCGACATTGGGCGTAGGACCAACGGAGCGCCGATCCCAGAAATTTCTTGCTGGCATTAGGTCTGCAATGTCGCGCCAGGGCCGAACTTCGGGCTTTCCTTGCGCTTCTACGAAACTGAGTCCTTCTGTCGCCGGTTCGCACTCGTCCTCCCATAGCGGGAGGCGAGATGTGGAGCGCTCGCGGATTAGGAGGCGAAGGCGTACACGTTTTTCCTCTTGATGCACACGCACTCGTGCTACCCGGTCTAGGCTAATGGTCTTCCAGTCCCGCCCGTCGCCATTCTTCTCCCGACATAGAGTCTCGAGCGTCCGCTTGTCTCTTTCGTCATCATGCTTCCAATTACCATGGAGCAGTCTTCCATCAATTAGGCGAAGCACGTCATCATAGAGGCGCAATGCCGCAGGAACATCGAGGATCCCATATGCAACAGCGGTCTCGTTCTCGGGCATGAGGCGACGAGCCGTGATCCGCAGCCGTTCCCGCACTTCCACAGACTGACGTTCCGAGTGTGCGGTAAGACTGAGTAACATCGCGGCAGTGAAGGAAACCAACGGCGCGGCGAAACTAGTGCCGGTTAGCTTGGGCATCCCAGTATTGCCCGTTTTTGGCGAAAGGCCGCATCCGGGGGCCAGCAGATGGACGTGCTCACGGCCATAGTTGGAGAAGCCGAGCAACAGGCCGCGCCGATCATGCGCGCCCACAACTAACAGGGGCGGATGGTCGCGGGCATATAAGGCAGGGTAGCTAGCATATTCGGAGAGACTCCGCGCTTCGTTGCCGGCCGCTACAACTAAAACTTGTCGATAGCCAACCGCTTGGCGCAAAGCAGCATCAAAGCCCACGAAAGGAACGGGGGAACCAATACTAAGATTTAGCACAGCAGGGCGTGGCTCCCACGCCTCGAGGCTTGAGGCCAGCACGCCCTCGCGAAAGCGCACAGTACTACCTCCGCCTGCGTCGAACAGTCGAGCGAACGTAACTTTGATCCGCTTGCCTAATTCCGGTGGATCTTTTTGCCAGAAGGCGGGTCCTCCCAAGGCAAGATGGGCTACCTCGGCGCCGTGCCACCACTCACTGTCCGGAGGCGGAGGCTCCACGTTGCCAGTGCCATCGCTTGAAATGCCGTGTTCAATTAAGGGTCCGGCGGAAGTCTGCCGGCGATTTTGAAAGCGAAGGCTCAGGGGAATTTCTTCCCGATGGTCTTCGCGGATGCCGTTGTCTCCAACACGGATGGCCACTGCCCGCAAAGTACCACCATTAGCCTGCACGTAATGGATAGCATCCTGCGCTGCTGCCCATGCAGCGCCCGTGTCGAAGGGCCACGAGGCATCGGCGTCTGTTCCCTGTGCGCAGGACGCACCATTAAGGCGCGGATCGTTGGGCTGTACAGCGCTCATCCGCGTTATGTCGCGCGCTTCGCCGGAGGACTCCGTGGCCGTGACCATCCCTTGTGCAGCGGCCTCGCCGCTAAGTAGGAGGGTCACTACCAAGCTAACGGCGGCAGCCGGTCGCATTGTCAGATACTCCGCATAGCGCTTGGCGATTCTCCTGTGCCCATTTCATTAGAAACTCTTGGATAGGCGGTGACCACAGCGCCGTGACGTAGGAGGTACCGGTGTTGGGCACAGCAGCGGAGTTGACGGCATGGATCACGGGCTGGCCGCTTACCCGCTCGTGCATGGTTGGCCCACCACTGTCGCCTTTGCACAGGTAGCCTTGGCCTGTTTCCCGCCCTGCTTGGGTTTCCCCCCAGTACTCAGCGTCGCCAGCCAAGCGAACCTCCCCCGGCAGCCGGCGCAGCGTAGTGTCTCCGATCCGCAGCTTGCCATCTGCCGGCTTACCATCCTCCGTACAACCCTCGCCCATCAAGCGTGCCGTCGACCCTCGAGGTAACGGATCTAAGGACAGATTCTCGTAGTGGTTCACACGCACCGAAGTTCTAGGCAGACACATTGCCACGTCCGCACTAGCCTTATTGTTCAGGTAGGCAGGATGGATGGTGCAGTCCGCCACCCACTTTTCGTCGCCACCCGCGCGTTTGCGTACCAGTGTTACCTTGTTGTCGTTGCCGACGCAGTGAGCCGCGGTGAGCAAGGCCTGCGGTCCCACCAGTGTGGATGTGCAAAACCACTTATCAGCACCCAGCTCAAATTCGGTGCGGAAGATAGCGGGCCAGTTGCGCGGGTCTACCTCCTCGGCGTTGCCAACTTTTAGGCCAGTGCCATCCTGTGGCAGATCCGATACGGCTTTCATCTCCAATGAGCCCGTCGGGCGTGTGCGAATCTTAGGTGAAGATTCGTCCTCCGCCGTCGCTGAGATAGGGAGAGCAAGCGCCACGGCCAGCAGTACGGGCGGGATCAAAGACGCTGGACTCATGTCATATCGTCTAATATTCCAATTCATTGTCCGGAATCCTTCAGGGCAGCCTGGATAGACTCTGAGAGGGCTTTGGTGAGCGCATCTCCTTGCCGTGCCATAGTGGCGTTCATTAAGCGCAGCACCTCGTCAGGAGTGCCTGCCTCGGTGACAAAAGCCCCAAAGTTCACCGCTCCCTCCGGGGCGCGAATGACAGCGGCTTGGTGTAGATCAGCAAAGGGATCCGCGCTGCTTACGCGCTTAATCTCGGTTCCTGGGCGTACCGGCCCTAGGTTGAATGCAAACACTGTCTCAGCGTTCTCTCGCGCAGTAGCCTCTGTGGGGCGGGGCGGGAGTGGCGTTCCACGCAGCACCAGTACCAAGCCCAGCGCTTTGACCTCGTTGCGACCACGCTGAGCGGATGTGCGGGCGAAGTGCAACAGGCGAGGCTCCACAAGTAGTTCCAAGCGGTCCCCTAGCGCGTTTACGTGCAGGCTTGCCTCTAAGTAAAAAGCCGGTGGGGCGGTGAGGTGCGTCGTCCTTCCGAGCTCGCTGGGTAAGGAGCCCTGCTTCGGCAAGGGTGGAATTTTCCCATCCGAACTCACACTACCGATACGGCCGCGCAGCACCACTAGACACTTCTTACCTGGCTGCAAACGCCCAGAGCCAGAAGCATTCCAGTTCCCTGTGCGCTCGCTTTGTAGCCGCGACAAATAGTCTTTTACTGCTGAGACCCCGACGTCCACAGCTACCGGGATCAGGGCAGCCGCCGCGCCTCCGACCAAGCCCGCAGTGGGCTCAGGTTGGCCGCCTGTCACTGGGCATGTGTCGAGCAGCCGCACCAAACCGGCGGGGCGATCATAGACTGTTTTCATCTCGACCGGCAGAACCGGCTGTGTCTCGTCTAACATGGTGCGGGCGCAGCCGCTCAAGGCCGCCAGGATGCCTAGCGTTGCAGGCATACGTCTCCAGAGATCTTGCATGCTTCCTCCACCTCCCCTGGACGCGTAACTTTTAAGTAGCCGGCAAAAATTGAATGTTCTATGATCGAAATCATAGAAAGATCAGAGGAGAGCGGGGTAATTTTTTCGAGAGATCACTTATCCAGTAGCTACCAATTCAACCAGGCGAGTGGCGCCTTTAAGAGCCCGCTTTGCTCTGTTGAAACCTTCTGCCGAGATCTGAGGATCATGAGGTTGTGGGTAAGGACGCGCAGGATGAGCTCGCGCCGCTGCGACTGATGGCTGCGCGCGGTCAGCGCTGAACCGAGGCGGCGCTTATGTTGACTGAACCCGCTCTCGATGTGCCACCGCTGGTGATAAAGGGCACGAGGAAAGTGTTGCCGGAGAGCTCGCCTATGGGTCGTCTTCGGCCAGCGCCGCCCGGTGTTGCGGCGGTTCAGGGCGATGATGCTGCGTTTGATGCCGAGTTCGTCCTGGCAGAGGCGATGGTTGTGCTCGGCGTCGTACCCTGCATCGGCCAGCACCGTGTCCAAAGCTATGATGGCCGCGGCCTGGCGCAGGGCGGGCGTGAAGTCTGGGGAGTCCTGACTGGGACCGAGGCCAGTGACCGCGCCAATGATCAGATGCGAATGGGTATGCAGCACTGCGGTCAGTTTGGGCCAAGCCCGCTGCCGATGGCCTGAGCCCTTTCTCCCGCCACGCCGCTTGCCGAAATGTTCGCTGATGTGCCGCGTTTCCAACCCAGTCGCGTCCACAGCGGCAACTGGTGCTGCGCCGATCAGCCTGGCAGACCGGGCCCGCTCGACGATGACCACCTGAGCATGATGGAAGGCCCCCCTTTTTCCGCCTCCGGTAGGAGGCGGCGGGCTGCATAAGCCAGGGTGGAGTAGTGCGGCACCTTCCGGAGACCCAAAGCCTTTCGCAACTCCTGCCACTCGGCCACCAGGGTCACGAGACCACGGTAGTCGGTGCGCAGGAACTGTCGCAACACCAGGAGCGCGAAAAGCTGAGGCTGGGTGAAGTCATGCCGTGAGGTCCGGCTGCCGTAGCTTGGAAAGGTCCGACGGCCAACAGCCAAGGCCTCGTGTGCCAACCGCACCGCCGATTTCGTCATCCCGCGCATCGAGAACCTCGTGCCCAGACTTCGATGTCCTTCCAGCGCATTCATCGCCAAAAGGTTTCAACAGAGCAAAGCGGGCTCTAAGATTCCAGCACTACCTGGCCCCCTCATAAGCTGGCTGAGCGTTCGTACTGATTGCTGCTACCAGCAGCTTTTTTCAGCACAAAGCCAACCTGGTAGCCGAACGGCCTACCAATTTTTGCTAGCGTTTCTGCGGTTGGATTGGCTGTCCCTGCTTCTAGCTCGATGACCAGCCGCCGCGTCAGCTTGAAGGTTTGCGCAAAGCGCGCCTGCGTCATGCCCAGAGCCTGCCGCATCCGTTTGACGGCTTTGCTCCACTCCAGCCCGCCTGCTGCGATGTCCTCGTTCAGCTGGATGCGCAGAGCCATCCGCTCCTCAGGAGAGGGTCGCTTAACGCGTGGCATGATGTCGCCTCCGGCCCAAGGCTTCGAGAGCCTCGGCATGCTGCCCACAGAAGCCCATGGCACCCGCAATCACGCGGTCAGGGATCCCTATTTTGCGCGCGCGCTCTGGCATCCGGTGCAGGCAGTCCGCCTTGCTGGCCAGCACCTCCATGAGATCTGCAGCAACAAAGCCTGGCACGCCGTCGGCTGCGACCCGGCAAACCTCTTCCCAATCGGGATTCAGATCCCGTCGAGCGCCATTGAACGGCCTCATGCATTTCCAGGTCGTGGAGCGGGCGACACCAGACGGATCCAGGCGCATTGGACAAAAGTCGTAGAGTGGCGCTAGCCGAACTGTGCCATCCGCCCTCTTCTGAAGCGCTGTGTTCCGCCCGTGATTGTCCGGATTGCCTAGCGCCAGATTGAGCACATCGCGCAAAACGTACTCCGTCACCTCAGCAGCCGGGTCATCGCAGCAGGTCTTGAGGACAGCCAGGTACTCCTCGTGCGAGGCTTGATGACCAAAGGCCGCGATACCAGCGGCAGAGACAATGCTCTCCTGACCCAGACGCACCACCCGGCCAGAGACCACCTCTCGATCAAAGCGCGGGATGAACAGCGTGCCATTACGGTGCTCGAGCGGCCGCGCACACCGAAGACCAAAGATCCGCGCAAGCTCCAGGTAGGGTGCCTCGGCCGCCAGGATGAGCCTGGTCACTTCGTCCTTGTCACCCATCCACTTGATGATCGCATGGTCAGTGGCTTGGTCGTCCGGCACCATCGGATCCGGGAGCCAATGACCGGCTGCGTTGCGGGTCATCAGCAGCTTGGGCCAAGCCCCCTGAACGCCGCTGGAGCCGGACGCTACGGCTGCAAAGTCGCGCGCAAACTCATTGAAGGTGTCGCCGCGCTCAAAGATCTCCTCGAGCGTCAGCCCCGGGTGGGCCTCGGCCGCTTTCACCCGCTTCCGCTCGGCGTCCCAGGCTTGCTTGATCCGGATGTTGCCAATCGGATCGCCGGCCGCTCGCAGCAAGAGAGGGGTGTCACAGGCAGCAGCATCCTGATGGAGACCCAGGACCTCGGCCAGCACCTTGCGAGCATGGCCCTGCGGCAGGAGGTCCAGCAGGAACGGTGGCCAGCTCTCGAAGCTAGACAGTCGCAGAGAGGGTGGCAGCCGCACACTCAAGGCCTGCCAGCCGTGCACCCTGTCCGTGAAATCTGGGTCCGCTTCAAACACCCAGGCATCGTCATAGGCCAGTTTGCTCGCCCCCCTCCATCCCGCCTCGGGATGGTTGAGGGTCAACTGAGCGGCGTCATTCCATCGCCCCCCCGCATGAATTTGGAGGGTGAGCTCCTTGGGCTTCGGCATGTGACCCTTTTAGCGCACCATTTTCGGCAATATCCATTCCTATTGATCCCCAAGAGGTACATTTTTGGGAGGCTCTGATCCGCTGATTGGTAATTATACATCTGGTATTACTTGATATTTTCTGCTGCGGAGGGAACTCTGCGTGCCATCAGGGTCGTAGATCTTCCACTCGCTCTCTCTCGGTGCTGCCAAGCAGCCGTGTGCCTCATACTTGTGGCCATCCTCGTGATCTGGTGAGGCTCTTGGCGCTTGGTTATCTTTGCCTTGCTGGGGAGGGTTCGGTGTGATTCAGATTGCGCGGCGTGATGTGGAACTGCTGGCCCAGAGCCGGACCAAGGCGCGCTACAAGGATCTCTCTCCCGACCAGCATCAGGCCTACCGCACCATCCACACGGCCTTGGAACAGCTGGGCCAAGTGGCGGTCACCACCCTCGGCAGTCCGCAGGACTTCGCCGCCAAGGTGACCAGCGGCTTCTCGGTGCAGGGCGGCGTGCGCGGCTATCTGCCGAAAGACCTGTGGTTCGGCGCTTACAACCGCCGCAACCTGGCCGCCTTCGTCGGCATGCCGCAGGTCTTTGCCATCGTCTCGGGCCAGGGCGTTGAGGTGGGCTTTGCTGCCACCATTCATCCTAAAGATTTTTATAACAAAACGACAAAACTGAAGATTAGGAAAGCCGCCCCGCAGATCTTTGCTGCCCTACCGCCTCCTGGCTCGGCACAGGCCGAGACCCTGACACAGGCTCTCGCCCGGTCAAACAGAAGCTGGCTGTTTCGCCGCAAGACCCGGCTTGGCCCTGGAGTCGCCGACTTCACTGACCTGGACGCTTGGCTCAGCTTCCTCGGCTCCGCCGAGGGTGCCAATTGGGCTAGAGGGTCGATCAGCCGCTACATCGGCCTCGAGGAGCTCGACCAGACCAATTTCGAGGTGGTGGTCCAGGAGGTCGCCACGCTGTTCGCCCCCTGGATGCACCTGGTCGTGCCTCTGGCCGATCAGGCATCCGATCTGCTGTCCCGGGAAAGCACTGAGGAACTCGATCTGTCTATGCCCCTGCTGACCACCGAGGAGGTCGTCCGCCCGGCCCTGGAGGAGTTTCTTTCCCGCTTCTCAGCGATCCGCGGCAGCATCCCCTTTGGCCGCCACGCCGAGCTTTGGCCGCTGATGGAGCGGCTGCAGACGGGCTTGGCGGCGCTGCCGCCTCTGCAGGCCCATCCACAGGTCAAGGTCAGCTGGAGCCTTGGCGCCGGGGTCTGGGCCACCGTGCCCTGGATGGCGCTCATGGATGAACGGGAGACCAGTTCGACCCAGCGCGGCCTCTATGCGGTCTTCCTGTTCCCGCAGGACATGTCCGGCGTCTATCTCACCCTCAATCAGGGGGTGACCGAAGTCGTCCAGCAGCACCGCCGCAGCGCAGGCCGCCAGGAGCTTGCTGCTCGGGCCCGGCGGGCGCGTGCCATGGTGCCGAGCCTGGCCGAGGCCGACTTTCGGCTTGATGACAGCATCGACCTGCAGACCACCAGCCTCGCTGGGCACCGATTACGAGCACAGTACCATTGCCCACAAATTCTACCCCGCGGGCGCCGTGCCTTCCGACCTTGAGATCACCGCCGATTTGGAGGCACTGCTGGACGCCTATGCCGCGATCCTGGATAAAGGTGGCCTGGCCGCTCCGGGAGACACGCTGCCGACTGCTGAAGCTGCACCCCGGATCTGGTTCTGGTCGCCGGGGGAGGGGGCCGCACACTGGAACGAGCTCTACGAGCGCGGACTGATGGCCGTCGGCTGGGACGCGCTCGGCGATCTGCGTCAATATGCAACACCGACGGCCATGCTGGAGGCGCTGGCAGAAGCCTATCCGCGCGACGGTCAGCCCAGCAATGATGCCCGCGCCTGCTACGACTTTGCCCATGCGATCCGCCCCGGTGACATCGTCTTTGCCAAGCGCGGGCGCGGCACCATTGTCGGCCATGGTGAGGTTGTCGGCGACTATGCGTATGACCCAAGCCGCGCAGCGCTACAGAACGTACGCGCGGTTCGCTGAATTGCCCGCGGCGAGTGGCAAGCACCCTTCACGCTGCCTACAAAGACTTTGACCCAACCGATCATGGAAACGGCCAGCCTGGACGCGCTGTGGGCAGCCGTAGGGGCCACAGACATTGATCCGCCCCAACCCCTGCCGGAGCCTGAGCGCAAGGCCTACAGCATCGACGAGGCGATGGACGGGCTGTTCATGCCGCGCAGCACCTTCGAGCGTGCCCTCGATGTCTGGCGCCACAAGCGCAACCTGATCCTGCAAGGCGCCCCGGGGGTTGGCAAAAGCTATGTGGCACGCCGTCTGGCCTACGCCCTGATGCGCTTTGAGGATCCCAGTCGGCTGCGCACCGTGCAGTTCCACCAGGCCTACGCTTACGAGGATTTTGTTCAGGGATACCGGCCCAACAAGGACAGCTTTGTGCTGCGCGAAGGGGTGTTCCTTGAATTCTGTCGCCGGGCCCTCGCTGATCCAAAGCAGATCTATGTTTTCGTCATCGATGAGATCAACCGTGGCAATTTGTCCAAGATCCTGGGCGAGCTGATGCTGCTGATCGAGCCGGACAAGCGCGCACCCGAATGGGCGGTCAAACTGGCCTATGCCGAGCAGGCTGATGCGCGCTTCTATGTGCCACCCAATGTCTATCTGCTCGGCATGATGAACACCGCCGATCGCAGCTTGGCCGTGGTCGATTACGCGCTGCGCCGGCGCTTTGCCTTTGTCACCGTGGCGCCGGGCTTTGCCGAAGACAGTTTTGGCGCGCATCTGCACAAGTCCCAGGTTTCGCCTAAGACAATCAATCGGATCCGCACCCGTATGGCCGATTTGAATCAGGAGATTGCTGGCGATCGCAGCAATCTGGGTCCAGGATTCTGCATCGGCCATAGCTTCTTTGCCGGACCGCCCAAGCCTGCAGAGGGAGAGGCGGGGCTGGCGCCGGAAGCAGAAGCAGATTGGTACCGTCGGGTGATCGAGACCGAAATCGTGCCGCTGCTGGAGGAGTATTGGTTCGACGATCCGGACAAGGCGGAGAGCTGGCGCAGCAAGCTCTTGGCTTGATAGCGGGCGGTCATGCCCAGCTCCATCCCGATCCAGAACCTCTACTACCTGTTCCTCTACGCCTGGGATCGCTTTCCCGAGGGGCGGGCGATCGAGCTTGGCGCAACGGGGGGGGCCCGACATTCTCGACCTCTTTGCGCGCGTGTTTGCGCGCGTGCTTAGAAACGGCATGCGCCGTCTGCTACGGCAAGGCATCGACCGCGGCTACCGTGAGCTGGTCGAGGAGACAGCCGCGCCTCGAGGACGCTTTTTGCTGGCTGACACCATCAAGCGGGCTTCGCTGGTGCGTGGCCGCGCTGTCTGTTCCACGGATGAGCTCAGCGTTGATCTGCCGCACAACCAGATCCTCAAAGCCACGCTGCGGAGCTTGGCGGCGGCCGAAGGCTTGAACCGAGAGCTGGCGCAGGAGCTGCGTCGCCTACACCTGCAGTTGGCGGGCGTATCAGACCGACCGCTGTCCCGTGCGTTGTTCCGGCAGGTGCAGCTGTAGCTGCCGCTGTGAAACTGACCCAGGCGCCGTTTGAAATCTGACCCATGCCTAAGGTGGCCCTGTCGTGGTGACGGGGGCCTGGATGGTAGGGGGAGAGGTGGCCTTGGAGATCAGGGTGCTGGCCAAGCATGGACTGGGCGTGCGGGAGATCGCGCGACAGGTTGGGGTGTCGCGCAACACGGTGCGACGCTACCTGCGGGAGCCTGAGGCAGGCCGCTACCGCGGTCGAGTGCCGCAACCCGGCAAACTGGCGGCGTTCGAGGGGTATATCGCGACGCGGGTGGCCTCGGCGCTGCCGGAGCCGCTGGCGGCGAGCGTGCTGCTGCGGGAACTGCGCGAGCGTGGCTATGAGGGTGGCTACACCATCCTCAAGGATTTCCTGCAGCGCCTGCGTCAGGCGGTGATGCCGGAGCCGGTGGTACGGTTCGAGACGGCGCCGGGTGAGCAGATGCAGGTGGACTGGGCCTCGCTGCGACGTGGCCCGGATCGGCTGTCGGTGTTCGTAGCGACGCTGGGCTGGAGCCGGGCGGCCTATGTGGAATTCGTCACCGACGAGCGGCTGGAAACCCTGCTGGCAGCCCATGAGCGGGCCTTCCTGGCCTTTGGCGGGGTGCCCAAGGTGGTGCTCTACGACAACATGCGCAGCGTGGTGCTGCAGCGGGACTGCTACGGCCTCGGCCTGCACCGCTACCACCCGGCCTTCCTCGATTTTGCCCGCCATTGCGGCCTGCGGCCGCGGCTCTGCCAGCCCTACCGGCCGTGCACCAAGGGTAAGGTCGAGCGCTTCATCCGCTACCTGCGCGGCAGCCTCTGGGTTCCGCTGGCGAGCCGGATGGCGACCGAGGGCGTGGTGGTGGACCAGGCGGCGGCAAACCTGGCGGCGGGGCGCTGGCTGCGCGAGGTGGCCAATGCCCGGGTGCATGCGACCACCGGAGCGGTGCCTGCGGAGCGGCTGGAGCAGGAACGCGCGGCCCTGCAGCCGGTGCCGCCGCCCTATCAGGGTTTGGTGCTGCGCGCCGAGGCTCTCCAACCGCCTGCCACGCAGCCGATCGTCGGGCTGCAGCATCCACTGGCGGTCTATGACGCGCTGCTCGCTCCGGCGGGCGTGGCATGAGCAACACCCAGCACGCCCGGATCGTCGAGCTCTGCACGGAGTTGCGGCTGGCGGCGGTCCCCGACCTTTACGGCGCGACGGCCCAGGCCGCGGCGGCGACAGATGCGTCGTTCAGCGACTTCCTCGAGGAGACCCTGAAGGGTGAGCGCGAGGTGCGCCGGGGCCGGGCGCGGGAGATGTTCGCCCGCACGGCGGGGTTCCCCGCGGTCAAGACGTTGGATGGCTACGACTTCGGCTTTGCCACCGGCGCGCCGCGGCAGCAGATCCAGGAACTGGCGAGCCTGGCTTTCGTCGAGCGGCGGGAGAACGTGGTGCTGCTCGGCCCCTCGGGCGTGGGCAAGACCCACCTGGCAATCGCACTCGGCTACCTGGCGACGCAGCGGGGCTGGAAGGTGCGGTTCACCACTGCGGCCGACCTAGTGATGCTGCTGGAGACCGCGCAGCGGCAGGGGCGCCTGAAGGAGGTGCTGCACCGGGCGGTGAATACCTACCGCCTGCTGGTCATCGACGAGATCGGCTACCTGCCGATGGGCCGGGAGCAGGCGAACCTGTTCTTTCAGGTGGTGACCCGGCGCTATGAGCGCGGCGCCATGGTGCTGACCTCTAACCTGACCTTCGGCAGCTGGGATCAGGCATTCGCGGGCGAGACAGTGCTGACGGCAGCCATGCTGGACCGGCTGCTGCACCATGCCACGGTGGTGCAGATCAGCGGCGAAAGCTACCGCCTGAAGGACAAGCGTCGCGCCGGGGTCATGGCAAAACCGAAGCAGACAGAATGAGAAACGCAGCCTGGGTCGGGCTCACCCCCACACCGGGCAACAGACACGTGGGTCAGCTTTCGACCGGCACATCAATCCAAAGTGGGTCAGTTTTCAAACGGCGTTGACACAGCTGTCGCGCAACACCCGACACTACGATCTGCTGCTGCGGATCTGCGCCCTGATCCTCGACAATCTTCTGCCCGGCGAAGGACAAAGCCGCACCCGATTTGCTGATCTGCTCGAAGACGAGGTCCGTATGTCGACCGTGTTCGAGGCCTTTTTGCGCAACTTCTATCGTGCCGAGCAAAGCATCTTTCGGGTGAGCGCTGAGCACATTGCCTGGGATGCGCACTGCGCCGATCCCGCGCACGCGGTGTTTCTGCCCAGGATGCGCACCGATGTGACGCTGCGCAGCCTGGGGCGTACCATCGTCATGGACGCCAAGTACCACAAGAAAACGCTCAGCCGCTTTCGGGACGGACCCGAGACGCTCAAATCCGAGAACCTTTATCAGATGCTGACCTACCTGCAGCACATCGACCACAATACGCCGGCGGCAGCCAAGGCCGAGGGCTTGCTGCTCTACCCGCGTGTCACGGCGCAGGATCTGCGGCTGGACTACACCTTGGCCGGCCATCGGGTGCGGGTGTGCACGCTGAATCTCGATCAGCCCTGGACGGCAATCCATCAGGATCTGCTGACCTTCCTGAACTGACGAAGAATCTCTCGCAAGAGTATCTTTCACTTGCTGCGCCTGAAGGTGATGATTGAGCTTGAGACGCTCGGCATCACTCAGCAGCCGCTGAACCTGGCCGGCAACACGCATCATCCGTTTCACCCTGCGCTGCGCGCGCTCCGCAGCGGGGCGGCGGCGCAGGCGGCCCTGCTGCCCATCGCTCCCCGCGGTGGCCCGCGGCGTGCTCTGGCCTGACCTGGTCCGATGATCCCGCTCAACGCGGTCTGCCGGCAGGAGTGTCGCAGACGCTGGACGAGGAGGACGCGGCCCGGTAGGTTCAGCCAGCCGGTTGGTGCCGGCCTGTCCAGCAGCACAATCGTCCTGTGTGAATGGCTTCACGCCCCCCTTCACACCCCAAGCTGCTGAAATCGCTCGAAATGTGAAGCTGTGAAGCTGTGAACGCGTTTCCTCGCGCCCACGTGGCGCGGCCGCGTACGCGGGCGCGCCCGCGTACGCGCCTTTTGCGCGTGCAGAGGCGCGCGTGAGGGACATGACCTTCACACGGTTCACACATTCACATATTCTTCCAGATCAATATTTTACGCTGTGAACCGGGCTGTGAACCCGTTCACAGCCCAAGGCGATGGCTGCAGCGGCAGGAGAAATCCTCTCAGCCTCAAAAAAGCCGCTTGCCTCCACCCCGCCTTCTCCGATGTGCTCACAGGCAGGAGAGCGGGCGTACGCGGAAAAACGTGAAACAGCCATTGGACAGATTGACGGGGAGCGCTGACCCGGCCCCCCCCTTGCGGGTCCCTCCCTAGGGGTGGGCCATTATGGTCGGGCAGAGCATGCGCGCGCGCCAGTGGCGCGGTTTGGGCGAGGTTGACAGGGTTGACGATGGTTGACGCGGAGCAGCAGGGCAGGACGGAGGTGGCGCTCGCCTGGTACGCAGCCGAAGCCACGATGCTGGCCGAGCGCGATGCGGCGGTGCCGGCCGAGGCCCTGCTCGGCTGGCTGCAGCCCTTTCTGCCGCAGGAGCCGGGGCTGATCCTCGATGTCGGCGCCGGCACCGGGCGAGAGGCGGCGTGGCTTGCCGCACAGGGCCACCAGGTGCTGGCGATCGAGCCGGTGGCCGCCCTGCGCCAGGCGGCCGAGCCGCGCCAGGCCGGGCTGCGGGTCCGCTGGCTGGACGACCGCCTGCCGGCGCTTGCCGCCACGCAGCGGCTGGGTCTGGCGGCCGATCTGGTGCTGCTGAGCGCGGTCTGGCAGCACGTCGCCCCGGCAGACCGGCCGCGCGCCTTCCGCAAGCTGGTGGGGCTGCTGAAGGCGGGCGGCCTCCTGGCGCTGACCCTGCGGCACGGCCCGGCTGAGCCCGAGCGCGGCATGCACCCGGTGTCGGTGGCCGAGATCGAGGCGCTGGCCCGGGCGAAGGGGCTGGTCCTCCTGTCCGTCACCGAGGCGGCTGAACGGCTGGGCCGGTCCGAGATCCGCTGGACGCAGATGGTGCTGCGCCTGCCCGATGACGGCAGCGGCGCTCTGCCGCTGTTGCGCCACCTGATCCTCAACGACGCGAAGAGTGCGACCTACAAGCTCGGCCTGCTGCGCAGCCTGTGCCGGGTGGCCGATGGCGCCGCCGGCCTGGCCGAGGAGGCGGGGCCCGAGCATGTGGCGGTGCCGCTCGGGCTGGTGGCTCTCCTGTGGCTCCGCCTCTACCTGCCGCTGCTGGCAGCCGGCCTGCCGCAGAGCCCGCAGAACCGCGGAGCGGCCGGTCTGGGGTTTGTGGGGCCCGGCTGCCAGGCGCTGCTCGGAGGGGCCGCCAGTTGGTGGAGAGTTTCAACGGCCGCCTCTGCGACGAATGCCTGGACACGCAATGGTTCTTGTCGCTGGAGGATGCCAGGAGCAAGATCGAGGCCTGGAGACGGGACTACAATGCGTGCCGTCCTCACAGTGCCCTGGGGCACCTGGCGCCCCAGGAATTTGCTGCCACAGCAGCCCGGAAGGGCTGCTGATGAAGCCGGAAAGCTCTCCCTGCGGGCGGACCAGTTCTGGCTACACGGTCATCCGCCCTCACCCGCCGCATCAACGGCGGGCTGAATGGCCTGACAGAGCGTGTGGCGCTTCTCGATCGGGCGCGGACTATCTTTGCTGACTGAACACACGGAAGGTTTCACCATCTGAAAGTGGATGGTCAAAGAACGCGTTTCAGCCGATAGGATGCCTCTCATGAGGTGATCGCATGCGTATTATCATCACGAACATTCGGCTCGATCAGCGCTCCGGCACTGAGATCGTCACGTCGGAAGTTGCTCAAGGGCTCTCTGAGCGAGGTCACGACGTTGCAGTCTACGTCACATCGCCACTGAGTGACCTTGCGGCTCATCTGCGGAAGGCAGGCGTGTTGGTAACGGAGCGGATCGAGAAGCTTAGTCGCTTTAATCCGGATATCCTGCATGGCCACCACACCGCTCCGTTCCTTGTCGCACGAGCTCTCTTTCCAGACGTTCCAGCGTTATGGTTCTGCCACGATGCAACATCATGGCATGATGAACCACCGGTTTTGTCTAGCATCGGTCTCTATGTGGCTCACAGTAACCCTGTCCGGAACCGGCTATGGGAGGCACTTGGCATCGATCCAGTACGCGTAGTTACCCTCCAGAATGCAAGCGGCTTACCCTTCCAGGAAGCACCACCGCCGGCGGGTATTCGTCGCGTTTTGATTATAGCAAAATACGGCGCACACCAGGCCGCGGCTGTGAAGAAAGCATGTCAGGAGATGGGGCTTGCCGTGGAACTCGTCGGCGGTGGAGTAGGCAAACTCTCATCGTCACTGCACGAAGCCTTTGTGCAGACAGACCTTGTGGTTGCCACCGGCAAAGCGGCAATGGAGGCGCTATGTGCCAATCGCCCTGTACTCTGCGCTGATGAGAATGGAGTTGCAGGTTTGGTTACAGCTGACGTCGCTGAATCCTGGTTTCGGCGCAACTTCGGATCGTCCATTCGCCGCCTGCCCTCTGAGGCGGCGTTGATCAAAGCAGAGATCAGCTTGTACGATCCAGAAGATTTTGCTCGAACGCGGGCACTACTACGACCACACCTAGATCTTTCGCGGTATCTGGACGATCTCGAGGCGCTGTACAAGCAGGCTGCTAGACACCGCCAGCAGGATGCCCCCCTGGATTTTGCCCGGGCTTTGGAAGCGGCGCTGCCCAACTTCCGCATTGATGGGCCTCTGTCACCACAAGGCCAGGAATGGAAGAAAAAAGCCGAGGCGATGGCTGCAGAGCTTCTGGAGTTGAAGTGGAAAAGCTTTTCTTTCCTCGACAAGCCCGACGCACCGAAATTGTCCTTTGGCGCCGGCCACATTGGCCTGGGCGCGCTCGGCGAGGGCTGGCTGATGATCGACTCCCGCGGCGTCTGGGTTTATCAGGAGGCGGGGCTGACACTACCTAGCCACACGAGATGGTCAACTTTCAAGGGGATGAAGCTGGAGGGAGCGCTGGATCTACCAGCCTGCATCAGTGCGCCTGATTGTCCTTTGACAATCAAGATGAATGGGCTTGATGTTGACATCCAGCTTGCATCAGCCATGAAGGCGAAAAGGCAGGGATATTTCTATTGTTGGTTCGCCTTTCCGCCTGACTTGGCACGAGAGCATAAGGTGCATCTCCAAATCATAGTCAGCGGGCATGAGGTGCCTGCTGTGGATGGTGTAGCGAGGCCGAAGGGTTTTCGCTTATCCTCGCTGTACATGATAGGCGACCAGCCGAAGTAGTCGGAATTGGTCCAGTACTGCAGGACGGATAACCCTATCTGGGCATTTTATGATGAGGTGATGGAAACCCCCGTCAGCAATGTGGACATTGGATCAGCGTGACGAGGTGGCTGAACAGCCGGAGACCTCGAAGTACCCGCCGCTGCATGACCATTGGGAGCTTGATGGTCGCGCCCGGTCGTGACGCGAGCCTGCTGATGGAGCTGGATGAGGGGCTTGGCGCCGCTGGCGCCGCTCTTTGTGGAGCTGCCGGGCTATCCGGGCGCAGTTCGGGTGCTGAGCCAGGCGAGGCGGGTGAAGTTGTACGCCAGGTTGGCCATGCCGATCTTCACCTGCGCCCGGGCCAGGCCGATGGTGCGGACGAACAGCGCCATGCGGTGCTTCTGTGCGGCGAAGACATGCTCGATGCCAGAGCGGATCCGGGCGCGTGACGCATTGGCTTTCGCCTGCAGCTCAGAGAGTTAGCGCCGAGGTGGCCGGCGGAACAGGATGTACTCGCTCAGACCGCGGCGCTCCAGGATTTCCAAGTTGCGTTTCGTGCGGTAGGCGGTGTCGGCCCAGACACGGCTGGCAGTGTTCCCGGGATCGAGCAAGCCAGCAAAGCTGCGGCTGTCGTGCTGGGCGGCATCGGTCACCGTCCAGCGGCGGATCAGCCCGTGCCGCCAGTCGATGCCGATGTGGCTCTTGTAGCCGAAAATCGGCACCGCGATCTGGATGGCTTGGCGCTGATTGCCTTCGGGTTTGGGCTTGGCCTTCCCACGCTTGAGCGTCCAGCGAGCATCTCGATCCTTCTGTGCCCGCTTGGCGCGAGACTAATCCGTAGGCGTGCCGCCCTGCCGGATTGTGGCCTTCTCCCCCAGGGTGAGCTTCTGGCGCGGCGCGGCGATGATCGTGGCGTCGATGATCTGCCCGCCCATGGCGAGGAGGCCCTTGGCGGCCAGCACCTCGTCGAAGCGGCGGAACAGGCCCTCAATGGCGCCCGCCTGTTTGAGCTGCTCGCGATAGAGCCAGATCGTCTTGGCGTCCGGCACCGCCTGGTGCAGGCCCATGCCCACGAAGCGCATGAAAGACAGCCGGTCCCGCAATTGGAACTCTGCCTGCTTGTCCGAGAGGCTATAGAGCGCCTGCAGCACCAGGATGCGGAACATCAGCACCGCGTCATAGGACGGGCGCCCACCACGGCTGCGGTCCGACCGCCTCAGCGCCGCCTCCAGTACGGGGCGGAAGATCTCGAAGTCGACCACGGCTGAGAGCCGCTCCAGTGGATCGCCGGCCGCCGACAAGGCCGCATAGCGCTCATCCACATCGAAGAAGCCAGGCTGATACGCCATTCCCGCCGCCTCCGCTGACCAGGGTCAGTGAATCAGGTCGACGCCTCAGCCGCGAGGTTCTTCGAAGTGTCCGGCCGCGGAAGGGGCCGGTCTCGACCACGAATGGCTCGAAGAAGGCCCATTCCTCGTCCGTCAGCAAACCTCGCAGCACCGGCGCCTCCCTTCAGGAGGCAGCCTTGAATCACCTCAGGTTCAGGGTGTGAAGCACCTTTGTCCACGTCGCCTAGAGCGGTTTTCGGCCTGACTGAATCGCTTGTGATCCCGGCGCCGGGCGGAAGGTGATTCAGTTGCCCTGGTATTGGAGGGGCGACGGGCATGTCGAAAGCGCTGTCAGTGGATCTGCGCGAGCGGGTGGTGGCGGCAATAGCGG
>NZ_PDOA01000027.1 GCF_003116135.1 Teichococcus aestuarii | reverse complement strand
ACGGGCAGGGCCGGACCGTCTACGACTGGCGCCACTACCTGGCCGTGGTCCAGCGCAAGCCCGGTGCCCTGCGCAACGGCGCGCCCTTCGCCGAACTGCCGGAGGCGTTCCGGCAGCTGCAGCGTCAACTGCACGGCAGGTCCGGCGGCGACCGGGAGATGGTGGAGATCCTTTCCCTGGTGCTGCAGCATGACGAGCAGGCTGTGCTGGTCGCCGTGGAGATGGCGCTGCAGGCCGGGGTCGCCAGCAAGACACACATCCTGAACCTGCTGCACCGGCTGACCGATGGCACAGCCCCCCAGGTGCCGCCGATCGAGGCGCCCCAGGCCCTCGTGCTGGCGCAGGAGCCCAAGGCCAACGTCGCCCGCTACGACAGCCTGCGCCCGAGGCAGGGAGGTCGCCATGCGTCATGACCCGGCGGCCGCCGCCATCACCATCATGCTGCGCAGCCTCAAGATGCACGGCATGGCACAGGCCGCAGCCGAACTCACCGAACAGGGCGCGCCTGCCTTCCAAAGCGCGATCCCCATCTTGTCGCAGCTGCTCAAGGCCGAGATCGCCGAGCGCGAGGTCCGCTCCATCGCCTACCAGCTCAAGGCCGCACGCTTCCCCACCTACAAGGATCTGACAGGCTTCGACTTCTCTGGTAGCCAGCTCAATGAAGCCCTGGTGCGCCAGCTTCACGCCGGTGCCTTCATGGATAGCGCCGACAACGTCGTACTGGTCGGTGGACCAGGTACCGGCAAAACCCATGTGGCCACCGCGCTCGGCGTTCAGGCGGTCGAGCATCACCGCAAGCGCGTGCGGTTCTTCTCCACGGTGGAGCTGGTCAACATGCTCGAGCAGGAGAAAGCCGCCGGGAAGGCCGGGCAGATCGCGGCCCGCCTGCTCCATGCCGACCTGCTGATCCTCGACGAACTGGGCTACCTGCCGTTCAGCGCCTCAGGCGGTGCCCTGCTGTTTCACCTGCTCAGCAAGCTCTACGAGCAGACCAGCGTCATCATCACCACCAACCTCAGTTTCAGTGAATGGGCGGCGATCTTCGGAGATGCCAAGATGACCACCGCGCTCCTCGACCGGCTCACCCACCACTGCCACATCCTGGAGACCGGCAACGACAGCTTCCGCTTCAGGAACAGCTCCGCCACCCAGGCCCATCGCGAAAGGAAACCACAGCCGACCTGACGAGATCTGAAAACCCCGCATCCACAACCCGGGTCAGATCCTCGTGGCAACCCCGGGTCAGGTCTCAGTGGCAATCAACACGCTAGGTTAATGGATGGCTGTAGCGAAGCCCTGATGAGGACAGGTGGCGGCTGTGGGGCAGCCAGGGGCAGATCTGAGGTGGCTTCGCTTGCCTCGGGAGTGGCTTCACTGGAACCATCCATCACGCTCATCTGGAAGCCCTCAAGCCTTTCGCTACGAACCTAGGATCTACTGGCAACAGCCAGCATCGACGCGGCTCACCTGAGGTGAGTGGTGTCGATGCTGGTGGAAACAATGTGAGCTGGTAGGCGCCAGCTTTGGCGCCTTTGCTGTCATCATGCAGCCTTAGCCGGTGCACTGAGGGAGAGCGCGAAGGCGATCTCATCATGCGGTGCCCGCAGCGCTGTGCCATCCCGCTCGATCAGCCCAATCTGCGCCAGAGCCGCAACATCGTCATGCACACGGCGATAGTCGCGGTCGATCGCTTCGGCCAGGGCCTTGGTGCTGCGCGCTGGATGCTGGTGCAGGTGACGGAGCAATTCCAGACGCTTGGGAGACAGTGCGCTGAGCAGCATCTCGAACGACTCGAACGTGACGTGGTCCTCGGCCTCGACCTCTTCCCCGCGGTTGTAGCGGGCGTCCGCCTCCAGCAGGCGCGCGAGGCTGTCATGATCAGCCCTCTGGCGATCGACCGCGAAATGAATGGTCACCTTGCTCATGCCTGGCTCCTTTCCTGCTCAACCTCGGCGCGGAAGTCGTCCAGAAGGGCAGCCAAGCCACGGAACTGATAAGGATGCTCCGCTCCGTGGTGGTGCCGATGATCGCCTTTGCCGCGCTCGTTGTCGTACCCGATGACCCTGGTTCCGTTCACCACGTAGACCAGTCGATACTTGTAGCCATGCTCGCTGGGAGGCACCGGCGACGGTACGCGCCAGATGACTTCCTCCCGGATCGCGCCGTCCGCGAACACTAGCTTCTCGGCGTGCAGGCGAATGGCATCCATGTGTCACTATGGCCTGTGATGCCATATGTTTCAAGGTGGCATAAGCTGCAGGAGTAGAAGATGCGGGTATGGCTGACACAGCTTGTACCGTCTGGTCCTGCGGTGACCGTTCGAGGAGGCCGATTTGGTTGCTAAAGCCGCCGGAAAAGGGCGTCCTGGTTCGCTAGGTCATCGCTAGCCTCTTCCGGCTGGCGCAGGCCGGCACCCGGGACAAGCAGAGAATGGTAGATGCTGGGACCACCAGGAACGCGGCGGTTTGCTACGCAGCGCCACCTCCCGCCTGATCGAGGCCGGTGGCCTCCAGGTGATCATGAACTTACCTGAGCGCTCTCCACTTCTCCTGGGGAAGTCCAGGCGCTTAGCGAAAAGTCAGACACGATAAATCTTATTTATCGTGCATAAAGCTGTGAGGTAGTTAATTGCCGCATTGCTGCGTCTCCGAACGTTCTTGACGTGCCAGGCTGCCGCAGGTCCACCGACCGACATCCAGGCCCGCATCAGTCAGGATGCTGCGGTTGGCCGACCCACTACCTCTCCAGCCCTTCGACGCAAGTCTATCGGCATCGATATGGTTAGGCAGATAGGCTACGATGAGACGATATCCGCCTCCCTGAGTTCACAGCCGAAAGTGCCTTCCATGTCACCTCCTCGGAACGACCGCCAGCGACCTTCCCGCCGCCGTGGCTTCGATGATGACGATTACTCCGGTCGTCCGAGCTTTCCTTCCCTACCAAGCTTTGGCGGCGCCTTTGCCACGCCCGAGCTGAGGGCCACGGTGAAGTGGTACAATGTCGAGAAGGGTTTCGGCTTCGTTGAACTGGCCGATGGATCGGGCGACGCCTTTCTCCATGCCAACACTCTGCAGGCTTCCGGCGTCCAGGCTGTCAGCCCCGGTGCGTCGATGCAGGTGCGGGTGGGGCAGGGACAGAAAGGGCTGCAAGTCGACCAAGTCCTGTCCCTGGACGAGAGCACGGCCAGCCCAGTGGCGCCGCAGCGTGACGCTTCCCACACTCGGCCGGCACGGCCACGGGAAGCGCGGCGGACCGTTGATCTGAGTTCCGCGGTTGAAATGATGGGCACTGTGAAGTGGTACAATCCCGACAAGGGGTTTGGCTTCATCAGCCCGCAGGATGGGGGCAAGGACGTCTTCGTTCATGCGACGGCCCTGGAGCGAGCGGGCGCCTCCATGCTCCAGGAAGGCCAGGTCGTCCGGATGCAAGTGGTGCAAGGCTCTAAGGGTCCGGAAGTCGGCCTGCTTCAGATCGGCTGATCCGAGCTGCGAGGACGGCACAGAATGGAGCCTCGCGCTCCGTGAAGGGCCGCCTCCCTTGAGGGGTGATAGCCACCGACCTGGGAAACTTTTCCAACAGGGAGTTAACCCCTCCCTCTTTGTTTCCGTGCGTCCGCGTTCGGGCGGTTGCTTCGCCAAATGCCTATGCCTCACTCTACGCTATCAAGTAGCTGCGCTATAACGATTCGGCCACGGCGCACCCCAGAACGCCTTGGCGGAAATCGGGGCAAAAGAGGGGTGGGTAGAATGACGGACGGCCTTAGCCTGCTCCAGAAGCGGTTGATGGAGGCCGCCGCTGACATTCGGGACGGCGAACCGGACGATATTGCCTATCAGCACTCCATCCTGTGCCAGACCTCTCTGCCTGCCGCGAAGCCACCGGAGGGTGTGCTGCGCTGGGAGAAGCGCCAGGGACGCGCCACGCTTCTGGTACAGGCTGGGGAGGTTCTGGACCCCAAGACGAGCCGCTATAGCCAGCTCCCGCTGCCCTACGGCCCGAAAGCGCGGCTGCTGCTGATGCACCTGAACGGGGAAGCAGTGCGGCGTCAGTCGCCCATCATCCCGGTAGAGGACAGCATGACCGCCTTTTTCCGGCGGCTGATGGGAAAGACGCAGGACGGGCGGCAGGTCCGCATGCTGAAGGCCCAGCTCTCCGCCTTGGCAGCCGCCACCTTCCGCATGGGCATCGTGAACGGCGATCATGCCCTGCAAGTCGATACGAAGGTGGTAGGAGCTTTCAATCTCTGGTTCGACAAGGACCAGAGCCAGCGAGTGCTATGGCCGTCCACTCTGAAGCTCAGCCTCGACTATTACGAGAGCCTGACCCGCCATGCCGTGCCGCTGGATGAGCGGGCGATATCAGCGCTCAGGGATTCCGCCTTGGCGCTGGATGTGTATTGCTGGCTGGCCCAGCGGCTCCACCGCATCCCCGAAAGCAAGCCGCAGTTCGTGCCGTGGGCGGCCCTGCATGAGCAGTTCGGGCTGGGATATGCCCAGATCAGGCAGTTTAGGGCCTTCTTCCTGCGCCAGTTGGCCGAGGTGAAGGCGGTTTACCCGGAGGCACGGCTGGAAACGGACGGCGGGGGCATAACCCTGACCCACTCGCAGCCGCCTGTCAGGAAGCTGCTGGTATCGGTGCCACGTGCAATCGGTGACGCTCCCGGCCCGGACCTCATCTGAGAGGCATCGGGCTGTGTGCAATCGGTGACGGGCCTCCAGAGCGATCCAGGATAGCTATTCCTATCCATGTGCAATCGGTGCCGCCACAAGTACAGCCTTGGCTGACCACAAGCCGATCACGTGCAATCGGTGACGGAGGGCAAGGGTCGTGTCCCACCGCGTGGTGTAGGAGCGGTGTTCCTCAGCGGACTGAGCCGCAGTGTCAGGCGGCCGCGGCAGGCAGGCTGACGGAGGCAGTATCGCTCACGGCGCCGATTGTCTCCAGGGTCATGTAGCGGGAGCGCTGGGTGGCCCATTCGTCGGACTGCTCGAGGAGCAGTGCCCCGACGAGCCTGGTGATGGCAGCCTCGTTGGGAAAGATGCCGACGACGTCGGTGCGACGCTTGATCTCGCCGTTGAGGCGCTCGATCGGATTGGTGCTGTGCAGCTTGGCCCTGTGTTCCCGGGGAAAGTCCATGAAGGCCAGCACGTCATCCTCGGCGGCGTCCATGAGGGCCGCGAGCTTCGGCACCTTGGGGCGGAGTTGGTCGGCGACGGTGCGCCACTGGGCGTGGGCCGCGGCGGCATCGGCCTCGGCATAGGCGGTGCCGATCCAGGCCGAGACGATGCGGCGCTGGGTCTTGCCCGCATGAGCGGCGGCGTTGCGGCCGAAATGCACGCGGCAGTGCTGCCAGGTGGACCTGAGCACCCTGGCCACCGCGGCCTTGAGGCCCATATGGGCGTCAGAGACGACCAGCCTGACGCCGCGCAGGCCGCGCCGGGCCAAGCCGCGCAGGAAGTCGGTCCAGAAGGTCTCCGCCTCGGAGGCGCCGACCGCCATGCCCAGCACCTCGCGGCGCCCGTCGCTGTTGACGCCGACCGCAATGGTGACGGCCACCGAGACGATGCGACCGGCCTCCCGCACCTTCACGTAGGTGGCATCCAGCCAGAGATAGGGCCAGTCGCCCTCGATCGGCCGGCCAAGGAAGTCCTGCACCCGGCCGTCGATCTCGGTGCAGAGCCGGGAGACTTGGCTCTTGGAGATGCCCTCCATCCCCATGGCCCGGACGAGGTCGTCCACCGAGCGGGTGGAGATGCCGCCGACATAAGCCTCCTGGATCACCGCCGTGAGCGCCTTCTCCGCCAGCCTCCTGGGCTCCAGGAAGGCCGGGAAGTAGCTGCCCTTCCTGAGTTTCGGAATTCGCAGCTCCACCGTCCCGGCCCGCGTTTGCCAGTCCCGCTCCCGATAGCCATTGCGCTGTACCAGCCGGTCCGGGGAGCGCGCACCATGCGCAGCGCCGGTTGCCTCGCCCACCTCCAGCTCCATCAGCCGCTGGGCGGCAAAGCCGATCATCTCCCGCAGGAAAGTGGCGTCAGAACCCTTCTCCAGCAGCTCGCGAAGGGCAATCCTCTCGTCGGTCATCATGGTCTCCAAGGTTCAGGTTCCAGGTCTCGACAACCCAACCTTACCGAGGAACACCATGATGGCCGCCCTCATCCAGACGGCCGCCTCCTACACCACGCGGTGGGACACGACCAGGGCAAGACGGGTGAATCACCCCCGTCGTCCACAGGTAATCGGTGACGGTTTGCACGTGTAATCGGTGACAAAGCCCGCGTGTAATCGGTGACACAAACCTATTATCTAGAACCTCTATCCTTCCTGTAGCTTTCACGGCAAAGCTGTGGACAACTGGACACCTCGAAGGACCCGCCCGGCGCAATCTCGAAGCCTTAGAGCGGTGCGGCTTGAGCGAGCGCATCCAGCTCCGCAAAGCACCGGGGCGCGGGCTTTACAAGCAGCAGGCGAAGGCCATTGCCTCACACGCCCGGATCCGCTCCGACATCGAGCATGTTTTCGCCGCGCAGGAGCACCGCATGGCGCTGTTCGTGCGTACCGTCGGCGTGGCAATCTGGCCTACAACTTCCGCTGCTTGGCCTAGCTCCGCGCCCGAACTGCGTCCGCATAAGCCCGTGGCCGCCGCGTAGAAGCGCGCCAAACGCCCCAAGCCAATTATCCAGCCTCATCAGCGGGGTGCGCGTCACGGCCTGAGGCAACGGTCCTGTTCACGAAAGCTACGCCCCAGCAGGTAGTTCAAAGTGCCCAATCGCCCTCCCCGCCTCTACTGGCCGCCTCACCAGCGTATCCGCTGCCGCTTCGCTCACCCCGCTCGTGACAGCGATCAGCCGCAGCGTTTTTTCATCCTCCGCTACCTCGACCCGTCCCCGTGCGACCATGGCCGCGTCCCGATCCGCCTCACAGAGCGTCAGCATCTCGATGCCCTGAAAGAACATATAGGCCCAATGCTCCAGCAGGTGTTCCATGCTGGCGAAGCGCAGCCGCTCGCTCCGGTCTCGCAGCAGGCAATGGGGAGCCGTCACCGGCTAGATAGGGGTGTGGCCCTGTCGGCCACTGGTTCAGGTTCCGCAGGTAGCCGATCACGTCCATGACGTCGCTCCGGTAAGGCTTTGATAGATCAGTATCTTTTGCCTACAGGCAAGCCATTAGCGCACTAGTGCACTAGTGCGCTATCGAACTGTTCCACTTTCATACAGGGGCACTAGCGGTCGAGTGAGATAGTGCGATAGAGAGCAATCCAGGGGTGCCTCTGGTTGGCTGATCGTTCAGAGAGCCAGTGCACTAGCCCACTAGGAGAAGAGCACACATGCGCACCATTGCACTTATCAGCCAGAAGGGTGGCGTAGGCAAAACTACGCTGGCCATCCATCTGGCCACCGCCTTTGAGACGGCAGGCAGTCAGACGCTGCTGGTCGATCTCGACCCCCAGACCTCCGCCGCCGAATGGAAGGACGCCCGCCAAGCCGAGCGACCCTATGTGATGGCGGTTCCTCCGTCTCGGCTGGGAAAGACACTGGAGGCTGCCAAGGAGCATGGGGCGGAGCTAGTGGTGCTGGATACCGCTCCGCATAGCGAGGGAACGGCACTGGATGCGGCACGGGCCGCCGATCTAATCTTGGTGCCGTGCCAGCCCTCGATCATGGATTTGCGGGCGATGCGGAAAACCGCCGACCTGCTGAACTACCTGAAGAAACCAACCTATGCCGTGCTGAACGAGGTGGCGGCGCAGGGTACGGTGGCCGACGAGGCAGCCAAAGCCATCACTGCGCAATTCGGGATGGCTGTTTGCCCGCTCCGGCTAGGCCAGCGGGTCGCCTTCAACCGCTGCCTGCTCGCCGGACAGACGGCGCAGGAATACGAGCCGGCGGGCAAAGCCGCGCAAGAGATTGATTCTCTTATGCAGTGGGTAAGTGCACAAGTAGGAATGTCTACTAGTGCACTAGTTAAGAAGTTAACTAAGGTGAAAGTGCCTAAGAAGGTTGAGGCGGCATGAGCAAGAAGCCTGTGGATTTCATGGCGGCGATGCGGAGCCATGAGGAAAGGGAAGGGGTGCAGCGTCACCCAAAGCCCACTTCGGTTCCTCCGCAAGCTCCGGCAGAGGCCGCACCGTCCGCCGCCCTGACTGGCCGCACCGTTCAGCGCTCGCGGATTGGCAAGGTATCCATTGGCGTCTGGGTAGACCCCGCCGTGCGGAAGCAGCTCGCCCAGATTGCGCTGGATACGGACAAGGATCAGGCCGACCTGATAGCCGAGGGCCTAAACCTGCTGTTTGAGCGCTACGGCAAGCCACCTATCGCGCCAGTTAGCTAGTGAGATAGTGCGATAGTTAGCAATGTTCACAAATTATTTTCACCTTTGCAATGATTGGCTGCCTGGTGGCCAACTACGGCAGACTGAAGCCCGTTGATCCCCTCGTATCGCTTCGGCTACGGGCTAGAGGTGCATTGCCGCTGCGGGTATGGCTTTCGGCAGGAGCTTCAGGACTTCGCCGCTCAGCGCCTGCTACCTGCCACCATGAAGCTCTATCAGGTGGACACTTCGAAATACCTCGCGCTCGCTGCGCTGATCTGATTCCCTGACTTCGGTCAGCGGAGGCAATGGTGATGGCGGGTAAGCCTGGCTTCTTCAATGTCGACGAGCGGTATGCCGCCCTCTCGGCGGCGGGCGACCCGCTGGAGCGCCTCTCAGCCGTGGTCGACTTCGAGATCTTCCGCCCCGTACTGGAGGCGGCGCTGAGGCGGTCGGACCGCAGCCGTGGTGGGCGCCCGCCCTACGATGCGGTGCTGATGTTCCGCGTCCTGGTGCTGCAGGCGCTCTACAGCCTCTCGGATGAGCAGGCAGAGTTCCAACTGCGGGACCGGTTGTCGTTCATGCGCTTCGCGGGTCTCGGCCTGCACCAGGCGGTGCCGGATGCCAAGACGATCTGGCTCTACCGCGAGCAGCTCAAGCAGGCGGGTGCCATCGAAGGGCTGTTCCGCCGCTTCGACGAGGTTCTGACCGCCAAGGGCCTCCTCGCCATGGGCGGGCAGATCATCGACGCCACGATCATCGCCGCGCCGCGCCAGAAGCTCACCCTGGAGGAGAAGGCCACGATCCGGGAGGGCGGCACGCCGGCGCATTGGTCGAAGGCCAAGCGGGCGCAAAAGGACCGGGATGCCCGCTGGACGCTCAAGCGCGGCAGGACCAAGCCCAAACCAGAAGGCACATAGCGCCAAGCCATCCAGATCGCGGTGCCGATCTTCGGCTACAAGAGCCATATCGGCATCGACCGGCGGCACGGGCTGATCCGCCGCTGGACGGTGACAGATGCGGCCCAGCATGATAGCCGCAGCTTTGCTGGCCTGCTCGATCCCGAGAACACCGCCAGCCGTGTCTGGGCCGACACCGCCTACCGCACGAAGCGCAATCTGAAAGTGCTGGAACGGCGCGGCCTGAGCGAGCGCATCCTGTTCCGCCGGCCGCCTCGGCGCCCACTCTCCGAACTGCAGGCGAAAGCCAATGCATCACGCGCCCGGATCCGCTCTGGCATCGAGCATGTCTTCGCCGCACAGAAGCACCGCATGGCGCTGTTCGTCCGCACCATCGGCCTGGCCCGGGCGCAGGTGAAGATCGGCATGGCCAACCTGGCGTACAACTTTGCCCGCCTTGCCTGGCTCAGCACCCGAACTGCGCCCGGATAGCCCGGCAGCTCCACAAAGAGCGGCGCCAGCGGCGCCAAGCCCATCATCCAGCTCCATCAGCAGGCTCGCGTCATGACCGGGCGCGACCATCAAGCTCCCAATGGTCATGCAGCGGCGGGTACTTCGAGGTCTCCAGTTGATCGAGACACCCCGCAAGCGGACGGTATCCCCGCAAACGGAGACCCTGCCTGGCACGCTCCGCGCTCAGCCCTCCTGCGCTGGTGCCGCGATACCCGCCACCAGCGCCAAGCGCACGGCCTCCGACACGCTGCGCGCGCCGAGCTTCTCCATGGCGTTGGCGCGGTGCACCTCGACCGTGCGCGGGCTGAGCTGCAGGTCGCGGGCGATCTCCTTGTTCTGCCGCCCCGCCACCAAGCCTCGCACTACCTCGCTCTCGCGCGGCGTCAACAGCGCCAGCCGCTCCGCCGCCTCCGCCGCTTCCCGCTGCTGGGCCTGGCGCTCGGCGCCGCCGGCGAGGGCCGCGCCGGCGGCGCGCAGCAGCGCCTCGCCGTCATAGGGCTTCTCGATAAAATCCACAGCGCCGAGCTTCATTGCCTGCACGGCCACCGGCACGTCGCCATGTGCGGTGATCACCACCACCGGCATGTCGATGCCGCGCGCCGCCGGCTCGCGCTGCACCGCGAGCCCGTCCATGCCGGGCATCCGCAGGTCGAGCAGCAGGCAGCCGAAGGGCAGGCCGGCGGCGGCGGCGGCCAGGAAACTCTCGCCGGACTCGAAGGCGGTGGCCTTGAAGCCGGCGGCGTCGAGCAGCATCACCACCGAGCGGCGCACAACCGCCTCGTCATCGACGACATAGGCGATGCGTTCCTCATCCATCGGACGTCTCTCCTGCTCTGGCGCCTTCCGGCGCGAGTGGCAGCGCCACGGTGAAGGTGGCGCCGCCGCCGGGGGTTTCTGTGACGGAGAGCCGGCCGCCATGCGTGCCCAGGATCGAGCGGCAGATCGACAGGCCGATCCCCATGCCCTCCGGCTTGGTGCTGACGAAAGGTTCGAACAGGCGCGGCGCCACCTCGGCGGCGATGCCGGGCCCGGTGTCGGCGACACGCAGCACCGCCTCCGCCCCTTCCCGCGCGGCGGTGACGCTGAGCCGGCGGCGCGGGCTCCCGCCCATCGCCTCCAGCGCGTTGCGCACCAGATTCACCACCACCTGCTGCACCTGCACCCGGTCGGCGGCGACGACGAGCGCCGCCGCCGCCTCCAACCGCAGCTCCAGCGCCACCCCCTGACGGCCGGAGCCGGTCATGGCCAGCCGCACCGCCTCCTCCACCAGCGGGCCGAGCACGACGGGCCTGCGGTCGGTCTCGCCGCGGCCGATGAAGCCGCGCAGGCGGCGGACGATGCGGCCGGCATGGATGGCCTGCTCGGTCGCCTCCGCCATTGCCTCCCGCGCGGCGGGCAGGGTGGGCGCGGCATCGTTCCCGGTGGCGCCCAGCAGGCGGCGCGCGGCGTCGGCGAAGTTGGCCACCGCCGTCAGCGGCTGGTTCAGCTCGTGCGCCAGCTCCGCCGCCAGCGCCCCCATGGCGCTGAGCCGCGAGACGTGCAGCAGTTCCTCCTGCAATTGCTGCGAGCGGGCCATGGCCTGCCGCCGTGCCGTGATGTCGCGCGAGACGGTGACGACGCCGCAGATGCGCCCGGCGCCGTCGCGCCAGGGCGTCTTGCTCGACAACAGCACCCGCGCGCCGCCATCGCCGTCGGGCAGCTCGGTCTCGATCACCTGCCCGCGGCCGCTGGCGGCCACGTCCGCATCCACCGCCCGCGTCGCCGCCAGGGGGGAGCCGGGCAGCAGCGCCTCCACTGTCCGCCCCACCGCTGCCGCGGCGCTGCTGCCAAGCAGCCGCGCCGCAGGCTCGTTCAGGATGACGAAACGGCCTTTCAGGTCGCAGGCGCTGATCGGCTCGATGCTGGCGTCGAGCACGGAGGCAAGCAGGTCGCGGTTCAGCCGCAGCGCCGCCTCCGCCTCGCGTAGGGCGGAGATGTCGTGGCTCGTCTCGACCACCGCCTGCGGTCCGCTCGCGGTCCCGCTGCGCAGCGCCCAGTGGCTGATGACGGTGATCTCGCTGCCGTCGCGCCGGCGCTGGCGCAGCTCGCCCTGCCATTCTCCGGTCCGCAGCAGTCGGTCCATGATCTGCTCCGGCGGCAGCGCGAAATGGGTTTCCAGCAGATCGTGCGCCATGTGGCCCAGCGCCTCCTCGCGCCGCCAGCCGTAGAGGTGCTCGCAGCCGGAGGTCCAGATGGTGATCCGCCCGCCCGGTTCGCGCACCAGCACCTGCGCCCGGTCCAGCGTCCGCAGCAGGTCCTCCGAGCGGCGCAGCCGCTCGCGTGCCTCGGTGCGGGCCTCCAGCAGCGCCCTGCCCACTGCGTCCACCTCGCGCACCGGCCCGGCGGGCCAGTGCTCCGGCAGGGCGGCGCCGCCGGCGAAGGCGGCGAGGCCCGCGATCGGACGGCTGATGCGCCGCGCGAAGAGCGAGGCGAGTCCCGCAACCAGCACCGCCAGCGCCAGCGCGAGGGCGAGCGCGCTCCAGAACAGGCGCCGCAGCGGCGCAGCGAAGGCGCTGGCCGGCATGAACACTGCCGCCGTCCAACCCGCGGTGGAGGAGCGGCTGAAGGCCATCACCACCGCCTCGCCATCGGCGTCGTGGCTCTCCCGCCAGCCCTGCGCCGCGCCGGGTGGGATGCGGAGCTCCGGCGCCACCTGACCGCCCACGAGGCGCGCCGCCTGGTGGCTGCGCGCCAGGATGTGGCCCCCGGCGTCGGTCACGCTGGCGGTCATGCTGCGCGGCACGGTCGCCGCCTGCACCGGCCCCTCCAAATGGGCGAGCGGCACGATCAGGCTCAGCCGGGCAGCCGCCCCGCCGAGGTTCGCGGGAGCGGTGATCACGAAGCTGGCCTGCCCACCGGGCCCGGCCAGCATGAGGCCCGAGACCGGCGCGTCCGGCGGGCCGCCGGGGATGGCGGCGCGTCCGGCGCCGGTGTCGGCCACCGGGCGGCCTCGTGCATCGTGCAGCGCGATCTCGGCGCCCGGCGGGCGCGGCACCTGCGCCGCGCGAGCGATGAAGGCGCCGACGTCGCCGGCCTGCAGGTGATCGGAGGTGGCGAGCACACGCAGCAGCGTCTGCAACGAGCTCAGCTCGCGGTCCAGCACCGCCGTCAGTCGCCAGGCCGCCTGCCGCGCGTCCATCTCGTGCCGCGCGCGCTCTGCGCTGGCCAAGTACAGCACCAGCACGCCGCCGATCGCCAGCATTGGCGCCAGCACGGCCAAGCAGAGCGCGGCCAGGTGCCAGGACAGCCGCCACCCCGCCGGCCGCTGGCCAAGCCCCGCCGCCGCGGCGCTCCCTTCTGCCGGCACGCGCCTCTCCCTTCCGCTCCGCCCGGCACCTTGCCGCGCGGGAACGCATCCTAGCGCGAGGCGGGGCGCGCCGCCGCCTACGTAATGCTACGCGGTAGGCCGGCGCCTCCGGGCGCGCCATCTCTCTCCCAAGGCTCGGCACGGTCGCGGCGGGGTTCCCGCGCTCGAGACGCCATAAACCGGGCCAGCAATGCAGGGAGAGAACGATGCGCAAGACCGCGATCCTGGGTATGGCCCTTGCCAGCGGCTTCGCCGCCAGCCTCGCCACGCCGGCCGGCGCCGAGCAACTCCGCTTCATGACCGGGCCGCAGGGCGGCTCCTGGATCCCGCTCGGCGGCGCGCTCAAGAACATCTGGGAGCACAACGTGCCGGACCTCTCGCTGCAGGTCGTGCCCGGCGCCGGCGTGATCAACGTGCGCGGCGTGGGCGAGGGCAAGGCGGGCATCGCCTTCGCCAACTCGATCAGCACGGTGGACGGCCTGCAGGGCCGCGCGCCCTTTCCCGGCAAGGTGAGCAACGTCTGCAACATCGGCTCGCTCTACCCGCAGTGGTTCCAGCTCGTGGTGCTGGGGGATTCCGGCATCTCGCGGGTGGAGGATCTGAAAGGCCGCTCCGTCGCGATCCAGCCGCGCGGCAACACCGCCGAGGTCATCACCCAGCAGCTCCTGAAGGTGGCGGGCCTGTCCTATGACGACATCAAGCCGAACTTCCAGACCGGCTACACCGACGCTGTCGGGCTGATGAAGGACGGGCATGCCCAGGCTTTCACCCTCGGCACCACCATCCCCGCCAGCGCGGTGATGGACCTCGCCTCGGCGCGCGAGATGCGGCTGCTCGACCTGTCCGCCTATTCGGCGGGCATGCAGAAGATCAACGAGGCCTATCGCCTTAACCCGCTGCCCGCCGGCACCTATCCGCAGCAGCAGGGCACGCCCTCCACCATCACCTACACGACGCACATCATCACCCAGTGCGACCGCGATGCCGACCAGGTCTACCGCATGACCAAGGCGATGTGGGAGAACGTCGGCACGCTGCGCAACGTGGTCGGCTCCATGAAGCAGGCCGACGTGAAGTTCGGCGCGCAGGACATCAGCGTGCCCATGCACGAGGGCGCCAAGCGCTATTATCGCGAGGCCAACGCCCTGGCGGCGAAGTAAGGCCGCGCGCCCGTGACCTACCAGCGCGCCGTCAACGGGCTGGCGGGCGCCATCGCTGCGGCGATGGCGCTCTACCACATGGGGGTGATCGCCTTCGCGCCGCCGGAGGCGATGATCTTCCGTGGCACGCACCTTCTCTTCGCGATCACCCTGGTCTTCCTGATCTATCCCCTGCGCACGGGGCGCGGCGCGTCCAATCCGGGGCCGGAGGATTGGGCGGTGGTGGCGCTGTCGCTCTGGGCGGTGGGCCGCCTGTTTGCGGACTACCAGTGGCTGGTGTTCCGCATGCCCTATATCGACGATCCGCGTCCGATGGACGTGGCGGGCGGCGTGCTGCTCGTGCTGCTGATCCTGGAAGCGACGCGGCGGGTGATCGGCTGGGCGCTGCCGGTGACGGCGGTGGCCTTTCTCACCTGGGCGTTCTTCTTCGGCGGCGCCACGCTCCTGTCGCTGGTGGACCAGCTCTACCTGACGACGGAAGGCATCTTCGGCTCCACCCTCGGCGTATCGGCCGGCTACGTGGTGATCTTCGTGCTGTTCGGCGCCTTCATGGAGCGCTCGGGCGTCGGGCGGCTGTTCATGGATTTCGCGCTGGCGCTGACCGGCCGCGCCACGGGCGGTCCAGGCAAAGTGGCGGTGGTCTCCTCCTCGCTGTTCGGCAGTGTCTCCGGCTCGGCGGTGGCCAACGTCATGGTCACCGGCCAGGTCACCATCCCGCTGATGAAGCGCAGCGGCTTCCGCGCCCCCTTCGCCGCCGGAGTCGAGGCGGTCTCCAGCACCGGCGGGCAGATCATGCCGCCGATCATGGGGGCGGCGGCCTTTGTCATGGCCGAGTTCCTGCAGGTCTCTTACCTCCAGGTGGTGACCTGGGCGGCGGGTCCGGCGCTGCTCTACTATGTCGCCACCTTTGCCGCGGTGCATTTCGAGGCGAAGCGCACCGGCCTGCACGGCCTGCCGGACGATGAGGTGCCGCGGCTGCGGCAGGTGGCGACAGAGGGCTGGCACCTGGCCATCCCGCTCATCATCATCATCGCCGGGCTGTTTGGCGGCTTCTCGGCGCCGCTCTCGGCGCTGGTGGCCACCCTGGCCTGCTTCCCGGCCGCCGCGCTGCGGCGGGGCACGCGGCACACGCTGAGCCTGGCCAACCTGGGCGGGGCCATGATGGACGGGGCGCGCAACACGCTCGGCATCGCCATGGCCTGCGCCTGCGCCGGCATCGTCATCGGCATCATCGGCCTGACGGGGGTGGGCATCACCTTCACCCAGATCGTCGTGGATGTCGCGCAGCAGAGCCTGCTTCTGGCACTGCTGATGACCATGGTGGCCGGCATCGTGCTCGGCATGGGCATGCCGACCACCCCGGCTTACATCGTCATGGTCGCGCTGCTGGTGCCGGCGCTGATCACGCTGGGCGTTGTGGAGCCGGCGGCGCACCTGTTCGCCTTTTACTTCGCCATCCTCTCGGCCATCACGCCGCCCGTGGCGTTGGCTGTGTTCGCCGCTGCCGGCCTCGCCAAATCCGACCTCTGGGCCTCCGGCATGGCGGCGGTGAAGATCGGCGCGGCGGGGTTCATCGTGCCGTTCATGTTCGTCTATCAGCCAGCCCTGCTGCTGATCGGCGATGCCGGCGCGATCGCCCTCGCGGTGGGCAGCGCCGTGGCGGGGGCGGTCCTGCTGGCAGCCTCGCTGCACGGCTACCTGCTGGCCCGCATGGCCCTTTGGCAGCGGGCGGCTGGGCTGACCGCTGCCTTCGCGCTGATTGTGCCGGGGCCGGTGACCGACACCATCGGCGTCCTCTGCGCCGCCGCGGTGGTGGTGGCGCAGATGCTGCAGCGCCGCGGCGGAGAACCCCGCGCGCTCGGTGGCCCGGCGCCAGGGAAGACGGTGCCAGGGAATACGACGCCGGGGAGCAAGGAGCCCATGGAAAGCAAGCCACTCTCCAGGGGCCTTGGGTGAAAGGGAGAGGGAGGCCGGCACCCCCTCCCCCTTTCTCGCAGCGGTGTTCAGGGCATCGAATGCCCTGTTGGGAGGCTTATACGGTTGCGGCAAGTCGAACCGCCCCTGGCTTTTCCCAGAGGCTGGTTGGCTTGGGTGGCGCGGCCAGGACTGGTGCATCCCCGCAGCCGGTGACACGCCTTGGCTCCAGCCAGTGGCCTGCTGCCGATTGACGCGAGAAGGCGGTGGTTGTTGAACCAGTCTACCCTCTCGAGGGTGGCGTATTCGACGGCTTCCAGCGAGCGGCGCGGGCCATGGCGGCCGTATTGCCGGGCCAGGCCCGTGTCCGCCGCCGTCAGCGCCGCGCCATCGTCCGAAGAAGCTGACGCCTGCCGCTGCGTCGGGCGATGCTGGCCCGCCACGCGGCAGGCGAAGCCTCGCTAATCCTTTGATTGTCGTTTCTAACCAGGAGACGGGCCGAAGCGACGTATCCTGGTACCAGAAGATTGAGGCGCCCGCATCAGCAACTTGCCAGCCAGCCTGTCTGCTCCAGCCGGCCCGGGCCAAGGAGCGTGCCGAAGGTCCAGGCCCCTGCCATGGATGGACATCACCCGCCGCTGCGATACTCTGTCAACAATAAACACAGGAGGGCTCCATGATACGGGACTTGGTGGTGAGGGCGGTCAGCCGACGTGCTGTGCTGTCCACGCCTGCATTGCTGCTTCCTGGAAGAGCTTTGGCCCAGGCAACAGCAGGCGACTGGCCCAACCGCACGGTGCGGGTGATCGTACCCTGGCCGCCAGGAGGAGGTGCCGACACGGTGGCCCGCATCCTGTTCACGCACCTCTCGGAGATGACGCGGGCGTCCTTCGTCATCGAGAACCGGCCAGGTGCCGCCGGCTCTATCGGCGCGGCCGTGGCGGCCCGTGCTGAGCCCGACGGCTATACGGTGCTGTATGACTCCACGCCGCTGACCATCAACCCCGCCCTCAACGCCAACATGCCATTCGATCTGTGGCGCAACCTGCAGCCGGTGTTCCTCTCCGCCGTGGTACCGAACCTGCTGATCGCCACCCCCTCCAGGCCGGTCCGCACCCTTCCCGAACTGATTGCCGCCGCCAGAGAAACGCCGGGAGGGCTGAACATCGGCTCCTCAGGAACCGGCTCGGCACAGCACATGGCGCTGGAGCTGTTCCGGCAGGCAGCAGGTATAGCGGCCAATCACGTACCTTATCGCGGCGGCGGGCCGCTGGCCAACGATGTGATTGGTGGACAGATCCATTACGGCTTTGCGAATGGGTCAGGTGCCACCGGCCACGCCAAGGCAGGGTCGGTCCGGGCTATCTGCCATACCGGCAGCGGCCGCCTGGCTTCCCTTCCGGATGTGCCGGCGATGTCCGAGACCCTGCCAGGAGTCGAGGCTTATGAGTGGAACGGTATCTTCATGCCCAAAGGCACACCGGATGCTGTTGTCGAGCAGCTCAGCACCGCGATGAACGCGGCTATCCGCGCGCCAGCCATTGCCAGCCGGCTCGCTGAACTGAATGTCGGCACGCGCCCCAACACACCAGACGACTTCAACACCTTCCTTCGCGCCGAATGGGACAAGTGGCATCGCGTTGTGCGTGAAGGCAACATCCGCATCGACTGAGGCTGCCATGACTATCCCCATTCCAGGCCCTGATCCCTACCCTGAGCCGGTCTCTCCTTCTCCGCCGGCAGGTGGGTGGGACTGCCACGCCCATGTTTTCGGTCCTGCAGACCGCTATCCGTTCGCCGATGGCCGCGGTTACACGCCGCCTGATGCACCACCTTCGCACTTCCTGCGGCATCTGGACGCCCTCGGCTTGGCCAAGGGCGTCGTTGTTCAGGCGAACGCGCATGGCTTTGACAACCGGGCCATGCTGGCGGCCCTGGAAGCGGCTCCCGAGCGGCTTCGAGGTGTTGCCATCACCCCAGCCAACACCGAGGCGGCGGTGCTGCGAGATTGGCACCGCCTTGGCGTACGCGGGCTACGCTTTCACCTGTTCCACCCCGATCACCAGCCCAATTACCGCCGCGGTGTCGGCTGGGATGCGGTGGAGGCCCTGCTTCCGATCATGCGCGAGCTTGGCTGGCACGCACAGTTCTGGGCCGACGCGCGGGCTTTGCCGGGGGAGGAGAGCCGTTTGGCACGGCTGGCATCTTCCGTGCCCGTGGTGCTCGACCATCTGGGAGAGACAGACGCGGCGGCTGGCATGGAAGCACCCGGCTTTCAGGCACTCCTGCGGCTGGTTCGGGACCATGGTGCCTGGGCGAAGCTTTCGGCGCCCTATCGCGTCTCACGCCAGGGGCCGGATTATCCCGATGCCAGACCATTGTATCAGGCGGTGCTCCGCGCTGCCCCTGACCGGATTGTCTGGGGCAGCGACTGGCCGCACCCGCAGATTCCCGTGGAACGGATGCCAAATGATGGCCGTCTGTTGAATCTTCTACTCGCCTGGATCCCGAACCCAGAGGACCGCGAGCGCGTGTTGCGGCACAATCCGGAGCGTCTCTACGGCCTCGGACTTGATCCTGGCTAGCACTACCTGGGCATTTTATGATGAGGTGATGGAAACCTCCGTCGGCAATGCGGACATCGGATCGGCGTGACGAGGTGGCTGAACAGCCGGTCGAGGATGGCGCGTCGCACGGCGGGCAGGCTCGGCGAGGGTGGCGGGCCCGGCATCGGGGTCCACATTTTCCCCCCGCCTCGTCCGGCGGTGCGTGGCGAGGCGGAGGTGCTGCAGATAGGCAAAGGCGATGCACGTTATCAGCGCGTGTCGGTGCAGGCCGGTCCATGACCGTCCCTCGAAGTGCCCCAGGCCGAGTTCCTGCTTCAGCTGGAGACCTCGAAGTACCCGCCGCTGCATGACCATTGGGAGCTTGATGGTCGCGCCCGGTCATGACGCGAGCCTGCTGATGGAGCTGGATGATGGGCTTGGCGCCGCTGGCGCCGCTCTTTGTGGAGCTGCCGGGCTATCCGGGCGCAGTTCGGGTGCTAAGCCAGGCAAGGCGGGCAAAGTTGTACGCCAGGTTGGCCATGCCGATCTTCACCTGCGCCCGCGCCAGGCCGATGGTGCGGACGAACAGCGCCATGCGGTGCTTCTGCGCGGCAAAGACATGCTCGATGCCGGAGCGGATCCGGGCGCGGGCGGCATTGGCCTTGGCCTGAAGCTCGGAGAGCCCGCGTCGCGGTGGGCGGCGGAACTGGATGCGCTCGCTCAGGCCACGCCGTTCCAGCACCTCCAGATTGCGCCTGGTGCGGTAGGCGGTGTCGGCCCAGACGCGGCTGGCGGTGTTTGCGGGATCGAGCAGGCCAGCAAAGCTGCGGCTGTCGTGCTGGGCGGCATCGGTCACCGTCCAGCGGCGGATCAGCCCGTGCCGCCGGTCGATGCCGATGTGGCTCTTGTAGCCGAAAATCGGCACCGCGATCTGGATGGTTTGGCGCTGTGTGCCTTCGGCTTTGGGCTTGGCTCTCCCACCCTTGAGCGTCCAGCGGGCATCCCGGTCCTTTTGCGCCCGCTTGGCCTTCGACCAATGCGCCGGTGTGCCGCCCTCCCGGATCGTGGCCTTCTCCTCCAGGGTGAGCTTCTGGCGCGGCGCGGCAATGATCGTGGCGTCGATGATCTGCCCGCCCATGGCGAGGAGGCCCTTGGCGGCCAGGACCTCGTCGAAGCGGCGGAACAGCCCTTCGATGGCACCCGCCTGCTTGAGCTGCTCGCGGTAGAGCCAGATCGTCTTGGCGTCCGGCACCGCCTGGTGCAGGCCGAGACCCGCGAAGCGCATGAACGACAACCGGTCCCGCAGCTGAAATTCTGCTTGCTCATCCGAAAGGCTGTAGAGCGCCTGCAGCACCAGGACGCGGAACATCAGCACGGCATCGTAGAGCGGGCGCCCACCGCGGCTGCGATCCGAACGCGCCAGCGCCGCCTCCAGTACGGGGCGGAAGATCTCGAAGTCGACCACGGCTGAGAGGCGCTCCAGCGGGTCGCCCGCCGCGGAGAGGGCGGCATACCGCTCGTCGACATTGAAGAAGCCAGGCTGACCCGCCATCACCATTGCCTCCACTGACCGAAGCCAGGGAATCAGATCAGCGCAGCGAGCGCGAGGTATTTCGAAGTGTCCTCCTGGCCGCCGCCCTCGCGGCAGCCAGCCCCGCCGCGGCGCAGGACGCCGCAGACACCGCGGTGCGCCTGCCCGAACTCGTGGTGACCGCCACGGGCCGCAAGGAGCTGCGCACGCAGCTCGCCGGCACCGTGCAGGTGATCGAGGAGAAGGAGATCCGCAACTCCACCGCGCGCAGCGTGACCGATCCTCTGGCCGAGCGCGCTGGCGGCTTCTTCAGCGAGTGGACCCGGGCGCAGACCAGCATCAACCTGCGCGGCGGCGCCACGGACGGCCAGGGGCGGGATTTCCGCAGCCAGGTGCTGGTGCTGGTCAACGGGCGGCGCGCTGGCACCGCCAACCTGTCCAAGCTCTCGCCCGCCGATGTGGCGCGCATCGAGATCGTGCGGGGTCCGGCCAGCGTCATCTATGGCAGCCAGGCCATGGGCGGCGTCATCAACCTGATCCTGCGCGACGGGCGCAACTCTCCCGGCGGCTTCGCTGAGCTCTCCGGCGGCTCCTGGGGGCTGGCGCGGGGTAGTGCCCGCTACGGCATCGACGTTGATGGCTACAGCGCCTATCTCGGTCTCTCCGGCACGCTGCGGGATGACTACCGCGTCGGCGGCGGCGCGCGGGAGGCCAATACGGATTACCGGCGCGGCGGCGTGACGGCGGCCTTCGGCCTGCCGCTCGGCGACAACAACCGCATCGACATCACCGCTCGCACCGACGGCATCTACGACGCCGGCTTCCGCGGCTCCGCCGGCAACCCGCAGAGCGAGGATGACCGCGTCAACGAATCCCTCGACATCGCCCTCACCGGCGCCTCGCCGGATGGCCGCTTCTCCTGGAATGCGCAGGGCTACGCGGTGCGCGACGTGGACACCTTCCGCTGGGCGTCGCCCGTCATCCGCTCCGGCAACAATCCGGCCCCCGGCACGCTGCTCGACTGGAACAAGTGGCGGCTGGAGATCGTCGGCACCCGGCTGCAGCCGCAGATGCGGCTGTGGGCCGGCGACGACCTGCTGCTGGGCTTCGACGCCGAGCATGCTACGCTGCGCTCCGACCGGTTCCGCATCGGTTTGCCGGGAGGACCGACGGGCCAGGTCGCGCCCTACGACAACAACGAGACCAACATGGTCTACGGCCTCTATGCCGAGGACGCGCAGCGCCTGTTCGACGAGCGGCTGACGCTGCGCGCCGGCATCCGCCAGAGCTGGGGCACCACGCTCTTCGACCCGACCCCGAACCTCGGCGGCTTCCGGGCGCGGGAGGCGGATTTCGACAGCACCACCTACTCGCTGGGTGCCAGCGTCCAGGCGCTGGACTGGCTGACCTTGCGCACCGGCTGGGCCACCGGCTTTCGCGCGCCCACGGCGACCGAGCTTGCCGCCGACTTCACCGCCGTCGGCGGTGGCCGCACCTTCGGCAATCCGGACCTGGAGCCCGAGCGCAACGAGCAGTGGAGGTCGGCGCCACCCTCACCGGACGTCTGGCGCAGCTCGATCTGGCACTGTTCCAGAACGTCATCCAGGACCGCATCACCACCCGCGCGCGGACCGGCACGGCCAATACCTCGGACTACGCCAACAATCCCGGCGACATGGTGGTGCGCGGGCTGGAGGCACAGTTCAGCACCGACCTGGCGCGGCTGTCCGGCCTCGCACCCGGCTGGCGCTGGCGCGCCTTCGCCAACGGCGCCTGGAACTTCGACATGGTCGATCGTGCCAAGACTGGCAGCAACACCCGCAATGCCGAGCGCATGTACCGCTACCAGGCGAGCATCGGCACCGTGTTCGGCGGCCAGGATTGGGACATCGGTGCCACGGGTATCCTGCGCGGCCCGATGTTCTACAACACGGAGGAGAACCTGCTGATCCCGCAGGCCGAGCCGAACCGGGACTTTGTCCACCGCAAGGCGCCCTTCTGGGTGGTCAACCTCCGCGGCAACTACAAGATGCGTGAGAACATCACCCTGTTCGGCGTGGTCAACAACCTTCTCGACGTCAACGAGAGCCCGATCTTCATCGCGACCGACGAGCGGCCCTACAAGCTGGATCTGCGCTTCTCCAACGGAGGCTACGGCACCTCCATGCCGGGGCGCGAGTTCATCGCCGGGCTGCAGATCACCTTCTGATGCGGCTCACGCGCCGCGCCATCCTGGCCGCACCGCTCTTCTCGGCCGCGGGCAGGGCCCAGGCCATGCCGGGTTGGCCGCGTCATGTGGAGGACGCGCTGGGGCGCGGCGTGTTTCTGCCCGCGCCGCCGCAGCGCATCGTCGCCATCTTCGCGTCCAACGTGGAACTGCTGGCCGCGCTGGGCATGGTGCCGCGCATCGTCGGCATCGAGGCCTACACGCGCTTCCCGCCGGAGGTGGTGGGCAAGCCGCTGGTCGGCGGGCGGCTCGGCTTCTCGGCGGAGGCGATCGCCCGGCTCGGCGCCGATCTGGTGGTGATGACGCCAGCCCGTCAGGCCGCGGGCACGCTGCTCGACCCTCTCGGCCGCGCCGGCATCCCGGTCCTAGTGGTGGAGCACCGGGACGTGCCGCAGGTCTTCGCCAACATCGCCCTGCTGGCCGAGGCGACCGGCACGGAGGCGGAGGCGGCGGTACTGCTCGAGGGACTGCGCGCCCGGCTCGCGGCCGTGGCGGCCCGGCTGGCCGGACGGACCCGACCCCGGGTCTATTTGGAGGTCTCCTCCACCGGGCGCGGCGTGTTCGGCATCCCGCGTCCCGACAGCTACACGGCCGATGCGGTGCGGCTGGCCGGCGGCGCGCTGGCTTTTCCAGTGCTCCATGGACCGGCGCAGGTTTCCGGCGAGGCGGTGCTACGCGCGGAACCGGATGTCATCCTGCTCGCCGGCACGGCCGCGCAGGCGGAGGCCCTGACCCGGCGGCCCGGTTGGGAAGGCCTGCGGGCGGTGCGGGAGGGGCGGGTCCATGCTGTTCCCCGCGCCTTGCTGCTGATCCCTGGTCCGCGCGTGGTGGAGGGGGTGGAGCACCTGGCTCCCTTGCTGCACAGGCACGCCTTCGCGTGAGGCCGGCGCTGCTGCTCGGCGGGCTGCTGCTGGCATGCCTCGCCGTGGGCGTGCTGCTGGGCGGCGAGATCCTGCGACCCGATGAGCTGCTGTCGGTGCTCTCCGAGCCGGAGGCACCACTGTCCCGCATCATCCTCACCTGGCGGGTGCCGCGCGTCCTGGCGGCAGGCTGCGTGGGCGCGCTGCTGGGGTTGGGCGGCGCGGTGTTCCAGGGGGTGTTCCGCAACCCGTTGGCGGAGCCCTACCTGTTGGGCAGCGCCGGCGGCGCGGCGGTGGGCGCCACCATCGGCCTCCTGGCGCCGCTGCCGATCTCGTCGGCCCTGGCCCTGCCGCTGCTGGCCTTTCTCGGCGCCTGGGGCGCCACGGCGCTGGTGCTCGGCGTGGCGCGGCTGGCCGGGTTGGTGGCAGTGCCGAGCCTGCTGCTGGCCGGGGTGGCGGTCGCCGCCGTGCTGGGCGCGCTGCGCTCCTTTCTGATGCTCGCCCTGTCCGAGGAAACGGTCAGCCTGCAGGCCGTGCTCGCCTGGACGCTGGGCGGCATCCAGACGCCCTCCTGGCCCGAGTTGGGGCTGCTGGCGCTGCTGGTAGCCGCTGGCCTGGGCGCTGCCCTGCCGCTGGCGCGCGGGCTCGACCGGCTGGGGCTGGGTGAGGCCGTGGCGGAAAGCCTCGGCCTGCCGGTGCGTGCCTTCATCCGCCGGGCTGTGCTGGTGGGGGCGCTGGTGGTCGCCATCTCGGTGGTCTGGGGCGGGCTGGTGGGTTTCGTCGGGCTGATGGCGCCGCGTCTGGCGCGCTGGTGGCTTGGCACCAGGCATCGTCGCCTGCTGCCTGCCGCCGCCGCGATCGGTGCCGCCCTGGCCATGCTGGCCGACGGCATCGCCCGCGCGGCTCTGCCGCCGGCCGAGATCCCGCTCGGCCTTGTCACGGCCCTGATCGGCGGGCCGTTCTTTCTGTTGGTGCTGATGCGTGAGGCGCGGCGATGAGCCAGCCCCTGCTGCGGGCCGAGGGTCTCTGCTGGGATGCAGGTGGACGCCGGCTGGTGGAGGCGGTGTCGCTCGCCCTGCACCCGGGTGAGATGGTGGGGCTGCTCGGCCCCAACGGCGCGGGAAAGAGCAGCCTGATCCGGCTGCTGGCCGGGCTGACAACACCGACGGCCGGCCGGGTCCTGCTGCAAGGACGCCCGCTGGCGGATTGGCCGATGCCGCTGCGGGCCCGGCGCATCGGCTACCTGCCGCAGAGCTTCGCGCCGCACTGGGATGTCACGCTGGCCGAGCTGCTGCGTCTTGGCGCCGGGCGCGGCGACACGGCGGCGCCCGCGGATCTGCGTTCCCTCGCCGCGCGCTACGGGCTGGAAGAGCGGCTGGCGCAGCGCTGGTCCAGCCTGTCGGGGGGTGAGCGCGGGCGGGCGCTGCTCGCCACGGTGCTGGCTGCGGAGCCGCCGCTGCTGCTGGCGGACGAGCCGGGAGCGGCGCTGGATGTTGCCCAGCAGTGGCGGATGATGGCCCTACTGCGCGCCCGCCCGAAGCGCTGCGCGGCGCTGGTGGTGCTCCACGACCTCAACCTCGCGGCGCGCTGGTGCGACCTGGTGCTGGTTCTGGATGCCGGGCGCCTGGTCATGGCCGGCCACCCATCCGATGTGCTGCGGGATCCGCGGCTCGACGCGATCTACGGCATGAGCTTCGGGCGGGTGATGGAGGCGGGATACCTGCGCCTCTGGCCGCAGGAGGTGTAGAGGACATCCGCTGGCTCGGTTCCATCGAACAAGGAGCAGGATGCAGGAGCTCAACAGGATGGTGCGGCTCTAGGCCTTTGCGTCGACATCCTCGGTATTTAGCTTCTCCAGGCCCAACTCCTGCCGGACGTGCGCGTACTGCGCCGGGTCCAGGCCCCGGCGCTCTCCGGCAAGGCGCCGTAGGGTGGCCAGACCAGCTTCCGTGAAGAAAGCCCGCGCGAACGGCCCTGGTCCCGGCCGGACCATCATCAGGCCGCGCTCCACCATGCTCTGCACCGCCACCGGCAGCTTCGGCTGCCCCGCCTGCGGTCCGCCGCGCCATGTCCGCAGATGGATACCGTCGGCCAGGCGCGGCGAGGTGCCAAACCGTACCCCCAGTTCCCGCCGGATCAGGTTCCGCTCCGCGGCCGTGAAGGTCGGTGAGGAACGGGAGGGGGAAACAGGGTCGGTCATAGGGCCATCATAGCATTGGCAGGACTTCAGGACCCGCACGCCGCGCATCAATCCAGTCTCTTGGTCAGCCGGCGCGTCCTTCCGGATCCGCTCCGGCATCGAGCATATACTTTGCCGCCCAGAAGCACCGCATGGCGTGGTTCGTCCGCACCATTGGCCTAGCCCGGAGGAGGCGATGAACTTCGGTTGCTGTCAGGGCGGATCGGGTGTCCCGCCTGCGCGCCAGAGCGGCAACTGACACCAGCGCCGGCCCTCCTGCGGCGGCTGATCGACACAGGCCCGGTACGCCGCATCCAGGTCATTGCTCCTGAACGCGGCGACAGCGTCGCGCGACAGCGGCCCGAGATCGGTCTGCACCGGCATGCGCCATCCGGCGACAAACCCCACCAGCAGCGCCAGAACGGGCACCGCGCCGTACAGCACCTTGCGGGTCAGGCTGAGCTCGTGCGCCGCCCGGCGCATACCATCTCGCACCTCCCGGAGTGCGGCATCCGCCGCCCGCCGCGCCGCATCCTGGCCGATGCGGTCCATCTCCTGACGCAGCCTGTCCTGCGCGCGCGCCGAGCTGGTCAGCAGCAGCCGCAGCGGCTCCTCCGGTTCCATGCCCATCCTGGCGCAGGCCTGCTCGACCTCGGCCGCCGCGCTGGTGTCCGCCCTCTGCGGGTCCACGGCCAACGTCGCTCGGCCCGTCGCCTCCGGCCTCACGGCAGCCAGGCACCGACCTCCCGCATCTCGTTCTCCAGCGCGGCATTCCAGCTCTTGACCTGCCAGGCGCGGGTGGGACCCAGCTTGCCGTCGCCTCGGCCCGGCCGGTCGGCCATGGCAGCCTCGAAGTTCAGCAACAGCTCCCGCATGGCGTCCAGCGGCGCCAGCGAACGCATGTAGACCGGGACCGCTCCCGCCTCGACCCAGGCGATGAAGTCGGGATCGGCCTGGATGCCCTGAAAGGCACCGGCCGGGTTCTGGCCGCGCTTCAGCACGCCCTCGTTCAGCACCAGCAGCGTCTGCGGCGTGTTGAAGTAGCCTTCGCGCCAGATCGCATGCGCGTGGGCGAAATCATCCGCCTCCGGCCCCAGGAAGTAGACCGCGACCGGCAGCACGCCGACGTCGTGGCAGAACGCCAGCAGATCCAGGTCGCGCACATACTCGGCCAGGGTGCTGTCCTGGCCGCCACCGAGATCCAGAACCGCCGAGCGGCGCTCGGTCAGCATGCGGTCCAGCACCGAGGTCAGCCAGTCCTTGACCTCCACCACATCGGTGGAGGACGGCGTCAGCGCCTCGCCCGGGTAGAGCCGCGACAGGGTCGGGTTGCGCGCGGCGTCGGCGATGATGGGATCGCGCCCTTCCCGTCGCGCCCGCTGCACCATCCAGTCGAGGCCGGTGGTGCCGCCGGTCCGGCCGCGGCCCAGACGCACCACCAGCCTGGGCTGCATCTCCGGAACGCCGCCCACAGCCGGGGCCGGAACCGCCAGGGCGGTCTTGCGCGTCACCATGTCATGCTTTCCTTCCACTGCGGTCGAGGGTTTGCCGCTTCAGCCGCGCCAGCCGGTCCTGCGCCTTGCTCGAACTCTCCCCCGCGGGGTGTGCGGTCGGCAGGGCCACCGGCGCGGGCGGCGCAGCAACCGGCTCCGGGCTGGGCCTTGCCGCCATGGCACCGCGCTCGAGCTGAGCCCGCGCCCAGGCCTTGCGCGCCGTCTCCGCCACCCGGCGACGGGCCTTGTGCCCCTCCGGCCCTGGCGCGTCGAAATGCTCCGGGCGCGGCAGCAAGCCCTCCTCGACGAACACCGCCCCGAAGCGCTCCCAGTTCACCCCACCTTCCCTCAGGATACGGGCGAACGCCTCGCGATGGCGGAGCAGCCAGTTCGCCAAGGGTGAGCGGCGAGGACCCTCAGTCCGGGCAGCCTGGATCCGCGCCAGGATCGGATCGGTCACGGCCGACAGCTCTGCAACATCAGCAGAATCGTACCTGCGGTTGTGCATTCTGCCAAGAGATACACGTGGGACAGTTGCACAGATAGGCTTGTGCAAAGTTATCGGCATTGAGGTTGTGGTGACGGGACACAGACGCTACCCAAGCGGGAAAGGGCCGGATCGGCAATATTCCTACAGACCATTGCACCGCCGCTGGCGGTGCTGGACAAAAGCAGGACACACGCGGACATGGACGCGACGAAACTCACCCTTGAGCTGGAAGTATTGCGGGACAGCGTGCGGGCGCTGGAGGCCGGCCAGGACAGTCTGGCCCGTGCCATCGGCGAGCTGGCCCCGCTGCTTGGCACGGTGATCGAGGAGCTGCGCCTTCTGTCCCAGGCGGCCTCGGCGGAGGGGCCGGCCAGCGATCTCGGATCCGAGCTGCGGCGTCTGGCGGAGGCGGTGGATGACAACACCGCCGCGGTCACCGTGCTGCTGCGGCAGCTGCCCATTTCCCCTGCTGAGGAGGGTGCGGGCCCGCCGGCATGATGACCTTCCGGGCCGGTGCGCCCGGCGGTGTTGCCCAGGCGGCGGCCTACACCGCGCATCTGCTGGAGCGCACGATCGATCCGGCGCAGCAGGCGCTGGCGGATTACTACGGGCGGGAGAGCCCGCTGGATCCGACGCGAGCCGAAGGCCTGGGCAGCACGCCCCGCCCCTCACCGGTGATGGCGCCGGAGGTGGCCAGGGCGCTGGGGATCGATGTCAGCCGGCCGCTGACCGCCGCGGAGCTGGGCAACATCCTGGGTGGGCTGCGCGCCGATGGCCGGGCCATGCCGGGTCACCAGCGGGACCTGCGGACTTACCGGAACCGGGCGGGTCAGGCAGAGGGTGGGGGCGAGCGCAGCCGCATCGCCTGGATCGACCTGACCTTCTCGGCGCCCAAGAGCGTCTCGGTGGCCTGGATGGCCGCTGGAACCGAGGCCGAGCGCCAATCCATCTACCAGGCGCACAAGGACGCGGTGCGGGAGGCACTCGGCTATGTTGAGCAGGAGGTGGCCCGCGCCACCTTCGGGCATGGCCGCAGCGGCAAGGCCGAGGAGAGCGGCCGGCTCGGCTTTGTCTCCATCGACCACTTCACCAGCCGGCCCACCGTCGAGATCAGCCGAGCGGATCCGACTACCGGCGTGCAGGCCACCGAGATCTACAGCGTGCCGGTGGCCGGTGATCCGCAGCTGCACACCCACACCATCGTGCCGAACCTGGTGCTGACCCGCAGCGGAAGGGCGATGAGCATCGACACCACGCGCATCGCCGGGCGGGTGCATGAGTTCGGCGCGGTCTACCAGGCACTGCTGGGGCGGAACCTCCGCCGCCTCGGCATGGCGGTGGAACTCGACGAGCGCACCCAGGCGCTGCGCCTCGCCGCCGTCCCGGAGGAAATCTGCCGGGCGTTCAGCAAGCGCACGGTGAATGGCGAGCGATCCGCCGAGGAATGGGCCCTGCGCCACGGCTACAGCGCCGAAGCCTGGGCGGCGATGCGGCCGGAGCAACGCATCGCCATGCTCAAGGCCGCGATCAAGGAGGGCCGTTTCGGCAAGGGCGACGATTTGGCCGATCTCGCCGCCTGGCGGGCGCAGATCGCCGAGCTCGGCTGGCAGCATTCCGGCAGCGCCGTGCGGATGGGGCCGCCGGCGCCGGAGCGCAGCCAGCAGCAGCGGGTCGACGACGCGCTGGCGGGCGCGGCGCCGGTGCTGGAGAGCATGCTGGCGCAGCGCGCGGTGGTCACCGGCAGCGACCTACGGCTGGCGGCGGCGCGCGGGCTGATCGCCGGCGGCATGGAAACGCTGGACGACCTGTCGGCGGTGACCCGCGCCATGGCCGAGGGTGGCGTGCGGCAGGATGGGCAGCGGACCGCCCTGTTGTTTCGTCCGGGCGTGTCCAGCCGGCCCGAGCGGGTGCAGGTGACCACGGCACTGCACCGCGACCAGGAGGCGGAGCTGATCGCCTTGGCGAACACAGCGCGGGCGCAGCCGGACGCAGCGCTGGCCCCTGCCCGCCTGGCGCAAGCCGCCGCCACACGCGGCACGCCCCTGACCGAGGAGCAGCAACGCGCCGCCGAGGCGCTAGGGGCGGGGAACAAGTTCGCCGTGGTGGTCGGCGGTGCGGGAGTTGGCAAGACCACCATCCTGGCGCCGCTGGTGGAGGGGTGGAACGGCCAGGGGCGCGAGGTCTGGGGCACCGCGCTGGCCTGGCGGCAGGCCAATGCGCTGCAGGAGGCCGGGATCAGCGGCGCGCGCACCCTGGCGCTGGAGCCGCTGCTGGATCGGATGGGGCGGCGGCCGCAGGATTTCGGGCCCCGCACGGTGGTGGCGCTGGATGAGCTGGGCCAGATCGGCACCAGGCAGATGCTGCAGCTGCTGCGGCAGCAGGCGCAGCTCGGCTTCAAGCTGGTGGCGGTGGGCGATGACCGGCAATGCCAGGCGATCGAGGCCGGGCCCACCATCGCGTTGCTGCGCCAAGCCCTTGGCCCCGAAGCCATTCCGGAGGTGCTGTCCACCATACGCCAGGCGACAGAGCGCGAGCGCGCGATCGTCGGGATGTTCCGCGAGGGCCGCATCGGCGAGGCGCTGGCCGCCAAGCGGGCCGAGGGCCAGGCCGAACTGGTCCAGGGCGGCTACGAGGCCGCCGTACGGCGGGCCGCGGCGCTCTGGGGCGAGCGCGTGGCGGCCAACCAGCAGGATCCGCGCTACAGCGTCACGGTGTCGGCGCCGACCAACCAGGACGCGCTGGCGGTCAGCCGCGCCATTCGCGAGGTGCGCCGGGCCTCAGGCCAGCTTGGTCCGGATCGGGTGACGATTGAGGCCAGCGATGCCACGGGCGCCAGTTACTCCCTGCCGCTGGCAGAGGGGGACCGGGTGCGGCTGTTCCAGCGAACCAGCCGCGCCGGGGCCGGGCGCGACACCATGATGGGTGAGAATGGCTCGGTGCTGACCGTCAAGGAGGTCCGCGAGAGTGGCTTGTTGCTGACAACGCGCGAGGGCAAGGAGGGCTTTGTGCCCTGGAAGGGCTTTCGCGACCGGCGCAGCGGGCAGATCCGCCTGACCTATGGCGATGTGCTGACCATCAACACCGCCCAGGGCATCACCAGCGACGAGCACATCCTGGCCGTGCCGGCGGGCAGCCGCGGCGTCACCCTCTACGCCGCCCATGTCGGTGCCAGCCGGCATCGCGTGGCCAGCCACATCGTCGGCAGCCTCGGCGCCGAGGCGCGCGAGGTCGAGGACCGCCGGCCGGTGAATGCGCCGAAGCTCACGGGACAGGCAGCGCTGGACGCGGCCTGGGCCAATGTGGCGCGGAACTTTGGCCGCGCGCCGATGAAGGACAGCGCGCTGGCCCTGCTGCGCCGGTTCCAGGAACTGTCGCGGACGGCGCGTGACACCTTCCAGGAGGGCATGCGGCGGCGGCAGACGCGGCAGATGGCGGAGCTGCCGGAAACACGGCTTGTGCAGCGGGCGCGGGAGAACCGGCAGGCTGAGACCCTGGCACCGGCGTTGCGGCAGATGAGCCTGAACCTGAAGGTGCAGGGCCGGGCCGCAGAGCGTCTCGGGGCCGCACCGCGACCGCGCCCCAGGATCAGCCTGGAGGCCCTGACCCTGCGCCTGGTGGCGCCACAGGTGGCGGAAGGCCGCATGTCCTACAGCACGGCGCTGGACGAGGTGATGCTCAGCGCGGTGGATGACCGTCGCACCCGCGTGCAGCGCGACTATGGGTGGAGCGCGGTGCACCGGATGCATCTGCCCAAACCCGGCGGGCCGGTGCATGCCGAACCGAGCCAGGACAGCCTCACGCAGAAGCTGGATCAGGCCATTGCCAGTTACGATGCGGCAGGGCCGGCGGCGCTGTGGGCGCCGATAGCCATGCCAAGCCTTCAGGGTCAATCCATGTCGGCCGATCATCCGCGGCAGGGCCGAGGCGGCCTGAAAGGAACCAAGGCTCAGGCACCGAGAGCACCGGCTGACATGAAAGTTAGAAGAAGCGGCGAAGATTACTCAGCCAAAACACCGCGCACGCGTGCTCCGCGTCAACGTCGTTAGACTAGTAGCGGCGCGTCCCATGGGTCGGGCGGGGTTCGCGCCCGTGTCGGCCATCTGCTACGTCCGGCCCTGGAGCGGGAGTTGCGGAAGCATGCCGAGACGAAGGCGCGGTTGTCGGCCTTCGTGCGCTGGGGTGGGACCGCGACAGGCCAGGGTGGCCACCCTGGCCCAGGCTGCCTGGCAGTCCGGATGGGAGACCGCACCAAGGTGCTGGCCAGGGAGGACGTGGAGAAGGCGCTGGCGGAAGGGTGGTCATTTGCGCTCCCCGGTCAGCATGAATAGGCCAGTCCCGTCTCGGCATCACGGCGTCACTGGCCTTCATTCTCGCGGATAGCCGATGCCAACATCCTCCCGCTGCTCGATGGATCTCTGATCACCCGTGGTCTCCATCAGGCGATGTTCACCGCGAAGACTCCGGAGCGCGCGACCAAGTAGCCATCCTTGACAATGAAACATTCGACACCGTGCGTTCCGGAGTAGAGAGTGCTCTCCCCGTGAGTGAGTTTGCCTCGCCGCACATCACCCGTCTGGAACGTCCCGCGACCACCTCCAGGCACGGCCAGAGCCTCGTGACCCGTGTTGGTGATCTGCCAGTAGACCTGAAAAGGGCGCCGCACGGTCGTCGTCGCCTCGAAGGTCAAGCTGGTGTTCTTCTTCAGCGGCGCGCTGTCCGAAGTGAAGCTCTTCGGCCGGTGGCCCTTCTGCTCCGACACGGCCCGGCTGATCCTGACGGCCCCGCCCAGCCGTTCCGGCCAGATCGGCCTCTTGCGGTATGGTGCCTCGACGATGCTCTTCAGGGCACCGACAGCACGGGATCCGGCAAGGACGAGAGCACCAGGGACTGCTCCCCTGATCCCGGATCGGGTGATCCGACGGTTCGCAGCGGATTCCACCAGTCGACGTCCTAGGCGCGGCGCCAGGGCGTCCACCGCCACTCCAGCGTCATAGGCCCGCGCGGCGTTCGCGAAATCCTGACGGGCCTGCCCCAGCCAGCTGTGGAACGCTTCCCGTCGTTCGGGGTACTGCAGCCAACGATCGGCGAAGTTCTCCCGTGGATCCGTCGGGTTGGGGATCCAGTCCACCCCGTTCCGCGTCTCGATATGCTGGTCCATTCCCTCCAGAATCGAGAAGAGAGCAGCCGCGATGCGGTTCTCGCCGCGGTATGACCGGGCCGCGAGGGTCGTCAGGATGACCGAGATCGGACGATCATCGATCTGCCCAGAGAAGGTGACGTCCCGATGGCGCTTCAGGATCTGAAGCGCCTGCTGCAAGGGCGTCTTGACCCGCCAGTCCGGAATTTCTTCCGCCTTGCGGCGAAGCGCTTCGGCGAGCACGCGCCGCCTCTCCTCGAACTGGACGCGCATGCGATCGATGAACCACTGCGCATACCCCCGAGGGTTGCTTGATGGCCAATCGTCCGTGCGAAGCTGGAAGTTGGGGTGATCACGGTCCGTGATAGCGATCGCCGTCGATGCCCGTGACGCATCGAACCCCCGTTGCTCCAGAAGGATCTGCTGTCGAGTACCGTCAGGAAGGGCGGGCAGCAGATCCATGTGGAACTGGGCTCCGTCCGCGTACTCTAGCGTCCAGCACCGGCGCGACTCTCCCGGCTCGGCCATCCGCTTCGCCTCGGCATAGGCCTCCACCTCCGCGCCGAGGAGCTTCTTCAGATCCTCCTGCGTGACCGACTTCTTGAGGATGCCCAGCTCGCAGACGACGTCGAGGTCGTAGTGCTCCTTGTCATCGGCGGGCTTCGTTACCGTTCCGAGGCGGAAGGATCCCTGGGGATACAGAAAGGGGTGGAACTGGCTGAGGGCAGAGGCTGGACGCTCAAGCCAGCTACCTACCGATCGGTAGCTGCGTTCGGCGGCCTCGTAGCGGCTGTCAGGAATTTCCAGTTCGGCAGCGAGATCCTCCAGCAGTTCCTCGGACGTCTTCGTGACGAACGGCTTGGTCGCGCTCAAGATCCACCTTCGATCATCAGAGCCGGGACGAATCCCCGGGGAGCGGGCTGCTGGTCGTAGACGTGGAGCGGAAGGTCTGCCTTCGGCATCCAGACTCGCCCTACCTCCACGGCCGCCGAAACTGGGAGTGCGGGGAACACCGAGATGACCGCCTTCTCCCCATGCGCCGCCTTGATGTCCGCGAGGATAGCACGGACCTCCCTTCGGAATCGGGAAAGGTCTTCCTTGTGCCGCATGACGTCGTTGCCTGGGGCGGCCGCCGAGATGGACCAGATCGAGATGTCGTCACCGAGGATGGAGGTGATCCGTTCATCCGAGATCGGCGCGCTCACCCCGAGCACGAGAGCAGGAGCACCTTCGAAGGAGGTCGGCCGCCGGATCTTGAACTGGATAGGGGGGCCGTCCTCAGCCCACCTCCAGCCAGCCGGCTCCCGATGGAGCTGCCGGACCTCATGTTCGCCGATGTCGCCGAGAAGTCGCCCCAACTCCATCAGCAGGGGCTGTGGCGCGATGGCGAAGACACTGAGATGCGGGAGTTCACGTGCTTCTAGACGGGGCTTCACCCGCCGGTCGAAGAGGGTGCGAAGGTTCTGCTGCTGCGTAGTCCAGAAGGAAGAATCGCTGTCCCGCGAGGCCAGCCCCTGGAGTTCGATCTTGATGGGGTCTTTGCTTGCCGGGAAGCGTTCGGGGATCATCGCCCGGCCGATCCGGTCCATCGCGAGGTTGGATTCTTGCTTCCCGATATCCGCGCCGTAGCAGAGGACGTGTGACGCGCGATCTTCTCCGAGACCGACCAGCATCTTGATACGCGCCTCATGCTCTCGCTTCATCTCGAGGAGGAGCGCTTCGGGATAGTTCGCCCGCTGTTCGCGGCTGTCGATGATGGTATGACAATCACCACACAGCAGCATGACGTTCTCGATGCTGTTGCTCAGGGCCGGAGACCGGATCGGGTCTCCCCGAGGTCCTCCAGGAGAGGCAGCCACAACATGTGCCACATAGCCCAGGCGCTTGTTCGGGGTGGCCGAGGGCAGATGTTCCAGGAGGTCACGGTTGCACCCCCGGAACTGGCACCGCCCGCCCGCCTTCATCCAGATCATGAAGACGGTCTTGTCGTCGCACTCTTCAGCGCGGCCGATAGCTGGGGCCTTTGCCGCGGCGGCCGATGTCGTGGCTCTTGCTCTCTTGCTCATGCTGCCGTTCCTGGATCGATGCCCTTGTTTTCAGACCTGGAAGTCCCGCTACGCCGGGGGCGTCGTTCACCTCGCCGGGACTTCGTCACCGGAGGGTGTTCTCCGCCTCCTGCCCACTCGTCGGAGGCAAGCCACTCTTCGAAGTAGAAGAGCCAGAGCGCTGCCCATTGGACAACCGTCTGGCTGATGAGTAATCCGAGGTGCCATTTGGATCGAGCTGGTCGGTATAGGCATAGGCGGGTCGGCTTCTGCTCATAGACGTGCGGCAGCTTTCGCCCGCCCGCGAGTTCGATGAGGTCCGGAGCCACCGCGAACACCTGGGGCGTGCCACCCTGCTGGTACTCGATCCTGAGCCGGTAGACGCGGCTCAACGCCGTCGGACGCAGGTCGAAGATCCAGGTGAGGCCATTAGGCCGGAGGCTCCCGGCTCCCTGGCAGAGGGGCGATATACGCAGGTTGAAGTACTGCTGCGCTGCGGTCAGCCGGGCGGGAAGGCCGGGGCGCATCGACGCCTCAGTCCGAACCGAAGAAGGTGTTCGCCCGCACGGGCGAGGCTCCGACCGCAGCACTGGTGAGGCCGATGAGCGGCGCGACGTGGAGGCTTCCGTTGCTGCGGGCGGTCCCGACCGTCTCGGTGGCCGTCTTCATGACCTTGGTCACGGGTGCTTCTCCGAACGAGGCCGAGAGGCTCTTCTGGAGGATGTCCAGCCCTGCAATCCGGGCGAGCTGGGCCAAGTCAGCGCGAAGCTTGCCGTGCCACTCGAAGAAGGCGGTCGCCCGTGTGGTGTCGGTGTTCCACTTTTCCGCGAAATTTTCCTCCGAGGTCGTCTCGTTCTCGATCCACCAAATCCGACGCCCCATCTCGTCACGCTGCTCGATGAAGGCGGGCATTCCCTCGACTATGGCGACGAGCAGATCGAACTCGGTGTCGAAGACCCTGTGGGTCACGCAATGCTCATAGCTGCGCGCGACAAGGGTGGTGAGGATGACCGAGATCGGAGCGGCGCTGACATCGCGACTCTCGAAATGGATGTCTCGGTGACGCTTCAGGAGCTGGACCGTCCGGGGCAGGATAGGCTTAGACGTGCGCAGGGCCGGGAACGGCGCCACCTCCGCACGCTTGGTGAGCATGCCGTCCGCGGCCTTCGCCAAGCGTGTCCGGAACCTCGGCTGAAGGAGCGATCTCTTCTCGAACAGCGCCTTGAAGCCGAGGGGGTTGGAGGCCTTCCAGGACACCAATTTCCGGTCTGGGACCAGCTCGCCACCATGGGGACAGCCGGGGTTCCGGATGGATGGCGTGAAGTCGAGGTGGAACTTGTCCGCGTAGCAGATGCGCCAGCACCGGAGCATCTCCTGCAGGCGCGCGGCGTAGATGGCGTTCTCCCGCAGACGGGCACCTAGCGTCCGCTTCAGCATCGCGGGCGCGAGCGGGAAGCGGGCCCGGGGGAAGTGGCAGACCAGATCGACGTCGAACTCCTGGCCGTGGAGGGGGCGGATCGCCGTCCCGATGGCGAAGGAACCCTGTGGGTAGATCCTGGCCGTCTTGAAGACAGGATCGGCGGCGTCCGCGACCCAGCCGCCCACGGCCTCGTACTTCCCCTGCACGTCACCGTGCTGTGTCACGGTGGGATCGAGTTCTTGGCCGATCCGGTCTAGGAAGCCGAAGAGCAGCTTCCCGCGATCTTCGGTCAGAAGGTTCGCCGCCAGGGGCGCAAGAGCGTTCAAGTCCTGTCCCCTAAGCTACCTGTGGTGGGACGGCACCTGCCGGTCATCATCGACAGTTCCCACCTTATGCGCATTCTAAATGTGCCTACTCCGAACGCTTTGAAGGCACGCGTAGTTGTTGTCAAGGAAAGTTTGTGCGCCTATCCTGAACAAGCGATCAGAGGGTGCCGCCATGACCAACGTGCTCGGAGAAAAGATCCGGCGACTACGCAAGGAGAAGGGATACACCTTAGATAAACTTGCTGCACTTTCTGGATCAAGTAAGTCATATATTTGGGAGTTGGAGAATAAAGATCCACCAAGACCTTCAGCGGAAAAGGTAGCGAGAATAGCCGAGGCTCTGGGAGTTACATCAGATTATCTAGTCGATAATTCTTCCGTGTCCCCTGACGCTGCAGTACTGGATGAGGCCTTCTATCGTCAGTATCGTAGGCTGCCTGCCGGTACCAAGGACAAGATCCGGGATCTTGTAGAGATCTGGAGCAAGGAGGCCTGATGCGGCCTCAGGGGCCCCGAGCATGGGCAAATCGCATAACCATGGTCTTGGATCAGGTCCTTGGGAATGACCGTTATCCAGTGAACGTGCCAGAGGTGGCGATGGAGATTTCGAAGCAGTTCGAAGTCGAAGACCGGATCGTCCGCGTTGAGGGCGCTCATCTGCCGGAATTCGATGGGGCTCTGGTGCGGATTCCCAGGAAGGGCTGGGGCATCCTCTACAACACGAGCATCGCCTCACCCGGGCGGGTCAACTACACACTCGGGCACGAGCTTGGGCACTATCTCGTGCACCGCGCCCGTTATCCCCAGGGCTTGCGCTGCTCCTCCGAGGATTTCGCCAGTGGGTCGGGAGTTGAGCGGATCGTAGAGCGGGAGGCCGACCAGTTCGCTGCCGATCTGCTGATGCCGTACCCGGATCTCCGGAAGCATCTGCCGCCTACCTCGATTCCAGACATGGATGTCCTGTCGGCCCTCGCGCAGCGGTACCGGGTCTCGCTGCTGGCGCTTATCTACCGGTGGCTCTCCTATACGGAGCGCCGTGCCCTGCTCGTCATCTCGCGGGATGGTTTCATATGGCGATCGCGGTCCAGCGAGGCTGCGCTACGGTCAAGCGCCTTCTTCCGGGCGGCGGCGGAGACGATCGAGCTTCCAGCCGCGTCCCTGGCCGCCCGCCAGGATTTGGTTCTCGATAACAGGGCCGGTGTGCTGCACCCGCCAGGTGTCTGGTTCCAGGAAGAGGCGAAGGAGATGGCCATCTTCTCGGAGCAGTATGAGATGACGATCTCGCTCCTGCTTCTGGGTGATGCGCCCGAGCGGCAGTGGAACTCGGACGACGAAGATCCGGTCGCCATTCCCGTAGACCGATGGACGAGGTGATCGGTCCGCGATCCGTATCTTAAAGTAATCGAATGGGGTCTATCCCTGGTCAAGGGAAGTCTATTCAAACCATTGCTATTTATTCGAACGCGCAAGAACCAGGAATTCGGTGTCCAGGTCGCGGGATTTGCACCTTTGAAGGCCAGCACAAGTCAGCCATGGCACCACAGCAGTATCAAAGCACAAGAGGCTTTATCATAGGTTGTGAGCCTAGACGATGTCACGCTCCACTTTGACTTCCAGCAATGGCCACTCTGGCATCGCTCCGCCCCGATCCTTGAACCACCGATCCTCAAACCAGCGGATCCGCTGCATCCGCAGCGGCATGATGCCCGGTCTGAGAACCACGACCTGATCCCGCGGCATGCGGCTGATCTCCTGCGGCAGCATCAGCGCCCTGCGCCGCATCGCCTCGCTCTCCGTCTGCTTGTTGCTCT
>NZ_PDOA01000026.1 GCF_003116135.1 Teichococcus aestuarii | reverse complement strand
GAACCTTTGGGCCCGCCTCAAAGAATGGCGTGCCGTCGCCACCCGCTACGAGAAGACCGCCCGATCCTTCATCGGCATCCTCTGCCTCGCAGCAGCCGCCGACTGGCTCAAGCTCTAACAGGCCCTAGTCGCCATCAGTATATCTGATGCTTTTGATCATTTCTTCCGCGGTTCCGGCGATGGCTCCAAGCGCCTATCTCACTGCCAGACGGCAGGACAACCTGCCCGCCGGATTTCAAGAAGAAGAAAGATCAAAGATCATGCGCAACGTTTCCGCTTTCCGCGCCCTGTTCCTGGCCGCCGGCCTGACGGTGGCCGCCCCCGGCCTGTCGATGGCGGCCGACCTGTTCGACAACGTGAACAACACCCCCATCACCGGCAGCCCCTTCGCCTATTCCATGGCGACGACGCAGGCCTCCGAGCGCGGCCTGCCGGCCAATGTGGGCCAGAGCGCCTCGCCCAGCGGCAGCCCGCTGGTGGCCTCGGTGAGCACCACCGAGCGGCACAACGCCACCGGCCGTGTCCCCGGCCCCGTGGGCAACAGCGCCTCGGCCCAGGGCGGCTTCGGCACCGGCCCGCGCCTCGGCTGAGGCAGCCTCCGGGCTCAGGCCCGGGCAGGCGCGATGTTCTCTGAAAGGGCGCCCCGCCGGACGGCGGGGCGCCCTTTCCGCATGCGCGGTGCTCAGGCCGCCGCCAGGGGCTGGACGCCGTGATGGGCCAGGGCCTGGCGCATCCGGTTGACCAGCCACCGCCCGGCGACGCCGGGCGGCCGGCTGCGCTCATGCACCACATGCAGCGGGATGGCGAAGCCGTTCTCCTCGAACAGATGCAGCCGCTTGAGGCGCCCCTCGGCGACATGCGCGGCCACCATGTGCTCCGGCATGTTGCACCAGCCGAAGCCCTCCAGCAGGAAGGCCAGCCGGGTGTTGAGGTCGGCGAAGCGCCAGTGCTGCGGGCTGATCACGCCGCGTGACCAGTTGCTCTTCGGCCCGCCATCGGTCAGCACCAGCTGGACATGCATGGCGAGTTCCTCCCGCGCCAGGGGGGCCTCCAGCCGGGCCAGCGGGTGGCCGGCGGCCACCACCGGAATCATCGGCACGTTCATCAGGAAGTCCACCGCCAGCTCCATCGGCCCGACCGCCTCCACCGGATAGATGGCCAGCCGCACCGTGCCGTCCCGCAGGTGCCGCTCGGGCGAGCTCAGCCCCTCGGTCAGCAGCGTCACCGGCAGGTTGGGGAATTCCTGCCGCAGCGCCTTCAGCGCCTCCATGGCGGGGGCGGGGGGCATCAGCGGGTTGATGGCGATGGTCAGCTCCGGTTCCAGCCCGCCCGTGATGCTGTCGGCGCGGGCGCGCAGCACCTCGGCCTGCTTCAGCATCAGCCGCGCATCCTCGATGATGACGCGCCCTGCCTCGGTGGGCGTGGGGCGCCGGCCGGTGCGGTCGAACAGGGAGAGGCGCAGCGTGCCCTCCAGCGCCTGGATCGACTGGCTGACCGCCGACTGCACCCGCCGCAGCCGCCGCGCCGCCGCCGAGAAGCTGCCCGTCTCCGCCACGGCCACCAGGACGCGCAGCTGGTCGAGTGTCAGGGGGTCAATCATCCATCTCTCCGGCTGATGGGTACGATCATTTATTCAGCAGTTTTGATGATGCCGCTGGGGGCCCATCTCTCTCTGCGACGGTGGGCGATCCCGCCAGAGCCTGAGCAACACACGAGATGAGAGACACGATCATGCGCAACGTTTCCGCCTTCCGCGCCCTGTTCCTGGCTGCCGGCCTGACGGTGGCCGCCCCCGGCCTGTCGATGGCGGCCGACCTGTTCGACAACGTGAACAACACCCCCATCACCGGCAGCCCCTTCGCCTACTCCATGGCGACGACGCAGGCCTCCGAGCGCGGCCTGCCGGCCAATGTGGGCCAGAGCGCCTCGCCCAGCGGCAGCCCGCTGGTGGCCTCGGTGAGCACCACCGAGCGGCACAACGCCACCGGCCGCGTTCCCGGCCCCGTGGGCAACAGCGCCTCGGCCCAGGGCGGCTTCGGCACCGGCCCGCGCCTCGGCTGAGGCAGCCAGGCCCGCGATCTCAGGGCGCGTCTTCATCCGGGAGGCGCGCCCCGGGCGCATCATGGGGCCGGCTGGGGGCCGGTGCGGGCGAAGCGCGCCCGCTGCCAGGCCATCGCCAGCACCACCGCCAGCAGCCCCAACGAGACGGCCGCGACGGCCGCGTCGAACTCCCGCTCCACGGTGTTGGCGTAGAGGATGCCCACCAGCGCCCAGGCCACCGCCGCCGCATACCAGGGCGAGCCCTGCGCCGCCCACAGCACCCCCAGCACCAGCCCCCCGGCGGCGAGCAGGATCAGCACCGCCGCCAGGGTCTCGCCCGCGCCGTCCGGCTGGATGGCGCCGCTGATCCGCGCCGCCCCCGCGATGTTGGCGAAGCTGGCCACGGAGACCCAGCCGGCCATCAGCCCCACCAGCGGGCGGATGATCCAGCGCTCCGGCCAGGCCGGGCCGCCCGCATGGGCCGGCAGGCGGCGGTTGATGAAGAAGGCAGTGAGGCTGGCGGCCAGCATCAGCAGGATGATCAGCACGAGGTGCCAGCCATTCTCGGTCAGCGCCGCCACCACCATCCAGAGGTTCGAGCAGGCGAAGGCGGCGGCCAGCGGCCAGCCCAGCCGGCGCGCCGCCAGGCTGTCCCGCCCGCCGGAGGGGAGGAGCTGCCAGATGCCCCAGGCGATGCCGAGGGCGAAGATCACCCCCCAGATGGAGAAGGCATAGCCCGCCGGCACCACCGGCGTCTGGCTGCGGGCCGACATCTCGGCCATGGTGTGGCCGATGCCGAAGACCGGCGCCATGGCGCCGGCCAGCGGCTGCAGGATGGGCAGCACCAGGTTCAGCAGGGTGCGGGTGTCGTCGCGGGTCATGCGGGCCTTCCGGTGCGGTGTGCCGGGGGGAGGCGCCTCCCCCGCTCTGGGCAACGCCAGAGGTGGCGGCCGGTTGGCCGGCTGTGAAGGCGCGTTCCGGACATGAAAACGCCCGCCCCGTCATCCGGGGCGGGCGCCGGCGTTCCAGCCCAGGGCCGTGCGGGGCCCGGGCGCACCGCTCAGGCCGCGGCCTGGTGCGGGATGCCCTTCTCGTCGAGCAGCGCGGTCAGCTCGCCGTTCTGGAACATCTCCATGATGATGTCGCAGCCGCCGACGAACTCGCCCTTCACGTAGAGCTGCGGGATGGTCGGCCAGTTGGTGAAGGCCTTGATGCCCTCGCGGATCTCGGCATCCTCCAGCACGTTCACGCCCTTGAAGGGCACGCCGACGTGGGAGAGGATCTGCACCACGCGCGCGCTGAAGCCGCATTGCGGGAAGACCGGCGTGCCCTTCATGTAGAGCACCACCGGGTTCTCGGTGATCTCGGACTGGATGCGGTCGAAGGTCGGGTTGCTCATCGGGAAATTCCTCAGGAGGCCGCTTGCGGGGCGGAGGTCTGCAGGGCGAGGGCGTGCAGCGCCCCGCCCATGCGGCCCTGGAGCGCCGCGTAGACGAGCTGGTGCTGCTGCACGCGGGAACGGCCGCGGAACGCCTCGGACACCACGGTGGCGGCGTAGTGGTCGCCATCCCCCGCGAGGTCCTCGATCGTCACCTGCGCGTCCGGCAGGGCCGCCTTGATCAGGGCTTCAATCTCGGCTGCCGGCATCGCCATGCGGGGTCTCCTTCGTTGCGGGGCACTGCAAGGTTAACGAGGCAAGGTTAGCGGGCCATCAGGCCGGGCAGGAAGCGCTCATGCGCCTCCCGCAGGCGCGCCACCGATATGGCGTCGGCGCCCGGCACAACCAAGTCCCCACCCCCGGCGCGGCCGATCCGGCGGGCCGGCACGCCGGCAGCCTGCGCGGCCGCCAGCAGCGCCGCCGCGTCGGTGGTGGCCAGCAGGTAGCGGCCCTGGTCCTCGCCATACCAGAAGGCGTGCGGAGGGATGCCCCCCGTCAGCGTTTCCCCGGGCGCCGGCTCCAGCGTGGCGCCGGTCTCGCCTTCCATCGCCATCTCGGCCAGCGCCACCAGCAGCCCGCCATCGGCCAGGTCGTGGCAGCCGGCCACGGTGCCGGCGAGGATCTGCGCGCGGACGAAATCGCCATGGCGGCGCTCGGCGGCGAGGTCGACCGGCGGCGGCGCGCCCTCCTCGCGGCCCGCGATCTCGCGCAGCCAGAGGGACTGGCCGAGCCAGCCCTTCGTCTCGCCCACCAGCACGATCTCCTGGCCGGGGCGCAGCGCGTAGCCCACGGCCTTGGCCGCATCCTCGATCACGCCCACCGCGCCGATGGCGGGGGTGGGCAGGATGCCGCGGCCCTCCGTCTCGTTGTAGAGCGAGACGTTGCCGGAGACGACGGGGAAGTCGAGCGCGGTGCAGGCCGAGGCCATGCCGCGCACGGCGGCGGCGAACTGGCCCATGATCTCCGGCTTCTCGGGGTTGCCGAAGTTCATGTTGTCGGTGATGGCGAGCGGCAGGGCGCCGGTGGCGGTGATGTTGCGCCACGCTTCGGCCACCGCCTGGCGGCCGCCCTCCTCGGGGTCGGCGGCGCAGTAGCGGGGGGTGCAGTCCGTGGTCATGGCGAGAGCCCGGGCGCTGTCCTCCAGCCGGACGATGGCGGCATCGGCGGCGCCGGGGCGCTTCACCGTCTGGCCGCCCACCGTGCTGTCATACTGGTCCCAGATCCAGCGGCGCGAGCAGAGGTCGGGCGAGCCGATCAGGGTGAGGAGCGCGGGGGCGATGCCCGCCGGGTCCGCCACGCCGGCGGCGTCCAGCACCGGCTGCTTCGGCGTCTCGGCGGTGGGGCGGTGGTAGAGCGGCGCCTCGCTCTCCAGCGGCGCCAGCGGGATGTCCGCCTCCAGCGCGCCCTTGTGGCGGATGACGATGCGGCCCGTGTCGGTCAGGTGGCCGATGACGGCGAAATCCAGCTCCCACTTGCGGAAGATCGCCTCGGCCACGTGCTCCTGGCCGGGCTTCAGGATCATCAGCATGCGCTCCTGGCTCTCGGAGAGCATCATCTCGTAGGCGCTCATGCCCGTCTCGCGCTGGGGCACGTCGTCCAGCACCAGCTCGATGCCGACGCCGCCCTTGCCCGCCATCTCGACGGAGGAGGAGGTGAGGCCGGCCGCCCCCATGTCCTGGATGGCGACGATGACGTCGGTCGCCATCAGCTCCATGCAGGCCTCGATCAGCAGCTTCTCCGCATAGGGGTCGCCGACCTGGACGGTGGGGCGCTTCTCCTCGCTGTCGGCGCTGAACTCGGCGGAGGACATGGTGGCGCCGTGGATGCCGTCGCGGCCCGTCTTGGAGCCGACATAGACCACCGGGTTGCCGATGCCGGCGGCGGCGCTGAGGAAGATGCGGTCGCGCGGCGCGATGCCGACCGTCATGGCGTTGACCAGCGGGTTGCCGTTGTAGGCGGGGTGGAAGTTCACCTCGCCGCCCACGGTGGGCACGCCCACGCAATTGCCGTAGCCGCCGATGCCGCGCACCACGCCATCCAGCACCTGCCGCGTCTTGGGCAGGGACGGGTCGCCGAAGCGCAGCGCGTTGAGGTTGGCGATGGGCCGCGCGCCCATGGTGAAGACATCGCGCAGGATGCCGCCCACCCCCGTGGCCGCGCCCTGGTAGGGCTCGATGAAGCTCGGGTGGTTGTGGCTCTCCATCTTGAAGATGGCGGCCAGCCCCTCGCCGATGTCGATGACGCCGGCATTCTCGCCCGGCCCGTGGATCACCCAGGGGGCCTTGGTGGGGAGCTGCCGCAGCCAGACGCGGCTGGACTTGTAGGAGCAGTGCTCGGACCACATCACCGAGAAGATGCCGAGCTCGGTGAGGGAGGGCTGGCGGCCGAGGATGGCGAGCGCGCGCTCGTGCTCCTCGGGCTTCAGGCCGAATTCGGCGGCGAGCTGCCGGGCACGCTCGGGGGCCAGCAGTTCGGGGGCGGGGCGGCCGGCAGGGCTGGGGGCGGGGCTGGACATGGGGGCCTTGTCGTCACCCGCGCGGCGCTTGTCCAGAGGATGTTCCATCAGCCCCAGCCCAGCCGCACGCTGCGCGGAATGCGGCGCCGCCCGGCGGCGTTTTTCGCCAGTTGCCGCAGGCTGGGCAGGGCGGTTTCCAGCAGGCCGGGCGGGGCGCCGGGGCGCGCGAGATGGCGCAGGGCGCGGTTGCAGGTTTCGGACAAATCCGGGTCCGGCAGCAGCCAGGGCGGGCCGGGCAGGGCCTGGCGGATCTCCAGCCTGCGCGCCAGCAGCATCAGCGGCGGCCCCGCGATGCGCAGCGCCCGGCGGCAGGCGCGGGCGATGACGGCGCGCAGCCCCTGGAGCGGATGGCGGGGGCCGGCCTCGGCCAGCGCCTCCAGCAGCCGCTGCCACAGCCCGGCATGGGTCAGCCGCCGGAAATAGCGCGCCACGGTCTCCGCCTTGCCGAAGCGTTCCGGCAGTTCCCGCCAGGGGGCGTGGCTGGCGGCGATGTGGAAGATGCCCTCCATCCGGGTCCGCAATTCCTTCAGCGGGCGGCCCTGCGGGGAGCGGTGCAGGAGGAAGGGCAGCAGCGCCAGCCACTCCGAATCGCTGATGCCGGTGAAGGCGGGGGAAGGGCCGGGGCGGGAAGGGCGGGGCGGGGGGCGCATGGCCGGGAGTCTAGCGCGGGGTTGGAGCTGTAGGCAAGTATTCCTATAAACCCGATTGCCTGCGCGGCCGCCTTGCGCTGTAAAACGACCGCTTTACACTCCGGCCATGGACAAGCGGATGGACATCATCGCGGCCGCCGTCGCCGCCTTCGAGGCGGATGGCTTCCGGGGCCTGGGCGTGGACCGGGTGCTGGCGCCCTCGGGCGCCTCGACCCGCACGCTCTACAAGCATTTCGGCTCCAAGGAGGGGCTGGTCCTCGCCGTGCTGGAGGAGAGGCACCGCCGCTTCGCCGAGGCGCTGGAGGCGGCGGCTCCTGAGGGAGCCGGCGAGGGATCGGGGGCGGAGCCGGTGGCGGTGCTGTTCGACACGCTCCGCCGCTGGCTCGGCGAGCATGGCGCGCGCGGCTGCATGCTGCTGCGCGCCCGCGCCGAGTATGCCGGGGCCAGCGACGAGATCGTGGCCCTCGTCCGCCGCCAGAAGCAGGAGTTCCGCGCCCTGGTCGCCACCCGCGTCGCGGCCGCCCTCGGGCGGGAGGATGCGCGGCTCGCGACCCAGATCTGGCTGCTGTTCGAGGGCGCGACGGCGGCGGCGAGCGTCGCCGAGCCCGAGGTGGTGGAGGCGGCGAAGGCGGCCGCCGCCGCGCTGCTCGGCGCCGCGCGGGGCGCCGCCGCATGAGGCCCGCCGCGCGGGACGGCAACCTCGTCGCCGCGGGCTTCGCGCTCACCGCCCTGACCTACGGGCTGGGCCGCTTCGCCTATGGCCTGCTGCTGCCGCAGCTTCGCGAGGCGCTCTCCCTCGGCACGGTGGCGGCGGGGTGGATCGGCGGCGGCGCCTTCGCGGCCTATTGCGCCGGCGTCCTGCTCGCGGCGCTCGGCGGAGACCGGCTCGGCGAGCGGGGCGTGGCGGTGCTCGCCGGCCTGACCGCGACGGCCGGGCTCGGCCTCGTCGCGCTGGCGCCTTCCGTGCCGGTGCTGGGCGCCGCCCTGGCGCTCGCCGGGCTCAGCACGGGCCTCACCTCGCCGCCCCTGGCCTCGGCCGTCGCGCGCCGCTTCGCGGCGCCCGCGCGCCCGTCGGCGAACGGGACGATCAACGCCGGCACCGCGGCCGGCATCGTGCTCTCCGGTGCCGCGGCCCTGGCCTTCGCGGCGGCCTGGCGCGAGCTCTACGCGCTGTTCGCCCTGGCCGGCGCCGCCGTCACGGCCTGGCTGTGGTTCGCGGTGCCGCCCGGGCGCGATGGCCCCTCCGCCGGCGCGCCGGCGCGCGGGCTGGCGCGGCCGGGCCTCGCCCCCCTCTGCGCGGCCGCCTTCCTCATGGGCGCTTCGAGCACCGTGGTCTGGACCTTCGGCGCCGACATGCTGCGCGGCGAGGCCGGCTTCGCCGGGGCGCGGATCGCGGCCGCCTGGATGGTGCTCGGCCTCGGCGGGCTGGCCGGCGGGCTGACCGGCCGTCTCGTCGGCCATCTCGGCACCGGCCGCGCGCACCGCCTGGCGCTCTCCGGCATGGTCCTCGGCTATGCCCTGCTGGCCATGGCCCCCGCCCTGCCGACGCTCGCCTTCGCGGCGATGGCGCTGTTCGGCGCCGCCTATATCGCCTCGAGCGGCGTGCTGCTGATCCGCGGCACCGCGCTGCTCGCCGACCGGGCGGGCCTCGGCCTCGGCATCCCCTTCCTGGCCATCGCGGTCGGCCAGATGGTGGGCGCGCCGCTCCTCGGCGCGGTGCTGGCGGGCAGCGGCGCGCTGGCCGCGCTGGCGCTGTCCGCGGCGCTGGCCGGCGGCGCGATGGCGTGGCGGATGGGCGCGGCGCCGCAACCCGCCGCCGCCGCCCCGGTTGCTTCCCGGCACCAGAAGGGAGACCGGCCATGACCAGTTCCAAGCACCCGAAGGGTCAGCACAGCGCCGAGGAGCGCGAGAAGGGGCTGATGCAGGACACGCCGCAGCCGCCCGGCGACCTGGAGCGGAACCCGGGGATCGGCGCCTCGAAGGGCACCTTCGGGCGCGGCACGGACCCGGAAGTGCTGCAGGGCGAGAACACGGATGAGGGCGACACGCTGAACGACACCACGGCGCAGGGCGGCGTGAACCCGGCGCAGCGCGGCCGCGGCAACCGCTGAGGCGCCGCCGCCGCACCCGGCGGGCGTGACGGGTGGGGGAGGGCCGGGCGGCCCTCCCCTCCGGTCAGCCCCGGCTCAGGGCCAGCCGACGCCGCCGGTCTGGCCGTAGATCTGCCCGGTGATGTAGCTGGAGGTGGCCGCCGCCAGCTCGACATAGGTGGAGGCGAGCTCCACCGGCTGGCCGGGGCGGCCCATCGGCACGGTGGTGCCGAAATTTTTCAGCCCTTCCTCCGTCTGCCCGCCGCCGACCTGGAGCGGCGTCCAGAACGGCCCCGGCGCCACGCCGTTGACGCGGATGCCCTGGCCGATCACCTGCTTCGCCAGCGCCTTCACGAAGGCCTCGTTGGCGGCCTTGGTGCAGGCATAGTCCAGGATCATGGGCGAGGGGCGGTCGGCGTTCACCGAGGAGGTGACGATGATGGCGGCGCCCGGCGGCAAATGCGGCAGCGCCGCCTTGGTCAGCCAGAACATGGCGTAGACATTGGTCTTCATCGTCTGGTCGAGCTGCTCGGTGCTGATGTCGGCCAGCTTCTGCTGCGCGTGCTGGTAGGCGGCGTTGCTCACCAGGATGTCCAGCCCGCCGAGCTGCTCGCGCGCCTGCTCCACCAGCCGGGTGCAGAAGGCCTCGTCGCGCAGGTCGCCGGGGATCAGCACGGCCTTGCGGCCGGCCTCGCGGATGTGGCGGGCGACATCCTCGGCGTCCGGCTGCTCGGCCTCGAGGTAGTTGATGGCGACATCCGCCCCCTCCCGCGCATAGGCGATGGCGGCGGCGCGGCCGATGCCGGAATCGCCGCCGGTGATCAGGGCGCGGCGGCCGGCGAGGCGGCCGGAGCCGCGGTAGGAGGCCTCACCGCAATCCGGCACCGGGTCCATCTTCGATTGCAGGGCGGGCCAGGGCTGGGACTGCGCCGGGAAGGGCGGCTTGGGGAAGCGGTCCTGCGGGTTGGCGAGGACAGGCGCGCCCGTGGGGGCGGGCTGGCCGGCCGGGGCGGCGCCCTGCGGCTGGGTGGCGGCCGGCTGGGCGGCGGCGGGGCGGGCGGCGGCGAGGCTGCCGGCGGCCAGGCCTCCGGCGGCGAGGCCGCGCACGAGGTCTCGGCGGGAGGCGGGGGGCGTGCTGCTCATGGGGCGGTTCCGGTCAGGAAGGGGGGAGAGGCCGAGGGGCCGCCCGCGCGGGGGCGGGGGTGGCGGCGCCGCTGGGCGCCGCCCGGACGCGCTCAGAGGGCGCGGCTCAGGGGGTCAGCTCGCCCTGCTCGGTGCCGTCCCAGTAGTGGACGCGCTCGGCATCCACCCGGATCAGCACGATGCCGGGCGTGTCGATGCCCTGCTCGAACCACTTGTCCAGCTCGGGCGTCCAGTGCTCGCGGAAGGCGGCCTTGTCGCGGATCAGCGTGGCCTTGCCCTCGACGGCGACGGCGAAGCGCTTCGGCCCCTGGAAGGAGAGGGTGACCTTCGGGTTGCCCTCGATGTCGCTGACGGTGCGGGCATCGCCATAGGAGAAGTAGTGGGAGTGGCCGTCATACGCGACATCGCCATTGTTGCTCATGGGGCGGCTGGCAATGGCGCCGCCCTCGGTGTGGGTGGCGAGCATGGCGATGTCGATCTGGCGCATGCGCTCGGAAAGCTCTGGCAGGGTCTTCTGGCCCATGAGGCGTGTCCTTGGTCAGTGGCGATGCGTGGACAACGCGGATTGGGGCGGGAAGCTGCGAAAATGTCTTGGAATGCCCAAGATGGGGGCATTGTTCCGCCATAAAGCACAAGTTAAGGTTGTGCATGGACGAGAGCTGGACAACCATCGACGGGCCCGACGACCTGCGTCTTGGCGAGGTGATGCCGGCATGGTTCGCCGGCCGCATGCTGGCCGACGAGTGGAAGTTCGGCCTGCTGCTATCCACCGGGCAGACCATGCTGATCAGCCGGATCGAGGCGGTGCACCTCTCGCCCGGCGGGCAGGTGCTGCTCGACGTGGAAATGCTGATGGAGACGGAGGCGGAAGGGGTGGTGGTGCCGGAGCCGGTGCTGCTGGCCCGCACCGGGCGGCCCCGCGCCACCGTGAACCTGGCGCATGTGGTGGCCGCCTTCGAGGTGGCGGGGGCGCCCGGAGAGGAAGAAGACGGCGAGGATTGAGGGCGGCGGGGCGCGCCCGCCGCGCCCGGCTCAGGCGGTGGCCAGGGCCTCGGCGATGCTCTCGAACAGCGGCAGGCCGTCGGTGCCGCCCATCAGCGGGTCCACCAGATCCTCCGGATGCGGCATCATGCCGAGGATGCGGCGGTTCTCGCTGAGGATGCCGGCGATGTTGTCGCGCGCGCCGTTGCGGTTGGCCTCGGCCGTGGCCTCGCCCCGGGCGGTGGCGTAGCGGAAGGCGACGCGGTCCTCGGCCTGGAGGCGCGCCAGGGTCTCGTCATCGCAGAAATAGTTGCCGTCGCCATGCGCCATGGGGGCGCGGAAGGTCTCGCCCTTCTGCCAGCGCGCGGTGAAGGGGCTGCGGGTGGTCTCGACGCGCAGGTGGCAGTCCATCGAGAGGAAGCGCAGCGAGGCGTTGCGCAGCAGCGCGCCCGGCAGCAGCCCGGCCTCGGTGAGGATCTGGAAGCCGTTGCAGACGCCCAGCACATGGCCGCCCTTGAGCGCGAAGTCCCGCACCGCCGGCATGATGGGCGAGCGCGCCGCCATGGCGCCGCAGCGCAGGTAGTCGCCATGGGAGAAGCCGCCGGGCAGCACCACCAGGTCGGTGCCGGCGGGCAGGCTGGTCTCCTGGTGGAACAGGATGGCGGGCTTGCGCCCCGTGGCCTTGTGCAGCGCGATGGCCATGTCGCGTTCGCGGTTGGTGCCGGGGAAGAGGAGGATGACGGCGTTCATGGCGTGACGGCCTCGGCGCGCGAAGGTGAGGGGAGGGCGCGGCTCATTGCAGCCAGACCCGGATCCAGTGCAGGCCGCCCATCAGCAGGATGGTGGCGACGGAGGCGATGGCGGCGGCGGTGATCCAGAGATCGAGCCGGGCCTTGCCGCGGGCGAGCAGGCCGGGGCGGCGGGCGCGGGCGCGGCTCTCGGCGCGGCCCTCGGCACGGACCGGGTTGAGCCGGTCCTGCCGCCAGCGCAGCCCCATGCCGATCAGCACGGTGAGCAGGGCCATCAGGAAGAGGGAGGCCTTGACCATCCGTGCGTTACTCCGGCCGCCGGGCGGGGCCGGCCCTCAGGCCAGCTCCACCCTGAAGCTCTCGATGACGGTGTTGGCCAGCAGCTTGCGGGCCATCTCCTCGGCCTGGGCCTTGGCAGCGGCGGGGTCGCTGCCCGCCAGCTCCAGCTCGATCACCTTGCCGGTGCGGACCTCGCCCACGCCCTCGAAGCCCAGCGTGCCGAGCGCGTGCTCGATGGCCTTGCCCTGCGGGTCCAGCACGCCGTTCTTGGGCATGACGGTGACGATCAGCTTCATGGTCTGCTCCGCAGCGGGGAGAGGGGCGGTCACTGCATCACCTCGGGGCCCTTGAGGTCGCGCAGCCCGGCCTCGGGCAGGATGCCGAGGCGGCGCGCCACCTCCTGGTAGCCTTCCTCGACCTTGCCCAGGTCGCGGCGGAAGCGGTCCTTGTCCATCTTCTCGCCGGTGTTGGCGTCCCACAGGCGGCAATTGTCCGGGCTGATCTCGTCGGCCAGGACGATGCGCATCTCGTCATTCTCGTAGAGGCGGCCGAACTCCAGCTTGAAGTCCACCAGCACGATGCCGACGCCGAGGAACAGGCCGCAGAGGAAGTCGTTCACCCGCAGCGTCAGCGCCACGATGTCGTCGAGGTCCTGGGTGGAGGCCCAGCCGAAGCAGGTGATGTGCTCCTCGGAGACCATCGGGTCCTGCAGGCCGTCGTTCTTGTAGTAGTACTCGACGATGGAGCGCGGCAGGCGGGTGCCTTCCTGCAGGCCGAGGCGCTTGGCCAGGCTGCCGGCGGCGACGTTGCGCACCACCACCTCGAGCGGGATGATCTCCACCTCGCGGATGAGCTGCTCGCGCATGTTCAGGCGGCGGATGAAGTGCGTCGGCACGCCGATCTCGGCCAGCCGCGTCATCAGGTATTCGCTGATGCGGTTGTTCAGCACGCCCTTGCCGGTGATGACGCCCTTCTTGGCGCCGTTGCCGGCCGTCGCGTCATCCTTGAAGTACTGCACCAGGGTGCCGGGCTCCGGCCCCTCGAACAGGACCTTCGCCTTGCCTTCATAGAGCTGCCGGCGTCGCGCCATGATCCAGAATCCCTCTCGCCGCCGAAGCGGGGGCCGGCGGTTTCTGCGGCTGGCCGTATAGCAGGGGGTGGCGCGGATCGCCACCGCCCATGGCCGCATTGCGCGCATGACGGCAAAGGGAGGCTGGAGCGGGGCGGGGCGCGCGCCCGGCCTGGCGCACCCGGGCTGTGCCCCTGGCGTGCGCCCCTGGCTTCCGTCCCTGGGGCGCCTCAGCCCTCCATCGTCACGCCGGTGAGCTTCACCATCTCCGCCCAGCGGGCGATCTCCTGGCGCTGGAACGCGCCGAAGGGGGCGGGCAGCAGCGGGTCGAGCGTGAAGCCGGCGGCCATCAGCCGCGCCTCCACCTCCGCCTCGCCCAGCGCGTCCAGCATGGCGCGGGCGATGCGCTGGATGGCGGCGTCCGGCGTGCCGGCGGGGGCGAACAGGCCGAACCAGGCATCCACCGCCAGGTAGGGCGCGCCGGCCTCGGCCGCCGTCGGCACGTCGGGGAAGTCCGCCAGCCGGGCGGGGGCGCCGATCTCCAGCGCGCGCAGCCGCCCGTCCCGCACCAGCCCCGCCACGGAGGGGAAGGTGGCGATGTAGAAATCGACGATGCCGGCCACCGTGTCGGTCGCGGCCGGCGCGGCGCCGCGGTAGGGCACGTGGGTGGCGTCCAGCTTCTCCCGCCGCACCAGCGTCTCGGCGATGACATGGCTGGCCGAGCCGGCCTGCGAGGAGGCGTAGGTCAGCCGCCCCTGCTTCCCGCGCGCGATCAGCGCGGCGAGGGTGGCGGAGGGGGAGTTGGCCGGCACCACCAGCGCGTGGTGCACGGTGGCCAGCTTGGCCACGGGGGCGAAGCTCTCGGACACATGGTAGGGCAGGCGGGCCATCATCGCCTGGTTGCTGGCATGGGTCTGGTTGTGGCCGAGCACGATGGTGTCGCCATCCGGCGCGCTGCGCGCCGCCGCCTCGGTGCCGATGATGCCGCCGGCGCCGGCGCGGTTATCCACCACCACGGGGCGCCCGAGCGCCGGCTGGGCGCGCTCGGCCAGGGCACGGGCCAGGATGTCGGTGGGGCCGCCGGGCGGGGCGGGGACGATGATGCGCAGCGGCGTGGCAGCCTGGGCGCGGGCCAGACCCGGCCGGGCGAGGCCGGTGCCGACGAGGCCGGTGGCGGCGAGGGCCGTGGCGGCGAGGCCCGAGTGCAGCCCCGAAAGCAGCAAGGTGCGGCGTTGCATGGCGGCGGTTCCCTCTCCCATGGGGCTTTGGCGTTGTCCGCTCAATCCCATGGCCGGGCGCCGCCGCCAAGGGGCGCCGCGCCGGAGGCGCGCCCCGGCCCAGCGCCCCGTTCAGGCGGCTTCCTCGGCCAGCGCCTGGTCCTTCTTGCGGCGGATGGAGGGCGAGATCATCAGCGCCAGGGCGATCGCCGCCACGGCCAGCAGCGAGGCGCTGATCGGCCGCTCGACGAAGGTCATCCAGTCTCCGCGCGAGAGCAGCATGGCGCGGCGGAGATGCTCCTCCATCATCGGGCCCAGCACGAAGCCCAGCAGCAGCGGCGCCGTCTCGCAGCCCAGCCGCGTCAGCACGTAGCCCAGCCCCGAGGCGCCGATCATCACGTAGATGTCGAACACGCTGTTGTTCAGGCTGTAGGCGCCGATGCAGCAGAACACCAGGATCGACGGGTACATGAACTTGTAGGGCACGCGCAGCAGCTGCACCCACAGCCCGACCATGGGCAGGTTGATGATGAGCAGCATCAGGTTGCCCACCCACATCGAGGCGATGAGGCCCCAGAACAGCTCCGGCTGCGCCTCGATCATGCGCGGCCCGGGCTGGATGCCCTGGATGATCAGCGCGCCCACCATCAGCGCCATCACCGAGTTCGACGGGATGCCGAGGGTGAGGAGCGGGATGAAGGCGCTCTGCGCGCCGGCGTTGTTGGCGCTCTCCGGCCCCGCCAGCCCCTCGATGGCGCCCTTGCCGAAGCGCTCCGGCCGGCGGGTGATCTTGCGCTCCAGCATGTAGGAGCCGAAGGAGGAGATGGAGGCGCCGCCGCCGGGCAGGATGCCGAGGATGGTGCCGAGCAGCGTGCCGCGCACGCTGGCGGGCGCGGCGTAGCGCCACTCCTCCTTCGTCAGCCACAGCCGGCCGCGCTTGGCCACCGTGCCCTCGCGGTTCTCCGGGTTGATCAGGTTCAGGATGATCTCGGAGACGCCGAACAGCCCCATGGCGAGCGCCACGAAGTTGATGCCGTCCGCCAGCTCCGGCACGCCGAAGGTGAAGCGCTGCTGGCCGGTCTGGATGTCGGTGCCGACGAGGCCGAGCATGACGCCCAGCACCACCATGGCCACCGCCTTGAAGACGCTGCCCTGCGCCAGCACGCAGGAGACGACGAGGCCGAGCGCCATCAGCGCGAAGTATTCCGGCGGCCCGAAGGAGAGCGCCACCGAGGTGAGCGCCGGCCCCGCCGCCGCCACCACGGCGGTGGAGACGGTGCCGGCGAAGAAGGAGCCGATCGCCGCCGCCGCCAGCGCGGCGCCGGCGCGGCCCTGCTTGGCCATCTGGTGGCCCTCGATGGCGGTGACGACGCCCGAGATCTCGCCCGGCAGGTTGAGCAGGATGGCCGTGGTGGAGCCGCCATACTGCGCGCCGTAGTAGATGCCGGCGAGCATGATGATGGCCGTCACCGGCTCCTGCCCGAAGGTCAGCGGCAGCAGCAGGGAGATGGTGGCGGTGGGGCCGAGCCCCGGCAGCACGCCGATGGCGGTGCCGATCAGCGCGCCGAGGAAGGCGAAGAACAGGTTCTGGAAGGACAGCGCGACATCGAAGCCGAGCGCCAGATTCTCCAGCATGGACAGTCATTCCCGGTGGGCGGCGCGCAGGCGGCCACGCGCCCGCCAGGGCCCGGCACGTGAAGCCGGGACGCAGGGCGGGGCGGCCGCGCGGTCGCTGCGGTGAGGTCGAGGGGAGGCAGGGGTGGGCGCGGCGCCGGGTTCAGGCGCGCGCGGCGTCACGCGGGTTGTCGGGCACCCTCGGAGGAACGGCCGGTGCCGCGCAGGGTCCAGCGGCGCACGGGCGCGCGCCCGCGCGCCCTGACGGCGCTGCGGAAGGCGTGCTGTGCCTCAGCCATGCGGGCCTGCGCGGAGGTGGGCGGGCATGTCCCGGCGACGTTTCCCTGCGGTTCTCGTTCTCGGCGGCCACCATAGGCAAGGCTTCACCGCCGGGTGAACCGCCTTTCATGTGAAGAATTCTCCACCTTTTCCGGGCCGGGAGGCAGCCCTCGCGGCCGGCGCAGCAGCCAGCCCCCCAACCCGGCGGTGGCGAGGGCGCTGGCCGCGTGCGGCAGCAGCCACGGCGTGGCGCCGCCATGCCAGAGGAACACCATCAGCATGTCGCCCAGGGGGATGACCACCGTGGCGGCCAGCACCACCCCCAGCCCCCGCCGGCTGCCCAGCCACCACAGCCCGGCGAGGTAGAGGCCGAGCGCCAGGTCGCGCAGCGCCACGGTGCGCACCCAGGCCAGCGCCTCGGCGCCCGGGGCGGGAAGGCCGAACAGCGCCGCCCCCACGCCGGGCGCGGCCAGGAAGAGCGCCCCCAGCAGCAGGAACACGCCCGCCAGGGCCAGCACCAGGGCGGCCTCCGCGCGGTGAAGCCGGTCGGGGCCGGGAGGCGGGGTCATGCGCTGCTCCGTGGAAAAGGGCTGTGAAAGAGGGGCGGTGGCGGGGGCCCTTGCCGGAACCGGCGCGGGGGGGCGCCGTTTCCTCCCTGATCCGCGGCCCGGCGCAGACCCGCCTGCGCGAGAGTGTGCTGCACGGGCGGGACCTTCGATCCGAAGCGCCGCCATGGCCGCGGCAACAGGGAGAATCCGGATGGTCAACGCAGCGAAGATCGAGCAGGGCGAGGTGCAGGACCACATGCCCGTGGTGGGCAGCGACGGCCAGGCCTTCGGCGTGGTGGACCGGGTGGAGGGCGACTACATCAAGCTCGCCCGCAACGACCCCACGGCGGGCGGGCGGCACCGCTACCTGCCGCGCAGCACGGTGGCCGGGCTGGAGGGCGGCGTCGTGCGGCTCTCCATGCCCGCCGCGCAGGCGGCCGATGCCTGCGTGGACGAGGCGGAGATGGCGCAGCGCCTGTCGCTCGACCCCGACGCCGCGGCGCAGCTCGGCCGGCCGACCGACGACGCGCCGCATGGCAGCCGCGGCCACGCCCATGGCGGGCCGAAGGGCCAGAGCCCCGGCGACATCGAGCGCCGGCGGCCGGGGGCGACCGACGCCGCGCCGGAGCGGACCACCCACAACACCATCGAGAACCAGCGCGGCCGGTAGGGCGGCGGGGCGGAGGCCGCCTTCAGGCGGCCTCCAGCTTCTCCTGCAGTTCGAGCCACTCTTCCTCCAGCGCCGCCACCTGCTTGGCGATGGCGCCCTGGCGCTGGGTGGCCCAGGCGATGTCCTCCGCCTTGAAGCGGGCATAGGTGTCCGGGTCGCCGAGCTTGCGCTCCAGCAGCGCGGCCTCCTTCTGGAGCTTCGCCATCTCGGCCTCCACCTTCGCCACGCGCTGGCGCAGGGGGGCGAGGGCCTGGCGGTTCTCGGCCCGCTCGCGCCGCTCGTCGCGCCGGGTGGCGCCGGCATCGGCGGCGCCCCCGCCGGCGGCGGCGCGGGCGGCGCGGGCGCGCTCGGCCAGGTGGGCGCGGTAGTCGTCGAGGTCGCCCTCGAAGGGCGTCACCTTGCCATCGGCCACCAGCCAGAGCCGGTCGGCCGCCAGCGTCACCATGTCCGGGTCGTGGGTGATCAGCACCACGGCGCCGCCGAAGCCGGCCAGCGCCTTCACCAGCGCGTCGCGCGCGTCGATGTCGAGGTGGTTGGTCGGCTCGTCGAGGATCAGCAGGTGCGGGGCGTCGCGCGTGCACAGCGCCAGCAGCAGCCGCGCCTTCTCGCCGCCGGAGAGGGCGCCGATCTTGGTCGTGGCGCGCTCCTCGTCCAGCCCGAAGCGGGCGAGCTGGCCGCGGCACTGCGTCTCGGTGGCCTTCGGCCCCAGCGCCTCCTGCATGTGGGAGAGGGGGGTGCCGGCAAGGTCCAGCTCCTCCGCCTGGTGCTGCGCGAAGTAGCCGACCTTGAGGCGCCGGTCGCGCTGCACCTCGCCCGCGAGCGGCGCGAGGCGCCCGGCCAGCAGCTTGGCGAGCGTGGACTTGCCGTTGCCGTTGGCGCCGAGGAGGGCCACGCGGTCCTCCTGGTCCAGCCGCAGGTTCAGCTCGCGCAGGATCGGCCGCCCGTCATAGCCAATGGCAACGCGGGAGAGGCCGAGGATCGGCGGTGCCAGCTCGGAGGGCTCGGGGAAGGCGAAGCGGGTGGGGGCGTCCTCCACCACCGTCTCGATCTCGGGCAGCTTCTCCAGCGCCTTCAGGCGGGACTGCGCCTGCCGGGCCTTGGTGGCCTTGGCGCGGAAGCGGTCCACGAAGGACTGCATGTGCGCGCGCTGCGCCGCCACCTTCTCGGCCTGGGCCGCGAGCTGCGCGGCCCGCTCGGTGCGGATGCGCACGAAATTGTCGAAGCCGCCCGGATAGAGGGTGATCTTCTGCCGGTCGAGATGGGCGATGGAATCGACGCAGCGCTGCAGCAGCCCGCGGTCGTGGCTGACGACGATGGCGGCGCCGGGGAAGCGCGCGAGCCACCCCTCCAGCCAGATGGTGGCCTCGAGGTCGAGGTGGTTGGTCGGCTCGTCGAGCAGCAGGATGTCGGGCTCGAGGAACAGCGCCTGGGCCAGCGCCACGCGCATCCGCCAGCCGCCCGAGAACTCGCCCACGGGGCGCGCCTGCGCCGCCGCGTCGAAGCCGAGGCCGGAGAGCACGATGGCGGCGCGGGAGGGGGCGCTGTCGGCGCGGATGGCGATCAGCCGCTCGTGGATCTCGGCCAGCCGCGCGCCATCGCTCTCCGTCTCCAGCGCGGCGAGCAGGGCGGCGCGCTCGGTGTCGGCGGCGAGCACCGTCTCCAGCAGGTCCTGGCTGCCGCCCGGCGCCTCCTGCGCCACATGCGTCATGCGGGCGCGGGCGGAGAGGCGGATCTCGCCGCCATCGGGCTGCAACTGGCCGGTGATGGCGCGCAGCAGCGTGGACTTGCCCGCGCCGTTGCGCCCCACCAGCCCGATCTTGCGGCCGGGGTCCACCATCAGCTCGGCATTCTCCAGCAGCGGGCGGCCGGCGATGCGGATGGTCAGGTCACGAATGGCGAGGACGGTCATGGCCGGGGTTTAGAGCATCCGGGGCCATGGGCGGAAGCGGCGTGTGGCGCCGCCGCCCGCCCCGCCGCCCTACTGCTCCAGCTTCACCCCCGTGCGCTGCACCACGTCCTTGAACTTGGCGACCTCGCGCTCCAGGAAGGCGCGGGCGTCGGCCGGGCTGTTGGCCTGGCGCCAGGGCGCCACGCCAGTCTCGATCAGCCGGTTGCGGAAGGCCTCCTCGCCCAGCGCCGCGTTGATCGCCTTGTTCAGCCGCGCCACCACGGCGGGCGGCATGTCCGGCGGGCCGAGGATGACGTTCCAGGTCTGCAGGTCGAAGCCGGGCAGGCCGCTCTCGGCCAGGGTCGGGATCTCGGGGAAGGTGGGGAAGCGCTCGGGCGCGGTCAGCGCCATCGGGCGCACCAGCCCGCCGCGGATCTGCCCCGCCGCCGAGGCCAGCACCGCCACCCCCCACTGCCCCTGGCCCTGGTGGATGGCCTGCACCTGCTGCCCGCCGCTGCGGTAGGGCACATGCACGAAGCGCGCGCCGAGCGTCAGCGCCAGCATCTCCGAGGCCAGGTGGTTGGGCGTCGCCACGCCGGAGGAGGCGTAGGTGATGCTCTCGGGCGGCGCCTCGCGCAGCGCGGCGAGCAGCGACTTCGCGTCGCGCGGCGGGAAGTCCGGGCTGGCGATGATCACCAGCGGCCCGGTGCCGAGCACGGCGAGCTGGGTGTAGTCCTTCACCGGGTCGTAGCGCGTGCCGCCCACCAGGGCGGATGGGGCGATGCCGTGCGAGCCGGATTCGACCAGCATGATGGTGTGGCCATCCGCCGGCTGGCGGCGCAGCCACTCGCTGGCGACGACGCCGGCGGCGCCGGGGCGGTTCTCCACCACCACCCGCGCCGGCTCGCCGCCGGGGCCGGCCAGGTGCACGCCGAGCCGCTCGGCCAGCAGCCGGGCGGCGATGTCGGTGGAGCCGCCGGGGGCGTAGCCGGTGGCCAGGCTGATGGCGCGGTCGGGGAAGGGGCGGTCGGCGGTCTGGGCGGAGAGGCGGGACAGCGGCGCGGACAGGGCACACAGGCCCAGCAGCGCCGCCAGCAGGGGGCGTCGCGTCATTCTTGGTTGTTCTCCCATATGCGGGGCGGCTGCATCGGCGCGCCCCTGCGTTGCAGGGAGGCAGCATAGACACCGGCCGGCGGGGCTGGCCACAGCCTCATCCGGAAATCGGCCGGACGGGGCTGCCGCCGCCGCCGCCCGGCCGCGGGGCGTCAGCCGGACTGTCCCGTCACCGGCCGGTTCTGCAGCGCCACCACGTCATGGTGGCCGTCCCAGGCGCGCTCGCTGAAGAGGACGACCCTGGCGCCCGCGACCCGCTCGGCCGCCGCGGCCATCCAGGCGGGCGAGCACAGCGAGATGCCGTACCCTTCCTGGCCGGGATAGTCCGCATAGCCGAAGCCGCGCGCCGCGTAGTCCCGCTCGATGTCGGCCCAGCGCCCGGCGCCCACGCCGTAATGGTCGAACTGCGCCGCCCGGTGCTGCACGAAGCGGCCATGCAGGCTGACCACGAGGAGGCCGAGCGGATTGAGCCAGGAGAACAGCTTCCGCATCAGGCGGAGCGAGTTCTCCTCGGACAGGTGCGTGATGACCGACCCGACCCAGATGAGGTCGTAGGTCTCCGGCGCGGACAGCCGGTCGATGTCGATGCCGGAGAGCCAGGAGCGGGTGCCGAAGGCTGCCTGGCAGAAGGCGATGTCCCGGGGGCGGATATCCGTGGTGGCGATGGCGGCCTGCGGATGGCCCGCCCGCAGCCAGCGCGTTACCCGCCCGGCGCCCGCGCCGAAATCCAGCATGGACCGCGGCCGGACGCCCGACAGGTCCAGGGCGGCGGAGATGACGTTGTAGGCCGATGCCCCGCAGCTCAGGTAGTGCTCGGCATTGCCGTGGAACATGCCATCCTCCGGCGAGAGCTCCCGCGAGACCTGGCCCAGCAACAGGGCGGCGGGGTTGCGGAGATGGAGGGCGTCGACCGCGGGCAGTTCAGGCATCGGGCGTTCCATGCAGGGGAATGGTCCTAGCTAGGCCCGGAACGTTACGGCCGTAAAGCCATCCGTCCGGCTGCCCCGCGCGAGCGTTGCGGCTGCGGCTCGTCCCGGCATCGGGCGTTCCGGGCGGGGGCGATCTGCTCTAGGGTCGGGTGCCCCGCGCCATGGCCCGGCGCGGCAGACAGGATCGCCTTTGCCCTTGCCGCCTTTCCCGCCCCCGAGCCACGCATGAGCACGAGCCTGACAGGCGTCACCGCCCCGCCCTCCGGCGGGCGGCCCGGGCGGCCGCGCCTGCGGCTGGGGCCGGGGCTGGCGGCCTCGCTGCTGCTGCACGCCGCGCTGGCCACCTGGCTGCTGTGGTCGCACACGCCGGAGCCGCTGCCCCGCCCCGCCGAGGGGGAGGGGGTGCCGGTGGTGTTCGAATCGGCGGCGGGCGAGGCCGGGCCGGCCCTGCCGCAGCCGCAGGCGCCGGTGGGCGCGCCGGAGGTGCCGGGCGGCGCCCCGGCCCCGCTGGAGCCGCCCGATGTCTCGGCCCCGCCCGGCCCCAGCCAGCCGCCGCCTCCGCCCCCGCCGCAGGCCGCGCCAGTACCCCCCGCACCGCCCCTGACCGCGCCGCCCTTGGCCGTGCCTCCGCAGCCCGAGACACCCCTGGCCACGCCGCCCTTGGCCGCGCCGCCCACGGCCGCCCCTCCGCCGCCCCCCGTGGCCGAGGCACCGCCGCCGCCCGCCCCGCCGGCCGAGGCGCCGCCCGCCCCGCCCGCCGCCCCGCCGCTGGTGGCCGAGGCGCCCCCGGTGCCGGAGGGCGAGCTGCCCGCGCCGCCGCCGCCCGCGCCCCTGCCCGACCTCTCGGCCGAGCTGGCGCCGCCCACCCCCTTCCGGCTGAGCCCGCCGCGCCTGCCGCTCGCGCCGCCGCAGCCCGAGGCGCCGCCGCGGCCGAACCCGCTGGCCGGCACGCTGAGCCTGGGGCCGCAGGCGGCGCGGCCGATCGCCCCGGCGCCGCAGGCCCGCCCCGCGCCGGGCCGCCCCGGCCAGCTCGACATGGCGATCGGGCCGGTGCCGCAGCGCTCGCTGGCGCCGGGGCAGCCGGCCTACAGCGGCAGCGCCGCGATGGCGCATGTCAGCGGCGCGCGGCCGGGGCGGAACTGGGGGCGGGCCTTCCAGGCCTGGGTGCAGTCGCGCGGCTTCTACCCGCCGCAGGCCGCCGCCGCCGGCGAGGACGGCCCCGTGGTGCTGCGCGTGACCGTGGCGCGGGACGGGCGGATCGAGGCGGTGCAGATCACCGGCCGCTCCGGCTCCCGCTGGCTGGACGCGGCGGCGCTCTCGCTGTTCCGCGACCAGGTGGGCCCCGCCTTCACGGCGGAGATGGAGGGCGACAGCACCACCCTGACCTTCACGGTGAACTACCGCATCGTCTACCGCTGAGCGCGGCGCGCCTCAGCTCCGCAGGATCACCGGCCGCTGCACCAGCTGCTCCTCCGCCGGCTCGTGCTCCAGGTAGTCCTCGACATAGAGGCGGCGCACCAGCATCAGCAGCAGCGCCGCCATCGGCGTCGCCAGCAGCATGCCGAGGAAGCCGAACATCAGCCCGAAGGCCACCAGGGCGATGATGGTGGCGGCCTCCGGCAGGTCCACGCTGCGCTTCTGCACATAAGGGGTGATCAGGTAGCTCTCGACCGACTGCACCACGAGATAGACGCCGATGACGGAGAACGCGCCGGAGAAGCCCTCGGACAGGCCGAGCAGCACCGCCGGCACCGCCGCCAGCACCGGGCCGAGGGTGGGGATGAAGGCCAGCAGCGCGGCGATGAGGCCCAGCACCAGCGCCAGCGGAATGCCGATCAGCCACAGGCCGAGGCCGGTGAGCATGCCCACCACCGCCATCGAGACCATCTGCGCGCCGAGCCAGCCGCGCAGCGTGGCGGCGGCCTCCTCGCACACCTGCCGCGCGCGCGGGCGCAGCGAGGGCGCCACCAGCGCCTCGATGCCGCGCCGGTAGAGCTTCGGGTCCAGCGCGAAGTAGAGGCCGAGGAAGGCCACCAGCACCACGTTGGCCAGGGCGCCGAAGGTGGTGTTCAGCGCCGAGAAGGCGGTGCTGCTGCCGCCCGCCGGCAGCTCCATGTTGCCGGGCTGCAGGCGCTGCAGGATCTCCTGCCCCCAGCTGTAGCGGGAGAGCATGTCGGTCAGGCGCCGGGTGGCGGCGGGCACCTGGCGCCACAACTCGTTGAGCTGCTCGGCGATCGGCTGCGCCGCCAGCATGCCGATGCCGGCGGCGAGCAGCAGCAGCAGCAGCAGGAACAGCCCCACCGCCGCGCCGTGCGGCACCGGCAGCACCCGGCGCAGCAGCCGCGCCCCCGCATGCAGGAAGACGCCGAGCAGCGCCGCTGCGAAGACCAGCAGCGGCACCTCCGGCATCATCCAGAGCAGCAGCAGCAGCGCGCCCGCCAGGATGAGCAGTGAAACGGTCTTGCGCGGCATGCCGGGCCTCCCCCAAGCGCTCCCGCCGGGGAGGCGGGCGGTTAAAGCCCGGGCGCGGCCGGGGTTGCGCCGGGGAGGAACTGCCGAGGGGCGGCGCCCATGCCCATGCCCATGCCCATGCCCATGCCGGCGCCCATGCCCGCGCCGGGCCATGGCCCCTTGCGCCGATCGGCCAGCCCGCCTATCCGGCGGCGGCAACCGCCCCCTATCCGTGAGGACATTCCCATGGCCACCGAGCGCACCCTGTCGATCATCAAGCCGGACGCCACCCGCCGCAACCTGACCGGCAAGATCAACGCCAAGTTCGAGGAGAAGGGCCTGCGCATCGTCGCGCAGAAGCGCATCCAGCTCTCCCAGGCGCAGGCCGGCGCCTTCTACGCCGAGCACAAGGCCCGCCCCTTCTACAACGACCTGGTGGCCTTCATGACCTCCGGCCCGGTGGTGGTGCAGGTCCTGGAAGGCGAGAACGCGATCGCCGCCAACCGCGAGATCATGGGCGCCACCAACCCGGCCAACGCCGCCGAGGGCACCATCCGCAAGGAGTTCGCCGAGAGCATCGAGGCGAACAGCGTGCACGGCTCCGACGGCCCCGAGGCCGCGGCCCGCGAGGTCTCCTTCTTCTTCGCCGGCACCGAGATCGTCGGCTGAAGCGGGCGCGGGGGGTTCGCTCCCCCCGCCTCCGGCCCGCCCGGCGGGCGTGACACACGCATGAAAAAAGGCGGGCCGCCGGAGCGGCCCGCCTTTTTTTTTCGCTTTCCTCCCGCCGCCGGCCACAGGACGCCGGCGGGGCGGGGCCTCAGCCCCAGAAGACGTAGAGGAAGAGCAGCAGCACGATGACGGCGCCGATGCCCCACTTGGTGGCCTTCGTGAACATGTCCCAGCCATGGGTGCGCTCGGCGAGGATGTCCTCGGACTTCACCTCGACGAAGTCGATCTCGTGATTCACCTCGGCCATGGGGTTCCCTCTGCTGCGCCAGCCTGAGCGCGCAGGAATACGGATCGCGCGCCGCATCGGCAAGAGGCTTGGCGGGGGCACGGTGCCGAGGGCGCCGCTTCCAGGAACCCTCCCCCCCTGGAGGGCGTTGCCCCCGGCAGGAGGACCAAGCCCATGCCGATCACCCTGGAAGGCTCCTGCCGCTGCGGCGCCGTGCGCTTCTCGGTCGCCAGCCACACGCCGCACCCCTACCAGCGCTGCTACTGCAGCATCTGCCGCAAGACGGCGGGGGGCGGGGGCTATGCCATCAACATCATGGGGGTGGCGGAGACGCTGCGGCACAGCGGCCGCACCGCCATCTACCACGCCGAGATCCGCGCCGATGACGGGCATTGCGAGACCAGCAGCGGCGAGCGCCATTTCTGCCCCCGCTGCGCCAGCGCGCTGTGGATGGCCGACCCCTCCTGGCCCGATCTGGTGCACCCCTTCGCCTCGGCCATCGACACCGCGCTGCCCGTGCCGCCCGCGCGCGTCCACCTGATGCTGAAGGACAAGGCCCCCTGGGTGGAGCCGCAGACCGGCCCCGGCGATGCCTGCTTCGACGCCTATCCAGAGGAATCGATCGAGCAGTGGCACCGCCGGCGCGGGCTGTGGGTGGACTGAGCCGCCCGGCTTTCAGGCGATAGGCAGGCTCAGGCGTTGGGCACCGCCTCCGTCACCACCTCGAACCGCGCCAGGGTGGCGGGGCCGAAATTGGTGGAGAGCGCCACATCCGTCGCGTCCCGGCCCGTGGCCATGAGGATGCGGCCGATGCGCGGGCGGTTGTGCCGGGCATCGAAGGTGTGCCAGCGGCCGCCCAGATAGACCTCGAACCAGGCGCTGAAATCCATCGGGTCCGGCACCGCGGGCACGCCGATGTCGCCGAGATAGCCGGTGCAGTAGCGCGCCGGGATGTTCATGCAGCGGCACAGCGTGATGGCCAGGTGCGCGAAGTCCCGGCAGACGCCGTAGCGGCCGGTGAAGCCGTCATGCGCCGAGCGCGTGGAATCCGCCTTCTGGTAGTCGAAGGTGATGTGGCCGTGCACGAAGTCGCAGATGGCCTGCACCCGCGCCCAGCCCTGCGGTGTGTGGGCGAACTGCGCCCAGGCGAAGTCGGCCAGCCGGTCCGTGTCGCAGTAGCGGCTGCCCAGCAGGTAGACCAGCGCCGCGTCCGGCAGGTCCTGGATCTCGTGCTGCGCGGCCTCGGGCGTCACCGGGTCCGGCAGGCCGCTGTCGCGGATCTCGAAGCGGGTGGAGAGGGTGGTGCGGCCGGCCGGCACCAGGATGCGCGTGCAGGCATTGCCGAAGCCGTCGATGTATTCCCGGGCCTGCACCGGGCGGTCGTAGGAGAGGGTCTGCCCGGTCAGCAGGTCGGCACGGCGCGAGGGGTGGATGTTCAGCACCAGGAGCATCGGCGTGGGCTGCGGGCACTCATAGGCCAGGGTGAAGCCTGCGCGGATCTTCATCGCGTCTCCGGGGCGCCGCGAGGGGCGCCGGGCTTGAATGTGGGCGGGGCCGTGTCCGACGGAACGCGGCCCCGGCACCGCCGGTTGCTGCGCCGCCGCAATCCCTGTGGCGGGCCGTTGCGCCGGCCCTGCTCATGCTGTTCCTATACGCCGTCCTTGCCAGGCGGCGATACGGGGTTCGCCGCCCGGCGGCCCCGAAGCGGGACCCTTGGATCAGGCGGGACCCCTGGATCGGGCGGGGGCCCTCAGCCCGGGCGGGCCCTCAGGAGGCCGCCGGCACCCGGCCGGGGGGCCGCATCCTGGCCGGGCGGCAGGGCGGCCTCCGTGGTGACGTTGACCTGCACGCGCATGCCGAGCCCGTCCTCCGCCGCGCCGTGGTAGCTGCCCTGCAGCGGCACCGCCTGCTCCGGCGTGCGGGTGACGGCGACGCGGATCAGGTCCCGGTTGCCGACGATGCCGTTGGTCGGGTCGAACTCCACCCACCCGGCGCCGGGCAGGTAGACCTGGCACCAGGCATGGGTGGAGCCGCCGCCCAGCGTGGTGGAGCCGTCGCGGTCCGGCACATAGACATAGCCGGTGACGAAGCGGGCGGCGAAGCCGAGGTGGCGCACCGCCTCCATCATCAGCAGCGCGAAGTCGCGGCAGGTGCCGCGGCGCAGGTGCAGCGTCTGCAGCGGCGGCTGGGTGCCGGGCTCGGTGCGGCGGGCGTAGGAGAAGCTCTCGCGGATGGCGTAGCACAGCGTCATCAGCAGGTGGCCCGTCTCGCTGGGCCGGCCGGGGCGGATGAACTGCCGCGCCCAGCGCGCCACCTCGCCGCCCGGATCGGGGTGGTGCGGCGCCATGGTGCGCAGCAGGTCCGGCAGGTCCTCGGCGTCGTAGGCGAAGGGGTAGGTGAGGGCGGCGGTGTCGGTGCGGAAGGCCGGCCCGTGCTGTGGCGTGTGCTCCAGCCGGATGCGCGTGTCGAAGCTCAGGCGCGCGGCGGGCCGGCCGAAGCGCAGCAGCGCCACGCAATTGCCGAACACGTCGTGGATCCAGCGCAGCTCGGCCGGCTCGGGGTCCACCGCCAGCGTGGCCTCCAGCAGGCGCTGGTCGTGGCTGTCGCGCGGGCGAAACATCAGCCGGTGCTCGCCGAAGCGCACCGGCTTCGCATAGCGGTATTCGGTGAGGTGGCGAACGTTGAACAGCGTCATGCCGGGGCGCGCCCCGGTGGGGCGGGCGGCAGGCGGGGAAGGCGCATCGGCTGTGGCTCCGGCTCGTCCCGCCCGGCGGGTGGCGGGGGTGCCGGCCACCGGGAAGCCCTGCCATGGCGCATGGCGGCCCGGCTGGCAAGCGGGACGGGGGGACGGTGCGCGCCCCCGCCGCCGGCCGCTTCAGAAGGCCACGCGGTCCGGGCCCTTGAGGTCGAGGATCTCGCGAGCCTCGTCCGGCGAGGCGATCTCCAGCCCCAGCCCCTCGACGATCTGCCGCGCCAGCCGCACCTGCTGGGCGTTGCTCTCGGCGAACTTGCCGGGGCCGGCCCACAGGCTGTCCTCCAGACCGACGCGGATGTTGCCGCCCATCGCCGCCGCCATCGCCGCGATGGGGAGCTGGTTGCGCCCGGCGCCCAGCACCGACCAGCGGTAATTGTCGCCGAACAGCCGGTCGGCCGTGCGCTTCATGTGCATCACGTCCTCCGGGTGGGCGCCGATGCCGCCCTGGAGGCCGAACACCGTCTGGATGAACAGCGGCCCCGTCACGATGCCCTGATCGAAGAAGTACTTCAGGTTGTAGAGATGCGCCGTGTCGTAGCACTCGAACTCGAAGCGCGTGCCGTTCTCGCGGCAGGTGGTCAGAATGTACTCGATATCCGCGAAGCTGTTGCGGAAGATGATGCCTTTGTCGGAGAGGTATTCCTTCTCCCACGGGTGCTTGAACTCCTTGAACCGGTTCAGCATGCCGAACAGGCCGAAATTCATGCTGCCCATGTTCAGGCTGGCCACCTCCGGCTTGAAGGTGGCGGCCGGGCGCACCCGCTCCTCGATGGTCATGGTCGGCGCGCCGCCGGTGGTGATGTTGATCACCGCGTCGCAGCGCTGCTTGATGACCTGGAGGAAGGGCGAGAAGCCCTCCGGCGTCTGGTCCGGGCGTCCGTCCACCGGGTTGCGCGCGTGCAGGTGGACGATGGCGGCGCCTGCCTCCGCCGCGCCGATCGCCGCGTCGGCGATCTGCTGGGCGGTGACGGGCAGCGCGGGCGACATGCTCGGCGTGTGGATCGCGCCGGTGACGGCGCAGGTGATGACGACTTTCCGCGTGGCCATGTCAGCCCTCCTCTTGTGTCAGCTTGTGCGCGCGCAGCGCGGCGAGGCGCCGGTCGCGCCAGCGCATCTTCTCCGGCAGGTCGGGCGGCGCCCCCCATTCCTCCAGGATGCGCCCGACGGCCGGTGCCTCATAGACCTCCGGCCGCGCCGGGTCGGCGGCGAGGCGCCTGTAGAAGCCGGTGTAGCGCGCGCAGTAATCGGGGATGCCGCCCGGCGCGTTCAGCTCGATGGTCTCGAACGGCCCCATGAAGGACCAGCGCAGGCCGAGCCCGTCCTTCACCGTGTGGTCGAGATCCTGCGGGCTGACATAGCCCTCCGACACCAGCCGGAAGGCCTCGGCCAGCAGCGCGCCCTGCAGGCGGTTGAGGATGAAGCCCTCCACTTCCTTCAGCACGGCGATGGGAACCTGGCCGATGGCGGCATAGATCTCCCGCGCGCGGGCGATGCTCTCGGGCGAAGTCCAGGGCGCGCCGGAGAGCTCCACCAGCGGGATCAGGTGCGGCGGGTTCACCGGGTGGGCGACGAGGCAGCGGCCGCGGCCCGGCAGCGCTTCCGTGAACAGCGAGGCGCGGATGGCGGAGGAGGAGGAGGCCAGGATGCAGCCGGGCGGCGCCAGCCGGTCCAGCTCGGCGAACAACTCCTGCTTCACCTCCAGCCGCTCCGGGCCGTTCTCCTGCACCAGCGCGGCGTCCGACACCGCCTCGGCCAGGCTGCCCACCGCCTGGATGCGGCGCGCGGCGCCGGCCGGGTCCTCGCAGAGGCCCTGCTCGGCGAGGTCGGTCAGGCCCTGGGCGCAGAGGCCCTCGGCCTGCGCGGCGATGCCGGGGGCGGGGTCGAACAGCGCCACCTGCCAGCCGGCCCGGGCGAAGATCATCGCCCAGGCGCGGCCGATCAGGCCGGCGCCGACAATGGCGACCTTGGAGGGATGCATGGTCATCGGTTGTGTCCCGTGTGTCTGCCGGGGAAGGCGCTGCCTTCCCCGGACCCCGCCATCAGGGAAACTTGCAGAAAAAAGATGAGGGGGTTCGGGGGAGAATTCATTCTCCCCTGATCTTGCCCGATCAAAGCCACAGCACCTTCCGCCGCAGTTCCAGGTCGTCGCGCAGCAGGCGCGAGGCGCCGGCCCAGGTCACCGCGCCGCGCTCCAGCGCCACCGTGCCGTCCGACAGCGCCAGGGCGAGGTCGAGGTTGTGGTCGACGATGATGATGGAGATCTCCCGCCGCAGCTTGTCGAAGGCCTCGAACAGCTCCTCCGTCACGGCGGGGGAGAGGCCCTCGAAGGGCTCGTCCAGCAGCAGCAGACGGGTGTCGCCGGAGAGGGCGCGGGCGACCGCCACCATCTGCTGCTCGCCGCCCGAGAGGGCGTCGGCCGGCGTGCGCCAGCGCTGCTTCAGGCGCGGGAAGAATTCCAGCACCTTCTCCTCCGTCCAGTGGTCGCCGGCGCCGGTGAGGCGCTTGAGGCGGCCGAGCGCCAGGTTCTCCGCCACCGACATGCCGGCGAACAGCCCGCGCCCCTGGGGGACGAAGCCCACGCCGCGACGGGCGATCTGGTCGGAGGGCAGGCCGGCGACCGGCTCGCCGGCCAGCGTCATGCTGCCGCTGGCCGGCCGCGCGATGCCCATGATGGACTTGAGCAGCGTGGACTTGCCGGCGCCGTTGCGGCCGAGCAGGGCCAGGATCTCGCCCTGCCGCACCTCCAGCGAGACGCCCTGGAGGATGTGGCTCTTGCCGTAGAAGGTGTTGATGCCGTCGAGCTTCAGCAGCACCGCGTCGGTCATCGCCGAGGCGCGTTCCTTCGCCGCGATGGCGGTGTTGCCGGAGCCGAGATAGACAGCCTGCACGCGCGGGTCGGTGCGCGCATCCTCCACCGTGCCGTCCACCAGCACCTCGCCGTCGTTCATCACCGTCACGCGGTCGGCCAGGGCGAAGACGCGGTCGATGTCGTGCTCCACCAGCAGCACGGGGATGTCGGTGGAGACGCGCTTGATCAGCTCGCCGACACGGGTGCGTTCCGCCGTCGCCAGCCCCGCCAGCGGCTCATCGAGCAGAAGAATGCGCGGGCGGGTGGCGACGGCCACCGCCATGTCCACCAGCCGCTGCCCGCCATAGGAGAGGGCGCCGGCCTCGGCGCGCTCGATGCCGGCCAGGCCCATCCAGTGCAGCAGCGTGGCGGTGTCGTCCGCCATGTCGTCATAGGAATGGGCGTCGTGCCACAGGCCGAAGCGCGCGGGGTGGCGCGCCTGGATGGCCAGCCGCAGGTTCTCGGCGATGGAGAGGCCGGGGAAGAGGTTGGTGATCTGGAAGGAACGGCCGATGCCGGCGCGGGTGATGGCCTGCGGGCTGAAGCCCGTGACATCCCGCCCGTCCAGCGTGACGCGCCCGGCATCCGGCGGGAACATGCCGGAGAGCAGGTTGAAGGCCGAGGTCTTGCCGGCGCCGTTGGGGCCGATCAGTGCGTGCAGGGTGCGGTCGCCCACCTGGAAGGAGACGCCGCGCACCGCCTGGATGCGGCCGAACTTCTTCTCCAGCGCCTCCGCCGCCAGCACCGGGCCGCCGGCGGCGGCGCCGGGGCGGATGAAGCGCGTGGGCACCGGCGTCGGCGCCGCGGTGCGGCGGGCGGACATCGCCGCGTCCTCCACCACCTTCTTCCGGAAGGGGGCGAGCAGCCTCTGGCCCACGCCCACCAGCCCGTCCGGCGAGAAGACGATGAAGCCGACGAAGAGCAGGCCGAAGATCAGCAGCCAGTTGGCCGTGTAGATCGAGAGGAACTCGCGGAACAGGATGTAGAACAGTGCGCCGAGGGCCGGACCCAGGAAGGAGCGCATGCCGCCGATCACCACCATCGCCAGCAGCTCGCCCGAGAAGGCGATGGCGATGGGCTCGGCCGAGGCGAAGCGGTGGTTGTAGGCGGAGAGCATGCCCGCCAGTGCGGTGACGCTGGCCGAGAGGGTGAAGGCCAGCAGCTTGTAGCGTGTGGTGTCGTAGCCGACGAAGCGGGCGCGCTGCTCGTTCTCGCGGATGGCGACGAGCACGGTGCCGGCCGGCGCGTGGTGGAAGCGCCACAGCGCGAACACCACGGCGAAGCCGATGGTGGCGACCACCGCGTAGTAGGCCGCCGGCTCGTCGAGGAAGGCGTAGCGGGTGATGCCGCCGAAGCCGTCCTCGCCGCCGGTCAGCTCGGTCCAGCGGAAGGCGATGGTGAACAGCATGGCGGTGAGCGCCAGCGTCAGCAGCGAGAAATAGACGCCGCTGCGGCGCAGGATCAGCATGCCGATCAGGGCGGCCAGCGCCGCCACCACCGCCAGCCCGATCAGCGCGGGCAGCACCATGTCGCCGGGGAAGAAGTGGCGCTGCAGGATGCCGGCGGCATAGGCGCCGATGCCGAACCAGGCGCCATGGCCGAAGGAGACCAGGCCGGTGTGGCCGACCAGGATGTTCAGCCCCATCACGGCGATGGCGAAGACCACCACGTCGGTGGCGGATTTCAGGGTCAGGCCCAGCGCCGGCAGCAGCACCGGCAGCAGCAGCAGCGCGGCGAGCGCGATGAGCAGGGGGCGGAGTTCGCGGGTCATCATGGCGTGGCGCTCACTCGAACTTCGCGATGCGCTCGCCGAACAGGCCGCGCGGGCGCAGCAGCAGGACGAGCAGCATGAGGAGATAGACGGAGGCCTCGGTGGCCGGCGGATAGGCATAGGCGGCGATGCCGCGCACCACGCCCACGATCAGCGCCGCGACGACCACGCCCCAGAAGGAGCCGAGCCCGCCGATGACGACGACGACGAAGGCGAAGGTGAGGATCTCCGCCCCCATCGCCGGGTGCACGCCGATGACGGGCGCCAGCATGACGCCGGCCAGTGCCGCGAGCCCCACCGCGATCATCACCACCGCCGACATGTAGGGGCGCAGCGAGATGCCGAGCGCGCCCACCATGTCCGGGTTCTGCACCCCGGCGCGGACGACGCGGCCGAAATGGGTGCGTTGCAGCAGCAGCCACAGCCCCAGCACGCAGAGCGCCGCGACGCCGAGGATCATCAGCCGGTAGCGGGAATAGATGAAATCGCCGATGAACACCTGGCCCCGCAGCGCGAGCGGGATGGAGAAGGGCAGCGGCGGCGCGCCGAACACCATGCGCAGCGTCTGCTCCGCCACCATGGCCAGGCCGAAGGTGAGCAGCAGCGAGAGGATGGGGTCGGCCCGGTAGAAGCGGCGCAGCAGGAAGCGCTCGATGACGAGGCCGAGCAGCGCCACCAGCACGGGCGCCGCCACGAAGGCGCCGCCGAAGCCGATGGTCGGCGCCAGCGCCACGGTGAGGTAGGCGCCGATGGCGTAGAAGGCGCCATGCGCCAGGTTGACGATGCCGCCCAGGCTGAAGATGAGCGACAGGCCGAGCGCGATCAGCAGGTAATAGGCGCCGATCAGCAGCCCGTTGAGGATCTGCTCGATGAGGAAGACGATTTCCAAGGCGGAGGCTCCTGCGCCGATGGGGCGCCCGCGCCGCGCGCCATGTAGGCGTGCGGCGGGGGGTGTTCAGGCCGAGGCCCGCGTCAGGCCGGGAAGGTGCAGCTGTTCTCTTCCGGCGTGGCGCCGATGGCCTCCAGGCTCTCCTCCGGCCCCGGCACGGTGGCGGTGGCGGTGAAGATGTCGTAGCGGTCCTTCTGCTCCGCCGGCGGCAGGGCGGTGATGGCGTACATCTCGGTCATGATCTGGTGGTCGCGGGCGCGGAAATAGCTCTCGCGCGCCTTCAGCACGCCGAACTTGGCGCCGCTCTCCAGGTACTCGACGATGCGCGGGCCGTCGGTGCCCTTGGTCTCGGTCATCGCCTGGGCGACGATCTTGATGGCGTTGTAGTCGCCCCAGGCCTGGTTCTCCGGCGGGCGGCCGAAGCGCTGGCGGAAATCGGCGGTGAACTTCTTCGCCGCCGGGTTGTCGAGGCGGTGGTGCCACATGGTCGGCCAGGTGCCGAGGAAGTTGCCCTGGCCGGCGCCCCAGGCCAGCGCCGTGTCGAAGCCGAAGCCCGCCACCGGGAAGCGCAGCCCGAACTCCGAATACTGCTTGAGGAAGTTGGTGATCTGCGCGCCGGCCAGGTTGGCGATGATGACGTCCGGCCGCGCCTGGCGGATCTTGAGCAGGAAGGGCGAGAAGTCGGTCAGGTCGGTCGGGATCAGGTCCTCGTTCGCGACGGTGCCGCCATTCTCGCCCATGAAGCGCTTGGCGACGCGCAGCAGGTCGTGGCCGAAGGCGTAGTCGGCGGTGAGCGCATAGACCTTCTTGCCCTTGATGAGGCCCTGCTGCACCAGCACGCGGCCCACCGCCTTCACGTACATCGAGTTCTGGCCCTCGATGTGGAACATGAACTTGCGGCAGTCGCTGCCGCGCAGCGCGTCGGAATTGGCGCCGGTGTTGATGAACAGCGCCTTCTCGCGCTGCACCACCTGGCCGATGGCCAGCGCCGAGGCGGAGTTGATCTCGCCCACGATGCAGCTGACCTTGTCGCGCTGGATGTAGCGCTCCGCCTTGGCGCTCGCCGTCTGCGGGTTGACGCTGTCCTCGAAGGTGATCTCCAGCTTGCGGCCGAGGATGCCGCCCGCGGCGTTGATCTCGTCCATGGCGAGCTGGCCGGCCTGCACGGCGAACTCGCCGAGCGGGCCGAGGAAGCCGGTGCGCGGCGTCAGGTGGCCGATGCGGATGACATCGGACTGCGCGTAGGAGATGGCGGGGGCGGCGAGCAGCGTGGCGGCGCCAAGCAGCGCGCCCCGCCGCGTGATGCGGGGAAGCTCGGTCATTCTCGTGTTCCTCTACCCTTGTTCAGCGGGCCTCGTTCAGCGGGGCGTTTTTCCGCCCCTGCCGCGATCCGATCCCTTGTCGTGATCTGTGATCACAGGCAGGGTTGCGTATCCGCACCGGATTGTCCAGAGGGGAATGCGTGAACCACGCCATCGCCAGCCTGCCGCTGCTGGAGCGCCGCACCCTCTCGGAGGCGGCCTACGCGCATCTGCGGGACCTGCTGGCCTCGGGGCGTGTGGCGCCGGGGGAGAAGCTCTCGCTGCGCGACCTCTCCGAGGCGCTCGGCGTCTCCGTCATGCCGGTGCGGGAGGCGGTGAGCCGGCTGATCGCCGACCATGCGCTGGAGGTGGCGCCGAACCGCGCCGTGCGCGTGCCGGTGATGACCCGCGCGCAGTTCCGCGAGTTGGCCGAGACGCGCGCGGGCATCGAGGGCTGGGCGGCGGCGCGGGCGGCGCTGGCGCGCGGCCCGGCGCAGCTGCGCGCCATCGCCAGCGCCGAGGCCGCCATGCGCGAGGGCAGCGCCACCGCCGACCTGGGCGACGCCGTGGCGCTGAACCGCGACTTCCACTTCGCCATCTACGCCGCCGCCGGGCTGCCGACGCTGCTCGACGTGATCGGCGCGCTCTGGCTGAAGGCGGGGCCGGTGATCAACCTCGACCTGCGCCACTCGCGCGACCGGCTGACGGCGGGGCACGCGCTGCGCTGCCACGCCGCGGCGCTGCGCGCCATCCGCGCGCGGGATGCGGAAGCGGCGCGCGCCGCCATCGCCGAGGACATCACGCGGGCGGCGGATTTCATCATCGACAAGGGCGGGCTTCCCGAAGCCTGAGGCACCGCCCGGAACAGGGGGATACGACATGGATCTCGGATTGCAGGGCGCGCGGGTGCTGGTGACGGCGGGGGCGGCCGGCATCGGCCGCGGCATCGTCGAGGCCTTCGTGGAGGAGGGGGCGAAGGTCTTCACCTGCGACCTCGACGAGGCCGGGCTCGCCACCCTGCCGGCGGGCGTCGGCCACCGCCGCGCCGACGTGGCGGACCGCGCCGATGTCGCCGCGCTGTTCGACGCCGCGCTGGCGGAGCTGGGCGGGCTCGACATCCTGGTGAACAACGCGGGCATCGCCGGCCCCACGGGCCGGCTCGACGAGATCAACCCGGAGGACTGGGACCGCTGCGTGGAGGTGTGCCTGACCAGCCAGTTCAACTGCGCGCGGCTGGCCATCCCGCATCTGCGGCGCTCGTCCAACGCCAGCATCGTCAACCTCTCCTCGGCGGCGGGGAAGCACGGCTTCGCGCTGCGGGCGCCCTATGCGGCGGCCAAGTGGGGCGTCATCGGCCTGACGAAGTCGCTGGCGATCGAGCTGGGGGATGACGGCATCCGGGTGAACGCCATCCTGCCCGGGCTGGTGGCCGGCGACCGGCAGCGCCGCGTGCTGGAGGCCAAGGCGCAGCAGAAGGGTATTCCTTTCAGCGAGATGGAGGCGCTGGCCTTCTCCTTCACCTCCATCAAGGAATACGTCACGGCGCGGCAGCTGGCGGACCAGGTGATGTTCCTGTGCAGCCCGCGCGGCCGCACCATCTCCGGCCAGGCCATCAGCGTGGATGGCGACACGCGCATGCTCTCCTGACCCGCCGCCCGCCCCGCCGCCGCTTGGCTCCGGGGCGGGCTTTCCGCAGAGTGGCCGCCGAGGAAGCTCCGGGAGGCGTGCCATGTACCTGCGCTGCATCGAATGCGGCCACACTCACCCGCCCACGCTGCGCTATGCCTGCGCGGCCTGCGGCGGCATCCTGCGGGTGGAGGGCGAGAGCGGGCTCGCCCCGCCCCCCGGCCTGCCGCCCGGCATGTGGCGCCACGCCGCCCGCCTCGGCGTCACCGACCCCGGCGCCATCGTCTCGCTGGGGGAGGGGGAGACGCCGCTGCTGCGCGCCCCGCATCTGGAGGCGGCGATCCCCGGCTTCCGCGGCGAGCTGTGGCTGAAGGACGAGACCCGCAACCCCTCCGGCTCCTTCAAGGACCGCGCCATCAGCGCCGGCATCAGCAAGGCGATCGAGCTGGGCGCGCGGGGGGTGGTCTGCGCCTCCTCCGGCAATGCCGGGGCGTCGGTCGCGGCCTATGCGGCGCGGGCGGGGCTGGGGGCCATCATTATCGTGCCCGCCCACACGCCGGACGGCAAGGTGACACAGATCGCGGCGCATGGCGCGGTGCTGCTGAAGGTGCCGGGGCACTACAGCCGCTCCTACGACCTCGCCGCCGCGCTGGCCGAGCGCCACGGCTACGCCAACCTCACCACCACCTTCATCAACCCCTGGGCGGTGGACGGGCTGAAGCTGGTGGGGCCCGAGATCCGCGCCCAGCTCGGCGGCCGGGTGCCGGACCTCGTGCTGGTGCCCACCGGCAGCGGGCCGCTGGTCGAGGGGGTGGCGCGCGGCTTCGCGGCCGAGGGCTTCGCCGGGGCGGCGGGGCCGCGCCTCGTCGCCGTGCAGGCGGAAGGCTGCGCGCCCATCGTGCGGGCCTTCGAGGCGGGGGCGGAGCGGGTGGAGGCCTGGGGGATGCCCGACACCATCGCCTCCGGCATCAGCGACCCGCTGATCGGCTATGAGCGGGACGGCACCCACACGCTGCGCCTGGTGCGCCAGAGCGGCGGCACGGCGGTGGCGGTGAGCGACGACGCCCTGCGCGGGGCCATGCGCCTGCTCGCCCGCCGCGCCGGGCTCTATGCCGAGCCGACGGGGGCCAGCCCCATCGCCGCCCTGCCGGCGCTGCTGGCGCGCGGGCTGGTGCCGGAGGGGGCGGTGGTGGTCTGCCTGATCACCGGCCACGGCTTCAAGGACGGGCGGGCCTACCAGGAGATGCCGGCGCGCATCCACCCCGTGCCGGAGCCGGGCGACCTTGCCGCCGTGGCCCGCCTCTGTGAGTCTGCGCTGGCGGAGAAGGATTGAGGCAGGGATATGCGCATCATCGTCCTGGGCGCCGGGGTCATCGGCGTCAGCAGCGCCTACTGGCTGCTGCGCGCCGGCCATCAGGTGAGCGTGGTGGAGCGGCGCGAGGCCGCCGGGCTGGAAACCAGCTGGGGCAATGGCGCCATCATCCATGTCAGCTCGGTGCAGCCCTGGGCGGCGCCGGGCATGCCGCTCAAGGTGCTGAAATGGCTGGGGCAGGAGGACGCGCCTTTCCTGCTGCGCCCCTCCGCCCTGCCGCGCATGTGGCGCTGGGGCCTGGGCTTCCTCGCCGCCTCCCGCACCGCCGTGCACAATGCGGGGGCGCTGGCCAATCTGGAGCTGGCGCTGCACTCGGCGCGCTGCATGGCCGAGATCCGCGCCGGGACGGGCGTGGAATACGACTATGCCGGCGGCTGCGTGCTCAAGACCTTCGGCACCGCCGCCGAGTGGGAGGCCGCCGCCCGGGCGCATGAGGCGCTGGCGCCGCACGGGCTGGTGACGGAGCGGCTGGACCGCGCCGCCTGCATTGCCCGCGAGCCGGCGCTGGCCCCGGTGGCCGAGAAGGTGGCGGGCGGGCTGCACTTCCCGCAGGACGAGGTGGGGGATTGCAGCAAGTTCAGCCAGGGCCTGGCCGCCTGGTGCGCCGCGCGCGGGGTGGAGTTCCACTACGGCACCACGGTGGAGAAGCTGGTGCAGCGTGGCGGGCGGGTGGCGGCGGTGGCCACCTCCGCCGGCGAGATGGCGTGCGACGCGGTGGTGGTGGCGCTCGGGCCGCACTCGGCCACGCTGCTGCGGCCGCTCGGCATCCATGTGCCGATCCACCCGGTGAAGGGGCTTTCCGTCACCCTGCCGCGCGCCGTCTGGCCGGAGGGGCCGCGCAACGCCATCCTCGACGATGGCCGCAAATTCGCCCTCACCCCGCTCGGCGACCGCTACCGCATCGTCGGATCGGCCGAGGTGGCGGATTTCGACACCACCCCCTCGCCGGCGCGCATCGGCGCGCTGATGCGCGGCGTGACGCAGCTCTTCCCCGCCTTCGAGGGGGCCGACTCGGCGGCGGGCGCCATACGCTGGGCCGGGCTGCGGCCGATGGTGCCGGATGGCCTGCCGCGCATCGGCCCCACGCGGCTGGGCGGGCTCTACCTGAATGCCGGCCACGGCCATACGGGCTGGACCATGGGGGCGGGCTCCGGCCAGCGCATCGCCGAGATCATCGACGGCCGCCGCAATTCACTCGCTGCGGTGGCGTGACAAGCGGCGCGTTTCTTGCTGACCTTCTCCCCGGACATGCCACCCAAGGCATGCGAGGGAGAGCAGGGGACCGACCATGGACCAGAAGGACAAGGCCGCCGGCATGGAGCGGCGCGGGCTGTTCGGCCTGGGGGCGATGCTGGGCGGCGCCGCCGCCCTCTTCGCGCCGAAGGGGGCCGTTGCCCAGACGCTGGGCAAGAGCAAGCTCCAGGTGATCAAGGAGCGGGGCCGCCTCATCGTCGGCACCGGCAGCACCAACCCGCCCTGGCACTTCGAGGGCGCCGACGGCAAGCTGCAGGGCATGGACATCGACCTGGCGCGGCTGCTCGCCAAGTCGCTCTTCGACGACGAGAGCAAGGTGGAGTTCGTGCTCCAGGGCTCGGACGCCCGCATCCCCTCGCTGGTCACCGACAAGGTGGACATCGTGGTGCAGTGGATGACCGTGACGCCCGGCCGCGCGCAGCAGGTGGAATTCACCATCCCCTACTACCGCGAGGGCGTGACCCTGCTGCTGCTGGCGCGCGGCGCCAAGTACCAGAATTTCGAGGCGCTCAAGGCGGCGGGCAACGCCGTCACCATCGGCGGCATGCAGAACGTGTTCCTCACCGAGTGGGTGCGCAAGGCGCTGCCCCAGGCCAAGGTCGATGCCTTCGAGAGCCCGGACGCCACGCTGCAGGCGCTCAACGCCCGCCGCGTCGACGCCTACATGGCCGACCAGTCCGCCGCCCGCTGGCTGATGCAGCAGGCGCCGGGGCGCTTCGTCGATGCCGGATACGGGTGGATGCCCAATTCCTACGCCTCGGCCGTCAAGCCGGGGGACCCGGTTTGGCTGAACTGGGTCAACACCGTGTACAAGGAAGCCATGATGGGGGTGGATTTCGACACCTTCGCCGCCTCCTACAAGAAGTGGTTCGGCATCGAGCTGGCCACGCCCAAGATCGGCTATCCGGCCGAATTCTCCTGACCGAAGCGCCAGGGGGCGCCGCCCCCTGGACCCCCGCCGGGGTGACAGTGTCACCCCGGACCCCGCCATTCCGGGCAGCAGGGCCGCATGATCCAGTACTACTTCGATTGGAGCGTCATCACCCGCAACTGGGGGCTGTTCCTGGAGGCGCTCGCGCTGGGGCTGGGGCTGGCCGTGGTGTCGCTGCTGATCGGCAGCGTCATCGGGCTGGCGGCGGCCTATGCGCGGGTCTCGGGCAAGCGGTGGCTCTCGGGGCCGGTCTGGGCCTATGTCGAGATCATCCGCTGCACGCCGCTGCTGCTGCTGATCTTCTTCGTCTATTTCGGGCTGCCCGAATTCGGCATCTACTTCCTCGACAAGACGCAGAGCTTCATCCTCACCCTCTCGCTCTATGCGGGGGCGTATATGAGCGAGGTGTTCCGCGCCGGGCTGGCCTCCATCCCGAAGCAGTATGTGGAGGCGGCCAAGGCCATCGGCATGCGGCCCTGGCAGCGGCAGAGATGGGTGGTGCTGCCGGTGATGTTCCGCATCACCCTGCCCAGCATCAGCAACAACCTCATCTCGCTGTTCAAGGACACCTCGCTGGCCGCGGCCATCGCCATCCCGGAGCTGACCTTCGTGGCGCGGCAGATCAACGCCAACACCTTCCGCGTCATGGAGGTGTGGCTCACCGCCAGCGTCCTCTACCTCGCCACCGCCTGGCTGCTCGCCACCCTGCTGCGGCAGGTGGAGCGCCGCTACGCCACCATCCGCTGAGGGAGGGCGCCGATGCTCGACTTCTCCTTCGCCCCCGGCACCTTCTGGTTCGAGGCCTGGGTGGCGCGCTTCTCCCTGCTGAACGGGCTGTGGGTGACGATGAGCGCCTCGGCGCTGACCATCCTCTTCGCCACCCTGTTCGGCGTGGCGATGGGGGTGGCGCTGGCCTATGGCTGGTGGTGGCTGCGGCTGCTGGCGCGGATCTATGTGGACTTCATGCGGGGCATCCCGATCCTGGTCCTGATCCTGTTCACCTATTACGGGCTGTCGCTGTTCGGCATCAATCTGCCGGCCTACTGGGCGGGGGTGATCGCGCTCTCCGCCTTCGCCACGGCGCATATCGCGGAGACGCTGCGCGGCGCGGTGGAATCGGTGCCGGCGGGGCAGATGGAGGCGGGCAAGGCCATCGGGCTGCGCTTCTCCCAGCGGCTGCGCTACGTGATCCTGCCGCAGGCGCTGCGGCGGATGCTGCCCCCTTGGGTGAACACCGGGCTGGAGGTGGTGAAGGGCACCACGCTGCTCTCCATCATCGGCGTGGTGGAGCTGCTGCTGACCAACCAGCAGATCGTCGCCCGCAACTACCTGATCGTCGATTTCTACCTCTTTGCCGGGCTGCTCTACCTGATGATCAACGCCACCATCGCCTGGCTCGGCGCGCGGCTGGAGCGGCGTTTCTCCTACCTTCGCTACTAGCGCGCGGAGGAAGGCAACCATGACCCCACCCACACAGGCAGGAGGCCGCATGGCCGATGACGTGCTGCTGCGCGCCCGGGGCGTGCGCAAGAGCTTCGGCGCCGTGGAGGTGCTGAAGGGGATCGACCTGGAGGTGCGCCAGGGGCAGGTGGTCTCGCTGATCGGCGCCTCCGGCTCCGGCAAGACCACCTTCCTGCGCTGCGTGAACCTGCTGGAGGAGCATGATGGCGGCGAGATCCTGCTCGATGGCGAGCCGGTGGGCTACCGCACCGAAGGCGGCCGCCGGCGGCGGCTGAGCGAGACCGCCATCTCCGCCCAGCGGGCGCGGATCGGCATGGTGTTCCAGCAGTTCAACCTCTTCCCGCACCTGACGGCGGAGGAGAACGTGATGCTGGGCCTGACCAAGGTGCTGAACAAACCCAAGGCCGAGGCGCGGGAGATTGCCACCCACTGGCTCTCCCGCGTCGGCCTGGCCGAGCGGCGCGGCCACTACCCCTACCAGCTCTCCGGCGGGCAGCAGCAGCGCGTGGCCATCGCCCGCGCCGTGGCGATGGAGCCGCGCCTGCTGCTGTTCGACGAGGTGACAAGCGCGCTGGACCCCGAACTGGTCTCCGAGGTGCTGGGCGTGATGCAGGGCCTGGCCGAGAGCGGCATGACCATGCTGGTGGTGAGCCACGAGATGCTCTTCGTGCGGGAGGTCTCGCACCACGTGGTGTTCATGGACCAGGGCCGGGTGGCCCAGGCGGGGCCGCCGGAGGCGGTGTTCGGGAACCCGGAGAGCGAGAGGCTGCGGAGCTTTTTGGGGCGGTTTCACGGGATGTTTGGGATATAAAATATTGAAATTATTCACAAATCATTGTGGAGTTAATCGAAATGGATCTTAACGCCGTTGCAAATTTTGGCGGAATTGATGCAGACACTGATTCTTTGCTTATAAAGTGCTTTGAAAGTCATAAAGCTTATATAGAAGCAAGATCTCATAACAAAACCCTCATTCTAGAGGTTGTTATGGACCTCTGGCCTGGTAACGATCAGGTTGCGGGGCATGACTGCCCGCAAGCCGTACCCATCTGATGTGTCTGATGAAGAATGGGTGCTGGTCGCGCCCTATCTGACGCTCCTGCCGGAGGACGTCGGACAGCGGGAGCATTCATTGCGCG
>NZ_PDOA01000025.1 GCF_003116135.1 Teichococcus aestuarii | reverse complement strand
GGACGTGCCAGGCTGGATCATCGGTGACCGCGGCTATGCCTCCGATGCCTTCCGCGAGCGGATCTGGAACATGGGCGCACGTCCTGCCATTCCACCCAAGCGCACGGACGCGCCGGTCGCCTGTCCCGCCTGGATCTACAACAACCGCTCTCGGGTGGAAAATCTCTGGGCACGCCTGAAAGAATGGCGCGCCGTCGCCACCCGCTACGAGAAGACTGCCAGATCCTTCCTCGGTATCCTCTGCCTCGCAGCCGCCGCTGACTGGATCAAGCTCTAACAGACCCTAGCGTCCGAACATGGGTCAACTCTCAGTGGCAACTTTACCCCAAACCGGGTCAGGTCTCAGTGGCAATCAACACTCAATCCTCTGCGCGATGCCAATGGTCGTCTCAAGAGCCCGCCCACCACGGTAATCGCCGCGTCCGCCGACGCCCCCGAAGTTCTCGAAGGTGCCGCGGAGTTCTGGGTTGGGACGCAGCCGGGCCTGGAGGGCGTCGGAGCGCGCTGCTTGCTGGGCCGCCCCGGCGCCGCGCAGCGCGGGCGACAGAGCAAGGGCGGCCTCGACGGCCTGCTTGGGGGAGATGATCGTGACCGACCCAGCAGGCGCGCGGGCATCCTGCCCGAATGCCATGGCCGGGATGGCGGCGAGAGACGCCACCAACCAGAAAGACTTGAGTCTCATGGAAGTACCTAGCGTTGCGGACCGCTTACGGACCGGTGGCAGGCCCCTTCAGGGCAGACGAACCGGTCGACGGAAGAGACGGGTCGCTAAGCGCGAGGTGGCTTTGTGGGGAATTCCAACACGCCCGACAGCAAAACACGCGTCGGTAATGGCGTGGGCATGATCTGGCGCCCGGCCTCATCTGCAAAGCCAGCGACGACCTCGGGCGACAGTGGGGCTACCTTGCTGCAAACGTGGTGCGCGGCATGGCAGGGGAGTGTGTCCGGCGCCATCGGCGGATCATCCGACCCGTCGTTCAATGCCAGGACCTCGACCTGACCGGCAAGGGAGGAACCCGCCTCCAAAGTCAGGTCAGCCGGGCAGCCCACCGGGCACATCGTCGTAAGAAGCATGAACACGCACAGCAGCGCCGCGATTCCGCGACGGCAGGCAACAATAACTGGCGATGTCAGCCCGGCATACATTTGGCCTGGAGCTCTACTGGATCCGGAATCGGTTGTCACGCATTGCAGCACGACCTGATGTAACTGCGCGGGTTGGTCAGAAAGAGCGGGCCTGCATGCCCGTCCCATATGGCGAAGTCTCGGCAGGGCAGTCCTATGAGAGCTGTGCGACGGCCGCCGGAGACGCAATATTCAGTACCTGCCATGGGCCGCTGAACCTAGGTCGGCCTGAGCATCGCGAATGATTGACCATGCTGATTGCAGGAAGAGGCCGGCAATAACGACCGCCACCACAAGGTCCGGCCAAGCTGTGCCGGTCCACCAGACGAGGCCCGCCGCAATCACCACGGCGAGGTTGCCGATGGCGTCGTTGCGGCTGAACAGCCAGACGGCCCGGACGTTCGCGTCGCCTTCCCGGTGCGGAATGAGCACCGCCGCGGCGACCATGTTGACCGCCAGGGCGATGGCGCCGAAGAGGCCCATCAGCTCGGCCTCGGGCTGGCTCAGCACCATCACCCGGTAGGCGGTGGTGGCGAGCACGCCCAAGCCGAGCACGGCAAGGAACAGCCCCTGGATGAGGGCGGAGCGGGCCCGCCAGGCGAGGCTCCAGCTGATGGCCAGAAGGCCGAGGAAGCTGATCAGGCCGTCGCCGAGGAAGTCGAGGGCATCCGCCTTCAACGCCTGGCTGCCGGAGATGAAGCCGCCGACCATCTCCACCAGCCCGTAGCCGACATTGAGGCCGACCACGATCCAGAGCGCCCGGCGGTAGGCGGGCGTGATGTGGGCGAGGTCCTTGGGCAGGTCGTCATCGTCGTCGCTCATCCGGTACTCCCGAGCCAAGAACGTACCGATGCATTTACGGGGTGCTGGATCTGAAATAGCGGACCTTGGCGGCGCCCATGGCCATCAAGATGTCGCTTCCTACGAGGCGGCGGGCGCCAATCGTAAATTGGAAGGACCTCAGCACCGCCACCCAGATGCGCGGCCCAAGATGACCGTGAGCTCAATGCCGGGATCGCTGGCCGCTTCCGAGTGGCCGTCCAAAGCCGCCCGATCATTCTGCGTCCATCGTCTTGGCAGCGGCCGTTCGAAAGCGGTCAATCGGTAGCTTCAGGTATGAGGTGCCATTCGCTTCGGGCTTCGGCAGATGTCCGCCGCGGAGGTTCACTTGCAATGCAAAGAGCATCATCGCTGGCAGAGGAAGCGTTCGATCACGCTCCTTCCGCAGCCGAACGAACCCGTCCTCTCCACCGCTGTCCCGTAGGTGAATGTTGGTTGCCCGCTGCTCCGCTACGGTGGACTCCCAACGCGGTTCGCGCCCGCCCGGACGATAATCGTGGCCGGTGAAAAGGCGTGTAGTCGGTGGCAACGCGAGGATGCTCTGGATGCTGCGGTACAAGGCCCGCGCGTCACCGCCAGGAAAGTCGGCTCGTGCCGTGCCCGCATCCGGCATGAAGAGGGTGTCATGCACAAATGCGGCGTCGCCAACGACGTAGGTGACCGAGGCCGCGGTATGGCCTGGGGAGAAAATCACCCTCACTTCCAAGGCGCCAAGATCGAAGCGGTGACTATCTGCAAACATATGGTCCCAGTAGGCGCGGCCACCGGCTTTGAGATCGGGGATGTTATAGATGTCCGACCAAATCGCCTGAACTGCGAGGGTATGTTCGCCAATACCTGTTGGCACGCCAAGGCGCTCGCGCAGGTAGGCAGCGGCAGAAAGGTGGTCAGCATGTGGGTGGGTGTCGAGCACCCATTCCGGGATCAGTCCGCGCTCCTGGATATAGTTGGCAATCTCGTCCGCTGGCTGGGTCACAAGGCTGCATGAATTGCGGTCGAAGCCCAACAAGGGGTCGATAACCGCGCATTTCCTTGTTTGCGGATCCGCCACGACGTAGGAGATGCTTCCGGTCTGATCGTCGTAAAAACCCTGTACGATCGGCTGAGACGGCATTCGGTTCTCCCTGTTCTTGCGCGCTCTCGCGGAAGCTGCGATGCCAGCCAACCTTGGAACACCGAGCACGATGTCTTTCGGCAGTCGGCCAAAGGTGCATCCGACAAGGGCAGATAAGCGCTGAACCCAGCCCTGCGGAGTGGCATCCTTTGTGGTGTGGCTGACAGCGCATTAGGCGCGCTTCTGAAAACCACTGCGTCGCTCATCCAATGCTCCCGAGCCATGGAAATAGCTGAAGCATCAGGATGGCGAAGTCGGTCAGGTGGCCGGTGATCATGGCCACCCCCATCGCCACCATGACGCCGCCCGCCACGAGCTGAAGCACCCGCCCGACACGCCGCAGCGTGCGGAACGGACCACGCAGGAAGGCGTCTGCAAAGGCGGCCACCAAGAGAAAGGGCACGCCGAGCCCGGCCGCGTAGGTGGCCAGGAGCACGATGCCGAGGTGGCTGATTTCGCTGGTTGCGGTCAGCGCCAGGATGGCACCGAGGACCGGGCCGATGCAGGGCGTCCAGCCGAAGGCGAAGGCCAGCCCGAGTACGTAGGCCGACAGCGGCGTGCCGCCGCTGAATGTCGGCATAAACCGAAGGTCCCGCTGCAACGGCATCAGCCGCAGGACGCCTGCGGTCATGAGGCCGAACAGGATAACCACCACCCCGCCCACAATCCCCGCCTCGTAGCGGTAGCGCAGCAGGGCTTGGCTGAGAGCCGAGGCCCCCGCGCCCATCGCCACGAACACGGTCGCGAAGCCCAACACGAAGCAGAGGCCGAGGCCGACCGTCGCGAGGCGGCCGGGCGCCCTCTGTTCGGCGGCGACCGAGCGACCCGCAACGTAGGAGACATAGCCAGGCACCAGGGGCAACACGCAGGGCGATAGGAAGGAAACCATCCCCGCCATGAAGGCGGTCAGGAGGCCCGACATTTGCAGGAGAGAGTTCACGGCTCTGCTCTCAGGACCGGGTCACGAGTCCCAGCGCCCGTCGCTTCGTTCTTCCCGCCGACCAAGAGCAGCATGGCGACGCCCACAAAGATGGCACTGTCAGCAAGGTTGAAGGCGGGCCAGTGATACCCGGCCGCGTGAAAGTCGAGGAAGTCCGTCACGGCGCCGTGCCGCAGGCGGTCCACGACGTTGCCCAGCGCACCCCCGCCGATGAACCCGACCGACGCAGCCATCCAAGGACGCCCGTCGCGTGCCATCCAGACAATCAAGCCAGCGACGACGGACAGGGCCAGGGACGACAGAAGCCACGGCAGGGCGGGATGGTCCGCTGACAGCAGGCCGAAGCTGACGCCCCGGTTCCAGCCCAGCGTCAGGTTGAAGAAGGACGAAACCGGAATGAGCCGGGGCGGGTCCATGAGCTCGGTCAGCACCCACCATTTCGTGCCTTGGTCCAAGACCAGCGCGAGCAGGGCCGTGGCCACACCCCAAACCCAAGCAGGGCGCGTTCCGGATGGCCGCTGAGCTTCCGCTTCAGGTTCGCCCTCAGCCACGCGCTACCCCTCCCTGGAACCGGTACCCGAGCAGCCGAAGGGCGTTCAGCGTCACCAGCACCGTGGCCCCGGTATCGGCCAGGACGGCGGGCCAGAGACCGGTCACCCCGACCACCGTCGTCACCAGGAAGACCGCCTTCAGGCCGAGGGCGATCGCGACGTTCTGGTGGATGTTAGCCAGCGTCGCGCGCGACAGGCCGATCAGGGCGGCGACGTCCACGACGCGGCTGTTCAGCAGCGCAGCGTCCGCGGTCTCCAGGGCGACGTCGGTCCCGCCGCCCATGGCGATGCCGACCGAGGCGGCGGCCAGCGCAGGCGCGTCGTTGATGCCATCGCCAACCATGGCGACGGGCGCCTTCGCCTTGAGGGCGCCGATCTCGCGCAGCTTGTCCTCGGGTAGCAGCCCCGCCTGCACCTTGAGGCCGAGCGCTCCGGCAATAGCTTGCCCCGTGCGGATGTTGTCGCCGGTCAGCATGACGGTTTCGACGCCCAGGGCATCAAGGGCCCGGATGCCCGCGGCGGCGTCCGCCCGCGGCTGGTCACGCACCGCGATGAGGCCAGTGGCCGCGCCGTCCACGGAGACGACCACCACGGTTTTTCCTTGCTGCTCCCAATCCGCAATGACCCGGTCCGCGTCCCCCGGCAGCGGCGCCTGCTTCGTGGCATAGGAGGGCGAGCCGACAGTCACGCGCTTGCCGGTGACGACGGCCTCCACGGCCATGCCCGGGATAGCCCGGGCATCCTTGGCCGGGCGCAGTGGGATATCGTCTGCCTCCGCCCGCTCCAGGATGGCGCGGCCGAGGGGATGACTGGACCCGTTCTCCACGGCGGCGGCGAGGCCGAGCATGGTCCGCTCCGAGCCGGAGAGGGCGAGGACGTCGGTGACGCGCGGGCGCCCCTCGGTCAAGGTGCCGGTCTTGTCGAAAGCGACAGTGCGGATCCGGCCGATGGCCTCCAGGGCACCGCCGCCCTTGACCAGCAGGCCGCGCCGCGTGCCGACCGCCAAGCCGGAGGCGATGGCTGCAGGCGTCGAAAGGACGAGGGCGCAGGGGCAGGCGACCAGCAGCAGCGCCAGACCGCGGTAGATCCAGGTGCCCCAGTCCGCGCCAAGCAAAAGCGGCGGCGCGACAGCCACCAGGGCCGCGACGGCGACTGCGATCGGCGTGTAGATGGCTGAGAAGCGCTCGATGAAGCGGGCGGTAGGCGCCTTGGCGTCCTGCGCCTCCTCCACCAGCCGGATGATGCGGGCGATGGTGTTGTCCGAGGCTGGCTTCGTCACCCGGACCTGCAGTGCGCCGGAGACGTTGATGCTGCCCGCGAAGACCGAGGCGCCCTCGGCCTTGGCCACCGGCACGGACTCCCCGGTCACCGGGCTCTCGTCGACCTCGGACTCCCCCTCGGCCACCTCGCCGTCGGCTGAGACGCGATCACCTGGGCGGACAAGGACGAGGTCGCCGACCTTCAGACTGGCGGCCGGCACTTCGCGCGCCGTTCCGTTCTCGATCAGCAGGGCGGTTCGCGGCACCAGGGCGCCGAGCGCCTCGATGCCCGACCGCGCCCGGTTGGCGGCGACGCCCTCCAGCAGTTCACCAATGGTGAACAGGACGACGACGGTGGCCGCCTCGGAGGTCGCGCCAATGAGGATTGCCCCGACCGTTGCGATCGACATCAGCATTTCAATGCTGAAGGGTGACCCAGCGCGCGCGGCGGCGATGGCCTTCCTACCGAAAAAGGCGAGGCCAAGCAGGGCGGCGGGCAAGTAGGCCAAATGGTCCAGCGAGGGGACGGCGAGGGTAACCGCAAACCCAGCAACCGTCAGGACGCCGATCGTAGCGGCCAGACGGGCCTTGGCGCCCTTCCACCAGGGTTGGCGACTGCGGCCGCGCCCCTCGTCTGCAACGTCTGTGGCGGGCTCGCCGGCGACCACCCCCGGCGCTTCGACCGGGGCAACGCCGTAGCCGAGCCTGCGGATCTGCTCCTCGACAGCCGTGCGCGGCGTGGCCGCCTCATCCAGCCGAAAGGTCAGAACCTGGGCGTGGTAGTTGACGCGGATGTCCTCAGCGCCTCCGAGGCGCCCGACAGCGGTCTCGATCTTTCCGGCACAGGACGGGCAGTCCATGCCCTCGACCCGGTAGCGCAGGGTGGATGGCGTTCTGGCGCCCGCGTCCTTGACTTCCATATCAGCCATCACCGCCACCTTCCCCGTCTGGGATGGATCCCCGTGGCTTGCGACGGGGCACCTCGGCTCCTTACATGGACCCTGTAGTCACTACAGGGTCAAGGGAATGGCCGCGGAAAACTCGCTGAACATTGGTGCCCTGGCCAAAGCCACGGGCACGAAGGTGGAGACGATCCGCTGGTATGAGCGGGTTGGGCTGCTTCCGGCACCCGCGCGCAGTGCTGGGAACTATCGCACCTATGCGGAGGCCCATCTCGGCCGTCTAAGCTTCATCCGGCGTGCCCGGGATCTCGGCTTCTCGCTGGATCAGATCCGTGCCCTTCTCGACCTTGCAGAGGATCGAGACCGTTCCTGCGATGCCGTAGACCTTATCGCTCGCGAGCACCTGGATGAGGTGGACCGGAAGATTGCTGACCTCCAGGCCCTGCGCCAGGAATTGGACGCCCTCATCAGCCAATGCCGCCACGGCAGCGTGTCAGAGTGCCGCATTATTGAGGCGCTCGCCCCTAGCGCTGGCTGAACCTTCAACGAGGCTCCGTGAGGGTGACCATGTTTGCTGGCCTGACTAGCGCTTCCTAAATCGGCCGCATAGCCGAATGGTTGAAGGCGGGCCCGCTTGACCTTCCCACATCGGGAAAGCGCTGGATACTCCGGACTGGGCGATTTCGCTCCCTACAGTACATGCTCGCGCATCAGCATTCGGCATGACACAGGAGGCTACTCTGACGACTTCAAGGCTGCGGATGGAAGGCGTGAACTGGATCGGGGTAGCCACCCTTTACCGGCGCGAGGTCCAGCGCTTCCTTGCTGTGGCCGCGCAGACGGTCGGCGGCCCAGTGGTTAGCGCGCTGCTCTTCCTGACAGTCTTCGGTGTCGCGCTCGGCCGCCACGCTCCGGCACTGGGCGGCGTGTCGTACCTCGTCTTCATCGCCCCGGGCCTCGTGATGATGGCGGTCCTCCAAAATGCCTTCGCCAACACCTCCTCGTCCCTCCTCGTCGCCAAGGTCCAGGGCAACATCGTCGACCTGCTCCTTGCTCCGCTCGGGCCGGGAGAGTTCCTGGCCGGACTGGCACTCGGAGGCGTCACACGCGGCCTCGTGGTCGGCATGCTGACCGTCCTCGCCGCCGCGCTCTTCGTGTCACTGCCGCTCGCGAACCCGGTCCTCTGCCTGTTCTACGCCGTCGGCGGCGCCCTGGCGTTCTCGCTACTCGGCGTCGTGGGCGGGCTCTGGGCGCAGAAGATGGACCACCAGGCGGCCGTCACAAACTTCGTTATTGCGCCGTTAACGCTGCTCTCGGGTACCTTCTACGCCGTCAGCACCCTGCCCGAGCCGTTTCGCTCCATCGCCTACCTTGACCCCGTCTTCTACCTTGTGAACGGCTTTCGGTACGGCATCACGGGTCACTCGGAGGCACCCCCCCTCGTGGGGATCCTTGTGGTCCTCGTTGTCAACATTCTCCTTGGTATTCTCTGCCACCGACTGCTCGCCTCCGGCTGGCGCCTTCGGCAGTGAATACCCGGATGGAGCCAAGTCGCATGAGCGACATCGCACCGCCGGAAGCCCTGCATCCGAGCCGACCTCTAGTCATGGCGGAGGTCGATGAACCCACGGCCGCGATCGAGGTAAACGGTCTCGAGAAGGTCTATCCGGGAGCAGGAGGCCGGGCGGCCAAGCACGCCCTCAAGAGGGTGAGCCTAACCATCCCCCGCGGCAGCATCTTCGGTCTGCTCGGGCCGAACGGTGCCGGAAAGTCGACCCTCATCAACATCATCGCTGGGCTGGTGCGAAAATCAGGCGGGACGGCGCGAGTCTGGGGCGTTGACATCGACGAGCAGCCCCGGACGGCCCGCGCCGCCATCGGCGTTGTCCCGCAGGAGCTCACGCTCGATCCCTACTTCCCGGCGCGGGCTGCCCTCGAGCTGCAAGCGGGGCTGTTCGGCATTCCCAAGGCCGCTCGGCGCACCGACGAATTGCTCGAGGTCCTTGGCCTGGCCGACAAGGCGACGGCGCCCGCCCGCAGCCTGTCCGGGGGCATGCGGCGGCGCCTCATGATTGGAAAGGCGCTGGTCCATAACCCGCCGGTCCTCGTCCTCGACGAGCCGACAGCCGGTGTCGACGTCGCGCTGCGACAGCAGCTCTGGGAGTACGCCCGGCTGCTCAACCGCCGCGGCACCACGATCCTCCTGACGACGCACTACCTCCAGGAAGCCGAAGCGCTCTGCGACCGCATCGCCATTCTGGCCGATGGGCAGATCGTTGCGAACGACACGACCGACGCCTTGCTTCGTGGGGTGGAGGATCAGGAGCTGCTCGTCGACGTTGCCGCACCTCTTTCTGCCATACCGAACGAGCTGCGCGCGCTGGGGGCAATGCTGGCCACACCGCAGTGCTTGGTGTTCCGCTACGCGCAAGGAAGCGAGGTTGTGGACCGGGTCCTCGGCGAGGCGCGCTCGGCTGGCCTCCGGATCACTGGCGTGACAACGCGGCAGCCCGACCTCGAGGAGGTTTTCCTCAGGCTTGTTCGTGGCGTTAAGTGACGGCCTTCCCCCGGTGATCAGTCAGGAGAACGGACCGCCGATCGCCAGGGCGGCTGGTCCTGCGGGCACGTGCCTCCGGCCGAGAGGACCATCGGTAACAGCCACCCACAAGCGATGACGAGAAGCAGAAACCCGAAGGAGCACTGGCGACCACAGGAGACTGCCTCAGAACCTCGCCTGGCCGCTGCGGCCCGCGGGCGCCTTGAAGTGCGAGGTGAGCGCCGTCCCCCGCGCCACCAGGGTCCACGCCGTTCCGGTTAGCACGTTCTCGGCACTCCGCGTGAGCTGGACGACTTGGCGCGCCTGACCCGTCCCCACTAGGGCACGGGCTTTCCGCCCCCGTCGTAAAGGTGGACAGGGAGCGTGCGCTCGGCTGTTAGCAGTTCGGCGTGAACCCATCGACGCCCTGCACGCGCCCGCTATGGAGAACCTGCCCCAGCTTCGCTGCGGCAGGTCCGCTCACGCAAGTTGCAATCTAGCTCGGGTCAGCGACCAAGCTGCGACGGGTCCTGAGTGCCGGGCGTACCCGCCTGCGGATTATCGGGACCGTGCGGGTGCGGGGTGGTCGGGTGAGGAGCGGCTTCGAAGGCTGAGCGGCCGGGGACTCCGGCGCCCTGATCGATGGTTACTCCGCTCGGCGCGCGCGGCGTAGGCGCCGTGCTTACCCCACTTTGCGCGCTCATTGTCGGAGCCGTGCTCACGCCGCTTTGTGCGCTCGTTGCTGGCGCAGCGCTCACGCTGCCGGTCTCATGTGCGATGGCGGCACCGGACGCCAGGATTATGGACAAAGCGAGGACTGTGAAGGTTTTCATGTGCTGGACTCCTGTTCCTGTGTGATGAAGCGGGGAGGTTTCGCTTAGCTTGGTGGGCTGCGATTTGGCCCCGTTGTGTAGGATTTCCGACCCCAGCAGCTCCGGACTTTCGGTGCGGACGAGCATTAGATCCTCCATCCTTGCGCAGTCAGCGATGCCGACTGACACAGCCAAGATGGAGGACGCGCATTGCAGCCGGCTTGCCAGAGCGCGACAAGATATTTCAACGAGATGAAGAAGCCCCTAAACGGCCTCGCACCGGCTCACCCCGGCATTCCTCAAAGAGTTACCTAAAGAATGCCGGGGTGGCTTATCAGGCAATTGCCCCTGAGTTGTCCGGGAAGATGTACCAGGACCCGATGTCACTCACCCCATCGACGAACTGTGGCGCGTCGCCAAACATGAAGTCGCTCTGCCTCAGATCAGCCAGTGGCACCCCGACCAGCATAATGGATCCGTCCGATCCACCGACGCCATCAACGTCCCAGCTCACAAGAGCACCACGGTCGGTATCCTGGACCATCACGTCGTCTGCCCGAATGCCCACGAAGGCGATGTGGTCGAACGCGCCCTGAGCGTCCCCTGTGGCAAGGAAGTCCAGCACCTCGTCATTTCCGCTATCGTGCGATACGATGAAGGCATCGGCGCCCGCACCGCCGACGAGGGTATCGTCGCCCATGCCGCCTTCGAGCATGCCGTGAGCCACCCCCTCATCGAGGTAGTCGTTCCCAGCGCCGCCCATCAGTTCGTCGGACTCATTGCCGCCCGCCATCTGGTCATCTCCGGTGCCGCCGACGACGCGGTCCCGACCGTCACCACCATCCAGCGTATCGTTGCCGTCATCGCCCTGTACGTGGTCGTCACCTCCCAATGCCGAAATGTCGTCGTTACCCCCGAGGCCGAAGACGCTGTCCGATAGCCCCGTCCCGCTGAGCACGTCGTCAGAACCAGTGCCTCGTGTCACCGCGTACTCGTCGAAGTCGAAGGTCAGCGTACGGGATGAGAAAAAGATGTCGGCAAAGAAGTCGAATAATCTGCCGGTCTCCTCATCACCGGCGACTTCCGGGCCCGCCACGCTCGGGGTCGCCCGCTCAGCGGTCGGTCCGTCGGGGATCCGCGCGGCAGGAAGAGGCAGATCCGGCGAGTCCGCGAACATAAAGTCGTCCTGCGCGAGATCGGACTTGATCACCCCTTCCAGCAGGACAGAGCCACCCTCCCAGCTCACCCGCACACCATCGGTCGTGTCGTCGAAGGACAGGTTCTCCCATCGCAGGTCGCCCATGATCGCAAGATGGTCGAACATCCCTGGACCCGGGGTGAAGTCCTTTATTACGTCGTTGCCGCTCATCGGACTGACCATGAAGGCATCGGGTCCCCCGCCGCCGACCAGGGTGTCGTCGCCTTCCTCTCCATCAACGGTGCTGTGGCCTTCGCCCTCGTCGAGGTAGTCGTCGCCGGGTCCGCCGCGCACGACGTCAGCGCCGGGCCCTCCGTACAGGGTGTCATTCCCGGCACCGCCCTCGACCTCGTCGGCGCCCATGCCTGCCGAGATGAGGTCCGCGCCCTTATCTCCATGAAGCACATCATCCCGCTCACCGCCGCCCAAGCGGTCGCTACCGCCCAAACCCCAGGAATAGTTGATACCGCTGCTGGCTCCAATCTCGTCGCCCGCGCGCCCCCCCACAGCGAGATCGTAAAACGTGTCATCGCTGTGGAAGTCGAGATGCAGCCCACCACTTACGCGCCGTTCGGCCTCTGCGGCGAAGTCTCCCAGGAAGGACAGGAAGGAAACGGCGCTAGAATTCAGGTTCGCAAAGCGCATAATGACCTCCGTGAAGGATAATGTTCGCCCGTTAGCTCAGGAGGCTGGGTACTCCCCCCTCCAGCGTGGCAGTCGATCCGCTCTGTATGTGCCCTCGAGGCTCGTTTCTTGCCGAAATCTGGACCTCGGGCGGTCACCGTCGAGGGAGACAGGGCACTTCCAGCACACCCCGCGCGCATCCATGCGGCGGACTCAACCGCAACTCTGGGCACGTTCCATGCGGGTGGCCGGGCGCTGCTCATCACGCAATGCTGCGAGCCGCCTCCTGGCACGCCTGCGCGCAGCGGGCGCAGGACTCAGCGCAGATTCGGCAGTGCTCATGGTGGCTGGCGTGGCGCGCGCATTCCTCACCGCAGAGGCGGCAGGCCATTTCACAAGAAATCAGCATCTGCTTGATCAGCTGCTCGTTTGAACCCGTTCGCCGCGTCGCGATGGATCCGGTCGCCGCGCAAACGTCGGCGCAGTCCAGGTTGAGACGGATGCACTGGGTCAGCTGCTCAAGCATTTTTTCGCCGAGGCAGGCATCGGCACAGGAGGTGCATGTTTGAGCGCACGAGTAACATTCCTCGATACAGAGGATAAGTGCGTCGTTCGTATTGCCTTTTACATCTGGGTGCGTACTGACAATGGCTTTTGCGTGCATATGCCTGTCTCCTGAACTCAGCGTGGCTACGAGGGCCGAACAACGCGCGGCACAAAGCAAATTAAGTCGCGGCTTGCCCAGCCCAGCGCTAAACAGCCCTCCGGTGTTGAGGTTTTGCCTGCAGAGATGGGGATGTTGTGTCTCTGCGGTCCGAATGACATCAAAATATGCTGCGCCTTCGCCTACTTGGCTGAAGCGACAAGCAATTTCGGATGATCAACTCGGGATGCCCCGGCGCGCTGAAACAAGATGATGTAAAGCGAAGTCCAGGATCGGTCTTGTTCGAGAGGGTCGCTGGCGCCTGTAGCTGGGCTGCATCCCGGACCCGAAGGCTCTCCTACAAGCTCATTTGAACTCTTGTCTCATCGTCGGGGCCGCACTGCTGCAAGGGACTGCTAATGGCTACAACGCCCTGACCGGCGCCAAGGTGAAGCTCGGCAGGTAGGAGGAGTACCTGGCCATACGGGAAGAAAGTTTTTCCTGAACGTCACTCACGCAGGCTGCTGTGGAATGACCTGAGTGCTGTCGGCGACCTCCTGTTCGGCGCCAGCAGCGGCCGGTACGCGGCGCCCCCGTGGGGACGACGCGGGGGGGGCGGGCCGCGTGGAAGGCGGACCTCGCCCGCGTGTGGGACGAGAGCGCTAAAGCGGCGAGGGCACTGGCTGAGGCGCAGATGGAAAATGAAACGCACACCGCCGTCCAGGGCTGGTTGCGCGATCTCGGTAGATTGCTGGGGTACGATGTCTGGTTCGCCGCGAACGACCGCAACCGACCGCTAGGCGTTGGCTAGATGGGGCACTGCTGCCTGGGCGACCTCCCGCCTGCGATCGGACTTGCCCCAGACGCAGATGCCGTCCGTCTCATCGACGTCCTCTTGCTGACAAAGAAGACGGGGCGGATCGTCGCCGGCTATGAGGTGGAGCACACGCCGTCGATCTGTTCAGAGATCGTGCCCTAGCTCAAGCCGGTCTGAGTGGTGAGGGCGGCAACCACCCCGGCCCCGTACTCAGTGCCGTGCCCAAACCCGATCACCACCCGCCGCTCCGAACAGTACGACCTCATAGGGCGTGCCCGGGATGTCCATACCCGGCGACGAGGGCGGCATACCGGGCGCCGCGAGTCCCTTGGCCCGGGGGCGCTCCGCGAGCAGGCGGCGGACGTCGGCCGCCGGGACGTGCCCTTCGATCACGTAGCCGCCGACTGTGGCCGTATGGCAGGACTGGAGAGCGTCCGGCACTCCCTTGGCGGCCTTGACCGCCTGGAGATTAGCAACGTCTTGCACGCTGGCATCGAAACCGGCTGCCTGCATGTGCTTGACCCAGCCCTCGCAGCAGCCGCAGCTCGGATCCTTCCAGACTTCCACCCGTGTGGCTTGCGCCGCGTGGGTAAGGCCGACCGGCATTACCGCAGCGGCAAGTCCTAGGCGAAGGATGGACCGCCTTCTCGTCCAATCAGATTGGGCCTTTTGGCTCATCGCATAACTCCCTGAACTGCCCGCTGTGTCCCAGTGCGGGGCGCTTGGCGGCCTGCCTTCAGCTTTGAAGCCGACACACTCGGCAAGGTGGTGAAGTCCTGTGCTCCCTCGGCCATCTCGTCCAAGATGGGGCACTCGGGCCGATGGTCGCCGTGGCAAGCCTCGGCCATGTTCTCGAGGGCCTCGCACATCTGAGTCCACTCGGCGATCTTCGCTCTGAGCTCGGCCGCATGCTCAGTCGCGATTCGCTTTACGTCCGCGCTTGCCCGGTCCTCATCCTGCCACAGCCCGATCAGCAGCTTGATGCGGTCGAGCGGGAGGCCGAGGTCCCGCGCCCTCTTCACGAAGCGCAACGTCCTGACGTCGCTTTCCGAGTAGACCCGATACCCCGCCTCCGTCCGGACCGCCTTTGCGAGGAGGCCGACGTTCTCATAATACCGGAGCATCTTCGCTGAGACACCGGACGCCTGCGCTGCCTGGCCGATATTCATGTCCACCCTCCGTCCCGAAACTCTCAGGGTCTGGTGCTCCCTTCGAAATGGGGCTTCCCATCGTGGGAAGGTCAAGGGCAAAGTGACATGTGGTCGGGCGAATAGCACTTGACCTTCCCACGATGGGAAGCCCCATGTTCCGTGCCACGCAGCAACGGCCCGAATGGCACGGGCCCTTTCGGGGCGGGACTCATGAGCGGTCAGCATACCAAGCACGGACACGACGACCACGCCGGGCACCATCATGGTCACGAGCACCACTACCACGGCCAGGGTGGTGTAGGGATTGCTGCCGGGCTCGTCACGGACCCCGTCTGCGGGATGAAGGTCGATCCGGCCACCTCGAAGCACCGCCTGGAGCATGGTGGAACGACCTTCCACTTCTGCTCGGCCGGATGCCGATCGAAGTTCGAGGCGAACCCGGACAAGTATCTGAAGCCGGAGAAGTCGGCTCCGCCAGCCGCGCCGAAGGGAGCCATTTACACCTGCCCCATGCACCCGGAGATCCGCCAGCAAGGGCCGGGCAACTGCCCGATCTGTGGGATGGCGCTCGAGCCGCTGGAGGTGACGGCCGAGGCCGGGCCGAACCCAGAGCTCATCGACATGACTCGGCGGTTCTGGATCGGGCTGGCCCTGACCATCCCGATTGTCATCCTGGAGATGGGTGCGCACATCCCGGGTCTCGACCTGCACCACGTCGTTTCGCCACGAACCTCGACCTGGATCCAGTTCCTGCTGGGGACGCCCGTGGTGCTCTGGGCCGGTTGGCCCTTCTTCGTGCGCGGCTGGCAGTCAGTGGTGAACCGCAGCCTAAACATGTTCAGCCTGATCGCGCTCGGGACCGGCGCGGCCTACATCTACAGCGTGGTCGCGACCTTCGCGCCCGGCATCTTCCCGGAGGGCTTCCGCGGCCCCGAAGGCACCGTCGCGGTCTACTTTGAGGCAGCCGCGGTCATCACCGTCCTCGTCCTACTTGGGCAGGTCCTGGAACTGCGCGCCCGCGAGCAGACCGGCGGCGCCATACGCGCCCTCCTGGATCTCGCGCCCAAGACGGCGCGCCGCATCCGGCCGGACGGGACGGACGAGGAGGTCAACCTGGCCGAGGTGAAGCTGGGTGACCGCCTGCGGGTCCGCCCCGGTGAAGGCGTGCCGGTGGACGGGGAGGTGCTGGAGGGCGGTGGCTCGGTGGACGAGTCCATGGTCACCGGCGAGTCCTTGCCCGTTGAGAAGGCGCCCGGCTCCAAGGTCATCGGCGGCACGGTGAATGGCACCGGCTCCCTGGTGATGCGCGCCGACAAGGTCGGCTCCGACACCATGCTCTCGCGCATCGTCGCCATGGTGGCCGAGGCCCAGCGCAGCCGCGCGCCGATCCAGCGCATGGCCGACCAGGTGTCCGGCTACTTCGTCCCGGCGGTCATCGCCGTCGCGATCCTGGCCTTCATCGCATGGGCCGTCTGGGGGCCGTCCCCGGCGCTTTCCTACGGGCTGATCGCCGCCGTCTCGGTCCTCATCATCGCCTGCCCCTGTGCGCTTGGCCTGGCAACGCCGATGAGCATCATGGTGGGCGTGGGCAAGGGTGCCGGTGCGGGCGTGCTCATCAAGTCGGCCGAGGCGCTTGAGCGCATGGAGAAGGTCGACACCCTGGTCGTGGACAAGACCGGTACCCTGACCGAAGGCAAGCCCAAGGTCGTAGCCGTGGTCCCGGCGCCGGGCCTGACCGAGGCCGAGGTGCTGCCGCTGGCAGCCAGCCTGGAGCGGTCAAGCGAGCACCCGCTTGCCGCCGCGGTCGTAGCGGCCGCGAAGGAACGCGGAGTCGAGATGCAGGAGCCCTCCGACTTCGCCTCCGTCACCGGCAAGGGCGTGACCGGAACGGTGAATGGGCGCCGGGTTGCGCTGGGCAACGCGAGACTGATGCAGGAGCTAGGGGTGGATCTGGGCGATCTCGCCGCCAAGGCAGACGAGCTGCGGCGGGAAGGGGGCACGGCACTTTTCCTGGCCGTGGACGGCAAGCCGGGCGGCGTGATCGCTGTGGCTGACCCGATCAAGCAGACCACACCTTCCGCCCTGGAGAACCTGCGGGCCAACGGCATCCACATCGTCATGCTCACCGGTGACAACCGCACCACGGCCGAGGCGGTCGCGCGGAAGCTCGGCATCGATGAGTTCCAGGGTGACGTGCTGCCCGAGGACAAGCACCGCATCGTCCGGGAGCTCCGGGCCCAGGGGAAGGTCGTCGCCATGGCGGGCGACGGGGTGAATGACGCCCCGGCACTGGCGGAGGCCGATGTGGGCATCGCCATGGGCACGGGTACCGATGTCGCGATGCAGAGTGCAGGCGTGACGCTGGTCAAGGGTGACCTCGCGGGCATCGCGCGGGCGCGGACCTTGAGCCGGGCCACCATGCGCAACATCCGCCAAAACCTGTTCCTTGCCTTCGTCTACAACGTGCTGGGCGTGCCGCTGGCGGCGGGCGTGCTCTACCCGTTCCTCGGCATCCTGCTCAGCCCGATTGTCGCCGCGCTCGCCATGGCCCTGAGCTCCGTCTCCGTCATCGGCAATGCGCTGCGCCTACGAGCGGTGCGACTGTAGGCTCGGCAGACTTGGGAATGGGGGCGGACATACCCCCATTCCCAGGCATATCAGTGACGGTGGGCGCCGCCGCCGGAAGAGGTGCCCCCTTGCGACTGCATTTGGTTGCAGTGCGCCATCATGGCCTGCATGTCCGGCGACATCCGCGTCCCGCGGCTCGCGTCGGTCTGCATCTGCCGGCAATGAGCCATCATGTCCTGCATGCTCATGCCCGACATGTTGTGCCCCTGCATGCCCTGCATATTGGAATGGCTCATGCCGGGCATGTTCGAGTGGTCCATCCCCTGCATGCTTCCGCCGGACGACGCGGCGGCACGACCTGTCCGACGTCAGGGCCCATGGGACAGGTTTGGGTGGTTGAGGAACGGAGGATTTCTGGCTCATCGTAGCCGCCAAGGAACGAAGATGAGCCAGAAATCCTCCGCCCCTATCACCAGGACCCATGCCGCTGGAGCCAAGCCGCCTGCCGAGCGGGTGGTCCGCGACATCCGCCGTGCGACCCGCAAGCAGCATTCATCCGAGGAGAAGATCCGGATCGTGCTGGAGGGCCTGCGCGGCGAGGACAGCATCGCTGCCCTGTGCCGCCGCGAAGGCATTGCCGAAAGCCTGTACTACTCCTGGTCCAAGGAGTTCCTCGAAGCTGGCAAGCGGCGCCTGACAGGCGACACGGCACGCGCTGCGACGACTGACGAGGTCAAGGCGCTGCGCCAGGAAGCGCGCACGCTGAAAGAGGTCGTGGCCGAACAGGCGCTTGAGCTTCGTCTGCTGAAAAAAAGCATGAGCGGGGCTGGGGAAGACCCCGCATGAGATACCCGGGCACCGAAAAGCTCGAGATCATCCGCCTGGTCGAGCAATCCCACCTGCCGGTGCGCCGGACTCTGGAGCACCTCGGCATTCCACCGGCAACCTTCTACCGCTGGTACGAACGCTACCAAACCGGCGGCCAGGAGGCGTTGGCCGACCGGCCGTCCCGGCCCGACCGGGTCTGGAACCGCATCCCGGACGACGTGCGCGGCCGGATCATCGACTTGGCGCTGGCCGAGCCCGAGTTGTCCCCGCGCGAGTTGGCGGTGCGCTTTACCGACCGGGAGCGCTACTTCGTCTCCGAGGCGTCCGTCTATCGCCTGCTCAAGGCGCATGACCTGATCACCAGCCCGGCCTTCATCGTGGTCAAGGCAGCCGACGAGTTCCACACCAAGACCACGGCGCCGAATCAGCTCTGGCAGACCGACTTCACCTACCTCAAGGTCATCGGCTGGGGCTGGTTCTATCTCTCCACCGTGCTGGACGACTTCTCTCGCTACGTCATCGCCTGGAAGCTCTGCACGGGCATGGCGGCGAGCGACGTCACCGACACGCTGGAACTGGCACTCACCGCGTCAGGCTGCACACAGGCGCGGGTGCGTCATCGGCCACGGCTGCTGTCCGACAACGGCCCGAGCTACATTGCCGGTGACTTGGCCGACTGGCTCGCCCGCCAGCAGATCGAGCATATCCGCGGTGCACCTTGCCATCCGCAGACCCAGGGTAAGATCGAGCGCTGGCACCAAACCCTGAAGAATCGCATCCTGCTCGAGCATTCCTACCTGCCGGGCGAGCTCGAGGCGCGGATCGAGGCCTTCGTCGACCACTACAACCACCGGCGCCACCATGAGAGCCTGAACAATTTAACCCCGGCCGACGTCTACTTCGGCCGCGCTCAGGCCATCCTGCAGGAACGCGAGCGCATCAAGCGCCAAACCCTCCAACAACGCCGCTTGCTGCACCGGCAGCAGGCCGCGTAACCTCCAACCCGGATGAGCCAGAGCCTCCGTTAGCAAGACGCCTCCACCGTCTCAAAGCATTCGACGACGGACAATCATCAAGCGGCCATCGACATGGCAAGGGTGGAACTCGAGCACGGCCGCGATCCGGAGATGCGACGCACCGCGCAGGAAATCGTCCAGAAGCAGCAGCAGGAGATTTCCGAACTGCGAACTTGGCTGTCCCGTCATCCGGCTCGATAAGGCCACTAGGCTTTAGGCGCTGGCTGCGCCCCACTTGACCTTCCCATGGTGGAAAGCCCTACCTCTTATCACCTTCAGAAGGAGGACAACGCGATGGTTCGCTTCGTGGTCGAGAACATGAACTGTGCGGGTTGTGCCAAGGGGGTGACTGCGACCGTCAAGGCCACTGATCCTACGGCGCAGATCGAGGTCCATCTGGATAGAAAGGAGGTCGCTGTGAGCGGCGGCCACACCGACAGCGACACGCTGAGGAACGCCCTGCACACGGCTGGATGGAAGGCGGAGGCGGCTCCCGCCTGAAGCGGGCGCCATTCGTAGCATGCGGCAGTCGCAACAAATTGGTGCGCAAATGCCGCTGCCGCAAACAACTCATCCGCCTATTCATGCCGTAAGGCTTCCGCCTCGCTGCTCGTTCACCGAGAGCCTAAGCACAGGAGATTCCATGTTTTCACGCAACGCATTCATCCGGCGCGGTGTGTTCGCTGCCGCCTTTGCCGCCCTTCTGGCTCCCGGAGCCGCCTCCGCGCACGCGATGCTGCATTCCTCGGATCCCGCCGATGGCGCGACCCTGAACGCTTCGCCGCGCGCGCTGAACCTGACGTTCACGGAGGATTGCCGCGTCACGGCGATACGCCTGCTCGACGACGCTGGTCGGGAGCATCAGGTGCGTCGTGAAGGTGGGCGTGCGGCTTCCAGCCGGGCGACCGCGACGGTGGCCGCGCCGCTTCCGCCGGGCGCTTACCGCCTTGAGTGGCGCGCCATGGGCGACGACGGACACGTCATGAGTGGGGCGGTGCGCTTCGCCGTGAACGCTACCCGGTGATCCTGGAGCTGCTGCGGCCGGAGCCGGAGTGGCTCCGGGGGATCTCCGCGGCGCTGCGTATCGTCTGCTACGTGGCGTGCCTCGGGGCGGCGGGGTTGGGTATCTTCACCTTCGGCTTCGAGCGGCTGCAGGAGCCGCGGGACGCCGCAGCCTGCCGCCGCATGACGTTGGCGTTGGTGGCGGTAGGGCTGGCCTCCAGCCTCGCTTGGCTCGCTGCCCAGGTGGCCTTGGCGTCAGATGGGGACCCGTTCGACGCAGAGGTCTGGGACATGATGCTGACGTCCCGTCCCGGCGTCTCCGTCCTGATAGCATGGGCAGGCTTGATCGCACTGGCCTTGGTTGCCTGGATCGGGCGTGCCGCCATCGTGGTCGGGGCAGCAGGGATCTTGGCTGTTGCCGTCAGCTTCACTGCAATCGGCCACACCACGCAGCACCAGCCACGGCTGCTGCTCGCGGCCGCTCTGGTGATCCATCTCCTGGCGGTTGCCTTTTGGGCTGGAAGCCTGTGGCCGCTAGCGCTGGCCTCCAGGCGTGGCGGCCCGGCGGCGGCCCGGCTGGTCGAGGGGTGGACACGAGTCGCTATCTGGGCCGTGGGCGGCCTCGTCCTCGCGGGGGTGGTGCTGGCGTGGCTTCTGGTCGGGCGCCTGGAAGTGCTGGTGACCACGGCTTACGGCTGGGCTCTGCTGACGAAGGTGGCGCTCGTCGGCGTCCTGCTCGGCTTCGCGGCTTGGCACAAGTTCCGGTTGACGCCTGCCCTGGCGGCGAACGCTCCTGGGTCAGGGGCGCGCCTTGCGGCCTCGATTGGCTGGGAGATCGTTGTGATGGTCCTGGTGTTCTGGGCGGTCGCCGAGATGACCTCGACCAGCCCGCAGGGCGAGGGCTGAACGCCCGCCGGTGCTGGTCTGTGGCCCGGTCCTCCCTTGGGACCGGGCCGCGGGCTGAGCTAGGGCAACTCGCCCCCATCCCCGTGACGACGGGACGGCGTGCCGGCCCAAGGGCTCGCAGGTAGGCTGTCACTGGGCCGCCTCCCTCAGGATGCGACTTTGGCGCTCCTGGAGGCCACGTTCGCGGTCCGGCCAAGTGCTCTTGATGAACGCAAGGACTGCGCGGATCTCGGTGTCCGAAAGCACGCCGCCGAAGCCCGGCATGTCGCTCTCGTAGCCGCCTCCGACAACAGCGGATGTACCGTCCCGAGTAATCCGGAACAGCATTGCGTCCGGATGGTGCCAAGTATGGCCTGAGGCGTCGTGCGGGGGCGCAGGCAACCTTCCGTCAGGCCCGCGTGACCGCCAATTCGGCTGGCCCTCCAGGTTCACGCCATGGCACTGCGCGCACTGCTCGCTGTAGATGCGACGGCCGAGGGCCACCTGTTCTGGATTGCCGGGGTTGATCGTAGTCGATGCCAAGTCCGGCTGGCCACGTTCAGAGAGCAGCGTCACGCTACTTATTGCCGCCACAAGCAGGGTGACAGCGGCGGCGAGCAGCAGATGCCGCTGCCGCCATTGTCCCTTGTCTGGTCGCCTCACCACTTACCTCCAGGAGAAACACGAGCTGGGACAACATGCGCGGCGGCTCCCAGCAGAGAAGGCGCTGAGCAGGTGATCTGAGACCCTTGTCAGCGCCATGTCCCCTTAGCTTTCGGCCGCTTCGACCTCACGCGGGCGGTCCGATGCCTTCGGAGTGGACGCGGTCGAACCCGCTTCCACCTGGGGGCCCCTTGCATGGCACGACCTGCCCGACTTTCCGGTCATGCACAGTCCCAGGGCGCACATGATGGCGCACGGCGCCACACTGACCAGGATTGGGGCAACGCCGATCGCGGTGAGCCAGGTCCACTGCCAGGAAACGCCCGCGGCCATTGCAGCGAGCCCGAGCAACACCAGGGCGCGTCGCCCCCGCAATGCCGAGCGGAGGCGGTCACCGATGCCGCTGGACGGCACGCGCATTCCGGCAAGGTTCGATTGAGTCGTCATCTGCGGCCTCCTCAAATGGTCACTGAGCTCATCATTGGCTCTCCTTGTCGGTTTCCGGGTTGGGTCAGGCCACCCGTAGCACGCCCATCAGGCCGCTGACTTCGTGGTCCATGACGTGGCAATGCAGCATCCAATTGCCGGGATTATCGGCGACGAAGGCGACCTCCACGGTCTGACGCGGCTCGACGAGCACCGTGTCGCCCCATTCCGCCCCAGCCACCGCCGTGCCGTTCCGGGTCAGGACGCGGAAGCTGTGGCCGTGCAGGTGCATCGGGTGCCACCAAGCGGTCTCGTTCCGGAGAGACAGGACGCAGGTCCGGCCGCGCGCGAGGGTCAGTAGCGGCGGCATGTGCGTGTCCCCCTTGCCGGTCATGGACGTGCCGTTGATGGCCCATGCCGCCCCGCGCATGCCCATCATGCCCATGCCGCCCATCATCCCGCCCTGGAGCACGAGTTCGTGCCGCTCGGCCGCGGCGAGATCCGGCTTGGGCAGTGGGTTCGGCGGCAGGCGGACCGGGGCGTTCAGCGGATGGTCGCGCAGAGGCGCGGAGCCGTCATAGGCGAGCGCGGCGAGTTCGTAGGCGAGGCGGCCGTAGAAGTCGTCGATGACGGCGTAGCGGCGCCCGGGCACGCCCGCCATGTCCAGGATGATGTCGGCCCGCATGGCGGGGCCGAGCAGCAGTCGCCCGCCCACAGGCTCGTGCGGCTCGCAGGGCTGGCCGTCGAACGCGACGACGACGGGCCGGTGTCCCTCGAACCGCAGCGCCACGATGCGCGCCGTGGCCGCGTTGATGATGCGGAGCCGCACGCGCTCCCCCGCACGGACGCTGAGTGCGTCTGGCACCCGCCCGTTGACGGTGACCGTGTTGCCGAGGCGGCCCGCCATCGCCACCTCCATGCGGCTGCCGAAGCCACGGGCGACCTGGGCATCGCGCGTCAGGCGCCAATCCTGGATGACCCAAACCAACTCGCGATCCACCCGGGGCGGCTCCCGCTCCTCGACGATGAGCGCTCCGGCCAGTCCGCGGCCCATCTGCACTAGGCTGTTGTCGTGGGGGTGGTACCAAAAGGTTCCGGCGTCGGGCGGCGTGAATTCGTAGGCGAAGCTCTCGCCGGGCCTAATCGCCGGCTGTGTCAGCCCGGGCACGCCGTCCATAGCGTTGGGCAGCCGGATGCCGTGCCAATGCACGGTCGTGTTCTCGTCGAGGCGGTTCTCCACGGTGGCGCGGAACCTCGCTCCCTGTCGGACCCGGAACACGGGCCCGGGGACCGAGCCTCCGTAGGACCAGACGTCCGTGGTGGGATGGTCATTGCCGACGATAGATGCGCGGCCGGGTGCGGCGGTCAGCCGTAGAAAAGCAGGCACGCTGGTGGCGGATGCGGCATGTGCCCTGCCGGGAAGCGTGCTCGCCAGCCCGAGGGCGCCGCCCGCCTTCCAGAGTTGCCGCCGCGTCAGGCTTGGCGGGGTGGTGATTCGCATGTTTTCCATCCTCGTCATGCCGACACAGCCCGCAGGAGAGCGGGTGCACGGCAGCGGATCCGGCTAGGACCGGACCCAAGAATCTCCGGCCGCCGCCCGCGGTGGGCGGGCGACGGTTAGACGAGGGGGATGGGTCTGGGTGGGAAGGGGTCGGGCGGAAGCGCTCTGCCCCGCTGGCTCGCAGGTGCCACCACCGCGTACTCGACTGTGACAGCAACGGGCGTGCCCAGGACTGTCGAGGCCGGTAGACTGAAGAAAGCACCCGAGCAGACGAGGGCACTGCACGGCACCATCTTGGTACTGCCGGTGCTGGCAGGAGCCCCGGCCGAACAGTCGCCGCACGGTTGGAGGCCTGCGGCCATCACGGCACCGCCGGGCATGGGCATTGCCGAAGCGGTCCCCGGCAGCGCCGTCACGAGCACGAAGGCGAGGGCGGTTAGGACCAGCAGCAGGCGTCGGAGGACGGGCATGCCCATGGTCAGACGATATGTACCGCGGCGTTTTCCATGCAAGGTCATGCCCATCCGACGTTCCTCACCGGGCTGACATCAGGTCGGCCCCGCAGGCGCGCCGGAGGGCGTCCAGCACCGCCGCGCGGGTCAGGACCTCGGACAAGACGATGCCCCGTGGGGCACCCGGTCCGTAGACCGCGTTGAAGGGAATGCCGAACCGGTCGTTGTTGGCAAGGTAGGCCGGGTGCCCACTTGCTTGACCGGACTGGCATCGAAGCCCGTGTCCCGAACGGCGGCGGCGAGCTGGTCGACCGTGACGGCGCCCATGTCGGTGGTGACGCGGGCCCGCTCGGTGGCCGGGTTCACCTCGGCCCCAACGACGCCCGGAACCTGCTTCAGAGCCCTCTCGACCCGGCCTGAGCAGCTGGCGCAGGTCATGCCCCGAACGTTCAGGTCAAACTCGGCCACGGGTACATCGTACCCCGCCCCCTCAACAGCCTTGGTCAGCGCCGCCGTATCCGGCGGCCCACTGAAGGCGACGCGCGCCCGCTCCGTGGAGAGGTTCACCGAAACGTCGGAGACGCCGGGTACCCGCCTCAGAGCCTGCTCAACCCGGCCGACACAGGAGGCGCAACTCATTTCCTCGATGCCGATATCTACCCCGGCACCGTCCCCGGCCTTCGCGGCAGTCCCGGCTTCCGCAGTCAGAGCGTCCATGGCGCGCGTCTCCTGATATTCCCGACTGCCGGATCAGATGGGGCTTCCCACGACGGCAAGGTCAAGGGGCGCCGTCCCGTCTGAAGCACCCAGCGCGTGGCTGACCGGCGCGGCACCGTCGTCGCGACGTCGTAGGCGCCGAAACCGGCGAAGGCCGCGCCGGATTCGGCGCTGGACGCCATGCTCCTCGCCCACGCCCACCGGGAAAATTCGCCCCGGCGGTCCCGAGATCCCTGGACACACCAGCAGCACTGCCGGGTCAGTGCTTTCGCGCGAACAGGTATTTCGCCAAGGCGGCGACACCGAGGACCAGAAGGATAATGAGGAGGAGCCATACCAACCCCATGCCCCACATCATCCAGCCCATCATGCCGCCCATCATGCCGTCATCGTGCATCATGCGTCGGACCTCCTCTGGCTCTTAGTTCGCCGCTGATTCCGGCCATCATTCGGCCGCCAGCAACGCCTTTGTCTCCTCAGTCGCCTGCGCTGCCCGGGGCAGGCTCCATCCCTTGACCAAGCCGTAGATCGCCGGGATGACGAGCAGCGTCAGCACGGTCGAGGACACCATGCCGCCGACCATGGGGACGGCGATGCGCTGCATAAGTTCCGAGCCGGTGCCGGTGCTCCAGAGGATCGGCAGCAGGCCTGCCATGATGGCGGTCACCGTCATCATCTTGGGCCGCACCCGCTCGACCGCGCCCTCCATAATGGCGTGGCGCAGATCCTCCTGCGTCAGCGTCCGCCCCTCGGCCCGACACCGCGCCCGAACCTCTGCAAGTGCGTGGTCCAGGTAGATCAGCATGATGACGCCGGTTTCGGCCGCCACCCCGGCCAGCGCGATGAAGCCGACCGCGACGGCCACGCTCATGTTGAATTGCATCAGAAACATGAGCCAGACGCCGCCGACGAGCGCGAAGGGCACCGAGAGCATCACAATGAGCGCGTCGGTCAGCCCCCTGAAGTTCAGGTAGAGCAGCACGAAGATGATGATCAGGGTCACCGGTACAACGATGGCCAGCTTCGCCTTTGCCCGCTGCATGTACTCGAACTGGCCGCTCCACTCGACGTGGTAGCCGGGCGGCATTCGCACCTGCTCAGCGACGGCCCGCTGCGCGTCGGCGACGTAGCCGCCGACGTCGCGGCCGTGCATGTCAACGTATACGTAGTTCACCAGCTGGGCATTCTCGGTCCGGATGGTCGGTGGGCCCCGCCGCAGCTGGACGGCCGCCAGCTGGCCTAAGGGAATGGCGGCACCCTGCATGCTTTGGACCAGCACCTGGGTCGCGATCCCTTGCGGGTCGCTGCGCAGGCCGCGCGGGTAGCGAACGTTGACCGTGTAGCGGGCGCGGCCCTCGACCGTGGTGGTGACCGGCTCGCCGCCGAGCGCCGTGGCGATGGTTTCCTGGAGGTCGCCGACTGTCAGGCCGTAGCGGGCCAATGCCGCCCGGTCCGGCTCGACCTCGAGGTAGTAGCCGCCCTCAACCCGCTCCGCGAAGGCGCTGGTGGTGCCGGGCACCGTCCGCACGGCGGTTTCCACCTCGCGCGACAGCCGGTCGATGCCCGCGAGGTCTGGACCGTAGACCTTGACGCCGACCGGCGTGCGGATGCCGGTCGAGAGCATATCGGTGCGGGCCTTGATGGGCATGGTCCAGGCGTTGCTGACGCCCGGCATCCGCAGCGCTGCGTCCATTTCGGCGATGAGCGAGTCCACAGTGACCCCCGCGCGCCACTCGGCCTCTGGCTTCAGGTTGATGATGGTCTCGAACATCTCGGTCGGCGCCGGGTCCGTTGCCGTCGCCGCGCGGCCCGCCTTGCCGTAGACGCTCGCTACCTCAGGAAAGCTCCGGATGATTCGGTTCTGGGTCTGGAGCAGCTCGGCGGCCTTGGTGACTGACATGCCGGGCAGGCTGACCGGCATGTACATCAACGTCCCCTCGTTCAGTGTCGGCATGAACTCGCTGCCGAGCCGCGCCATGGGCCAGGCGGTCGCCCCAACTGCGAGAAGAGCCACCAGGATGGTCAACGTCTTGGCCCGGAGGACACCCGCGATCAGGGGCCGGTAGAGCCAGATAAGCAGCCGATTCACTGGGTTGCGTCGCTCCGGCATGATGCGGCCGCGGACGAACAGCACCATCAGCACCGGCACCAGGGTCACCGACAGCAGCGCGCCCGCTGCCATGGCGAAGGTCTTGGTAAATGCGAGCGGCCGGAACATGCGGCCCTCCTGGTCCTCCAGTGTGAAGACCGGCAGGAAGGAGACGGTGATGATGGCCAAGCTGAAGAACAGCGCCGGGCCGACCTCGACGGCCGCCTCCGTCAGCACTTGGACGCGGGACGCCCCCGGCCCCGCCTGCTCGAGCCGCTTGTGGGCGTTCTCGATCATCACGATGGCCGCGTCGACCATGGCGCCGAGCGCGATGGCGATGCCGCCCAAGGACATGATGTTCGAGCTCAGCCCCAGCAGGTGCAGCAGGGCCATGGCGATGAGCACACCGACCGGCAGCATCAGGATGGCCACGAGAGCGCTGCGGACGTGTAGAAGGAAGACAACGCAGACCACAGCGACAATAAGGCTTTCCTCCAGGAGCGTGTACTTCAGGGTCTCGATGGCGCGCTCGATCAGAGCCGAGCGGTCGTAGACCGAGGAGACGGTCACCCCTTCTGGAAGGCTGCCCCCGATCTCGGCGATCCGGCGCTTGACGCTCTCAATGACGGTGAGCGCGTTCTGCCCCTCGCGCTGGAGCACGATGCCGCTGACCACCTCGCCCTCGCCGTTCAGCTCGGCGATTCCTCGGCGCTCCTCGGGGCCGAGCTCGACCCGGGCGACGTCGCGCAGCAGCACGGGCACACCGTTCTGCATGGTCAGGACGATCTGCTCGATGTCCGCGATGCCCCGCAGGTAGCCGTGCCCGCGGACGAGGTACTCCGTCTCCGACATCTCGATCGAACGGCCGCCCACGTCACGGTTGCTGCCCCGGATGGCCTCGGTCACCCGTGAGAGGGGAATGCGGTAGGCCTGGAGACGCTGCGGGTCGACGACGACCTGGTATTGCTGGACGAAGCCGCCGACGCTGGCCACCTCGGCCACGCCCTCGGCCCGGGCCAGCTGGTAGCGCAGGAACCAGTCCTGGATCGACCGCAGCTCCGCCAGCGTCCGTTGCGCCCCGGTGACAACATACTGGTAGACCCAGCCCACGCCGGTCGCGTCCGGCCCCAGCGATGGCGTCACCCCTTCGGGAAGGCGCCGCGCGGCTTGGCTGAGGTATTCGAGCACTCGGCTGCGGGCCCAGTAAAGGTCGGTGCCGTCTTCGAACACCACATAGACGAAAGACGACCCGAAGAAGGAGAAGCCGCGCACCGTCTTCGACCGCGGGACCGTCAGGAGGGCCGTGGTCAAAGGATAGGTGACCTGGTCCTCGACCACCTGCGGCGCCTGCCCTGGGTAATCGGTATAGACGATGACCTGGACATCGGAGAGATCCGGGACAGCGTCGAGCGGGGTGTTGCGCATCGCCCAGACGCCCGCGCCGGCGAGGAACAACGTGGCCAGCAGCACCAGGAACGGGTTGGCCACCGACCAGCGGATGACGCGGGCGATCATCGCGGCGTCTCCCGGCTGGGAGCGGGCTGGGCCGCGAAGGACTGCAGCGCGGCCCTGAGATTGCTCTCGGCGTCGAGCAGGAAGTTGGCGCCGACAACCACGCGCTCGCCCGCGCTAACGCCCTGGCGGATCTCCACCATGCCATCGGCGCGGCGGCCAGTCGATACGGTGCGGGGCTCGTAGCGGCCGGGCGCTCGCTCGACGAGGACGGCTTGCCGCGTGCCGCTGTCGAGCACGGCGGAATCCGGAACGGCCACGACGGGGACGGATCCCAGCGGCGCCGCGATCTCGACGGTCGCGTACATGTCCGGCTTGAGCAGCTGGCCCGGGTTGGGGATCTCCACGCGAACCTTGGCCGTGCGCGTCGTCGCGTTCACCGTCGGGTAAACGAAGGTGACCTTCCCGGCGAAGCGCCGGTCTGGATAGGCGGTCAGGCTGATGCTGGCCTCCTGCCCGGGGCCGACGAGCCCCAGATCCTGCTCAAATACGTCGGCGAGGAGCCACACGGTGGAGAGATCGGCGATGCGGTAGAGCATCTCGCCGGGCGCGAAGCGCATGCCCTGGAGCGCAGGCTTTTCGAGAACCACGCCGTTCATCGGCGAGGCCAGTGTCAACACGCGGCTTACCGCGCCGGTGCGCTGCAGGCGCGCGACCTCTTCCGGCGGCAGGTCGAAGTTGCGAAGGCGCGCCAGGGCGGCCGCGGCGACGCCCGCGTCCAACCGGCGGGCCACGACGTACTCCTGCTCGGTGAGCGCCAGGTCGGGGCTGTAGGCCTCGAAGAGGGGCTGTCCCCGCCGCACCGGCTGGCCCGTCTCGTTGACGAGGAGCTTCTGGATCCAGCCCTCGAAGCGCGGGGCTACGACGGCAAGGCGCCGCTCGTCCACGGCGACCGTGCCGACCGCCCGTATGGAGCGGGTCAGGGCGCGCTCGGCAGCCGTCTCCGTACGGACGCCGAGCATCTGCACCCGCTCCGGGCTGACGGTGACGGTGCCCGCGGGTTGGTTGGCCTCGTCCTCGTAGACAGGGATGTAGTCCATCCCCATCGAGTCCTTCTTGGGCACCGGCGAGGTGTCCGGCAGGCCCATCGGGTTTCGGTAGTACAGGATGCGCCCACGGCCTCCGGCCGACGAGGGTGCGGGCGCCGGAGCGGGACCGGGCGCACCGGCGTCCTCGTAGACGGGGACGAAGTCGCGTCCGTCGGCGCTTTTCCTTGGGACGGCGGAGTAGTCGGGCCTGCCGGACGGGTCTTGGTAGTAGAGCGGTTGCCGCGCCGGTGACGCCGGGGGCGCTGACGATGGCGCGGGCGTTTGCTCGCCTTCCTCGTAGACCGGCGTGTAGTCGCGGCCCTCGGCGTCCTTCTTAGGGGTCGGCGAGAAATCGGCCCCGGAGGGAGCCTGGTAGTAGAGGGGCTGCCGCGTGACGGGCGGCGGCTGCGCCACTGCGGCGCCGCTGACCCATCCGCGTGGTTGGCCGCCAGCCAGCCAGGAACCGCCCAGGGCGGCCGCCGTCGCGAGCATGCCTGAGGCCAGGAGGATGCGGGCCGCCGTCACAGGTCACCTCCGACGAGGCGCTCGATGGCCGCCACTTGGCGCTGGCCCTCAAACTCGGCGGAAAGGAGCTGCAGGCGAAAGCCGACGAGGTCGGCCTGCGCCCGCAGCACGGTTTCCAGGTCCACCTTGCCCAGCGCGTACCCGGCGGTCCCGGAGCGCACGAGCGCCTCGGTCTGAGGCAGCAGCCGCCGACGGATCAGGTCGACGGCCCGGCGGCTGCCCTCGGCGCCTGCCACGGCGTCGGCGAGGTCCCCCCGGATCTGCTGCTCGCGCGCTTCGTAGCGGGCGCGCGCGGCGCGCGCCTGGGCTCCAGCCTCGCGCTGCTGCGCCTCCCGCAAACCCCATTGGAGGGGCACCTTCATGCCGATCCAGGCTTGGTAGCCGGTCGGGCCGTAGCTTCCCCGGTCGATGGCCGAGGCGCCGAGGGTCACGTCCGGGTACCAGTTCCGCTCGATCAGAGCCCGGTTGGTCTCGGCCCCGCCCACGGCCGCCGCGTCAGCGGCCAGGGTCGGGCTGGAGGCACGTGCCTGCTCGACCAGGCGTACGACGTCCAATGCGCGGGCCTCGGGGAGCGGCCGCAGCCGCTCCGGCGGGGCGAGCGTCGCCTCCGGTGGCCGGTTCAGCAGGGCGTTCAATTGGCCCTGAGCGCTTCGGAGCGACGCCTCCAAGCGCAGGATCTCGGCCACAACGCGTGTGGCCTCGACCTCTGCCCTGAAGACCTCGGTCTGCTCACCACGGCCTTGGGCGTAGCGCTCCCGGGCGACCTGTGCGACCCCTTGGAGGGCTTGGCGCTGATCCGTCGCCCGGCGGGCCGCTTGATAGGCGGCGTAGTAGCGGGCGAAGGCGACCTTCACCTTTTCGACCAGTTCGGCGCCGGCCGCCTGCGCCTGCGCCGCCATCTGGCTGACCTCGGCCCGGGCAGCCTGACGCCGCAGATCGCGCCTGCCCCAGAGCGGGATCTCCTGCTCGAAGCTGTAGACCATCATGTTCTCGCGCCGCCCCGAGTTCCGGGGCATCTCGTCGGCCATCACCCGGATTGTCGGGTCCGGCAACGAAGCGGCGATCCTCACGCGCGCCTGGGCGGCCGCTGTGTCAAGCGCGCGCGCCGCGAGCTCAGGGCTGAGTTGGCGAGCGGCAATGAGGACGCTCTCCAAGGTGGTCCCGGGGAGTGCTCCCCCCGGGGTCTGCTGCGCCGACGTGGACTGACCGTAGCTTGGCTCTGTGAGGAGAGCGAGTGTCAGGCCGACGGCAAGCGCCACGCCGGGCGAACGCGCGGCGTGGCGCAGGGGCGCGGAGCCCCTCCATGGAAGGCGGACCATCTCATCGGCCAGCGTTGAAGGTAAGCGTGGTGCGCACGGTCTCGGCTTCGCCTTGAACTTTCGCACTCAAGGTCAACGCCCAGCTACCGGCCATACCAGTCTCAACCAGGAAGCGATATACGCCGGGATGATGCCCGTCCTGACCGATGACGCTTCCGGTCATGGTCGGCATGCCAGCGGGCGCCATGTCGGCCTTCATCTGGAAGATAACGGCGTCCGGAACTGGCTTGCTGTCCGACACGCGAAGGAGGCGGACGGAAACGTCAGTTCTGCCGGGCCCGGCGGGGCGGGCACCGGTAAGTTCGAAGCGGTAGTCGCGGGCGGCAGCGAAGGCACCGTGGGCGAGAGGTGAGGTCGCCAAAACGGAGACGGCGCCCAGCACGGCCGCGCGCAGAAGCTTGGAGAGCATGGTTGTGTCCAATCCGTGGGCCACCCGCGCCTTCGGCGAGCGGCTGATGTCGCCTGGAAACCCGCCGCGCCTCGTCGGCAGTGACGCTGCGAACTGGTCAGGGACGCAGGGGCGCTGGGACGATCGTGGCGGGCGGACGAAGCCGCGGCAGCCCAGCGGGCGCGTGCGGCTCAGTTCAGACGAGGCGGATGGGCGGTTCGAGGGAGGGCTCGGGCGACAGACCTTCGGTGAGGCCGATCACCGGCCAATAGGTGACCGGACCCCAAACCAGACGCTCGGCGGCCCGTGTGGACACAGCAGGAAGCGCGACCGTGAAGATGCAGCCGAGGTCGGTCGTGCAGCCAGGCACCTGGTCCTGGCAGGGTGGCGCAGACGTGTCGTGGCAGGGCATCGAGGCACCGTCGTCGCTTCCTTGGTCGGCCATCATGGTCATGCCTACCGAGGCCGCATTCGTGGGCACCGGCAGATTTTGTACCAGACCGGCACCGATGAAGGCGCAGATCGTAATGGCAGCGACGACCAACCTGAGGAGGCGGAGGGACATGGCACCAACATAGCGGCGATCGGACGCAAGCTGAAGAAGGTTTGCAGTTACTGCATGGCTCTCGTTTTATGAGACCCAGCAGCGAGAAGGCTAAACAGCGGTAGATGCCATGTTTCTGACCCGAGCGCCGGGAGCGGCATGCTCACCGCAGACGGCCTCGGAGTATTCCGCACCTTGCCCACCTCGATGTCCCTCACGGTTGCCGGCTGTGGCCTTGGTGCGTAGCGAAACACCAGCCTGTGCGGCGTGGCTAGCACCGGCTTGAAGACAAGAAGGCCATTCGGGATCGCATTGAGGGGCGCCGAGACATCGACGACGAGTTCCTGGTCCTCCACCCGCCGGAAGAGGACCTCCGTGGTATCACGGGCGACGATCCTGCCTGCCGTCACGATGGCGACTTGGTCGCAGAGGGCCTCGGCTTCCTAGAGGTAGTGCTTCGTTAGCAGGATGGTCGTGCCGCGCTGGTTGAGGAGTCGGATATAGTCCCAAAGCTGCTGGCGCAGTGCGACGTCGACACCTGCAGTTGGCTCGTCGAGGACGAGAACGGGAGGGCTGTGGACCAGCGCCTTGCCGGCCATCAACCGCCGGCGCATGCCGCCGGAGAGACTGCGAGCGGGAGCCGTGGCTTTGTCCGCCAGCCCCAGCACCTCGAGGAGTTCGTCCGTGCGTCGGGCGGACTTCGGGATACCGAACAGCCCGGCCTGGAGTTCGAGAGCTGCCCTGGCGGGGAAGTACGGATCCAGGGTGAGTTCCTGTGGGACGACTCCGATCGCGGCCGGTGCCGCTCGGGGCGCCTTGTCGATGTCGATGCCTCAGACCCGTGCTGTTCCACCCAATTTTCGCACCAGCCCAGCCAGGATGTTGATAAGGGTCGACTTCCCGGCGCCGTTTGGTCCGAGCAGGCCAAAGATTCTGCCTCGGGGAATGGCCAGGCTCACGCCCCGAAGAACACACTTGGTGGCCCGGCCGCCTGTACCCGGATAGATCTTCTCCAGACCCTCGGCCTCGATGGCCGCTGCGGTTGATGATGGTCAGTCCTAGCAGGCTGCGTTCTCAATCGGCTGCATCACTGGCGTAGCCGCCAGCCCGATGCGAGCAGGCGGTGGCAGAGGATGCCGAGCAGGCTGTTCGCCACGAGAATGACGATGATGCCGACAAGCAGGGATGCCTCTGAGTGGCCCGTGATGCCGTGTCGGAAGCCATCCACGATGTAGAAGACAGGGTCGATGTAAGCGATGGTGCGGAACGGCTCGGCCAGGGTGCTGACCGCGTAGAATGTGCCCGAGAGCAGTGTCAACGGTGCGATGACGAAGTTGGTGACCGCCGCCTGATGGTCCATCTTTTGTGCCCACAGGCCGCCCATGACACCTAATAGTGCGAACAGTAGGGCGCCACCGACGGCGTAGAATAGGCAGAGAGCGAGATTCGCCAGCGGCAGCGGCACGAATAGGGCGGCCGCTAGCGCGGTTAGTGCCCCTACCAGAAGGCCCCGCGTGACACCTCCGAGTGCCATGCCAGCGAGAAATTCCCCTGGCCCCAGAGGCGCCAACAGGAGATCGACGATATTGCCTTGGACCTTGGCCACCAACAGAGACGACGAGGTATTAGCAAAGGCGTTTTGCAGGATCGCCATCATGATAAGGCCAGGAGCGGCAAAGACGAGGTAAGGCACGCCGCCCGGTGCTGGTGCGTGACGGCCGAGTGCGACGCCGAAGACGGCCAGGAAGAGCAGCGCGCTCACCACGGGGCCACCCACAGTCTGAGCGGCGACAGCGAGGAATCTCTGGACTTCGCGCCGGTAGAGAGTGACCACCCCTATCCAGTTCACACCTTCAGCGCCAAGCTGTGTAGCCGCCAAATCCACGCTCCATCACTGTGCTTGGATGAACCTGCATCCTGTCCCCGCTGGAAGGTCAAGGGACTTATTGCTGACCGTGTACCCGGAACTGCTCCGTCCGCAGGAAGAGCTTCCCGGCTTCATCAGCAGCCCTTCTGGGCTGCTTTGGCAGCGAATTTCTGGGGCGTCAGGTGCCCCAGGGCACTGTGAGGACGGGACGCGTTACAGTGCCGTGTCCAGGCTTCGATCTCTCTCCTGGGGTCCTCACCGGCGCCATCACAGGAATAGCCTTCGTCCTGGGCGATTGCGTGATGCAGATGCTGCCGGTCGGGCTCGGTGATCTACGCCGCGCTGTCAATGGTCGTGCTGAACGCGATTGACCTCATTGGCACCTTGCAAGGCAAGATGCTGCAGATCGTCCCGACAGTGATCGAACTCAGTACCATCACTGCCATCATTGCGTCGGTTGCTGGCCCAGGCTCATCAAGCACCGGCAGTCCTTTGATAGCTGTGCCACAAGCAGTGCCAGTGGACGCAGGCGCCTGACCGACCAAATATTATGTAAAAATGCAGCTTTCTCCTATCACCCAGTGTCCTCGAGCCGCGCCGGTCGGCTCTCCCTGATCGCCTTGCAAAGCCACCGTTCCCTCGGCTCCCGATTGCTCGTTGGACCGCCACCAGCCTGCGATGGTCTGGACATGACCTTGCGCCTGCGCGTTGCTGGCGAGGCCGGGGAACCGACGCCGCAGCTCAACCGCGGCCCTCCATTCACCGCCCTCCTCGAGGGCCAGACGGATGGCCGCAGCGTTGCTCTCGGAGACCAGGAACATGGCCGCAGCTTGCTGCCAGTTCGCTGCGCAGGACAGGTCCTTCTTGTCGGTCACCCCAGACCCGGAGTGCGCCCCGGCGTCCGGAGCGTCTAACGCACCGGCGGCATCTGGCCGGACCGCCACAGCGGCATCTGGCACCAGGCCCGCCCCTGCTGCGGCGGCTGGTCGATGCAGGCTTGGTACGCCGCCTCGAGATCGTTGGCCCTGAGCACCGCGACCGTGTGGCGCGACATCGGCCCGAGATCGGTCTCCACCGGCAGACGCCATCCCGCGGCAAAGCCCACCAACAGGGCCAACATCGGCACCGCGCCGTAGAGCACCTTGCGGGTCAGGCTGAGCTCAAGCGCCGCGCGACGCAGGCCATCGCGCACTTCCCGCACCGCGGCGTCCGCCGCCCGCTGCGCGGCGTCCTGGCCGATGCGGTCCATCTGCCGATGCAGATGGTCATGCGCGGCTGCCGAGCTGGTCAGCAGCAGCCGGAGCGGCTCATCCGGCTCCATACCCATCCGGGCGCAAGCCTGTTCGACCTCGGCGACGAGTCCGCTGTTGTTGCTGTGCAGAGCCATCGCCGCGCTTGCCTGACCCGCCGCGCTGTTGGCTATGGTAGCCAGGCCCCGACCTCCCGCACCTCATTTTCCAGCGCCGCATTCCAGCTCTTCACCTGCCAGGCGCGGGTGGGACCGAGCTTCTGCTCGCCCTGGCCTGGCCGGTCCGCCATGGCCGCACCGAAACTCAGTCCAAGCTCCCGCATCGTCTCCAGCGGCGCTAGAGAGCGCATATAGATCGGGACCGCCCCGGCCTCGACCCAGGCGATGAAGTCGGGATTGGCCTGGATGCCCTGAAAGGCACCGGCCGGGTTCTGCCCGCGCTTCAGCACGCCCTCGTTCAGCACCAGCAGCGTCTGCGGCGTGTTGAAATAGCCCTCGTGCCAGATCGCGCGTGCATGGGCGAAATCGTCCGCCTCCGGCCCGAGGAAGTACACCGCGACCGGCAGCACCCCGACATCCTGGCAGAAGGACAGCAGGTCGAGGTCACGCACATACTCGGCCAGCGTGATGTCCTGGCCGCCCCCCAGATCGAGCACCGCAGAGCGCCGCTCGGTCAGCATGCGGTCCAGCACCGAGGTGAGCCACGCCTTCACGTCCACCACATCCGAGGAGGGCGGTGCTAGCGCCTCACCCGGATAGAGCCGCGACAGGGTCGGGTTGCGCGCCGCATCGGCGATGATCGGGTCGCGGCCCTGGACGCGGGCCCGCTGCACCATCCAGTCCAGCCCGGTGGTGCCACCGGTGCGGCCGCGGCCCAGCCGCACGACGAGCTTGGGCTGCGCCTCTGGAACCGGATCCAGGGCCGGGAGCGACGCCGCCATGGCGGTCTTGCGCGTCATGTCATGTTGTCCTTCCACTGCGGTTCAGGGTCTGCCGCTTCAGCCGCGCCAGCCGGTCCTGGGCCGTGCTCTGGGCCTCGACCTCATCCGGGGCTGGTGGGGCCGGCAAGCGGGCGATCGGCGGAGGTGCGGCCGGAGGCGGGCCGGCGAATGGGTCCTGCCGCACCCGCGACCAAGCCTTGCGCACGGTCTGCGCTACCCGACGGCGTGCAAGGCGTCCTTCCGGACCCGGCATATCGAAATGCTCCGGGCGCGGCAGCAAGCCCTCCTCCACGAACACCCGGCCGAAGCCTTCCCAATTCGCGCCGTTCTGCTGGATGACCTGGGCAAACTCGCGATGATGCCGGCGCAGCCAGTTCGCCAGCGGCGAGCGTCGCGGCCCCTCCGCCCGCACCGCCCGGATCCGGCCGAGGATCGGATCGCTCACAGCCACATGCCTCCCAACATGCGCCTGACTATACCTCAGGTTGTTAAACATGCAACGGACACACCACTAGACACAGAGCGGGACGCGAATCGCCGCCCAGCGAGACAAAACGGTTGTAGAAGTGGGACACTGACGCTACCCGTGCGAGACATGGACAGGATGGGCAAGATTCCTACGGACAGGATGGGCAAGATTCCTACAGACCATTGCACCGCCGCTGGCGGTGCTGGGACAGGAGCGGGACAAAGGCGGGACATGAACGAGACAGGCGTGACGCGGGAACTGCAGGCGCTGCGGGACGAGATGCGGGCGCTGGAGGCCGGCCAGGACAGCTTGGTGCGGGCCATCGGCGAACTGGCGCCGCTGCTCGGCACCGTGATCGAGGAGTTGCGCCAGCTGTCCCAGGCCGCCTCGGCGGAGGGCCTGGCCAGCGATCTCGCACCGGAGCTGCGACGTCTGGCGGAGGCGGTCGATGGCAACACCGCGGCGGTGACCGCGCTGCTGCGGCAGCTGCCGATACCTCCGGCTGAGGATGCGGGTCCGCCGGCATGATGACCTTCCGGGCCGGTGCGCCCGGCGGCGTCGCCCAGGCGGCCGCCTACACCGCGCATCTGCTGGAGCGGACGGTGGACCCCGGCCAGCAGGCGCTGGCGGATTACTACGGGCGGGAGAGCCCGCTGGAGCCGGCGCAGGCCGAGGGGATGGGCAGCACCCCCCGCCCCTCGCCGGTTATGGCGCCGGAGGTGGCCAGGGCGCTGGGGATTGATGCCAGCCGGCCGCTGACCGCCGGAGAGCTGGGCAACCTGCTGGGTGGCTTGCGCGCCGACAGCGGGGCCATGCCGGGTCATCAGCGGGATCTGCGGGTCTACCGCGACCGGAGCGGGCAGACCGACACACCAGGCGAGCGCAGCCGCATCGCCTGGATCGACCTGACCTTCTCGGCGCCCAAGAGCGTCTCGGTGGCCTGGATGGCGGCGACCACTGAGGCGGAGCGCCAGTCGATCTACCAAGCGCACAAGGACGCCGTGCGGGAGGCGCTCGGCTATGTCGAGCAGGAGGTCGCCCGCGCCACCTTTGGCCATGGCCGCAGCGGCAAGGCCGAGGAGATGGGGCGGCTTGGCTTTGTCTCCATCGATCACTTCACCAGCCGGCCCACCGTGGAGATCAGCCGCGCCGATCCGACCACGGGGGTGCAGGCCACCGAGATCTACAGCGTGCCGGTGGCCGGTGATCCGCAGCTGCACACCCACACCATCGTGCCGAACCTAGTGCTGACCCGCAGCGGCCGGGCGATGAGCATCGACACCACCCGCATTGCCGGTCGGGTGCATGAATTCGGCGCGGTGTACCAGGCGCTGCTGGGGCGGAACTTGCGCCGCCTCGGCATGGCGGTGGAGCTGGAGGAGCGCACCCAAGCGCTGCGCCTCGCCGCCATCCCCGAGGAGATCTGCCGGGCGTTCAGCAAGCGCACGGTGAATGGCGAGCGCTCCGCCGAGGAATGGGCGCGGCGCCACGGCTACAGCGCCGAGGCCTGGGCCGGGATGCGGCCAGAGCAACGCATCGCCATGCTCAAGGCCGCGATCAAGGAAGGCCGCTTTGGCAAGGGCGACGATCTGGCCGACCTCGCCGCCTGGCGAGCGCAGATCGCCGAGCTCGGCTGGCAATATTCGGGCACCGCCGTGCGGATGGGGCCGCCGGCGCCGGAGCGCAGCCAGCAGCAGCGCGTCGACGATGCCCTCGACGGGGCGGCGCCGGTGCTGGAGGGCATGCTGGCGCAGCGCGCGGTGGTCACCGGCAGCGACCTGCGCCTGGCGGCGGCGCGCGGGCTGATCGCCGGCGGCATGGAGACGCTGGACGATCTGTCATCGGTGACGCGCGCCATGGCGCGGGACGGGGTGCGGCAGGATGGGCAGCTGACATCCCTGCTGTTCCGCCCAGGTGCCTCCAGCCGGCCCGAGCGGGTCCGCGTCACCACCGCGCTGCACCGCGACCAGGAGGCGGAGCTGATTGCCCTGGCCCGCACCGCGCAGGCGCAGCCAGACGCGCCGCTGGCCCCTGCCCGCCTGGCGCAAGCCGCCGCCGCGCGCGGCACGCCCCTGACCAACGAGCAGAGGCACGCCGCCGAGGCGCTGGGGGCGGGTCAGAATTCGCCGTGGTCATCGGCGGTGCCGGGGTCGGCAAGACCACCATCCTGGCGCCATTGGTGGAGGGGTGGAGCGACCAGGGGCGCGAGGTCTGGGGCACCGCGCTGGCCTGGCGGCAGGCCAATGCGCTGCAGGAGGCCGGCATCAGCGGCGCGCGCACCCTGGCGCTGGAGCCGCTGCTGGACCGGATGCAGCGGCGGCCGCAGGATTTCGGCCCGCGCTCAGTGGTGGCGCTGGACGAGCTGGGCCAGATCGGCACAAGGCAGATGCTGCAGCTGTTGCGCCAGCAGGCGCAACTCGGGTTCAAACTGGTGGCGGTGGGCGATGACCGGCAATGCCAGGCGATCGAGGCCGGGCCGACCATCGAGCTGCTGCGGCAGGCGCTGGGTCGACAGGCGATCCCGGAGGTGCTGTCCACGGTGCGGCAGGCGACCGAGCGCGAGCGCGCGATCGTCGGCCTGTTCCGCGAGGGCCGCATCGGCGAGGCGCTGGCGGCCAAGCGAGCCGAAGGACAGGCGGAGCTGGTGCCGGGTGGCTATGAGGCGGCGGTGCGACGCGCCGCGGCGCTGTGGGGCGAGCGCGTGGCGGCCCATGCCGGGGATCCGCGCTACAGCGTTACGGTGTCGGCGCCGACCAACCAGGACGCTCTAGCGGTCAGCCGCGCCATCCGCGAGGTGCGCCGGGCCGCTGGCGCGCTCGGTCCGGATCGGGTGACGATCGAGGCCAGCGATGCCACAGGCGCCAGCTACCCTCTCCTGTTGGCCGAAGGTGACCGGGTGCGGCTGTTCCAGCGCACCAGCCGCGCCGGCGCCGGGCGCGACACCATGATGGGGGAGAATGGCTCGGTGCTGACCGTGAAAGAGGTCCAAGAGGGTGGCTTGGTGCTAGCGACGCGGGACGGCAAGGAAGGTTTTGTACCCTGGCACGGCTTCCGGGACCGGCGCAGTGGGCAGATCCGGCTGAGCTATGGCGACGTGCTGACGATCAACACCGCGCAGGGGATCACCAGCGACGAGCACATCCTGGCCATGCCGGCGGGCAGCCGCGGCGTCACCCTCTACGCCGCGCATGTCGGCGCCAGCCGGCATCGCGTCGCCAGCCACATCGTCGGCAGCCTGGGCGCCGAGGCGCGGGAGGTCGAGGACCGCCGGCCGGTGAACGCGCCGAAGCTGACGGGCCAGGCGGCGCTGGATGCGGCCTGGGCCAATGTGGAGCGGAACTTCGGCCGTGCGCCGGTCAAGGACAGCGCGCTGGCGCTGCTGCGCCGGTTCCAGGAATTGTCCCAGAAGGCCCGCAACACCTTCCAGGAAGGCATGCGGCGGCGGCAGATACGGCAGAAGGCGGCACTGCCGGAAACACGCCTTGTACGGCAAGCGCAGGAGAACCGGCAGGCGCAGAGCCTCGCGCCCGTGCTGCAGCAGATGAGCCTGAACCTGGAGGTGCAGAACCGGACCGCCGAACGTCTTGGAGCAGCACCGACATCGCGTGCTGCGATCAGCCTGGAGGCGGTGACCCTGCGCCTGGTGGCGCCGCAGGTGGCGGAAGGCCGCATGTCCTACGGCGCGGCGCTGGACGAGGTCATACTCAGCGCGGTGGATGACCGGCGGGTTCGAGTACTGCGCGGCTATGCCTGGAACCCAGTGCACCAGATGCACCTGCCGAAACCCGGAGGGCCGGTGCATGCCGAGCCGAGCCCGGACAGCCTTATGCAGAAGCTGGATCGGGCCATCGCCAGTTACGATGCGGGCAGGCCGGCGGCGCTGTGGGCGCCGATGGCCCTACGAAGCCGTCAGGGTCACCCTGTGCCGGCGGATCAACCGCGGCAGAGCCCAGGCGAGCCGATAGGAATCAGGGCTCAGGCACCGAAGACGCCGGCTGGCAGGAAAGTTAAAGGAGACGGCGCGGATCACTCAGCCAAAACACCCCGTTCGCGTGCTCCGCGTCGACGTCGTTAGTCCGATAGCGGCACCCTCCATGGGTCAGGCGGGGTCGGCTTCGCGCCCGTGTCGGTCATCTGCTACGTGCGGCCAACGTCCTGAAAGCAGAAAATGCACCCTCGACACTGGCCGACGGGGTTGGGTCGACCTCGGCTGTTCCAACCGCTGGGTCTGCTTTCGCTGCCATTCATTTGGGTGCCTCGCAACCGTGCTAGCTGGTAGGAGCAGCGTCGTTTAGATTTGGGCCAAGATGCCTCCTGGGAAGTGGCGATTTTGACGTTCGTCGCCGCTGACGCTCGCTACCAGCTGCCACGGGGCGAACTGCTGACCAGTTGGATGAAAGCGTTCAACTTCGCCCGCAAGGTCAGCGCCTGTCATGCCCGGCTGTGGAACCAGTACTTATCGGCCAGTCCAAGCCCTCGTAATGAGGGGAGGTCCCGCCACTTGATCGCCTGGTTGGTTAGCTTGGCTTATAACCCGCTCTATGCCGTCGCGGCCCGACTGCGCTTCATACTGCAAACCATCATCCCGGAACGCACTGGCCGCAACGCCAAGGAAATGGCCGCCAGCTTCCCGGCTGGAGTGCTCCCTATCCAACCGGACAGGCGCCTGGATGGAGCGATTGGCTGGCGATGAATTCACACGGTGAAAGCATACGCAGGCTGCTATGTGGCGGGCCGCAGCGGACCTATTAAGCTCAGTGGCCATTACGGTCCGGTTGGATTCGGTGAGATGCGCGGCCTCTCAGTCGAAACCTCGCGCACTGCGCAGGCCCAGGATCCTGTGCTCGCAAAGCGGCTTTGGGAGGTGTCCGTCACGCTGAATGACATTGATCCCGGTTTGCTGCCCGGCTCCGCCTAGGTGAAAAGCCTCGACAACGTCCTAGGGTATTCACCGCGCCAAGACACAAAATCTGGTAGGCGCCTTGACTTTAAATCCAAAAAATGATATTAGTTCGCCTGCGAGCTATTATTTTAGCGTAAAATTTGCGAACACGCAAGTTTTTTGTTCAGACTCATGGCGCGCCTTCTGGAGGGGTTGTTACTAGAAGCAATTATACGCCTAATTCTTGGCTAAGTCTAGAAAAGACAAATCTACTCCTTTAGCCATCGCTTAGTCGACCCTAGACTGGATGTGGTATTGTCCTGCCGAGAGCCAGTGTTTGCCACTAATAATAGTCGGCATGGCCCCTTCCCATTGACAAAAGCCTGTCTAATTGCTAGATGCTTGTGTAACACGGCCGGCCCCTCTGCACTTCGGTGTACGGGTCGGTTTTCGCTTGTGCGATCCATTCGTGAGCCAGTACCGCAAACCTTACCTCCCCGTTCCTGACCAGCTGGTGCTTCTTCAGTCACGCGGCATGACGGTGAGCCAGCCAGGTACGGCTGAGGACTGCCTCAAGCGGGTGGGCTATTACCGGCTCAGTGCCTACTGGTATCCGTTCCGGCGCTCGATCGTCTCGCCCCTTTCGGGCGGCCAGCTTCAAACCGTAGTGCATGATGATTTCATGCCAGGCACCCAATTCTCCACGGTGTTCGAGCTGTACGTCTTCGACAAGAAGCTGCGCCTGCTGATGCTCGATGCGCTGGAGCGGGTGGAGATCGCGCTACGCACCGATGTGGCCCTCCTCCTCGGCCCGCGTGATCCGGCCGCACATCGAAACCCTGCTCTACTACATGGGAACTTTGCCAAGAAGGTGCAGCCTTGGAACGGCCTGACCGGGCATCAGGACTGGCTCAAGAAGCTGGATGAAGTGGAGCGGCGCTCCAAGGCTGATTTCGTCCTGCATTTCCGCGCGAAGTACCCCGCGTCCGACCTGCCGATTTGGATGAGCGTGGAGCTGTGGGATTTCGGTATGCTGTCGCGCTTCCTATCCGGCCTGACCGTGGCCGACCAGCTGACGCTCGCCGCCCGCTACCAGCTGCCACGGCGCGAACTGCTGGCCAGCTGGATGAAAGCGTTCAACTTCGTCCGCAACGTCAGCGCTCATCATGCCCGGCTGTGGAATCAGCCATTGATCGACCAGCCCAAGCCCCTGCACCGGGGCGAGGTGCCGCTACTTGATCACCTGGTTGGCAATAGCTTTGCCGAGAACCGGCTGTATGCGGTCGCGGCCGGACTGCGCTTCATGCTGCAAATCATCAATCCCGGGACGCACTGGCCGCAGCGCTTGAAGGAACTCGCCGCCAGCTTCCCGGCCAACCCGCATGTGTCCTTTGACCGCAGCGGGTTTCCGGCCGGATGGGACGCCTTGCCGCTTTGGCGTTAAGCCAGGCACGAAGCTGACCCGTTATGTCGGCGGGTTCTTAACCACGTCCACGATCTCCGCCGCGATTTCTTCCACAGTGTGAGTGGCGGTGCTGCGCGCCACCTTGTCAGCCAGGGACGGCGAATATCCTACTTCACGTTTGCTGACATTGTGCCAGATGGGAAGGAGGATTTGTTCGCCTGAGACCGAGCGCGTAACCAGCCCGTCCAGCTCGTATTCTGGCCAGCCCTTTCCAAAGAACGCCTGTGAAAGTACCACCACCCCGAAACGGCTGCTTGCCAGGCCTTTGTCGATCTTCCGACGCAAGCTGTCGCCAATGCGCAGCACGAATTCATCGTATCAGACCGCTAGTCCGGCCTCGCGCAATGCCTCCACCAGCGGACGGACGACGTCTTCCTTATCCTCCGATGCATGCGACACAAACACATCGTAGAGGCCATCAGGCGCTTCCACGAGAGGCGCCTCATCCTCGTAAGAGCTGCGGGCGAGCGTTGGAATGCTGCGGAGCGGCGCTTCATTAGCCGCAGGCAGAGGGCGAAAGGCCGCTGCTGGGATTACACGCGCACCTGACCGTACGGAGCCGCGAAGCCCCTGCATGTCCACTGCCACGTGCCAGAATGCGGCACGGTCGCCCGATAAGGTGAGCGGGTAACCAAGCCGCCGATATATCGGTGGCTACGTCCCGTACGGTAGCTGGAGAAGTTGGAAGCGTCCATGATCCGCACGTTGGCGGCGCTGCCCTGAAGAAAAACTTCAATAATGTTTCCGCGTTCGACATGGCCAAGATTGTAATGGGTGAAGTTCATTGTCCCGGAGCATCCTCATTTTTACAATGCTATACTGTAATGCATATGCCTTCTATAAGGTGATCCTCTCGACCTCATCGAGAGTGATCTGCTGGCCTCGCCGGTCATAGAGCTTGGTGGTGCGTGCCGACGCATGGGCCGCCATCTGCTGGGCATGCTCCAGCAAGCCGCCATTCTCCAGATACGCAGTGATCCCCCTTGCCCGCCATGAATGGCATCCGATGCGTGTAGCCACGCCCCCCGCCTCAGCCCGGCGCTGGATCATGCGATAGGCATCAGCCTGGCTCATGCCGTTGGCGGTCAGCTGGCCGGTGCGTCCAGCAGCGGAGCGAAACAGAAGCCCCTTGCGATCCTCCGCGATGGCCGCCGCTTCCAGGTAGGCATCGAGCCAGTTCTGCAACGTGTGATGCGCCGGAATAGTGTGCTCTTTGTCGCCCTTCTCATGCAGCCGTACCCACCAGCGTTTGCCGACCGGATAGTAGTCGCTCACTCGCATGGCGGTCGTGGCGCTGACGCGGGCAAAGGTGTACAGCAGCATGCCAATTAGCGCGCGGTCGCGCAGGCCAATCAGGCTGGTCGTGTCGATAGCTGCCAGAAGCGATCTGGCTTCCTCGCGGCTTGGCATATGTGTTTTGCCGGTAGAGATGCTGTGCTTCGGACCGCGTACCGCGCCCGCTGGGTTATGCGGCACCACCTGACCGATCACCAGCCAGTCAAACAGCATGCGGATGGCAGCTAGATGCTGCTTCACGGTTGGAGCTGAGCGCTCGCGGCCTATTTGCTCGATGTAGGTAGCGACGTGCACCGGCTGGATGGCGGTAAGTGGGAGGCCATGCTGTTCGCACCAGGCGAAGAAGACTGACGCTGCGCGGATATAGGCACTGCGAGTGTTCGGATTGCGAACTTGCGCCGTAAAGAATTCGATATAGCGGCTCGCGGCGCGTTCACCCTCGGCCATGATAAGTAAGGGAACGGCTAGCTCGGCAAGTCCAGAACCTTTGGCTAGCTGCACCAGCTCGCCGGTCATTCCCAAGCTCGATTGGCGTCGAAGTCGAGCTTGGCTGCCTTAAGTTCCCTCACCAGCTTCATTTTCCAGCCCTCGGCAATGTCGAGATCGGTATAGATGACGCCATAGAGGTCCGAAGGAATTTCTACATCGCCTTTGCGCAGCAAGCAGGCTCTACCTCTACCAAGTTTGCCCGCGAAGTATCCTAGTTCAAAGATGACGTTCTGACGGGCACGGGAAGCCTGTTGCGGCCCCATAGTGCTGCCGCCAATGTCGTCAGGTGTGAGGAGCACTACGGCAAAGCCCACCTCGGCTGCACAACCCTCAAACTTCTCGATGATGGTCAGGCCTTGGTCGGGCTGCTCACGTAGGATAATGGCTTCCAAGCCGAGCTTTTCGAGATAACGAGCGACAGACTGGAGCGCAGCTTCGTCATGCCCGTGCACGACGAATACCTTCCGTGACGGTCTCTTGGCCTGTGCCGGAACCGATGGTGCAGTCTCATTCTCCCGATCGGTGATTTCCTCTTCGAGGAACCGGATTGCCTGCCTGAGAAGAGCAAGGGAGGATTGCTTTCCCTTCTCAATATCATCGCGTACTTCGCTGATCGGCTCTGGTCCACTGCCGCCGATCATAAGCATAGCCCTTCCGCCAGCATCCAGCTGGTGCGCGCCGTAATAACGATTGTACTCTATGGTGCCTGATCCGAAGACCGCTCCAAGGGTCTCCTCGATGGAGGTTTCGAGCGTTGTTATCTCTGGCGCATATCGCTTCTGCACGGTCTGTGGGTCAAATGCCTCTACCTCCTCAATGCGCTTCTTTAGCCGACCGATACCACGCCGCATCTGGTCAACGGTGAGCACCGCGTGTTGCGGCACCGGGGTAGAGGAAGGGCGACGTGCCACAAGCGACTCCATTTATGTATGATAACGTTCTTTATCATACACAAAAATGCAGCTTCGAGACAGCACAATGTACATGCGGCCAAGCTCTGGAGCTCCTGAATGGCTCCCGAGGCATGACCTTGGCCTATGTCCCTCTGCGGACGTCCGATCGCGTGGCGATGATTCTGGCGTGGGAGAGATGGTAGCCTTGCGCGGCCAAGTCGTCGGCTAGCGCCTGCCGTGCAACACCCACAATGGCTGGTATGTCCTCTCCAGGCGCCATCTCGTGCTCCGAGACCAGCTTCCAATCCCCCTTACAGGTATCGGGCGGCAAATTTGCCGCCCCCTTGTCATAAGTGCATCCCAGCAGCTCATGGTCGGTAGCGCATTTGAAGATGAATAGCTTTGGCATGGCTATTTCTTCTTGGGCTTCTGGGACAGGACCGAGCCTGCCGCCGTTTTGGATTTATCGCCTGTCCGGCCATCGCGTAGCACGTCGGAAGCCGCCGATGCGGCCTTGGGTGAGGTAGTCTTGCTGCTGGAGCTCTTGCCGCTGCTTTTGGCCATGATGGCCTCTGACACAGCATGTTGGCGTACAAGACCAGAACGGAGCCACAAGATGTAGATTTCTACCTTTACCGCAGTATAGTCAGGTGCCGGACATGAAGATGTGAGCGCAGCAGTCGTAGCGCATGGCGATACGGATGACGTGGATAATACCGCTGACGACACGCTGGTTATCGACCCGTGGCGCTCCGTGCAAGAGTCGGGAGTAGAGCGTGATCCGCTGGATCCGCGCCTTTGAGGGCCAGAACAAGTCAGCCATGGCAGCACCTCCTGCAACCAGGAAATCACAGCAGGATCGAAGCACAAGAGGCCTGTTAATAGGTACTGAGCTTAGACGGCATCGCGATCAACGGAGACTTCTAGTGTAGGCCATTCCGGCACTGCCCCACCGCGATCCTTGAACCACCGATCCTCGAACCAGCGGATCCGTTGCATCCGCAGCGGCATGATGCCCGGTCTGAGAACCACGACCTGATCCCGCGGCATGCGGCTGATCTCCTGCGGCAGCATCAGCGCCCTGCGCCGCATCGCCTCGCTCTCCGTCTGCTTGTTGCTCT
>NZ_PDOA01000024.1 GCF_003116135.1 Teichococcus aestuarii | reverse complement strand
TCCGCCACGACGCCGCGGAAGGCCGCCCAAGCCAAGAGGTGCCGATCCCAGCAACGGCTGATCCCCAAAACCCAAACTGGGGAATTTTACCTCGGCACTTCTGAGGATGATTCAGGCGGCGTTGACAGCTTTGCCGCCCTGGAGCTGCTGGCCGCCCTGAACCGCCACAAGGTCACCAGCATCACGCGCTTGCGCCTCGACGCGGCGCTATACGACCCGGCACCGCCCCGGCTGCCCGGGACCAACGGTCGCCCGCGAACCAAAGGCGCCCGGCTCCCGGACTTGTCCGAGGTGCTGAGGAGCACCCACACGCGCTGGCAACTGGTAACGGTTCCGGGCTGGTACGGCGAGGGCGAGCGCGAGGTCGAAATCTGCACCGCGACTGCCGTCTGGCGTCGTGGCGGCATGCCCGTCGTGCCGATCCGCTGGGTGCTGATCCGCGATCCCCGGCAGCGGTTCACCCCGCAGGCCTTGCTGTGCACCGACCTCCACCGCGCGCCGGAACAGATCCTGGGCTGGTTCGTCCAGCGCTGGCAGCTGGAAGTCACGTTCCAGGAGACCCGCGCCCACCTCGGCGTCGAAACCCAGCGCCAGTGGTCGGACCTCGCCATCGCCCGCACCACCCCATGCCTGCTCGCGCTGTTCTCCCTCGTTACCCTTTTGGCCGCCCGGCTCAAGCCTGCGGAGCGAGAAGCCGCGGCCAGCAGTGCCTCGTACCGCAAACCACGTCCAACCTTCAGCGACACCCTCGCCGCCGTGCGACATCATATCTGGCGAGAGCAGGGTTTGCTCACGTCGCAACGAAACCGCCATGTCACGAAACCCCGCCCAGCACTTCAACGCGCCCTGGCTTACGCCATCTGCCATGCCGCTTGATGGCCAAAGTCGAGCTTACAGCGCCTTTCAAAACCGCCCCTGAAGCGCGTTGAGGCAGATGAGGGAACAGGCGAGCGCGGTGAGGGCATGGTGTATATCGAGCCTGCGCTCGTAGCGCATGGCGAGGCGGCGGAAGCGGTTGATCCATGCGAATGTGCGCTCGATGACCCACCTATGCTTGCCCAGCCTCTGGCTGCTTTCAATGCCACGGCGTGCGATCCGATGTTTGATCCCGCGCCGGAGGCAAGCGCGGCGGCAGCGGCGATGATCATAGGCCTTGTCGGCGTGCAACTTGTCCGGCCTGCGGCGGGGTCGCCCGGGTTTTCCTGCAACAGGTTGCACGGCGTCGAGCAGGTCCTCGAAGGGCTTGCTGTCGTGGGTGTTGGCGCCGCTCAGCAGGAAGGCGAGCGGGGTGCCGCGTCGGTCGGTGACGAGGTGCCGCTTGATGCCCGCCTTGCCGCGGTCCGTCGGGTTCGGCCCGGTTCCGGCACCCCCCTTTTCGCCGCGATGGACGCGCTGTCCACGCAGGCACGAGTCCAGTCGATGCGGTCGGCTTGGCGCAGGCGCCGCAGCAACTCCCGGTGCAGCCGGTCCCACACGCCGGCTTCCTGCCAGTCCCGCAGTCGCCGCCAGCAGGTGACGCCGGATCCGCAGTCCATCTCCCGCGGCAGCATCTCCCACGGAATGCTGGAGCGCAGCACGAAGAGGATGCCGCTCAAGGCGGCACGGGGCGGTACAACCGGCCGTCCGCCCTTCGGTTTGGGCCGCTCGGGCGGCAACAGCGGCTCAATGACCAACCAGAGTTCGTCCGGGATCAGGGGCTTCGCCATGCCCTTCAGATCGGCGCAGCCCTACAGCTTTTCCTGGTTTTGAAAGGCGCTGTTAGTTTGAGAAGCTGTGGGCTTGATACTGGAACAGCCAGCAGGACCCACATGGACGCTCTGCCCGCGTCAGACATCGAAGGAACTTAGGATGGGGCAGGGCCCGGCGCTTCCCTCAGCGCACTCTCGCGCTAGTCGTCGGAGGGCGTCTTGGGCACGCTGGAGATCAGCGATCTTGGCGTCCAGCGCCTCGATGCGGGCCTTCGCAAGCTCGCGGGCACGGCTGCGGTCCTCGCCGGCGTCCAGCTCCAGCAGCTCCCTGATCTCCTCCAGCGTGAACCCCGCCGCCTGTGCCTGCCTGATGAACCGCAGGCGGCGCACGTCCGCCCGGTCGTAGTGCCGGATCCCGCCCCCTCGCGCAGGTGTCCTGAGCAGGTCTCTGCGCTGGTAGAAGCGGATCGTTTCGACGCCTACGCCTCCGGCGGCGGCAAGCTCGCCGATGGTCAGCGACTTGGCCCCTTGGGGCTCGCTGACGGGCGGCAACCAAGTCCCTTGACTCCGTACCATGGTACGGAACCTATATTCGCGCCGACCGGATTTCAAGGAAACCGAACATGTCGGCCATAACCGTCCTTTCCCCTGCGTCGAGCCGCCCTGCGACGGCGAAGAAGGTGGTCATCCACCGCATGGTGATGCCGCACCACACCTGCCCCTACGGCCTCAAGGCCAAGGACCTGCTGGAACGCTCCGGCTACGAGGTCGAGGACCACCACCTCACCACGCGCGAGCAGACCGACGCCTTCAAGGCGGAACATGGGGTCGCAACGACGCCCCAGGTCTTCATCGGCGGCGAGCGCGTCGGCGGCTACGATGACCTGCGCCGCTTCCTCGGCAAGCCCGTCGTGGATCCAAAGGCGACGAGCTACCGCCCGGTGGTCGCGCTGTTCGCCATGACCGCCCTGACGGCGATGGCGGCGAGCTACGCCGTGACAGGGAATGTGTTCACCGTCCGCGCGGCGGAGTGGTTCATCGGCTTCTCGATGGTCGTGCTGGCGCTGCTGAAGCTCCAGAACGTCGAGGGCTTCGCCACCATGTTCCTGAACTACGACCTGCTGGCCAAGCGGTGGGTGCCCTACAGCTACATCTATCCCTTCGCTGAAGGGCTGGCGGGCGTGCTGATGGTCGCGGGTGCGCTCACCTGGTTGTCGGTACCGATCGCCCTCTTCATCGGCACTGTCGGCGCGGCCTCGGTGTTCAAGGCCGTCTACATCGACCGGCGCGAGCTCAAGTGCGCCTGCGTCGGCGGGTCGAGCAACGTCCCCCTCGGGTTCGTCTCGCTGACCGAGAACCTGATGATGGTCGCCATGGCGGTGTGGATGGCGCTCGCCGCGTTGGGCCTGCCGGTCGGCGCCGGACACGCGATGTAACCCGGCGCTCCGCACCCCACCTAGCCTTCAAGGATTTATCATGTCTTCCGTGCAGATGGGCCAGCCCGGGACCTCCCCGGGCGGCCGCGGGCTCGGCCTGTCCCTCCTCGTCATCGCCACGGCGCAGCTCATGCTCGTCCTGGACGACACCATCGCGAACATCGCCCTGCCGAGCATCCAGCGCGAGCTAGGCGTCTCAGCGGCGACGCTGGTCCTGCATGGCAATGGTCTGGTCTAGGTCGAGAACGCATCCCCTTATGGCTTGCCCTGTGATGCCGACCTGCCGGACGAGCGGCTAATTGTTTCGTCTTCGCTCACCGAAAAGACGGGTTACGCAGTCAGCCGTGAACAACGCTGAAGCCCGCGGTTTTCCTTAGTTTTCCGATCTGGGGAAGTATCCGCGATTGCAAAGCCCCGATCAGGATCGGACCAAAACCTTGCAAAACCGCGCTTCTGTTGAAGCCGCCGCGGCGGCGTGACGCTGCCGCCCGCTCTGGAGGCAGCGCGGGTTCGGCTTGAGGAGGCGGGCAAGACTGTCGCGGTGGTCACCGTCAGCCGGGCCGCGCTCGGCCTGCTCGCCCTGCGCGACGAGCCTCGCCCGGATGCGGCGGAGGGGGTGGCCCGGCTGCGGCGCCTCGGCGTCGAGGCGGTGATGCTCACCGGCGACAACCCGCGCACCGGCGCCGCAATCGGGGGCGCGCTGGGGGTGGAGGTGAAGGCCAGCTTGCTGCCCGCCGACAAGCTGCGCGAGATCGCGGCGCTGAAGGAACGCGGTCCGGTGGTTATGGTCGGCGACGGCATCAACGACGCCCCGGCGCTGGCCGCCGCGACAGCCGGCGTCGCGATGGGCAGCGGGACGGAGGTGGCGCTCGAGGCGGCAGATGCCGCGCTCCTGCGGGAGCGGGTCTCGGGCGTGGCCGACCTCGTCGAGCTCTCTCGCGCCACCCTGACCAACGTGAAGCAGAACATGGCGGTCGCGGTCGGGCTGAAGCTCGTCTTCCTGGTGACCACGATCACCGGCACCACGGGGCTCTGGCTCGCCATCCTTGCCGACACCGGAGCAACGGTATTGGTGACGCTAAACGCGCTGCGGCTGCTCGCCTGGCGGCCATCGGTAGACAGCGGCAGCGATACGCGACACGGCGCCGGGACAGCGCCCGCCACGCGACCGGCCCTCGCGTCGCCCCAACGCGCCAACTGAACGCGCCAACCGAAGGAGACGCCCATGCCCTTGCTCACGGTCACACGCCGCGCCGTCACTTGCGTGCTCGGCGCCGCCGCCATTGCTCCCCCCCAGGCCGGCTCCTGGGGGGGACCACTTATCCCCAGATCGCGGGGACAGGGCTGCGGACAAGGCTGTGGATAATACCGTCTGGCCGTAATCCAGGCTGGGCTTCCTGCACACACCCGGCCACGTTCAGGCTGGGACAAGCGGGGTTGGGCCGCACGGCTCCGCCGCCTCCAGCCCGAGTTCAACCCGGAGATGGCGGAAGCGCACCGGATCGAGCAGCCTCGGCTGATGGGCGAGCCGCCGCAGTACCTCCAGCCCGGCGGCGGTGAAGACGGCGCGGGGGTGCACCTCGGTGGTGCGGATCTCCACCATCCCGCGGTCGAGCAGGCTCTGCATCGCCGCCGGGATCTTAGGCTGCCCGGCCTGCGGTCCACTACGCCAGCGGCGCAGGAAGATACCCGCGGCCAGCAGAGGGTTCTGCCCGAAGCGGGGGCCGAACTCGCCGCGGATGAGGGCGCGTTCCGCGGCCGAGAGGGGGCAGGGCGGCAAGAGTGGGGATGGGCGCATCATGTCCTCCGCGCGGGGGCGCCGGAATGGCGGGCCGGATCGCGTCAGGCTGCCCGGACCAGCGCTGCACTGTCCAGCCTCGGGGCCGATGCGCGAGGGTCAGGAAGCTGGTGGCACTGAAGCTGCTGAGCTGCGCCGAGGCGCAGTTCCACGTCCGCCAGTGCGGGATGACCCGGCTGGATGGCGACCGGGACGGCGTGCCATGCGAGCGGCTCTGCCGCTGAGCCTGCCGGCGTCGCCCGCTCCTCTGGCGGGGCGTCTGGTGGAGTGCCATGCAGGCTGGACTTGTCCCGCTTTAGTGGAGAGGCATTGGGTTAGCTACCAGCCATTTTTTCGAATTGGGCTGGGCTTGTGAAGTCGAGCGCGGAGTGGCGCCGGATGGGGTTATAGAAGCCGTCGATGTAGCGGCCGATGGCCTGCCCGGCCTCCTGGCGGGTTTCGAACATGGTGCGCCAGATGAGTTCCGACTTCAGCGTTTTGAAAAACGTCTCGACCATGGCGTTATCGTAGCAATTCCCCTTGCCCGACATCGAGATCAGGATGCCGTGCTTTCGGAGTTCCGCCTGGTAGTCGGCGGAGCAATATTGGCTTCCACGGTCCGCATGATGGATCAGCCCTGGGGTCGGACGGCGCATGATGAGGGCCCTGCGCAGGGCAGCCATCGCCAGCTCCCGATGCAGCCGGTCCGCCACGGCCCAGCCGACCACACGGCGGGCGAACAGGTCGATGACCACGGCCAGATACAGCCAGCCTTCGCGGGTCCAGATATAGGAAATGTCGCTGCCCCACTTCTGGTTGGGACCCTCCGCCGAGAAGTCCTGATCCAGCAGGTTGGGCGCGATCGGCCAGGCATGATGGCTGTCGGTAGTCCGCTTGAACTGCCGCTTTTGCCGGGCACGGAGGCCCTTCTTCCGCATCAGGCGGCTCGTCCTGCGGCGTCCGACAGCCAAGCCGTGGTCCTGCAGCTCCCGCGTCATCCGCGGGCTGCCGTAGGTGCTGTTCGATAGCGCGAACGCCGATCGAACATGGGCCAGGAGGACCATGTCATCGTGCTGGCGGCGACAGGCCGGGCGGCCCCTCCAGGCAAAGTAGCCGCTCTGGCTGACGCCAAGAACGTGGCAGAGACGGTGCACGGGGAACTCTTCTTTCGCTTTATCGATGAGCGCAAACCTCACCGACTTCCCTCCCGAGCGAAAAAAGCTGTAGCACGCTTGAGGATCTCTCTTTCCTGGCGAAGGATTTCATTCTCCCGACGCAGCCGCTTCAGCTCGGCCACGACGTCTTCCTGCCCAGAGCGGTCCGGCTCATCGATCTGCCGGTCCCGGCTCCTGCCGATCCAGCGGACCAGCGTCGAAAGACCAACCCCAAGATCCTCCGCGATCTCCCGCTGGGCACGACCGCTTGTCCAAACCAGGCGTACCGCCTCGTCCTCAAATTCCTTCGTAAACCGGCGCTGCTTCATGGAGCTCCTCTTGCATCATCGGAACCTCTCCACTTCCCCGAAGCAAGTCCATTGCCCGCCTGCTGCGGCGGAAAGAGGATGCCAGGCTCGAGGAAGCACTGGACGAGGCTGCCACCAGTCCCCTCGCGAGGTTTGTCGCCGATCTGCGCAAGGACATCGCTGCGGTACGGGCGGCACTGGAGCTGCCTTGGTCCACCAGCCCCGTCGAGGGGCAGATCAACCGGCTCAAGATGATCAAGCGCACCATGTACGGCCGTGCGGGCTTTGAGCTGCTCCGCGCCCGTGTTCTGCAGGCGGCATGACCCTCATCCAGCAGCACGGGAAGTGCGGGAGAACCACAATTCGAGCAGCGTTGACAGTCGACACCAACCACTACAGCGTGCCGTGGCGGCTGATCGGGGCCACGGTCACGATCCGGGTTGGCGATGGCTTGGTGCGCATCCACCATGCCGGGGGCGAGGTGGCCTGCCATGACCAGCGGCTGGGCCGCCGCGAGCGTGCTGTCGAGCGGGCTCACCTCCTGGGCATCGTGCCCGACCAGCGAGGCCCGGAGCAGGGCAGCCTCCCCGAGGCCGCGCCAGCCGGGACACAGCCTGCTGCCGATCTGCTGCGGCCGCTTGCCGAGTATGAGCAGGTTGCGGGAGGCGGCTGGTGAGCGCCGACGGGGATGCGCTGCCGGAGATGCTGGCGCGGCTGAAACTGACAGCGCTGCGCGACCGGCTCGACGGGTTGCTGGACGAGGCCGCGCAGGGCGAGCTGTCGCTGCGCGAGACGCTGGCGCTGCTGTGCCGGGCGGAGGTGTCGCACCGCGAGGAGCGGCGTATCCAGATGGGCACCAGCCTCGCGAAGTTCCCGCATCAGTGCACGCTGGAGGGGTTCGACTTTGCCGCGCAGCCCTCGCTGGACGCCCGGCAGGTGCGCGACCTGGCGGCCTGCCGCTGGGTGGCCAACGGCGATGCGCTGCTGATCCAGGGGCCGCCCGGCGTGGGCAAGACGCATCTGGCGATCGCGCTGGGGCGTGAGGCGATCCGGCACGGCCACTCGGTGCTGTTCGCCCCGGCGACGGCGCTGGTGACGACACTGGTGGGCGGGCACGCGGAGGGAAAGCTGGAGCAACGCCTGGCGCAGCTGGCCAAGCCTAAGCTGTTGATCGTGGACGAGTTTGGCTACCTGCCGTTCGAGCCCGCGGCGGCGCACCTGCTGTTCCAGCTCGTCAGCCGCCGCTACGAGCGGGGCAGCATCCTGATCACCGCCAACCGCGCGGTCGGTGACTGGGGCACGGTGCTGGGCGACGAGGTCGTGGCCACCGCCATCCTGGACCGCCTGATGCACCACAGCCACGTGCTGACCATCCGCGGCGACAGCTACCGGCTGCGCGAGAAGCGACGCTTGGGGCTGTTCAAGGCAACACCCGCCCCGGCATCCGTCGGGGCGTCATAGAAACCGAGGTGGCCGCATTGCCGCACGTTGATTGTTACCGGCTCACGTCGTTGCCTCAGGTGGTTTGCTACCGGCGGACGAGGCTCGGGAAGCAACGGGATGGCACGGCGGATCAGCATGGCAGGACGGACTGAGCTTCTGGCGGCGGTGAGCACGCGGTACGGAGGTGCGACGCGGTTGGAGCGTTCGCGCATCCTGGACGAGTTTGCGGCGGTGACAGGCTACCATCGCAAGCATGCGATCCGGTTGCTATCGGGTTGGGGCACCCGGGAAATGGACGCGTTGCATGGCGATAACCGAGATCAGGCGCGATCCCAACGCTGCCGCTATGGTCCCGAAATCCGCGATGCGCTGATCCAACTCTGCGAAGTCGCTGACCGGGTTTGTTCGAAGCGTCTGCAGCCGATGATCGCTGTGCTGCTGCCAGCGCTGGAACGGCATGGCCAGGTGATGCTGGACGAGACCAGCCGGGCAAAACTGCTGGAGGTGAGTGCCGCAACGATCGACCGACTGCTTGCCGGGGTGCGCCTGGTGGCGGGCAGTGGGCGTCGTCGGCCGGCAGGGTTCGGCTCAGCAGTGCGACGCAGCGTGCCGATCCGGACGTTCAATGACTGGAGCAACCCCATCCCGGGCTGGGTCGAAGTGGATTTCGTGGCGCACGGCGGCACAACGGTCTCTGGGGGGTTCGTGCAGACGATGGTGCTGACGGACGTGGCGACCGGGTGGACGGAGTGCATCCCGATCGTGATACGCGAGGCCGAGATGGTGGTGCATGCACTTGGCCGGGCGCGGGAGCTGTTTCCATTTCCGCTGCGGGGGGTGGATTTCGACAACGACAGCCTGTTCATGAACGACCTGGTCGTAGGCTGGTGCCGGGCGGAGGGGCTGGAAGTGACGCGCTCACGCGCGTATCGCAAAAATGATCAGGCATGGGTGGAGCAGAAGAACGGTGCGATCGTCCGTCGCCTAGTCGGGTATGGCCGGTTCGAGGGCGTGCTGGCTGGAGAAAGCCTGGGGCGACTGTACGCGTCGGCGCGTTTACACGGCAACCTGTTCCAGCCCTCGTTCAAGCTAAGGGAAAAGCGCCGGGAAGGCGCCCGGGTGATCAAGCACTACCACGCCCCGGAGCCGCCGGTGATGCGGACGCTGGCACATGCCTCAGTGTCGGAGGCCGACAAGGTGCAGCTGCGTGGTATGCTGGCTGACGCTGACCCGGTGCTGCTGCTAGCTGGGATCCGTGCCGCACAGGTGGAGTTGGGCAAACGTGTGGACGCGCGCGGCATAAAGGCTGGCCGGGCGGAGACACCGGCGCCACTGGATTTGGCACTGTTCACGGCAAGCCTGAAGGTGGCGTGGGAAGCCGGGGAACAACGGCCTACGCATCGGCGCCGCTACGTGCGGATCAAGCCGATCGTGCGGCCATCGATGCTGGATGCGGTGCGCGACCACCTGCTGATATGGCTGGAAGCGAAGCCTGCGTTGACGGCTGTGGCTGCGCTGGACCAGCTGCGAGCATTGTATCCAGACCGGTTCACGGCGGATCACCTGCGCACGGTGCAGCGGTTCATGAAAGTGCAGCGCCTGACGATGGCACGGGAGATCCTATTGGGTCTGCTGCCACATGGGACAACCTAGGTGCCCGGCATCATGGCGGCTGATGCTGCTGCGTGGGCTGGCGGCGACACAAAAAGCTCCGGTAACATCCCGTCGTGAGGCAACACGATGGATGGGTTTCAGATGTCGCTTGATATCATTGCCCTGAACCACCGCAACACCGGACGGCGCTGGCCGAAGACGCCCTATAGGCGAGCGCTCCGGCAACGCTTTCCTCGGGTGCTTTATCATCAGCGCGGGCACATCGAGAGTGGCTTTAGCCAGCACAAGCGTTGCCTCGGCTCAGCGCTGACCGCGCGAGGACATCAGGCTCAGCGGCGTGAACTCATCCTGCGTGTCCTTACCCACAACCTCATGCTCCTCGCCGCAACCGCATGAGCCTTTCAACAAAGCAAGATCATTATAGAACGCAACTGTGCTAACGGGGGAGTTGCTCAGCCGCCGAGCGCGCCAGCTGGAACCTGAGAGCCGCCGTCGGGGCGGATCTGCAGCTGGGACAAGTGATGGCTCCAAGGATGACCGTCGTAGCTCAGCTGATTGGCGTCGCTGCTCGGCGCGTTGTTCATGAGCGCGATGCTCTCCTCGAGCGGCGGCAAGGTTCGCTTGCTGATCTCGATGGGCACGTTCAGAGGATTGCCCTCGGCGGAGCGGCTGTTTCCCGGAGCACCAGCTCCAACCTCTCCCCGGCTCGCCGCAATGCTAAAGCGAGTAGGGTTCTCCGACGTCCCCGCACCTTCGTGCGCGAACGCGGGACCCGCCAGGAGAAGAACACCCAGACCAAGAGAAAAAATCTTAGAAAACGGCATGGGAACTCCCAAATCTGATGGATGATGCACGGTCGGCCTAACTAACCTCGTGCTCCTGCGTTTTCAGATTTAGACAACGAACATTACGGCTCTTTCGCTGGCTTGCGACAAATTATGTCGTAAGCCGTTTGGCGGAAGATGCGAAAGGTGCTCGATCCATGCGGAGCGGACGAAAGCGCCGGTGCACGGACCGTAATCCGTGCCAAATGCCGCAGTTTGACCGTAGCCTTGAAACTGATCCGTCGGCAGGGAGAGCTTTCCGGCTTCATCAGCAGCCCTTACGGGCTGCTTTGGCAGCAAATTCCTGGGGCGTCAGGTGCCCCAGGGCACTGTGAGGATGGCACGCATTGTAGTCCCGTCTCCAGGCCTCGATCTTGCTCCTGGCATCCTCCAGCGACAAGAACCAATGCGTGTCCAGGCATTCGTCGCGGAGGCGGCCGTTGAAGCTTTCCACAAAGCCGTTGTCGATTGGCTTGCCCAGTCGGGAGAAGTCCAGCATCACGCCGCGCTTATAGGCCCAGCGGTCCAGCGCCTTCGACACGAACTCCGGGCCGTAGCACATCGGGAAGGTTGAACCGGATTGGGCATGATCCGGTTCAAAGACGGCCACGGCCGGTCAGCAAGCCTCCACAGTGATGGTGTCCAGCCACACGGAAAGGAGCCGACCGGCCATGACCACGTTCCAGCCTACACCCCCTGCCGCTGTCCTTGTCGCCATCGATATCGCCAAGCTCAGGAACGAGGTGCTGATCGAGGTGCCTGAGGCCCGGCGGCGCCGGAGGATGACGGTGACCAACACCCGTGCCGAGCACGACCGGCTGGTGGCCGAGCTCCATGCGCTGGAGCGTCCGATCATGGTGGGGCTGGAGCCAACCGGCCACTACCACCGCCCGCTCGCCTGGCGGCTGGTGCAGGCCGGCTTCGACGTCCGGCTGATCTCCTCCGTGGCCCTGGCCCGCACGAGGGAGGCCCTGCACAACGGCTGGGACAAGAACGATCCCAAGGACGCCCGGGTCATCCTGCACATGCTGCGGATCGGCGCGGCCAAGCCCTACCATGACCCGCTGGAGCACGGGATCAACGACATCCAGGAGCTGTCCCTGACCCATGAGGTGGTGTCCAAGGCCAAGACCGAGACGCTGCACCGCATCCAAACCCACTACCTGCCTTTGTACTTCCCCGAGGTTGACCGCTTCCGGAACAACACCCGCAGCGACTGGTTCTTCGCCCTCCTCGAGCGCTTCCCCGTGCCAAGCAGCATCACCGCCCTCAGCCAAGCAGCATCACCGCCCTCAGCAAGGAAGCCTTCGTCGCGGCGGCCTGGGATCTCGCCGGCCGCAAGGTCGCCAAGCGCGCCTGCTCGGCGACATCTACGACACCGCCCGGCCTTCCATCGCCTTGCCGATCCCGCCCGAGGCGCCTGCGGTCACCATGTTCCGGCTCGTCATCGCCGAGGCACGGCACCTGATCGCGCAGCGCGACATCATTGAGCGGCTCGCGGGCGAGCTGCTGGGCGAGCACGCCGACTTCCGCCGCCTGCAGCAGGTCCCGGGCATCGGGCCAATCAACGCGCTTGCCATCCTGGCCGAGGCAGGTGACCTGCGCCGCTTTGGTCATCACCGCCAGTTCCTGAAGTTCTGCGGCCTCGACCTCGCCACCCACCAGTCTGGCCAGTTCCGCGGCAAGACCAGGCTGTCCAAGCGCGGCAATGCCCGCCTGCGCCGGACGCTCTGGATGGCCGCCCAGGTGGCCATCCGTCAGCGGGAGAACAGCTTCCGCGCCAAGTTCGAGCGCTACGTCGCCAAGGACCGGGAGGATCCGGACCTCCGGCGCAAGGCGTTCACTGCCATCACCGCCAAGATGGCCCGCGTGGTTCACGCGATGGTTCCGTTGCAAGTTTGCCGAGCCTCCCCGAGCAGGTACAAACCTTGGCATGGCGAGACGGCGGCGAATGGCCTCGGTGAGGCCGGACCAGTCCTTCAAGGGGCGGCAGTTCACCGCCGAGGTGATCCTCTGGGCGGTTCGCTGGTACCTGATGTTCCCGGTGAGCTATCGCGATCTCGAGCTGATGCTGGCTGACCGTGGTGTGGATGTCGCGCACACCACCCTCTTCCGCTGGACCCAGACCTACGCACCGGAGATCGAGAAGCGGATCCGGCCGAACCTGCGGCCGAGCAATGGGTCTTGGCGGGTGGATGAGACGTATGTGAAGGTGAAAGGCCGCTGGATGTACCTGTACCGGGCTGTCGACAGCCTCGGCCAGACTATCGATTTCCTGTGATCTTCCTTCGAATTGATGGACACCCCTGAGTAAGCTCTACGGAGCGAGGAAGGTGTCCGATGAACAAGACACGGCGCGAGTTCACGCCGGAGTTCAAGCGGGAGGCGGTCGCGCTGTTGCGCTCCAGCGGCCGCCCGCTGACGCAGGTGGCCGGCGAGTTGGGCATCCAGCCCTCCATGCTGCGCAGCTGGCGGCGACGGCAGAATGGTGAGGCGCCGCGGCCGCAGCCCGTCACGGCAGGCAGCGGCTCTGTTGCTTCGCCATCTGCCCCAGCATCTTCGCCAGCGGATCAGGCTGCCGAGATCGCGCGCCTGCGGCGCGAGCTGGAACGCGCACGCCTTGAGCGTGACATTTTAAAAAAAGCCATCGGCATCTTCTCGGAAACCCCGAGATGAGGTTCCGCTTCATCGCCGCCCATGCCGATACCTGGCCAATCAGGACCGCCTGTCGTGTGCTCGGCGTGTCCGTCTCAGGTTACTACGCCTGGCGGGCGCGCCCCGAGAGCGCCAGAACCGTGGCCAATCGGCAGATCCTGGCCGACATCCGGCGCCTGCACGCCAGCCATCACGGCCGCTACGGCAGCCCGCGCCTGCAGGCTGCCTTGCGCGCCGAGGGGCGCCTGGTCAGCCGCGGCCGGGTCGAGCGGCTGATGCGAGGGGCCGGGATCCGGGCGATCGCGGGCCGCCGCTGCCGGCCGACGACCACCAACAGCCGCCATGCCCTTCCGGTCGCTCCGAACCTGCTGAACCGACAGTTCTCGGTCACCCGTCCCAACAGGGTCTGGCTGGCCGACATCACCTATCTTCCCACCGGTGAGGGCTGGCTCTATCTCGCCGCCGTTCTCGACCTGGCGACGCGCAAGGTGGTCGGCTGGTCGATGCGCGACCACATGCGTGCGGAACTCGCCTGCGCCGCGCTTATCATGGCCATCCAGCGGCAGCGGCCGCCACCTGGCCTGCTGCAGCACTCGGATCGCGGCTCGCAGTATGCTGCCGAAGATTATCGCCAGCTCCTGAAGGCAGCTGGGATGCGGCAGTCCATGAGCCGCCGCGGCAATTGCCTCGACAATGCGCCGATGGAAAGCTTCTTCCACACCCTCAAGGTCGAACTCGCCCAGCAGCGTCGATGGGCCACACGGGACGAGGCCCGGCGCGACGTGTTCGCCTACATCGAAAGCTACTACAACCGGCAGCGTATCCACTCCGCCTTGGGCTACAGGACCCCCGAGCAGATGGAACGCGCCGCCGCCTGATCCCTGTCCATCAAATCAGGGGAAGATCACCTGCTCTCGGCCAGGCGGCACGCGGAGGCCGCGAAGCGTTTCTTCCGCAGGGCGCTGGCCCAGCCGCATACCGTGAACCCGCGTACGATCACAGTGGACAAGAACCCGGCCTATCCGCGTGCCGTGGCAGACATGAAGCGAGCCGGCGAGCTCTGGCGCTTTTCGCGGCTACGGCAGCGCAAGTACCTCAACAACATCGTCGAACAAGACCATCGACGCGTGAAGCGTCTGATCAGGCCTGGGCTCGGCTTCGGCAGTTTCCAAACCGCACGACGAACACTGGCGGGTTACGAGGCGATGGCGATGATCAGGAAGGGGCAACTTCGGGATATCGGCGGACAGGACATGCGGGCTCAGGCCACCTTCATCGCCGAGCTGTTCCAGGGTGCTGCCTGATCTACCTGCTCTCCAAGCCATCTGCGACGTGCCACAAAATTTGCAACACAACCACTGCCGCAGGCTGCACCGCCTGAGGCTGACCAACTGATCCACCACCCAACTATCCCGCTGGCAGCCAACCCAAACCCGACAGGCTGCTAGAATATCTGCGCCGCTAATGGCCGCTCTGACCCAACTGGTGGTCGAGGTCGTGAGAGCTTTGAAGGCCCAAAAAGGCCGCGGATTCTACGTGCCCGGCGGGTTGATCGACCTCGCCTGCGATTCGCATGGCGCCTGAGGAGGAAGCCGCGCAGGAACCCCGGAGGTAGGCCTACCCGGCCGACGGGATCAGCCTGAGGCCGCGCACCAGGGTCTTGGGCACGGGGGGACGCGAGGGCATGAGCTTGAGGCCGTGGTGGACCACCTCCACCTCGGCGTCCGGGTACACGGCAAGCACGTCGGGCAGCACGGCTTTCACACGCTGCGCTAGGTGCGAGACCCGCGTCGTGTCGGAGCCGACCTGCGCCGCGAGCGCCTGCCAGCGCAGCAAGAGCGGCCTTTCCAGGCGCTGCAGCCGATAGGCCAGCAGCGTGTAGAGGTCCAGGCCGAGCGAGTTGTCCTTGAGGTGGGCGATGGCGTCGCGCGCGAGCGGCACGGCGTGTTGGCGCAGGTGCTCGTGGAACTCGCTGGTCAGTTCCACCGTGGCCGACCATCCCGGCCCATCGCCGTCCTCCTGGCCCTGCCATAGCGACAGGCCCGATACGAGGCGCTGGTCGCGGATGATCATCTGCTCTCCGCCGCCGAGCGAGGAGGCGGGCGCGCTCCACTGAAGAGTGAACTCGCAGCGAGCGATGCGCAGCGACTGCTCGCGGATGGCCTGGATGGTGCCCCGCGGCCCGCCGGTCACGGGCAGGCCGAGCGAGCGGATCCAGGCCGACATGCTGGGACCGAGATTGACCGTGCGCCCGCGCACGCCCTCGGTCTGGAGAAAGATCATGATCAGCCGCGCCCGGGTGCCGTAGGGCACGCCAACACGCGCGGCGCGCCCGTCAGCGCCGCGCACCACGCCGGGGCTGACCATCAAGTGAAAGCGCCCGGAACTGCGCTCCCAGATCGCATCGTTGCTGTCGGGGCGGGCATGAGGCAGGCAGGTCTGGCAGAGGCCCGAATGGGTAAAGGCCAGCTCGTCGTCGGCCAGTGTCCGGTTGTGAAACCTCCTTGGCAGCTTCAGCAATGAGGCGTGCGCGGGCGATGTCCTCTGGGCCGGCTCGACCTTCAGGTGTCTCGGGTTTGGGTCGGGCGAGCTTTCGTCGCGTTCGGAGGCGTTCCTTGACGACTTGGTCGGGTGTCTTTCCGCCGAGGACGCGCTGACGGCGGGCATTGTAGGCGGCGTTGAAGCCTCGCAGCAGCTGCTCCAGTTGGGCATGGGACCAGATGGTGATGCCGAGCACCTCGCTGCCGACCCGCCCGTTGAACCTCTCTACCATGCCATTTGTCTGCGGCGAGTAGGGCCGGGTGTGGCGATACTCCGCGCCGAGCTCGGCGCACACCTTGGCAAAAGCGGGTGTGAAGCAACTGCCGTTGTCTGTCAGCACGTGGGTGAGGCGGAACGGAAAGGCCTTGGCTGCCTCGCGCAAGAAAGCGATGGCGCTGCGCTCCGTCTCGTCATCCTTGACAGCCAGGTGGACGGAGCGGGACCGGCGATCAATGGCGACATAGAGGTAGCGCTTGCGGCGCTCACCATTGGCGGTCTGCAGCTTGGGCAGATGCTTGATGTCGATGTGGACGAAGCCGAGATCATAATCCCGGAAGGTGCCCTTGCCCCGGATAGGCCGCTCGGAAGTGGAAGGGCGCCTGCGGCTCAGCCCCTCAGCTTTGAGGATGCGCCAGATGCTGTCGCGGTTCAGATGCGGCAAGAAGTGGGTCACCACGAAGGTGAGGTCATCGAGGGCGAAGTTGGTGGCCCGGCGCAGGCCGCAGACGATGGCGCGCTCCTCCTCGGTGGCCTTCCAGGGCAGCTTATGGGGCCGGGCCGAGTGGTCGAGGCAGTCTTGCGGTCCGCGCTGGCGCCACTTGCGGATGGTCTCGCTGCTCACCCCAAAGCGGCGAGCCAGGACACCCGAGGGCTCGGAAGAGCGGGCGATCTCAGCCCGGACGGCGGGGGTGGTACGGGCATTGGGGTGGATCTGGTGCATGGCTCACCTACCTCCCGGCACGGCGCCCTTCAGGCGCTCGAAACGATAGGCGTGGTCTACGATCGCCAGCCCCACCGGGTCCCAACAATGTTCCGCGACCAGACAGCTAGAGACAATTGTGGCGTGGTAGGAAGGCACACCATCCTGAAATATTTTGTCATACTTGAGCAATCTAGCGTTCTTAATTGAGCGCTAGCTCATCCTCATGGCCTGCGCGGGGGCGGATTTGGTCCGCTGGCCCGTCAGGTATCACATGGGGTGAGATGAATGGGTTTCCGCACCAGCCTAGCGACTGCAGCACTGATGGCTCTGGGCGTCGCCGCAATCAACGTGTCCCCCGCCGTGGCGGACTCCGCCTACCAAGCTTTCGGCACTCGCGGCCGCGCCCAAGATGTCAAGCGCACCATTGATGTCGTCATGCGGGACAACTCATACCAGCCGCAGCGGATTCAGGTTCGGGCTGGCGAGACTGTCCGCTTCCGGGTGCGCAACGCGGGCGAGCTCCTGCACGAGTTCAACATCGGCACCGCGGCCATGCACCAGCAGCACCAGCGCGAGATGCAGGCCATGTTCGACAGCGGCATGATGTCGGCGACCAGCAAGGACGCCATGGCTGGCATGGACCACTCCAAGATGCCTGGGATGAACCATGGCGCCATGAACCATGGCGCGATGCGCCACGACGACCCGAATGCGGTGCTGGTTGATCCCGGCAAGACCGAGGAGATGATCTTCAAGTTCACCAAGGCCGCCACCCTGGAGTTCGCCTGCAACATCCCGGGTCACTACGAGTCCGGCATGGTGGGCAAGGTGGATTTCGCACGCTGATCCTGGACAAGGCCTCGGTTGGCCGCCTGGAGTGAGAAGAGAGTGATGCACGACAGAACCTTGAGCAGGCGGCAGGCACTGGGCCTTGGCGTGGCTGCCCTGGCGTTCCCGGCCGCGTCCGGCGCCCTGGCGCAGCCCGCCGTCGGGCGGGCGATGCCGCGCGAGTTCAACCTGACCCTGTCCCACGTGACGGCCAACATCACCGGGCGCCGCCGCCCGGCCATGGCCATCAACGGGCAGATCCCGGGACCCGTCCTGCGCTTCCGCGAGGGCGAAGAGGTGGTGATCAACGTCACCAACCGGCTGCGCGAGCACACCTCGATCCACTGGCATGGCCTGATTCTGCCGAGCAGCCAGGACGGCGTGCCCGGCATCAGCGACGGATTCCAGGGTATCGACGCGGGCGGCACGCACCAGTACCGCTTCCCGCTCGTCCAGGCCGGCACCTACTGGTACCACAGCCACTCGGGCGTGCAGGAGCAGTCCGGCATCTACGGCTCCATCGTCATCGACCCCGCGACGCCGGAGCCTTTCGGCTATGACCGCGACTACATCGTCCAGTTGTCTGACTGGACGGACGAGACGCCGAGCCATGTCATCGCCAACCTCAAGCGCGACCCCGGCTACTACAACTACAACAAGCGCACCCTGGCCAGCCTGGTCGGCGAGCTCCGCCGGGCGCCGGACGCCGCCGCGCGCTCTGCCATCGTCTCCGACCGCATCATGTGGGGCGACATGCGGATGGACCCCACCGACATCGAGGACGTCGGCGGCTACACCTATCTGGTCAACGGCTATACCCCGGCCCAGAACTTCACCGGCGTGTTCCGGCCGGGCGAGACGGTGCGCCTGCGGTTCATCAACAGCGGCGCCATGACGCACTTTGACGTCCGGATCCCCGGGCTGCAGATGACGGTGGTTCAGGCGCACGGCAACAACGTGCGCCCCGTAACCGTGGACGAGTTCCGCATTGCCCCGGCCGAGACCTTCGACGTCCTGGTGCGCCCCCGCGACGGGCGCCAGTACCAGATGCTGGCAGAGTCCATGGGCCGCCAGGGCTTCGCGCAGTTCAGCCTGGCGACGCAGGAAGGCCTGCCTGCCCTGCCGCTGCCACCACACCGTCCGCGTCCCGTGCTGACCATGGCCGACATGGGCATGAACTACGGGCCCAGCGGCCTGGATCGCGGCACCCCGATGCCGGAGGTGGACGCCCCGGGCCACGTCGCACCTATGGACATGGGCGGCATGGGGGGGATGGACCACTCCTCCATGCAGATGCCCGCCGGAGGCTCCCAGGGCATGCAGGGCGGCTCCATGGGCGACATGAATCATGGAGGCATGGCTGGCATGGACCACTCCTCCATGCCCGGGATGAACCACGGTGCCATGGGCGGCATGGCGGGCATGGACCACGGCAACATGCCCGGCATGAACAATGGCGCGGCGGGCGCCGGTGCCATGGCCGGAATGGACCACGGCGCCATGGGCCATGGCGGCATGGCAATGCCGGACCCGCTGGTGAACGACGTCGGCGCGCCGCCGGGTGCCCGCGTGCTGTCCTACCGCGACCTGCGCGCCGCCAAGCCGCTTTACCCGGTGCGCGAGCCAACCCGCGTCATCGAGATCCGGCTGACCGGCAACATGGAGCGGTACTTCTGGTCCATCAACGGCAACAGCTTCAGCCAGGCGCAGCCCATCCAACTGCACCTCGGTGAGCGGGTTCGTTTCCGCTTCGTCAATGAGACGATGATGGCCCATCCTATGCACATTCACGGCATGTGGATGATCCCGCAGGTGGGCAACGGAGCCGAGAACCCGCTGCTACACACGGTGAATATCAAGCCGGGGTCAACCCTGGATATCGACATGGAGGTCGATGCACCGGGCGGCTGGGCCTTCCATTGCCACATGCTCTACCACATGGAAACCGGCATGATGCGCAAGATCTCCGTCGTCAACTCCCCTCGAACCGCCTCCGCAGGATGAAGCGCATGCCAGGGATGAACTTCCAGCGGATGGGATTGGCTGCAGGAACGGCCATCATGCTGTCTTTCGGGGCTAGCACCGCCCGCGCGCAGGCGATGCAGCACAGCACCGAGCCGCCCTTTAGCCATGAGGTCTACACCGGCGCGGTGCTGTTCGAGACCTTAGAGTACGGTTTTGGGCTCGACGGGCCCAATGTCGGCCGCTGGGATGGCCAAGCCTGGTACGGCGGCGACACGGATCGCGTGTGGTTGAGGACGGAAGGCGAGACCACCCGCAGCGGGCGCGTCGAGCAGGCGGAGATTCAGCTGCTCTACTCGCGTCTGCTCGGCTACTACTGGGACATCCAAGCTGGTGTCCGCTATGATATTCGGCCGCTTCCGAACCGCGCCTATGGCGTCATCGGGCTGCAAGGGTTAGCGCCCGGGCTGTTTGAGGTCGGCCTTCAGGGCTTCGTCAGCCAGGAGGGGGATCTGTCCGCACGGGCCGAAGTTTCCTATGATGTCTACATCACGCAGCGGCTTGTGCTCCAGCCGAACGTGGAGGCCAATTTCGCACTTCAAAAGGTTCCGGAACTGGGTGTCGGTAGCGGCATAAATGACGTGGAAGCCGGTTTCCGCCTCCGCTACGAGGTCACTCGCGAAGTGGCGCCCTATATTGGGATCAACTACGAACGCAAGATTGGAGATACTGCCCGCTATGCTCGCGAAGAAGGTGAGCAGGTGGGAGCGTGGAACTTCGTAACTGGCGTCCGGTTGTTCTTCTGACAAAGGCGTTTGGGATGATCCGCTTCCTCTTGACTGCGATGCTCGCTACTACCAGCCTTTCCGCTGTTGCGGCGGAACCCGCTGCGACCGTGCGAGAGTTGAACCGTGGCCCTGGGCAGGACGAGACCTTCGCCTATGACCCCGCCATTATCAGAATTCCTGTCGGCGGCTCCGTCCGCTTTGAGCCCACCGACAAGGGCCACAACGTCACCCCGATCCAATCGCTGTGGCCTGCGGGGGCCCCGCCGGTCACGGTGCCCTTCAACGCCGAAGGAACGGTGACCTTTGAACGGCCCGGCGTTTACCCCGTGCAGTGCACTCCTCACGCGGGATTGGGAATGGTGGCGCTGATCGTGGTGGGAGATGCCGACCTAGCTGCATTTGTGCCGCGCGTGTCATCGGCTTCCGGCCTCGCGCCTAAGGCCAAGGCCAAATTGAGTGCTTTGGCAGGTGCAGCCGGTTAGCCCTGCAAGCGAGCGGGAGGGGCGGGGCAGCCCGCTGCTTCCCGATGCGCACATCCTCGTTGTCGAAGACGATGGCGAAATGCGCATCCTTATCGCCAAGTTCCTCCGACAGAACGGCTACCGGGTCACCGGCGCCCGCAATGGCGCCGAGATGTGGGACACTCTGGCGCTATCCTCCGTGGATCTCGTGCTGCTCGACGTGATGCTGCCGGGGCAGTCCGGGCTCGACCTCTGCCGGGCACTACGCGCGAAGACAGAGGTTCCCATCATCATGGTGACCGCTCGGGGAGAGGAGGCGGACCGGGTCGCGGGACTCGAGCTGGGTGCCGATGACTACATCCCCAAGCCCTTCAGTCGGCCAGAACTGCTGGCTCGCATCCGGGCTGTGTTGCGGCGCGCCCAGGCCGGAACAGGGCGTACCGGCGTGACGATGGGAGACCGGATGACCTTCGCCAACTGGGTGCTCGACACCCGAAGGCGGGAACTCACAGCTCCCGACGGCTCGGCCGTCGACCTGTCCAGCGGCGAGTACGACCTGCTGCTGGCCTTTTGCGAGCACCCGCAGCGCGTACTGTCGCGCGACCAAGTGTTAGACCTCGCCCGCAACCGGATCTCGGACAGCGTCGACCGCTCGGTGGACGTCATGGTCAGCCGCCTCCGGCGCAAGCTGGAACCGCTCGCCGATAGCCCTTCCATTATCAAGACGATCCGTAGCGCTGGTTACATGTTCGTTCCGACCGTTACGCGCGGATGAGGCGGCTGCTGCCCAGCACCCTGGCCGGACGTATCATCCTGGTGCTACTGGTCGGCCTGATGGCCTTCCACGTCGGCAGCCTGTGGCTGCATCAGACGGGCAGCGACATCCTGCTGGGCAGCACGCAGCAGAACGTCACTGCTGAGCGGGTTGCCGCCGCTGCCCGCGCCATCGGCATGGTGCCGCAAGACGCCCGCGAGGCCGTGGCGCAGGCCTTGTCGTCGCCGGGCTTCCAGGTGCGCTGGCAACCCGGTGGCGCGGCGGGCGCCGTTGCAGCGCAAGATCTTGCCCATTCGGGCCACCTGGAGGCTGAAGGCACGGTCGATCTGCCGGATGGCAGCCACCTCTGGTACCACGCCGACCCTCTGCAAGCGCAGCCGGAGCATGCGACGCTGCTCTCCACCACCGCGATGGCCTTCGGCATCCTGGTGCTGGGCCTGCTGGTGGTGCGCCTCATCGCGCGGCCGCTGCGGGAGCTCTCTAACGCGGCCGATCGCATCGGCAGGCCGGGGCAGACGGTCACCGTGCCCGAGGAGGGGCCCCGGGAGGTCCGGCAGGCGGCGCAGGCCTTCAACCGCATGCAAGCGCGCATCGACCGCCTCATCGCCGACCGGACCCAGGCGCTGGCGGCCGTCAGCCACGATCTCCGGACCCCTCTGGCGCGGCTGCGGCTGCGCGCGGGCTTCCTGGATGACGCCGAAACGCAAAGGCAGATCGACGCCGACCTCGACGAGATGGACGCCATGATCGGCTCCACGCTGGCCTACCTACGGGGCGACGAGGAGCAGGAGGAGGTGCGGTCCGCCGACATCGCGGCGATGCTCCAGACCCTCTGCGGCAACGCTGAGGACATGGGCAAGTCGGTGATCTATGAGGGACCACCGCAGGCACGGCTGCCCTGCCGGGCCATCGCCCTGAAGCGCGCCTTCGCCAACATCATCGACAACGCGGTGAAGTACGGCACCTCGGCCCGGGTCACGCTGTCTGATCTGGGGCGGGAGCTCGTCGTCCATGTCGACGACGCCGGGCCAGGGGTGCCGGAGGAGCAGCTGGAGCGGGTCTTCCAGCCTTTCTACCGTCTGGAGCACTCGCGCAATCGCCGGACCGGCGGCTCTGGCCTCGGCTTGGCCATCGCCCGCCAAGCGGTCGGCCGCCATGGCGGATCGGTGACGCTTCAGAACCTCACGGGCGGCGGCCTTCGCGCCAGCATCCGCTTGCCCCGATCCGCCTAGGAGAATGACGATGCACCCCTGGAGCACGCGCCGGAACCTCACGATTGGCTTGCTCGGTCTGGCCGTGCTCCCCGCCGCCTGTGGCGGCCCGCCCAAGGTGGAAGCCTGGCGGGACCGCAACTGCGGCTGCTGCGGCGGCTGGGTCGCGCACCTGCGGGACGAGGGTTTCGAGGTGGACGACAAGGTGGTGGATGCCGTCGGCCCGCACCGGCAGGCACTCGGGACGCCTTCCGACCTGATCTCCTGCCACGCCGGAAAGGTCGGCCGCTACGCCCTGGAGGGCCATGTTCCCGTGGCCGCCATCCGGCGGTTGCTCAGGGAAAAGCCCGAGGGGGTCGCCGGGCTCGCCGTGCCCGAGATGCCTATTGGCGTGCCAGGCATGGAGATGCCGGGATCTCCGCCCTCGACCTATGACGTCGTCGCCTTTGGTCGGAACGGCGCCTGGCGGCCATGGATGCGCTTCCGCGGCTTGGAAGTCGTGTGAACGCGCCCTCCACCGTCCCCGCCTGCAACATGCCGCCTCAAGGCGTGTTGCCACTCCACGCCTTGCAGGGCGCGCCGGTTACGGCCTGTGACCGCAACCTCGTCGTGCAATGTCGTCACTCCGACCTGCCGCGGCAGGTCGGGGTGCCTGCCGAACCCCTATCACCTCAAGGAGGGCACATGGTCCACACCGCCAAGAAAGCGATTGGCAAGGCCACGCTGGCTGCAACATTGCTGCTCGGCGTCGCTGCCTGCGCGTCGCAGCCCGGAGGGCCCCCGGCGGCGACCCCAACCTCGTCGCAGATGTCCTTGCCGCCAACATCCACAACGCCACCCGGAACCTCCGCTGCCCAAGGCAGTATGGGCTCCATGCCAGGCCACAACATGTCAGGCATGCAGGGCCAAAGCGCGGGCGGCATGCAGGGTCACAACATGGGCGGCATGAACATGCAGCAGATGATGGCGCACTGCCAGCAGATGCGGGCGCAGGCCCGGCAGGGCACGCTGTCGCCGCAGATGCAACAGATGATGCAGCACTGCCAGATGATGAACCACTGACTGGACACGGCGGAGCACTTAAGCGTGCTCCGCCAACCTGCAGCGCGCAGATGGCGGTTGGAAGCCTCAATCGTGATCTCTGGCGCGTCATGCAAGAACTAGGAGTGGGCACAAGAGCGCGCTGTCATCAAATGAAAGAATGGCGCAAGATCGCAGACATAAACGCCCCTTATTCTCTTCAGGTGCCGGAAAGAACAGCAAGCCTGATTGAGGAGTTCGCTATGACGCCGCGCAGTAAGTCCGCAATCTTTGCGCTTTCTCTCATTGCTGCAGTTGGCGGTTCCGCGGCAGCGGCTTACGCCAATGGCCCCATCGAAGTCATTGCACAAGGTGAGAACTTCGCCGTGAAGTATCCACCTGGTCATGACGAGAACGTCGCTGGTGGGGGACGTGTCGACGTTGCTGGCCGTGGCGAGAACGTGCGGATCCGCTACCTGGATCCCGAGACCGCACATCCGGTCCCTGGCGTGCCAGTTCCCACAGGCGGCGAGGCGGGCGGTGTCGCCTATATCGCACCTGACCACCACTATGGCCAGCAGACGGCTGCTGTGATGAGTGACCCGCACGTGCGGCATCACATGTAACCTCGAGGCCATGTTGTGTCCTGGGCGGCATGAGCGCGGTCGGAGCACCCAGCTCCGGCCACGCTATGCCGCAGTGGGCGGGATGTCGCCCTTGAGGTTCAGGCTGCCACATGGTTGGGGTAACCGGCGTCTTGGATGGCTGCCGCGACGTCAGCCTGAGACACGAATGAAGTGACGCTCACGCGCCTGTTCTCGAGGTCGGCGCTGAACGCGGCTGAACCGTCCTTCGCCTTGACAGCGCGCTCCACTTTCTTGGCGCAGCCACCGCATTTCATGCCGGGAACTTCGAAGCGGTACATCGTAATCTCCGTTGCGGTCGATCACCTCGAAGGTGGGGCTTGCCCCCATGGGAAGGTCAAGGTGGCGGAGATATCTCTGTTGCATGTCTTGACCTTCCCACAATGGGAAACTCCATCCTCTGGGAGCAGCCAAGCACGACGAGCACAGCAGTCGCGGAGGAATGGCCGATGGACGAGCACCACCACCATCACGACCATCATAATGGACACGGCGCACACCGGGGGGGGCATGCGCCAGCCCATGGCGATCAGGCTGCCGTCCATGACCCTGTCTGCGGCATGACGGTCGACCCGGCTAAGACGCCACACCACCTCCAGCATCACGGCACCGCGTTCCACTTCTGCTCGGCAGGGTGCAAGTCGAAGTTCGAGGCGGCGCCGGACAAGTACCTGAAGCCGGAGACGGCGGCCGCGCCGACGACGGCGCAGAAGGCGGCCATCTACACCTGCCCGATGCACCCGGAGATCCGCCAGCAAGGGCCGGGCAACTGCCCGATCTGCGGCATGGCCCTGGAGCCGCTGGAGGTCACCGCCGAAGCCGCGCCGAGCGAGGAACTTGCCGACATGCGCCGGCGGTTCTGGGTCGGCCTCCTGCTGACCCTCCCCATCCTCGTCCTCGAGATGGGCGCGCACATCCCCGGCCTCGACCTCCATCACTTGGTGTCACCCAGGATCTCCGTGTGGCTCCAGTTCCTCCTCGGCACGCCGGTCGTGCTCTGGGCGGGCTGGCCGTTCTTCCTGCGCGGCTGGCAATCGGTGGTGAACCGCAGCCTGAACATGTTCAGCCTGATCGCGCTCGGCACCGGCGCCGCGTACCTCTACAGCTTGGTTGCCACCTTCGCGCCCGAGGTCTTCCCCGAGGGTTTCCGTGGCCCCGAGGGCACCGTGGCCGTCTACTTTGAGGCGGCCGCTGTCATCACGGTGCTCGTCCTGCTTGGCCAGGTGCTGGAACTGCGCGCCCGCGAGCAGACGGGCGGCGCTATCCGCGCCCTGCTGAACATGGCCCCCAAGACGGCGCGGCGCATCCGTGCGGACGGCTCGGACGAGGAAATCGCGCTGGCCGAGGTGCAGCTCGGTGACCGGCTGCGCGTGCGGCCGGGCGACAGCCTGCCGGTGGATGGCGAGGTGCTGGAGGGGAGCGGCGCCGTCGATGAGTCGATGGTCACCGGGGAATCCCTGCCCGTGGAGAAGGCGCCGGGGTCCAACGTCATCGGCGGCACCGTGAACGGCACCGGCGCGCTGGTGATGCGGGCCGATAAGGTCGGCTCCGACACCATGCTCTCGCGCATTGTCGCCATGGTCGCCGAGGCGCAGCGCAGCCGGGCACCCATCCAGCGCATGGCCGACACCGTGTCCGGCTACTTCGTTCCGGCCGTCATCGTCGTCGCGGTGCTGGCCTTCGTGGCCTGGGCGACCTGGGGCCCGTCCCCGGCGCTCTCCTATGGCCTGATCGCCGCCGTTTCGGTGCTCATCATCGCCTGCCCCTGCGCGCTCGGCCTAGCCACGCCGATGAGCATCATGGTCGGCGTCGGCAAGGGCGCGACGGCGGGTGTGCTCATCAAGAGCGCCGAGGCGCTCGAGCACATGGAGAAGGTGGACACGCTGGTCGTCGACAAGACAGGCACCCTGACCGAGGGCAAGCCCAAGGTGGTGGCCGTGGTCCCGGCGCCCGGTCTGACCGAAGCCGAGGTGCTGCCGCTGGCCGCCAGCCTGGAGCGGTCCAGCGAGCATCCGCTGGCGGCGGCCGTGGTGGCGGCCGCCAAGGAGCGCGGCGTGGCCTTCGGCGAGCCCGCCGACTTCGCCTCCGTCACCGGAAAGGGCGTGACCGGTACCGTCGGTGGGCGCCGGGTCGCGCTGGGCAATGCGCGGCTGATGCGGGAGCTTGGCGTGGAACTGGGCGAGCTCGCCGCCAAGGCCGAGGATCTCCGGCATGAGGGCGGCACGGCGCTGTTCCTGGCGGTGGACGGCAAGCCGGGCGGCGTCATCGCGGTCGCTGACCCCGTGAAGCAGACGACGCCCGCCGCGCTCGAGAGCCTGCGCGCCGAGGGCATTCACATCGTCATGCTGACGGGCGACAACCGCACAACGGCGGAGGCAGTGGCCCGCAGGCTCGGCATCGATGAGTTCCAGGGCGACGTGCTGCCCGAGGACAAGCACCGCATCGTTCGGGAGCTCCGCGCCCAGGGAAAGGTCGTTGCCATGGCGGGTGACGGCGTCAACGATGCCCCGGCGCTGGCGGAGGCTGACGTCGGCATCGCGATGGGTACTGGTACGGACGTCGCCATGCAGAGCGCGGGTGTGACGCTGGTCAAAGGCGACCTCGCCGGCATCGCGCGGGCGCGGCACCTGTCGCGCGCGGTGATGCGCAACATCCGGCAGAACCTGTTCTTTGCCTTCGTCTACAACGCGGCCGGGGTGCCGCTGGCGGCGGGCGTGCTCTACCCGCTGCTAGGCCTCCTGCTCAGCCCCATCGTCGCGGCCCTGGCCATGGCGCTGAGCTCGGTCTCGGTGATCGGGAACTCGCTGCGTTTGCGAGCAGTCCGTTTGTAGCACCGGCCCTACTTGGCGAAGGGCCGCAGCCGCAGTTCTGGAAGGAATCTGCCACTCGAATTCAGGTACCTTGAGCCAAATCAATGCTAGGTAGCCAGAGCAGCGGACATAATCCGGATCCGGAAAGGGAATCCAAGATGCATGACCATACAACAACGCCATGGTGGCGCACCAAGGTCGGCGTCGCCGTGATCGGCTTCTGCTTGGTCGCAGCGTTCTATGTCCTGCGGGAACATTACGCGCACGCCTTCGGAGCGCTGCCATATCTGCTCCTCCTGGCCTGCCCGCTGATGCACCTGTTCATGCACCATGGCCACGATGGGCATGAGGGGCATAGCGCGCGGGGTTGGCAGGCTGAGCCCAGAATGGGGCACGATAAGCCTCAGAAAAACGTCTGATGACCGCGCACCGGGTACTGGCTTGCCGTCGGCCTAGCCGCCCAGCAAGCCAAGTATCCGGGAGTGGGCTGGAGTTAAGCCAGCGGCGTTTCTGCCCAGGGTAGACCCGTGAGTTCTCAGACGAGCTCGCGCGCAATGGCCTGGATCGGCTTCATTCCATGGCCGAACTTGGCAATGCTTTCCCTGTTCGCTTTGAGTTCACCGTAAGGCAGATACCGCACTTTGAGGTCGGCAACGCGGGAGAAGGCGGGGCGGGATAGCTGATCCCGGACCTCACCCTCCCGGCCATCTGGTGCCACTAGGAACATGCCCTCGAGCGCATGCGCCTCCGGCCCGAGCGCGAGGTCGAGCATCCGCACGATTCCGGAGTAGATCGAGGTCGAATGCTCGACCTCGTAAGCCGCCACGATGTGCTTCGTCGGCTTATCCAACCACAGCACGTCGATGAGCCGGACAGCGTCAGGACCGGAGCCGGTGTCGAATCCCGGAAGCGAAACCAAGCAGCCATCGCCCAGCTTGCCACCATTGAGCGAGCGGTTGCGGTCGTTTGCCGCAATCCAGACGTCGAAGCCGAGCGACAGGCCAAGGTCGCGGAGCCAGCCTTGGATCTGGGTGTGAGTCTCATCCTCCTGGCGCGCCTCAGCCAGTGCCTTGGCCGCCTTAGCGCCCTCTTCGCGTACCCGAGCGAGGTCTGCCTCCCAGGCGGCGCGCGCCGCCACATCATCCTCCCGCGGAGGCGCCGGATACCGGCCGCTGCCGACGTCGAAGAGCAAGCCTCCGATCGCACCAAGGTCATTCGAGAGTAGGCCGCGGTGGGCAGCATTCAAGGCAAGAATGCCTCGCCGCATGGTTAGATACTCGTCCCAGCGACCTAGCTTTACCTTCGCAGCAGTCAGTGTGTTGTAGCCATTTACGATCGCCGTATTGAAGGGCGGCACAATGGTCGGGTGCAGAAAGTAAAGGAGGTTTGCTACAGCCGGGCCGAGCCCCTTGATATGCTTCGCGTCGATCTCGGCGATTGCCGCGATGACTTGCTGTTCGGTGGTGCAGCAGACGCAGGTGTCGAGCAGGCGCCCGAAGGCGCGCTGGTTCTCCGGATTTTCGTAGATGTCTGGGATACGCAGCTTGGGCTTCCACAAGAAAGCATGATCTGCGCCCCTGAAGATCTGCCGTTGCTCCGCGATGGAGTGAACTATCGTCTCCAGGGAAGATCCGCGGTAGGCAACGCCGAAGGTGCCTGCTTTGATTTCTGCGACAACCTGCTGAATGCCGCGGCGGATGGAACGGAAGTTCTTAACCCGCTCTTCCCACAGGAACCATGTTCGGTATGTAGCCCCTGAATCATCGCGCCAACGCCGCAGCAGAACAGCCAGTGGGTCAGCCAGGTCCATCCTTCCCGAGAAGGCCGGGAAGTCTGTTGCGAAGTCCATGTTTTGAAGTGCCCTGGGATGGGTGGTGCTTGTGAGTAACAATACGAGACGGAGCTATTCAACCACAAGCGGGAACTGTACGAACTCAGCACCGGCACTGCCCGACTGAGTCCTGATATGTCGATCGAAGTGACTCGTGGGCACCGTGCTTGTTTGTGAGCGGCATAGATGCTGTGCATTCGCATGCACACCGTGAATTGTGTCCCCCGCATCGAAACCAGCAGGCCGATTATTCCTTACAGTGAGGTCTGTAGGACGCTGGGACACACCGTTGATGCGCCTTATGGTGAGGACAATCCGGACTTTGCTGATAGTAGTGCTGACGCTTTACCTCGCCACAGCCACGGCGCCGCTTGCCGCGCACGGTGTGGGCGCAGCCTCGCAAACTGATATCGGCGCGGTGTCCATACACACGGGAAACCTACCCTCTCCATCCGTTCCATTCCTGGTGCACAACAGGATCACTGCATCCCGGATGGTAGGGCAGAAGTGTTGCCCAGGTTGCGACAGCCCTGGCCTCCGACCAGGATGTTGCGCAATCGGACATTGCGGCGGAACTGCCTTGTTTTCCCTTCCGCAGGTTCCGCATGTGTTGCTGGCAAGCGAGAATGGCTACGACGCCGCCCCGCAGCGTGAGGCCAATGGCGTAACGCTAGATCTTCCTTCTCCACCACCTCGATAAGACGTCCGAGCAGTCCTGATCCGCTCTCAGCTTCAGGACAGAAAGCCAGGATCGCCCGCCTTGCCCGTTAAGGTCATGCAGGACGTTGCCTCGGCCTTTGAGCGCCATCGGAACGGCCATGCCATCCGGTGTGCCCCATCACGACGATCTTTCAGAGGAAAAAACGATGCACCAGATGACCTCCGCCATGCAGGCTTGCATTGAGGAATGCCTGCGCTGTCACTCCACCTGCCTGGGCATGGCCATGAACCACTGCATCGAAGCAGGCGGCAAGCACGTGGAGCCGCAACACTTCAGGCTGATGATGGCTTGCGCCACCATCTGCCAGACGGCCGCTGACATGATGCTGATCGGCACGCACCACCATAAGCACACCTGTGCCGAGTGCGCCGCAATCTGCGAAGAGTGCGCCGCAAGCTGCGAGGCCGTCGGCGGCATGGAGGATTGCGTCGCACAGTGCCGCAAGTGCGCCGCGTCCTGCCGCGAGATGAGCGCTTGAAGCCGCGAAGGCCGAACCCATGGTCCAGCCTGCCAACCCCATCCACCGGAAGCGGATGCTTCCTGAGCAAACTGTGACAACCTGACGGAGCTTCGGCATGAGCCAAAACCAGCATCTCAGCTGCTTCCTAACGAACCTTACGGATCGGGTAGCTGATACCCTCCACGGCGCCCTGGGAGGCCTGCATTTCGACTTCGAGGCCAGTGGTCACGTCCACAACATCACCTTCGGCGGTGAGAACAAGGACACCTTGGGCGGCAGCGAAGGCGCGGAGTTCACCTGGGGCCTTGAGGGTGACGACCGGATCGGCGGAGGCGGCATGGAGGACATCCTCCACGGCGGTCCTGGCGCCGACCTCGTCTCCGGCAACATGGGCGATGATGAGGTCGAGGGCGGCGATGGCAACGATACCCTCTACGGTGGACCGGGCGCCGACACCCTGCGCGGGGGCGCCGGAGATGACTACCTCGACGAGGGTGAAGGGCACAGCACCGTCGACGGCGGTATGGGTGACGACACCCTGGTTGGCGGAGGCGGCCCAGATGCCTTCATGATTGGCCGGATGAGCGGCCATGACGTCATCAAGGACTTCACGGCCGGTCCCGGCATGTTCGACCACTTGGCGGTCATGGATGGCCTTCAATGGACGGACCTCAGCGTCGCGGATACGGCTGAAGGGGTTAAGGTCAGTTGGGAGCGCGGCTCCGTCCTGCTGGAGGGCGTGGCCAAGTCGGATCTGGCGCAGGACGACTTTATGTTCGCCGACGCACCCGACCTGCCGCCCGGTCTGAGGGACCCAGCAGGCCCCAATGATGAGGCGCGCACCGCCAGCGAGGCAGGCCCCGAGATCTCCGGTGAAGTGCAGGCCGGAACGGTCTTTGACCAGCTCGTAGACCATGTTTTCAACGACCGTACCCTGCGGTTCGACATCGACGAAGATGCAGTGGTCCGCGGCACTGCGGGTGCGGATACCCTGAGCGGGTCGGAGAAGAACGATACCGTCTTCGGTCTGGCGGGAGATGACAACATCTCGGGCATGGCCGGGGACGACCATCTTCAGGGCGATGACGGCCGCGACACCATGGCAGGCGGCGACGGTATGGACCGCCTGATGGGCGAGGCTGGCGATGACCGGCTCTCGGGCGGGGCAGAATCCGATGAGCTCATGGGTGGTGACGGGGATGACTACCTCGATGAGGGCGCCGCACATGGCATGTTGAACGGTGGCATGGGCGATGACACCCTGGTGGGCGGCACTGGTGCTGACGCCTTTATGGTGTCAATGAACAGCGGTCACGACGTTGTCCAGGACTTTGAAGCCACAGGCGATGCCCAGGGCGCCTTCGACCACATCGCCTTCATGGACATACAGGCTGAGGATGTCGAGGTGCGGGACACCGCTGAAGGTGCCCTGATCGGCTGGGGTATGGGCGAGGATGGTGGCTTCGAGGGATCCATCCTGCTCGAGGGTGTCGCCAAGGGTGACCTGCGGCAAACCGACTTCATGTTCGGCGATCGGCCCCAGTACGTAGAGGGTATCGGCGACTTCGGCTCCTGGTACATCTTCCCGGAGAGCAGCGGCGCGATCGCCTGACCGAATGGAGGGAGCGTCCGACCGGGCGGCTCCCTCACTGCGGCCGATGCTCTCAGGCGTCGGCCGCCACCAACCCGAGGCTCATCGTTGAGGCTGAAGCACTTGTCCGACGTCAGGGCCCATGGGACAGGTTTGGGTGGTTGAGGAACGGAGGATTTCTGGCTCATCGTAGCCGCCAAGGAACGAAGATGAGCCAGAAATCCTCCGCCCCTATCACCAGGACCCATGCCGCTGGAGCCAAGCCGCCTGCCGAGCGGGTGGTCCGCGACATCCGCCGTGCGACCCGCAAGCAGCATTCATCCGAGGAGAAGATCCGGATCGTGCTGGAGGGCCTGCGCGGCGAGGACAGCATCGCTGCCCTGTGCCGCCGCGAAGGCATTGCCGAAAGCCTGTACTACTCCTGGTCCAAGGAGTTCCTCGAAGCTGGCAAGCGGCGCCTGACAGGCGACACGGCACGCGCTGCGACGACTGGATGCCTCTAAAAACCTCGCGTCCGACGGGTTGAGCTGATTCACTCAGGTCGATCAGCGGGGGCAGTGGCGATGGCGGGGCAGCCTGGCTTCTTCGATGTCGACGAGCGGTACGCGGCCTTGTCGGCGGCCGGTGATCCGCTGGAGCGGCTCGCGGCCGTGGTCGACTTCGAGATCTTCCGGCCCGTGCTGGATGCGGCGCTGGCGCGGTCGGACCGCAGCCGTGGTGGGCGCCCACCCTATGACGCAGTGCTAATGTTCCGCGTGTTGGTACTGCAGGCGCTCTACAGCCTCTCCGATGAGCAAGCCGAATTCCAGCTCCGCGACCGTCTATCCTTCATGCGCTTCGCAGGTCTCGGCCTGCACCAGACGGTGCCGGATGCCAAGACGATCTGGCTCTATCGCGAGCAGCTCAAGCAGGCCGGTGCCATCGAGGCACTGTTCCGCCGCTTTGATGAGGTCCTGGTGTCCAAGGGTTATCTGGCCATGGGTGGGCAGATCATCGACGCGACGATCATTGCCGCACCGCGCCAGAAGCTCACCCTGGAGGAGAAGGCCACCATCCGGGAGGGCGGCACGCCAGAGGGCTGGTCCCGTGCCAAGCGGGCGCAGAAGGACCAGGATGCCCGCTGGACGCTCAAGCGCGGCAGGACCAAGCCCAAATCAGAAGGCCATCAGCGCCAGGCCATTCAGATCGCGGTGCCGGTCTTCGGCTACAAGAGCCATATCGGCATCGACCGGCGCCATGGGCTGATCCGCCGTTGGGCGGTCACCGACGCCGCCCAGCACGACAGCCGGAGCTTTGATGGTCTGCTCGATCCCGAGAACACGGCCAGCCGCGTCTGGGCCGACACCGCCTACCGCACCAAGCGCAATCTGGAGGTGCTGGAGCGGCGCGGCTTGTCTGAGAGGATCCAGTTCCGCCGGCCACCGCGGCGTCCCCTCTCCGAACTGCAGGCCAAGGCCAATGCTACCCGCGCCCGGATCCGCTCCGGCATCGAGCATGTTTTTGCCGCGCAAAAGCACCGCATGGCACTGTTCGTGCGTACCATCGGTCTGGCACGTGCCCAGGTGAAAATCGGCATGGCCAATCTGGCCTATAACTTCACCCGCCTAGCCTGGCTCAGTACCCGAGTTGCGCCCGCCTAGCACCGCAGCCCCTCCAGAGACTGGCGCGTGCCGTACAGAGCGGGTCATCCTGCTCCATCAGTCGGCCGATTCACCACTGCGCTCCGAATTGCTCCCTTGATCAGGTCCAACGGCGGGTTCTTCGAAGTGTCCAGGTGATGGAGGGCGGCTTTTCTGGTGCTTTCATGACCTCATTCAATCAATCGTTCATTCATCCATTCATTCACTTATTCATCGCTTCGGTAATGGCATCTTCCATATCCACGGCGTTGATGTGAAAGCGGGCTTGATCCATGCCCAGCGTGCCCATCTGCGCTATGTGGATCACGTCCAGGGCGATATCCAGGTCATGCAGAGTGCGGGCCTCGCCAGCCGCTTCATCTAGGCAAACGGCCTCGACCTTCGCCGGGTCCGGCGCCCCGATCTGGCCAGGGAAGTCCTTGCGAGCCTTCTCTACGCCAAGCTGCAGGCAGTACCAACCAGCGGAGCGACAAGTTACGGGCGCCGACTTCACGACGTCTTTCCTTCAATCAATCAACCATTCACTCAAAAACTTTCCTGTCCTGCCGGCGCCCTGATGGTTGATGGCTGATCCACCCTCTAGGCTCGGGTTCCTTATCGATCCAGCCGTGGAAGGCCATGATGGCCGGGCCCAGGTTGTCATAGACCCACACCTGAGCCGCAGCTTCGTCAAACATCTTGCCCTCGATGATCTGAACACCGGCTTGGCTCTGCTTCAGCCCCTTCCAGCGTCCAAGGCGCCTCACCTCCACTGTCTTGTACCCGCCGGCCTCTCTCAGCCAGTCCACGAACTCCTGGTACCTTTCCATATCTGACGCCATTATGTCATTCCCTCAATCAGTCATCCAATCAATCAATCAGTCACGCCCCTGCCCGGCCAGCCATGTCTCGACGGCTTCGTCGACCATCTCCTGCATGGAGCGGCGGGTATCGAAGCTCAGCCGGCGCAGCTTGTCGTGGACCGACACGCGCGGCCGGTAGGACAGCAGGATGCGGGGCTCGGTGGCAGGAGGTGGTGCCGGCTGCGGGGGCGGTGCCACTACCGTAGGGACCGGGTTCTCCGGGGTGGTGCCTTCCCCCTTGGCGGCCAGGGTAGATCCAAGGGACAGGGGCGACAGGGGACGCTTGCTCATGGGGTCAGCTCCAGGCGTTTTGCGGTGTATTCCCATAGGGCACCGATCTCCTCCGGCACTGGCCCCTTGCCGCCCAGCTCGGGGGCGGTCAGCCCATCGACCATGGCGGCTGCGTAGTCGGTGCGGTCGGCCAGCAGCGGCGCGATGGTGCCGTGCGGACTCAGTGCCTCATAGGCCTGGGTGGTCAGCCGCACGCGCGGCTTCACCCGGTTGATGATGAAGGAGAGCGGTTTCTTCGCGGCGTTCACCACCTCAACGGTGGAGCCGACTGCGCGCAGGTCGTTGGGGCTGGCCTGCACCGGGATCATCACCAGCGAGGCGTGCTTGATGGCCTCGGCCACCTCCGGCCCGATGGAAGGCGGGGTATCGACCACCAGCAGCTTGAAGCCCTGCTTCTTCAGCGTCGGGATGGCCTCGGCCACCGTGCCCTTGATCAGCGCCGGGGTCTCCTCGGTGCGGCTGTCCCACCACTGCGCCATACCTTGCATCGGGTCGGTGTCGATCACCGCGACCGGCCCGGCGCCGCTGCGCTCGGCCTCCACGGCGAGATGGCAGGCGATGGTGGTCTTGCCCACCCCGCCCTTGCGGCTCGCCAGTACTAGAACGTGCATCATTCAATCCCTTATTCTTACACTCATGATTGAATGAGTGATTGCAATCAGTCAATCATTCGTTCGAACCTATACCTTTGAATATGTTTTCCTTGATCTACCGCTCAGGCGGCATTCCTTGAAGAATATCAAGTGGAGGGGCTCCTTCTTCTCCAGCAGCTTTACCTCGCTGAAATACCAACGGGTCCGCCTCATCATTTCGTCGCGTCAACACCCCTAGCCACCACCGCAGGCCGAGTGGCTTGGAGGGCAGGCACCTCCACTGCTAAGCCGCAGATCAATACTCATCTCAAGACTGGACTCTGGGAGGGTGCTGGGATCGTGCTCGCCGAGTCTGTTCCCGCAGTTATCCCCCCCTGGGCTGAACTTTGGGAGGATTCACCTGATCTTTGGTAGGAGCAAAGCTTTGGGATGCCAAGCATAATCAGTGCGTTATAATTGTTATCCACTGGACTCTGGAAGGCAATACTAGAATATAACCAAATAGCTCTAGCTATCCCTTCCAGAGTCCAGCATTTGCAGGCCGGCTGGTTCGGGTACAAAGCAATAGGCTCAGGAGAGGGATAGGGGCCAATGGGCAGCGTCCACCAGCTTCTGCTGGAGTTCGGCAGAGAAAAGGCACTTGAAGCCGACATTGACCGCACAGTGGTCGATACCGCTGCAGCCTATCTGGCCTGCGAGGACGCTGATACTGGCTATCTCTATTCTGGCTGGGCACTAGCGGCCTTACCGCACAAGCGTTTAGCGGACGATGCGCTCTGGCAAGTAAAGAATGACCGAGTTACGCTGATAGTGCAGCCCGGCGTGCGGGTAGTCGAGGACGGTCCGCCTATGCATGTCGGCGTACCCTACGGCTCACGTGCCCGGCTGATTCTGCTCTATTTGCAATCAGAGGCGCTCCGCACTAGCTCACGCGAAATCGAACTGGGACGCTCACTACACGCCTGGCTACGGCGACTATCTATTCCTATCGGCGGCAAATCCATGAGGGACGTACGGGACCAAGCTGACCGTATCAGCCGCTGCCGTATGTCCTTTCAGATCATGCAGGGTGGGCGGGCAGGGCTGGTCAACCAGCTTATCCTAGATACCGCGATGTTCGTAGACGATGGCGATAAGAAGGGCTCGATGTTTATCGAGACCGCTACGCTGTCGCAGACCTTCTACGATCAGCTAAAAAAACATCCCGTACCTATCGAAGAATCAGCGGTACGGCAGCTCGCTAATAACTCAATGGCACTAGATGTGTATTGCTGGCTAGCCTACCGGTTACATGCCCTGAGCGGGCCAACACCAGTATCTTGGCGGGCGCTCTACGCACAGTTTGGGCAGGGCTATGGTAGGATTGACAACTTCCGCCGTAAATTTCGCGAGACCCTCTCATTGGCTCTCGCTGTCTACCCTGATGCCCAAATCGACGAGGAGGAGCGAGGTCTACTCCTAAAGCCCAGCCATCCCCCGGTGGCCGGGCGAAACGGACGGCTCACACTGGTGGCATCTCGCTCTCTGCCAAAATGCTAGAGTCCTTCTAGAATCCAGCTCTCGTTTTCCTACCGAAGTCCAGTACGCTGTTGTGGATCAGCCAAATGTCTCGGAAACCTCGAGCGGGCAATGCTGACCTAATTCATTAGCTTCAGTAAACGGGAGCCAGCCTGGATTCTTCAATGTCTACGACCGCCGAAGGCAAAGGCAATTCGCCATACCCCATCGTCGGCCGTGAAACGCAGCTCCTTCAGTTCGTGAGCTTGCTGCCCTTCAGGGTGTCCATCGCAGGACGCCCGCTCGATGCGCTGAAGCTGGCCAATACCGCAAGGGCTCTTGGAGCGGCCGGCGCCGCGGGCATTGGACCTCATGGCTGGCGGCTGCAGGGGCAAAGGCCGGCGCAAGATCGCCCGCGAGCTGAATTGGTTGAACATTGGCACCCCGGGCGGGTGCCAATAGTATGCGGGAACGGTGAAAGCTATATTGCTGACAATGTAAATTGCTGGCAAATGGGCAATGGGTTTGCAGGCCATGCTATGGCTTGGCCTGCAGGAGCGCCTGAAGCTGGGCATCATGGTGCAACATCACCCATGCGGTAGCTTCCTGGGATCGCAGCCCAATCAGCCGGTAAATGCGCTGTAGATCATCCGGTAGGTTGCGGGTGAAGATGGGCTCGTGATGGGCGATCCGGTTGCGAAGCAACCGCACATGCTCCAGATCGTCATAGATCTCCTTTCGCAGATCCGCGATCGGCTTGGTAGCATCGAGGCCGGGAAGCACACCGCGAAGGTAGGGCTTCCAAAGCCGCACGTCATGCCTGCGGGTGAACATGCTCTGCCAGAACATGAACTTCAGCTCGGGGATGACCTTGCCCACCGAGTGAGCATTTCGGCGGCCGTTGAACAGGTCCTGGCGCGGATTATATCCGGCACGCGGTGTTGGAAGGCTCTGCTCGAAACCTGGTGCCCAGGGCCAGCGTGCGCCATAGAGCTGTTCGACCGCATCCGCGACCGCGTTGCGCAGCACCACCTCACAGATATGCAGAGGTGTCAGGAACGCTCCCGAGATCTGGGCGTTCCAGATATAGAGGTTCAGCGCGGAAGGGTCGGTGTCGCCCTGCGTGCCGGCTGCCGTCTCGTAGGTGCCCACCCTCGCAGGCGAGAGGGCTCCCTTCACAGCGACAATCTGCTCTTTCATTGACAACACGACTGATTCCATCCTATATAGATACCACTAGCCTTGGGTCTTGTTGGCGTAAGCCTCCTCCCGAGGACAGCAGAAGATCCTGAGAAACCCCGCCCTAAGCGGGGTTTTTCTTTGCTTGAATTCTGTTCTATTCTTGCATTTATACTGTAGTCGCTGCAGCTTTCTGCGCTTCCGCTTCTTGGTGTTCCTTTAGAAACTCGCGAAATTCTTCTAGATCTGAATATGCGCCAATTTCCATAAGTTGATCAATAAATCGACCATAAACTCCGTCCTGTACTTTCTTCGCCATCCTCATGTATTCGAGGCCGACGTTGGGATTCCATAGAAGCACATAATGGAATTCACCCGATGGCCCCTCTTTCGTCGTGATCATCCACATCTCACGCAGCTTCTTCATGCGCTTGCGCCACGTATCTACGGCGCGCTCGCCAATGAAGCCTGCTTCGGCGGCAAAGGTAGACGGGTTCTCGATCACCACAACCGAGTGATCGGGTGATCGTGCCCACAGCGAAAGTAAGGTGTGCCCGGCCGGCGTGCCCTTCGAGTTATCGTCGATCGCCTGCATGATGATGGGCATGGTGCGGAGGATGGTGGTGAAGCCGTCGTTCTTCTTGCGATGCCACAGGAAGACCGGCGAGACATTCGGAAAGTGCACCTCCATCATCTGCTGAGCCCGTTCAGCCATGTTCGCCCGTTTAGCCTTTGATTGTCGTCCGTTAGCCATCACCTTCATCCACTGCACAGTCTTGCTGATGACCAAATGCCATGGCGCCGCTGTCCTGAACATGATTGGTTGGGCGCAGCAGAACGCGGGATTGGATCGCCTTAAAGAGGCAGTAGGGGGCACTGGATATAGCGAATTTGCTGCCCTTGCTCTCATGGGACGCGCGATTTGGCGCAGGTTATTTTAATATTCGAAAGCAATATCAGTCAGATGAATAGATTTTCGGGTGCTCCATGTGCTCGCGTGCTCCGTGTGCTCCCCTGTTCTCCGGTGCTCCCGGGGTTCCTAGGGGCACAGACCCCTGCTCCCCTTCCCCTGTCCGGGTGCAGATTTCTGCCTGCTGGTCGGATTGATTAGGCCAGGCCTGCAGCCCCATAATTGTCAGCAATAAGCGCTCGATCCGCGGCAGCTTTGGAACGAGGCGACCCGACGCATCAACAGCACGCTTGCTCGCTAGGCAGAGCTAGCCCTTCCATCCCATATCTCGCCGGAGATCTGCGAGTGTCGGGTTGTGAGACGTCCTTGGCGCTTTCCACGATGAGGCAGGCCCTGGCGATGTCTTCTGGCCCAGCCTGCCCTTCAGGCTTGCCACGAGTGAGCCTACGGCGGGCATTGTAGGCGGCATTGAAGCCCCGAAGCAGCTGCTCCAGCCGCTGATGGAGGTACTCATCCGGTGATTGCCGCGATTGACGTTTAGGCGGCGGCGGTCGCAGGCATTCGGGAGCGCTGCCAGTTCCAGGGCAGAAGTTCATCGAGCCTGGAGGCAGGATGGTCGGCGATGCGGGCGAGCACATCGGCGAGCCAGGCGCGCGGGTCGACGTCGTTCAGCTTCGCGGTGGTGATGAGCGCGTAGATCATCGCGGCCCGCTCGCCGCCACGGCCACTGCCTGCGAATAGCCAAGCTGTTGATTGCCACTGAGAACCGGGTTCTCCCGCATTTCCCGTGCTGCTGTTCGATGTCATGTGGCATGGAGGACGCGGGCGCGGAGGAGCTCGAAGCTCGCGCGGCCGTACATGGTGCGCTTGGTCATCTTGAGCCGGTTGATCTGCCCCTCGACAGGGCTGGTACTCCAGGGCAGATCAAGTGCGGCTTGCACAGCCGCGATGTCTTTGCGCAACTCGGCGACGAAGCTTGCGAGAGGGGTGGCGGCAGCGTCGTCCAGCGGCTCATCGAGCCTGTCGTCACTTTGCCGCCGCAGCAGGCGGATGATGCGCTTTGCGGCACCTATCGTTGCCTGCAGCGCCGGTGCTTTCTCCAGCAGGCGTGTGACGAATGTACGGTCTGGGTCGGCTAGCAACTCGCTGCCTGCCATGAGCAGGCGCGTCGTGCATCGAAATGGCGGTCGCTGCCAGCTCTGCCCTCCGGCTGCTCCGGCCGGCGATGCGGCAGGCTCGTGCCGACGCCGCTCGGTAGCCCAGGCCCTGACAACGGAAGGACGACCTGCAAAGCCAGCGCGCACCAGTTCCCGCCACAGCCGGGCCGCGTTGCGGCAGCCCTCCGCCCAGCGCCGCTCAAGGGTGGCGTGGTATCGATCAAGGATGCTGCCTCGCCGCGGCATGCGCCAGCTTGGGGCAACTCCGGCCCGCAGCCAGCGACGGAGCGTCTTGCGATCGGCGCCAAGCTGGCGGGCCACGTGGCTGATAGAGGCGCCAGCGGCGTGCATTCGGGCGGCTTCCTCGTAGCGCGCCTGCCGCCACGACTGTCCGGACGCTTTGCGCGGCTGGGCCGCGGAGGGAATGGCCAGGGTGGCAACAGCTGCCGCCGTTCTGATGGCGCCATCAGCCACCACGTCCCTCCCGACCCGTCGAATGACAGCATGGTGGCGCTCCACCACCGCCTGGACGGCATCGCCGAGGTTGCGGAGCAGATGCCAGCGGTCGGCAACCTGCACAGCGCTGGGCGCGCCCTGGCGAGCGCCATCGGCATAGGCGCAGGCCCGGTCGCGGGCGATGACCTCGATGCCAGGATGCCGGCGCAGCCAGCCACTCAGGGTCTCCGCCTGCCGGTCGGGCAGAAGATCGAGCACCCGATTGCGCTCCAGGTCAACGAGGATGGTTCCGTAGCGGTGGCCGCGGCGCCGGGCCCAGTCATCGGTGGCCTGGACCTCGTGCAGCGCGCCGCGCGCCAGGCCGCCGCCGGGCAGGTGCTCATCGATTGGAGGAGAGAGGGAAAGGGAGGGCTGCGTCTCGCCCGGGCCGCCGCGCTCGATCCTGGCGAGCGTGGCCCGGAGATCGCGCAGCGTGGCGTCCGGGGCCGGCATGGCACGCTCCTAGCCGGCGCTGTGCAGCGGGGCCGGCGGCCGCTTGAGCACCAGGAAGCCCACGCGCTCCAGATGCTTCACCAGATGCTCGGCGGCGAGGCTGGCCACCAGCTCGCCGCCGGAGGGGCGCGGCTTGCCGCGCTCGTCATAGCGCAGCGCGCAGGCCAGGGCGTCGGCGACCTCCTCGGAGGCGGCGACGCTGTGGCCGGGCGGCAGGGGAAGGGGGGCGGGAAGGGCAGGGTGCTCGGGCATGAGCGTGACGCTAAATGCGACTCTGAGAACGAATCAAGAACAAAGAGGCGATTGACAAAGGCGGCGTAGGAGAGGGGGGACCGGCAGAAAACACCCCCAAACGAGGCCACTCTTCGGCCGATCAAGGTGTTGAGGCTCCGCGTTGGGATAGAGGAAGAGCCGAGGGTTCTGTAACTTTCTGGCGATGCGCCGGGCCACGCGACAGTCCGCGACCTCGACTTTCCTGGGCCGCGGCTGCGGCAAGTCCGTGCAATGTTCGATCGAGATGCAGATCACCGGTCCGATGCCGCTCGATCATGCGCCGCAGGTAGCCTGCAGGATTGTGGACGCGCTGCGCGGCGTGCTTGACGGCAATGGTGCCGATCGCGACCAGTGCTCCGGTCGTCCCGAACGCCACCCTGGCATGACCGTAGACCTGTGGCGAGATCTCCAGCTGACTGCGCACCACGTCACAAGCCTGCTGGATGTCGTCCCAGGCTGGTGCGGCCGAACGCACCCAATCCCTGTAGGCGGGGATGAGATGCAGCAATAGGGCCGGACTCATGGGAAATCCATGGAGTACGTCGTTGCTTCGGCCAGATCGCTCCCCTGCCGCAGGCTGCTTGATCATGCCGGAGCTGGTCGTTCCAACGCCAGCGTCGCGCGCTGGACTGCTGCCCCCTGCTGCAATTGCTTCAGCAATAGAAAGCTGGTTTGTAGGTGTAATAAGGGTGTCCTGCAGCGCATCCTGGGGTGCACTGTCCACCGCTTCCACGCTCGACGAGACGACCCGAAATCGCCGCTCGGCCTCCTCGTGCAGGCGACGGAGACGGACCTCAATCGAAGCAAGCTCCAGGGGATCGTCCTCGGTCCGGGCCAGGGCGGCGAGCCTCTCGGCCTCTGATGCCAGGGATGGCCAATCCACCTCGACCAGTTCGACCGCGATCCCATGGTCGGTGAGCGAGAGTATTCTGCGTGACCAGGCGCTGCACTCCCGGCGCCGGATCTTCACCTCACGACGACGCGCCTTCACCGCGTCAGCCAATGCGGTGAACTCGGCCATGCGCTCGCCCACGGGGCTGAGATCGAAGCCCGACGCCTGCAGGATGCACCCGGTCTGGGAGTCTCGCTGTCCCCAGCGCCGCCCTGTGCCGATGTCGTGGGCGCGGATCAGGCCGAGATCGATGAGCCGTCGTAGCCGCTTACGAACGCCGCTGAGCGTCAATCCCGTGCTCTCCATCAGCACTTCGTTGGAGGGCCAGACGTAGCGGCGTTGCCCGGCCTGCCAGTCTTCGTCTCGAGAGTAGCGGAACAGCAGGTCCAGCATATGCACCACGCAAGGCGCATAGCCCAGGGCCGGAGCCGCCGCCTTGAAGGCCGCGAGCACGCGTCCACGCTCGAGTTCCTCGAGGCGTCCGGAGAGATCCGCGGTGGCTCGCAGCTGAGCGCCGGTTGTGCGTCTCCGGCCGGTCTTCCGTGGCACAAATTGGTATCTTGTCACAGGCTCGCTCCTCGCGAGCGCGCCGCCTGAACTCGGCAGGCATGGCTGTCCTCTCGTCAGGCAAGACGTTGCTTGACGGGAAGGGAGGCCAATTCCTATCCTGGGTCTGCAAGAGGGGCCCAGTTTAGGGTTTCCAAATTCAGGAACGGTCGGTGCTGCCAGGCACCGGCCGTTTTCTTGTATCAGCGCGCCATCATCGCTCTTGTAAGGCGGTTGAGATCATGCCCGCTTTGGTTCAACCGAAGCGAGCAGAACCAGCTTGCCGCCAGGGTGGAGCGGATGTCCAGCCATAAAGATCCGCATACCGCGTATTTTTATAATTGGAGGCTCAGCTGGAAGGAGCGTGTTGCCGCTCCAGGTAGCTGTGCAAGGCCGTCAAGAATACGGCCGTTCTTGTGACGCCATGTTTAGTCGCCAATCGATCAATGCCCTGTTTGAGATCCTGGTCGATCCAGAACGATCTGCGGCCCTTCGCGGATGGCGGCGCCAGGAACAGGATGGCCTCCCCGGCCTCAGCTCGTCCTATCAGTTCACGAAGAGCTTCCTCGTGCAGGTCCCGAGCGTAGAGCCGCTTGTGGCCAGGGCCACCCTGGCGGTTGCGCTCCTCCACGAGCTGCTGGATGGCTTCCACAAAGCCTGCGGGCAGAGGGGCGTCCAGCTTGGCCATGTTGGCCGTTCTCTCGGTCAGCGGGCGCACCATGCTCGGTATCCAACAGGCTCCAGTTCCCTTGGCGGGCTCCACCGCGGAGTGGATTCCCGCAGGGAGGATGCCCGAAAACCCCCGAATGAGCCAGAATGACAGGTTTTGAGCCGGGCTATCGCCGGCAGGGGCGAGATCATCGCCCTCTGAGGAGTTCCTTGGAGGCCGTCGACCTCCTCAACGCCGAGGGGTCGCCGCGCCTTTGCTGACGGCTTCCCGTCGCAGATCTGCGGAGGCGGAGCCGCGAATGCACCGCGTCGTTTATCCCTTGGGGAGCAACCCGCACGATGTTGGGTGTAGCCGCAGGGCCGATATCGACTGACATGGATCTGCTCACCGATCCCCACAACGCTCAACCGCTTTCTCAGCGCCAACATGCAGCGATCGATTCTGCTTCTATGAAGCGCAGAGCCCGCATCTCTGTAGATCACACCTTGAAGAAGACGAACTCGATCTTGCGAGAGCGCAATATTGCCTGTGCAGAATCATCAATAAGATCGGACACGCCTGGGTTGCATTTTCTTTTCCTTCTCGCCAAAACCGGGTTGCTGAAGCATTAACACACTCCTACTCTCCACTCCTGAGGTCCGAGAGGATTAGAGAATTGGCAAATCCTCTTTTCGAGCTTGGCGACAGTGGTGATGCAGCGATGAGCGGCTCGGATGGTGATGAGGGCAGGTCTGTGATCTCGAAGACCAAGCCCGGGGCGGGCAACCAATGGCACGCGACGGCACTGATCATCCTGCGTCCGTCGGTACGGCCTCGTGCCTGCTCTGCTGGAACGCCATCTTCTATTGCAGCCCCTGCGGAGGCTCCTGCGCCCATTCGCCTTGCCCCATTGTCGCTCGGCTCCGGAAGCCTTGATCAAGGCCCGGCCTGGGCAAGGGCGGCTGCCCTTTCAGCCCGTGAGTTGCCCAGCGGCCCCGAATCATCCGATACCCCTCTCCTCCAAAAGGGAGAGCAGGCCGGGTGCCACAGTTCATGGCCGAGGGGGACGCGCGCGCGGCGATTGCCGAGGGTGGCCGCATCGAGAACGTCATTGTCGTCACAAAGCGCGGGGCCGACGGCCGGGCCGAATTTGTGCCTTACTTCGCCGCCTCCTGGCGCCGCGGCTACGTGGCCATTGGCCTGTGGGGCGGCCAGGGCACCCGTTCCTGGCGCGACCTTACCCGTCTGGTCGGCTTTGTCCGCGAGGAGCTGCGTTACCCGGGCCCAATGGTCCTGCATGAGGCCGACGATCCCAAGCTCCGCAAGTACCGCACGCTGTTCGCGGCAGCGGGCGAGCCAATGCCTTCGGATCGGCCCGACGGGGCATCCGACCGCTAAGCGCCATGCACCGCCGGACGGAAACCCCCGGTGAGTGCTGCGTTGACCCTATCTGCCGTGCTCGCCATGGCCCCTGTCTGCGCGCCGACCGTGGATCGTGGCACGCTTCTGGCCGTCATCAGCACGGAAAGCGGTTTTCATCCCTTCGCCGTCGCGACGAACGCGGCAGGCCGCACCACCTCCTCGCGGCGTTTTGGCTCGGCTGACGAGGCAGCCGCCGCGGTCGAGGATCTGCTGTCGGGCGGCATCGACAACATCGACCTGGGCTTGGCGCAGATCAACTACCGCGCCGGTCATCTGCAGCGTCTGAGTTTGCCGGTCACCGCTGCCTTTGACCCCTGCACGGCCTTGTCCGTGGCCGCCGACGTCCTGGTCGATTGCTGGTCGCGCTTTGGCGGCGACCGGCCCGAGCCCGAGCGCCTGGACGCCATGCTCTCCTGCTACAACACCGGCACCCCGGCGCGCGGCCTGAGCAATGGCTATGTTGGCAAGGTTCACACCGCCTACCAGACCGAGATCGTGCCCGCGCTCCGCCGTCGCGATGCCGATGGCACGACCGCGGTGCCGCCGCCTCGCCCTGACGCTCCCATCTCCGCACGCCTGCGCTGTGATGTGCCGGCGTGGGATGTCTGGGCGCGCTGCCCGCAGCCGGATGCTGCGGAATCCCCGCCGTCCGATCCTGAACCGGCGGCGCCGGCCAGGCTGCGCGGCATCACCATGGAAGGTCCGAATGACGTCCCTCTTCGCCCATAAAGCGTTGGCCCGCCGGGCTGGCGCGCGACACCGCATCCTCGGCGCCCTTTCCCTCGCGCTGCTGGCCGGGCTTCTCCTGCCGGATGTCGCCCTGGCCCAGGGCGGCGATCCCTTCACCCTGGGTGTCGAATGGGCCCGCAGCACCTGGATCCGCGGCCTGGCCATGGCGGCGGTTGGTCTGGTCGGCGTGATGCTGTTCCTGTGGCAGTTCCGCGGTGCCGCCATCCTTTGCGTCCTCGGTGGTGGCCTGGTGGTGGCCAATCTCGAGACCATCGTCGGCTGGATGGGCATCTGAGATGAGCGGGGCCGAGGAGGTCGACCGCAGGGAGGGGATGATCCCGCTGGGTGCCACCCGGCCACCGCTGGTGCCCTGGATCGGTCTGCCGTTCTCGGCCTGCCTGCTGCTGGGGCTGGTCTGTGTCGAGTTGGCGATGTTCTGGGGCGGGCTGTCGGGCACCATCAGCGCCGCCGGCCTCTTTGTCGCCATCTGGGCGCCGCTGCGCTGGTGGGTGGAGCGCGACTGGTACGCGCTGGCGGTGATCGGGGTCTGGTTCCGCACCTCCAGCGCCGCCTTTGACGCGCCGCGCTGGGGCGGCGCGACAATCACCCATTTCCCGCTCAGCCCGCGGCATCGCCGGCAGGAGGTGAGGGGGCTCTGGCATGTTTGACAGCCTGGCCTCCGCGCTGTTCGAGCGGACCGCGACGACCTATGCGACCCACCACGGGCATGTCGCACCGGACGTGGTGATGATGCGGGACGGCTCGCTCTGCGCTGTCATTGAGGTGGAGGGCCACCCCTTCGAGCTTGCCGGCAATGCGGCGCTCAACACCGTCCATGCCGTCCGGGCCGAGCTGTTCCGCAACATTGCGGAGCCGGAACTCACCATCTATGAACACCTGGTTCAGCACGACAGCGTGCGCCCTCTTCCGCCGGCGGAACATCGTACCTTCTACGGCGACGCGCTGGTGCGGGACTACCAGGCCTGCCTGGCTGGGCTGCGCGGCACCACCTGGTTCCTGACCCTGATCGTCCGGCCGCGCGCACCGCTGGTGCTGCGCCGCCGCAAGCCTGGGCGCGACCTCGGGCTCGATCGGCGTCTGTCCATGCTGCAGGACAAGGTCCGCGCCGCCCTGAGTGCCCTGGCGGGTTTCCAGCCGCGCCGGCTCGGTGTGCGGGAGGAGGGCGGCGTGCTGTTCAGCGAGATCGCCGAGGCGCACCGGATGGTGCTCTATGCCCGCTGGATGCCGATGCCGCTGGTCGAGGGCGGGCAGATGGGCGCCGCGCTGTACAATGACCGCATCACCTTCGCCGACAAGGCGTTTCGCGTCGAGGTCCCGGCCCGGGACTATGCCGAGTGCCCGCACGGGCTGATGCTGGGCTTCCGGATCTATCCGGCCCGCTGGCGGGTCGGCATGTTCGACCAGCTGATCGGCCAGCCCTTCCGCTTTGTGCTGACCAATTCCTTCGGGTTCTTCGGCCGCACCAGCGCCAGCGACAAGATGGCGCTGCGGGCGCGCCATATGAGCAATGCTGGCGACCGCGCCGTGTCGCTCCGCCTGGAACTGGACGAGGCGATGGATGCGGTGGACCGGGGTGAGCATGTGCTGGGCGAGCATCTCTGGTCGCTCGCCGTGCACGCCGACCGGCTGGCGGATCTGGAGGAATGGGGCGCCCGGGCCCGCAATGCGGTGACCGATGCCGGCGCTGTGGTGGCCACCGAGGATGCTGGGGTCGAGGGCGCCTTCTGGGCGCAGCTGCCCGGCTCGCCGCATTATCTGCGCGGCCGGGCCGGCGGGCTGCCGAGCGTCGCGTTCGCCGCCATGTCATCGATGCACGCGCATCCCCGGGGCGATGCCAGTCACCATTGGGGCAGGCCGCTCTACCGCGTCCGCACGGTCGGCAACACGCCTTACGAGGTGCCGTGGCACCTGCGCGATGTCGGCCACCGGCTGCGCTTTGGGCCGACCGGCTCCGGCAAGACGTTGGACATGGCCTTCGACGCGGTGATGCTGGACCCGCTGGTCGGCGGCCAGGGCGGCAGTCAGATCCTCTTTGACAAGGACGGCGCCAACGAGATCCTGGTGCGCGCCATGGGCGGGCCGGTGGCCCGCATCCGCCGCGGCCAGGACAGTGGCGCGGCACCGCTGCGCGGCCTCGACAACACCGAGACCAATCGCGCTTGGCTGCACGAATTCATCTCCGGCCTGATCATGGCCGATGGGCGTGGCGCGCTGCGGCCCGACAGCAACCGCCGCCTCGACAAGGGCATCGCCTGGGTGATGCGCATGCCCGCCGCCCTGCGCAGCCTGGCCGGGGTGCGCCAGTTCCTCGACCACGGGGATGCCCTGGGCGATGGCGCCCGGCTGGAGGTCTGGTGCCGCGGCAACGCGCGCGGCTGGGCCTTCGATGGCGAGGTGGATCGCCTGGACTTCGACTCGCCCTTCGCCAGCGTCGATCCGACCGAGGTGCTGGAGGACGCGGCGGTGATGCCGCCGCTGGCGGCCTACCTGCTCTACCGCACCGGGCTGGTCGCCGATGGCCGCCGCGTCGTGGTGCATGCCGATGAGGGGCGCGCCTACATGCCGCCCATTGCCATGGTGAACGGCGCCCCGGAGATGCGCTTCGCGCGCGGCTTCGAGGATCTGGTGCTCACCGGGCGCAAGAAGGAGGTTTCGCTCGACCTCGCCATTCAGCAGCCCGAGCACATCCTGGAGCACCCGGTGGGCGCCTCGCTGATCGCCCAGGCCAAGACTAGGGTGCTCTACGCCAATCCGGATGCCCGCCGCGACAGCTATGTCGAGGGGCTGGGCTGCTCACCGCGCATCTATCAGGCGGTCAGCCGCGACATGCTGGTCGGCCCGCGCTCCAAGATCCTGATGCGGGAGAGCTACGCTGTGCGCTGCCTGATGGATCTTGGAGCGCTGCCCGAGCACCTGGCGGTGCTGTCCAGCCGCGCCGGCACGATCAGGCTGATGGCCGACACCATTGGCAACCATGGCCAGGATCCGTCGGTCTGGCTGCCGGTGTTCTGGCGGCGGCTGCGGGAAGGCGCCCAGGCCGGTCCCTGAGAGAGCAGTGGACCATCATGAGAGCCGGACACTGACCAGACGAGCCCCGGCAAGTGGACCACCACGAGGTGCTGACCTGACGGCGCCGGACGATAGCGGAGGGAGAACCCCATGAAGCGCTTCCTGCTGGCCTCGGTCGGCGCGGCCCTCCTCGGCGCCGGATCTCCGTCCGCCAAGGCGCAATGGGTGGTCTGGGATCCCGGCAACGCCACCTACAACATCCTGCAGGCCGAGCGGCTGCTGACGCAGATCCGCGAGATGCAGATGCAGTACCGCCAGCTGGTCGCCACCTACAACGCCATCAGCCACGCCACCAGCATCGGCGGGCTGACCGGCGCTGTGGGGGGCCTGTCCAGTTCCAACCTGCCGCTGCCGGGCGAGCTGATGGGCGCCATGCGCGGCGCCTCCACCCTGGGGAGGGCCGCCGGGCAGATCGACCTCGATCGCCTCTACATCCCGCCGACGGTGGATCAATGGACCCGCGAGATGACCCGCCGTGAGACCGTCACCGCCAATGCCAAGGCCATGAGCGAGCAGGCGCTGGTGGATGCGCAGGCGCAAATGGCCTCACTCGACCGTATGCAGGCCGAGATCGAGGCGCAGCCGGACGGCACCGCGGTGGCCGCGCATCAGGCGGGGATCGCCCTGGTGGGCCAGAAGCTGGCGCTGCAGCAGGTGCAGCTGCAGCAGACGCAGATGCTGCTGGAAGCGGACAATAGGGTGACGCAGCAGCGCTACGAGCAGCAATGGCGGCAGGACGTGGATCGCCATGCCGAGGCCACCGCTGGCGCCCTGGGAGGCTGGTGATGCGCCGTTTCGCTCTGGCGATGCTCCTGCTCACCGCGACCGCCGCCATGGCGGCGGAGCACGACATCCCGTGGTTCCAGGCGCATCCGGCGGAGCGCGGCGCCTGGCTGCGGAAATGTCGCGACGACATGCGGCTGGGTCAGGATCCGGTCTGCGGCAACGCGCAAAAGGCCGAGGATCGCGAGCGCGCCAAGAAGATCGCGCCATCCTCGCCTATTCCCGGCTTCGATCCGACGGAAAGCCCGCTGATGCGCGGTGCCATCCAGGACGCATGCAAGAAGCCAGAGAGCCAGCGTGGGATGTTCGGTCAGTACTGCGGCAGGATCTGAGCGGCTATGTACGAGCAATGGGTCACATACTTCGATGGCCTGACCATCCGCGCGATGGACAATGTCATCGCTGGTGTCAACGCCGCCTGAATCATCCTCAGAAGTGCCGAGGTAAAATTCCCCAGTTTGGGTTTTGGGGATCAGCCGTTGCTGGGATCGGCACCTCTTGGCTTGGGCGGCCTTCCGCGGCGTCGTGGCGGA
>NZ_PDOA01000023.1 GCF_003116135.1 Teichococcus aestuarii | reverse complement strand
AGCACCGCGGCCAAAGCGGGCATGCGGCTCATGGCATGGCTCCTTCCTCGGTGATGGAATATTCGGTGACCTGCAGGCCGAGCGGATTGTGGGTCACCAGCTGCCAGGACGGCACCTTGACCCCGGCCCGGAAGCGGATGGTGGCCGAGTAGTTGCGGATGAGGGGGCGCTGACCCTCGGTGCGCTGGATGCGGGTGAACCAGACCTTATAGCTGTCGGGATCCCGACCGCCACAGCCTTCCAGCGCCGCGTCGCGGATACAGAACAGATTCTCGGTGCGGCGTTCGATCTGCGCCTGGGTCCGGGTGCCATAGACCCGGAAGGGGCTCTGCTCGTTCCGGGGATCGACGCTGGCCTGGTAGGCGTCGCCCACCGCCTTGTCCGAGAGGATGTAGACGAATTGCTGCGCCTCAGGATGCCCGGCCGAACTGTAGCCTTCGCGGGCCGCCACATAGCGCCAAAGGGTCGCCGACATAGCGGCGCGGCGATCCGAGGTGGTCAGGTCCCGCTCCGAGGCCGAGGTGCGGAAGGTGCCGTCGCTGTTGAAGGCGACGTAGACGATCTGGGTCTTCTCGCGCGCCAGCAGGAAGACCACGGCTCCGGCCAGCGCCACGGAAACGACGATCTGGCTGATGCCCGTGGCCATGGCCATGCGGGAGCGTCGGTTGTCGCGCCGCTGCGAAGCCGCCTGGGACTGGAGGATGCGCTGGTAATGCGCGGCCGCCTCCTCGGGGCTGACCAGGGCCGCCGTGGAGCTGGCCCGGAAGGCGGCCATCGCTTCCTCGGGTGCGGACGAGGCGCTCATCGCAGATCCTCCGGCGCCGGCGTCCAGAGGCCGGCATTCAGCACAAAAGGCGTGCCCTGGCAGGCCCGTGCCTCCTGCGCCGCATCCAGCCCGGCGCAGCCCGTCAGTGCGGCACAGGCCAGGGTCAGAACCAGGACCAGCGGTCGGAAAGCGGACATCATGACGGATCGGGTCCTTGTTGCTGTCTCAGCGGCCGCCACGGCCCATGCTCCGCTTGATCGAGGCACCGATGGCCGCGCCCATACGGGCGGCCGACGCCGTGCCGCTCACGGCCGCGCCGCTGGCGACTTTGCCCCCAGCCAACCCGGCGCCGACGCTGGTCGCGACACCTGCGCCACCACTGCCACCGATCGAGGCCAGCATGGGCAAGCCGACCATGATCAGTGAGCAGATGAAGAACCAGGCACAGAGGCTGAGGAGATCGGAAATGGTCGCCGACATGCCGTTGTCGGCGGTGAAGCGTTGCTGGATCCAAGTTCTACCGCCGGCTAGCGCGACCTCTGTCATGACCCAGGAATACAGGGTAAGCGCGGAGACGGAGATCAGCTTGCCAAACCAGTCGAAGACATACTGCCGGCTGGTCTCGAACAGGGCGGCGATCAGCAGGAACGGCCCGGCGGAGATGATCAGCGCCGTGGCCACGCGCGCGACCTGCCACACAGCATAAACGAACGCCAGGAAGAGGTGCAGGAACAGCTGGACGATGCTGACGGAGATACTGGCGCGGATGTTCCAGAACGGGTTGCCGATGCGCTGATCCGCCAGAGCGACGACGTGCTCGATCGCTTCCGCAATACGAGTAAAGCGCTGGGCAGCCGTGATGCTGACGGTGCCGCCATTCAGCGCGGAGGCGATGGCGTTGGGAATCGTGGTCCAGAAAGGCTCGCGAATGATGGCATTGTAGTTGCCGACCTGCAGCAGCGCGAGGACGATGAGACCCAGGATAATCTTGCGGACACCCCAGCTGACCGTCATGTCGCCACGCAGCATCAGGACGGCCGCAATCAGCACCAACAGCATCATGGCGCCGCGCAAATAGGACAGTGTGAATGCGATCCCGCCGGCAATGACGCTATCCATTGCCTGAATGGTCAGATCATCAAAATAGAGGGCCCACTGCTCGTACATCGACGATCAGGTCCTGCCGCAATACTGCCCGAGCATTCCTCGCTCGGCAGGCGGTCTCTGGCAGGCAGACTTGATGGCCCGCTGCATGAGAGGGCTTTCAGTCGGATCAAAGTCTGGGATGGGAGAGGATGGTGCGATCTTCCTGGCGCGCTCGCGATCCTCGGCCTTCTGCGCATTGCCGCAGACCGGATCCTGACCCAGCCGCATATCGTCGCGACATTTCCTCAGCCAGGCGCCGCGCTCCGCCGGATGCGCCTGGAACCACGGGATGTCGTGCTCCGCCGCCATGGCGGCGGCCGAGGTGAGCAGGAGCATCACCAGAGCAAGACGGTGCATCACCAGCCTCCCAGGGCGCCGGCGGTGGCCTCGGCGTGGCGGTCCACATCCTGCCGCCATTGCTGCTCATAGCGTTGCTGCGTCACGCGGTTGTCCGCTTCCAGCAGCATCTGCGTCTGCTGCAACTGCACCTGCTGCAGCGCCAGCTTCTGGCCCACCAGGGCGATCCCCGCCTGATGCGCGGCCACCGCGGTGCCGTCCGGCTGCGCCTCGATCTCCGCCTGCATACGGTCGAGCGACGCCATCTGCGCCTGCGCGTCCACCAGCGCCTGCTCGCTCATCGCCTTGGCATTGGCGGTGACTGTTTCCCGTCGCGTCATCTCGCGGGTCCATTGATCCACCGTGGGCGGGATGTAGACGCGGTCGAGGTCGATCTGCCCGGCGGCCCGTCCCAGGATGGAGGCGCCGCGCATGGCGCCCATCAGCTCGCCCGGCAGCGGCAGGTTGGAGCTGGACAGGCCCCCCACCGCGCCCGTCAGCCCGCCGATGCTGGTGGCGTGGCTGATAGCGTTATAGGTCGCGACCAGCTGGCGGTATTGCATCTGCATCTCGCGGATCTGCGTCAGCAGCCGCTCGGCCTGCAGGATGTTGTAGGTGGCGTTGCCGGGATCCCACACCACCCATTGCGCCTTGGCGGGCGGAGATCCGGCGCCAAGGAGGGCCGCGCCGACCGAGGCCAGCAGGAAGCGCTTCATGGGGGTTCTCCCTCCGCTGTCGTCCGGCGCCGTCAGGTCAGCACCAGGTGGTGGTCCAATTGAAGGGGCTCGCCTGATCAGCCTCGACTCTCATGATGGTCCGCTGATCTCAGGGACCGGCCTGGGTGCCTTCCCGCAGCCGCCGCCAGAACACCGGCAGCCAGACCGAAGGGTCCTGGCCATGGTTGCCGATGGTGTCGGCCATCAGCCTGATGGTGCCGGCACGGCTGGACAGCACCGCCAGATGCTCGGGCAGCGCTCCGAGATCCATCAGGCAGCGCACGGCGTAGCTTTCCCGCATCAGGATCTTGGAGCGTGGGCCGACCAACATGTCGCGGCTGACCGCCTGGTGGATGCGCGGCGAGCAGCCCAGCCCCTCGACATAGCTGTCGCGGCGCGCATCCGGATTGGCGTAGAGCACCCGCGTCTTGGCCTGGGCGATCAGCGAGGCACCGACCGGGTGCTCCAGGATGTGCTCGGGCTGCTGGATGGCGAGGTCGAGTGAGACCTCCTTCTTGCGGCCGGTGAGCACCAGATCCTCGAAGCCGCGCGCGAAGCGCATCTCTGGGGCGCCGTTGATCATGGCCACGGGCGGCATGTAGGCCCGCCCCTCATCGGCATGCACCACGACACGACGGCCATCAGCGACCAGCCCGGTGCGGTAGAGCAGATAGGCGGCCAGCGGCGGCATCACCGCCGCGTCCTCCAGAACCTCCGTTGGATCGACGCTGGCGAAGGGGGCGCCAAAGTCGAGCCGATCCGCCTCGCCATCGAAGGCCCAGCCGCGCGCGTTGCCGCGGCACCACACCTCCAGACGGGCCCCGTCGCCCAGGGCATCCCCGTGGTCGAGGAACTGGCGCACCCCGGCCAGGCTGCGCATGGTGGCGGGCATGCGCATGATCCAGGCAATGCCCTTGTCGAGGCGGCGATTGCTGTCCGGCCGCAGTGCGCCGCGCCCATCGGCCATGATCAGGCCGGAGATGAATTCGTGCAGCCAGGCGCGATTGGCCTCGGTGTTTGTGAGGCCGCGGAGCGGCGCCGCGCCACTGTCCAGGCCACGCCGGATCCGGGCCACCGGCCCGCCCATGGCGCGCACCAGGATCTCGTTGGCGCCGTCCTTGTCGAAGAGGATCTGGCTGCCGCCCTGGCCGCCCACCAGCGGATCCAGCATCACGGCGTCGAAGGCCATGTCCAGCGTCTTGCCGGAGCCGGTCGGCCCGAAGCGCAGCCGGTGGCCGACATCGCGCAGGTGCCACGGCACCTCATAGGGCGTGTTGCCGACCGTGCGAACGCGATACAGCGGCTGGCCCCAGTGATGGCTGGCGTCACCCCGGGGATGCGCGTGCATCGACGACATGGCGGCAAAGGCGACGCTTGGCAGGCCACCGGCCCGGGCGCGCAGATAATGCGGCGAGCCGGGCAGCTGCGCCCAGAAGGCGCCCTCAACCCCGGCATCCTCGGTGGCCACCACGGCGCCGGCATCGGTCACGGCGTTGCGGGCCCGGGCACCCCATTCCTCCAGATCCGCCAGCCGGTCGGCGTGCACGGCCAGGGACCAGAGATGCTCGCCCAGCACGTGCTCGCCCCGGTCGACGGCGTCCATCGCCTCATCCAGCTCCAGGCGGAGCGACACGGCGCGGTCGCCGGCATTGCTCATATGGCGGGCGCGCAGCGCCATCTTGTCGCTGGCGCTGGTCCGCCCGAAGAACCCGAAGGAATTGGTCAGCACAAAGCGGAAGGGCTGGCCGATCAGCTGGTCGAACATGCCGACCCGCCAGCGGGTCGGATAGATCCGGAAGCCCAGCATCAGCCCGTGCGGGCATTCGGCATAGTCCCGGGCCGGGATCTCGACGCGGAACCCCTTGTCGGCGAAGGTGACGCGGTCATTGTAGAGCGCGGCACCCATTTGCCCGCCCTCCACCAGCGGCACCGGCATCCAGCGCGCGTAGAGCACCATCCGGTGCGCCTCGGCGATCTCGCTGAACAGCACGCCGCCCTCCTCCCGCACGCCGAGCCGCCGCGGCTGGAAGCCAGCCAAAGCGCTCATGGCGGCGCGGACCTTGTCCTGCAGCATGGATAGGCGCCGGTCGAGCCCGAGATCGCGCACAGGCTTGCGGCGACGCAGGGCCAGCGGCGCGCGCGGCCGGACGATCAGGGTCAGGAACCAGGTCGTGCCGCGCAGCCCGGCCAGGCAGGCCTGGTAGTCCCGGGCCAGGACCGCGCCATAGAAGGTGCGGTGTTCCGCCGGCGGCAAGGGGCGGACACTGTCGTGCTGGATCAGGTGTTCGTAGATGGTGAGTTCCGGCTCGGCGATGTTGCGGAGCAGCTCGGCCCGGACGGCGTGGACGGTGTTGAGCGCCGCATTACCGGCAAGCTCAAACGGGTAGCCCTCGACCTCGATGACGGCGCAGAGCGAGCCGTCGCGCATCATCATGACGTCCGGCGCGACATGCCCGTGATGCGCGGCATAGGCCGTCGCGGTCCGCTCGAAGAACGCGGAGGCCAGGCCGTCAAACATGCCAAAGCCCCCTCACCTCCTGCCGGCGGTGCCGCCGGCTGAGCGGAAAATGCGCGATCGACGCACCACCCCAGCGCGGCGCGTCGAAGGCGGCGCTGGAGGTGCGGAACCAGACGCCAATCACTGCCAGCGCGTACCAGTCGCGCTCCACCCACCAGCGCAGTGGCGCCCAGATGGCGACAAAGAGGCCAGCGGCGCTGATGGTGCCCGACAGCCCACCCCAAAACATCGCCAGTTCGACGCAGACCAGCCCCAGCAGCAGGCAGGCCGAGAAGGGCAGACCGATCCAGGGCACCAGCGGCGGCCGGGTGGCGCCCAAGGGGATCATCCCCTCCTGGCGGTCGACCTCCTCGGCCCGCGCCATGTCAGATGCCCATCCAGCCGACGATTGTCTCGAGGTTGGCCACCACCAGGCCACCACCGAGCACGCAAAGGATGGCGGCGCCGCGGAACTGCCACAGGAACAGCATCACGCCGATCAGGCCGACTGCTGCCATGGCCAGGCCACGGATCCAGGTGCTGCGTGCCCATTCAACACCCAGGGTGAAGGGATCGCCGCCCTGGGCCAGGGCTAAATCCGGCAGAAGCAGCCCGGCCAGCAGCGCGAGGGAAAGGACGCCAAGGATGCGGTTCCGCGCGCCAGCCCCGCGGGCCAACGCTTTATGGGCGAAGAGGGACGTCATTCGGACCTTCCATGGTGATGCCGCGCAGCCTGACCGGCGCCGCCGGCTCAAGATCGGGCGGCGGGGGTTCCGCAGCATCCGGCTGCGGGCAGCGTGCCCAGACATCCCACGCCGGCACATCACAACGCAGGCGTGCGGAGATGGGAGCATCAGGGCGAGGTGGCGGCACCGCCGTCGCGCCATCGACATCGCGACGGCGGAGCGCGGGCACGATCTCGGTCTGGTAGGCAGTGTGAACCTTGCCAACGTAGCCGTTGGTCAGGCCGCGCGTCGGCGTGCCGGTGTTGTAGCAGGAGAGCGTGGCATCCAGCCGCGCCGCCTCCGGCCGGTCGTCGCCAAAGCGCGTCCAGCAATCAACCAACACATCGGCGGCCACGGATAGGGCTGAACAGGGATCAAAGGCCGCCGCGATTGGCAGGCCGAGACGCTGCAGATGGCCGGCACGGTAGTTGATCTGCGCCAGGCCCAGGTCGATGTTGTCGATGCCACTCGACAGCAAGGCCTCGACCGCGGCAACAGCGTCGTCAGCCGAGTTGAAACGCCGCGAGGAGGTGGTGCGGCCCTTCACGTTCGTCGCGACGACGAAGGGATGGTAGCGGCTCTCCGTGCCGATGACGGCCAGCAGCGTGCCGCGATCCACAGCCGGCGCGCAGCTCGGCGCTAAGGCGAGCACGGCCGCGAGGGTCAACGCGACACTCATCGAGAGGCTCGGCCCCGTAGCGCCAGCACGCTGGAGCCGCTCTCCAGGCGCGGATGGCGCCTAGCGGTCGAATGCCCCGTCAGGCCGATCCGAAGGCGCTGGCTCGCTCGCTGCCGCGAACAGCGTACGGTACTTGCGGAGCTTGGGATCGTCGGCCTCATGCAGGACCATCGGGCCCGGGTAGTGCAGCTCCTCGCGAACAAAGCCGACCAGGCGGGTAAGGTCGCGCCAGGAACGGGTGCCCCGGCCGGCCCACAGGCCAATGGCCACGTAGCCACGCCGCCAGGAGGCGGCGAAGTAAGGCACGAATTCGGCCCGGCCGTCTGATCCACGCTGCATGACGATGATGACGTTCTCGATGCGGCCACCATTGGCGATCGCCGCGCGCGCATCCCCCTCAGCCATGAACTGTGGCACCCGGCCTGCTCTCCCTTTTGGAGGAGAGGGGTATCGGATGATTCGGGGCCGCTCGGCAACTCACGGGTTGACGGGGGGAGCCTTGCCCCGGCCGGGTCTTGATCAAGGCTGCCGGAGCCGAGCGACAATGCGGCATGGCGAATAGGCGCGGGAGCCTCCGCGGGGACTGCGACAGAGGATGACGTTCCAGCCGAGCAGGCACGGGGCCGTTCCGGCGGGCGCCGGTAAATCGGTGCCGCCGAGTACCGCTGATCACCTAATCCGGGTTTGGTCGTCGACATCACAGACCTGCCCTCATCACCATCCGAACCGCTCGCCGCCGCATCACCGCCAGCATCAAGATCGAAAAGAGGATTCCCCAATTCTCTAATCTGCTTTGTCCTCACGGGGTGTGAGCGTATGGGTGCGCTAGCGCTCCGGCAACCCGTTTTTGGCGAGACAGGAAAGAAAATGCAACCCTGACGTGTTCGATCTGACGGATGATTCTGCACCGGCAATATTGCGTTCTCGCAAGATCGCATCCGTCTTCTTCCAGAATCAACCAGCAGAGCTTCTAGTGGTAGGCTTCATCGAAGATGGATTGATCGCTGCCGATCAGCGCGGATTCGGTGGTTGAGCGATGTTGAGCCGGTGAGCAGATCGCTGTCAGCCAACATCGCCTCTGCGCGCCACCAACATCATGCTGGTTGCATCTCTCGGGACAATCGAGGCAGAGGATCTGCGGCTTCGCTCTGCAGCTGTCAGACGGAATACCTTCAGAAGAAGGCATCGCGGTCCTTCCAGCGCCCCAGGAGGTCGCCGGTCTCGGAGGAGTTCCTGCGATCGGACGACGGCCTCGCGGGGGGCTGGCGTTCGTTCGGCCTCTGTCGGCCGTTCTGGCTCATTCGGCCGTTTTCGGGCATCCTCGCCGCGGGAATCCACTCTGGGTGGCGGCCCGCAAAAGGAACTGGAGCCTGTTGGATACCGAGCATGGTGCGCCCGCTGACCGAGAGAACGGCCAACATGGCCAAGCTGGACGCTCCTTTGCCTGCAGGCTTTGCGAAAGCCATTCAGCAGCTCGTGGACCAACGTAATCGCGAGGGGGGGCCTGGCCACAGGCGGCTCTACCCTCGGGATCTGCACGAGGAAGCCCTCCGTGAACTGATTGGGCGGGCTGAGGCTGGAGAGGCCATCCTGTTCCTGGCGCCGCCCTCCGCGAAGGTCCGCAAGTCATTCTGGATCGACCAGGATCTCAAGCATGGCGTCGACCGTCTCGCGACGGAGCACGGCGTCACGAGAACGGCTGTGTTCGTGACGGCCTTGCACACCTACCTGGAGCGGCAACAGGCTCCCTCCAGCTGAGCTTTCGGTCGGAAAAAAATACGCGATATGCGTATCTTTATGGCTGGACATTCGCCTCGTCGTCACGGCAAGCTGGTTCTGCTCGCTACGGTTGTACCGGAGCGGGCGTGATCTCAACCGCCTTCTGGGGCCGATGATGGCGCGCTGATAGAGAAAACGGCCGGTGCCTGGCAGCACCGACCGTTCCTGAACTCGGCAACCCTAAACTGGGCTCCATTTGCAAACCCAGGATAGGTTTTGGCCTTCCTCCTCGTCAAGCAACCTCTTGCCTGACGACAGGAGAGTCGCGTTTGATGAGTTCGGGCGGCGCGCTCGCGAGGAGCGAGCCATGATGAGTGATCAACCCGTGCCACGGCTGCCACGACGCACGGGGCGACGTCGCACGACTGGCGCGCAACTGCAGGCGGTTGCCGGCTTGTCCGGACGCCTCGATGAACTCGACCGCGGTCGCGTGCTGGCCGCCTTCAAGGCGGCGGCTCCCGCCATGGGCTATACGCCTTGCGTGGTGCATATGCTGGATTTGCTGTTCCGCTACTCGGCGAACCAGGACTGGAAAGCCGGGCAGCTCCGCTATGTATGGCCCTCCAACGAAGTGTTGGTCGGCAGCACCGGGCTCACGCTCAGCGGTGTTCGCAAGCGGCTACGCCGGCTGATCGACCTCGGCCTGATCCGCGCCCACGACATCGGCACCGGGCGACGCTGGGGACACCGGGACGCGCAGACCGGGTACATTCTGCAAGCATCAGGCTTCGATCTCAGCCCCGTGGGTGAGCGGATGACCGGGTTCGTCGCCGTGGCTGAAGCGGTGGAGGCGCGTCGGCGTGAGATCAGGATGCGGCGCCGGGAGTGCAGCGCCTGGTCGCGTAAGACGCTCTCGCTCACCGACCATGGGATCGCGGCCGGAGGGAGCGACGTGGATTGGTCGTCTCTCGCGACAGAGGCCGAGAGGCTCGCCGCCTTGGTGCGCGCCGAGGGCGATCCCGTGGAACTCGCCGCCATCGAGGCTCGTCTCCGTCGCCTCCACGAGGAGGCCGAGCGGCAACTTCGGATCGCCTCGCCGGCCCTGGAAGTGGTGGACAGTGCACCCCAGGATGCGCTGCCGGGCACCCCTATTACACCTACAACCCAGCTTTCTATTTCTGAAGCAGTGACAGCAGCGGAAGGACATCCAGCGCACCACGATGGCGGTGCTACGACCAGGTCCGCCATGACCGAGCCGATAGTGGCACGGCAGCGATTTGGCCAATGCGGCGACTTGCTCAATGGGTTCCCTATGAGCCCCGCCCTGTTGCTGCATCTTGTCCCTGCCTATCGGGATTGGGTGAGTTCGGCCGCACCAGCTTGGGACGACATCCAACAGGCTTGCGAGGTGGTGCGTGCGCAGCTGGAGATCCCACCACAGGTCTATGGCCATGCCAGGATGGTGTTCGGGACAACCGGAGCGCTCGTCGCGATCGGCACCATCGCCGTCAAGCATGCTGCGCAGCGCGTCCACAATCCTGCAGGATACCTGCGGCGCATGATCGAGCGGCATCGTTACGGTGAACTGCATCTCGATCGGACACTGCACGGGCTTGCCGCCGCTGCAGCCCGAGAAAACTGAGGTCACGAATCACTGCGCGGTCCGGCTCTTCGCCAGAAAGTTACACAAACCTCGGCCCTTCCTCCATCACAAAGCGAACTTCCAATGCCTTGATCAGGCGAGAGGTGGCTCTTCTCGGAGGTGCTTTCCGTCAATCCGGCCCACCGGCGTCACGCTTATCAACCAGTTCTCCGTTCTTTATTTGTTTTACGAGTCTCATTTAGCGTCGCGCTCATGCCTGACCCCTCGCAACCTCCCGCCCCGCCCCGCCCCGCCCCGCCCCCTTTCCCGCTGCCGCCCGGCCTGTCCGCCGCCTCTGCGGAGGAGGTGGCGGACGCCCTGGCCTATGCGCTGCGCTATGACGAACGCGGCAAGCCGCCCCCCTCCGACGGCCAGTTGGTATCAAGCGATATCAGGAGCCCGGCCACCGGCTGTTGATTTGCGTTGAGACCTGGGCTCTCCCGCACTTTCCATGCTGCTGTTTTGGCCTCATGAGGGGCAGAGAACGCGGGCACGAAGGAGTTCAAAGCCGGCGCGGCCGCACATCGTGCGCTTGATCATCTTAAGCCGGTTGATCTGGCCCTCGACAGGGCTGGTACTCCAGGGCAGATCGAGCGCGGCTTGCACAGCCGCGATGTCTTTGCGCAACTCGGCGACAAAGCTCGCGAGAGGGGTGGCAACGGCCTCGTCCAATACTCCATTGAGCCTGTCGTCGCTCTGCCGCCGCAGCAGGCGGGCAATGCGCTTCGCGACAGCCACTGTTGCTTGCAGGACAGGTACTTCGCCCAGCAGGCGCATGACGAATGCACGGTCGAGTTCAGTGGGCATTTCGCCGTTTGCCATCAGCAGGCGCGTGGCAGTCCTCCGCTCCACGATTAATCGAGACACCCCGCAAGCGGACAGTATCCGCCGATGGGGTGCACGATGACGACAGAGACGATGGATGCCGCTGGTCCTGGCCGGGGTGGTCGGATGTTGCGGCAGCGCAAGCGGGACGCTGTGCTTCGGTTGCTGCGTGGCGAGGATCTGGAGACGGTCTCGCGGGCGCTGGGTGTGACCGCCGCAACGCTCAGCGGCTGGCGCGACGCCTTTCTGGCGGCTGGCGAGGCGAGCCTGGCGACGCGGCCTGCTGATGGTGAGGCGCTGGAGAGCGAGCGGCTCAAGGCCAGGCTGGGCGAGATGCTGCTGGAGCGCGAGCTGCTGGAGGCCAAGGTCGCGGCCCTCGAGGGTGGACGCCCTTTGGCCCGGCGGAGGTCACGGCCATGAGCCTGACGGTCTCGCCCAGCAGCGGCAGGTGTCAACGCCGCTCAAATTGTCCTCAGAAGTGCCGAGGTAAAATTCCTCAGTTTGGGTTTGGGGATCAGCCGTTGCTGGGATCGGCACCTCTTGGCTTGGGCGGCCTGCCCCGGCGCGGCGGTGGGGCGTGCGCGAGGGTGCTGGCCGCAGGCCGCAAGCTCTCCGGCACCAGGTCGGCATGCTGGCGCAGGCGGTAGCTGGAGCCCTCGATCGACACGACCACCGCATGGTGCAGCAGCCGGTCCAGCAGCGCGGTGGCCACCACTGGATCACCGAACACCTCGCCCCATTCGGCAAAGCCGCGGTTGGAGGTCAGGATCATGGCACCGCGCTCGTAGCGGGCGTTCACCAGTTGAAAGAACAGGTTTCCGTTGCTGCTGCTGATCGGTAGGTAGCCGATCTCGTCGACGATCAGAGTGACGCGCGGCAGAGAAAGCGGATCCGCTCCCGCAGGTTGCCCTCCCGTTCGGCCCGGCCCAGCGAGGCGACAATGTCGGCCAGCGTCGCGAAGTAGACGCTATGGCCGGCCCGCACGGCCTCGACGCCAAGGGCGATTGCCAGATGGCTTTTGCCCGTGCCGGGTGGCCCGAGCAGGTGCACCACCTCGTGACGGGCAATGAAGTCGAGCTGTGCCAGCGCCAGGATGCGATGCCGGTCCAGCGAAGGCTGGAACGCGAAGTCGAACGCCGAGAGCGTCTTGATGGTGCCGAGGCGTGCCATCTGCAGCGCCGCTTTGATCCGCCGGCTCTCGCGCAGGGTCAGTTCCTCTGCGAGTAGCGCCTCAAGTGCCTCCAGGGCGCCGACCTCGCCACGCTCGATCTGGCGCATCATATGGTCGAGCATCTCCAGGGCGCGGGGCATGCGCAGGCCAACCAGATGGCGGCGCAGCCGCTCCAGGGTTGGCGGGACGGAGAGGTCCTCCCTCATTTCTGCAGGCCCTGGTTGGCCAGGCGCTGTCCGACGGCCGCGTAGAATTCGAGGGAACGGCGGGAGACCACCTCGCCCGAGAGGACCGGCAGGAGAAACTCCTCGCGCGGTGTCGTGCTGTTGGCCGGAGGCCGTTGGCGGCGATGTCCGCCGGCGATCCGCCGCTGGCCACGCCCCTCGAGCACCGGATGGCTGGCGATGAGCCGCCCCGCCTCAAAGATCTGCACCGCGTCTGCCAGCCGGTGCACCTCCACCGGTCGCCGGCGGGTGCTGTCCGGCACGCTATAGAGGTTGCCATCCACCGAAACCATGCCGTCGCGGGTAATCCGGCGCTCCAGGCGCAGCGTCGCCTGGAAGGGCCCTGCCGGCAGCGGCTGTAGGTGCGGCCGCTCCTCGGCAAAGTGCGCGGCAACCACCCGGCGCGTGGTCGCATGCACCCGGGCGTTGGCCACCTCGTCCAGCCACTGCTGCAGCTGGGCGTTCAGGTCGTCGAGGTTATGGAAGCTCCGCGCCAGGAAGAAATCCTCGCGGACATAGCGGAACGGCCGCTCGACCTTGCCCTTGCTCTGCGGCCGGTAAGGGCGACAGGCCTTGGGCAGGAAGCTGTAATGGCCAGCACAGGCCAGCAGGGTGCGGTTGTAGGCAATGCCCTCCGCAGCATCCTCGCCGGTGACGGCCGTGCGCATGCGATCGTAGAGGATCTCCGCCGGCACCCCGCCCATGGCCTCAAAGGCAGCCAGGTGGCAGCGCAGCACCGTCGGCAGGTCCTGCTGCAGCACAAAGCGGGCCCAGAGCCAGCGGCTGTGCCCCAGCACCAGGGAGAACAGCCAGACGATGCGCACCACGCCGGGCTCGTCCGTGAACTCGGTGCGGAACTGCGCGAAATCAACCTGGGCTTGTCGGCCAGGCGGTGTCTCGAACCGCTGCTCAAAGCCGGGAGCCGCGACCGGACGGATATCGCGCAGCAGGTCAGTCAGCCGCGTATAGCCGCCCGTGTAGCCCCGCTCACGCAGTTCGCGATGCAGACGGCGGCCGGTCAATTCCGGGAAGGCCGCCACCCTCTCCCGCAGATAGGGCACGAACGGATCCAGCAGCATCGTCCGCGGTGCCCGGGGGCCATAGGCCGGCGGCTCCAGCCCGCGCGCAATGTGCTTGCGCACCGTCTTGCGGTCAAAGCCCGTCCGCCGGGCGATGGCGGACACCGACAGGCCCTGCCGGTGCAGGTCCAGAATCATGATGATGTCTCCCAGTCTGACCACCGGCGCCGCCTCCCTCAGGACCGCGGCAGCATCAGCGATCGGGTGGCCGGCCGACCCATCCAGGAACTCAGCCGGTCAGGTCACCTGGGGAATTTTCCGTCGGCACCTCTGGGGAGTATTCATCCGGCCTCTACAGCAGGCCCTATGGCTTGAACCGGGTATGCCGGATCTGGCGGGCAGCCCGAGCCACGGTCTACCGCCATCGCCTGCCACCCCGGACGGAGCAGCCCAGGCGAGCTGGGCCAGTCGGGCCAATGCCGGATGCGGCGCTGCTGGAGGCGATCCGGGCCGTCCTCGCGGCCAGCCCCTTTCATGGCGAGGGTCACCGCAAGGTCTGGGCAAGGCTGCGCATGCAGGGCGTCCGGACCTCCAGGCGCCGGGTGCTGCGGCTGATGCGTGAGCACGACCTGCTCGCTCCATCGCGGGTCGGCAGCCCTCGAGGCCCGCGCAACCACGACGGCACCATCATCCCTGACGCGGTGGACATCATGTGGGGCACTGACATGACCACCACCTGGACAGTTGGACACTTCGAAAAACCTCGCTGTTGACGCGCTGAGCTGATTCACTGAGGTCATCAGCGGAGGCAGTGGAATGGCAGGGCAGCCTGGCTTCTTCGATGTCGATGAGCGGTATGCGGCCTTGTCGGCGGCGGGCGATCCGCTGGAGCGCCTCTCGGCCGCGGTTGATTTCGAGATCTTCCGCCCGGTGCTGGATGCGGCGCTGGCGCGATCGGATCGTAGCCGTGGCGGCCGTCCGCCCTATGATGCGGTGCTGATGTTCCGCATCCTGGTGTTGCAGGCGCTCTACAGCCTTTCCGACGAGCAGGCCGAATTCCAACTGCGCGATCGTTTGAGCTTCATGCGCTTCGTGGGGCTTGCCCTGCACCAGGCGGTGCCCGATGCCAAGACGATCTGGCTGTATCGCGAGCAGCTCAAGCAGGCAGGCGCCATGGAGGGGCTGTTCCGCCGCTTTGAGGAGGTGCTGGCGGCCAAAGGCTTCCTCGCCATGGGCGGGCAGATCATCGATGCCACGATCATCGCCGCGCCGCGCCAGAAACTTACCATCGAGGAGAAGGCCACCATCCGGGAGGGCGGCACGCCAGAGGGCTGGTCCCGTGCCAAGAGGGCGCAGAAGGATCGGGATGCCCGGTGGACGCTCAAGCGCGGTAAAGCCAAGCCCAAGCCAGAAGGCAATCAGCGCCAGGTCATCCAGATCGCGGTGCCCATCTTCGGTTACAAGAGTCATATCGGCATTGACCGGCGGCACGGGCTGATCCGCCGCTGGACAGTCACCGATGCGGCCCAGCACGACAGCCGCAGCTTTCCGGCCCTGCTGGATGCCGAGAACACCGCCAGCCGCGTCTGGGCCGACACCGCCTACCGTACCAAGCGCAATCTGGAAGTGCTGGAGCAGCGCGGCCTGTCTGAGAGGATCCAGTTCCGCCGCCCACCGTGGCGTCAGCTCTCTGAACAACAGGCGAAGGCCAATGCGTCACGCGCCCGGATCCGCTCCGGCATTGAGCATGTCTTTGCCGCACAGAAGCACCGTATGAGGCTGTTCGTCTGCACGATCGGTATCGCACGTGCCCAGGTGAAGATCGGCATGGCCAATCTGGCCTATAACTTCGCCCGCCTCGCCTGGCTCAGCACCCGAGCTGCGCCCGCATAACCCCACATCCGCCATGAAGAGCCGCCTCGGCCGTCCTTGGCCGGTGACCCGGCCCTGTCAGCGGGGGCACATCAGAGCCTGAGGCGACGATCCTACGCGGCAAGGCCACTCAGCAGTGGGTACTTCGAGGTGTCCGGATGTCGCGCACCACCCGATCGGCGGGCGGCTTCGCGTTCGGTGTCAATGGCTTCTGGCTCATGGCTCGTTCCCTGCCGGTTACGATGAGCCGGAAACCCTCCTTTCCTCAACCATCCCTCTCTGTCTCATGAGCCCTGACGGCGGACAGCGCAGTCTGGTCGTCGGTCATCGTGGTCGGTCCAGAGCAAGGGGTTGTTGGTCTTAGCAACCCAACCCTAGCCACGAACCACCACGGTGACCGCCTCAGATCCGGCGGTCACCTCCTACACCACGCCCGGGGACACGACCTAACAACCTTTATCGGCCTCAACTTTGGACGAACTGCAGTGGCAGTTTGAGTGTTGCGAGTGTGCCGCGACCTGCCACACTTTCCAGATCCAGGTGGCCTGTATGAGCCTTGGCAATCGCCACTACGGTTGCCAACCCCAGGCCGCTGCCTCCGCCACGGCTGCGAGCGGCATCACCCCGAAAGAAGGGTTTGGTGACATGCGGGAGATCTTGCTCCGGAATGCCGGGTCCACGGTCACCAACAACCAGATGTACCTCGTTTCCGATGACTGTGACCTCAATCCATGGGTCTCTGCCATAGCGGAGGGCGTTAGCGACTAAGTTGGTGATTGCGCACTTCAGAGCGACGCGACGCCCAGGAACGATGGCCCGCTCATCCAAGGTGTGCTCCATCACCACCTGTCCTGCTTCTAGAAATTCGTCAACAACGGTACGAGCAAGAGCTGCTACCGAGACAGGTCGAAGAGGCTCGTGGTTAGGCTCACCACTGCGGAGGTAAGCCAGCACATCCGATACCATCGCTTCCATCTCGCCTAGATCCTGGCGAATTGGTGCCGTTACGGTATCCGGCAGTTCTTCTACACGAAGACGCAGTCTGGCAATGGGAGACATAAGATCGTGGGACAAAGCACCAAGAGCCAGTGTTCTTTGTCGGAAAGCATCGTAGGTGCGGCTCGCCATCCTATCGATGGCCTCAGCCAACTGACGTACTTCGAGAGGGCCATTCGCCGGAACGGGTTCAGGAGGCTTAGCGAGGTCCATCCGGGCAACTGTAGAGGCTAGCGCGGTAACTGGGCTGGCAATAAGGCGAGAGGCGAAGCCCATGGCGATCAGCAGGCTGATACCGAACAAGCCCGTATAGGCGTAGAGAACGCGCATCTCAGCTGAGATAACATCGGTACTGGACAACCGGATCTCAAGCCAAGTGCCATCTGACAACCAGGCCAAGCCTACAATGCCAACCAGATGACCCATTGACGGGTCGAAAGTGCCTGACTCGATGCGCAATGTCCGAACGGGTGTGGCTAATGACAACGCACGCTCAGAGATCCTCTGAAAGGCAGGCTCAGCTTCCCTCTTCGGTTCTGGGAGTAAGCCCGTGATTCGCCGAACGGTAAGATCTGGCTGTGCCAGCGCTATAGAAACGGCATCGCGTTGAGAGGCAGGTACTGCGTCCAAGGTTTCGAGCAGAGTGGCTAAGCGCTGCGCTAGAATTTCTTCAATGCTCCGGTCAACAACGGAGCGCTGCAGATAGTCGTGCAGTCCCACCATAGCGCCGATCAGCAACGAAAAGCCGATGAGCAGCGTCGCCAGGGTTTGCCCAAGCAAAGTGGAGGGTACAAGCCGGCTGATCAGGCCCATCGCACTGGACTCGTGAGCATATAGCCACTACCCCGAACGGTGCGGATGAGGTCAGCGTGATCGCCGAGCTTTGCTCGCAGGCGGCTGATCTGGACATCCATCGACCGGCCTAGGCCCCCATAGGGGCGGTTCCGGGCAAGATCGAGGAGCTGCTCTCTATTGAGAACCTGCTGAGGCCGCTCAATCAGCGCCAGCAGCAAGTCATACTCACCTCCCGTAAGTTCTACCTCGACGCCGTCGACGCGTCGCAGCTCGCGGCGTCGCGTGTCGAGTGTCCATCCGTCGAAGTGAGCGAGGGTCCGCGCCGCAACCTGCGCCGAGGTCGGCGATTGTCCCGTCCGCCTGAGGACCGCTCTGATCCGGGCGACGATCTCCCGCGGCTCTGCCGGCTTCACCACAAAATCGTCGGCTCCGAGTTCTAGCCCAAGAACCCGCTCGACTGTCTCCCCAAGCGCGGTCAGGAGAATGATGGGGATGTTGCTTTGCATCCGAAGAGAGCGGCAGATATCGAAGCCTGACTGACCAGGCATCATGACGTCGAGGACGATGGCATCCACCGGAGCGGTCTGAAGAATCAGGGACATTTCTGTACCGTCCTGCGCACCGGTAGCCCTAAAGCCGTTCCTGCGCAGGTAGGTCAGTAGCAGCCGCCGCAGATCCTCATCGTCATCCACGACGAGGATGTGCTTGGCTTCCGTGCCTCCCAGTAGAACCTCTCCTTCGGCTCCCGAAAGGCGGAGCCTGTTGAGCGGAGGCTGGTCTTCAGAATGATCGTCCGCAGGACGCTGCGGCATGATGTGTCTCCCGAGCCGTGGGTACGGCGATCCTGGTCAAAACATCCGGCCGTTTGACGCGCCGCCGATCACCTGCGGCGACCCCGTGCGGGCCGAAGTTTGAGGAGTAGCAATCCTCAGCCATAGATGACCTGAGCAACTTGGCCGGGAGAGAAGAGCAAGATCCATTGCCTTATGCCGCGCTGCTTTAAGCAGGGCAGCTTTGGCAATCCAAGCGCCCTTTTAACAAAGCCGCATTGCGTCGCCACCACTACACTTGCTGCGAGCACAAGCAGTGACGCTTTCCGGGAACCTGCGCGAATCCGGAGGCGACACCTTTCCGTTTAAGCAGGGCACGGCACGAGCAGCGAAGCTATACGCTTCGCTGCTCGTGCCGTCAGGGGGTGGACTAACCGCCAGGATTAGCGTGGCCGACCCCTTGAGCCTGGAGATGGCTTCGATGCCCCTCGGACTGAGCAATGTGACGCGTCAGAGGATGGCCGTCATAGGTACGGCCAAACGCGTCGCTGCTCGGAGCGTTGTTGGCAAGGGCGATGCTTTCCTCAAGCGCCGGGAGCTGGCGCTCGGACACCGTCATGGAGTGGGTCAAGGGGCTGCCAAGCTGCTCAATAAGAGGACCGGCGCCCATCCTGCCTCGCGTTACTTCCATATACTGTGCCAAAGGATCCCCGGTGGGGCTATCGCTCTCCCTAGCCAAGGTGGAATTTGCGCCAAAGCCAATGGAGAGAGCGAAGCCCATGGCGAAGAAGGGCATCCACTTGAAGGACATCAGTTTTACTCCTGTTGTTCTTGGTGTTCTGATGAGTTTCGGGATCAGAGGATCAAAGACGGGATGATGATTGCCCCCGCTGCTGAACACCGAGGCTTTAAGGCTCTCTGACTTCAGCCTGGACGGAGGGGATAGGCATCGACAGCCAAAGCGGGAGGAGTTTGCCTTCCGCTTGTCGATTGCCGTGACCAGCCGCAGAGATCGGCCCGGACAGAGGCTCCTGGGGCGTGGAACTTCTGAGGACGCGGCTTGCCAACGATCTGAGCCGCCGCTCACTCTGGAGGGGAGAGAATAACGGCGCGTGATACAGACGTGCTGACGCAGCCTCAGTGCAATAGAAATTCGAAGCCACTTCCTGCTGGCCACGCCAGCTAGTGATATTTATTGCCATTTGGAAGATTGATTGTGCCTCGATCATCTTATCGCTCCTGGGCGCCACGGTGCCCGTCCTCTCAATGTGTCCGCCAGGATGGCTCCAGCAAGAAGCTTTGGCAGAACATTCGGCTGAATGAGCGAAGTGATGCGAAGCAGATACAGTCTGAAATGTATTATTCAGTACATTGAAATATTTGAAATATCTGAGTTGCAAAGGACAAAATCGATGCAAGGCGAAGGCATCAGAAACTGCCTCATTGGATCAGACCCAGCAACCATAAATGGATACTTTATATCATTGTCCGGGACGTGCTTAGGTTCGTCAATTTTATTTTGATATTCAGGATTGGCGCTTGCATCTAAGATGGCTGAAGGTGATAGGTTCTGCTCTCTGCTATGCAGAGGCGTAGACCGATAGCTAACCGGACACGCTTGAAGCGTGTACGAGTTGCTGCGGGTTGGGTTGAGGCGCCGCATGAGCGCCCAGTGAAAGCCAACATTCTGCAAGCTTGCCGCACTTAAAGACTGCAGTGAGATCCTTTGATGCGTGACACCGACCGACAACCGGCTTAGAAGCGGCTTTGCATGTGCTCCACCAGGACATCGTTGGCTCTTGATAGTTTTCGCCGGGTAATGTCCGCGGTGCTGATCGCATGCTTGCTCATGTTTTCTGCAACTCAAGGTCACACTGCTGGTCACCAGACGCTGGTGGTTGGGCAGAACACCGTCGCTTCGCTTCAAGAGTCGAGCAGTGACGCTCCGCAGCCGAACACCGCACCCTGCGATTGCCTTCACACCCTCTGCGGCAAACTGGTCGCGCGTTCGCCCGAGCCCGTTGAGACAGCTACTGATCCAGTTCCTGTTTCAAAGCCAATTGCCAAGCCTGACAGAGTACTATCGTCCGGCGTTTTCGACCAATTAACTAAGCCACCTCGAGTCTAGCAGCCACGAAACGTCTCGGCATGGCTGCATTCGCTGCGGCCCTGCCTCGCGTGAATTGCTCTCGTTAGGTGTATCTCCATGCTTTCCAAGCTTTCGCTGGCGGCAGCCTGCGTTCTGGTATGGCCTGCTCTTGGCTATGCCCAGACCGCGGCTTCGACTTCTGGCGCTCTCCTGCTCACCTCGCCGCAACAGGCAGTGAGCCAAGCATTCCGATCGTCACCAGCGCTACGTGGAGCGGGAGCGTCCCGTGATGCTACGTTATCTGATAGGTTGCAGGCGCCACTGAGGCCCAATCCCGAGCTCAACACGAGCTTCGAAAGCTTCGGTGGCATGGGCGGCAACGGCGACACCAGGAGCTTCCGCAGCCTCGAGACTACGGTTGGCCTATCGCAGCGCATTGAGCTCGGCGGCAAACGTACTGCCCGCATCGGGCTTGCGGACCGTGGCGCCGAAGTAGCCGGGTTTGAGTACTCGGCTGCTCAGCTGGACTTGGCCCGTGATGTGACGGTCGCCATGGCCGCAGCGGAGGCGGCCGTGCGCAGCGTGGCGGTCGAGCGTGAAAGGCTGCGCCTTGCCAGTGAAACGCTTCGTGCGGCCCGCCTCCGTGTTGACGCGGGTCGGGATCCCATCCTCCAGGCGGAGCGCGCCGAGGTTACCCGGGCGACGGCCGAGATCGCCATGGAGCGATCTCAGCGCGAGGCGGAGATCGCGCGCGCCGAGCTCGCGGTGCTGATCGGTGTCCCTCAGGTTGAGCTAGCGGCTCGTCAGCCGTGGTTCGACGACATTGGCCCTTCCCCGGCGACGCCAGAACCTGCCGATCCATTGCTACGGCTGGCAGGAAATCCGGACTTGGCCCGGTTAGAAGGCGCCATTACCCAGCAGCGGGCCAATGTAACCTTTCAACGGTCAACTGCAGTGCCGGACGTCACCTTGAACGGAGACATTCGCCATGCTCGGGATACCGGCGAGACTTCCTTCGTGGCCGGCCTGAGCATTCCGCTTCCTTTCTCGGATCGCAACCAGGGAGGAATTGCCCGTGCTAATGCAGAGCTGCTGCGCGCGGAGACCGAGGCGCAGCGTGGCAGGTCGGCACTTGTTGCCGATCTTCTGGCGACGGAACGGCGCCTTATCCTGGCCTGGCGTGCGGCCCAGAGCCTGCGACGGGATGCACTTCCCGCCGCTGAGCGAGCTGCTCGGTCCGCCTCGGCGGGCTTTGGAGAGGGTAAGTTTTCCTTCCTCGAGGTTCTCGATGCGCAAAGAGCGCTGTCCGACACGCAGGGGCAGCTCGTCGAGACCTATCGTGAGTTCCATACCCGCCGAGCTGCCCTGGAGCGGCTTCGTGGCCAGCAACCTGCGGGCCAACCGACCGGAGTTCGCCGCTAATGCGCCGCGCAACACTTCTCGCCAGCGCCGCCATAGGCGGACTGGCTTTCGCTATCGCCTTTCCCTCGGTACCGGACACCGCCAGGACCTTGATGGGTCTGCAGGTTCCGGCATCAGCCGGCGCAGCCCAGCCCACTTCAACCGCGAAGCCGGACAATCACGGTAGTGGTGAAAGTGGTGAGGACGATCATGGCGAGGAAGGCCATATCGCCATGAGCGCTGAGCAGGTGGAGGCCTCAGGTATCATGGTCGCTGCCGTCAGCTCAGGACAGCTCCTGAGCCGTGCCACGGTTCCAGGCGTCCTAGCAGCCAGCCAGGACCGTCAGGCTAGGGTGACGCCGCGTCTCGGTGGCATTGTCGCCGAAGTCCGCCACAGCCTCGGCGACGAGGTCGCCCAAGGCGAGGTACTGGCTGTGCTGGAAAGCCGCGAAGTAGCGGATGCAAAGGGTGAGTTTCTGGCCGCAGGGCGCACGGCGGCGCTCGCCGAGACCCTACTAACCCGCGAGAGTCGCCTCTGGCGCCAGCGCATCTCGGCCGAGCAGGACTTCCTGCAGGCGCGGGCAACAGCGGAGGATGCGCGGATCAAGCTGGACCTAGCTCGACAGCGCTTATTGGCGCTCGGTCTGTCCGAGCAGGAGATCGTCACCCTGCCCCGTCAGCCTGCAGCGGCACTCCGGCGTCTTGAACTGCGCGCACCAATCGCGGGCAGGGTGACTGCCCGCGCCGCCATCCTGGGCAGCAATGCCGCGGCCGATGCGGAGCTGTTCTCGGTGGCCGATCTGTCGAAGCTCTGGGTGGAGATGACCATTCCTCCTCGCAACCTGCCAATGGCACGGCAGGGACAGACAGTGACCATCCAGGGCGAGGGTGATGTCAGATCCGAGGCACGCATCATCTTCCTGAGTCCGGTTCTGGACCCTGAAACCCGTTCGGCCCGGGCTGTTGCCGAACTGCCCAACCCGGATGGTGCATGGAGTGCCGGAGGCTTCATCACGGCACAACTGACGACCGGAGCCCAACCTGTGGACCTTCTGGTGCCGCGTGGCGCGGTACAGGAGATCGAGGGCAGGAAAGTGGTCTTTGTTCGTAACGACGAGGGATTCGAAATGCGCGAGGTGGCTCTCGGCCGCGAGGACGCTGAGAGCTACGAGGTGGTCTTCGGCCTGGACGAAGGCACGCAGATCGCGGTCGGCAATGCCTTTGTTCTGCGCGCCGAGCTCGGCAAGTCCGAAGCCGGGCATGCGCATTGAGGACTAAAGCCCAATGATAGGCCCCATCCTCGACTTCTCCGTCCGCAACCGCTGGACCGTCCTACTGATGGCGCTGATCGCCATCAGCATCGGCGGTTGGGCTCTGACCCGGCTGCCGATCGACGCCACACCGGACATTACCAACAATCAGGCGCAGATCAATACGGTCGCGCCCTCGCTTTCGCCTTACGAGATCGAGAAGCAGGTTACCTTCCCGATCGAGACCGCGCTGGCCGGGATCCCCGGGCTGGAAAGCACCCGATCCATTTCGCGCAACGGCTTCAGTCAGGTCACCGCAGTTTTCACGGAGACCACGGACATCTACTTCGCCCGGCAGCAGGTGCTGGAGCGCCTGATCGAAGCGGGCGAAAGCATGCCGGAAGGTGTTGAACCGCGGCTTGGTCCGGTCTCCACTGGCCTTGGCGAGGTCACCATGTGGACGGTCCGCTTCGCGGAGCGACACCGGGGGGATGTTGTCGCCAGTGGCGCGCCTGGCTGGCAGGCGGATGGCAGCTACCTTACGCCGGAGGGCGAGCGGCTGGTCACCGAAGTGGACCGGGCCACCTACCTGCGAACCGTGCAGGACTGGGTCATCCGGCCGGAGATTCGTAACATTCCAGGCATTGCCGGGGTGGACGCCATCGGCGGCTACGTGAAGCAGTATGTAGTGCAGCCCGACCCGGCGAAGCTGATGGCACTTGGTCTCAGCTTCGGCGACCTGTCCAACGCCATCGAGCGCAACAACGTCTCCACTGGCGCGGGCTATATCGACCGCGGCGGCGAAGGCCTCGTGGTCCGCTCCGGCGGGCGGGTGACCAGCGTCGCTGAACTTGAGCAGGTCGTGGTCGCCACCCGCGAGGGCGCGCCGATCCTGCTGCGCGATGTTGGTCGGGTTGCGATTGGTCAGGCGCCGCGCACCGGCAGCGCCAGCGGCAACGGTCAGGAGATGGTGGTTGGCACCGCCCTGATGTTGATCGGCGAGAACAGTCGCACAGTTGCCGCCGCCGTGCATGCCAGGGTCGAAGGCCTTGTGCGGATGTTGCCACTTGGCATCGAGGCAACGGCGGTTCTCGACCGTGGCATTCTGGTGGACGCCACGATTCAGACGGTTGCAAAGAACCTTGGCGAGGGTGCGCTCCTCGTCATCGTCATTCTCTTCCTGATGCTGGGCAACATTCGTGCGGCCATCATCACCGCCCTGGTCATCCCGGTGACCATGCTGATGACTGCCTTTGGCATGGTCCGCGGCGGGATCTCGGCCAACCTGATGTCGCTAGGCGCCCTCGACTTCGGCCTGATCGTTGATGGCGCGGTAATTATCACTGAGAACAGCCTGCGCCACCTGGCCGAGCGGCAGCACGAGAAGGGTCGCCTTCTGACGCTGGAAGAGCGGCTGCAGACCGTTTCGGACAGCGCCAAGGAGATGATCCGACCCTCACTCTACGGCCAAGCCATCATCATCCTGGTCTACGCGCCGCTGCTGACTTTCACCGGCGTCGAAGGCAAAATGTTCATACCGATGGCGTTGACCGTCATTCTGGCCCTTGCCTGCGCCTTTGTCCTCTCCATGACCCTGGTCCCGGCTCTTATCGCCATCTGGATCAGTGGAAGGGTGCAGGAGAAGGAAGTTGCCATCGTCCGTGGCCTGAAATCGGTCTACGTGCCGGTGCTGAGCCGGACACTGCGCGCACCGGTGCCGGTGATCGCCCTGGGTGCACTGCTGTTCCTGGGCAGCCTGACGCTCTTCTCACGTCTTGGGCAGGAGTTTATCCCGACGTTGGACGAGGGCAACCTGGCGATGCAGGCGCTGCGTATTCCCAGCACCTCTCTGCAGCAATCCCAGGCCATGCAGTCTGTGCTGGAGCGCCGCATCTCGCGTCTGCCCGAGGTGCAGATCATCTACTCCAAGACCGGCACAGCCGAGGTTGCCTCAGATCCGATGCCGCCGAATGCCTCCGATACCTTTATCATTCTCAAGCCGCGTGGTGAGTGGCCCGATCCTTCCCTGCCCAAAGCGGAACTAGTGCGACGCATCGAGCAAGCTGTTGCCGGTATCCCTGGCAACGCTCTGGAATTTACCCAACCTATCCAGATGCGCTTCAACGAGTTGCTGGCAGGCGTGCGCGGTGATCTGGCAGTCAAGGTCTTTGGCGATGAGTATGGGCCGATGCTGCAGGCGGCCAGTCAGATCGCGGCCATTCTGAACAGCGTCCAGGGCGCGGCTGACGTGAAGGTCGAACAGGCCACCGGTCTGCCTTTTCTCGAGGTCACGGTGAACCGTGCTGAGGTAGCGCGGCGTGGTCTCAGTGTCGCCGATGTCCAGGCTGTGCTGGCGACGGCCGTCGGGGGGCGTGAGGCGGGTATGGTTTATGAGGGTGACCGCCGCTTCGCTATCGTCGTGCGATTGCCCGAGGCCATGCGCAACAATTTCGAGGCACTGCGTAACCTGCCGGTGCCGCTGCCACCCGTAGCCGGGCGCCCGGCCTCCTCGGTGCCGCTGCAGCAGCTGGCCAGCCTCTCGGTGGTGCAGGGGCCAAATCAGATCAGCCGCGAGCAGGGACGACGTCGTGTCGTTATCCAAGCCAATGCCCGTGGCCGTGACATCGGCTCGATCGTTGCAGAGGCGCGTGCGCGGGTAGAACGCGAAGTGCAGTTGCCGCCTGGCTATAGCATCACCTGGGGCGGCCAGTTTGAGAACCTGGCCCAGGCGCGCGCCCGGCTGACGATCGTCGTGCCAGCCTGCTTCCTGCTGATCCTGGTGCTGCTCTACGCAGCGCTCGGCTCAGTACGAGATGCTTTGGTGGTGTTCAGTGGCGTGCCGCTAGCGCTTTCCGGTGGACTGTTGGCGCTCTGGCTGCGTGGCATGCCGTTCTCGGTACCCGCTGCCGTCGGCTTTATCGCGCTCTCCGGTGTCGCCGTGCTCAACGGCTTAGTCATGGCAAGCTCGATCAAGGACCTGCTGGCGCATGGAACCTTGTCCTTGCGGGATGCCGTGTTTCAGGGAGCCACAACTCGGCTCCGCCCCGTTGCCATGACCGCCCTGGTGGCTTCACTGGGTTTCGTGCCAATGGCAATTGCCACGGGTGCCGGGGCGGAGGTGCAGAAGCCACTAGCGACGGTGGTCATTGGTGGGCTGATCAGTGCCACCTTGCTGACCTTGCTGGTGCTGCCCGCCCTCTACGTGCGCTTCGGCCGGGTCAGCAAGGCAAGCAGTGATGAGGTCAGCGCCAGTCCTACCGGCCATGCCCCGGCTGAATGAGCATGGCGCCGTCACGGCGGCGCCTATCTACCTTCTCCTCGAAAGGAAATCGCGATGAAAAAGCTGCTTCTCGCTGCAACGGCCGTAGTCACCCTGGCTAGCCCCGTACTCGCTCAGAACACTGCCGCTGGTGGCCATGGCCACGCCGATCAAGGGCCGCATGGTGGACGCATGCAGGACGTTGCGGGCGCTCATGCGGAACTACTGGTGGCCGAGCGGACCATCACCGTCCACCTCTATGACGAGAGCGGCAAGCCAATCCCGGCGACAGGCTACTCCGCCTCTATGCTGGTCGGTACCGGCCAAGCGCGAGAGGTGGTCCAGTTGTCACCGCGGGCTGACAACACGCTGGCGGGTGACGCTAAGTCCGCGCTTGGCCGCGGTGCATCGATGACCATGCAGATCAAAAATCCAAAAGGTCGGAGCGGCCAAGCGCGCTTCTGACCGGGTTTGGAAGGCGCCGCCCTGGCGCCCTCCAGCTTGTTGTGCGCGCGTATGTGCCTGATCTAGGCCGCGTGGGCAAAGCTGATCCATAGGCGGATGGCAGCGAGTTGGACAAAGCCGAGGAAGCTGCTGGCTGTGTGGTCATAGCGGGCAGCAACCCGGCGGCAGTTCTTTAACGGCTGATGCAGCGCTCGATGCGGTTGCGGAGGGCGTAGAACGGCCGCTAGATGCTGTGCTGGATGCGCCTGTTGCGCTTGGTCGGGATCTCTGGCTGCTCTCCGCGGTCGCGCACATCCTGTCGTATGGCATCACTGTCGTAGGCGCGATTTACGAAAGATGCCGGGGGTGCTGTCCCGCTCCTCCATCAGCACGCCGTAGGCCGTGCTGTCATGCGCTTCGCCCGGCGTCAGCGTCAGGCTGATCGGCAGGCCATGAGCATTGGTGCGGAGATGGATCTTGGTCGAGAAGCCACCGCGCGAGCGTCCAAGATCCTGGCGATGAGTCCCCCTTTTGCGCCAGCCGTGCAGTGATGGGCGCGGACGATGGTGCTGTCGATTATCTGAAGGGCGTCGGCATCGCCGTCATCATCCGCTAACGCCTGCAGCAGCACATCCCAAAGACCCAAGGTGGCCCAGCGTCGATACTGCCGGTAGACGGAGTTCCAGTTGCCCAGTTCAGGCGGCAGGTCACGCCAGGGAATGCCGTGCGCGCTACCCAGAAGATGGCATCCAACACCCGGCGGTGACTACCAGGCGGGCGGCTGCGGAAGGGGCCGGTCTCGACCACGAAGGGCTCGAAGAAGGCCCATTCCTCACACCGTCAGCAAACCTCGCAGCACCGGCGCCTCTCTTCAGGAGGCAGCCTTGAATCACCTCAGGCTCAGGATGTGAAGCACCTTTGTCCACGCCGCCTAGTAACATGTGATGATCCTGTTGTGCTGCCCATTAACAATCAGCGTTCTTATGTCTCTCAATTGTAAACGGCATGTTGTTAAATGCTTCTCAACGGCATCATTGTGCAGAAGTACTCCATGACGCCCAAGCAGATCCTTGTCTGTCCTTGATTAAGCGGCGCATAGCAATTCGGGCGGAGACACCCCGAGGAGCAAAGAGATGGCGAAGAGCCGAGCACTTGTTCTGTTGCTGGGAGCAGCAGCGGTTCTGTCAGGCTGCGGTACAGGCAGAGTGAGCATGAGCGATACGCAGGCGGCACGCCCCATCAGTGGCGTCGTCTGTCCGCCTGCAGGTACAGTCGCTGTTCGTGATGATGCCACGCATGTTCGGTATGCTGGTGCCGATCCAGCTGATCCCGCAGTCTGCCTCGTCCGCGGCCCTGCCGGCACGACACAACGAATGATTGGCGGCCTTATCAGCACACATCCCGTCAATGATGCGCAACGTCGTGCTGCCATCGCCGGACTGTTCCCGCTTGCACCTGGAAAGGCCACGTCGGTCAGCTATACGCTGGTCAGCCCGCTGGTACCTCATCCGCAAGCTTTCCCTTTCGAAGAATCCTTCCGTGTCAGCGGCGACTCTTCCTATAACTTGAACGGCACCACTCGCCCAACCTGGGTCGTTGAGAGCTCACTTCGCAGCCAGTTGGACCCGGCAGCAAACTTCAACATGACCTACAACATCGACAAGGAAACGGGTGTCATCCTTTCCTACAACATCTACACGCACACGGGTGGCAACCTTGCCTCGCGTCCGTTCCGCGTGACCCAACTCGAGCTGCCAGGACGCCTTTAAAGCTCAAGACAGACTGCCATCCTTGCTGCCTGTTAAGGGAACTTTCCTGAGCAGCAAGATGTATTTGTTTTTTTGAGCGAGTTGCGGCACCGCCAAGCATAGATTTAATTTCATCATCGGCGCGGTGCCGCAGCAAAGATTTTTTGTGTGGTGCATTTATATTTCACAAATACATTGAACATAAGTATAATTCAATAAAATATTCACAGTTCAATTTGTTATTTACTGTTGATAGTCGATAGACGTCTTCGTAGAGGAAGGCCGGTCCACATTGGAGTGACAGACTTGCTTCTCCGGTCCCTTGCCCTCGGCGCTCTGGCGGCCATGCTTGGCACTCAAGCCCACGCACAATCTTCGCCGCCCAGAGATGGCGTATCCTGGTCTGGCATTCGCCCCACTCTGCGGCTGGCAGACGGCAATCTCACGATGCAGCCGGTTGCCCGCATCGATCTCCATGCGGGTTCCTACTTCGGCCAACCCGATGACTTGGGTGATCGCTTCTCCAGCGGCGCGAATGTCCGGCGCGGACGACTAGGTTTACGCGGCGCAGTGTTTGAGGACTTCGCCTACAACTTTACTTGGGAACTCGCCCCTTCGACACCGCAGGAGCCGTCGCGTGGTGGCCGCATCTTTGAGGCGTCGCTCGCATACAAGGGCATTGACGGTGCAAGCTTTCAGGTTGGAGCCTGGACGCTCCCGCACACGCTCGCATATGCCACAAGTTCGTCGGAGCTGTTGTTCATCGAGCGTCCGAGCATCGCCGCCATGGCATCCAGCGTTGCGTCCGGTGATACGCGCTTTGCTGCTGGTGGCGAGGTGTTTGGGAAGCGCTTCTATGGCTCCGCTTTCGTCACACAGGGGGTCGCTTCTACACCCTACGACAACGATCAGCGCGGTGTGGTCGGTCGCGCCGCCTGGCTGGCTCTCGACGGCGAGACAAAGGTACAGTTAGGCTTTAACGCTGCCTATCAGGCTGAACCGGGCTCCAACAGCAGTTCGTCGCAGCGCTTCCGCGACTATCCTGAACTGCGGTTGAACAGCTTTCGGTACGTGGACACACGCAGCCTTCCCGCCGACTCTTCATGGGCTTACGGCCCAGAACTCTCGGGCCTAGTTGGCAAGCTGCATTACGCGGCTGAGTATCAGATCATCGGGCTGGATACGCCGACCGGTCCGACACGCAGCTTCGACGGTTGGTACATCAACCTTGCTTACCCGCTTCTTGGTGAACCCCGCCGACGAGCTGACAGCAACGCTACTTGGCGCCGCGGCCGCGGGGGCAATCTCGACTTCAATCAGAACTGGGGCGCGCTGGAACTGGCCGGTGGCTACAGCACCGTTGATCTGAGTGATGGCCCTGTGCGTGGGGGCCGCCAATCGATCTGGAGCACGGCGCTGAATTGGTATCCTACCGACCAGATCAAGGTTACCACGCAGTATCAGAACGGTAATCTTGGCTTGCCTGGCCGGGATCGCGATTTTCAGAGCGTAGCTTTCGCCGTTATATTCAATCTCTGACAACTAATACCAAGTCTCTGTGAGTGAGACTCATGGGGGATTCCCGCCGGGCCAACGGTCTGATTCAAAGTGGCGGACGGTGTGGAGTTCGCCATGGCGGCAGCGGTGGAACTGCGGGATGACTTCGATGCTGCGGCGCTGCGCAGATTGGCGCGGCGGAGCAAGGATCCGGGCCAGATCCGGCGCCTGCTGGCTATGGCCGAGATCTACGATGGCCGCCGCCGCGGCGAGGCGGCCCGGGTTGGCGGTGTCGGTCTGCAAACCTTGCGCGACTGGGTTCTGCGTTTCAACGCCACGGGCCCTGCCGGGCTGGTCGACGGCAAGGCGCCAGGTCAGCCTTCGAAGCTCAACGACAAGCAGCGTCAGCAGCTCCTACGCATGGTGGAGACAGGCCCGACACCCGCAATCTATGGTGTGGTCCGCTGGCGCCTGATCGACCTGGCACAGTGGCTCTTTGAAGAATACGGCCTCTCGATCGCCAAGCAGACCCTCAGCCGGGAGATGCGGGCACTCCGTCTGCGCAAGATCTCCGCCCGCCCCCAGCACCATGCCCAGGATCCAGAGCAGGTGGAGGCATTTAAAAAAACTTCGCCGCCCGTCTGGCAGAAGTTGCCCAGGCAAGGCCGCCGGACACCTGGGTAGAGATCTGGTTCGCCGACCAAGCCAGGATTGGCCAGAAGAACACCATCAGCCGCCGCTGGGCTCTACGGGGCAGCCGTCCCCGTGCTCCACGGGATCAGCGGACCCGCTCGGCCTACATCTTCGGCGCGATCTGCCCACGCGAAGGAAAGGGCGCAGGCCTGGTTCTGCCCTTCTGCAACACCGCCGCCATGGAACTGCACCTCGCCGAGATCGCCCAGGCGGTCGCACCGGGCGCCCACGCCGTCCTCATCGTCGATCAGGCTGGCTGGCACACCAGTCCCAAGCTCGTTGTGCCCAGCAACATCACCATCCTGCCCCTGCCGCCCCGCTCACCCGAGTTGAACCCGGTCGAGAACATCTGGCAGTTCATGCGCGACAACTGGCTGGCCAACCGGGTCTTCAGATCCTACGCCGACATCGTCGACCATTGCTGCTTCGCCTGGAACACTCTCATCAGCCAGCCCTGGAAGATCATGTCCATCGGCCTGCGAGATTGGGCTCATAGGTTATGATCGGAGAGGCTTGGTATAACAGCAAAGGGTCAAGCTAGCGTCAGGCTTGGCCCTTACTCTGGCTTTCAGACCGGAAGTTAAGGTCGGGGCTGCGCTGGCTTAAGGGGTCAACCATGCGGCTTGGATGTTTTCGGTCCCAGGCCGTCATATGCACCTCGAAGCAATGCCATGCGCCCACGGAATAGCAGAGTTTCATGGTGTTCGATTTGGCTTGAGCCTGTAGTGACTACAGGCTGTACAGCGCTATCCGACATAGAAGGCGGGGGTTCCGATCGTGAATACGGTCAGCCGATCTTTCTGGCGGGTAGAAGGGATGGATTGCGCATCCTGCGTCGCCAAGGTGACACGCGCCTTGGAGCGTATGCCTGGCGTGACGGACGTAGAAGTCAATCTTATAAGCGAGCGGCTGTCTGCCTCATTGGCGCCGGGAAGCAGCGACCCTTCCGCGGTAAAGGCGCAGGTGGAGGCGCTCGGCTACAAGGTGACGCTTCTGAAGGGAGACAAAGGCCTAGAGAAGGCTGGCTGTTCGCTGGAGGAAACTGGTCATCATCATGTTGGTCATGATCATGACCATAGTCGCGGCGCACATGTGCATGGCGTCCTTGAGGCGCACAACCACGATCTGCCGAGCGATAAGGGCAAGGCTTGGTTTGCGACATCAAAGGCCAAACTTGTCTGGGCGCTTGGCGTGCTGGTCGCCGCTGCCTGGATAGCCGCTCAGGTCTTTCCGGCGGCCTCCTACCCGCTTTATCTGGCCACAACCTTGGTGGCGCTTATGCCCTTTGGTCGTCGGGCCATTGCTCTCGCGCGCGCAGGATCGCCGTTCTCCATCGAGACGCTCATGGTGGTCGCTGCCCTCGGCGCCGCGTTCATCGGCGCGGCTGAAGAGGCAGCTCTCGTTGTGCTGCTTTTTGCCATTGGCGAGATGCTCGAGGGGGTGGCTGCCGGACGTGCTCGCGCGGGCATCCAGGCACTGGTCGATCTGATGCCAAAGAATGCGCTACGCCTACAGTCCAACGGGACAATAGAGACGGTTTCGGCGGACAGGTTGTCACTCGGCGACCATGTGCTCGTCCGCCCGGGCGATCGTGTTCCCTGTGACGGTACCATTATCGAAGGAGTATCCTCTCTGGACGAGAGTCCAGTCACGGGTGAAAGCGTTCCGGTCGTGCGGTCCATCGGCGAGCATATTGTGGCCGGTTCGATCAATACCGATGGCGTTCTTCGGGTTGCGGTATCCGCAGCGGGCGCCGATAGCACGCTGGCGCGGATCGCGCGCTTGGTGGAGCAGGCTACGGCCTCCCGCGGTCGGACCCAGCGTTTCATCGAGCGCTTCTCCAACGTCTGGACACCGGGCGCTATGGCCATCGCTGCGCTGGCTATTGTCGTGCCGCCGCTCTTCTTTGGAGGTGAGTGGAGCACTTGGCTTTACCGCGGCTTGGCGCTGCTGTTGGTGGCTTGCCCTTGTGCCCTGGTGATCTCGGTGCCGGCCGCTATGGCGTCTGGCCTTTCCGCAGGCGCGCGGCGCGGCCTACTCGTGAAGGGCGGCGCCGCTCTGGAAGCGATTGGCGGTGCCAGGACAATCGCCTTCGACAAGACTGGAACCCTGACTGCCGGTAGGCCGCGCGTGACGGACATCCTGCCGCATCGGAGCCATGAGGAAGGCGAGATCCTGCGGCTAGCCAGCGCGGTCGAGGCCGGATCCTCCCACCCGCTGGCACGCGCTATCCTGGAAGCAGCGGAAGTGCGTGGCCTAAGCCTGCCGGCAGCCGTGGAGGCCGTGGCCGTTGCTGGCAAGTCTGTGAGTGCTCGCGTCGAAGGCGCCCTCATCGCGGTCGGTTCTCCCATCTGGGCCAGCGGCACTGGGATAGAACTGCCGGCGGCACTGGCTCAGGACGTGGCGCGGCTAGAGGCCGAAGGGAAGACAGCCGTTGTGGTCACCAAAGAGCGCGAAGCCCTTGGTGTGATCGCCATGCGCGATGAGCCACGGCCGGACGCTGCGGTGGGTATCGCGGCGTTGAAGCGGCTGAGCGTTGATGCGGTTATGCTCACCGGGGACAATCCTCGTACCGGTGCGGCCATCGCAGACTCGCTGGGCTTGTCCGTCAAGGCATCGCTGCTGCCCGCCGATAAGCTGCGTGAGATCGGCATCCTCAAGGAGAAGGGTCCCGTGGTAATGGTCGGGGATGGCATCAACGATGCCCCTGCCCTTGCCGCCGCCAGCGCCGGTGTCGCCATGGGTGGCGGAACCGATGTTGCCCTGGAGGCTGCCGACGCGGCGTTGATGAAGGAGCGTGTAGCTGGCATTGCCGAACTCGTTGAGCTTTCGCGAGCCACGCTGAGCAACGTCAAGATTAATGTTGGCATCGCTGTCGGGCTGAAGCTTGTCTTCCTCATGACCACGGTCACTGGCACGACTGGGCTTTGGGTTGCGATCCTGGCGGACACCGGAGCAACCGTACTCGTAACCCTGAATGCCTTGCGGCTTCTGGCCTGGAAGCCTGCTTAAGCATGAGCACTGAGCCAGAGCATACACACTCGCATGAGGCGCGCGTCACTGCTGGCAGCGAGCGGCGCGTCCGCTTGGTCTTCATCGGGACCGCCAGCTATGCAATCATCCAGGCGATCGGAGGCTGGCTCTCCGGATCACTCGCGTTGGTCGCCGACTCCGGCCACATGGTCTCGGACGCCGCAGCGCTGCTTCTGGCGCTGATTGCCTATCGCGTCGCCGCCCGAGCGCCTGATGCGGCGCGTAGCTATGGCTTCCACCGTGTTCGAGTGCTTGCTGCTCTAGCGAATGGCGCCACGCTGCTGCTCCTCGTCGCCTGGATCACGTGGGAAGCCGTCAATCGCTTCCGCGAGCCAACCGAGGTACTCGCTGGACCGATGTTGATTGTCGCCGTAATCGGCTTGGTAGTGAACATTGTTGGAGCGCTGGTTCTCCGAAGCGGTGACAAAGGCGACGCGAACTTGCGGGGCGCCTTGCTGCACGTCATGGGTGACCTTCTGGGATCAGTGGGTGCCATTGCAGCAGCCATCGGCATCATGCTGACCGGATGGACTGTGCTTGATCCGATCCTCTCAGTCCTGGTCGCTGCCCTGGTCGTTCGTGCTTCGTGGACGCTGGTCACGGAGTCTCTACAGGTTCTGCTGCAGGCCATGCCACGCGGACTGAACACGCCGGTCGTCGAGAGAGATCTGCTGACCATCCCTGGTGTCGCCGAAGTAGGGCACTTCCATGCGTGGACTCTCTCAGATCACAGCATCGTGGCGACGATCCATGTTGCGCCAGATGAAGGGGTAGATCCTCTGAAGCTGCCTGCGCTTGTGGTTGAGCGCCTCCACCAAAACTATGGCATTGACCACGTCACTGTACAGGTCGATCCCCCTGGGCAGATACATCAAGTGAAGCACTGACGTGTGCCATGGCATGGTGCTACAGCATTCCGAGCAGGGTGCGGCGCTCCGGCGCTCCAGTGATGCGAGCGTCGCATTGCCGACACTCTACGCCGCCCGTTCGAGATAACGATCCGGAAAGTGCTTACCTCAACCAAATCGCGCCAGAATTATTGCCCCGACGAAGCCTCCTACAATGCGTCGAGGCATCTCTGGAGAAGGCCTGCCTCGACCACTCTCATGCTCAGCATGATCTCTGCACTTTTACATCATTTTGTTTCAGATAAAAAATAAATCTGGTGATGAGAGGAAAGGCAGTATGCTCGGCCATATCCCTGGCAGGACCGCCAATCTGAGCAGGTTTAAAGAATAGGAGGAACAACGCATTCAGCATCGTCAATGGGTGCTCAGGTGCCCATGCGTCCTCAACATCTGACTACCCTACTGCTTATTCTGGTCATGATCCTGGCGACAGTGCCATCCGCTGTGAGTGCAGCATGCTCCGCAGTTACTCCGACGTTGCCAGAAGTCGTCATCGTCGACATCCCTGAGCCATCACCGCCGGTGGCGCGCGTGCCGCTGAAGACACGCGAGGTGAATGGAGAAGTCCGTCTCGAGAACGTCTACGGCACGCCAGAGATCATCAATCCTCGCTTCCGTCCCACTCTCGAGATGATGCCGATGACAGGCAGTGGTAGTGCCTGCTGGCGGCTTATACCAAGTCTCTGTGAATACGACTCATTGAGGATTCCCGGCGGGCCGTAGGTCTGATTCAAAGTGGCGAACGGCGTGGAGTTGGCCATGGCGGCCGCGGTGGAACTGCGGGGTGACTTCGATGCTGCGGCGCTGCGCAGATTGGCGCGGCGGAGCAAGGACCCAGGCCAGATCCGGCGCCTGCTGGCTTTGGCCGAGATCTACGAAGGCCGCAGCCGCGGCGAGGCGGCCCGGGTTGGCGGTGTCGGTCTGCAAACCTTGCGCGACTGGGTTCTGCGCTTCAACGCCACGGGCCCTGCTGGGCTGATCGACGCCAAGGCGCCAGGTCAGCCTTCGAAGCTCAACGACGAGCAGCGTCAGCAGCTCCTAAGCATGGTGGAGACCGGCCCGACACCCGCGATCCACGGTGTGGTCCGCTGGCGCCTGATCGATCTGGCCCAGTGGCTCTTCGAGGAATACGGCCTCTCGATCGCCAAGCAGACCCTCAGCCGGGAGATGCGGGCGCTCCGCCTGCGCAAGATCTCTGCCCGCCCCCAACACTATGCCCAGGATCCGGAGCAGGCAGAGGCTTTTAAAAAAACTTCTCCGCCCGTTTGGCAGAGCTTGCCCAGGCAAGGCCGCCGGACACCCCGATAGAGATCTGGTTCGCTGATGAAGCCAGGATTGGCCAGAAGAACACCATCAGCCGTCGCTGGGCTCTGCGGGGCAGCCGCCCGCGTGCTCCGCGTGACCAGCGCACCCGCTCAGCCTACATCTTCGGTGCGATCTGCCCGCGCGAGGGAAAGGCCGCAGGCCTGGTTCTGCCCTTCTGCAACACCGCGGCCATGGAACTGCACCTGACCGAGATCGCCCAGGCAGTCGCACCGGGCGCACACGCCGTCCTTATCGTCGATCAAGCCGCCTGGCACACCAGCCCCAAGCTCGTCGTGCCCAGCAACATCACCATCCTGCCCCTGCCGCCCCGCTCACCCGAGTTGAACCCAGTCGAGAACGTCTGGCAGTTCATGCGCGACAACTGGCTGGCCAACCGCGTCTTCAAATCCTACGCGGACATCGTCGACCACTGCTGCTTCGCCTGGAACACTCTCATCAGCCAGCCCTGGAAGATCATGTCCATCGGCTTGCGAGAATGGGCTCATGGGTGATGATCAGAGAGACTTGGTATTACTCGCGTTGAGGTCTGGTTGGAGGTCGAGGCTGCTCAGCTGCAAGTGCCAAGGGAATTTTCTGATAACGCGTGCCTCTACATCGGCGCACTCGTTTCCGCACTTGAAGACCACAACCGGATCCACACCTCAATTCGCGAGTTCTGGGGGCGTGTAATACCCAGGCTCAGCCAGTATCTGGGCGAGTTTCGTCCTGTCAATGCCAACGATAAGGGCGCAGCGACACAGACCTTCCAGGCTTGGTTGAAGCCGCGTGCGCTCCGGATGGTGGAGACGCTCCATGCTGAGGACGGTGGGCCAAACCCTCCACCGGAAAACGCAGGCTTCGAGGCCGGGCAACGCGCCTGCCCCACATTTCTTGATGAACTGATGCGCTTCAAAGCCGCTCAGCAACCTGGCATCAGACGCACCCCAATCTAAGAACGATTCCCTGCTAGCTGATACGGACGAGCACATCTCCAGAATGTGGCACATAGAAGCGGTCGATGATCCGGCGCCGCCTCCAGCGATAGCGGAGCCGTCGATGTGCCTGAGCTTGCCCCTTTAATGCCCGGACACGGTCTCGCACTTCCGTAAGGGGTAGGCGTATGACTGTGTCTATGACTGATGCTTCATCCAAGGTGGAGGTCATCACCTCCGTCCAGCGCCGCCGGAGATGGTCAGCGGCCGAGAAGGTCCGCATGGTCGAGGAGACCTACGCGCCGGGCGCCTCGGTAAGCCTGGTGGCCCGGCGGCATGGGGTGAACCCGAACCAGCTCTTTTCCTGGCGCCGTCTGGCAGCCGAGGGCGCCTACACGGCAGCCGCCGCGGGCGAGGAAGTGGTGCCCGCCTCCGAGCACCGAGCTCTGCAGCACCAGATTCGCGAACTGCACCGGCTGCTCGGCAAGAAGACGCTGGAAGCAGAGATCCTCAAAGAAACCCTGCAGCAGATCGAGCCCAAAAAAAGATTGCTGCTGCGCGGACCCTTGCTGCCGCCGGACGGTTCCCGGTGAAGGCTGTTGCCGAGACGCTCGGTGTAGCCCGGTCCGGCTTGGCCCCGTCAGGAAGGACCTCCTCGCCCAGGCGCCGGGGCAGGCCGCCTCTGCCGGAGGACGGCCTCCTGGCGCGGATCCTGGAACTGATCGCCGAGCTGCCAACCTACGGCTACCGCCGGATCCATGCCTTGCTCCGCCAGCAGGCCGAACTGGAGGAATGGCCGCCCCCAAACCATAAGCGCGTCTGGCGCGTCATGAAGGCGCACGGCCTGCTCCTGGCGCGGCACGCCGGTGGAGCAGAGCGGCGCCATGACGGCCGCATCGCTGTCGAGGCCCGCAACACCCGCTGGTGCTCGGACGGCTTCGAGATCGCCTGCGACAACGGCGAGCGGGTCCGGGTGGCATTCACCCTCGACTGCTGTGATCGAGAAGCCATCACCTTCATCGGCACCACCGGCGGCATCACCTCGGAGCACGTCCGCGACATGATGGTTGAGGCGGTTGAGCGCCGGTTCGGCCTCATCAGTCGCCTGTCCAGCCCAATCGAATGGCTCAGCGACAACGGGAGCTGCTACGTCGCCCGCGACACCCGGTGGTTCGCCGCCAGTCTCGGCATGATCCCGAGAACCACGCCGCTCCAGAGCCCGCAGAGCAATGGCATGGCGGAGGCCTTCGTTCGGACGTTCAAGCGTGACTACGCTCACGTCCGGCCCTGCCCAGATGCCCAGACAGTTCTCCAGTCACTCCCGGCCTGGTTCACCCACTACAACGAGGTCCACCCTCATCGTGCGCTCGGATATCGCTCCCCGCGCCAGTTCATCCGTGCCGTGTTAAAAACCTGACCCTGTCCGAGCATTCAGGGGCAACAACAGTGCCTTATCCGCCCGCTCCGGGAGCGGCATCCGGCAGTGTCACCAGACCATGCTTCAGCACCCTCGGAGCTGATGCCGTTCCACGAACTGCCCGAGTTCCATTGAACAGGAAGGTCAGCACGGAGCTCTTCCTGACAATGCTGTAGAAGGCGTAGGAAGAAGCCGCCGAGAGCAGGACGATCAGGACGATCTCCACCTCGGCAGGCCACGAAACCCGCATGAACGCGACGGCCAGCCAGAGCACGATGGCCACATGCACGAGGTACATGGTCATCGACGCATCCACCATGGCGCTCGACAGTGCCGTGCGCCGGTCCAGCCACCTGCGCGCTGCCGAGAGCAGCACATGGGAGAACAGGATGCCAACGATCGGCATCAGGAAGTAGGTCACGGCACGGCTGACATTGCCCTCGCTATCCTGGACACACGCCATGACCAGAGCCGACGCGAAGGCCACCCCCCAGATGGGCCAGTGCGGGCGTGAGAACCGGTCGAGCCAGGCCGGGCGTGCCGCGATCAGGGCGCCCACCAGAAAAACGAGACCGTTCGCCAGAAGCTCCGCCGGAAGAAGAATGCCGCCGAAGAGGTACATGGCATCGACGAGCTTGGCGGCGACCGCGCTGGCCAGGGTCATCAGACCTGTGAACAGCAGTGCCGCCCAGAGCAGCAGCGGGCGGCGAGCGACCGCGCTGTGCATCGCGGCGATGCCATCATCGATCCGCCGAGTACCGATGGTCCACCAGAGTGCGGCGAAGGCCCCGCAGTAGACCAGGAGGTAGATCAGGAACCAGAGATGCACCGTCCAGTTGGCGGACAGGGTGCGCGCCGCCTCGATCAGCCCCGGGATCGCGTTCGAGGCGCCTCCGCTGGCAACAGCGCTGGCCATGACCATCAACGGGCTTATGACCAGCAGCGAGGTGGCCAGGGGCACGCCAAGACGCTGCACGCGCCCCTTGAGCCACATGCCTGGTCCGTGACGCCGCACGACCAGCATGGCGAACAGCCCTGCGAGCAGAAAGAAGGCTGGCATCCTGAAGGTGTGGCTGAACTGGATGATCCAGGTTATGACCTCTGATGTGTCCGGAGACGCCACGATCCAGGTGGCGTGGGACGCGTAAACAAGGCCGACATGATAGGGAATGCCGGCCAGCATCAGGATGGCCCTCAACTGGTCCAGATAGTCCCAGCGGACGTTTGGGGTCCGCAACTCCGACGTCTCCATGCCGCATCACCTTGCAGGGGTTTCAAGGTCAGGCCGCTTCTCGGCAGCCGAGCAGGTCAGCGGCATGCCTCTCTGCCGGTCATTGCAATGTGCAATCTGCCCAGGTGTTCCTCCTCACAGGAGGCCGCGGCTTGTCCACACATCTGCCTCGCTGATCGGTCAATGCATCATAAATTACTTCGCCGCTAAAAAAATAGCTGAGGATATGCATCATTTTGTTGCTGGCGTGGGATGGGAGGCTGTCAGGATGGTAAAGCCCCCTATCATTGTTTTGGATCTTCCTTGTGCTCGCTCACTGCTCGCTTTGAGCATGGTGTGGCGAAACAGCAGTTCAGACGCTGATGCGTTCGCTTTCCACGAGCGGCCGTTCATCGGTCAGTGATGCTCAGAGCCATCATCTGATCTCCTTGCGTTGCCGGCAGAACATGGCCTTGGGGGCTGATGATTCTCACCTAGTCGGGGTACAGGATGAAAAAACTGCAACCCATGTCTTGACCCTATAGCAACTACAGAGTGCATCTTCAGGGACCTGATCAAGGCACCGGGATGCATGTCTCCCGATGGAAGGAGCCATGGAGAACAGCAGGATCGCCGGTTTTAGCAGGCAAGCTTATCTACGCGGCCATCCGCTCGGCGCGGGCCACCCCGGTGCCCGGGCAGCAGTAGCTGCGGCAACATCGCCATGCCTCTCCCAGTGGAAAGCCGGCGTGCATGTCTGATCGCGGGAAGCTGCTGCGGCGACATAGCTGGATGGTCGCCGCCTCTGCGGCGATCTTCGGGCTGCTGCTCGATCAAGCTTCCAAGTGGTGGATCCTCGTGGAGGTGATGGATCCGCCTCGCCTGATCCCGATGTCCTCCTTCTTCAACCTCACCCTGGGGTTCAACCGCGGGGTCAGCTTTGGCCTGCTGGCGGCGGACAGCCCCTTCACGCCATGGTTGCTGTCCGGCCTCGCACTGGTCGTGATGCTGGGCTTCGGTGTGTGGCTTGCCAGAAATCCCGGGCGACGGCACGGGCTGGCCGCTGGGTTGATCGGAGGTGGCGCACTCGGGAATGTGGTTGACCGCCTGCGCCAGGGCGCAGTGACGGATTTCCTCGACTTCCACTGGGCCGGCTACCACTGGCCCGCCTTCAACATCGCGGACACCCTCATCTTTCTCGGCGCGGCGCTCCTGCTTCTGGGAGGCCGCCGGCCTGCCGTCATCAATAGTCATGGTGCAGCGGCAATGCCGGCCGATGCCGTATCCGCAGCGCTGCCGGGGCTCAACGGCACCGTCGCCCTCAAACCTGAAAGGGAACAAGGATGAACCGCAGAACATTGCTGGCCACCCTTGGCGTCGGCATCCCCGTCGCGGGCGCACTCGGATGGGGCGTGTCGGAGTGGATGCTGCGGCTCATGCAGAGCCCGGCGTCGCCGTCCAGCCCGATGCAGCAGTCCATTGGGTCGCCCTTCGCGCTGACCGATCATGCTGGCCGCCGCGTCACCGACACCTCCTACGCCGGCACGGTGCGGCTGGTGTTCTTCGGCTTCACGCACTGCCCCGATGTCTGCCCGACCGGCCTGGGCTACATCGCCGAGGTCCTGGACGGTCTGGGCGACGAGGCCGCGAAGGTGCGCCCGCTGTTCATCAGCGTGGATTCCAGCCGCGACACGCCCGAGCTGCTGGCCAGCTACGTGACGCAGTTCCACCCGGCGCTGATCGGCCTGACCGGCAGCGAGGCGGAGGTGGCGCAGGCGGCCAAGGTCTTCCGCACCTACTACGGCAAGGTCTCGACCGGCGGAGATTCCTACGTGATGGAGCACTCGGCTTCCATCTACCTGCTGGGTTCGGAGGGGACGCTGCGGGGCTTCCTGGACACCCATGAGCCCGTTGCCACGGCCGTCTCCAAGGTCCGGCTGGCACTGCGGGACACGGCGCCGAACGCCGCGACGCCGGCAGGAGCCTCCTCATGAAGCGCCGCGTTCTCCTGGCCACAGCGGCGCTCACCCTGGCAGGCCGCGGCAATGCCCAGCCGTCCTCGATGCTGGTAGCCGAGCGGGCGTGGTCCCGGCCGGCGCTGGCGCGGATCGGCACCGCCGTGACCTACCTGACGCTGCGCAACGACGGCAGCGCGCCGGTGCGCGTGGTGGGGGGCAGCACGGACATCGCCGAGACTGTCGAGATCCATGAGAGCGTCGTCGACAACAATGTGGCGCGGATGCGCCCGCGGCCGGAGGGTGTTGCCGTGCCATCCGGAGGCTCTGTCCGCTTCCAGCCGAACGGCTTGCACCTGATGCTGATGAAGCCGCGTGCCGACCTCAGGGCCGGCCAGATCTTCACCATCACCCTGCGGCTCGACAACGGCGCCACTCTGGACGTGCCGGTCACTGTTGCGGCGCGGGAACCCGCTGCCGGGCACGACGGCATGCATCATTGAGCACGCTCGAGGAGGAATGACCATGCAGAGCAGCGCTGATCATCGTCCTGACCCTGCCCGCGCCTGCCGGGCGCCATGTCCATGAACGCCGCGGCACGCCCTGATGTCCGGGCCTTCCACGATGCCGCCTCCGGCAGCGTCGCCTATGTGGTCTCCGATCCTGGAGCGCGGTCCTGCGCGGTGATCGACCCCGTGCTCGGCTTCGATGCCGCGAGCGGGCAGGTGGACACCAGCTTCGCCGACGACATGGCCGCGTTCATCGCGGCGGAAGGGCTGAGCACGGAGTGGGTGCTCGACACGCATCCGCATGCCGACCACTTCTCCGCCGTGGCCTATCTTGGCGCGAAGCTGAATGCCAGAACGGGAACGGGCGCCAAGGTGCGGCGGGTGCAGGCGTTGTGGGCACCGCTCTACAACACGCCCGCGCTGTCGCAAGACGGGGGCCGGTACTGGGACAGGCTCCTGGAGGACGGTGACAGCCTCCCGCTGGGCCGCATCAGCATGACGATCATGGACAGCCCCGGCCACACCGCGGCCTCGGTCACCGTGCTGGCCGGCGATGCCGCCTTCATCCACGACACGCTCTTCATGCCCGATGTCGGCACGGCACGGGCAGACTTTCCCGGGGGCGGCAGCCAGGCGCTGCACGAGAGCATCCAGCGCATCCTGGCGCTGCCGGACGACACGCGCCTGTTCACCGGGCATGACTACCCGCCCGGAGGGCGGGAACCGCGCTGGGAGTCCAGTGTGGCCCAGCAGCGGCGCAACAATCCCTGGCTGAGCGATGGCGCGGACGGGGACGCCTTCGCGCGGCGCCGCGACCAGTGGGATCGGGAGCTGCCCTTGCCGGACCTCATGCTGAAGGCGTTGCAGGTCAACCTGCGCGGCGGCCGCATGCCGGAGGCCGAGGAGGACGGCCACTGCTACCTCAAGATCCCCGTTGGGCGCTTCGCGGATGCCTGCCCGAAGGCGCGGACGTGAGCGCGGGCAAGGCGGGCACGGCGGCGAACTCCGCCGCGGCAGGCTGGACCGCGCTCTTCGCGGCCTGGGTGGTCGCGCTCGCTGCCAGCCTGAGCGCGCTGTACATCGGCGAGGTGATGGGCCAGGTGCCCTGCTCGCTGTGCTGGCACCAGCGCGCTTTCATGTTCCCGCTCACCATCCTGCTGGCGGTAGCCTGCTACCACTCGGATGAGGCCGCGTGGCGCTACGCCGCGCCGGTGGCCGCCATCGGCTGGCTCATCGCCGGATGGCACACGCTGCTCTTTTACGGCGTCGTGTCGGAGGCCATCCAGCCGTGCAGCGCCTCCGGGCCGTCCTGCTCCGGCGAGGGCATGACCCTGCTCGGCTGGGTGCCGCTGCCGGCGCTCTCGCTGCTGGCCTTCACGGCCATCCTGCTCCTGTTGCTCGCGGTCGCCCGGGGAGGGCGCAAGGCATGAACCGGCGCGCCCTCACCATCGGCACCGGCGCCCTGGCCCTCGCGGGCTTCAGCGTGGCCGCCTGGCTGTATCCGCGGGCGGAGGTGGCAGGCCCGGCGACCACCGGGCAGGACGACATCTACGTCCGGCCGCATTCGCCGATCATCGGCAAGGCCGAGGCACGCGTCACCCTGGTAGAGTTCTTCGACCCGTCCTGCGAGGCGTGCCGCGCCTTCCATCCGATCCTGGGGCAGATCCTGGCCCGTCATCCGGAGGATGTGCGGCTGGTGCTGCGCTACGCGCCCTTTCACGAGGGCTCGGACGAGGCCGTCCGCATCCTGGAAGCGGCCCGGCTCCAGAACCGCTTCGAGCCGGTGCTGGACGCCCTCTTCGCGCGGCAGCCGGAATGGGCCGTCCATGGCGCTCCCAACCTGGAGCACGCCTGGGGAATAGCCGGCATCGCGGGGCTGGACCTCGCCCGGGCACGGCAGGATGCACGGCGGCCGCAGATCGAGCGGGTGCTGCAGGCCGATACGGCCGACCTCCAGGCCTTGCAGGTCAGGCAGACGCCGACCTTCTTCGTGAACACGCGCCCGCTGCTCTCCTTCGGCCCGCGGCAGCTCTACGAGCTGATCCTGAGTGAACTGAGCACGTCCCGCTGAGCGCTCCCTTGTCAGGAGCGTGCCGGAACAGACAGCCGGTGCGTGTTGCCCGCGCTATCGAAGAACGAAGTCGACGATCACCTTCACGTTCAGCAGGATGATGAGCGCCGCGCTTGCCCAGCCGAGGAGCAGCTGCCAGCGCGGCGCCACCAGGGGACCGAGGCGCCGCCTGTCGCCGGCGAACAGCATCAGTGGCACCACGGCGAAGGGCAACTGGAGCGACAGGATCACCTGGCTCAGGATCAGGAGCTGCGCCGTGCCGCTTGTGCCGTAGAGCCAGGTGACCAGGATGGCCGGCACGATAGCCACCAGGCGGGTGATGAGACGGCGCAGCACCGGTGGGAGACGGAACCGGAGAAAGCCTTCCATCACGATCTGGCCGGACAAGGTCGCCGTGACCGTGGCGTTGATGCCGCAGAGAAGCAGCGCGACCGCGAACAGGGTTGCCGCTGCTCCGCTTCCGACCAGCGGAGACAGCAGCCGGTAGGCTTCCTGGATCTCCGCCACCTCGGTCTGCCCGGCCGTGTTGAACACGGCGGATGCGGTGATCAGGATGGCCGAGTTGACCAGCAAGGCCAGGCTGAGCGCCAGCGTGCTGTCGATGCTCGAGAAGCGGATGGCTTCGCGCTTGCCGCTCAGATCCCTGGCATAGTCCCGCGACTGCACAAGCGCCGTATGCAGGTAGAGGTTGTGCGGCATGACGGTGGCGCCCAGGATGCCCATCGCGATGTAGAGCTGCGTCTCGTTCATGACGATCGATGTCGCCGGGATGTAGCCCAGCAGCACGGCGCCCCAGTCAGGATCCGCCAGGGCAATCTGGATAGCGAAGCAACCAAAGATCAGGGCTATGAAGCCGAAGATCAGCGCTTCCAGCCATCGTATGCCTTTGTTCTGCAGCCACAGGATCAGGAAGGCGTCGAGTGCCGTCAGCATTACGCCGAGGATCAGCGGAATTCCAAACAGCAGCTGCAGGGCGATGGCGGTGCCGATGAGTTCGGCGAGATCCGTCGCGCAGATGGCGAGTTCCGCCAGAAGCCACAGCGGGTAAGCGATCGGCGTCGGGAAGCGTTCGCGGCACAGCTGCGCCAGGTCGCGCCCCGTCGCAATCCCGACCCGGGCGCACAGGGCCTGGAGGAGGATTGCCATCAGGGATGAGAGCAGGGCGATCGAGAGCAGCGTGTACCCGAAGGCCGAACCACCGGCGAGCGCTGTCGCCCAGTTGCCGGGATCCATGTAGCCGACAGCGACCAGATAGCCCGGCCCGATGAAGGCCAGCAGCTTGCGCAGAAACCCTCCGGCGCTCGGCACACTGACGGAGCGATGAACCTCGGGCAGGCTTTCAGGGCCGGAGGGGGTCAAGGGAACCGTCATGAACGATGCCTGCCAGAATGGTGTCCACGCGCCTTAAGCCGCGGGTTCAGATTGTACCCAAGGCTACAATTAACTAGACCCGCATCACAAGCGGAATGAAAATGACAATCAGGCAATCATGGTGGGCATACCGCTATGACAGCGCCGGGTTGGAACAGAAGGCAACATCTCAGCGGATGTTGGAACGTGGGGAGCAGAGCTGCATCGTTTGGCGCAACAAGGGACCAAACAGCACAGAGGAGGATGAGGGACTGTTTGATATCCGGCTCCGCCACAGCCTCGAACTCAGTCAAGCATCTTGCCGGGGAGCGACAAGCCAGATCCCGGATCAGGGTGTCGGCCCGATGATGGTGCCCAGTTCCTCGACGTCAGCTTCCTCCAGGCCCAGTTCCTGCCGGACATGCGCGTACTGCACCGGATCCAGGCCCCGGCGCTCCCCGGCCAATTGATGTAGAGCACTCAGACCAGCCTCCGTGAAGAACGCCCGCGCGAACGGCCCTGTTCCTGACTGAACCACCAGCAGGCCGCGCTCCACCAGGCTCTGCACCGCCGCCGGCAGCTTCGGCTGCCCGGCCTGCGGCCCGCCGCGCCACCTCCGCAGATGAATGCCGTCGGCGATGCGCGGCGGGTTGCCGAACCGCACCCCGAGTTCGCGCCGGATCAGGTCCCGCTCCGCGGCGGTGAGGGTCAACGAGGCGCAGGAGGAGGGAGCAGGTTCGGCCATGGGGCCATCATAGCATCGGCAGGGCTTCGGACCCGCATGCACCGAGCGCCTCTCGCGGGCACCCGCTCCGGCTAGCCGGCGCTCCCCTGCCGGACTGCCTTGCCCGGCCGCCGCAGCAGCTCCGCCGCCTCCACCCCGAGTTCCCGCGCCAGCCGGTCCACCACGTCGATGCTGGCGGCGTAGACGCAGCGCTCGATCGAGCTGATGTAGGTGCGGTCGATCTTCGCGCGGTGCGCGAGCTCCTCCTGCGACAGCCCGGCGGCGTGTCGATGCTGGCGCAGATTGGCGGCGAGGATCTCTCGGATGTCCACGCCCGGCAGGAGCCGCCGTTGCCGAGTATTTTCCCACGGAGTATTCTCGACAAAGCGCCGGGCTGGCCTCCTTCGTCCTGAGGGGGTGCTGGCCGGCGCCGAGCACGGCGGCTGATCCCGCCCCGGAGGGAGCGGTGGATGGCGCGGCGGCCTGGTTCTGCGGGTTCTGCGATGACCCTGGACGGGCTGCGCGCGGTGGTCCGCCACGGCAGCCTGATCCGCCTCTCCCCCGACAGCCGCCGTCTGGTGGCCGACGGCCTGGTGGCGCCGGCGCTGTACGGCAAGGTGGAGGCCAGCGCCGCGCCGGCCGAGATCCAGCGCTGGTGCCAGGCGACCCAGAACGCCTACTTCCCCGGCCGCGACCCGGAGGGCCGGGAGAGCGTCTGCGTCACCCTGAACTCGGTGGCCGCCGAGGCCAACGCGCTGGAGGCGGCGCTCGCCGCCGCGGCCCTCCTCGGCGCCCCGGTGCCCGACATCGCGGTGGACTTCACCGAGGCCGAGGCAACCCGGCACCTCGGCACGATCGGCGCGCTGACCGCGCCGCACCGCGGCTATGACGCCCTGCTGCGCGACAGCCTGCTGGACGGCCAGCCCTTCACCGAGACGGTGCTGGGCCGCCGCCTGACCGAGGCGCGGGTGGGCACGGCTACCGGCGCGCTGCTGCTGCCGCACATGCTGGTGCTCGGCGCCTGGCACAGCCAGGGCCTGCGCGGCGGCCACGGTGCCAAGTTCGGCCGCGTCCTGGTGTCGGAGATCACCGGCTACGGCGCGGCGCCCGCCGCGAGCGCCAGCAGCCGCCTCGACCCGGCGGCCATCGCCGGGGTGTCCATCTACGAGGCAACGGCGCCCGGCGCGGCGGGACGTCCCTTCCTGGGCTGGGACACGGAGCCGCCGGCGGACGGCAGGCGCCGGCCGACCCTGTGACCAGCCCCCGTTAACTGGTCCGGACAAGATTTTAGTGGAGCATGGTCAGAGGCGGCGGCGATGAGCCGTTGGAACCGGGGTGGGGCATTGGTCCGCCTCTTTCCGGCATGATCACCTCCGGTGCTGGTGGCCTATAGCCAAGCGAGGAATGGGGGCGGGCCGTGTTGTAGTGGACCCGCCACTGCTCGATCAGCACCCTGGCTTCGGCCAGTGTGTTGAACACCTCGCCGTCAAGCAGTTCATCGCGCAGCTTGCCGTTGAAGCTCTCCACATAGCCGTTCTCCCAGGGGCTGCCGGGCTCGATGAAGGCGGTCTTCGCGCCAACGCCGCGGATCCAGCCCTGCACCGCCTTGGCCACGAACTCAGGGCCATTGTCGGAGCGGATATGCGCGGGCGTGCCCCGGGCGATGAACAGCTCCGTCAGCACGTCGATGACATCGAGGGAGCTCAGCTTCCGCGCCACCCGGATCGCCAGGCATTCACGGGTGAACTCGTCCACCACGTTCAGCATGCGGAGCTTGCGTCCGTCGCGCGTCCGGTCCTCCACGAAGTCGTAGGCCCAGACATGGTCCGGCCGTTCGGGGCGCAGCCGCACGCAGGAGCCGTCGTTCAGCCACAGCCTTCCACGTTTGGGCTGTCGGGCAGGCACCTTCAGCCCCTCGCGGCGTCAGATCCGCTCCACCCGCTTGTGGTTGCAGTGCCAGCCTTCGGCCCGGAGCAAGGCCGTGATCCGGCGGTAGCCGTATCGGCCGTATTGCCGGGCCAGGCCAATGATCGCCGCCGTCAGCGCCGCTTCGTCGTCCGGAGGGGCTGGTGCCTGCCGCTGCGTCGCGCGATGCTGCCCCAGCACACGGCAGGCGAAGCGCTCCGAGACGCCCAGTGACGCCCTGACATGCTCCACCGCCGCCCGGCGACGCGCGGCGCTCAGAAGTTTCCCGACGCGGCTTCCTTCAGCACCAGCTTCTCCAGCGTCAGATCCGCCACGGCCTTGCGCAGGCGGCCATTCTCCTGCTCCAACTGCTTCAGCCGCTTTACCTGGTCCAGCTTCAGGCCACCGTATTCCGACCGCCAGCGGTAGTAGGTCGCCTCCGTCACCCCAATGACCCGGGCCCCCTCGGCCACCGTCTTGCCTTGCGCCACCAACACTTCGACCTGGCGCAGTTTGGCCACGATCTCCTCCGGTTTGTGCTGCTTCCTCGCCATCTCAACCTCCTCCTCTCCGCGTCCCGCCAATCTCACATCAGCGGCGGTCCACTTTTAAGGGGGCAGGTCACCCTGCGCCATCCACTGGAATATCGCGTCGTCATAGGGAAAAGCACTCTCGTTAGCTGGAATGCGGCGTAATCCGACCAAGCCAAAAACGGCATCAAGATACTCCCGGAGCCCATCGAGTGTATCTGTGGCTTGGCCAAAAGCTAGAGTTCGTGCGAGGAGCCGAAGCTCATTCTCATCAATGGCCAGATGATCGCGCCAAGCTTTCCGAACCGCACCAGCCCGGCTGTTGTCGGTACTCGAGCCGTACAGCCTATTGAGGCGCATTGCCCCCGATCGGTTGCCGATCATCTCACGAAGAGGATCGGCGCGGTCGAGCGACCAGTTGGTCAGCAGCTTGAAGCGAACTCCGTCACCGGTCGGCGCATAGTTCAGCTGGGCCTCTCGGGCTCGCTGCAGCAGCGAGCGAGCGTTGGCGTTGACAAACTCCGGATCGATGAGATGAGCGTAGCCGTAGCTATCGGGACTGACATGCCATTTACACTGAATGTGTTCGCGGCGTAGTGGCTCGCCGTACTGGTCAGCTGCGCTACGGGCAGGATCGTACTCGATCCAGATGTCGTCAAAGCTCTTAGGCCCCATCTCGAAGCCTACGCGAACGATCGGGCTCTGCGGATCAAGCAGTCGGGCGGCGTGCCACCAGAACAACCTAGCCTGGAAGGTATCGCCATCGCGGCGTACGGTGACGGCCTGGGTCATGATGCGTGCCTCACGCCGGCGCCCCATCCCGGAAGGGTGGCGTCGGCGCAATGGTGCGTGCAACCTCGACGGCCCGAGCGCCCTCAACGGCGCGCGAAGGATAGGCGTCGAGGACAATGGATGGCAGCAGCCTTTGCGTCATGTCCGAGAAGGTGAACCCGTAATCGCGCTTTCCCCGCTCCGCGCCAGTCGCAGCGACAAGCTGGTCGATATGGACACGTCCAATACCCATCGACTCCAGCCGGCTGGTCAAGATGAAGCGGCGCTGATCGTCGCTCGGGCGGGCAAAGCTCAGCACCTCGGCAGCCCGTCGCCGCACTGCGGGGTCGAGCGAACTCAGCCGATTGGTACACATGATCACGGCCGCAGGGAGCTTGCCGTTTGCGATGCGGTCTATCCCGCGGATGAATGCGTTGACGCCGGCGCGGTCCTCATGGTGCATCTGTGTGGCTTCGCGGGACTGGGCGAGCGCGTCGGCCTCGTCGACAAGCAGAATAACCGCCCCTCGCGCCTTGCCTGATACGGATTTGAGTCGGTTTGCCTCGGCAATGGTGTAGTCGAAGGCAGCCGATAAAAGCTGGGTCATTTCTCCGACCCGGCCCTGACCGCGCGTTGATAGACTGAGCGGCAAGAGCGTGATGTCAATCCGCTCTTGCCGGGCGACCGCGTCCCCGATGGTTTCGGCAAGTTCGGTCTTGCCGGATCCCACGTCCCCAGCAAGGATGACTAGCGGCGGCCGGCGTAGCACCGTGTCGAGTAAGGCTTGCGCACCCGGATGGTGGTGGCGCGCCCAGTCTTCCAACCCGGCAGGGTTTACCAACAGCGCCAAAATTTTGGTCAGCCGGGATTTTTGCTCGTCCAAGCCGATGAGGCGCGCAAGACGCGCCTGCGTTTCGATATCAGGATAGGTAATACGGCGCTCAAAGAGGTCATCGAGAGCAGGCTGGGTGGTCATCTAGAAGCTCCGAAGTGTGGCGCGGTCGAGCGCCCGCCCGCCCGAGGAGTAGGTCTTATCGGTGGCCAGGTAGCCGGCGAGGCCGGGCTCAGGGCTGCCATTGCGCGAGAGCGGCAGCGTGGCCTCGAAGGCGGTCTGTTGCGCCGAGGTCAGCTGCCTCCAGGCGGCACTGTAGGTCAGATAGCTCCTGAAAATGGCGCCGGACACGTTGGCACCCGGGCGGACGCGACCAGGGTCATCGTCGTTCGCTGACATGCCGGCGAGGTCGCGCGCCGTGTACCGCAACGTCGGCTCGATCCAGTTACCATCCCGCTGGAAGCCGTAGGTGACGGTGCCGAAATAGCCCGCCTTGATCAGCTCGACCGCTTCAGCTTCGAACTGCGCGATGCGCGCATCCGATGGCGAGCCGTAAAGGCGCTGCATGCGCTTCAGGTCGGTGGCGACCTTCGCCGCCATGTGCCGGGCATGGGTGACGGTGAAGGCCGTAGACTCGGTGTAGGAATAGCTGGCGGCCATGGGATCGCCTCACGGTTGGAAGGAGGAGCCGAAAACCTTTTGCCAGTAGGCGACGGTCAGCTGTTTAGTGGGCGCCGCGAGGGCGGAGTCGATGGCGTCGCCGGCGTCGAGCGCCGCATCGACGATGCCGTCGGCGTTGGCTGCCGTGTAGAGGCGGGCAACGTTGTTGGCGGCGTTCACCGGATCGATGATCTGCACCATGTCCGACAAAGACGGCACGGTCGAAGCGGCATAGTAGTCTGTGAACACGATCCGCTCACGGAAGTCGCTACGGGCGATGTAGGTGAAGAAGTGCTGGAGCGCTTCGGGATAGTCGGAAAAGTCCAGACCGTCGTCGCAGAGCTTGGCCAGCACCATCTCGATCATGAACGACTTGAAGCGAAAGCCGTCGCGCTCCTGCTTCATCCGCCGCGCCCAAAACTTGGCGAGACGCACGACTTGGGCGAAGTGCTTCTCCTGGCAGCGCTTGCGCTTGGAAGCGAACTCGAGATGGAGCGGGATGCTCGTCTTTAGGAACGAGCCGTCGTCCTGGCTAACCAAGTTGCCGTACCAGTTCTGATCGCCATCGTAGAGAATGGGGACGACATCGACGTCGAGGCCGCTGCCACGGAAGGAGACCGTAACTGAGTAGGTTTGCGGCTGGACCTGGTCGGGGCTGAAGTTCGGAAACGCTTTGCGTAGGCGTTCGGCAACATAGTCGAGGAGCGCGCGGATGTCGGCGGGCGCGTCGGCGCCGCTGACATAGCAGGCCACATCGATATCGTTGAGGGACCGGAGCGCGGTGCCTTTGGCAAGGCTGCCCGAAAGCATCATCTTCTTCAGGGTAAAGGTCGGATGCTCGTCGAGATAGCCTTCCAGCTTCTCCCGCAAGCGACGCGCCTGCGCTCGATATTCGTCCGCCTTATCCTTTGGCAGGTTCACCCTCTCCTGCGCGAAGGCGGCAATCTCGCTGTGGCCGACATGCTGCCGCCCCATGGTCAGATCTCCCGTCCGTGCCGAACCCTAGGTGAGTTCCGAATCACTACGTTAAAGATTTAATAGCTATAAAATGGCCATTCAAGGGGTGTATAAATGGCTACGGGGCCTTGACTTACTTCCACCAAATCTCTATGTAGGCGAACGACGGAGGATCAGATGACGGCGAAGCGGACGATGACGCTGAACCTCACCGATGCCGAGATGCGTGCGCTCGACGATCTGTCGGTGCGTAAGGACATCACTAAGACCGCCGTGCTTCGGCAAGCGTTGCGGCTTTACCAGACGATCGAGGCTCGGGTCGAAAAGGGCGACAAGCTCTTGTTCGAGAACGACGCCACGAAAGAAAAGGCGGAGCTGATGTTCCTATGATGACCGAGATTTCGGTCATTCATCTTCTCGATGTTGCGACCGGTGAGGGCGTTGAAGGCGAGCTTCGCGATGCGATTGAGCAGGCGCAGCTCGATGATTGGCAAAAAGAATGGCAGCCAGCGCTTCTGGCGGTGCTGCAGGACTTGGCACGCCGTGGCGTGCCGGTCGATCAGTGGCCGCAGAGCTGGCACTGGGACTGGGGCAAGAAGACGGCGCGCGTGCAGGGGCTGCTGGCCTTTCGCGGGTTCAGCGTCGTGGCCCAAGGCGTGACTCAGGGGCTGTCTCAGGTTGACCTGACCAAGGCGGCCCGCGAGCCCAGCCAGGCGGGCAAGCCGCTCGTTTATCTCGACTATGTTGAGGTGGCGCCGTGGAACCGCCCGGAACTCGGACGTCCGACGCGGCTGCGGGGCGTCGGCTCGGCGCTGCTCACTGCCGCCGTCGCCTTGAGCGATGAGGAAGGGTTTAAAGGTCGTATTGGGCTACACTCGTTGCCCCAAGCTGATGCCTTCTACGCCAAGATCGGCATGACCGACCTCGGGCAGGACGCGGCCTACCAGAACTTAAGATATTTCGAGATGACCGCCGCGCGCGCCCAGGCGTTCCTCGAGAAGGAGTGAGGACGATGAAACTGGAACGGAGCAAGGACTGGTGGCTGAACCGGGCGCGTCGCGAGGGTGATGCGGTCATTGGAGCCGGCTTGCTGGCGTTCGACCCGGCTCCAGAGGAACGTGCCGCGACCGCGCCGGCCGAGGACAGTCGGATCGCCTTCGGCAAATTCGTGAACCTGATGCGCCGCAGACGAGGCTTATCGATGGAGCAGCTAGCAGATGCGGCGGAAGTCGACGCCAGTGAGCTGCTCGTGATTGAGGACGACGTTCATCATAGGCCTGAGCCGCGCACGGTATATCGGCTTGCCCAGACCTTCGAAGTGTCGCAAATGCGCCTTATGCAATTGGCTGGCCTGACGGCGGCGAACGACGCCGGGCTGCGGCAGGAAGCAGTCCGGTTCGCGGCGCGTTCGGAATCCGTGCAGAAGCTGACGTCGGAGGAAAGCTCGGCTCTTGAGGCGTTCGTCGCCGTCCTGAGCGAGCAAGAGCCGAAGCGGGTGAAGTGAGGAACGTCAATCTAGGTCCTCGCACGATTGCCGATATCGACGGACAGGTCGCCAAGCTTCTCAAGGGCCTTGGCGATCCTGAGCCGCCAATCGATTTGCGCATGGTGCGCGACCTACTGAAGCTCGACCGCGGCTATTATAGCACGACGGACCAGAGCATGTTGCGCGACGTCTTTTCGAAGATGAAGGTTGCGGGCCAGCAGGTTCTGCTCCGACCGACCCTGCTGGCGGATGCCGTGCGCAGCCTCAGCCTAAAGGCGCTTTACTTGCCTGACCAGAAGCGCATTTTGATCGATCAGAACCTTCCGCCGCTAAAGCATCGGTGGAACGAGGCGCACGAGATCGGCCACGACGTCATTCCCTGGCATGCTGGTATGATGTTCGGCGACACTGAACAGACGCTGACACCTGCTTGCCATGAGATCATGGAAGCGGAAGCAAACTACGCTGCGGGGCAGCTGCTCTTTCTTGCCAACCGTTTCCGGCAGGAAGCGATGGCGTCGACGCCCAGTCTCGACTTGGTGCGAGGGCTCAGCAAACGTTTCGGCAATACGGTGACCTCGACGCTTTGGCGGCTCGCCGAGCACGGTCACGGCGACCGTCCGATGGTCGCGCTTGTGACCGGACATCCGCACCCTACACGGCGCAAGGCTGATTTCGACCCGGCCGCACCCTGCCGCTACTGCATTGAGTCGCCGCCATTCCGGGAACGCTTCGGTCGATTCAAGGAAACCGATCTCTTTGCGGTGATCGCCTCCTACTGTGGCGCGCAGGCCGGAGGCAGCCTAGGGCAGGCGGATATTGTGCTTTCGGATCACAACGGCGAGCCGCAGATCTTTTCGTTCGAGACCTTCTTCAACACACATGAAGCGCTGACCCTCGGTTACTGGCTACGCCCTCACACCAAGATCGTCGCCGCCGGTAATCCCTCATTAGCGTGCCGATCTTTAGCCCACCGCGCGAGTGCCCCAATCAGCGCATCTTCAATGCTCCTGCGCCTGCCCGCAGCTGCGCGCTGGCGGCCATGTGGGCGAGCGGAAAGCCTGCGGTGGCCGCCCTGCATGTGCACCACGCCACACGCGTGAAAGCGCGCCTTGGCGGTAGCGGGGCTACTGGGCCGGGACAGGATTGCGGATGACGTCAATGATCTCGGCCGCAATCTCCTCCACGGTGTGCGTGGCCGTGCTGCGCGCCAGCCGGTCGGCCAGGGACGGCGAGTAGCCAATCACTTCCTTCTTGGTCACGTTGTGCCAGATGGGCAGTAGAATCTGATCGCCGGAGACAGCGCGCGTCACCAGTCCATCCAGCTCATATTCCGGCCAGCCCCGCCCGAAAAAGGTGTTGGAGAGTACGACCACCCCAAAGCGGCTGCTGGCTAGGCCCCGGTCGATTTTCCGTCGCAGGCTATCGCCAATCCGCAGCTCGAACTCGTCGTACCAGACGCTCAGCCCGGCGCTGGCGAGCGCGGTAGCCAGCGGCCGGACGACTTCGTACTTGTCTTCCGAGGCGTGCGAGATGAACACATCAAACGTGCGCCCATCCGGCGCTTCGGGGGTCGGGGCCAAGTCCTGTTCTGCGTCCCGCACGAGGCTGGGAATGCTGCGCAGCGAAGCTTCGTTGATTGCCGGAAGCGGGCGCAGCGCGGCAGCTGGTATCACGCGGATGCCGGACCGTACGCTGCCGGCTAGCCCCTGCATATCGACGGCAACATGCCATGTGCCCGTGTGAGGCACCTCAAGGCGCACTGGCGAGCGCTGGGCACGACCCCCGATGAAGCGATGCTGGCGGCCAGACCGATAGGCGGAGAAGTTGGAGCTATCCATCAGGCGCACGTTGGTCTGATTGCCTTGCAGGGTGACTTCCACCACGCTGCCAGCTTGGACGTACCCTAAATCGTACTGCGTAAAGTTCATGGGCATCCTTGAGCGTCCTGCTTTGCCAGCGCGATGGGTTGCGCTGGATATACCGACAGAAACCGGCTGCGCGCGTGCGTCCATGCCTTGGCGGCTGGAGAGAGCCAGCCGGTAATCCGCACGATGTTGGCGTGGTGTTTGGGCAGGTTCCATTCCAGGATCGGCTCGTGGTGCGCGACCCGGTTGCGCAACTCGCGCAGCGGTGTGAGGGGGCGGGTCAGGCTTTTGCGGCTCAGCCCCCTGCCCTTCTCGTCACGCGCGTCCGGCTGCATGGCCTGGTGCAGCGTTGAGCGCCACAGATCCTCGTACACGGTGTTCAGCAGCGCTGTCCAAAAGCCGAAGGTCAGCGCGGCCACGATGCGGCCCGGCTCTAGGGGTTTGCCCTGCTCCGTCAGCAGTTCCTTGGCCTTCTGCACCTGCTCGACCTGATGCCCCACCTTCAGGAAGTCGGGCGCGTCAAACCAGAACAGACCGTATGCGGCGCTAAGGGTGGTGTGGAAGCGATTGCGCAGCGCCACTTCCAACATCTGCAAGGGCGTGTAGAGGGCTTCGGAGAGCGCCGTATTCAGCGCGTACAGTTCCAACGCCCGCGCTTTGTCCCCCCCGGCCCAACCTACGTAGGTTGCGAGGCGTTCTGTGGAGAGCACGCCTTTCAGCGCAGCGTGTTCGTCATCCTGATTTTCTGCGCTCGAATTTATGTGCTCTTGCAAAATCAGCCCACTTTAGCTATGTTGATTTTGTACACCCCGGTGTCGCCTCTGCGAAAGCATGCGCCCGGGGTAATTTTTTGTGCGCAGAGTACGCGCATATCATTCCCCTCTGCATGAGCGAACCGGGTAGCGCCGCATCGTTGCGGATTCTAGGAGTTCGCGCAGCTTCACTCCAGCGTTCGTTGAGCACCGGCCTCCAATTTCGCCTGCTTGGCGCTGTGGCCGAAAGGCCATTCGTGGTGGCGTTCGGCCGTACAGGCGTGTCGCCCGGACACCAGACTCTTGCCCTCACCCACGATTACCGGATAACTAAAATTACCTGGTTTTAGTGAATACATGGTAAAAGAATTTACCGGATAATCAAACATACCCGGTGTGTTGGATTATCGAGGAAAGGGGACCCATGCCGGTTGTCGTCATCGCCTCGCCCAAGGGGGGCTCAGGCAAATCCACCAGTGCCGTACTGCTGGGCACGGAACTAGCCCATGCGGGCGCGCAGGTGACCATGCTCGACTGCGACCCCAACCGTTCGCTGAGCCTGTGGGGTGAGCGTCGGGCGCTGCCACCCCGCATGACGCTGCTGGCGGACGTCACGGAATCCGACATCGTGAAAGCCATCCAGAAGCACGACGCGGACGGCGGCATCGTCATTGTGGACCTGGAAGGCGTCGCTTCCCGACTGGTCTCGCGCGCCATCAGTCAGGCCGACCTGGTGCTGACCCCTATGCGGGCTACCACGCTGGATGCCACTATTGGCGCGCGCACGCTGGCGCTGATCGGCGAGGAGGAGGAGGCGCTGGGCCGCTCCATCCGCCATGCGGTGGTGTTCACCATGACCCGAGGCATCGAGTCCAAGCAGCACCGGGGCATCGAGGCCTCGCTGGGCGGGCAGGGGGTGGACATCGTGCAGCCCGCCCTCATGGAGCGCGCTGCATTCTCCGCCCTGTTCGAGTTCGGCGGTGACCTGCGCTCCATGCCCGCGCAGGGACGTATGGAGGAGGCCATCAAGAACGCCTCGGCCTTCGCGCAAGCCATCTACCAGCGCCTGACGGAGGCTGCCCAATGAGCGATCAGCCCAAACCCTTCGCCGTCGACATCAAGCAGCTCAAGAGCAGGCCCAAGGATACGTCGCCCGCCGCCATCCAGTCCGTGGACAGGGCAGGGGAGCAGCACGGCTTTGTCGCCCGCGATGCCACGGCCAGGCGCGGCCGCCCGCCCAGCCCGCGCACCGGCCAGGTGCATGCGAAGGTGCTGCCACACATTGCCGACGAGATTGCCGCCGAGGCGACCCGGCGCGGCGTGACGCAGGGCATCCTCATCGAGGAAGCATGGGCGCTCTACCTCACCCATAAATCGGGTAAATGAAATAACCCGATAATAAAAATTACCTGGTAATCCAAATCTGGAGGCTAAGAATTGGCTCCAACGTAAGGAAATGGGGGAGCGTAGGTGGCTTTTTTCAATGGATTAGACAAGAGCGAGCACGCCCGCCACGCTCTCAACCGTCCCACGCAGGCGCGCCTTGCGGCCGACCTTGGGGCGCATCAGCTCGGTCAGCACCTCATTCCACGCTTCCGGCTCCTTGCTCTCCCAGCGCACCCGAAAGCCAGTCAGGGTGCCGCGCTGCTGGCCGCCTTCGCGCAACGGCTCGACCTCCACATTGAAGTCCGAGAGGGTGTTGATCTCGCCGATGGCAGGGGCGAGCGCCGATTGCTTGAGCTGGGGAAACGCCTTCAGCTTGTCCGGCGCGACGCCCAGCATCTCGCGGAACTCCCCGATCGAGAAATCCTGCTCGCTGCGCGCCAGGTTGCGGCGCAGGCAAAGGGCCTCGTAGAGCGCCAGCGCATACTTGGTGGAGAAGGCAAACATCACGTAGGGCTTGATGCGTCCCCAATACTCGGAACGGCGCAGAATGTCGCGCATCGTAGGAGAAAATGAGTAGCGCACTTCGCCTTGCGGATTTTCTTCGTCATCCGTCGTGGTGGTATCCGCCAGCAGCGTCGTGCGCCGCGTCGCCTTGCGACCCTTGCTGTCTTTGGTCGGCACCAGCACCAGAGTGGTCATCAGCCGCTCAATACTGTCACGCACGCGCTCGCCGCCCTTATGTGAGCTGCGCAGCTCTCGCATCGGAATGACGTGCTCGCGGTCATCGGCGATCTTATCGGCGGCGTGGCGGATGAGCAGGTTGAGCACGCGCCGGTCGTGCAGGGTCAGGGCCGAGGTATTTTTTACCTCGATCATCTCCCCGGCTTTGACGATGCCATCGGAGTTGTAGCGCTGTGCAAGGGTCTTCCCCATGCCTTCATGCCTAACTCATAACGTAAGGCGGGGCAATATCCTTCTTACGTAAGCCGCGCACGCGCCCCCAATTTCTTACGATAGCCCGCTAGGGCCGTTTGCAAGGGAAAAGGCGCTTCTTTCCATGACTCCAGTGCGTTGTGGATAACTACCATGCCAGCCCCCCCCGATTTCTTATGATAGCCCCCCAATCGCTTACGATACAGGCCCCCAATCGCTTACGATGCGCCCCCAATTTCTTACGATAGGCGCTGCAAGCCTTTGATTCCGTTTCTGAAATCGTCCCCTGAAATTAAGAAACTATAGTATTAGAACTTAAAGAACAGATCCACAGGGTGTGGATAACGTAAAGCAGCGCCACAAAGACGGCGTTACGCGCCGCCAAACGGAATGCGTCTGACGGCGCATTGGCTTTTGAAAGGGGGCCTTACCTCGACTTTGGCCATCTGGGCCGGATCCGAGGTGGCGGAGCGGGCTGACCGGCTAGGATGATGCGTCCCCGCCAAGAGACGTCACCATGCTTTGCCTGCCGACCCGCTTCGCCGCGGTGATCCTGAGCTTTGCGCCGTTCCTTTTCCAGCGGAGTTGGCGCCACGCCAAGGTGCTGTTGATCGGGGCCATTCTGGCGCCGGGCAAGCGCACGGTGACAAGCCTGCTCCGCGTCACCGGGCTCGCACGGGAGAGGCGCTTCGTGAACTACCACCGGGTGCTCAGCCGGGCGGCCTGGAACTCCCGGGCGGCGTTGCGCCTCCTGCTGGGGCACCTGATCGAAGCCTTCGCGCCGAGCGGGCCGGTGGTGCTGGGCATCGACGACACCATCGAGCGCCGCCGCGGCAAGCGGATCGCTGCCAAAGGCATCTACCGTGACCCGGTGCGCTCCTCTCACGGGCATTTCGTGAAGGCTTCCGGCCTACGCTGGATCAGCTTGATGCTACTGGCCCCTGTTCCCTGGGCTGGGCGGATCTGGGCGTTGCCTTTCCTCACTGCCCTGGCGCCCTCGGAGCGGTACTGCCGGGTGCGCGGCCTCCGGCACAAGAAGCTCACCGGCTGGGCCCGCCAGCTGGTGGTGCAGGCCCGCCGATGGCTGCGGGGGCGAGAGATCATCGTCGTCGGAGACAGCGGCTTTTGTAGACGCCGGGTGAATACTCCCCAGAGGTGCCGACGGAAAATTCCCCAGGTGACCTGACCGGCTGAGTTCCTGGAGGGGAGCGGCTGGCCGCCCCGATCGCCGATGCTGCCGCTGTCCTGAGGGA
>NZ_PDOA01000022.1 GCF_003116135.1 Teichococcus aestuarii | reverse complement strand
GCCGTCGAAACCACCAGTAGATCGTCTGCCATGGCCCGAAATGGACCGGCAGCATGCGCCATCCGCATCCTGTCCGCGCCAGGTAGCGGATCGCGTTCAGCACCTCGCGCAGGTCGACGCCAACCCGCCTGCCGCGGGCGCTGCTGGGCGGCAGCAGAGGACGAATGACCTGCCATTCCTCGTCAGTCAGATCTGTCGGGTAGCGCCGCCGCTCAAACGCTGCCTGCCGGGCACGGTGTTCCTTGGTCCACATCCAGCCCATCTGGCCACGCAGGGACGCCCAAACACCTCACCACCAGCATTCTCAAACAGGCAGTAAGGCGATCTCGGCGAGCATCGGTGCAAGGCACGATATGGCCTGTGGGCGCTCTAGGGCGACGCGGGCCAGCGCGACGAGGAGGAAAAGGCGCGCGTGGAGACGATAGAAGACAAGGGCCTCCGACCGAAAAGGAGTACCGGGCGGATCCGTGGCGAGGAGGTCGCCCAGCGCGCTCAACACACTGTCCACACCTAGCGCCGCTGCGCGTCTGACGGCGTGGGCCGCCCGCCAGCGCTCTGCGCCACGCGGGTCGCCGAGGCGAGCGTAGAGCAGTCCGGCCACGAGCCGATCCAGATCTTCCGGTGCAGCCAGGGACTGCCGCCAGGCGCCCTCGCCGAAACCATCCTCCATGAGGGCCTCGACCCGAGACAGGGCGAAGCGCATGACGTCGGTCGCCTCCGCCGGCGTGACGAGCTGGCGGACGACGTAGGCGGCGAGACGGAAAAGCGTGTCCGCGTCCACACGATCGGGGCCAGTCGCCAACCCGTCCAGCACATCCGGGAGTAGGTTGGCAGGCTGCGCATCGGCGAGCGGCGCGAATTCGTCAAGCAGCCAGAGCGACCGGGCGAAGTCCAAAGGCCGGCCAGCCGGCATCCCGCGCGCCACCGAGCGGACCGCCTCTGTGACTGCGGGTCGTCCGCCCCGCTCCTCCTGCGCCGCCCGCAGGACACGGGCAAGCGGGTAGAGGCCAAGGCTTTCAGCGGCGGCGACAGCGCGCAGGTGGGTTGGAACGTCGCCGCCGGCGAGGCCCGCCCGGACCACCGCCAGCACCGCCTCCTCCTCGCCCGGGCCCAACTGCCGCGCCGCGGCGAGGATCGCCTCTACCCCCGGGCGCGCGAGGGGATCACCGGTCTCTGCGGCGGCACGGCGGCCGGCATCGGACGGGCCGCTGCCCGTACCTTCACGCGGGGAGCGCCGCTGGGGCATCGGCTCCGGCGCCGGTCCAGCTGACAGCGTCGGCGGTGGCAGCATCCCCTCCAGCCGGAACTCCCGCGCAGCTTCGCGGAGCGGGGCCAGCGAGCCCTCGCCTCCTGGGGTGCGCTCCAGGTCGTCCGCGAGCAGCCGAAGAATCTCCTTGCGTACCACGGGGGGCACGCGGCGTAGCGCAGGGGCGAAAACCTTCTCGGCATTCCAGTCGTCGGTTATCGCGTGGAGCACCCCGAGAAGGCGCGGGTCCAGCCTCCCCCCGGCAAGCGCCGGCCCCGCCAAGGCGGGGAGGGTCCGCGCGAGCCGGACGACGTCGCGGTCGTCCCATCGGGAGGCGGCAGCGATGGCCTGCGGTAGAGACAGGCTGGCCAGCGCCGCCGCGACATCTTCCCAGGGAAATTTGTGGTCGTTGTGGCGATGGAGGAACTCGGCTGCCCGCGCGAGGCGCTGCGCGTCCTGCTGGTCCGCCGGTCCGCCCCGTGCGGCGCGGCGCGCTACCGTGAGCAGCGCGTCCGTCCGGGCGTAGAACTCCTCGCCAAGGGCGGCCACGGCCTCATTGGCCTCGCGGAATACTGCCTCTGTGTCGCTGAGTGACAGGGGCAGAAGGCAGCGGGCGAGCGAGGCCAGGACGTCGGCGGCCTCGGTCGCACCGTTGCCGTCCCGCGCCGCCTCGCGCGCCAGGCCGAGGACGTCGAACACCGCGTCCTCCATGTCAGCGGCGGCCAGCCGCTGCACTGCGGCGGCGAGGGCGCCCGCGGAGGGTGTCGCCGCCTCGCCCAGCGACGTTACCGTCCGCCTGACTTCCTCCGCCCCCGCCCCGGCCAGCGCGAGGCCGTCCACTGTGGCCTCCAGCGCAACCTCGACAAACCGGTGCCGGTCCCAGGTCCGGCCCATGCGCCGCAGCCGCGCTGCGGCGTTGCCCGCAGCCTCGGCGACCTGCCGGGCCGCGGCGGAGCCGGTATCTGCGCCGGCGACCAAGGTGGCACGGACAGTAAAGAGTGGTAGGAGCGCCGCGATCCGGTCCTCGGCCTCGCGCCGGTCATGGGCTTCGCGCCTCGCCGGTCCCGCTCCGCCCGGCAGAGCGGAAAGCTCGGGCAACAGCCGCTCCGCATCCGGTTCGCGACCTTCGAGCGCAGCCCCGAGGGTTAACGCCCGGAGGTCGCAGGCCAGCCTCTCCGGATCCCAGGCCGCCGTAGCCCGCTCCGGCCGGGGTGGCAGGAGTGCGCTGGCCGCAGCGGCAAGACCCTCGCGCGGCAGGCCCGATCGCACAGCAAGTTCCACGGCCGCGACGCGCGCTGCGCGCGCCTTCAGCGCGTCTGCTGTGAAGGAATCGCCCTCCGCGACAGCCAACGCCGCCGAGAGGCTAACTTGCGCCGCAGCCTCGTTCACCCGCCTTCCAGCTCCGGCCAAGGCGGCGGCGCAGGCAACGCGCATCTCCTCACAGGCTCCTGGCGAGGCGAGCAGGCCTTCAACGGCGGCGTAGCGCCCGGCAGCGGCTAGACGGTCAGCAACGAAACGCGCAAGCCTTAGGCGAAAGGCAGCGGGGCGCCAACGGGCGAGGTCGCGGGCAGCCTCGTCCGGCCCAGCGATCTCCAGCACGGCGAGGACAATGGAGGCGACGGCGTCATCGGTCGGCTTCTCGACGCGCCGACGGTCCCCGGCTCGTGCCTCGCGCGACCACTCGTCGAGCCACGCCTGCGCTGCGCGGAGAAAACTGATGGCCTCCGCGTGGCGGGCCGGTAGGGCCGCAAGCATGGCAGCGGCATGGGCGTGGCCCGCCCCGCGCCATCCGCTCCCTGCTCCACGAAAGACAAAATCGGCCACGAGATCGTCGCCCGCCAGCGCGGAGACGAGGTCCACATTCGCGGCTAGGAAGACCGCCTGCCGCTCTCGGTTGGCTGCGTCCTCTGCCGCGCGCAGGAGCAGCATGGCCGTCGCAGGCCAGTCACGCTCTGCGACCGCGGCACGCAAAGCGGCTCGCGCGCGTGCGTGGGCAATCTCGCGTCGGGCAACCGCATCTGTGCCACCGAACGGCGGAGCCTCCAGCGCGAGCTTTCGGAGGTCGGCGCCGCGCCCGGAGCCAAGCAGCAGGCCGGGAAGAGCGAGCGCAGCGTATGGGTCCGTCCCTGCAAGCAGCCCGAGTGCGTCGGCAAGCCGCCCGTGGCCGTCTCGGTCGGCCAGGAAATGCTCACGGAACCAAGTTTCTGTCGGCTCATCACGAAACTGAACAGCGTCGCGGACGAGCAGCACGGGCCGTCCGCCCGCGAAGTCAGCGACGAAGCTGCGGATCGCCTCGGGAAGCACGCCTGCCGCTCGCGCCAGTGTGGCGATCGGGACCGCGGGAGGTAGCGTTGCAAGGGCCGAAAGCAGCATCTGCCAAGACGCCGGATCGCCGAAGCTTTCCCGCCCCCGCTCCAACGCATCGGCAAGTTGTCGGGCGATCAGCGCGTCCGCCCCTAGAGGGTTCGGCCCGAGCAGCGCGAAGAGCCGGTTGAGCGATGGGGCGTCACTGACGAAGGCTGCTTGAACGCGGGGATTCCCGGAGGTGAGTCGATGGAACTCCCGGCACGCCATGTCGCCGGCCTTCGGGAAGCGCGTCCGGAGGTGCGCTGCGCTCTCCTCAGCCTCGAATGGGCCAAGGTCAAAGGGGTGGACGGAGGCGGGCGGATCAAGGAGGGCGCATCGCTCGGGCCGCGCGGCGACGACCACACGGACCCCCTCGCGCACCGTTTCCAGGAGCAGATCCCGCGCAAAGGACCTTTCACCCCGCTCCCGCGCGGCGATCTCTGAGTTGTCGCCCGCGTCCACCACGACGAGCACGACCGCCTCCGGGTGCCGCGCTTGGACCGAAGCTACGGCTTGCTCCAATCGCGACCGGAGCGACCGCATCCACGCCGCGGCCAACGCGCCAGGGCGCGGAATTAGCGGCAGGCACAGCCCCTTCGCTGCCAATTCGTTCGCAATCTGCAGGGCAGCCGTGCCGGTGTTATGCCGCGAGGCGGTAAGCGAACGGTAATCGCCCCCGTTGAAGCCATCGTAGACAATGGTCGCCGACCCCTCTGGCATTAGGCCAGCCAAGCGCAGGGCCAGCGTGGACTTGCCGTAGCCGCCCGGTGCGCGGAGGAGGACAGGGACCTGCGCCGCAAGGATCTCGACACCTATGCGCCTGAACTCGTCACGGTCCTGGAGCGACGCGGGCGCGGTAATGGAGGGCGGCGCCGGGAGGAGCTCCCGGAGCGCACTCACACCCAACGTTCCCAGCACCGTCTCGCGAGTGATCGTGCGGATGGCTTCACCCTCTGACGTGCCCCGCCGCCGGACCATATCGAGGAGCGCAGCGGAGGTCTGGATGTCTGGCTCGGGCAGCAGCCGACCACCTTCGGCTGCAAGCCGCTCGCCCTGCTGAGCGAGGCCAGGCTGGCTGCCGAGGAGACGAAGGGACCCGACGAAGGCAGGAACGAGTTCCTGGGGTAGCCCCAGAGCAGCCAAGAGCGCCTTCCGGGCGGCGGTGACCTCCTTGGTCGCCTTCGCGTCCACCATACCTCTGCCGAGAAGGTCGACCGCAGAGCAAACCGCGGATGCAATGGGGCGGTTTGTTACGAACTCGAAGCGGTACCGCTGGGCTACCGCATCGGGACCATGCAGGTCTGCGAGGGCCTGGAACCGCTTCGCAAACCCGTGGAGCGTTTCTCGAAGACCAGAAGCTGTCCAAGGCTCGGACGCGGCGCGGGTTGAATACTTCAGCTGGCAGTAGCGGATCTCCCTGACGGGATCGCCGAAGTACTCCGTCGTGTCCACTACGAGCAGGCCAGCGATGACGCCTTCTGCTTCCTCCTCCCGCGACACCCCCTCTACGACGACTTGCCGTAGCCCTAGGCCCTCGTCGAGCAGCCGAAGCGCGCGCCGCGCCGTCCAAATGAGGTGGAACTCTTCTCCATCGTTCCGGTATCGGACGAGGGACGCGGTCTCGTCCTCCGGCCGCTGCGGACGAGCGCGGGAGGCCTTCGTTTCCCGTCCCTTGCGGGTCCCTTTGGGGCGCGTCGGCGATCCGGTCGAGGTCATCAGCTGCGCCCTACCATTGGCGACCTTCGCGAGGAAGCGAGTCGTTTAAAGGTGGGACGGCTAGGCCGTGTCCCGTTGCGGTTGCAGGAGCGCGATGGGCTCTTTGGCGGGGGTGAGCCGTGGCCAAGCCGCAGCGGGTGGCGGACTGCAGGTGGGCATCACTGACGGGGCGAGCGCCTCGCTCTTGCGAGAAGCGGCGCTGGAGGGCGATTCACGCGACCTCACACCAGCACATCCGGGTTGCTCTAGCGGTGATTATTGTTCCGTGAGTTCGTGCCGAGTCCGGAACGGTGTCCCAATCAGAATTCTGACGCCTAACCTCGTTCGTGTTCAACAAGCTGTTGTTCTTTTAGGAAACAGAAGCTTGGGACTAAATCGGCGCAGTCCCAAGGTTCGGAGAGAATCCGCCCTCCGGAGAGAGAATTCCGGCCCGCTCCGACCTCGGCACTCCCAAGGTCCACGCGCCAACCCTGGCGCAACCTGCGGTTTCAGGCGCCAGCCAGCCAACCAGAGAGCGAGTTTGTAGGAAGGAATGGTGTCCGCGGCGGGATTCGAACCCACGGCCCCAGGATTCATACCACTTCGGCTTTCGCCGCCGCCCATGAGGCGTTCGTGGTCTGGACTGTCCCTTCGCCATAGGCCAGAGGCCGTTAGGCGCCGCCCGTCCAGTCTCTACACCTTCCCGGCATCATGCCGGGCTTGGCTCGGGATCGGCAGGGCGACCAGTGCGCCGAAGCTTTCCCCGACTTTGAGCGGATCCGCTGCGCGGTTTCCCATCGCAACGCCCAGTTAAGCAAACAAGGAATCCTGTGCTCTATCCAGCTGAGCTACGCAGACGAAGCCATTTCCGGGACCGATCATAGCCCAAAGGCTCCTGCTTGGGAAGCAGCCCGCCGGAGAGGGCGGCTCGCCCTTCGCGCCCCGCCTCTCCTGCGCGGGGCCCTCCGCACATCGGCGCGGCCATTCTGGAACCTCCCGCCTTCAGCGGGAGGGGAGGGCCATGAGCTGCGCGATCCGGGCCAGCAGGTCGCCGGCCCCCACCGGCTTGGTGAGGTAATGCTCCACGCCGCAGGACGCGAGGAGAGCCAGCGCCGCCTCACGCCCATGCGCCGTCAGCGCCATGATCGGCACCGTGGCGTTGTGGCCGCCCAGGGCCCGGATGCGGCGGATCGCCTCCGGGCCATCCATGCCCGGCATCTCCAGGTCCATCAGGATCAGGTCGAAGCGCTCCGCCATGGCGGCGGCCACCGCCTGCCCGCCTTCCCACGCCTCGGTCACCCGCAGCCCGGACGCCTGCAGGTGCAGCCGCACGATCTCGCGGTTCACGCCATTGTCCTCCGCCAGCAGCACGTGCCCGAGCAGCTTCATGCGCGGCGGCGGCTGCGGGGCCGCCATCCCTTGCGCCCCCTCCAGAACCAGAAGCGGCTCCAGCGCCCGCAGCAAGGCGCCATACCGAACCGGCCTGGCCAGGTTGAAGCAGCCCCGCTCGCCCGGTTGCCCGGCCACGCAGAGACGAATCCGCGGCACCTCCCGCGGCAGCCGCGCCACCGGCACGGACAGGTCCGCCATCACCCGGTCGAAGCGCGCCCCGCGCGGCCATTCCGCCCCGGGGCAGCACACCGTCACGGCAAGGCCCAGCTCCCGCAGCCGCTCGGCCAGCAGGGCGCGGCCCGGCCCCGGCGGCTCGACCAGCAGCAGCGAGGCACCGGGGCGGCTGCGCGGCAGGGTTGGCGGCGCCGCCGCCCGCGGCAGCGGAATCCGGCACCAGAAGGTGGAGCCGGCGCCCGGCGTCGTCTCCACGCCGATCTGCCCCCCCATCAGCTCCACCAATTGCCGCGCGATCGGCAGGCCGAGGCCGCTGCCGCCATAGAGGCGGGCTACGGAGCTGTCCCCCTGCGCGAAACGCTCGAACATCCGCGCCACGCTGCGGGCGTCGAGCCCTGGCCCGGTGTCGGCGACGCGCAGCAGGAGCCGCTGGTCCTCCTCCTCGCGCAGCGACACCACCACCGAGCCCTGGGCGGTGAACTTCACGGCATTGCCCAGCAAGTTCAGCAGCACCTGCGAGAAGCGCGTCGGGTCGCCCAGGCGCCGCCCGTGCAGCCCCGGCGGCAGGTCCAGCGCCAGCTCGATGCCCTTCTCCTGCGCGGCGGGGGAGAGGAGGTCGAGCATGTCCTCCACCACCTCCTCCAGCATGAAGGGGATACGCTCCAGCTCCAGCCGGCCCGCCTCCAGCCGCGTGCTGTCCAGCAGGTCGTTGACCACCGAGAGCAGCAGCCCGGCCGATTGCTGGGCCACCTGGGCATAGCGCCGCTGCAGCGGGGTCAGCGGCGTCTCGAGCAGCAGCGCCGCCATGCCGCTCACGCCGTTCAGCGGCGTCCGCACCTCGTGGCTCACCGTGGCCAGGAATTCCGACTTGGCGCGGCTCGCCTCCTCGGCGCCGCGCCGCGCGGCCTCCTGCGCCAGCACCAGGGCGTGGAAATCGGTGGTGTCGCTCTGCACCACCACCCAGCGCGGCGCGGAATCGCCCTCCGGCGCGGCCGGCACCGGCGCCACATGGGTGCGCAGCCAGCAGGCGGAGCCGTCCTTGCGGCGCGCGGCAAGCTCCGAGACGCCGCCACGGCCATGGCGCATCGCCTCCGCGAGCGGCCGCAGCCCGCCCGCGAGGGAGGCGGGGCGCAGCAGGGCCCGCACCCCGCGCCGCCGCAGCTCCTCGGCGGTGAAGCCGGTGATGGCGGTGAAGGCCGGGTTGGCCCAGAGCAGGCGCGGCGACCCCGGCGGCCCCTCCAGCAGCAGCACGCCGCAGCTCGCCGCCTCCACCGCGCTGCGCAGCTGGGCGTTCATCGCCCGCAGCGCGCGGGCCTCCCGCTCGGCCAGCACCTCGTCGGTGATGTCGCGCAGGATGATGGCGTGGCCCCCACCCTCCACGGGCAGGATGCGCACGGCCAGCCAGGTGTTGTTGGCGACCTCGCCCTGCCAGCCCAGCGGCTGCCCCGTCTCGCGGACCGCGCGCCAGCGGCGGAGGGCGCATTTCTCCTCGCCCAGCGCGCCCAGCCCGCCCAGCCAGCGCAGCACCGCCGTGCCGGGCGCGCTGCGCGAGAGCAGCCGGGACTTGGACAGGCCGGAGAGCACGAAGAAACGGTCGTTCACCAGGGCCAGCCCGCCCTGGTCGTTCAGCACCGCCACCCCTTCGGGCAGGCTTTCCAGCAGGCCGTCGAAGCTGACGGAGTAGAGATAGAGGCGGTTCTCCGCCATCATCAGCCGGCGGCGCTGCAGCAGCAGCGTGGCCGCCACATCGGCCAGCGCATCCAGGGCCGATCTCTGCTGCGGCGTCGGCCGCAGGCCGGCCTCGGCCAGCACGCAGAGCGCGCCGAGCGGCGCGCCGCCCGGCTCGCGCAGCACCAGGGCCAGGCCATCGGCCGGCTCCGGCTCGCCCGGCACGGCGCATCCCGCGCAGGCGGCGGTGCCCAGCGCCAGGGCCAGCGCCTCGGCGGCCGGCTGCGGTGGGCCGGACCAGGCCTTGCGATACATCTCCCCCTTGGGGCCGAGCAGCAGGATGGCGGCGGCCGTGCCCCCCAGCACGGCCCGCGCCGCCTCCGTCAGCCCGTCGAACTCCGGCTCCCGCGCGGCGGCCACCAGCGGCAGGGCGCGCAGACCCGCCAGCAGGGCGGCTTCCCGCGGGTTGAGAGGAGCGATGATCATGCAGGCGTGCTCCCTGGCCGGAATCCGCTGAATTTGGCGCCACTTACCACAGCGTCAACGATCCGGCTGGCCGGAGCGCCTCGGCGGAAGGTTCGGGCCCGCGGTCTGGCGGGGCGTGGAAAGGCCGGGAGCCATCCACCGCCGCCCGGTGAATCGCGCCCCTTCCCCGCTGGTTATATGGACATCTCCCATTCGTTCCAATCCATGCTGCAGCGCGAAATGGATGGAATCGCCGTCATGCGCGCCCTGCTCAGCCCCTGCCCTCGCACCCATCCCTGCCCCGCCGGGCATGAGGCGGGAATCAGCGGTGGTGGCGGAAGCGCTCGACCGCCGCCACCAGGCTGACCCGCACGCCCGGCTCCAGCGCCGAGTGGCCGGCATCGGGCACCACGGTCAGCCGCGCGCGCGGCCAGGCGGCGGCGAGATCGAAGGCGCTCTCGGCGGGGCAGACCATGTCGTAGCGGCCCTGCACGATCTCGGCCGGCAGATGGGCGATGCGGTCCATGTGGGCCAACAGCCCTCCGGGCGGCAGGAACAGGTCATGCGCGAAGTAATGCGCCTCGATCCGCGCCAGGCCCAGCGCCGTGCGGTCCTGCGCGAAGCTCGCCACCGTCTCGGGGCTGGGCATCAGGGTGCTGCACAGCCCCTCGTACTGGCTCCAGGCGCGGGCGGCGGCGAAGTGCACCTGCGGGTCCGGGTCGGTCAGGCGCTTCAGGTAGGCGCCCAGCAGGTCGCCACGCTCGGCCTCGGGGATGTGCTCGGCGAACTGCGCCCAGGCATCGGGGAAGACGCGGCGCAGCCCGTAGAGGAACCACTCCACCTCCCGCGCCCGGCCGAGGAAGACGCCGCGCAGCACGCAGCCCAGCACCCGGTCGGGATGCGCCTGGGCATAGGCCAGCGCCAGGGTGCTGCCCCAGGAGCCGCCGAACAGCAGCCAGCGCTCGATGCCGAGGAAGCGGCGCAGCGCCTCGATATCCTCGACCAGATTGGGCGTGGTGTTGCCGGACAGCTCGCCGAGCGGGCGGGAGCGGCCGGAGCCGCGCTGGTCGAAGATGACGACGCGCCAATGGCCTGGGTCGAAGAAGCGGCGGTGCACCGCCCCCGCCCCGGCCCCCGGCCCGCCATGCAGGAACAGCACCGGCTGGCCGCGGGGATTGCCCACCTGCTCCCAGTACATGACATGCCCGGCCGAGAGCGGCAGCAGGCCGGTCTCGTAGGGCGCGATATCGGGAAACAGGTCGCCACGGGGCATGGGATGATCTTTGGCGCGCCGGCGGCGCCCGTGCAACACCATGCGGGGAGCCGCGTAACGTTTGCGCGTGTCATCCCCTTCGCGCGGGGCGTCTTCGTGCCTAGCTTGGGGAGATGGCGACTTCCTCACCCTCGGCCGGCTCACCTTCGGCCGGCTCCAAGACCGGCGGCGCACCGGGCGGGCTCCGCTGCGCCATCTGCGGCGGCGAAAGCCGGCAACCGCCCTTCCGCCCCGCGCCGCCCGAGCAGGCGCCGGACCTGGACCTGCGCCCGGGGGAGCCGCTGCGCGGCACCATGGGCCGCTGGCTGCAGCAATGCCCACACTGCGCCTATGCCGCGCCCGATATCGGCCGCGCCCACCCGGCGGCGGCCGACGCGGTGGCGGCGGCGCCGTTCCGCGCGCTGATCGCCGACACCAGCCATCCGCCGCTGGCCCGCCGCTTCCTGGCCTGGGCGCATGTGCTGGAGGAGACGGGCGCGCTGCACGCCGCCGCCGAGGCCACGCTGCACGCCGCCTGGGTGGCCGACGACATGAACCGCCCCGAACTGGCCGCGAGCTGGCGACAGGAGGCGGTGGCGCTGTGGCGCGGCGGCCCGGCGCTGGATGCCGAGCAGTCGGTGCGGGTGATCGACGCGCTGCGCCGCTCCGAGGCGTGGGGGGATGCCGCCGCCGCCGCCGAGGCGCTGGCCGCCGCCCAGACGCCCGAGGCGGTGGCGCAGGTGGTGGCGCTGGAGCGCCGGCTGATCGCGGCGCGCGACGCCGGGCGGCACACCATGGCCAGCGCCCTGCCGCCGCCCGCCCGCCGCCCGCATGTGGCGCACCAGAAGGTGGGCCGCGCCGCGCCGGCGGAAGGGCTTTGGGCACGGCTGCGCCGGCTGTTCGGCAAGGGCTGAGAAAGGGCGGGAGGCTTGCATCCCGCGCCGCTTCGCGGCATTGGAACTTTATAACATAGCGCAGAGGTCTTCCCATGCAGCGCCGCGCCCTGCTCGCCCTCTCCCTCGCCGCGCCCTGGGTCGCCCCCCGGCTCGCCCGCCCCGCCACGGCGCAGGGTGCCGCCCCCCTGCCGGTCGTCGCCTCCTTCTCCATCCTGGGAGACATGGTGCGGCAGATCGGCGGCGATGCGGTGGCGGCGCATGTCATCGCCGGGCCGGATGTGGACGCGCACAGCTTCCAGCCACGCCCCTCGGACGCGCAGGCGCTGCGCGGCGCCGGGCTGCTGGTGCGCAACGGCCTCGGCTTCGATGCCTGGGTGGACCGGCTGGCCCGATCGGCCGGCTATGCCGGGCCGGTGGCCACCGCCACGGAGGGTCTGACCCCGCGCAGGCTGGAGGGCGGGCATGGCCACGGGCACAGCCATGGCCATGGCCATGGCGGGCAGGCGGCGGCCGACCCGCACGCCTGGCAGGATCTGCGCCATGGCCGGCACTATGCCGGCGTCATCGCCGCCGCGCTGGCGGCGGCGGACCCGGCGCGGGCCGATCTCCACCGTGCCCGCGGCGAGGCCTATCAGGCGCGGCTGGCGGCGCTGGATGCCTGGGTGCGGGAGGAGATCGGCCGTGTGCCGGAGGCGCGGCGCCGGGTGGTGACCAGCCACGACGCCTTCGGCTACTTCGCCGAGGCCTATGGGGTGCGCTTCCTGGCGCCGCAGGGCGTCAGCACCGATGCCGAACCCTCCGCCGCCCAGGTGGCGCGGCTGATCCGCACCCTGAAGGCGGAGAACATCACCGCCGTCTTCCTGGAGAACATGGCCAACCCGGCGACGCTGCGGCGCCTGGCCGCCGAGGCCGGCATCACGGTGCAGGGCCGGCTCTACGCCGACGCGCTCTCCCCGCCGGGCGGGCCGGCGCCGAGCTACGAGGCGATGTTCCGGCACAATGTCGGGCTGCTGGTGCCGGCGATGCTGGGTGGCGCGGGCTGAGAAGGGCGGATGGGGAGGCCGGCACCTCCCCTCGCCTGCCCCACCTCACTCCACGGGCAGGAAGATGAACACCACCGCCGCCACCAGGCAGAGCATGGCGGCGATGTAGGTCCAGCGCAGCGGCTCGCCCAGCACCATCACCGAGAACACGCCGAACACCATCAGCGTGATCACCTCCTGCATCACCTTGAGCTGCTGCCCGGTGTAGGCGCCGTAGCCGATCCGATTGGCCGGCACCGCCAGGCAGTACTCGAAGAAGGCGATGCCCCAGCTGACCAGCACCGCCAGCCAAAGCGGCCAGGAGGGCTGCTTCAGATGGCCGTACCAGGCCCAGGTCATGAGGATGTTGGAGCCGACCAGGAGCAGGGGCGGCCAGAGCAGGGCGGTGGTCATGCGGGGTGCCATCGGCGGTTCGGAAGAGGCGGCATCCTAGGGCGCCGGCCGGCCGCCCGACAGCCCACGGCCCTGCCGGTCCCATACCCCTTGCCTTCCGGGCCTGCCCGGGCCTACCACCCCCGCTTCCGCCAGAACGTCAAGCCAGAGAGGGTCCGCATGAACTGGATCAGCGAATGGGCGCTGCCGAAGATCCAGACATGGCTCGGCCGCAAGGAGGTGCCGGACAACCTCTGGCACAAATGCCCGGCCTGCGAGCAGATGATCTTCCACCGGGACCTCGAGCGGTCGCTGCATGTCTGCACGCATTGCGGCCACCACATGCGCATCCCGGCGCTGAGGCGGGCGGAATACACGCTCGATCCCGGCTTCCAGCGCATCGAGCTGCCGAAATCGCCCGCCGACCCGCTGCGCTTCCGCGACCAGCGGAAATACGCCGACCGGCTGAAGGAAGCGCAGGCCAAGTCCGCCATGGATGACGCGGTGGTGGTCGCGCATGGCGCCATCGAGGGCCGCCGCGCCGTCATCGCCGCCTTCGAGTTCGGCTTCATGGGCGGCTCGATGAGCCCGGGCGTCGGCGAGGCCATCGTCACCGCCGCCAAGCTGGCCGTGCTGCAGGACGCGCCGCTGATCGTGTTCACCGCCTCGGGGGGCGCGCGCATGCAGGAGGGCGCGCTGAGCCTGATGCAGATGCCGCGCACCGTCATCGCCGCGCAGATGGTGAAGGAGGCCGGGCTGCCCTTCATCGTCGTGCTGTGCGACCCGACGACGGGCGGCGTCACCGCCTCCTTCGCCATGCTGGGCGACATCCAGATCGCCGAGCCGGGCGCCATGATCGGCTTCGCCGGCGCCCGCGTCATCGAGCAGACGGTGCGCGAGAAGCTGCCCGAGGGCTTCCAGCGCGCCGAGTACCTGCTGGAGCACGGCATCCTGGACATGGTGGTGAAGCGCGGCGCGATGCGCGAGACGCTGGCGCGCCTCATCAGCCTGCTGCGCGAGCCGCTGCTGGAGACCGCCCCCGCCGCGGCCGCCGCGCCGGCCGAGGCCGAGGCGGCGCCGGAGCCGGCTCCTGCCCCGACCCCGGCCCCGGCCTCCGCTCCCCCGGCCACTGCCCCGGCGAAGCCGGCCCCCGCCGCGTGAGCCGCTCGGAAGCCATCATCGACCGGCTGCACGCGCTGCACCCGAAGCTGATCGACCTCAGCCTCGGGCGGCTGCAGCGGCTGCTGGCGGCGCTCGGCCACCCGGAGCGCCACCTGCCGCCGGTGGTGCATGTGGCCGGCACCAACGGCAAGGGCTCCACCTGCGCCTTCCTGCGCGCCATCGCCGAGGCGGCGGGGCAGCGCGTGCATGTCTATTCCTCGCCGCACCTGGTGCGCTTCCACGAGCGCATCCGGCTGGCCGGCACGCTGGTCTCGGAAGCCGCGCTGGCCGCCGCGCTGGAGGAGGTGGAGGCGGTGAACGCGGGCGAGCCCATCACCGTCTTCGAGGTGACGACGGCGGTGGCGCTGCTGCTGTTCAGCCGCACGCCGGCCGACCTGCTGGTGCTGGAGGTGGGCCTCGGCGGCCGCTACGACGCCACCAACGTGGTCGAGCGCCCGGCGGCCTGCGCCATCACCAGCATCTCCATGGACCACATGGACTTCCTGGGCGATTCGCTGGCCGGCATCGCCGGCGAGAAGGCCGGCATCCTGAAGCCCGGCGTGCCCGCCGCCACCGGCCTGCAGGCGCCCGCGGCGCTGGCGGTGCTGGAGGCCGAGGCCGCCGCGCTGGGGGCGCCGCTGGCGGTGCGCAACCAGGGCTGGTCGGTGGGCTGGACCGAGTCGGGGCTGCGCTACACCGATGGCGGCGGCTCGCTGAACCTGCCGCGCCCGGCCCTGCCGGGGCCGCACCAGGCGGACAATGCCGGCATCGCCATCGCCGCGCTGCGCGGCTGGAACCCGCCCTGGCTGACCGAGGCGGCGATCGCCGCCGGCCTCACCACCGCCACCTGGCCCGCCCGGCTGCAACGGCTGCATGGCGACCTCGCCGCGCTGCTGCCCGAGGGCTGGGAGCTGTGGCTGGATGGCGGCCACAATGCCGGCGCCGGCGCGGCGCTGGCCGCCCACCTGCCGCTGTGGGAGGACCGCCCGCGCCACCTCGTGGTGGGCATGAAGCAGGGCAAGGCCTCGGGCGACTTCCTCTCGCCCCTGCTGCCCCTGGCCGAGAGCCTCTGGGCCGTGGCCGAGCCGGGCCAGCACCTGGCCATGCCGGTGGAGGAGATCGTGGCGGCCAGCGGCGGCCGCGCCCGCCCCGGCCCGCATGTGGCCGATGCGCTGCGCGCCCTGGCGGAGGCCGGCGGGCCACCCGCGCGCGTACTGATCTGCGGCAGCCTCTACCTGGCGGGCGAGGTGCTGAAGGCGGACCACACCGCCATCACCTGAGAGGCGCGGCCGGCGGGCCGGCCCGGAGAGGCGGCACAAAAAAAGCCCGGGGACGCGTCCCCGGGCTTTTTTTTCTCAGGCGGCCGGCCTCAGCCCTGCGCGTCCGGCGAGACGATGATGCAGGCGCCCTGGCTGCGCAGCTTGTCGCAGGCCGACTGCGCATTGTCGCGCGAGAGGCCGATGACGCGGGCGCGGTAGAGCGTGTTGCCGCCCTGCGCCACCGGCTCGACCCGCGAGCGGGCGCCGGAAGCGCCGAGCCGGCCGCGCGCCGCCTCGGCCGCGGCGCGGGCGAGGTTGGCGCTGGCGAAGGCGCCCACCTGCACGCCCCAGGCGCCGGCCTGGCTCGGCATCGCCGCCGGCTGGCTGGCGGAGGGCGCGCGCAGCACCTGGGCCGGCGGCGCCACCGTGGCGGCGTGCGCCGAGCCGATCAGGCTGAAGCCGCCGCTGCGCGCCAGGCTGGGCGACGGCGCGGGCCGCGGCGCCTCGGCGAAGGCGCTGGCGATCCGCGCCGTGGTGCGCGGCGGCGCCCGCTCGGCGGCGGGGCTGGCCGAGGCCGAGGCCAGCAGGCTGGGCACGGGCGCGGGGCTGGGCCGCAGCGCCGGAGGCGCGGGCGGCGGCGCCATGGCCAGCTCGAGCGGCGGGCTGGCGGGCGGCGCGGCGGTATAGGTGGAGCCGTCCGGAATCGGCTCCATGCGCACCACAGGGCCGGCGGCCGGGGCGGCGGCGTAGGTGGAGCCGTCCGGGATCGGGTCCATGCGCACCACGGAGCCACCACCCAGCGAGGTGCCGATCGACGGATCGAGGCTGGCCACCTGCACCGATTCGGTGCTGTAGGTGGAGCCGTCCGGGATCGGGTCCATGCGCACCACCGGGCCCGGCGGCAGGCTCGCCACGCGGATGCCCGGGTCCACCGCGTTGCGCTGCTCGCGCAGCGCCAGCATGGTGGCGGTGTCGCCGCGGCGCGGTCCGGCCGGGATGCTCAGCGGGATCTCCGCCGCCGCATAGACCTCCGGCGCCGCGCGGCGGCCCGGATGCGCGTCGACGATTCGCGGGCCGATGCGGGCGACGTAGTTGCGCGTCTCGGCCGGCAGGCCGCGGCCGTTCCAGAGGTAGTCCTCCAGGCGGCGCGGGCCGGCATTGTAGGCGGCGAGGAAGGCCGGGCTGCCATACAGCTCGTACATCTCGCGCACATAGGCGGTGCCGGCCATGATGCTGTTCCACGGGTGGTAGGGGTCGTCCCCCAGCCCGTAGCGGCCGCGCAGCTCGGCATAGGTGCCGGGCATCACCTGCATCAGCCCCATCGCGCCCACCGGGCTGCGGGCGCCGACGCGGCCGCCGCTCTCCTGCCGCATCACCTCGCGGATCCAGCGCTCCGGCACGTCGAAGCGCCGGGAGGCCTCGCGGATATACGGCCCCCATGGATCGCTGGACGGGCCGGGCGCGTCATAGCTGCTGGGTTGCGGGTAGGCGGCCGACTGCGCGGCGGCGCCGGAACTGACGGTCCTGGTCTGCTGGCTGCTGCCGCAGGCGGCCAAAAGGCCCACCAGCGACAAGGTGGCCACCATGCGGACGCGCCCCCCCGGCGCCATCCGACCGTACTGGAACGGAGTCATCCCCTGTTCTCCGTCTGGCCCGGTGGATCTGGTTCCTGTGCTGGACCGCCTGCGCCCCCACGCCGACGAATCCGGAACCGCCCCGGGTTTAGGTTTCAGCAGAACATCTGCCCGCAAAGCGCTAAAGGATACAGCAGATTAGCGCAAGCCTCGTGTGCGGGGGCGGCTGCCCCCCCTGGCGTTCGCGTCGCCGGCACCCCATTCATAGGCAAAGGGGAGCGAAACCCTGGGCATTGCCCGGCGGGGCTTCCGTCCTCCCTGGAATCGCAGCCTTCGGACAAAGGGTTCACGCATGCCTGCGCCCTCCCGCCTCTCTCGCAGCCTTCGCGCCGGGCTTGCCGTGATGTTGATCGGCGGCACGGTGGCCGCCTGCGCACCGCAGCAGACCGGCGCCACCTACAGCAGCGCCGCGCTCGGCCGCGCCGCCTCCGTCTCCTATGGCACCATCGTCGGCATGCGGCCGGTCCAGGTGCAGGGCAACAGCTCCGGCGTCGGCACCGCCGCGGGCGCCGTGGCCGGCGGTGTCGCCGGCAGCTTCATCGGCGGCGACTGGCGCTCCAACGCGCTCGCCGGCCTGGGCGGCGCGGTGCTCGGCGGCCTCGCCGGCAACGCCATCGGCCGCGGTGTCAGCGATGGGCAGGCCGTCGAGTTCTTCGTGCGCGAGGACCAGGGCGGCGACATCTCGGTGGTGCAGACCAACGAGGAGGGACTGGGGGTCAATGACCGTGTCGTGATCGCGCGCGGCGACCGGACCCGCCTCAGCCGCGCCGCCGGTGGCCCGCCGCCTGGCGCCTATGCCCCGCCGCCCGCCTCCTACGGCACCGTCCCCTATGGCACCCCCCCGGCGCATGGCGCCAGCTATGGCGGTCCGAAATACTGATCCGCGCAACACGCCGGGGCGATCCTTCGCCCCGGCCGCTGGCGGCCCGGAAGATTTGGGGTGTATAGAGCGGCCGCCATGCAGCAAGCGGTTCTTCCCACCTATCGCATCGACGCCAACCAGCCGGACCGCGCCGGCCGGGCCATGGCAGACCTCAGGGCCGGCTTCGCCTCCTGGCGGCTGGCCTGGACGCTGGCGCGGCTCGACCTGCGCAACCGCTACCGCGGCTCGGTCATCGGGCCGTTCTGGGTCACGCTCTCCACCGCCGCGCTGGTGGCGGGCATGGGGCTGCTCTACGCGCAGCTCTTCCGGCTCGATATCGCCAACTACCTGCCGCATCTGGCGGCCAGCCTGATCACCTGGAACGCCCTCTCGGCCATGGTGTCGGAGGCCACCACCTGCCTCTCCAATGCCGAGGGGGTGATCCGCCAGCTGCGCCTGCCGCTGACCACCCACGCGCTGCGCTGCGTCTTCCGCAACGCGCTGAACGCGGCGCACAGCCTGCCGCTGATCCTGGTGGTGTTCGCGCTGATGGGCCACTGGCCGGGCGCCGAGGCGCTGCTGATCATCCCGGGCCTCGCGGTGCTGGCGGTGAACGCCCTCTCCGTCTCGCTGCTCCTCGGCATGATCTGCGCCCGGTTCCGCGACATCGGCCCGATCGTCGCCAATGTCATGCAGCTCGCCTTCTTCATGACGCCGGTGATCTGGAAGCCGGAGCTGCTGGGGGAGAGCGCCAAGTGGCTGCCCCTCAACCCGTTCTACACCATGCTGGAGATGGTGCGCGGCCCGCTGGTCGAGGGCGGCGGCTCGCTGACCACCTGGCTGGCCGCGCTGCTCTACACCGGCGTGCTGGGCGGCACCGCCATGGCCTTCTTCGTCCGCTTCCGCAGCCGCGTCGCCTTCTGGGTCTGAGCAGCCATGGCCAGCATTTCCGCCCGTGGGCTGAGCATCGCCTTCCCGCTCTATCACCTGGCCGCGCGCAGCCTGAAGAAGCGCCTGCTGGCCAAGGCCGCCATCCGCGTCAAGACCGACGAGTCGAACCGCGTCGTCGTCTCCGCCCTGCACGACCTGACCTTCGAGATCCGCCGTGGAGAGCGTGTGGCGCTGGTCGGCACCAATGGCGCCGGCAAGACCACCCTGCTGCGGACACTCGCCGGCATCTACGAGCCGGTCGCCGGCGAGCTGGTAGTGGAGGGCGAGATCGGCTCGCTGATCGACCCCGCCGCCGGCATGGATTCCGACAGCACGGGGCGCGAGAACATCCGCCTGCGCGGCCTCTACCGCGGCATGAGCGAGGCGGAGATCGCGGCCCTGGAGCAGGACGCCGCCGCCTTCTCCGGCCTTGGCGAGTTCCTCGACGTGCCGACGCGCGGCTACTCCGCCGGCATGCAGGTGCGGCTGGCCTTCGCCATGGCCACCGCCATCACGCCGCAGATCCTGCTGATGGACGAGTGGTTCCTGGCCGGCGACGCCGACTTCATGACCAAGGCCGAGGAGCGGCTCGCCCGGCTGGTGACGGGTGCCGACATCCTGGTGATCGCCACCCATGACATGAACGTGGTGCGCCGCTGGTGCACCCGCGTCATCAAGCTGGAAGCCGGCCGCATCGTCGCCGACGGCACCGTGGAGCAGGTTCTGGGCGCGGTGCAGGCGCCGCATGCGGAAACGCCGCAGGCGGCGGAGCAGGCCTAGAGCAAAGCCCGGCCGGCTCCATCTCTTCCCGCGCCGCAACCGGGGGCGGGGGGAGACGTTTTCCTGGAAACCCGCCGGGCGCTCCTGCCCCCGGGTGAACAGGGAGCAAGCCGATGACGCAAGGAAAGTCTCAGGACCAGCATGGCGGCCACGGCTCGGCCGAGGGCAAGAAGGGCGTGTCGCAGGAAACCGTGGGCAGCGGCAAGGCGAACGATCCCAACAATTTCGCCAATGACCACGAGCGCGCGGCCGAGGCAGGCCGCAAGGGCGGCCAGAACAGCCACAAGAACGACTGAAGCGACTCCGGCCGGATCGTATCATCCGGCCGGCTGCCGCTTCGGCGTCATTGTCGTGCGGAATATGGCTGGGCGGGCTGGCCGGTCAGAGCAGGCCGCAGGCAGGCAGGCAGCTTTGCCTGATCGCGTGAAGATTCCCGCGAAAACAATGAGCCAGGGCCTTATCCGTGAGCCAGTGCGGACGGAAAGGCTCTAGTCGGCCGCCGGCTTGCCGCGCAGCCGCTTGGTGACGCCACGCTGGGATTTGCCTTCCAGCCGGCGCTTCTTCGAGCCAAGGGTCGGGCGCGTCGGCCGCCGCTTCGGCGGCGGCGCCGCCGCCGCCTCGCGGATCAGCTCCAGCAGCCGCTCCAGAGCATCCTCCCGGTTCCGCGCCTGGGTGCGGAACTGCTGCGCGGTGATCACCACCTCCCCCGCCGCCGTGGCCCGGTGGCCGGCGAGGCGGATCAGCCGCTCCCGCACCGGCTCCGGCAGGCTGGGCGAGTTGCGCGCATCGAAGCGCAGCTGCACCATCGTCTCCACCTTGTTGACGTTCTGCCCGCCGGCGCCGGAGGCGCGCGCGAAGCTTTCCGTCAGCTCGGATTCATCGATGCTCAGGCGGGCGGTGATGGGTATGCGGGGCATGGCGCCAGACCTTGGGGGATGAAAAGAATCCGGGGGAATGAATTCCCCCGGGGCCCCCTTCTTTTTTCTGCGAGTTCGGGGGGAGCGGCGCCTTACAGGGCGGGCATCGGCTCGGCGATGGCGCTGTCCATCGGCATCTTGCCGAGCGCGCCCCAGGCGCGGTCGTATTGCGGCGGGATGCGCAGCGCCTCGGTGCGGCCCAGCGCCGCCGCGGCGTGCAGCGGCCAGTAGGGGTCGCGCAGCAGGGCGCGCGCCAGCAGGATCAGGTCGGCCTTGCCCTCGGCGAGGATCTCCTGCGCCTGCTGCGGCTCGGTGATCATGCCGACCGCCGCCACCGGGATCTCCGCGCCGGCGCGCACCGCCGCCGCGCCCGGCACCTGGTAGCCGGGGCCGACCGGGATCTGCGCCGGCACCAGCGCGCCGGAGGAGACGTCGATCAGGTCGATCCCCTGCGCCTTCACCTGGCGCGACAGCTCCACCGTTTCCTCGGTCGTCCAGCCGCCCTCCGTCCAGTCGGTGTGGGAGAAGCGGATGGCCAGCGGCATCTCCTCCGGGATGGCGGCGCGCACGGCGGCCACCACCTCGCGCGTCAGCCGCGTGCGCCCGGCGAAGTCGCCGCCCCAGCCATCGTTGCGCTGGTTGGAGAGCGGCGAGAGGAACTGGTGCAGCAGGTAGCCATGCGCCGCGTGGATCTCGATGAAGCGGTAGCCCGCCGCCACCGAGCGGCGCGCCGTGGCGGCGAAGTCGGCGATCACCTGGGCGATGTCGGCTTCCGTCATGGCGCGCGGCATCCGCAGGCCGGGGAAGGCCACGGCGCTCGGCGCCAGCGGCTCCCAGCCATGCTGGTCGTCGCCGGCCACGCCGCCCACCCAGGGCGGGCTGCTGCTGGCCTTGCGCCCCGCATGCGCGATCTGGATGCCCGGCACCGAACCGGCGGCGGCGATGGCGGCGGTGAGCCGGGCGTGGCCGGGGATGTGGGCGTCGCTCCACAGGCCCAGATCGGCGGGGGTGATGCGCGCCTCGGGGCTGACGCCGGTGGCCTCCGCGATCACCAGCCCGGCGCCGCCGATCGCCCGCGCGTGCAGATGCGCCAGGTGCCACTCGGTCGGCATCCCGTCCGGCGCGCAGCTGTACTGGCACATGGGGGAGACGCCGATGCGGTTGCGCAGCGTCACGCCCCGCAGCGTCAGGGGCTCGAACAGGTCGGTCATGAAGCGTTCCTCCAGGTTCCGGGCGGCAATGGCCCCCCGGGCTGCATCTGTGGCTGAGCCATGGGCTGCATCTGTGGCTGCCAGGGCGGCAGCCGGCCCAGGCGGTTCTCGAACACGGCGAACCAGGCGGGGCCGCCGGCGGCGCGCGGCAGCAGCCGCCCCGCCGCGTCGGCCGGGAAGCGCGAGAGGGTGACGGCATCGGCCACGTTGCCGCCCACCGCCTCCACCACGCCGGGGCCGGCGGCCACCACGATGTCGCAATGCATCGGCCGGAACTGGCCGATCTCGGCCCAGCGCGCCTGCCAGTGCGCCAGCGGCCGGCGGGAGCGGTCGGCGCAGAGCAGGTCGCCCGGCTGCGGCGCGTAGCCGGTCCAGTCCCGCGGCAGGAAGGGCGCGGTGGCCGGGAAGTCCCGCGCATCGGCCATCATGCCGTCGATGTAGAAGGCGTGCGCGGCGGAGGGCGGGAATTCCCGCCGGTCCACCCCCGCGCCGCGCATCACGTAGCTGATGAAGGCGGCCGACCAGGCCGGCTCCGACCACAGCGAGGCCGGCGCGCCGGGATCGGCCAGGGCGTTGGCGTAGCGGGCGCGGTTGCGGGCGATGGCGGCCTCGCCCTCCTCCGTGGCGCGCCAGTAGGCCAGCACGCGCGGGAAGCTGGCCGCCGCCGATTCCGGCCCGGGCAGGCCGCCGGGGGCGTCCTCGTGCAGGGCGGGGCCGGCCGTCGGTTCCACGACGATGCGGCCCCATTCCTCCCATTCCGCCAGGGCCAGGCGCAGCATCCGCTCGCGCGCCGAGGGCGGGTAAGGCAGGGGCGGCGCCAGGCCAGCGCTGGCGGGCGGCGGGGGCGCGGCGCAGGCGGCGGGCAGCAGCGCCAGCAGCAGCGCCGCCAGGCCGGCATGGCGGCGCCAGCCCTTCGGCACCCGGTCCTTCAGGGCCATGCGTGCCGTCTCAGCCCAGTGCCGTGGCCGGCTGGGAAAAGCGCAGGATGGCGGCATCGGGCGCCATCAGCCCCATCAGCACGGCGGGCTGGGTGGCGGCGTTGCCCTCGCCGGCCAGCGGGCTGGTGAGCACCTCCAGCGCCTCGCCCAGTTCCCGCACGCGGCCCCGCAACCCGGCGAAGCAGGCCTCGGTGAGGGCTGCCACCCGCTCCTGCTCGGCCGGCTCCAGCACGATGAAGCCGCCCTGCGCGGCCAGGCGCAGCGCGTTCAGCGCCCGCATCAGCAGCCCCAGCTTGAAGGACCAGAAGCCGCCATCCTCCTCCCAGCGGCCATCCCGGTACAGGCGCACGAAGGGCGTCTCCAGCCGGTGCGAGCCCTTCTCCAGCGGCACGTTGAGGATGCCGAGCTGCACCGCCGCCAGCGCCTGCCGCAGCGCCGCCTGCAGCACCGGCTCCGGCCGGCGCGGCAGCAGCCGGGCCAGCGCCAGCATGGCGGCGGCGTGGCAGTCCAGATAGGCCGTCTTGCCGGCATCGGCGAAGGCGCCGCCCGTCTCCTCCGGCTGCTGCAGCCGCACCAGCAGCGTCAGCCCGTGGTCCAGAAGCTCCGCGTAGCGCGGCTCCTCCGTGGCGCGCAGCATGGTGTCGAGCGAGAGCAGGGCGAAGGCGAGGGAGCGCAGATAGACGCGCCCCGGGCTGGCCTGGCCGTCCGGTCCCAGCCCGGCGAAGAACTGCGTCACGTGCCGGTCGTACCAGACGCGCATCTGCGCCTGGCGCTCCGCCGGCAGCGGCGCCGCATAGGCGTTGTGGGCGGCGAAGAAGATCTGCGTGGCCACCGCGTTGAGGGCGGTGCCGGCATCGGGGCTCAATCCGGCATCGCGGCCGGACAGGATGGCGGGCTCGTCCAGGATGGCCTGGTAGGCGGGCAGCCCGGCCGCCAGCGTGCCGGCCGTCAGCAGCCGCGCTTCCTGGATGCTGGCCTCGGCGCCGCCTTCGACGCGCGGGAAGAGGTAGCGCGTCAGCACCCAGTGCAGCCGGCCGTTCTGCGTCCGGGCCTTGATGCTTTGCAGCGCCTGCGGCGCCAGCGGCGCGATGTGCAGGCCGTTCGCGGCGCCCGGCGCGGTTTCCTCGATGAGGCTGAAAAGGCGGGTCGGCCCCTGGTGCAGCGTGAACAGCTCCGTGCCGGCCGCCGGCAGGGGCAGGAAGCGCCCGTCCCGCTCGGTGAACAGCTGGCCGAAGGGCCGCTCCGCCTCGGCGGACAGCTCGTCGAGCGCGGTGGTCAGGCGCACATTCTCCAGCGTCACGCCCGGCTCGGCGCGCAGCGTCACCCGCAGCAGCAGGCGCGGGTCGCGGGCCTGGATGGTGTATTCGTAGCGCAGCCGCGCCACCACGCGCTCCGTCTTGCGCAGCAGCCCGGCCTGCACCTTCAGCACGCTCTCATGGAACAGCAGCGCGCCCTCCGGCCGCGGCTCCACCCCATAGGCGGCGATGGTATCCTCGACATCCAGGCAATGCTGCTGCCGGCCCAGGCGGAACTCCACGAGGTGGCCGGTGTAGTGCATCTCGCGCCGGGCGGCGCCGCCCCGGACCGACTGGGTCAGCAGGCCGCGCGAGAGGTCGCCGCGGAACTCATAGCCCTGGGTGAGGATGACAAGCTGGCGCGGATCGGCGCTCTGGATGACGCATTCCGGCCCGGCGACGCGGCTGAACAGCAGATGGCCCGTGCCCATGCCGAGCAGGAAGTCGGTCAGCCCGTCAGCCAGCCCGCCCCAGCGCGCGTGCAGGTGCGGCTGGGCCAGCATCTCGGCGGCCGCGGCGCTGTCGGCCACCCAGCACCATTCGGAGGTGGGGAAAGGCAGATGCGTCTCGCGCAGGGCCGGCACCGCCTGCCCGTCCAGCATGACGGTGCGCAGCAGCTTCCGCTCCAGATAGGCAATGAGGCGGTCACGCTCGGGCTCGCGCAGCAATTCGGCCATCGGTCCTTCCGGCTCCGTTCCAGTCCTGTGGCGGCATGATAGGCCGGAAGGCAAGGTGGCGCACGCGGGGCGGCGGATCAACCGCCCAGCCTTCTCTCCCCCCGCGGCGGGCGCTCAGAACAGGGCGAGCTGGCGCGCCGCGCCGGAGGCCACGCCCGCCGCCGGCGGCACGGCGAATTGCGCGCAGTCCAGGCTCTCCTGGCCGGGGCCGGGCGGGCCGGCGCGGTCCAGCCCCAGCCGGCGCGCGGCGACGCGGAAGCGGTGCGCCAGCATCTCCGCATAGGGGCCGGTGCCGGACATGCGCTGGGCGAAGCCGGCATCGTAGGCACGCCCGCCGCGCGTCTGCCGCACCAGCGAGAGCACGCGCTCGGCGCGGTCGGGCATGTGCGCGCGCAGCCAGTCCTCGAACAGCCCGGCGATCTCGAGCGGCAGGCGCAGCAGCACATAGCCGGCGCGGCTGGCGCCCTGGCTGCTGGCGCGCTCCAGGATGCGCTCCAGCTCCATGTCGTTCACCGCCGGAATCATCGGCGCGGCGAGCACGGCGGTGGGGATGCCGGCCGCGGCCAGCGCGCCCAGCGCGGCCAGGCGCCGCTCCGGCGTCGCCGCGCGCGGCTCCAGGATGCGCGCGAGGCCGGCATCGAGCGTGGTGACGGAGATGCACACCCGCACCAGCCGCCGCTCCGCCAGCCGCTTCAGGATGTCGAGGTCCCGCAGCACGCCGGCCGATTTGGTGACGATGGTGAGCGGGTGGCCGAAGCGCTCCAGCACCTCCAGCACGGCGCGGGTCAGCTTCAGCTGCCGCTCCACCGGCTGGTAGGGGTCGGTGTTGGAGCCGAGGGCAATGGGGCGCGGCACGTAGCCGGGCTTGCGCAGCTCCTTCTCCAGCAGCGCCGCCACATCGGCCTTGAAGATCAGCCGCGTCTCGAAATCCAGCCCCGGCGAGAGGCCGAGATAGGCGTGGCTGGGCCGGGCGTAGCAGTAGACGCAGCCATGCTCGCAGCCCCGGTAGGGGTTCACCGCGCGGTCGAACCCGACATCGGGCGAGTTGTTCCAGGCGATGACGGTGCGGGCGGAATCCTTCGTCAGTGTCGTCGGCAGCGGCGGCAGCGCGGCGAAGCTGTCCGCCAGCGTCTCCCAGCCATCGTCGAAGGCTTCCAGGGCCAGGCGGTCGAAGCGCACGGGGGGGTTTCCCGTGGCGCCACGGCCCTTGCGCGTGCCCTCCAGCAGGGCGGAGGCGGCGGGGCGGATGCTGCCCTCCGGCATGGTCGGTTCTTCCTCCGTTCCGGCCCGACTCTGCCGCCGCCGCGCGGCGAAAGTCAAGAACATGGCAGGAACACCATCCCACCCGCCCTGGCGCCGGCGCGACTCGGTCACAGGGAGGGCTGTTCCGACAGCCGCACAATCCTCTATCTCTGCCACGCCAGCTCGCGAGGCCCCATGCACAGAGACACCGTCCTGATCTTTGCCCAGGCCCCGAGGCTGGGCGCGGTGAAGCGCCGCCTGGCCCGGGGCATCGGCGCCATGGCGGCGCTGCGCTTCTACCGCGGCCAGCTCGCGGCGGTCGCCCGCGCCATCGGCCGCGACAGGCGCTGGCGGACCCTGCTCGCCACCACGCCGGACGGCGCCCGCGCCCGCTGGCCGCGCGGCCCCGCCACCGTGCCGCAGGGCCGGGGCGGCCTGGGCGAGAGGCTGGACAACGCCACCCGCCCCCGGCGCGGCCGGGTGGTGGTGGTGGGCAGCGACATCCCCGGCGTCACCGCCGCCGACATCGCCGCCGCCTTCCGCGCCCTCGGCCGGGCGGATGCGGTGTTCGGGCCGGCGGAGGATGGCGGCTACTGGCTGGCCGGCCTCTCGGCGCGGCGGCCCCCCCGCCCCTTCGGGCGGGTGCGCTGGTCCACCGAGCACGCGCTGGCCGATACCCTGGCCAACTTCACCGGCCGCCGCATCGCCCTGCTGCGCACGCTGCGCGACGTGGACACGGCGGAAGACCTGCAGGCCCTGCGCGCGCGTCCCGGCGGCTTCGCCAGCCTGCCGGTGCTGCCGGTGAAGCCCGCCAGCACCCGCAAGGCGAAGCGCCGGAAGCCACGCTGAAGGCAGCCAGAGCGGCGGGCGCGGCATCCCGTGCCCATGCCGCGCCGGTCAGGGACGCACGGCCCGCCGCAATTCCTCGCGGCAGGCGGCGGCCGAGGCCGCGCAGCCGCCCTCCAGCCACCAGCGGCGCACCGCCGCCAGCGCCTGCCCCACCGCCGGGCCGGGCGGCAGGCCCAGCGCCAGCGCGTCCCGCCCCTGCAAAGGGAACACCGGGCGCGGCGTGGCGGCGATGCGCGCGCGCAGCGCGGCGCGGTCCTGCCCGTCGCGCGCCTCGGCGAGCCAGGCGGCTTCCGCCGCCACGCCGGCGGGCAGCTCCGCCAGCCAGCGGCGCAGCGCGGCGCCATCGAGCGCCGGGGCGGGCGGCGGCGCGCCGCACAGGCCGCCCAGCCGCTTCGCCTCCTCGCCCGAGAAGCGCAGCCGGCGCGCCAGGGCGTCGAGCGGCGCGCCGGGCGGCAGCAGCGCGGCCAGGCGCAGCACCGGGTCGGGCGGCGCGGCGAGGCGCTGCAGCGGCGCGAGCTCCTCCGCCTCGGGCAGCACGGCGGCCAGCACGCCCGCCTCGCGCATCAGCGCCAGCGCCCCTGCCGGCTCCGGCGCCTCCAGCAGGCGCTTCAGCTCCATCCACACCCGCTCGGCGGAGAGGCGGGCGAGCCCCGGCACGGCGGCGCGGATGGCGGCCAACGCCGCCGGATCCGGCGCGCCGCGGCCATAGCGGGCATGGAAGCGGAAGAAGCGCAGCACGCGCAGATAGTCCTCCGCCAGCCGCGTCGCCGGGTCGCCCACGAAGCGCACGCGGCCGGCGTCGAGGTCCGCCCGGCCGCCGAAATAGTCCCAGAGCGCCCCTTCGGCATCCATCGACAGGGCGTTGATGGTGAAGTCCCGCCGCGCCGCGTCCTCGCGCCAATCCTCGGTCCAGGCCACGGTGGCGTGGCGGCCATCGGTGGCGAGGTCCCGCCGCAGGCTGGTCACCTCCACCGGCTGGTGGTCCAGCACGGCGGTGACGGTGCCGTGCTGCAGGCCGGTCTCGAACACCTTCAGCCCGGCCGCGCGCAGCCGGGCGGCGATCGCCTCGGGCGGCAGCGGCGCGGCCACGTCCACATCGTGCACGTCGCGGCCGGCCAGCGCGTCGCGCACCGCGCCGCCCACGGCGCGCGCCCCCGGCAGCGCGGCCAGCACGGCGGCGGGGGCGCCCTGGCGCAGCCAGCCGGGCGGGGTGATGCGGTCGGCCGGCGGGTCGCCGGGCGGAAAGCCGGTCGGGAGAGAGGTCATGGCGGCGCAGGCACAGCACGCGGCGGCGCGCCACGCAACACGCATCCAATCAACCCGTGCCGCGTTCAACCGGCAGTCCGCCGCGCCAGCCGGCGCGGCACCATGACCAGGAGAAGCAGAGATGGACGAGAACCGCGTGACCGGCGCCGCCCGCGAGACCATTGGCCGCGTGCAGGACGCCGTGGGCGGCATGACCGGCAACCGCGACTACCAGGCCCGCGGCATGTACAACCAGGCGCAGGGCTCGGCCGAGAACGCCCTCGGCCAGCTCTGCGACAATGTGCGCGAGCAGCCGCTGACCTCGCTCGCGATCGCCGCCGGCATCGGCTACATCCTGGGCCGCCTTCGGATCCTCTGATCCCGCAGGGGGCATTGGCGGGGGCGCCGCGGCGCCCCTGCCCCACCGGTGCCTTTCCTGACATGGCAACCCTGCAGCCCGGCACGGTGTTGCCTTCCTGCCCATCGCGCAGGAACTTCTGATGCCGGACAGCGAACAATTCGATCTCGTCGTCCTCGGGTCCGGCAGCGCCGGCACCAAGGTCGCCACCACCTGCCGAAAGGCGGGCTGGTCGGTCGCCGTGGTGGAGGCGCGCGATTTCGGCGGCACCTGCGCCCTGCGCGGCTGCGAGCCGAAGAAGGTGTTCTGGACGGTTGCCGAGGCCACTGAGCGCGCCCGCAACCTGGCACCGCACGGCGTGGCCGGCGGCGATGCGCTGCGCCTCGACTGGACCGCCGCCCAGGCCTTCAAGCACAGCTTCACCGACCCGGTGCCGGAGAACCGCGAGGCCGCCCTGCGCGCAGCGGGAATCGTGCCGATCCATGGCCAGCCGCGCTTCCTGGCGCCCGACGCCCTGACGGTGGGCGAGCGGCGCCTGGCGGCCCGGCATGTGCTGATCGCCACCGGTGCCGCTCCCGCCCACCTGCCCATCGAGGGCGCCGACCTGCTCGCCACCAGCGACGATTTCCTGCTGCTGGACGCGATGCCGGAGAGCCTTGTGATGGTCGGCGGCGGCTACATCGCCTTCGAGTGCGCGCATCTGGCGGCCCGGGCCGGGGCGCGCGTCACCATCCTGCAGGCCGATGACAGGCCGCTCGCCCAGTTCGAGCCGGACCTGGTGGCGCGGCTGCTGGAGCGCACGCGCGGCCTCGGCATCGAGGTGGCGCTGGGCTGCAAGGCGAGCCGCATTGCCCGCCAGGGCGCGGGCTTCGCCGTCGCCTGCGAGAACGGGCGCGAATTTCAGGCGGCGCTGGTGGTGCATGGGCTGGGCCGCAGCCCCTCCTTGCAGGACCTGGCGCTGGAGGCCGGGCAGGTGGCGGTGGAGAAGGGCCGGCTCTCGCTCGACCCCTATCTGCGCAGCACCAGCAACCCGCGCGTCTTCGCCGCCGGCGACGCCGCCGCGCAGGGGCCGGCGCTGACCCCCGTGGCCAGCCACGACGCCGCCGTGGTGGCGCGCAACATGCTGGAGGGCTGCCACACCAAGCCGGATTACGGCGTGGTGCCGAGCGCCGTCTTCACCATCCCGCCCCTCGCCTCGGTGGGGCTGACCGAGGCGGCAGCGCGCGCGGCCAACCCCGATGTGGAGGTGCGGCAGGGCGACATGGCCGGCTACCAGTCGGTGCGCCGCACCGGGGAGACGGCGGCGGCCTACAAGCTGCTGGTGGCGCCGGGCAGCGGCCAGATCCTCGGCGCGCACCTGCTGGGGCCGGAGGCGCCGGAGGTGATCAACGTCTTCGCCGTGGCGATGCGCGCCGGCATGACGGCCGACGCGCTCGCCCGGATGATGACCGCCTACCCGACCGGCGGCTCCAACATCTCCTCCATGCTGGGCTGAGGGACATGCAGGAAGAATGGGATGTGGTGATCGTCGGCGGCGGTCCGGCGGGGCTGAGCGCGGCGCTGCTGCTGGGCCGGGCACGGCGGCGCGTGCTGCTCTGCGATTCGGGCGAGCACCGCAACGACCGCGCCACGGCCATGCATGGGTTCCTGACGCGGGAAGGCATCGCGCCGGCCGAGTTCCGCCGCATCGCCCGCGCCGAGCTGGCGGCCTATCCCGGCATCCAGGTGGCGCCGGTGGCGGTGACGGATGCCGAGGCCTGCGACGCGGAGGGCGGCTTCGCCGTCACCCTGGCGGGGCGGGAGGCGCCGCTGCGCACCCGCCGCCTGCTGCTGGCCACCGGCCTGCGCGACGAGCTTCCCGCCATCGAGGGGCTGGACGAGCTCTACGGCCGCGACGTGTGGCACTGCCCCTATTGCGATGGCTACGAGCGGCGCGACCGGCCGCTCGCCGTGCACGGGGCAGGGCACGAGGCGGTCCGCATGGCCCTGGAGGTGCGCGGCTGGAGCCACGACCTGGTGCTCTGCACCGATGGCAGCGAGATCCCGGAGCGGGACCGCGCCAAGCTGCGCGGCCTCGGCATCGCGCTGCGGGAATCGCCGCTGGTGGCGCTGGAGGCGGCGGAGGGCCGGCTGCGCGGGCTGCGCTTCGCCGATGGCAGCGTGCTGCCGCGCGCCGGGCTGTTCCTGTCCATGCCGCAGCGGCAGCGCAGCGAGCTGGCGCTGAAGCTCGGCTGCACGCTGACCAGCGGCGGGCTGCTCCGCGCCGGGCATGACGGTTCCACCGCGGTGAAGGGCCTCTACACGGCCGGCGATTCCTCGCCGCACCTGCAGATGGCCATCGTCGCGGCGGCGCAGGGCACCATGGCCGCCTTCGCCATCAATGCCGACCTGCTGCGGCAGGACCTGGCCGCCGAGCGGCGCGACTGAGGCCGCGCGCGGGCGGCCTCACCGCGCCCGCCGCGCCAACCCCTCGCAGCGATTGTCCTCGCCGATGCCGAGCTGGATGGTGGGCAGCAGCGCCAGCGGCAGGGCGATGATGCCGAGCCCCACCGCCGCCCCGCCCCGCGCCCCCAGCTCCACCGGGTCCGGCAGCACGCTCGGGTCGCGGAACGGGCCGCGGATCAGGATGTCCGTGGGCAGGGAGCCGATGGTGAAGCTCTTGGCCTCGGTGCGCAGTGCATAGTCCAGCGTCTCGCGCGCCAGGTTGATGTCGCCACGGCCGCTGATCACCGCATCCTCGGTATCGACCAGCACGGTCCGGGTGGAGAGGACGCCGCGCCGCAGGCCGAGATCGGCCACGAAGCATTGCACCCGCGTGCGGTTGGGCAGGCCCAGCGCCGAGAGGATGGCATTTCCCAGCCGCAGCCCCGAGATATCGACCAGCAGGGCCGAGAGGTTGCCGCCCGCCATGCCGAGGGTGACGGCGCCGTCGCCCCGCCCCAGCATCTCCGCCACGCTGCGGCCCTGGGTCTCGATGCGGGCGGAGCCGCCGATCGCCCCCTGCCCCTCCCCCAGCGGCGTGACGCCCATCAGCCGCGAGAGATCGACGCGCTGGAAGGAGATCCCGGCCTTGGCGCGCAGCCCGCCGCCCTCGGCCGGCGCGGCGTCGAGCTGAAGCTCGATCCGCCCGCGGCCGACGCCGAAGCGCAGCGGCTTCAGCGCGATGGCGCCGTCGGTGATGGCCAGCTCGGCGTGCACATTGTCCAGCGGCATGGCCTGGCCGAGGATCTGGGCGCCGTCATAGTTCAGGCGGATATCGGCGGCCTGCAGCCTGGGCAGGTTCACCGGCGTGTCGGGCAGCACGCGCTGCCGGCGCGCCGGTGCCGCATCGCCCGGCTTGGCGCCGACGAAGCCGCCGAGATCGCCCAGGTCCACCCGCCGGGAGCGCAGGGTGGCCGTCACCAGCGGGCGGGTGCCCTTGCGCGGCTCCACGGCGATGTCGCCGTTCAGGTCGCTGCGGCCGACCCGCCCTTCCATGCCGGTGAAGCGCACGGCGCCCGCCGCGTAGTCCAGCTGGCCGGTGATGCGGTAGGGCGGCGTGGCGGGGATGGGCACGCCGGTCAGCGGCGTCAGCAGCGCCATGTCGGTGCCCGAGAAGTCGAGCCGCAGATTGGCGCCGGCGAAGCGCAGCGGGTCGCTCAGCGTGCCGCGCAGGCTGACCTGGGTCGGGCCGTTCTCCACCGTCAGCTCCACCGGCCAGGGATTGTCGGCATCGCGCAGCGAGAGCACGGCGCCGCCCAGCAGCCGGCCGGTGATGGGCTGGCCGGCGTAGCGCCCCTCGGCGGCGAGGCGCAGCCGGGCGGGCTGCCCCTCCGGATGCTCCGTCCCGGCGGTGACCTGCATGTCGGCGCGCAGCGGCGCCAGCGCCACATGCGCCGCCCCCTCGGTGATGCGCAATTCGCCGATCTGCGGCGCCGGCCCCGGTTCAGCCTCCGGCTCCGGCGCCGCGTCGCCCCCGGACAGGGCGGGGAAGGAATAGTTGTTCCGCCCTTCCGCATCGGCCAGCACCTCCAGCCGGGGGCGGTCGATGGCGATCTCGGGCAGCACGATGCGTCGCTCGCGGATGAAGGCCATCACGTCCACGCGCACGCGCAGGCGCGGCACGGCGGCGAAGGGCGGATCGGCCGGAAAGCCTTCCGGGTTGTCCACGCGCAGGTCGGTGAGGGTGATGTCGGTGAGCCGGCCGAGGCTGACATCCAGCCCGCCGATCTGCACGGGGCGGCCGAGCGCCGCCTCGGCGCGCCGCTCCAGCAGCGGGATGAACCAGGCCCAGGACCACAGCAGGACCAGGGCGAAGAGCAGCAGCGCCGGGATGCCGGTCCAGATCAGCACGCGGCGCAAAGGTCGTGCCGCCATGGGTCAGGCCCTCCCGCTCTTGGGGCTGCCGGCGCCGGCAGCCCTGCGGGAAGGAAAGCGCGGAAAGGCCCCAGGGTTGCGTCCGCGTTGCGGCGGGGGTGGGGATCAACCCACCGCCCGCGCCGCGGGATCAGCCGCCCGGGCGGCCCGCGTCGAAGCCGAGGAAGCCACGGTCCGGCTTCGGCGCGCCGCCATCCTCGGCCCAGAGGCGCGGCGCGACGGGCGCCGGGCGGGGCTCGGCGGCCATGCGCGGCGCCGGCGACGGGCGCGGGGCCGGACCCCGCGCGAGGGCGGGCGGGGTGGAGGGCGCGGCTGCCTGGGATGGCACGCTGATCGGCGCCGGCCCGCGCGAGGACAGCAGGAAGAAGGCGATCTCGCTGCGCCCCTGGTCCACGGCCGAATCGATCGGCGTCAGGCCCAGCATGTTGCGCGCGCCGAGGTCGGCGCCACGCGCCATGGCATCGCGCGCGGCGGCCATGTCGCCCCGGTTGATGGCGTCGAACAGCGCCTCGTTGGGGCCGAGATTCTGCCCCGCCTCGGCCGGGATCGGCGGCGCGCTGGGCCGGCCGGCCAGGCCCGGCAGGGCGGGCGGCTCGGCGCGGCGCTGCTGCGGCTGGGCTTCGGGCGTCATCGGCCCGCGCAGCCGCTGGTATTGCTCCTGGGCCTGGGCGGGCCGGCCAGGGACCAGGGCGGCAGCCAGGCCGGCGGCCAGGGCGGCACCCGTCAGGGCGAGGGAGGCGAGCATCGGGAGACGGCGCATGGCGACCTCTCTAGAACATTTTCGGCGCCCGGCGAAGCCACCCGGCGCGATCCTGGGCCACAGGGGCGGCCGGCCGCCGCGTCAGCCGCAGCCCTGGCCCCGCAGGGTGAAGCTCTCCACCCGGTCGTTGCGGATGGCGAAGGTCATGTCGCACTGCACCACCGCGTAGCTGGACGGCACGGCCCAGGGGCGGCGATAGCCGTAATAGCCATAGCCCCAGGGATCGCCCGGCACCATCACCGTCTGCCGCTGCTCGAACTGCAGGAAGCGGCGGCCCTCCGTCTCGTAGCTGCGGACGGGCACGCCGAGCTGCGCCACCAGATCCCCCTCGCTGCGGTTGATGAAGGTGGCCAGCCGCTGCTCCAGCGTCGGGCCGGGCGCGGCGCAGGCGGCCAGCAGGACTGGCAAGGCAAGGCTCGGAATCAGGCGGCGCATGGTTGGACCCTCCACACCCTACATAGGAAACGCAGGGGATGGCGGCAAAGTGGCGGCAGGATCAACGTCCCTCGCGCCGCCAGGCGACCAGCGCCAGCCCCAGCACCAGCGGCAGGGCCAGCCAGGGCGGCAGCAATGGCAGGGCGGCGATTCCCGTCACCAGATGGTCCTGGTTGCGGCGCAGCCCGATCCAGCTTCCCCCCGTGGCATCCCGCCCCAGGGCCACGCGGCGCAGCTCGGGCAGCGCCGGGGCCTCGGCCACGCCCAGCCAGTGGGCGCCGCCGCCGGTGGCGCGGGCCAGCGGCAGGGCGGCACCAGCATCGGCGCGGAGGTCGGCCATCTCCAGCGGGTTGGCGGCGGCGGCGGCGGCGAAGGCGGTGCGGCGGCCATCGCTGGCCTGCCACACGCCGGGCAGGCCGGCGGGCAGCTCCAGCACCGCCTGCCCGCCGCCCGAGGGCTGCGGCACGCGGCGCGTGACCGTGCCGTCCGGCGCGGTGATGGCAATCTCGGGCGGCGTGCCGGCCTCGACGCTGCGGCGCGTGACGGTGAGGGTGCCGCCCTCGATGCGGGCGGTCAGGTCCTCCTCCTCCAGCTCCGGCTCCTTCATCAGCCAGTGGGCGGCGCGGCGCAGCAGCTCGGCCTGCGGGCCGCCGCCATCATGCCCGCGCGACCACAGCCAGATCTGGTCGGACATCAGCAGGGCGACGCGCCCCTCCCCCACCCGGTCCAGTTGCAGCAGCGGGTCGCCGCCCGGGCCGTCCATCACCGTCACGCCGCTCTGCGGCTGGGCGCGGAGGTGGCGGTACCAGCGGCCCCAGGCGGGCTCGGCATTGCCGGCATTGGCGCCGGCGAGGCCCTGGGTGACGGGGTGGCGCGTGCCGGCCTCCGTCACGCGCGGGCGGAAGGCGCCCTCCGCCAGGGCACCATTGCCGGCGCCCGCCGTGGCGGGCCGGGCGGGCAGCACCTGCCCCAGCGGCGTGCCGGCGAGGCTGGACGGCCCGGTGAACTCCGGCCCCACCGAGAGCAGCAGCGCGCCGCCGCCGCGCACATAGTCGGCGATGTTGCGCAGGTACATCGGCGGCAGGATGCCGCGGTTGCTGAAGCGGTCGAAGACGATCAGGTCGAACTCGCGCAGCTTCACCTGGAACAGCTCGCGCACCGGGAAGGCGATCAGCGCCAGCTCGTTCAGCGGCGTCAGGTCGTCCTTCTCCGGCGGGCGGAGGATGGTGAAGTGGACGAGATCGACATTCGGATCCGCCTTCAGCAGGCGGCGCCAGGTGCGCTCGCCGGAATGCGGCTCGCCCGAGACCAGCAGCACGCGCAGCCGGTCCCGCACCCCGTTCACCGTGACGACGGCGCGGTTGTTCAGCGGCGAGACCTCCCCCGCCCTCGCCTCGGCGGTCAGCTCCACCACGCTCGGGCCGCCGCGCTCGATGGGCAGGGTGATGCGGTGCTCGCGCCCGAGCGGCACGCTCTCCACCCGCGGCGGGGCGCCATCCCGCCGCAGGGTGAGGCGCACGGCGCCGCCCGTCTCCCGCGCGCCGAGATCCTCCACCACCACGCGCAGTTCCACGCTGCGGCCGACGATGCCGTAGCCCGGCGCCTCGATGATCCGGATGCGCCGGTCCGTCTCGCCCGGCTGGCCGGGCAGCACCAGGTGCAGCGGCGCCTCGAAGGAGGGCTGGGCCGGGATGTCGTGCGCCTGCCCGTCGGTCAGGGCGATGATGCCGGCCAGCCGGGCGCGCGGGATCTCGGCCAGCGCGCGGTCGATGGCGGTGAAGAGACGGGTGCCCTGCCGCCCGCCCTCCGGCAGGTCGACGGTGCGCAGCTCCAGGTCGGGGAAGCGGGCGGCGGCCTGCTCGATGGCGCTGCGGGCGGCATCGAGCTGCGCGGCACGAGGGCCGATGCGGGCGGAATCGCTGCGGTCCTGCACCAGCAGAGCGATGTCCGGCCGGGTCTCGCGCGTCTCCTCGACGAGGCGGGGATTGGCCAGCGCCAGCAGCAGCACGGCGAAGGAGAGCGCCCGCCACCCCACGCCCCGCGCCCGCCGCCACAGAGCCGGCGCCAGCGCCAGCAGGGCCAGCAGCGCCAGCGCCCCCAGCAGCCAGAGCGGCAGGATGGGCGCGAAGTCGAGACCGGCGATGGCCTGGCGCATGGTGGGCTACTCCGCTGTACGGGCGGGAGGAAGAGAAGCGATTCTTCTTTTTCTGAAGAAAAAGAAGCAAAAAGACTTTTCAAGTTTGGCGTCACACTTCTCAGCGGGTGCGGCGCCAACGAACAAAAGTTTTTTGGTTCTTTTTTCCAAAAAAGAACCCTTCAATTCCCCAGCCTTTCGAGGATGGCTGGCACATGGACCTGGTCGCCCTTGTAGTTGCCGGTCAGCGCGTACATCACGAGGTTGACGCCGAAGCGGTAGGCCAGCGTGCGCTGCCGCGCGCCCCCGGGGATGACGGCGTAGGGGTTGTTGCCCCGCGCATCGACGGCCCAGGCCCCCGCCCAGTCATGCCCGCCGATGATAACGGGGCTGACGCTGTCATTCGCCCGGTCCTCCTGCCGCGAGACCCAGACCTGCCCGCCGGCGAAGCGCCCCGGCAACTCGGGCGGCAGCAGGTAGAAGGAGCGGGTCAGCACATGCTCCGGTGAGACGGGGGCGAGCGGCGGGATCGCCAGCGGCCGCGTCACGCGCTGCAAGGCCGCGGCGGCGCCGGGGGCGAAGCCCTCGCCCGAACCCTCGCCGCGCGTGTCGATGAGGATGATGCCGCCCTGGCGCATGAAGTCGTTCAGCGCGCCGGCGGCGGCGCCGGCGGGCGTCGGCGTCTCGGCGGTGATCACCCAGTAGAGCAGCGGCAGGGTGGAGAGGTCGTCCTGCCCCGGACGGACGGCCACCGGCTCGCCCAGCGCGGCGGCGGTGCGGCGGTTGACGTAGTCCGAGAGGCCGACGAGCCCCTGGCGCACCGTCTCGTCCAGCCCGGCATCCTCGCTGGCGACATAGCCGATGCGGGTGGCCAGCGGCATGTCTTGCGCCCAGGCGGGGGTGGAGGCCAGCGCCACCAGCAGCGGCAGCGCCGCCAGCCGCGCGGCGCGCCCGATAAGCCCGCGCTGCACCAGCGAGAGCAGCAGGTCCGCCGCCAGCAGCAGCAGCGCGGCGGCGAGCAGCCAGGGCCCCAGGTCGCGCTCCGCCGGCACGCCGCCGATGGCCTGGAAGGCGGTGCCAGGCGGCGGCGCCGCCAGGGCACGCGGCGCGGGCAGACTCGCGGAAAGGTTCAGCGCGCGGCGCTCGCCGCCCTCGCCCGGCACGCCGTACCAGCCGGGCGGGTGGCGCGGCCCCGGCGCCGTCTCGGCGAAGCGGTTGGCGGGAATGGCGCCCGCCCCGCCCGGTGCGGGCCCAAGGCGGCCGAAGCCGTCCATCGTCTCCAGCGGCGCCAGCGGCTGGCTGCCCTCGGCGCCCGCCACGCCGGAGGAGAGGGCCACGACCCGCCGCAGCATGTCGATGAACAGGCCGGAGAGCGGCAGGTTGGACCACTCGGCATTGGCGGTGACGTGGAACAGCACGATGCGCCCGGCGCCGCGCGCCTCGGCGGTGACGAGCGGGGTGCCGTCGGCCAGCCGCGCCCATGTGCGGTCGGAGAGCTGCGGCCCCGGCTCGGCCAGCACCTGGGTGGAGATGGCCACCTCGGCCGGGGTGGGCAGGCCGGCGAAGGGCGAGCTGTCGGCGAAGGGGGCGAGGCCCTGCGGCTGCTCCCAGGAGAGCGCGCCGCCAAGCTGCCGCTCCCCCGCGCGCAGCCGCACCGGCAGCAGCGGGTCCGGCGCCTCAGCCAGGCGCGGCCCGGCGAAGCGGATCAGCGTGCCGCCCTCCTCCACCCAGCGGGCGAGCGCGGCGCGCTCGGCGCCCTCGGGCAGCGGGCGGTCGGCCAGCACCATGACGGCGAGCTGGCGCGAGAGCAGCGGCGCGACACCCCCCTGGCGCAGCTCGGCATAGGGCTCCAGCGCCCGCTCCAGGTAGTAGAGCGGGCCGATCAGCGGCGTGGAGGCGCCCTGCTCCACCGGCCCGACCAGCCCGACGGGGCGGCGGCGGAAGCGCTCGTCGAGCAGCACGGCGGCGCCGGCTGTCTCCTCGCCCTCGATCTCCAGCCGGGTGATCTGGTTGCGGATCTCGATCGGCAGGTCGAGCGCCGCCTCGCCCGCCTCCCCTCCGGCGGCCACGGGGATGGTGGCGCGGGCGAGCGCCCGGCCGTCGCCGGTGCGGGCCAGCACCGCCACCTCGCCCGCCATGGCGGCGGGGGCCTGGCGCAGGGCGAGGTGCAGCCGGTCCGGCTCGGCGCGGGGCGGCAGCAGCAGGCGGGTGGCGCGGCCCTCGGCGCGGGCGAGGGTCAGCGGGCCGGCGGCGGTTAACGTCTCGGCCAACGGCGTGAAGCCATCCCCCTGTGCCTGGTGCTCCACGCCATCGGCCAGATAGAGGCTGGCGAAGCCGCCGGGGTTCTGCGACACCCAGGCCTGCAGGGCGGCCAGGGCGGCGGCGCGGTCCGGCGCCCAGGGCTTCGGGCGCAGCGCGGCGAGCCGGGCGCGCAGCGCCTCGGCCGGCATCAGCGCGGTGGCGCGGAGCGCCTCGCCATTCTCGGCCGGCGCGGTGGTGAGCAGGGCGGCGCGGCGGCCCTCGCGCGCGGCGGCCTCCAGCGCGGCCTGGGCGGCGGCGGCGCGGGCCGGCCAGTCGGCGGCGCTGGGCCAACCATCATCGACCACCAGCAGCAGCGGCCCATCGCCCTGCGCGGCGGCGCCCGGCCCCCAGACGGGGCGGGAGAGGCCGAGCACGATCAGCGCCGCCGCGGCCAGGCGCAGCAGCAGCAGCCACCAGGGCGTGCGGGCGGGCGTCTCCTCCGGCGCCGGCAGGTCGCGCAGCAGGCGCAGCGCCGGGAAGGCCTGCCGGCGCGGCGCCGGCGGCGTGACGCGCAGCAGCCACCAGATCAGCGGCAGGGCCGGCAGCGCCAGCAGCAGCCAGGGGGCGACGAAGCCGATCGGACCGAGGGACAGCACGCGCGAGCCTCTCCTTCTGGATGGGCCGTCTCAGGAACTAGCCGGGCGCCAGGGCCTGCCACAGCGCCAGCAGGGCCGCCTCCGGCGGCGTGTCGGTGCGGTGGGTGGCGAAGGACCAGCCCGCGGCGCCGGCGATGGCGGCGAGACCCGCCCGGTGCGCCGCCAGCCGCTCGGCATACAATGCACGCACACCCTCAACGCGCGGTAACAGCAGCGGGGTTTCCGTGGCCGCCATGCCTTCGAAGCGCACCCGCCCGGCATAGGGCAGCGTCTCCTCCGCCGGGTCCAGCACCTGCAGCAGGTGGCCGCGCACGCCGCGCCCGGCCAGCGCCGCCACCGCCGCCCGGATCTCCTCCAGCGGCGCCAGGAAATCGCCGAACAGCACGGCGCGAGCGTGGCGGGGCAGCGCCTCGTCGGCGGCAGGCGGCGCGTGGCGGGAAAGGGCATCGGCCACCGAGGCCAGGGCGCCGCGTCCGGCGAAGGCGCGGCGGGCGCCCAGCAGCCGCACCCGCTCGCCGCCGCGCAGCAGCAGCGAGGCCAGCGCCAGCAGCAGCAGCTCGGCGCGCTCGCGCTTCTCGGGGCGGTCGCGGCCGCCGCGCCAGGCCATGCCGGGGGCGGCGTCGCGCCACAGCGCAACGCTCTGCGCCGCCTCCCACTCGGTTTCCCGCACGAAGAGGCGGTCGGACTTGGCGCTCTGCCGCCAGTCGATGCGGCCCACCGCGTCGCCGGCCAGATAGGGGCGGAACTGCCAGAAGGCATCGCCCTGGCCGGCGCGGCGGCGGCCGTGCACGCCCTGCATCACCGTGGCCGCCACGCGCTCGGCCGCCACCACCAGCGGCGGCAGGCGGCCGCCCAGCGCCTCGGCGGCGAGCGGGTTCAGCGGCGGGGCAGGCCCGCGAGGCGACGGCTCAGCCAAGGCTGGCCTTCAGCGCGCCGATCACATCCGCGAGCTTCACGCCATCGGCCCGGGCCGAGAAATTCAGCGCCATCCGGTGGCGCAGCACCGGCTCGGCCAGCGCCAGCACGTCCTCCACGCTGGGGGCCAGGCGGCCATCCAGCACGGCGCGGGCGCGGGTGGCCAGCATCAGCGCCTGCGCCGCGCGCGGGCCGGGACCCCAGGCGAGGTGCTGGCGCACGGCGGGCAGGGTGCCGGTCTCCGGCCGGGCGCCGCGCACCAGTTTCAGGATGGCGTCCAGCACCTGCTCGCCCACCGGGATGCGGCGGATCAGCGCCTGCGCGGCCAGCAGCTCGGCGGCGGTCATGGCGGGCTCGGCGCGCGCCTCGGCGCTGCCGGTGGTGGCCAGCAGCATGGCGCGCTCCGCCGCCTCGTCCGGATAGGTGACCTCGATCTCCAGCAGGAAGCGGTCGAGCTGCGCCTCGGGCAGCGGATAGGTGCCCTCCTGCTCGATCGGGTTCTGCGTGGCCAGCACATGGAAGGGGGCGGGCAGCGGGTGGGCCTGGCCGGCGATGGCCACCTTCCGCTCCTGCATCGCCTGCAACAGGGCGGACTGGGTGCGCGGGCTGGCGCGGTTGATCTCATCGGCCATCAGCAGCTGGCAGAAGACGGGGCCCTTGATGAAGCGGAAGGCGCGCCGGCCGTCCGCCCCCTCCTCCAGCACCTCGGAGCCCAGGATGTCGGCCGGCATCAGGTCGGGGGTGAACTGCACGCGGCTCTCATCGAGCCCCAGCACGGTGCCGAGCGTCTCCACCAGCCGCGTCTTGCCCAGGCCCGGCACGCCCACCAGCAGCACATGCCCGCCGGAGAGGATGGTGATCAGCACCTGCTCCACCACCTCGGGCTGGCCGAAGATCACCCGCCCCACCGCGGCGCGGACACGGGCCAGGCGGGTGCCCAGCGCCTCCACCTCCGCGACGAGGATGTTCGGATCGGTGGGGTCGGCCACTTCAACCATGCCGCTACGCCTCCTTATATAGACCGGATATGGGAAGCCGGCCCGCCTTGGCCAGCCCGCCCCTTCTGCCAGGAGCGAGACTTGGGGAAGCCTATGACCGTCGGGCGCATGGACGAAGCATTGAAACAATCCGCAGGCGAGAATGCCTGCCGACGACGGGAGGATGCTGCCGCCGTGCTGAACACCGCACCGCCGAAGGGCCGCACCGGGACCGCCCCGGGCCCGGCCCGCCCGAAACACGATTGCGGCATGCTGGACATGCGAATCGCCAAGGATGGCTCCTGGCACTACCAGGGCAGCCCGATCGGCCGGAAGGAGCTGGTCTGCCTCTTCGCCTCCGTGCTGAAGCGCGAGGCGGATGGCCGCTACCTGCTGGAGACCCCGGTGGAGCGCGGCGAGATCACCGTCGAGGACGCGCCCTTCGTCGCCGTCGAGGTGTTCTGGCGCCGCTGCGAGGGGCGGCAATGCCTGACCTTCCGCACCAACCTCGACGAGATGGTGACGGCCGATGCCGACCACCCGATCCGCGTCGCCATCGACCGCCGCTCGCGCGAGCCGCGCCCCTACGTGATGGTGCGGCCGGGGCTGGAGGCGCGCATCAACCGCGCCGTCTTCTACGAGCTGGTGGCCCTGGCCGAGACGGAGAAGGTGGAAGGCCGCGAGCTGCTGGGCGTCTGGAGCGAGGGGGTGTTCTTCCCCATCGACGAGGTGCCGGCCGAGTCGCGCAACGGGGCCGCCGCCGCGGAATGAGCGCCGCCGCATGAGCCCTGCCGCATGAGGGCGGCCGCGTGAACGACGCGCCGCTGCCCGTGCCCGCCGCCCCGCCGCTGGATGTGGCGGAGGTGGCCCGCCGCCTCTCCGACCCGGCCCGGCTGGCGCGGGGCGGCGGCACCGTGCCGCCGGAGGGCGGCCGCGCCGCCGCCGTGCTGGTGCCCGTGGTGCTGCACGAGGCCGGCCCCACCCTGCTGCTGACCCTGCGGGCGGAGCGGCTTTCCAGCCATGCCGGGCAGGTGGCCTTCCCTGGCGGCCGCATCGAGCCGGGGGAGAACCCGGAGCAGGCGGCCCTGCGGGAGGCGGCGGAGGAGGTCGGGCTCGACCCGCGCCTGCCCCGCATCCTCGGCCGGCTGCCGGAGCATGTCACCGGCACCGGCTTCCACGTGACGCCGGTGCTGGCGCTGCTGGAGCCGCCGCTGAACCTGATGCCCTCGCCGGACGAGGTGGCGCTGGTCTTCGAATACGCGCTGGCCCCGCTGCTCGACCCGGCGCTGCCGCAGCGCCAGAGCGCGCTGTGGAAGGGCGAGCGGCGGCATTTCTACGTCTGGCCGCACGAGACGCATTACGTGTGGGGCGCCACGGCGGCCATCATGCACAGCCTGGCGGTGGCGCTGCGGGAGGCCTAGCCGGCCGCGTCCTCCGCCGCCAGGCTCGCCCGCATCCAGGCCAGGAAGGCGCGGGCCGCCGGCCCCTCCGCCCGGGCCGAGAAGGGAATCGCCGCCAGCCCCTCGGCGAAGGGGGCGAAGCCGCAGGGGGCGGCGAGCCGGCCCTGCTCCAGCGCCTCCCGCGCCATGCGCCGCTCCAGCAGTGCCACGCCGAGGCCGCCCAGGGCCGCCTCCAGGCAGAGATGGGTGTGCGGGAAGCGCAGCTCGGCCGCGCAATCCACGTAGCACCCGGTGGCCTCCTGCCACAGCGCCCAGGCGCGCGGCGTGTGTTCCTGCGCGATCCGCGCCGGCGCGCGCAGGGCGCCGGGCGTCACCGCCACCGGGTAGCCGGGGGCGCAGACCGGGCCGAAGGCCACGCCCCCCAGCGGCAGGGCGCGCGCCCGGTCGGCCGGCGGATAGGCGGCGCGGTCCCAGGCGATGACCAGGTCCGCCCCCTCCTGCCGCAGCTGCCGCGCCGAGGTCATGGAAAGCCGCAGCCGCACGCCCGGATGCGCGCCGTAGAACCCGCCCAGCCGCGGCACCAGCCAGCGCATGGCGAAGGTGGCGCTGCACGCCACGTGCAGCGAGGGGCCGTGCGCCTCCTCCAGCACGGAGCGCCAGCCCTCCTCCAGCGCATCCAGCGCCCCGGCCACCTGGCGGCGCAGCGCCTCGCCCTGCGCGTTCAGGCGGATGCCGGTGCCGGCGCGGTCGAACAGCGGCACGCCCGCCGCCTCCTGCAGGGCGCGGATCTGCCGGCTGACGGCGCCATGGGTGCGGCCCAGCTCCGCCGCCGCCCGCCCCACCGAGTTCAGTCGCGCCGCCGCCTCGAAGGCGCGCAGCGCGGAGAGCGGCGGCAGGCGCCGGGGCTTCCCCTCCCCCTCCGGCATGGCGGGCTCCTTGGTGAGTTTTCCGCACCGATGGGCGGCGCCGAACTCGATATCGGCAGCGCCGCGCCGCGTCTAGAGAAGGCGCGGCATTCACCAAGGAGGGCCGGTCGGCATGGCCATCATCCGGACGATCGAGGCGCTGGAGCAGCTCTATGGCGGCGCGGCGGCGGTGGGCGAGGCCTCCACCGCCAAGGTGGCGGACCACGTCACGCCGGAGTACCGGCGGATCATCGAGGCGGCGCCCTTCCTGGCGCTGGCCACCGTGGGGCCGGAGGGGCTGGACTGCTCGCCGCGTGGCGACCGCGGCGCGGTGGCGGTGGTGGACGGCCCCCGCCGCCTGCTGCTGCCCGACCGGCGCGGCAACAACCGCATCGACAGCCTGCGCAACGTGGTGCGCGACCCGCGCGTGGCGCTGATGTTCCTGATCCCCGGCAGCGGCAACGCGCTGCGCGTCAATGGCGCGGCGCATCTGGAGGACGACCCGGCCCTGCTGGAGCGCCTCTCGGCCGAGGGAAGGGCGCCGCGCAGCGTCATGGTGATCGCGGTGCGGGAGGTCTATTTCCAGTGCGCCCGCGCCATCCTCCGCGCCGGGCTGTGGCAGGCGGAGCGGCAGGTGGACCCGGCGACGCTGCCCAGCCCCGGCCGCATCCTGGCGGCGATGAGCGGCGGCCGCGTCGGCGGCGAGGCCTATGACCGGGAATGGCCGGAGCGGGCGCGGCAATCCATGTGGTGAGGCGGCGGAGGCATTTGGCAGGCGGCCGCGCCGGGCCTATCTGTGGGGGCCGGCGCGCCTTCCCTCCGCGGCGCCGCCCCCGAGGAGCCGCCCCGCCATGAAGCTCTACGAGATCCCGGCGCATCTGCCCTTCCTGCCCACCCTGGCGGAGGGCGTGCTGGGCTGGGTGGGGCTGGACGATCCGCTGGCCCTCTCCCGCACCACCATCCTGCTGCCGACGCGGCGCGCCGCCCTCGCCCTGCGCGAGGCCTTCCTGCGCACCGCCGGCAACCGCACCCTGCTGCTGCCGCGCATGCGCGCGCTCACCGGCCTCTCCACCCAGGAGGCGGACGAGCTGTCCCTGCCCGTGCTGCTGGACCTGCCGCCGGCGGTGGACCCGGCTCGGCGCCAGGCGGTGCTGACCGACCTGGTGATGCGCCTGCCCTCCCGCTTCGGCGGGCCGAACACGCCGGAACAGGCCTGGACCCTCGCCGCCGCCCTGGCCGAGCTGATGGACGAGACGGCGCTGGAGGGCTGCGACGACTGCCTGCTCGCCTCGCTGGTGCCGGACGAGTTCGCCGCCCACTGGCAGGTGACGCACACCTTCCTGCGCGGCGTGCTGGATGCCTGGGGGGCATGGCTCGCCGAGCAGGGGCTGATGGATATCGGCCCCCGCCGCGTCGCCGCGCTGGAGGCGCAGGCCGAGGCGTGGAAGCGCGAGCCGCCCGCCGACCCCGTCATCGCCGCCGGCATCGGCGCCGGCGGCACCATCCCCGCGGCCGCGGCGCTGCTGAAGGTGGTGGCGCGGCTGCCGCAGGGCTGCGTGGTGCTGCACGGCCCGGGCGAGGTGAAGTCGGCCGAGCTGTGGGCCGCCATCGGCGAGAGCCCCACCCATCCGCTCTCCGGCCAGGTGCGCCTGCTCTCGGCGATGGACGCGACGCCGGGCGACCTGCGGCCCTGGCCGGGCAATGGCGCGGGGCAGGCGCCGCTGATCCGCCGCGCCGAGTTACTCTCCTGCTCGCTGCGCCCGGCCGCCGGGCTCGATGCCTGGCTGACCCGCCGCCCCGCCCACTGGGAGCCGGCGCTGCGCGGCCTCTCGCTGCTGGAGGCGCCGGACGTGCAGGCGGAGGCGGTGGCCATCGCCCTGCTGCTGCGCGAGGCGCTGGAGCACCCCGGCGCCCGCGCCGCGCTGATCACGCCGGACCGCGAGCTGGGCCGCCGCGTCGCCGCCGAGCTGACCCGCCACGGCGTGCTGGCCGACGATTCCGCCGGCCAGCCGCTGGGCGAGACGCCGACGGGGGCCTATCTGCGCCTGCTCGCCCGCACGGTGGGCGAGGATTTCGCCCCCGTGCCGCTGCTCTCGCTGCTGAAGCACCCGCTCTCGGCCGGCGGCCTGGCGCGCGCCGAGTGGATGGAGGCGGTGCGGCTGCTGGAGCGGCGCGCGCTGCGCGGCCCGCGCCCCGCGCCCGGGCTGGCCGGGCTGCGCGCCCGCGTGCTGGAAGCCTTCCGCCGCGAGAAGGACGCTGCCCTGCTGGCCACGGTGATGCGGCTGATCGAGGCGCTGGAGCGCTGCCTGGACGGCTTCGGCAGCCTGCCCGACAGCCCCGCCCGGCCGCCGGCCGACCTGCTCGATGCCCACCTGACCGCCGCCGAGGCGCTGGCCTCCACGCGCGACCGCCCCGGCGGGCTCCGCCTCTATGCCGGCGAGGAGGGCGAGCCGCTGGCGGTGCATCTCTCGCAGATGCCGCCCGCGCTGCGCGCCCTGCCGCCGATGAGCCCGGCCGGCTGGCCCGCCCTGTTCGACGCCTCGCTGGCAGGGCCTTCGGCGCCCAGCGTGCGCATCGGCCGGGGGCGGGACCATGCCGAGCATCCGCGCATCGCCATCCTCGGGCTGCTGGAGGCGCGGCTGCAGGATTTCGACCTCGCCATCCTGGGCAGCCTGGAGGAAGGCGTCTGGCCGCAGGCGACCGACCCAGGCCCCTGGCTGAGCCGCCCGATGCGCACCGATTTCGGCCTGCCCGAGCCGGAGAGCCGCATCGGCCGCGTCGCCGCCGACTTCCTGCTGGCCGCCGCCTCGGCGCCGCGCGTGGTGCTCTCCTGGGCGCGCAAGCGGGCCGGCGCCCCCACCGTGCCCTCGCGCTGGCTGACGCGGCTGGAGACCTTCCTCTCCGGGCAGCGGGACGCGGCGCATCCGCGCGGCCTGGCGCTGCCGCGCAGCCCGGCGCTGGGCTGGGCGGCGCGGCTCGACATGCCGGAGGCGGTGCGCCCCTGCCCCCGCCCCGCCCCCCGCCCCCCCGCCGCCGACCGCCCACGCGAGATCAGCGTCACCGAGGTGGCGGACCTGATGGCCGACCCCTATGGCTACTACGCCCGCCGCGTGCTGCGCCTGGTGCCCTTCGACCCGCTGGACGCCGAGGTGGGCGCCGCCGATTACGGCCAGATGGTGCATGAGGCGATGGCGCGCTGGACCCGCCGGCTGGAGACCGCCCCCGGCGGCTGGCCCGGCGCCGCCACCGCCCTCGAATGGTTCGAGGAGGCCGCCGAGGCGGCGCTGGAGGAGGCCGCCGCCCGCCCCGGCCTGCTGGCCTTCTGGCGGCCGCGCCTCTCGCGCATCGGCGCCTTCGTCGTGGCGCAGGAGGAGGCGATGCAGCGCGGCCAGCCTGTCCGCACCCGCCATGCCGAGGTGCCGGGGCATCTCGACCTCGCCCAGGGCCAGCTCCGCCTGAAGGTGCGCGCCGACCGCATCGACCTGCTGGCCGACCGCACCCTCTCCATCATCGACTACAAGACCGGCACGCCGCCCTCCAACAAGGAGGTGCAGGATGGCCGCGCGCCGCAGATGCCGCTGGAGGCGGCGATCGCCGCGGCGGGCGGCTTCCAGGGGGTGGAGCCGCGCCCCGTCTCGGCGCTCGCCCATTGGCGGCTCACCGGCGGCGGCACGCCGGGCGCGGTGAAGCCGGTCGCCGGCGAGCCGGAGGCCCTGGCGGCCGATGCGCTGGACAACACCATCGCCCTGCTGCGGGATTTCCTGCTGGGCGAGCGGCGCTTCATCGCCCGCCCGCATCCGCGCCGCAAGCCGGTGCGCACCGACCACGACCACCTGGCCCGCGTCGCCGAATGGGGGAACACCGATGAGGCCTGATCCCTGCAAAGCCCCGCCGGATGGCGAGCGCGCCGGCGGCGTCGCCCTCTCGCCGCGTGCCGCCGCACAGGCGGCGCAGCGCCGCGCCTCGGACCCCGACGCCTCGGCCTGGGTGGGCGCCTCCGCCGGCTCGGGCAAGACCAAGGTGCTGACCGACCGCGTGCTGCGCCTGCTGCTGCGGCCGGGCACGAGGCCGGGGCGCATCCTCTGCCTCACCTTCACCAAGGCCGCCGCCGCCGAGATGGCGCAGCGCCTGGCCCGCCGCCTCGGCGAGTGGGTGGTGGCGGATGAGGAGACGCTCACGCGCAGCCTGCACGACCTGACCGGCCAGGCGCCCGATGCCGCGCTGCGCCGCCGCGCCCGCGCCCTCTTCGCCGAGGTGCTGGAGCAGCCGGGCGGCATGCGCATCGCCACCATCCATTCCTTCTGCCAGTCGCTGCTGCGCGGCTTCCCGCTGGAGGCGGGGCTGCCGCCACAGTTCAGCCTGATCGAGGAGACCGAGGCCGCCACCATGCTGGCCGAGGCGCGCGAGGCCACCCTCGCCTCCGGCCGGCTGCCGGCCGACGCCATCGAGGCCATGGCCGGCCTCGGCTCGCCCGAGGATTTCTCCGAGACCCTGCGCACCCTGGTGAAGGAGCGCGAGCGGCTGGGCGCCGCCATCGCCGCCGCCGGTGGCGTGCGCGGCAGCGACGCGGTGCTGCGCCGCCGCCTCGGCCTGCCGGCCGGGGGCGGCGAGGTGGAGGCGGTGGCCGAGGCGGCGCGCGGCGCGGCGCGGGAAGAGCTGGTGCGCGCCGCCGCTTTACTGCGCGGCAGCGGCAACGCCAACGACCGCGCCCGCGGCGAGACGATGAAGGCCTGGATGGACCTGCCCGAGGGCGCCCGCGCGGCGCGCTGGGAGGAATGGACGGCCATCTTCCTCACCGCCGCCGAGGGCACGCCGCGCAAGTCGCTCGCCACCAAGGGCGGGCTGCGGGACCGGCACGAGGAGGCGCAGTCCATCCTGGCGGCCGAGGCGGAGCGGGTCTTCGCGCTGGAGGAGAGCCGCAAGGCCTGGCGCCTGCACGCCGCCAGTCTGGCGCTGCTGGCGCTGGCCCAGCCGGTGCTGGAGGCCTACACGGCGCGCAAGGCGCGCATCGGCGCGGTGGATTTCGACGACCTGATCCAGGCCGCCCGCGCCCTGCTCTACGACCCCGGCAGCGCCTGGGTGCTCTACAAGCTCGATGGCGGGCTGGACCACCTGCTGCTGGACGAGGCGCAGGACAGCAACGCCTACCAGTGGGAGATCGCGGCGCGGCTGGCGGAGGAGTTCTTCTCCGGCCTCGGCACCCGCCCCGAGGGTGAGGAGGGCCCGCCGCGCAGCATCTTCGCGGTGGGCGACGAGAAGCAGTCCATCTACAGCTTCCAGGGCGCCGACGCCGCCGGCTTCGCCCGGTGGGAGGCGCATTTCGCGCAGGCGGTGCAGGCGGCGGGCGGGCAGTTCGCCGCCGTGCCGCTGAACGTCTCCTTCCGCTCCACGGCGCCGGTGCTGGCACTGGTCGATGCCGTCTTCGCCGACGGCCCGGCGCGGCGCGGGGTGGTGGAGGAAGGCGACACGCTCCGCCACCGCGCCGACCGCGAGGCCGATGCCGGGCTGGTGGAGCTGTGGCCGCCGCTGGTGAAGCCCGGCAACGCCACGCTCGAGCCCTGGCACGTGCCGGACGAGCCGGTGGCCGAGGCGGATGCCGAGGCGCTGATGGCGGAATCGCTCGCCGCGCGCATCGCCCACATGGTGCGGCACGAGACGCTGCCGGCGCGCGGCGGCCGCCGCATCCGCCCGGGCGACATCCTGGTGCTGCTGCGCCGGCGCACCGGCTTCTCCAACCTGCTGGTGCGGGCGCTCAAGGCGCGCGGCGTGATGGTGGGCGGCGTCGACCGGATGCGGCTGATCGAGCAGATCGCCGTGCAGGACCTGCTGGCGCTGATCGACGTGCTGCTGCTGCCGGAGGACGACCTGCAACTGGCGGCGCTGCTCAAGAGCCCGCTCTGCGGCGTCTCCGAGACGGAGCTGTGCGACCTGGCGCGCGCCCGCACCCAGCCGCTGTGGTGGCGCCTGCTGGAGCACCGCGGCCAGGACACCGCCCCCGGCCGCGCCGCCGAGTGGCTGGCCGACCTTGCCGACCGCGCCGACCTCGCCACGCCCCACTCCATCCTGGCCGAGGTGCTGGGCGAGCATGGCGGGCGGGCGCGCATCCTGGCCCGCCTCGGCCCCGACGCCGCCGACCCGCTGGACGAGGTGCTGAACGCCGCCCTCAGCTACGAATCCCGCCACCCGCCCAGCCTGCAAGGTTTTGTTCATTGGCTGCGGCGGGGTGGCGCCGAGGTGAAGCGTGAGGCCGAGTCCGGCGCCGACGCGGTGCGGCTGATGACGGCGCACGGCTCCAAGGGATTGCAGGCGCCCATCGTCATCCTGCCCGATGTCGGCAGCGGGCGGGGCGAGAAGCCGGTGCGGTGGGACGAGGCGGAGCCGCCCCTGCCCTATTGGGCGCCGCGCAACCGGAAGGATTTCTTCGCCCCCGCCTGGACCACGCTGATGGAGGCCGACAACGCGGCGCGCGAGGCGGAGGAGAACCGCCTGCTCTACGTGGCGCTCACCCGCGCCGAGGACCGGCTGCTGGTCTGCGCCTGGGGTGAGCCGAAGCCCGGCAGCTGGTACGACCTCGTGGCGCAGGGCTTCGCCCGGCTGGAGGGGGCGGAGGAGATGCCCTTCGCGCCGGAGGAGTTCGGCGCCCCGCCCATGGCCAGCTTCGCCGGGCCGCTGCGCCGGCTGGCCAGCGCGCAGGCCGCCCCGCCGCGCGCCGAGTCGGAACCCGAGCACCCCGGCGAGGAAGGCCCGCTGCCGGAGTGGATCCATCGCCCCGCCGCGCCGGAGAGCGAGGCGCTGACCCTCTCCCCCTCCGCCCTGCCGGGCGAGGAGGAGACCCCCACCGCCGCCCCGCATGGCCGCGCCGACCCGACGGGCGAGCGCTTCCGCCGCGGCCGGCTGATCCATGCGCTGCTGCAGCACCTGCCGGACTACCCGGTGGCCGAGCGCGCCGCGGTGGCCGAGCGCTTCCTCGGCCGCACCGGCCATGGCCTCGGCGAGCAGGACCGGGCCGAGACCCTGGCGGAGGTGCTGCGCCTGCTGGACGAGCCGGCGCTGCGCGACGCCTTCGGCCCCGGCAGCCTGGCCGAGGCGCCGCTGGCCGGGCGGGTGAACGGCCTGCCGCTGGCCGGCCAGGTGGACCGCATGCTGATCACCCCCGAGCGGGTGCTGGTGCTGGACTACAAGACCAACCGCCCACCGCCCGAGCGGGTGGAGGATGTGCCGGGCCTCTACCTGAGACAGATGGCCTCCTACCGCGCGCTGCTGCGGCAGGTCTTCCCCGGCCGGGCGGTGGAATGCTGGCTGCTCTGGACTTGGTCGGCGCGAATCATGGCGCTGCCGGGCGCGGTGCTGGACCGCTACGAGCCGGCCTGAGGGCCGCTCAGAGCGGCAGCGTCCCTTGCCCGCCCCCGGCAGGCTCCGGCAGGGCCTCCGGCGCGCCGCCGGCGTTGCGGCGGATCTCGCCGCGCGCCGCCTGCCCGGCGAAGCGCAGCTCGGCCACGAAGCGCTCGTATTCGCGCTTCTTGAGTTCGGGGTCGGGCAGGCGCAGCAGGTAGCTGGGGTGCACGGTCAGCATCACCGGCAGCCCGGCGGGCAGCTCCTCCGGCGCCTCGAAAACCTGGCCGCGCAGCTTCAGCATCGGCAGCTTGCGGCCCATCAGCGCCTGGGTGGCGGTGGCGCCCAGCGCCACCAGGAAGCGCGGCGCCACCGCCGCCACCTCCGCCAGCAGGAAGGGGCGGTAGAGCTTGATGTCACCCGCATCCGGGCTCTGGTGCAGCCGCCGCGCGCCGCGCTGGGTGTACTTGAAGTGCTTCACCGCGTTGGTGACGTAGGCGGCGCCGCGCTCGACGCCCGCCTCCTCCAGCGCCTGGGTGAACAGCCGGCCGGCAGGGCCGACGAAGGGGCGGCCCTGCCGGTCCTCCTCATCCCCCGGCTGCTCGCCGACGAACATCAGGGGGGCGCCACGCGGCCCCTCGCCGGGCACGGCGGGGCGGCCGGTGGCCCATTCGGCCGTGGGGATGGGGATGGCGGGAGCGGGGGCGTCGCTGTCTGGCGGTGTCATGGCTGGATGAGGAATGCGCAAGCCCGGCGGCGGTTCCGCGCGCGGCGCCTTTCCCCGGCACTTTCCGGCTGGTAGAGAGGGCGACTTCTCTCGATTCCAGGCGCGTGGGGGTTGCTCAAGCCATGAAGTTCTCGGTGGACCGGGCGGTGCTGCTCAAGGCGCTCGCGCATGTGCAGAGCGTGGTGGAGCGGCGCAACACCATCCCCATCCTCGCCAACGTGATGCTGGCCGCGCAGGACGGCGCCCTGACCCTGACGGCGACGGACATGGAGATCGCCATCGTCGAGGCGGTGCCGGGCGTCACCGTCACCCGCACCGGCCGCACCACCGCGCCGGCTGCGACGCTGTACGAGATCGTCCGCAAGCTGCCGGATGCCGCCAAGGTGGAGCTGGACCATGCGGGCGGCGACGCGCCGCTGGCGCTGCGCGCCGGCCGCTTCGCCACCTCGCTGATGGTGCTGCCGGTGGAGGACTTCCCCTCGATGACCGAGGGCAAGCTGCCGCACAGCTTCCAGCTCGCCCCCTCGCTGCTGCGCGAGCTGGTGGACCGCACCAAGTTCGCCATCTCCACCGAGGAGACGCGCTACTACCTCAACGGCATCTACCTGCACGCCACCGAGGTGGAAGGGCAGCCCGTGCTGCGCGCCGTGGCCACCGATGGCCACCGCCTGGCCCGCGTGGAGGAGCCGCTGCCGGAGGGCGCCGCCGGCATGCCGGGCGTCATCATCCCGCGCAAGACGGTCAACGAGATCCGCAAGCTGGCCGACGAGGCGCAAGACCCGATCGAGGTGCGGCTTTCCGACACCAAGATCCGCTTCACCTTCGGCGCCGTGCACCTGACCAGCAAGCTGATCGACGGCACCTTCCCCGAGTATGAGCGCGTCATCCCGCGCGGCAACGACAAGATCCTGACGGTGGACAAGAAGGCCTTCGCCGACGCCGTCTCCCGCGTGGCCGCCATCTCCTCCGAGCGTTCCCGCCCGGTGAAGCTGAGCCTGAAGCAGGACAGCCTGACGCTGACCGCCAGCAGCCCCGACCAGGGCCAGGCGGAGGAGGAGCTGGATGGCGGCGCCGTCTCCTACGGCAACGGCCCGATCGAGATCGGCTTCCAGGCGCGCTACCTCGCCGACATCACCGACCAGATCGAGAGCAAGGTGGAGTTCCGCTTCGCCGACGGCTCCGCCCCCACCGTGGTGGTGGACGCCTCCAAGCCCGAGGCGCTCTACGTGCTGATGCCGATGCGCGTCTGAGCGCACCGCCATCCGGGCGAGGAACAGGCCGGGGCAGCGCCGCCCCGGCTTTTTCTTTAGGTTACCCGACCATGAAGACCCTGCAGATCCTGGCCATCGGCCTGGCGGTGCTGATGGCGGGGGGCGAGATCGCCCGCCGCGCCGGCACCCCCACCTTCATCCCCCTCGCGCTGGACGAGCTGGCCGTGGCGGCCGCGCTCCTCTGGGCGGCCTGGCGCGCCCGCCACGACGAGACGCCGCCGATGATCGCCGCCTGGGCCGGCTATTGCGGGCTGGTGGCCGGCCTGCTGGCCGAGAACGCCGACTACCTCATCCACGGGCGGGAGAAATCCGGCGCCGTGTTCTACACCGTGACCCTGGCCCTGATGCTGCTGGTGGGTGTCTGGGCGGTGACGCGCGGCCTGAACCTGGCGCGCCGCCGGCGCTGAGCGGGCCTCCGGCGCCTTCCCGCCCCCGTTATCCGCCACCTCCCGCGCGGCGGGCGGCGAGGCCTGGACCGGCATAGCCGCGCGCAGCCCGGCGGAGCGCCGGCGCATGAGGGCGGGAGGCCCCGCAGCCGGGGCATCCTGGCCGTGGCCAGGCCGGCTCAGCCGTGCCCGGGATGGGCGCAATGCCCGTGGGCGAAGTCGGAGAGGGTCTCGATGATGCGGCACTCCCCGACCTGCCCGCCCTCGCAGCCCTGCGCCATGCGCTCCAGCTCGCTCCGGAGCGCCTGCAGGCGGCGCAGCCTGGCGTCGATCTCGGCGATCTGCGCCGTGGCGATCGCGTGCGCCGCCGAGCATTCGTCGCGGGGGCGGTCCGCGAGCGCGAGAAGCGCGCGGATATCGGCCATCGGGAAGCCGAGCTCGCGGGAATGGCGGATGAAGCCCAGCCGCCGGAGATGGGCCTCCCCGTAGCTGCGATGGCCGCCTTCGGTGCGGGCGGGCGGGGGCAGCCATCCCTCGGCCTCGTACCACCGGATCGTCGTCGGCTTGACCCCCGTGAGCCGGGACAGGTCGCCGATGCCCATCTGCCGCATCGTGTTCTCCATGCCGGATAAGATGGTGCGCGGAAGCCCCGGCACCCAGCCCCGCGCCCGGATGCCGGCGGGCGGGCGGCACCGAAATTCCGCCGCCGGCCGATCTTCCCTTGAACCTCCAGTGGCTGGAAGTCCTATCTGAGGCGCCGTCAGCAGGAGTTGGAGCCATGGACGGCAGAGGGAGCGAAGAGGACGGCCGGGAGGTCAGCTGGCGCGTGTCCGGCATGGATTGCGCCTCCTGCGTGGCCAAGGTCGAGAAGGCAGTCTCGCGCCTGCCCGGCGTCAGAGCGGTCAGCGTCAACCTGATGGCCGAGCGGCTCAGGGCCACCCTCGCCCCCGGTGCCGCCATGCCCGAGGCGGTGGAGGCGCAGGTCGCGGCGCTCGGCTTCCAGGCCACCCGGCTGGAGGCCGCGCCGGAGGCCCTCTCCCTTGCCTGGCATGTGCAGGGCATGGATTGCGCCGGCTGCGCCGCCAAGGTCGAAGCCGCGCTCGGGCGCCTGCCCGGCGTCTCGGCGGTCAGCGTCAACCTCATGGCGGAGCGACTCACCCTGCGGCTGGAGCCGGGCGGGACGGAGGCGGCGGCCATCCCGCGCTCGCTCGCGGGCCTGGGCTACACGGCCCGCCCCCTGGCGCCGGCCGGGCAGCCCGCCGGCGCGCCGCCCCCGCAGGAGCATGACGGCTGCCGCGGGCACGGCCACCCGGCGCAGGACCACGCGCACGGCCATGCGGGGCACGGCCACGCCCATGCCGGGGCAGGCGCCTTCGGCCATTCCCATGCCGACCACGAAGACCCGGCCGATGCCGCCAAGCCCTGGTACGCCACGGCCAAGGCGCGGCTGGTCTGGCTGCTCGGGGCGCTGGTCCTCGGCGCCCATGCCCTCTCCCTGGCGGTGGCCGAGAGCTGGGCCTATCCGCTGTTCCTGGCCGCCACCGCCCTGGCGGTGATTCCCTTCGGCCGCCGCGCCTTCGCCCTGGCGCGCGCCGGCTCCCCCTTCTCCATCGAGACGCTGATGGTCACGGCCGCCATCGGCGCCGCCCTGATCGGCGCGGCGGAGGAGGCGGCGATGGTGGTGCTGCTCTTCGCCGTCGGCGAGCTGCTGGAGAACGTGGCGGCGGGCCGCGCCCGGGCGGGCATCAAGGCCCTGGCCGGGCTGATGCCGCGCACGGCGCTCCGCCTGCGGGCCGATGGCACGGCCGAGCCGGTGCCCTCCGCCGCCCTGGCCGTGGGCGATCTCGTCCTCATCCGCCCCGGCGAGCGGGTGCCCTGCGACGGCCTTGTCGAGGAGGGCCGCTCCGCCCTCGACGAAAGCCCCGTCACCGGCGAGAGCGTGCCGGTCCCGCGCGGCCCGGGCGAGGCCGTCCTGGCCGGCTCCATCAACGCCGACGGGGCGCTGCGGGTGCGGGTCTCCCGCGCCGCCGCCGACAACACCATCGCCCGCATCATCCGCATGGTGGAGGAGGCCACCGCCTCTCGCGCGCCGACGCAGCGCTTCATCGAGCGCTTCTCCGCCTGGTGGACGCCGGGCGCGATGGCCGTCTCCCTGCTGGTCATCCTCCTGCCGCCCTTCCTGCTGGGCTGGAGCTGGTGGGAGAGCGTCTATCGCGGCCTGGCGGTGCTGCTCATCGCCTGCCCCTGCGCCCTGGTGATCTCGGTTCCCGCCGCCATGGCCTCCGGCCTCTCGGCCGGCGCCCGGCGCGGCCTGCTCATCAAGGGGGGCGCGGCGCTGGAGGCGATCGGCGGCGCGAGGACGGTGGCCTTCGACAAGACCGGAACGCTCACCGAGGGCCGGCCCCGGGTGACCGACATCCTGCCGGCGGCGGGCCTGCCGGAGGCGGAGCTCCTGGCCCTGGCGGCCGGCGCCGAGCAGGGTTCCTCCCATCCCCTGGCGCGGGCGGTGGTGGCGGAGGCGGCGGCGCGCGGCATCGCGCTGCCCGCGGCCTCCGGCCAGGGGGCCATCCCCGGGCGGGCGGTCCGCGCCACGATCGGCGGCCGCGCCATCAGCGTCGGCAGCCCACGCCACGCGGCGGAGGCCGGGGCGCTACCCGGCCCACTGGCGGAGGCGGTGGCGCGGTTCGAGGCGGAGGGCAAGACGGCCGTGGTGGTCCTCGCCGATGGCACGCCGGCCGGCGTGCTGGCACTGCGGGACGAGCCGCGCGCGGACGCCGCCGCCAGCGTGGCCGCCCTTTCCAGGCTGGGCGTGCGGACAGTGATGCTGACGGGCGACAATGCCCGCACCGCCGCGGCCATCGCCGGGCCGCTGGGCCTCACGGCGAAGGCCGGGCTGCTGCCGGACGACAAGCTGCGCGAGATCGCGGCGCTGCGCGCCGCCGGCCCGGTGGTCATGGTGGGCGACGGCATCAACGACGCGCCGGCGCTGGCCGCCGCCTCCGCCGGGGTGGCGATGGGGGGCGGCACGGATGTGGCGCTGGAGGCGGCCGACGCCGCCATCCTCAAGGACCGGACCACGGGCGTGGCCGAGCTCGTCAGCCTGTCGCGCGCCACCATGGCGAATGTGAAGGCCAATGTCGGGATCGCGGTGGGGCTGAAGGGGCTGCTGCTCGTCACCACCCTGCTCGGCGTCACCGGCCTCTGGCCCGCCATCCTGGCCGACACCGGCGCCACGGTGCTGGTGACGCTGAACGCGCTGCGGCTGCTGGCCTGGAAGCCGGCGGCCTGAGAAGGGCGTGGCGGCCGGTCGCCACGGCGCCCTTTTCCCCGGTTCCTCGCCGGCCGGCGCGGGCGGTGCCCCAGGCCCGCCGGCGGAGGCCGGAGAGGCCAGCATGGGCCGGGCGGGACCGGGCCACGCTGCTCGCGGGACCGGGCCGCGCTGCTCGCGCGTTTGCCGCGTCCCGTCCGGCGCGGCGTCTCGCCGTGTCCGCGGCGCCTTACGGCGCCTCAGACGTCGAGGTTGGCGACCTTCAGCGCATTGCCGACGATGAACTCGCGGCGCGGCTCCACCACATCGCCCATCAGGGTGGAGAAGACCTGCTCGGCATCCTCCACATCCTCGATCTTCACCTGCAGCAGGGTGCGCGCGGCGGGGTCGAGCGTCGTCTGCCAGAGCTGGTCCGGGTTCATCTCGCCCAGCCCCTTGAAGCGCTGGATGGCGAGGCCCTTGCGGCCCTGGGCCAGCAGACGGTCGAAGGCGGCCAGCGGGCCGGCCACCTCCAGCGGGTGCCCATCCAGCGCCAGGCTGGCGGGCTGCGCCCAGGCGGCGGCCAGCGCCGCCTGACGCTCGACCAGCCAGCGCGCCTCAGGGCTGCGCAGGGCGGCGGGGTCCAGCCGGTGGCGGTCGGCCACGCCGCGCACGGTGCGGCCCATCACCAGCCCCTCGGCGCCGGCCGTCACCTTCCAGCCGCGCTCGGTGGGGCGGGCCAGGGCGTCGAGCCGGGTGACGAGGGCGGGGGCGGCGGCCAGGGCACGTTCCGCATCGGCGTTCAGCGCGCCGGTGATGGCGGCCTGCTCCACCAGCTCGGTCGGCACGGTGTTGTTGGCGAGGCGGCGGATGCGGTGCGCGGTCTGTCGCAGGCCTTCCACCACCTCCCGCAGCGCGTCGCCCTCCACCACGCGGCCATCGCCATAGCGCAGGCTGGCGTTGTGCAGGGCCTTCTCCAGCAGGAAGTCCTCAAGCGCCCGGTCGTCCTTGAGGTAGCGTTCCTCCTGCCCGCGCTTGGCGCGGTAGAGGGGCGGCTGGGCGATGTAGAGGTGGCCGCGGTGCAGCAGCTCCGGCATCTGCCGGAAGAAGAAGGTCAGCAGCAGGGTGCGGATGTGCGAGCCGTCCACATCGGCGTCGGTCATGATGACGATGCGGTGGTAGCGCAGCTTGTCGGCCGAGAAGCCGCCCTTCTCCACCGGCCCGGTGCCGATGCCGGTGCCGAGCGCGGTGATCAGCGTGCCGATCTCGGCGGAGGAGAGCATCTTGTCGATGCGCGCGCGCTCGACGTTCAGGATCTTGCCCTTCAGCGGCAGGATGGCCTGGAAGCGCCGGTCGCGCCCCTGCTTGGCGGAGCCGCCGGCGGAGTCACCCTCGACGAGGAAGATCTCGCACTTGGTGGGGTCCTTCTCCTGGCAGTCGGCCAGCTTGCCGGGGAGCGTGCTGATATCGAGCGCGTTCTTGCGGCCGACCTTCTCGCGCGCCAGCTGCGCCGCCTTGCGGGCGGCGGCGGCGAGCACGACCTGGTCGAGCACGATGCGCGCCTCCTTCGGGTGCGTCTCGAACCAGTGGGAGAGCGCATCGGCCACCGCCATGTGCACCACCGGCTGCACCTCGGAGGAGACCAGCTTGTCCTTGGTCTGCGAGGAGAATTTCGGGTCCGGCACCTTCACCGAAACCACGGCGGTCAGCCCCTCGCGCATGTCCTCGCCGGAGAGCTCGACCTTCTCCTTCTTGGCCAGCTCCTCGGCGTATTTCATCACCACGCGGGTCAGCGCCTGGCGGAAGCCGGCCTGGTGGGTGCCGCCGTCGCGCTGCGGGATGTTGTTGGTGAAGCACAGCGCCAGCTCGTGCGGGCTGTTGTTCCACCACATCGCCAGCTCGACCTGGATGCCAGTGCCTTCCTTGGCCTTCAGGCTGATGGCCGGCTTGAACAGCGGCTCCTTCGAGCGGTCCAGCCATTCGACGAAGGCGACGAGGCCGCCATCGAAGCGGAAGTTCGTCTCGCGCGCCGGCTCGCCCAGCGCCACCGGGCGCTCGTCGCGCAGCGAGATGGCCAGGCCGGAATTGAGGAAGGCCAGCTCGCGCAGGCGCTTCTCCAGCACGGAGAACTCGTATTCCGTGCGGGTGAAGGTGCCGGAGGAGGGCTTGAAGGTGACGCGGGTGCCGTTGCCGTGGACGGAAGGGCCGACCACCTTCAGCGGCTGCACCGTCTCGCCATGCTCGAAGCGGATGAAGTGCTCCTGGCCCTCGCGCCAGATCACCACCTCCATCCACTCGGAGAGCGCGTTCACCACCGCGGCGCCGACGCCGTGCAGGCCGCCGGAGACCTTGTAGGAGTTCTGGTTGAACTTGCCGCCGGCGTGCAGCCGCGTCAGCACCACCTCGGCGGCGGAGACGCCTTCCTCGGCATGGATGTCGGTCGGGATGCCGCGGCCATCGTCGGTGACGGTGACGGAGCCATCGGCGTTCAGCACCACCTCGCACCGCGTGGCGTAGCCGGCCTGGGCCTCGTCCACCGCGTTGTCGATGATCTCGAAGGCCATGTGGTGCAGGCCCGAGCCGTCATCGGTGTCGCCGATGTACATGCCAGGGCGCTTGCGGACAGCTTCCAGCCCGCGCAGCACGGTGATGGAGGCGCTGTCATAGGCGTCCGCCGGCAGCTCGGTGGCGGGGGACGGCGCGCGCGCGGACTCACTCATGCCGGCGGAAAACTCCTGCTGACGACGTGCGGAAACACACGGATTTATAGCATTTTATCGGCTGTTGGGCACGGGGAAATCCGCAGGAAGGCGAAGCCCGCCCGGCTCGCCCTCCAGGAATTGCGCGGTGCCGGCGAGCGGCGCGAAAGGCGCGGCCTCGGTGCCGGTGAGAAAGCACTGCGCGGGCAGGATGGCAAGCGCCGCGAACAAGGCGGCGCGGCGCCCGGGGTCCAGGTGCGCGGCCACCTCGTCCAGCAGCAGCAGGGGCGCGAAGCCGCGCTGGCCCGCCACCAGCGCCGCCTGCGCCAGCACGACGCTGACCAGGAGCGCCTTCTGCTCCCCGGTGGAGCAGAGCTCGGCGGGGATGGCCTTGGGCAGCAGGAGCATGCGCAGGTCGGTACGGTGCGCGCCCTGGCGGGCGCCGCCGGCGGCGGCATCCCGCGCGCGGTCGGCCTGCAGGCCGGCACGCAGCTGCTCCTCGACGGCCAGGGCGGGCCGTTCGGCCAGGGCATCTGCGATCGGGCACAGCAGTTCCAGCCGTGCCGCCGGGAAGGCGCCGGCGACGCCTTCGGCCAGGACGGCGTTCAGCTGCCCCGCCATGGCGCGGCGGGCAGCGATGGCGGCCACGCCATGGCGCGCCATGGTGTCCTCCAGCGCCGCCAGCCAGGCGGCATCGCGGCGTCCTTCCGCAAGCAGGCGGTTGCGCTGGGTCATGGCCGCGTCATGCGCCGCCACGTCCCGCGCATGGGTGGGCTCCAGCGACCAGACGAGGCGATCGAGGAACTTGCGGCGGCCGCTGGCGCCTTCCTGGAACAGGCGGTCCATCTGCGGCGTCAGCCAGAGCATGGCGATATGCGCGGAGAGTTCGGCCTGGTTGCGAATGGCGGCGCCGTCGAGCCGGAAGCTGCGCCGATCCTGCCCTGCCCCCGCGCCGGTGCCGATGACCAGCGGGCCTGCCCGCCCCTCGAAATGCCCGGCGATGGCCCAGGACAATCCTTCATCACCCTCTCGCCGGCCCAGCTCGGCACCGCGGGCCATGCGCAACCCACGGCCGGGAGAGAGCAGGCTGATGGCTTCCAGAAGATTGGTCTTTCCGACGCCGTTCGGCCCGGCAATCACCACGATGCGCGCGGTGAAGCCCTGATCCAGCGCGGCATAGCTGCGGAAATCCTGCAGCATGAGGCGGCGGAGTTGCAGGGCGGGTGTATTGTCCACGGAACGCGATAGGCCCGTACCTGCCATGTTTTGGCAAGACGGGCTGCTTTGAATATAAGGATTGTGATTTGGATGCGGGGACAGGATTTGAACCTGTGACCTTCAGGTTATGAGCCTGACGAGCTACCGGGCTGCTCCACCCCGCGGTGGTGAGAGTATCCGTGTGTTTGTTAAGTTCCGGCTTGGTGGCCC
>NZ_PDOA01000021.1 GCF_003116135.1 Teichococcus aestuarii | reverse complement strand
GCACCGGAGGTGATCATGCCGGAAAGGGCCAGACCCGTGCCCCACCCCGGTTCCAATGGCTCATCGCCGCCGCCTCTGACCATGCTCCACTAAAATCTTGCCCGGACCAGTTGATGGGGGCTGGTCAGTTGAGCAAGGGCCATCCATGGTTTGGAGGTCAAGAACGAACCTTCATGTACGGCGATCTCAGGAACCGTGCTTAACGCCTTCAGGTAAATTGCCTGCCGGGCAGGAGCATCAGGGTTCTGTGCACGTGCAGATATTCTTGCTGTATAATAATTTACGCGCACTATGTGATTTTTGGGCGGCAGAACAGCCCTGGCAAGTAGAGCTGGGTTCAGCCAACGCATATCGGGACGCGCTTTAAGCATCCGATAATAGAGATTAAAACCGTCTATGTAGACAATTGTGCGCATATAACAACCGGACAAAGCAAAGGCCGCTAGGGATTGCTCCCGCGCGGCCTTTGAGCCCACAGCAAGCTGTGGGTGGGTGATATAGATACAATAGGTGCTGATTTGAGGATTGCAAGCGGAAAAGTTTGCTCACTGTGTGGCTCGCGAAGGCGAGAGACTTCAGAGGACAGTCTTATTCCGTTGACCAGCGAGTCGCTCTATGATTCAAACGACTGTCAGGCGGCGTCGCTGTCGCCAGCTACTCAACTACGCACCGACTAAAACGGCAGTTCAAGCTGCCGTGGCAGGGAACGCCAATGAGCAGTAACGTGCTCATGGCGCCCCAGCCGGAAGCGCATGTACGAATTGACATGCACTACCTTCTCTCGACGAGAAGTCATCGCCTTTCTCCTGATGTGAAGATGGGAATGAGCCCACCCCTCCGGGGCGCCATTGCAGCTCCCGGTCACAGAGCATGCGAAGCCTTCCAGAGAATCAGGTGAAACGCGACAGCGACACCGCGGCCAATGTGTCTAATTTTTAGAAAAAGTCAATTGATTCTGAGGGTGGAATACACCTTGAAAGAGCATTGATAAGGGTATCCATCGAAGCCATTCAAATTCGAAACCCGCCCGGCACTGCCGTGGCGGGCTTTGCTGTTCCTATGGCCCACCAAGCCCCTGGACGAAGCGCGTAATCGTATCAGCCAGCGCGCGCAGGCTGTCACTCGCTCCTGTGATGTCCGCCGTAGTTAGCACCACCGTGGCTTTGACACTGATCTTGATGGCCTCGTCCACGGCCACCTCGACACGTTTTGCAAGCCAGCGCGAGATCGATGCGGCTGCCCGCCCGACGACCTCCGCTGCCCTTCGCAAGCGGGATCGATCAGGTACCTGAGCAGCGACTTCGGCACGGATCTCAGCAACGGCAGCAGTCGCCTCGCGATGCTCCTCCGCCGTCAACGGTCCATCAGGCGGATTGTTGTGGCCGATGCCGCCGTGCTGCGGGGCGAGCTTGGTCAAGGCTGCTTCGGCTGCTTCTAAGCGGCGGAGGATCTCAGCCCTGCTCGGCCTTTCAACGGCGGGAGCGTGATCCGCCCATTCCCCAGCGTCTTCATCCCTCATGTCGAGAACTGGTGCCCAATTCGGGCTTTCACCTTCTAGACGGGAAGCAAGTTCGCCGATGAACTCATCAGGTACGATGCCATCGTACTCATTGTGCAGCACATTCGCGGCGTCATAGGGGCCGCCGAATGGATATTGATACTCGCCCCTCTCAACAGGCATATGGTGCACAGGGTCTTCATAGTTGGCTCGGAACCACTGTTCCATAACTGAGATCTGTCGATCTGAAGGCAGCTCGGACAACTCCGCTGACGATACTCCACCTGGAAATTCAGCAGCCTCGTAAACCCAGATGCTCAGTTGCTCGCCAGGGGCGCTTAGCCAAGGCCTGGAACCCCATGCCAGACCTTCATCCTCTGGCTCGGTTCGCAGCCTCTTCCCGCGTGAGAAGCCGTTCGCTGTAGAAGTCATGCGCCCTGCCTGAGCTCGTCAGCAGGAACTCTTAAGCCTAACTGCCGCTCTGCCTCTCGCACGGTGTGGCCTTTCACCCGCCGGCCAGTTGCCTCATGGGTGAACGTTACCCCTGTAAGACCGCTAGCCACCTTCCAGCCTTGTGCTTCGGCTTCCTTTTCCAGAAGGCGCCAGCCTTCTCGGCTTTCGGGGAAGCGCGACCTAAATGGCTGAGGTGAGCTGGCAGTCTCAGTGGAAGGCTGCGGCGGAAGGTCTGATGCCAGGGGATCTGGCGTGGGCAAGGGGGATGCCGGCAGCACCCCAGGGTGAGGGATCTGCTGGCGGAGAAGATCCACCGCTACTCGGACCTGCTCCTGGATATCGAAGATTGCCGCGGCAATCCCGAAGAAAACACTTGAGAGAACCAGAGCGGCTCCCGCGCCGAGTAGAAAGCCCAGGACGCGCGCGCTCCCTGCCTCCTGGGCTGCTGCCATCCCTCCTAGTCCGCCTAAGAGGATGGCAATAGCCACGCCAATCACCATGACCGAGCGAGCAACGGCAACAAGCAGCTGAAGCATATCCGTTCCGAAAAGTTCTTCTTCGAAACGTATGATTGCAACCACAAGATGTGCAGGCAAGAGGGTGGGATGATCTGTCGAGGGCAACTTTCAAAGGCGGGCACCTTCAACATCCCCGCATGTAGGGAAGCTACTTACTGCCGGCCGCCTCCTGGTGGCGCTTCCTGAGCTCCCTCAGCCGATCCTGAGCCTCCTGGCACGAGACCTCCGCCTCCGCATGCAGCAGGCTGAAGTACTCGCTGGTCTCGTCCGCGGTCAGGCCGACGAGGGTACGAGCGCCGTTTGCGTCGATGGTCCAGTGAGCCTCGCCCGAGCTACAACCCTCGGTCACTGTCGCCTCTTCAGCCACACCACCAGAACCGCTACCGCCACCATGATGATGACGCCGGTGGTGTTCTGGCTGATCCATTCGAGGAGGTGGTTGATGGGCAATGATTGGCTCCCTTATGCGCCGCGGCTTTTTAGGCACGCTCTAGCGCCCCTGCTATCTTCAGGGGTGAACTCAGCGCCGGCCGCCTCGAGGGCGGCGTAAATCTTCTGGACCGTTGTGGCTCTGGTCAAACTGCCCTTCTCAAACCGGAGCAGCGTCTCGCCAGAAATGCCTGCCAGTGACGCCAGCCGAACAGCACTAAGGCCAAGGGCGTTCCGCGCCTGCCGGCACTGTCCAGCTGAGAGGGGCAGGATTTCGGAAGCCATGCCAGGATCACTCTTCCCCCACCTCACGCTCACCCCGCACCTCATCTTCTGGTGAGACGGTGCGGAGCTGATGCTCGGGATCAGTGCTTTCGGGTTCACCCTTAGCCCGCATCGGCAGGTTTTCGAGCGCGGCCCCGATCGTCGCCGCGAAGCTGGGCGGTGCGGTGGCAGGCGCTGGGCTGGCCGCGTCCCGCAGGCGCACGCCAGGGCCGCCACCGTTCTGGGGGATGAAGACCACCCCAGCGGTCTCCAGGGCGGTGCGGACGGAAACGACAGTCCGGCGCGAAGCCGCGTGTCTGCCAGCTTCCAGTCTATCGAGGGTGCGGACAGTTACCCCACAGACTGAGGCAAGATGGTCACGAGACCAGCCTAAGAGGGCGCGTGCGGCGCGGACCTGAGCTGGGGTGATGTCAGGAAAGACGCCATTCCCTGTCGCGTCCACCTCTAGTCAACCAGCGCTGCTGGACGGGTGCCCTTCCTCAGCCGCACCCCCGCACCCCCGCCATTCTCCGGAATGAACTCGACGCCGGCGGCTTCAAAGGCAGCGCGGATGGCGGCGAGGGTGCTCGGGTGTGGCGAGCGAGCGCCCCGCTCGAAATCGACTACAGTCTGCCTGGCGACCCTTGCCGTCTCAGCCAATTGCATCTGGTTCCAGCCAAGCATGGCTCGTGCGCCACGGCATTGGGCAGCAGAAATCTCGTTTCCGGACAAGTTCAATCTTTCTGATTGACGTTGGCTTCAAGGCCAATCATATTAATTGAGGTTGGACGCCACTCCAACTGAAAACGGCCGAGCGAGGAGCACCACCTCCACCGCCCGGCCTCCACCGCAACCAGCTCGGATCAGGAGCCGGCAACGATGTCGTTTGCCCATAGCACACCCACGTCCACCGCCAGAAGCGTTGAGGCGGCTGACGATACCCAGCCGAGAAGAAGAGGCCGTTCGGTTCAGGGCGTACCCATGGTGCGCCCCACCTCCGCCCAGCGCACGCTGGCCTACCTCGCCAACGGCGACCTCCCGCCCTGGCCCCTCGCCGACCGCCTCCTCTTCGCCTCCACCATCGCCGCCGGCTGCCTGGCCGTGGCGTTCGGCACCTGGGGGGCGCTGGCATGACCGCGCCCTCCAGAAGAGCTCCGGCCCCGATCAGCCTGCCTCCCGAATTCTGGGATCGCTGGAACGACAGCGACCTGGCGCTGGGCCGCGTCGGGCATGGCCTACGCCTGCTGGATGATTGGCTGTGCCGTACCTCCGGAGACCTCTCCGTGGAGGACCAGAACCGGCTCGGGTTCTTCGTGGATAGCCTGCTGCTGCACCTCGAGGCGGCCGAGACGCGCCTCCGCGAAGTGGGCGAGGCCGCGAAGGCCGTCGAGGGGCGGCACCCATGAGGGGGACGAGAAGAGCGGCCCTTGCCGCCGCACTGAGCCTGCCCGTGACCACCACTCGGGCTTCCGCCAGCCACCGGGATGCTGCGCTGGTTTCCGTCTGCGCCGAGTATCACGCGACCTGGAACGCACTTCAGGCCTGGGATGCCCGAGGCCAGCGCTACCCCTCGGGCAGCGTTGAGTGCATCGCTGATGAAGAGGAGGGCTTCAGCCTCATCGACCGGCTGGTCGAGGCCGTCGAGCGCGCCGGGGATATGCAAGCCATGTCCTCCGACGGTCTCCGGCAGAAGGCTGCGGTGCTGCGACACACCCTGACCGACGATATGGAGGGGTGCGAGATTGACCGGGACAACCGCCGGGTAAAGCTGGCTGTGTCCCTCTGCAATGACCTGCAGCGCGTGCTGGGAGACATGCCATGAAGTCTCTCCTCTTCCTCCGCCTTGGCCTCACGATGTTGGCGCTGGCCTTCGGCGAGTGGCGCGTGCAGCGCATAGCCAAAGCCATGGAGCAGGAGCATGGGCTGCCGCGTGGCTGGCTCCTGCAGCCAGGCAATGCGGAGCGGTTCGCCGCCTGGGAGCGCACTCGGCTGCACTGGCGGCGTGCCCTGATCTCCTGCTCTCCGTTGCCGCAGGAGAAGGCGCCGTGACACTATCACGTTTGTTGCTGCTCCGACCCGCAACCGGAACCATCTGCCCGACCAGTCGCTTGCCCTTCTATTGCAGGAGGACCATGGCATGCGCGACTGGCAAGACATCTCCACAGCGCCACAAGACCGCACCCCGGTGCTTGTCAGTCTTCCTTCCGAAGGGAATGCTCTGTTCGCCGTTGCGCTGTTCACAGATGGGCGCTGGCTCGGGTGCGTCGATGGCATCCTGGCCTTCGATCCGGCCAACCCGTCGGCGCTACTGGAGCTGCATCCAACGCACTGGATGGCTCTTCCGGCCCCGCCTGGTTAAGCAGGAAGAGCTACTCGCATCCCCTATTGCCCTTACTCTCAACCGGCGGGGTATCATCCCCGCCGGCGCGGCTAGGTTTGGCCGCCGAACGCCGGGCCTCCGACCCGGCTGCCGCGCCGCTTGCATCGGAGCGCGCATCGGAGGTGCGGAGAGTGCAATCACCAGCTTGGTGCCCGCCGGGGTATGTGGATCTTCAGGCTGCGCCTCTAGTCATCATGCACAAGCTCCAAGCTGGAGAAGTGCTCCGTCGATTTCCCGAGCCACAGCCGACCGAAGCGTGGGCCACCGCATTTCTCGAGGAATTGGAGCGCTCTCTCTCCTGGGGCGAACTACAGGCTGTGGGTGTGGACGTCCGATCCGAGGATTTCCTGTACATTCCGAGTGGCGCGTGGCGCCTGCAGGTGTCCAGAAGGTCACCACAATCGATGCAGCCGATCGAGGTGTCACAGTTCAACGCCGTACGGGATGGCATGACAGTGTACCTGAGCGCCTACTTCGGGCCCGAGGTACGCGCGGCAGTGTCGCTCCACGCTTTGCTAGCATGGGCTGGAGCCGAGAACCTGCCGGAGCCTCCTACAATCGTTCCGCAAGATCGCAAGGCGCTGTCTGTGGCTTCATCTGCCCAGACCAAGAGCTCGCCCGAAGCCTCAGCATCTGCGGAGCCGTCGGCGGCTACCGTGCCGAAAGGCGGCCGGCCGGCGAAATGGGACTGGGACGCCTTCTGGGTCGAGGTCGTCAGGCTTGCAAACACGCCGGACGGATTGCCCGAGACGCAAGCCGAGCTGCACCGAATCATGATGGATTGGTGCATGAACTCCTGGAACAACACACCCGCAGACAGCGAGATCAGAAAGCGCCTCTCCAGGGTGTATGCGCTGAAAACCTAGTTATCAGCGGTTTTCAGCGGTTATCGGCCGACTGCGGAAATCGTCCCGGCCATCCTGCCGTCACGTTCAAACGAACGGGTGCGGAGAACAGGATTATGCAGCCGAACAGCATCCCCTCCATTGGCTTTCAGCCTTTGCTCGTCCCCAAGCAGCAAGCGTTCGCTGCGATCGGCGTGGGCAACACCAAGGGTCATGACCTGATCAACCAGGGGTGTCTGGTTGCGCGGAAGATGGGAAGCCGGACGATGATCGAGGCCGAGAGCCTCCGTCGCTTCGTGGCGAGCCTGCCGACCCTGCCGGTAAAGAACGCCGCTTAATAGGAAAGCCGGCGCAAAGGCCTGACCCCCTGCACCGGCTCGGATGACTATACGCGGGACCACTCGACACCCGACGTGTATCCGAGATTCGGTAGCTCTGCAAAGGCCTTTTCGCGCCCCTGACATCGAGGGACGCATGTCCGAACACGTCTTGGCGGATGCCATTCCGCTCCACCTCCGCAAGCCGCGTCTGCGGCGTCGCGAGGCCTCTGAGTATCTGCTGCACGTTCATGGCCTGCCGATCGCCGTGGCGACGCTCGCCAAGCTGGCCAGCGTTGGCGGCGGGCCGGCTTACAACAAATGTGGCATCACACCGCTCTATCCCCGCGAGGAGCTCGACACCTGGGCGCTGCAGCGTCTTGGGCAGGTGGTGCGCAGCACCAGCGAGGTGACGCGGTGAACGCCCTCTCGCGGCAGCAGGCGCCTGTTGCAGAGCTGAACCTCTGGGAGGCTCGTGCGTTGGCCCTTCAGCTGCTGGTCTGCGGCACCCTCTTCAACGACTGCCAGCGCCGCTTCCTCTGGCAGATGGCCTGCCGGTTCCGCCGGGTGACGCCTTATCGCCAGCGCGTCCTGACCATCCTCACCACACAGGCTGGAGGAGGGCGCCCATGAATGCCCACACCGCCCCGATCACCGTCAGCCTGGTGCACCTGCCCGATGCGCCGGACGCGTCCGGTGAGCCGATGGTGGGCCTGCTGGTCTCCACCGGACCCGCCAACACCAAGCGTCGCCCGCTGCTGCGCATCTTCCCCACCCTTGCCGCGGCGCTGGCTGCCAAGCGTAGCCTGGAGACCGGCCGATGAGCTGGATGGGCGAAGCCGGCCTGGAGCCTCTTTCCGCGGGCTCTCTGCCGATGTCGCGTGAGCCGGCCGACGCCGCCCGGCGCTTCCTCCTCCGGCGGGAACAGACAGTGCCGACACCGCTCTTGCCGCCGCCTGTGACCGAGGCCGGGCTGGTCCTGGCTTTGAGCATCCTGGCGGACTTGGTGGAGGCCCTGAGCCAGGGCACCCTGCGGATCCACCGTTTGGGCTTGCCGGCCCCCGTGCAGATCCACCTCCCAGGCCTCTCCTGGAGCTGCGAGGCAGGCTGGGCATCGGGAACAGGGCTGGTCGAGCTGGCCGCCTGGCTCGCCGACCAGGACCTGGTCAGCATGGCCTGCATGCTGGGCTTGGTGCTGGCTCGGCAGGGGAGGCGCTGATGGACGCCGCGGACATCGCTCAGCGCTTCCAGTTGCAAGCTGTTGAGACGCTCAATTCGCTCTCCCTCAACCGCCAAATCATCGATCCACGAACCTGGCTGAGTGAGCCACCCGAGCGTCGTTGGGCTGTTGAGGGTTGGATCCCCCGGAGCGTTGTCACTGGCCTCTACGGCGATGGGGGCCTCGGGAAGAGCCTGCTCGCTCAGCAGCTCTGCACCAGCATGGCGCTTGGTAAGTCGTGGCTTGGCCTGAACGTCACACCGGGCGTGGCCCTTGGCATCTTCTGTGAGGACAGCGAAGACGAGCTGCACCGCCGCCAGTGGGCCATCAATGCTCATCTCAACGCCAGCCCGGCTGATCTGTCGAGATTGCGCTATCTCGCTCGGCTCGGCCGTGACAATGCGCTGATGACCTTCGACGGCTCTGACGTCGGCACATCCACGCCGTTCTGCGAAGAGATCCACAACCTATGTGCGGATCTGAAGCCGACGCTCCTGGTGCTCGACACGATCGCGGATATCTACCCGGCCAATGAGAACGACCGCGGCAAGGTCCGGCAGTTTGTTCAAACCGTGCTCGGCGGGTTTGCCCGGGAGCATGATTGTGCTGTCCTCGTGCTCGGCCACCCTTCCGTCTCGGGCATGCAGAATGGCTCAGGGCAGTCCGGCAGCACCGCCTGGAACAACACCATGCGGAGCCGCTTCTATCTCGCCCGCCCTACTGAGGAGGATGCGGAGCCGAATGCCCGGGTTCTCTCGCGTAAGAAGGCCAACTACGCACCGCGGGATGCGGAACTGCAGCTGACCTGGCGGGACGGCGTCATCGATCTCACTGGCGCCAACAGCTTTACCAAGCCTGATCCGGCAAGCTGGGAAGCTATCGAGGCCATGTTCGACGAACTCGACCGTGCGTGGAAGGCAAAGCGCCCCTGGAGCTACCACCCCCAGACCAGAAAGGCCGGACGCTACTTCCCGTCCTGGGCTCAGCAGCACCTCGGAGTGCCCATGAAGCGGGTGGTGAAGCTGCTGGAGGATTGGCAGATGAATGGGCTGCTGACCTATGAGACTTTCGACAATCACGCCAAGCAGAGTGGCCTTCGAGTGATAAGGCGTATCGAGCGGTAGGTCACTGCGGAGGTTGCGGAGGTTACTCTGTAAGCCATTGATTTTACTGTGCGGGAGTTGAGTGCGGAACTTCTGCGGAGGTTGCGGAGGTTGTGTTCTAAGTTATTGAAAACGTTTGCCCCAATCTGCGGAGGTTGCGGGCGGGTGAGTCCCCCATACCCCCTTACGCACTTCCGCGCGCCCGTGTGGGCTGCGCGGGTGCGTAGGAGAGGGGATCGGGTGAGAAAAGCCTTGCCCCAGCCGACAGGTGTAGGTGTCAGAGGGCTCAAAAAGGCTTGCTCTGAAAAGAGAACGCCCTCCCCTGCCGATGCTTCCGCCTCAAATGCTCAACAGCGAAAGCATCCAGAGGACGAGCAACGCGCTGGCTGCCATGGACGCAAGCCCGGCCATCTTGGTGATCAGCATCTCTTCCCTCCCTCTGCCGCTTCTGGGCAGGTTTCAGCACCATTTGTAACCCCGTGTAAGCTTGGCCACATTCGACTCATTAGGGCAAGCCCTAGTGAGAGGACGGCGAGAGCGCAGCTTTAGCCCTAAAATCGGATCACTGAAGTTGACTTTGATGTTTTGGTCCGATCATGATCCGTCACCCATCCTAGTGACACGGATCGTCTGATGCTCATCGGATATGCCCGAACCTCCACGGCAGAGCAGGAAGCTGGCCTCGATGCCCAGGAGCGCGATCTCCGCGCCGCTGGCTGCGAGAAGATCTATGCGGAGCGGGTATCCTCCGTTGCCGCCGATCGCGCCCAGCTTGCCGAGGCGTTGCGCTTCGTCCGATCCGGGGACGTGCTGGTGGTCACCAAGCCTGACCGCCTCGCCCGCTCCACTGCCGATCTCCTCGCCATCGTCACGGACCTAGAGAAGCGCGGCGTGGCCCTGCTGGTCCTATCCATGGGTGGTCAGCCGGTGGACACCCGTGGCGCTACGGGGAAGCTCCTGCTGACCATGCTCGCTGCCATCGCGGCCTTTGAGCGAGACCTGATGCTGGAGCGGCAGCGGGAGGGAATTTCCGCAGCGAAGGCCGCGGGGAAGTACAAGGGCCGCGCGCCCACTGCCCGTGCCAAGGCTTCTGAAGTTCTGGCTCTCCATGCGCAGGGTGTGGCGGTTGCGGAGATAGCCCGCCGGCTGAACATCGGCACGGCCAGTGCATTCCGGATCCTGCGGGATAGTCGCTCCTCCTGAGCCTTATCCAACGCTGGAAAACTCCGGAAAACCGCAGAATAACTATCTGATTTAGAAGAGAAAATTCCGATTGAGGGGCAGATAGGGCGCCGATACGGTGCTTGTATGCCTCGCATCGGACCATATTCCCGCGCCCGCAGCTTACAGAAGATGGATGGCCGCACCCGTGAGGCACGGCTGATGCGGGATCTGCGCGCAGAACTGTTCGCGCATGTCGGTGGAAAGCCCTCCGCCACACAGGTGGCGCTCATCGACCGTTGCGTCTGGCTCTCGCTCCACATGGCGCAGATCGATGCCAAGGCCGCTGATGGCCGGGCGATGACCGAGCACGACAGCCGCACCTACCTGGCCTGGAGCAACACGCTGACGCGCACGCTGCGGCAGCTCGGGCTGGAGGGCAAAGCGCTGGGCCAGCCGAAGACGTTGGCCGAGTACGCCGCGGAGCGGGTGGCCCAGGGTGCCGCTGGCGGGCGCGGAGCTGCCGCCTGATGCCGGCCCAGGCCATGACCATCCTCGAGGCGATGGACGATCCCAACCTCTTCGGGACGCATTTCCGCGGGGAGAGCTGGGGCGCCTGGAGGGCCTTTCTGGCGGCTTTGTTCGCTCTCCCCATGGATGAGGCGCAGGAGGCCATCTACCGCCACCACACGGGCCGTACGGCGCTCCCTGGCGGTGCCAGCAAGGAAGCCGTGCTGGTGTGCGGCCGCCGGGCGGGGAAGAGCCGCGTGGTAGCGTTCATCGCCACTTACCTGGCCACCTTCCGCAGCTATGAGGAGTACCTGGCGCCTGGCGAGGTGGCGACCATCGCAGTCATCGCCGCCAACCAGAAGCAGGCCCGCTCCATCTTCCGCTACATCTCCGGGGCGCTGAACAGCATCGGCCTCCTGAAGAGCATGGTGGAGAACGAGACCGCCGAGAGTATCGTGCTGAACAACCGGGTGGTCATTGAGATCGCCACCGCCTCCTTCCGGGTCACCCGCGGCTACACCTATGCAGCGGTGCTGGCGGATGAGATCGCCTTCTGGCGCAGCGAGGAGAGCGCCAACCCGGATGAGGAGATCATCAAGGCCATCCGGCCCGGCCTGAGCACCGTTCCAGGCGCCATGCTGCTGCTGGCTTCCTCGCCCTATGCCAAGCGGGGCCTGCTCTACAACCTGTGGAAGCGCCATTACGGGCAGGATGGCGCCCGGGTGCTGGTCTGGCGCGGCACCACGCAGGAGATGAACCCCCGGATTGATCCGGACATCATCGCCGAAGCTTACCAGGATGATCCTGAAGCGGCGTCGGCTGAGTACGGGGCCGAGTTCCGGAACGACATCGCTGCCTTCGTGGCGCGCGAGGTGGTCGATGCCTGCACGCCGCCTGGGCGGTACGAGGTGCCGTACATCACGGGGAATGCTTACCGGGCCTTTGTCGATCCGAGTGGGGGCACCTCCGACAGCATGACGCTGGCGATTGCGCACCAGGAAGGGCGGGGAACCGGCCCACGGCGTGCGGTGCTGGATGCGGTGCGCGAGGTGAAGCCGCCCTTCAGCCCCGAGCAGACGGTGGAGGAGTTCGCCACGCTGCTGAAGAGCTACCGCATCAGCCGGGTGACCGGGGATCGCTACGCCGGCGAGTGGCCCCGCGAGCAGTTCCGCAAGCACGGCATTCAGTACGACTTGGCGGACAAGCCGAAGTCCGACATCTACCGCGACCTGCTGCCGATGCTGAACTCCGGCCAATGCGAGCTCCTCGATGTTCCGCGCCTCGCCGCTCAGCTCTTCGGGCTGGAGCGCCGCACGTCGCGCGGTGGGCGGGACTCGATCGACCATTCTCCAGGCGGGCATGACGACTTGGCCAATGCGGTGGCAGGGGTGCTGGTGCATGGGCGGGGTGAGACGACCGCGCTGGAGCGCATGCGGGCGATGGTGAGCTGATCACGATGGCGAAGTTCAAGAGCTACGCAGCCCGCAATCACATTCTGAAAAACGCCCCGATGCCTCGGGCCATGCGGAAGCAGGCTCACTGCTCGGGCTTTCCCTCATACGAAGAGCTGCGCGCCGCGGCGGCAGCAAGGAATGACATGATGAGCAAGACCGAGCTCCGCACCGACATCATCCCGCCTGGTAGCCGCAACGACGCGGATTACAGCATGGCGCGCGCCTTCAACATCTTCCCGCCCTCGGCCGAAGACCAGGCCCGCACCGCCGCGGCTGATGCCGAGCGCCGGGCCCGGCTGTCTGATGCGTGGCGCACTCCAGCCGGCGGCCCAGCCAACCCCTCGGCCGCTCTGTCTGCCACGCCGGAAGCGGCGCTGGACGCGAAGCGCGATCGTCTCTCCAACGCCTGGAAGGAGGGCCGCTGATGGGCGCGCTGATGAAGGTGAAGCCGCAGGCCGAGGAGATCCCCGGCCTCGCCGCAGCGGATGCGCATGCGGCCGAGCTGCACGAGAAGTATCTCGGTCTCCGGCGGCAGATGCGCCAGGCGGAGGCCGATCTGGCGGCGGGTGTACGCAAGCGTACCAACCTCCTCTCTCGGGCCAAGGCTGGCGAGGTGGTGGCGCCTGCAGAGGTGGCCGAGGCGGAGGCTGCCACCCGAACGGCCGAGAGCGCGCTGATGCTGCTGCGCGAGGCCGCGCCGGCGGTGCTGAAGCAGCTCCAGGAGGCGGAGCAGGCGCTGATGGCTCTGGCTTGCCATCCCCTCCGGCTGACGGCTGAAGCGGCGCAGGCACGCTACGACGCCGCAGTGAAGGCGGCGGAGGAGGCACAGCGCGAGCGCAACGCGGCTTGGGAGGCGCATGACCGGCTCTCGCGCTGGAGCGTCGAATGGAACGGCCCCGACCAGGTGCAGCAGCATGCCCCGGCCGCCGTCGAGCGCCGGCGGCTTCTGAGTGACCTGCTGGAGGCTGACCGCAAGGCCGCTGCCACCGCTGAGGCGGAGGCCAAGCAGCGCCAGGCGGCCGAGGCCTTCAACCGCCGGGTCGAGGAGTTCAAGGCGCGGAACCGGGCGCAGGGATGGCCGGAGGATTGCGGCCTTGCCGACAACTGGGAGCGCCTGCGCCATGGGTGATGCGAAAGCGAGTTGTCGAGAGAGATCGGGCGAGAGGATCCCCGGCCTCTCCGCCGCCCATGCGGAGTTCCTGGCCGCCACGCAGCGCCTCCCCCTCCTGAAGCAGGAGGGTGATGCCTGCCATGCCGCCTTGCGCCGCGCCTACGCCCGCATGGAGGCGATGCAGGCTTCCTTCCTGAAGGGCGGCGCTGTGGATCTCATTGAGATCCGCCTGCTCGAAGACCTCATCAAGCGCGAGGAGGTGCGCCGCGACACTTTGCAGGCTGAGGCCAAGGAACTCGGCGGCAAGCTGGAGGTGCTGCAGGGGAAGATCGGCCCGATGGTGCGCAAGGCGCTGCAGCGCCAGGCCTCGATCGCTTTCGCGCTTCAGGCGAAGGGAGGCCGTGCGTGACTGTTGTTCGGGAACTCACCACCCTCCTCAACTTCGATGTCGATGACCGCGAAGCGAAGAAGTGGGAAGGCCGCATTGATGGCTTTGCCCGCAAGGCGTCGGCCGTCGCGATCGGCATAGGCACCGCCCTCGCCGCCGCCTTCAGCATCGACAAGATCGTGCAGGCTGGTGACGCTTACACCACCACCATGAACCGGCTGGGGGCCTCGACCGCCAGCGCAGTGGAGGCCACCCAGGCCTTCGAAGGGCTCTACACCTCCGCGCGGGAAACCGGCATCGCGGTGGATGAGAGCTCGAAAGCGTTCATGCGGTTCAGCCCGGCGATGCAGAAGCTGGGCTACGGCATGAGCGATACGATCTCGCTCATCGACGGGCTGCAGAAAGGCCTCCTGGCCGCAGGTGCCACCGCGCAGGAAAGCGGCAGCGTCTTCCAGCAGCTTGGCCAGGCGATCAACGCCAACGTCTTCCAGGGCGAGGAGCTCGGTTCGTTCCTGGAGAACGCCTCGCCGACGCTGGTCAGCACCTTTGCCGAGGCGCTGGGGACGACGAGCGACAAGCTCAAGGAGCTGGGCAGCGAGGGGAAGCTGACCGCGAAGAACGTCCTCCCCGCCATGCTGCAGGCCGCCAAGGCGGGCCGGGATGAGTTTGGCCGGATGCGGGTCACGGTCGGCCTGGCGATGGCCCGCAGCGGCGTGGCTGTCGATCGCTTCACCGCCGAGCTGGAGCGGGCGTTCCGCTTCACGGAGATCCTCGCGCGCGGCATTGAGGCGGTGGGCCAGAAGATCGACCAGTGGCGCAGCTACATTCCCAGCATTGGCCGTGTGGTGAACGAGCTGGGCGGGCTGGAGAGCATCCTTCGCGCGCTGGGCTATGGCATCGTGTTCGTCACCGGCGTCACCCTGGCGCTGAACGGCGCGCTCTCTGCGCTGATCGTCCGCGCTGCGGTGCTGGCCGCCCCGTTCCTGGCCTTCAGCGCGGCCATCGTCCTCGCTGGCGCGATGATCGACGACTTCATCAAGTGGGTGAAGAACGACGGGACCAAGACCCTCTTCGGCGATTGGTTCGGTGACTTTGACTCGGTGGTGGCACCGCTGAAATCGGCGTTCGACGAGGTCAGCAATACCCTCGCCAGCGTGCCGGGCAGGGTCAAGGCCGCGTGGGACTGGCTGAAGGCCTATCTCAAGCAGTTCTGGAACGACATCATTGCCGGCTGGCCGGACTGGGTGAAGGGAGCGCTGGGGCTTAATCTGACATCTTCGCAGGATCCTGCCGAACGTCGCCGGCAAGCCGGAGGTGCCGGCGGCGAGGAGACAGCCAGCCCCGCGACCAACTGGTTCTATGACACGATGCGCCCGTTCCTGGGCGCTCTCGGCATGCGCCAGCGCATCATCGAGCCGGACGGCACGGAGCTTCTCCTGCCCAAGGGCGGGGACATGCTGGGAGCGCTCAACGACAACTATCTGCGCCGCTTCAACCCGGCCGGGAGCACGGTGAGCACTCAGAACAACAGCGCGACGGTGACGAACAACGTCACGGTGAACGCGACCGGCGTCTCTGGCCCCGAGGTCGCCGCGGCAACTCAGCGCGGCATGGATCGAGCCCTATTCCGGGAATACTGGCTGGAGAACATGGCTCGCGAGGCGAGGGGGGCCCGGATGGCGCATCCGGGGGTTGAATCGCGATGATGACGGTCCTCTCCTTCGCAGATCGGCGAACGCGCCTCGGCAGCCTGGTGCTGGACGTGCTGGTCAGCGAGGAGGTCGATCTGGTGGCCGAGGTGACGCGCTATCCCGTCGAGGATGGCACGATCATCTCCGACCACATCACCCAGGGCGTGGAGACGGTCCGCATCTCCGGCATGGTCAGCACCGCCAGCGTCATGGCCTTCTCCTTCGCTGGTGGCGGCGCGCTGAAGCTGGTGGACGCGGTGGACATGCTCCGCTCCATGCACAAGGCCCGAGCCCTGGTGACCATCAGCACCGGCCAGATGATCTACACCGACATGGGGTTCACGAACCTCAACGCCATCCGGTCCAACGACGAGCGCGGCGGCAACTGGCTGCAGGTGCGCGGCGAGCTGGTGAAGGTGCGGAAGGCGCGGCTGCGGACGGCGGAGGTGCCGGAGGCGCCGGCGCAGGCACCTGCCCGGGGCCGGGCTGGCGAGACCAACAAGCCGGCGGGCAAGTCCAGCGGGACGAGTTCGCAGGCCGCGCCGACTGAGGGGCAGCCGGTCAACCAGACCTTTGCCCGGGGGGCCTACAACTCGCAGTCCGGGCAGGCTCTCCTCAAGGCGCTGAAGGGGGACTTCACGGGGTTTCTAGGTCCTACGCGACCCTGATCGGCAGCAGGAAGAGGCTTTGCTAAAGGTGAAGGCGGCGGTCAGAGGGCCAGGGGGGGGTAGCGTTTCGCGCCCCTTGCGTGACCGATCCGTACAAAATTTTCAGCCTGCATTACGATTTTTTGCGCTGCCTACGTGGTCGTGACGCGAAGGTCTGGCTTCCATTCAACACAGGAGACCCTGATGGAAACCGCTCGCTCTCGCCTCGCTTTTGTCGAGCGCATGATCAACCACCCGGAGCCGCAACTCCGCCCTCTGTTCGAGGCGATCTATCGAACTGAGATCCACAGCTACCGCAAGGCGGCTGAGGAGGAAGCGCGCGACGAGGCCCTTAAAAAAGGCCATTAAAAGCGCTGTTGCGCGCGTGATACCCGTCGAGAAGGTGCGGCACAGTGCCGCACCTTCCTTCGACCATCTTCTCCATCGAGTTCGGCAACTGCCATTCCTGGGCGCTACTTCATGCGCCTCATATGGCCAGAGGCCACAAGGCGCTTCACCTCGCCATAGACGGCGCTGATAGAAATGTGCCCGATATAATTGATGTTTTCGGCGAAGTCGTCACGCATGACGACCACATGGCCTGGTTCCAATGGCGCCGTGCTTCCCGTGACGGTCCGCACGGAGGTCTGCTGGGTGACCAGGTAGTTTTCGGGCGGCGGCAAACCCATTCAACCCTCCTCCAATCCTTGGATACACTGATACCTAATCCAGGCTGACCGGCCCATCCCGCTTGCCTTGGCGCCGCAGCTCATTGAGCCACCCTTCCGAAGCTAATCTTCAGGCCGTCGGCGCGCGTCTCATCAACTCCTACATGCTCCGCACGAAGCCGCTGGGCCATATTGAGGGCAGCGGCCTTCAAGGCCTGACGCTCATCTGCCCGACAGGGAATGAAAGCAGCGCCCTTCATGTCAGCAAGGCGCCGAAGCTGAGAGTCCCACTTAGCCATCTGTCTACCTTCAGGCCCTGGTCACGTACTCGTCGATAGCCACCAGCACCATCTCCTTGACCCTCATCCCGCGTCGATGGGCCATGATCTTCAGCGTCTCCAGCTTTTTGGGCTCGATCCGCAGCGTGGTGGTCATCTCTGCCCCAGTGGCATGGAACGCAGCATAGGTGGAGCTGACCATGAGGAGTTGGGGGAAGATAAAATTCGTCGATTGGTTCCACCCTGCTTCCGCGGCCTCAGACGCAGAAAAGGCCCGCCAAAGCGAGCCCAACCAAGCGAATCGTCTCTGAGGTTCTGCGGTCTAACCGCCCTGCTGGTGACTCTGTGGTGACACCAGCAACCTGCCTTGGTGCTTGAATTCGCCTAAGGCACTGAAAAGATTGGCGGACCCGATACGATTCGAACGTACGACCTTTGCCTTCGGAGGGCAACGCTCTATCCAGCTGAGCTACGGGTCCTCGCCAGGGGCTTCTTTAGCCGGATGCGGCCGGCAAGGGAAGCCCCGGATCGCACTCTCAGGCCGGCGCTCTCAGGCTGCCAAGCTCAGGCCGCCAGGGCCGCCTCCACCGCCACGGCAATGGCGAACAGCGCGGCGTCGCCGTCATGGGCGCCGGTCAGCATCAGCCCCACCGGGGCCTCGCCCGGGGCATGGCAGGGCAGGCTGATGCTGCAGCGGTCGAGGAAGTTGAAGGCCGCCGTGTTGCGCAGCAGCAGCAGGTTGATGCGGTTGTACTCGGCCTCCTCCGCCACCTCGGAGAGGGCGGGCGGGGTCAGGGCGGTGGTCGGGCAGAGCACCGCGTCATAGGGCGCGGTGCGCGCCGCCGTGGCGGCGATGATGCGGGCGCGGTCCTGTTGCAGGGCGATGTAGTCGGCGGCGCTCATCGCCGCGCCGCGCTGGATGCGGGCCCGGATGCGCGGGTCGTAGCGGTCGGCGGCGCGGGCGAGCAGGGCGCGGTGCCAGGCATAGGCTTCCACCGCCGCGAAGCCGCCCGTGGCATTCGCCTTCGGGATCTCGGCCAGCTCCGGCAGGGCGAAGCGCTCGATGCGTGCGCCGGCCTGTTCCAGCCGCGCCACGGCGCGGTCGAAGGCGGCCAGCACCGCCGGCTCCACCCCCTCGAACAGGAAGGTGTCCTCGGGGATGCCGAGGCGCAGCCCGGCCACCGGGCGGGCGGGCGGCGGCGCGGCGTGCCCGGCGCCGGCCATCAGCGCGTGCAGCACGGCGCAGCAGCCGGCGGTGTTGGCCAGCGGCCCGATGCTGTCGAGCGAGAAGGAGAGCGGCAGCACGCCTTCCAGCGGCACCCGCTTCGCGGTGGGCTTGTAGCCGACGATGCCGCACAGCGCCGCCGGCACGCGGCAGGAGCCGCCGGTGTCGGAGCCCAGCGCGCCGAGGCCCATGCCCTCGGCCACCGCCACGGCGGCGCCGGAGGAGGAGCCGCCGGGCAGCCGCCCCGTGGCGCGGTCCCAGGGCGAGAGCGGCGTGCCGTGGTGCGGGTTCACGCCCAGGCCGCTGAAGGCGAACTCCACCATGTTGGTGCGGCCGAGCACGACGAAGCCGGCGCGCTCCAGCCGCGCCACGGCGGGGGCGGTGGCCGTGGCGGGGGCTGCGTCGTCCAGCGCCACGGCGCCGGCGCGGGTGGGCACGCCCTGCTGGTCGAACAGGTCCTTGATGGAGATCGGGATGCCGGCCCAGGGGGAGGGGGCGCGGCCGGCGGCGCGCAGCGAATCCATGGCGCGGGCCGTGGCCAGGGCCTGCTCCGCCTGCACCGCCACGAAGGCCCGCGCGCCCTCGCCGGTGGGGTCGGCGATGCGGGCCAGGGCGGCCTCGGTCAGCGCCAGGGCGGTGGTGCGGCCGGTGGCAAGGTCCTGGGCGGCCTGGGAGAGGGTGGGGGCGAAGCTGGCGGCGCGGTGCGGCATGCGGAAAGGGCGATCCTGGCGGCGGCGGAGGAAGGGGCGGGCATGCTGCGGCGGGTGGCGGCGCAGGGCAAGAGACCGCGATCGGGGAGTTTGACAACCGGGCCGTTTCGGAGGCACGCTTTCCCCAACGAAAACATGCGGGGGGAAGTATGATGACCCGACGTCTGATGAATTGGGCGGCCGCGGCCGCGGTGGCGCTGCTGGGCTGGACCTCCACGCCCAGCCAGGCGCAGGAATGGCGCGGCTGGAACATCCACCCGCCGGACTACCCCGTCTCCAAGGGCATGGACCGCTTCACCGAGCTGGTGGCCCAGCGCAGCAACAACCGCATCCGGATGAAGACCTTCCATTCGGCGCAGCTCGGCCAGCAGGACGAGGCGATCCAGCAGATGCGGCTGGGCTCGATCGACTTCGCCGAGTTCAACATGAGCGGGCTGAACAACATCGTCCCCAGCACGCAGGTGCTGACGCTGCCCTTCCTGTTCCGCTCCGTGGCGCACCAGCACACGGTGGTGGACGGCCCGATCGGCGACACGGTGGCCGAGGACCTGGCCAATGCCGGCATCGTGCCGCTGGCCTGGTACGACGCCGGCGCGCGCAGCATGTACACCATCCGCCCGGTGAAGGTGCCGGCCGACCTGCGCGGCATGAAGATCCGCGTGCAGACCTCGGACCTGTGGATCGACATCATCAAGGCGCTGGGCGCCAACGCGACGCCGCTGCCCTTCGGCGAGGTGTACACCTCGCTGCAATCCGGCGTCATCGATGGCGCCGAGAACAACTGGCCCTCCTACGAGAGCACCCGCCACTTCGAGGTGGCCAAGTACTTCGCCACCACTGAGCACTCCAACGTGCCGGAGGTGCTGGCGGTCTCCTCCCTGCGCTGGCGCCGGCTGAACCAGGCCGACAAGGACATGCTCCGTGCCGCCGCCCGCGAATCGGCGCAGTACCAGCGCCAGCTCTGGGCGGAGCGCGAGCGGGTGAGCCGGGAGAAGGTGATCGCCGGCGGCGCGCAGGTGACCGACATCACCGACCGCGGCCCGTGGCAGCAGCTGATGGAGCCGGTCTACAAGAAGTACGCGACCGACCCGCGCATGGCCGACCTGGTCCGCCGCATCCGCGAGACGCCCTGACAGGCCGGGGCGCGGCATCCCACCGGGTGCCGCGCCCTTTTTCCATCCGCGCCATGCAGGGAGCCCCGCCGCGATGGCAGCCTTCTCGCGCCTGCTCGATATTCTCGCCCGCATCGTCATCGTCCTGGCCTCCGCCGCCATGGTGCTGCTGGTGGCCATCACCGGCTGGATGGTGTTCGGCCGCTACGTGCTGAACGACACGCCCACCTGGGTGGAGCGGGCCGCCGTCCTCATCGTCCTTGGCATCGTGCTGCCGGTCGCCGCCGTGGGGGTGCGCGAGCGCTTCCACCTCTCCGTCCTTGGCTTCCGCGACGCGCTGCCGGCGCCGGCACGCTGGGCGGCGGAGCTGGCCTCCGACGTTGTCGTGGGCCTGTTCGGCCTCGCCATGGCCTGGTGGTCCTGGGAGCTGGTGGCGACCAGCCAGGGCATCCGCATCCCGCTGCTCGGCATCAGCCAGATCTGGACCTACCTGCCGCTGACCCTCTGCGGCGCGCTCATCACCCTGTTCTCAATCGAGCAGGTCCTGCTCGCGCTGCGGCACCGCCACACGGAGCAGCGCGCCGCCCTGTCGCTGGAGTAGCCCTGCGTGGAAATCGGCCTGATCCTTCTCTTCCTCGTCTTCTTCGCCGGCATCGTCATGGGGGTGCCGGTGGCCTTCACGCTGGGCCTCGCCGCGCTGGCCGGCTTCCTGTGGGAGGGCATCAGCCCCGCCGTGGTGTTCCAGCAGATGACGTCGGGGATGAGCATGTTCTCCCTGCTCGCCATCCCGTTCTTCATCTTCGCCGGCGAGATCATGATGCATGGCGGCATCGCCCGCCGGCTGATCGCTGTGGCGGCCGGGCTGGTGGGCTGGATGCGCGGCGGGCTCGGCCTGGTGAACGTCGCCGCCTCCATGCTGTTCGGCGGCATCTCCGGCTCGGCGGTGGCCGACGCCTCGGCGCTCGGCACCGTGCTGATCCCGGCGATGAAGCAGAAGGGCTACGACACCGACTACGCGGTGAACGTGACCGTCACGGCCTCGATCGCCGGCATCATGATCCCGCCCAGCCACAACATGATCCTCTACAGCCTGGCGGCGGGGGGCGGCATCTCGGTCTCGGCGCTGTTCTTCGCCGGCATCGTGCCGGGCGTCATCATGTGCGCCTGCCTCGCGGTTGCCGCCTATGTGCTGGCGGTGCGGCGCGGCTACCCGGCCGAGCAGTGGCAGGGCTTCCGCCACCTGCTGATGACCTTCCTCGACGCCCTGCCGGGGCTGATGACCGGCGTCATCATCCTGGGCGGCGTGCTGGGCGGCGTGTTCACCGTCACCGAATCGGCCGCCTTCGGCGCCATCTGGGCGGTGCTGACCACGCTGATCGTCTATCGCGGCCTGACCTGGGAAACCTTCAAGATCGCCCTCGCCGCCTCGGTGCGCACCACCGCCGTGGTGCTGCTGCTGGTGGGCACCGCCACGGCCTTCGCCTACCTGCTCGCCCTCTACGGCTTCGCCGACATGCTGACGCGCGGGATGCTGGCAATCAGCGACAACCCCATCGTCATCCTGCTGCTGATCAACGTGGCGCTGCTGCTGCTCGGCTGCGTCATGGACATGGCGGCGCTGATCCTGATCACCACGCCCATCTTCCTGCCCGTGGTGCAGGCGCTGGGCATGGACCCGGTGCAGTTCGGCATGGTGGTGATGATGAATCTCGGCCTCGGCCTTACCACGCCGCCGGTCGGCGCGGTGCTGTTCGTCGGCTGCGCCATCGGCAAGATCCGCATCGAGCAGACAATGAAGGGCATCTGGCCGTTCTATGGCGCCATCCTGGTGGCGCTGGCCTTGACCACCTACTGGCCCGCTGTTTCCCTCACCCTGCCGCGCCTGCTGCTCGGCTACGGCCAGTGACGCGCGGCCGTTGAATTCCTGAGGACCGCAACCCGATGACCGCTTCGCAAAAGCCCGTCCTGCTGACCGGCGCCTCCGGCAATCTCGGCCGCATGCTGGCGGCCGAGCTGTCGGCGCGCGGCCACAGCCTGGTGCTGACCGACATCAAGCCCTTCCCCGACCCCCTGCCGGAAGGGGCCAGGTTCACCACCGTGGATCTCGGCGACGGGCTGGCGATGATGCGCATCGCCGAGGGCTGCCAGGCGATCCTGCATTTCGGCGGCGTCTCGGTCGACCGGCCCTTCGAGGAGGTGCTGGACCCCAACATCCGCGGCCTCTACCACGTCTACGAGGCGGCGCGGCGCGAGGGGGCGCGGGTGCTGTTCGCCAGCTCCAACCACAGCATCGGCTTCCATGAGCGCCCCTCGGGCAACGCCGCGAAGCTGGATGCCGACTGCGCCTTCCGCCCCGACAGCTTCTACGGCCTCTCCAAGGCCTATGGCGAGCTGATGGGCCGGCTCTACTGGGACAAGCACGGGGTGGAGAACCTCAACGTCCGCATCGGCTCCTGCTTCCCCGAGCCGGTGGATGCCCGGATGCTCTCCACCTGGCTCTCCTTCGCCGACCTGGCGCGGCTCTGCGCCGACTTCATCGCGGCGCCGAAGGTCGGCCATGCCGTGATCTGGGGCGCCAGCGACAACCCCGCCACCTATTGGGGCACCGACCACCGCGACCGCATCGGCTGGCAGCCGCAGGACAGCGCCGAGGCGTTCCGCGAGCAGGTGGGCGGCAAGGTCTCCGGCAACCCGGTGACCGAGCGCTACCAGGGTGGCGCCTACTGCGCCAGCGACTACAGCCGCGCCGGGCCCAGCCCGCGCGAGACCTTCGCCCTCGACTGACCGGCCCCGCCCCGGTCTGGCGCGCGGGGCGGGGGAGGCCTATCCTTCCCCCGCCGCACCGCCAAGGAAGCTTCCATGCGCCTCGAATCCGGTCCCTGGCGGGCCGAGCTGAGCCCGGAGGAGGGCGCCGCCTTCGTCGCGCTGGAGCATGAAGGGCGCCCCATCCTGGCGCCGCTCGCCGGCCGCGACCCCAATTCCACCCCGGCCGGCGCCTTCTGGATGCTGCCCTGGACCAACCGCCTCGATGGCGGCCGCTTCCCCTGGGCCGGCGCCACCCATGTCTTCCCGCTGACCCATCCGCAGGAGGGCAACGCGCTGCACGGCCTCTCCCGCCTCGCGCCCTGGCAGGTGGAGGAGCGGGGCGCGGCGGTGGCGGTGCTGACCCAGTCCCTTGCCCGCGGGCCGTTCCACTACCACGCCCGGCTGCGCGTGGCGCTGGGGCCGGAAGGGCTGCGCCTGGCCATGACGGTGCGCAACGCCGGCACCGCGCCCTGCCCGATGGGCTTCGGCTGGCACCCCTGGTTCGCGCGGCCGCCCGGCTGCACCCTCCGCTTCGCCGCGCGCGCCACCTTCCTGCGCGATGCGCGCAAGCTGCCCGTCGCCGCGCAGGACAGCGCCGGGCTGGAGGGCGGCGAGCTGGACTGGCTCGGCACCGACGCGCATTTCGCCGGCTGGGACGGGCTGGCCGAGCTGCGCCGCCCGGACATGGCGCTGACGCTGCGCGCCAGCGGCGACTGGGCGCACAACCTGCAATTCTACGCGCCCGCCGACCATCCGGTGCTCTGCCTGGAGCCGGTGAGCCATGTGCCGGATGTCATCAACCGCCCCTTCCTGGCCCCGCACGGCGCCATGCGCGTGCTGGCGCCCGGCGAGGCGCTGGAGGGGCTGATCGCCCTCTCGGTGGCGCCGGCCTGAGAGGCGGGCCGCCAGGCCGTTGCCTTTCCGCCCCGCCGCGTCATGCTGCGCGCCATGCCGAACGCGCTTGTCCTCGGGGCCGGGATCATGGGCCTCTCCGCCGCCTGGGGCCTGTCCCGGGCGGGCTGGTCCGTCACCGTGGTGGAGCAGGATGACTGCCCCAACCCGCGCGGCGCCAGCGTCGACGACCACCGCCTGATCCGCCACGCCTATGGCGCCGAGCGCGGCTACATGCGGATGGTGGACGCCGCCTACGCCGCCTGGGACCGGCTCTGGGCCGACCTCGGCGAGACGCTGCACGTGCCGACCGGCGTGCTGGCCCTGGGCGGGGGAGGCGGCGGGGAATCCGGCCCCGGCTGGCTGGCCGAGAGCCGCGCCGCCCTGGCCGCCGACGGCCATGCCTTCACCGATCTCGACCCCGCCGCGCTGGAGCGGCGCTTTCCCATGCTCACCGCGGCGGGGGTGAGGGAGGCCTTCCACATGGCGCCGGGCGGCGTGCTGCTGGCGCGGCGCATCGTGGCGGCGCTGGCGGCGCATCTGGCGGCGCGCGGCGTCGCCTTCCGCCGCGCCCGCGCGCGTTCGGCCGACCCGGAACGCGCCACCCTGGCGCTGGAGGACGGCACCACCCTGGGCGGAGACCTGCTGGTGGTGGCCGCCGGCCCCTGGGCGCCGCGCTTCCTGCCTGGCCTCGCCGCGCGCGTCACGCCCTCGCGGCAGATCGTCGTCTATCTGGAGCCGCCGCCGGAGCACCGCGCCGCCTGGGCCGCCGCGCCGATGCTGCTCGACCTCTCCGAGCGGGGCGGCTTCTACGCCGTGCCGCCGGTGGCAGGCACGGCGCTGAAGATCGGCGACCACCGCTTCTCCTGCCAGGGCGAGGCCGACGACCCGCGCGAGGCCAGCCCGGCCGAGGCGGAGGCCATCCTCGCCCTGGCCCGCCCCCGGCTGCGCGGCGCGGCGGGCTACCGCGTGCTCGGCGCCCGCGCCTGCTACTACGACGTGGAGCCAGAGGAGCGCTTCCTGCTGGAGCCGATCGGGCCCCGGGCACTGGTGATGAGCGGCTTCTCCGGCCATGGCTTCAAGTTCGGCCCGCTGCTGGGGCTGGCGGTGGCGGGCGAGGACCGGATGCGCCGCGCCGCCTGGGCCGCCGGCCATGCGGAGGACGCGGCTGTCATGGAAGGGTCACGCGGCAGCGCCTGAGGCGGCCGCTAGGGTCCGCGCCATCTCCCATGCGCGGATTCCCACCATGCGACGCCTTCTGCTCACCTGCGGCCTGCTGCTTCCCGTCCTCGCCGCCCCCGCCCTCGCGGCGCCCGAGATCACCATGCTGGAGAGCGACGACCCGGCGCTGCGCCTCGGCCGCCACACCTTCCCGGGTGGCCGGGCGCTGGAGCTCTCGGTGGGCATCGGCAGCGCCGCCCACCATCGCCCGGGCGACCCGGCGGACATCCTCTACACCCTCTCCGACCGTGGCCCGAACATCGCCTGCGCCGATGCCGAGCCGGTCACCGGCCTGAAGCCGGAGGCGATCTGCGCCGAGGACCGGCGCGGCCGCCTCTACCCGGTGCCGCGCTACGCCCCCACCTTCTACGGCGTGCAGCTCCTGCCCGCCGAGAAGCGCTTCCGCCTCTTCGAGGCCATCGCGCTGAAGCGGCCCGACGGCCGGCCCGTCAGCGGCCTGACCAACCCGCTGCCCGGCCGCACCGAGACGCCGCTGGACGGCACCGGCCGCGCCCTGCCGCACGACCCCGCCGCCATCGACGCCGAGGGGCTGCTGCGCCTGCCCGATGGCCGCTTCTGGGTGGGCGAGGAGAACGGCCCCTCGCTGGTCGAGGTGGCGGCCGATGGCCGCATCCTGCGCCGCGTCGTCCCCGCCGGCACGGAGGGCGAGTTCGCCGGCGCGGGCTACCGCATCGAGCCCGGCCTGCCGGCCATCCTGGCCCGGCGCCAGTCCAACCGCGGCATCGAGAGCATGGCCGGCACGCCGGACGGCGCCACCCTCTACGCCATCCTGCAGAACCCGCTGGCCAACCCGGACGCCGCCGCCTACCGCGCCGCGCGCAACACCCGGCTGCTCCGCTTCGACCCCACCGCCGGGCGGGTGACGGGCGAATGGGTCTACCAGCTCGACGACCCGCGCAGCTTCCGCAACGATCCCTCCGAGCGGCAGAGCGACCCGCGCATCTCCGAGCTGGCCTGGCTCGGGCCCGAGCGGCTGCTGGTGCTGGAGCGCACCGAGCGCACCACCAAGCTCTACGAGGTGCGGCTGGACCAGGGCGCCACCGACATCGCCGGCACCGCCTGGGACGACGCGGCCACCCGCCCCAGCCTGGAGCAGCGCAACGACCTCTCGGGCACCGGCCTCTCGGGCACCGGCCTCGTGCCGCTGGCCAAGCGGCTGGTGCTGGACAGCGCCGACCACCCCGAGCTGCCCGGCAAGATCGAGGGCATCGCCATCCTGCCGGACCGCACCCTGGTCCTCGTCAACGACGACGATTTCGGCATCACCGGCGAGACGACGCGCATCGCCCTGATCCGCGGCGTGCTGGACTGAGGGGCGGGGAAGGCGGGAGGAACGGGCGGGGCGGGAAAATCGGCGCGCCGCCCGCGCCGCCGTCTTGAACGGAGCCTGGGCCGGGCCACGTCATCCGGCGTCCGGTTCCCTCTGGCAGCGCGCCCCGCGGCGCCTGCGATGTCGGACACATCGCTTGATCCCGCCCCTCCGCCGGAGGGGCCCGACCATGCCGGAGCCGACCTTGGAATTCCTCACAGCCAGCTTCCTGGCCACGCCCGTCTGGATGTGGCTCGCCTTCATGGCGCTCGTCGTCACCCTGCTGGTGCTCGACCTCGGGGTCCTGCACCGCGAGAGCCGCGAGATCGGCGTGCGCGAGAGCCTGATCCTCTCCGCCGTCTATATCGGCCTCGGCCTGCTGTTCGGCGGCTGGGTCTGGTATTCCTTCGACCATCTCCGCCCGCCCCTGGAGGGCGCGCTCGACGGCGCCACCGCCGCCCAGCTCTACTGGACCGGCTTCATCGTCGAGAAGACGCTGGCGATGGACAATGTCTTCGTCATCGCCATGATCTTCGGCTACTTCGCCGTGCCCCGCCTCTACCAGCACCGCGTGCTGTTCTGGGGCATCCTCGGCGTCATCGTGCTGCGCGCCGTCATGATCGGCCTCGGCGCCGCCATCGTGCAGCAATTCGCCTGGGTGCTCTACCTGTTCGCCGGCTTCCTCATCCTCACCGGCATCAAGATGTGGCGGATGGCGGACGCCAAGCCGGACATCGCCGGCAACCCGCTGCTCCGCCTCATCCGCCGCCGCTTCCGCGTGACGGAGGGGCTGCACGGCGAGCGCTTCTTCATCCGCCAGCCGGACCCGGCCACCGGCCGCCCGGCCCTGTTCATGACGCCGCTCTTCCTGGCGCTGGTGCTGGTGGAGGTGGCGGACGTCATCTTCGCGGTGGATTCGGTGCCGGCGATCTTCGCCATCACCACCGACCCCTTCATCGTCTACACCTCGAACATCTTCGCCATCCTCGGCCTGCGCGCGCTCTACTTCGCGCTCTCGGCCATGGTGCACCGCTTCCACTACCTGAAATACGCGCTCTCGGTGCTGCTGGTGTTCATCGGCGGCAAGATCTTCGTGGCGGACCTGCTCTTCCCCGAGACCGGCAAGGTGCCGCCCGCCCTCTCGCTCGGCGTCACCTTCGCCATCCTGGCGGCGGGCATCCTCTACTCGCTGTGGCGCACGCGCGGCATGGCGGCGCCCCCGGCCGCGCCGGGGGCATGAAAAAAGGCCCGCGCCGGTGTGGCGCGGGCCTTCCCCCGTTCAGCGCGGCGCCAATCTCACTTGAAGATCAGCGGTGCCGCCTCGTCGTTCATGTCGGGCATCGGCACGTCGATCACCACGCTGCCGGGGTCGACGCCGGTGCCCTTGTCCAGCCAGTAGGTGACGCTCTCCGGCCAGAGGATGACGATGGCCACCAGCACCAGCTGCAGGCACAGCCAGGGGATGGCGCCCCAGTAGATGTCCCGCGTCAGCACCGTCTTGGGCGCCACGCCGCGCAGGTAGAACAGCGCGAAGCCGAAGGGCGGGTGCATGAAGCTAGTCTGCAGGTTCACGCAGAGCAGCACGCCGAACCAGACCAGGTTGATGTCGAGCTTCGCCGCCACGGGCCCGAGCAGCGGCACCACGATGAAGACGATCTCGAAGAAGTCGAGGAAGAAGGCCAGGAAGAAGACGAAGATGTTGACGAAGATCAGGAAGCCCGTCTGCCCGCCCGGCAGGTGGGAGAGCATGTGCTCGATCCAGATTCCGCCATCGACGCCCTGGAACACCAGGGAGAACACGGTGGAGCCCACCAGGATGAAGATGACCATGGCCGTCAGGCGCATGGTGTTCTCCATCGCCTGGCGCATCAGCGGCCAGGTGAGGCGGCGGTTGATGGCGGCCAGCAGGATGGCGCCGCAGGCGCCCATGGCGCCCGCCTCGGTCGGCGTGGCGAGGCCCAGGAAGATGGTGCCCAGCACCAGGAAGATGAGCACGATCGAGGGCACCATGCCCTTGATGACGCGCCAGTAGAGCGGCCAGCCGCGCGGCCCCAGCGCCTCGGGCGGCAGCGGCGGCACGCGGTGCGGCTGCAGGATGGCGACGCCCGCGATGAACAGCAGGAACAGCGAGATCTGCAGCAGCGAGGGGCCGATGGCGCCGGCATACATGTCGCCGACGCTCTTGCCGAGCTGGTCGCCCAGCAGGATCAGCACCAGCGAGGGCGGGATCAGCTGCGCGATGGTGCCGGAGGCGGCGATGACGCCGGTGGCGATGCGCATGTCGTAGCCGTAGCGCAGCATCACCGGCAGGCTGATCATGCCCATGGCGATGACGCTGGCCGCCACCGTGCCGGTGATGGCGCCGAGCACCGCGCCCACCAGCACCACCGCGACGGCCAGGCCGCCCGGGATCTTGCCGAAGAGCTGGCCGGTGCCCTCCAGCAGGTCCTCCGCCAGCCCGCAGCGCTCCAGCACCGCCCCCATCAGCGTGAAGAAGGGGATGGAGAGCAGCAGCTCGTTCGACATGATGCCGAACACGCGGAAGGGCAGGTTGCCGAGATAGGCCGTGGTGAAGAAGCCCAGCTCGATCGAGAAGAAGCCGAAGAACAGCCCGACCGCGGCCAGCGAGAAGGCCACCGGGAAGCCGATCAGCAGGAAGATGACGAGGCCGCCGAACATCAGCGGCGGCATCATCTCGAGAGTTACCATCGGGGTGAGGTTTCCGCGCTACGGGTGGGATTTATTGGTCGGGGCGGTGGTATTCGGTGACCACCTCGGCATCGGGCCGGATGCCGCGCAGCAGCGCCACCCGCTTGATCAGCTCGGACAGGCCCTGCAGCCAGATCAGCACGAAGCCGACCGGCAGGATCAGCTTCACCGGCCAGCGGATCAGCCCGCCGGCATTGGAGGATTCCTCCATGCGCTGGAAGCTGTCGAGGAAGAAGGGCCAGGTCATCCAGGCCATCAGCCCCATGGCGGGCAGCAGGAACAGCACCAGGCCGAACACATCGACCCAGAGCCGCTTGCGCTCCGACAGGTTGCCGAACACCAGGTCCACCCGCACATGCTCGTTGCGCAGCAGCGTCGGCGCCGCGCCGAGCATGACGATGCCGGCGAAGAAGTACCACTGCACCTCCAGCCAGGCGTTCGAGGAATAACTGAACGCGTAGCGCACCACGGCATTGCCGGCGCTGGTCACGACGGCCAGCAGGACCAGCCAGTAGGCGACGACGCCCATGCTCGTGTTGATACGGTCCATCGCCCGACTGAAGCCAAGCAGGGCACCCATTCGCCGGAACCCTCCGGGTTGGAAGTTGAAGAGGGCCGGCGCCGCCCGCGGGGGCGGCGCCGGCGTCGCGGTCAGCGGCGCGCCTGCGCCTCCTGGCCGTACATGGCATAGACGAACTGGTCGAAGCTGTACTCGGCCACGCGGAACCAGCCATACTGCTCGTCGCGGAAGGCCTTCCAGTGGGCATAGACCTTCTTGAAGGTCTCGTTCTTCGCCGCCGTCTCGTCATACAGCTCGAAGGCCGCCTTGTAGCTCGCCTGCATCACGTCGCGCGGGAAGGGGCGGAGCTGCGCGCCGCCGGCGATCAGCCGGCGCAGCGCGGGCGGGTTCTGCACGTCGTACTTCGCCATCGTCTCGATGGTGGCGTCGCGGCAGGCGCTCTCCAGCGCCTCCTTGTAGAGCTGCGGCAGCTCCTCGTACTTCGCCTTGTTGATGAACATGGAGAGGTTGAGGCACCCCTCCCACCAGCCCGGGTAGTAGTAGAAGGGCGCGACGCGGTTGAAGCCGAGCTTCTCGTCGTCATAGGGGCCGATCCACTCGGCGGCGTCGATCGTGCCCTTCTCCAGCGCCGGGTAGATGTCGCCGCCGGCGATCTGCTGCGGCACCACGCCGAGCTTCTGCAGCACGTTGCCGGCGAAGCCGCCGACGCGGAACTTCAGCCCCTCCAGGTCCTTGACGGTCTTGATCTCCTTGCGGAACCAGCCGCCCATCTGCGCGCCCGTGTTGCCGGCCGGGATGGAGACCATGTTGTAGGTGGCGAAGAACTCTTTCAACACGTCGCGCCCGCCGCCCTGCTGTAGCCAGGCGTTGGTCTGGCGCATGTTCATGCCGAAGGGCACGGCGCCGTCGAAGGCGAAGGTCGGGTCCTTGCCGACGAAGTAGTAGGAGGCGGTGTGGGCGCACTCCACCGTGCCGTTCTGCACGGCGTCCGCCACCTGCAGCCCGGGCACCAGCTCGCCGGCCGGGAAGGCGCGGATCTGGAACCGGTTGTCGGTCAGCGCGGCGACGCGCTTGGCCACGTGCTCGCCGGCGCCGTAGATGGTGTCGAGCGAGCGCGGGAAGGAGCTTGCGAGGCGCCAGCGGATTTCGGGAGCGGTCTGGGCGATGGCAGGGGCGGCCAGGGCCGAGGCCCCCATGACGGCCCCGCCAGCCAGCAATTGACGACGGATCATTGCGCCGAAGACTCCTTGGACTGGACCGGCTTCAACCTGCCGGCTCACGACTATTTTCGGGCAGATTGGCTGTCCTGTCACGCACCGGAACGACCCCGCCATTGCCCCGCGCCGCCGGTCCGCCGGCCAGCGGGCGAGCCGCGCGCGGCGGCCTCCGGGCTGGCCTGGGATGGCGACGCAGGCCTCCCCGGCACTGCCCGACGCCCCTTAGCCATAAAAGCCGAGGTCGAGGCAATTTCATTAATTTTGCTTTAGATTTTGCGCCGCTTCAGCCGCCTTGCCGGCGGCGGGGCGCCTCCGCCGCCCGCGCCGTGCCGCCGCGCCGGGCCGGGGGGCTCCACTCGGCGCGCTTGCGGGCGGTCCAGGCATAGCGCGGGTCGCCGGCCAGCAGGTGCTGGTGCTCGGCCAGCCGGTTGCGCTCCAGCCAGCCGATGGCGGCCTCCAGCTCCAGCAGGCTCATCTGCGCGCGGCTCCGGTTGCCCAGCACCCGCTTCAGCGTGGCGTTGTAGCGGTGGTAGAGGCCGGGGCCGCCCAGGCCCGAGCGTGGGCCCTGCAGCATCGCCTCGTCCTCCACCGCCTGCGCCGCCACCATCTCGCCGATGCGCGCGCGCAGCCGCCGCTCCGCCACCGAGGGCGCCTCCGGCGCATCGGCCGCCGCCTCCAGCCCGGGGCGCTTCAGCGCCAGCTCGGGGCCGGGGGCCAGCGTGTCGAAGCGCAGCGCCAGGGCGTTGGATTCGAGCGGGGTGATGCCCTCGCGCGGCGGCAGCTGGTCGCGCAGCCAGAGCGGCAGCACGCCCGGCGCGCGGCGCGGCTTCGGCCGGCGCGCCAGCGTGCCCTGCTCGGTCTCCATGCGCAGGCGGAAGCGGCCGAAGAGCGGGTCATCGGGGTGGAAGACCAGCGCGCGCTGCTGCTCGTAGGGGCCGGCCTGCGGGTCCACCCGCGTGGCGCGCGCCACCATCTGCTCCAGCCAGGGGCGGGAGCGGATATGCGTCAGCGCCGCCACCACCGCCACCTCCGGCGCGTCCAGCCCCTCATAGGCCATCGCCACCGTCACCAGGATGGAGGGCTGCGGCCGCAGCCGGAAGGCGGCCAGCGTCTGCTGCGCGTCGCCGCTGTCGGAGGTAGCGAGCGCCACCGCCTCCTCCGCCTCGCGCGCCGGCACCCAGCGCCGCAGCAGGCCGAGATAGTGCCGCGCCGTGGCCTGGTCCGGCGCCACCACCAGCAGCTTGCCCAGGCCCCGCGCCGTGGTGCCGGGCGGCAGGCCGCGCGCCTGCCGGCGGCGCGCGCGCAGGTCGCGCGTGGCCAGGAAGGCCTCGTGCAGCAGCGCCTCGGCGAAGCCGGTGCGCAGCGCGGTGAACAGGGCGGGGCGCGTCGTCTCGTCCGGGAAGCGGTTGGCAAGGCGGTGCGGACCGAGGCTGTGGCCGTCCTCGTCCCGCCAGCGCGCCTCCCCATCCATGGCGCCGAAGGTGACGGGCAGCACGGCGCGCTCGGCCAGCGCCTGCGCCCGGCTGTAGCCGATGACGGCCCAGCCCGGCGCATCGAGCTCCACCTCCCGCGTGCGGGCGCGCGGGCCGCTGCGGTAGGGCAGCCAGAGGATGCCGCGCCCATCCGCCCGCTCCAGCGTGCCGGAGAGCAGCAGCCGCACCGCCGCGCATTCCAGCAGCGGCAGCAGCGCGCGCGACCAGGCGCCGGCGAGGTCCTCCTCCGGCGCCGCCTCCGCCTGGGCCGCCGCCATGGGGTCGGTCTCGGGCAGGGCGGGCAGGTGGTGCATCTCGTCCACCACCAGCAGGGTGCGGTGGCGGCGGAACTCGGCCAGGTGCAGCGCCGGCGCGGCGGCGATGCCCTGGTAGGTGGTGACATAGCCATCCAGCCCGCGGCAGGGGTCGGGCGCGTTCTCCGCCGCCCGCACCGTGAGGCCGTGGCCCAGCGCGGCGCGCCAGGCGGGGTCGGCGAAGGCCTCCTCGGCCTGCAGGCGCAGGCTGTCGCGCGGCACCACCCAGCAGACGCGGTCGATCAGCCCCGCCGCCTTCAGCCGCGCCGCCGCGATCACCGGCAGCAGCGACTTGCCGCCGCCCGGCGTCACGGCGGCCAGGATGTCCCGTGCCGGGGTGCGCCCCTCGGCGATGGCGGCCACCACCCCGGCGAGGCGGCGCTGATGCGTGCGCAGCTGGCGTGGCAGCGACATGGGCCGGCAACACTCCGTGAAAGTACTGAACGTAAGAAGAACATCATGCCATTCCAAGGGCTTGTGCCCTGGCAAGTCACGTCGCTGTTACACATCGGCCGTGCCGGTGGCGCGGGGGTGGGAAGGGCGCGCGGCTGCTCCGGAAAAAGAGAACAAAGAGTGACCATTTGGGCTTGCCAAGGAAGGCTTAAATTCCCACATTGGGCTTGTGCCGATGGCGGGTGGCCAGCGGCACGGAGCGTCGCGCGGCCCTGAAACGCCGCTGCGGATGGAGATGTTCGCCGGCTGCGACTCGGTTGCGCCAGGCGCGCTCCGGCCTTGCCCATGCCACCGGGAGCTTGAGAGAATGTCTGAATATTTTCCTACGGAGGCCGTTCGCGGTCTCTGGGAGGAGCGCCGCGCCGTGGTGCTGGAGCATCTGCGCGCGGCCATCGCGCCGCTCGCCGCCGAAGGGCTCGAAACCCGCGACATCCATGGCTGGGCGCTCTGGGCGCGGCTGAAAAGCTGGACGGTGGATATCACCACCAGCGTGCCCTTCAGCGAGTCGGACCACCTCGCCATGCTGGAGCGGGCGATGAAGGTGACCGAGTTCGGCCCCGGCCGGCCGGTGGTGCGGGAGGGGAAGATCCGCTTCCTGCCCGGCAGCGCCACGCTGGCGCCGGAAGGGCGCGCCGCGCTGGAGGCGGCGGCGGCGGCGCTGCTGCGCTTCCTGCGCGAAGGCCCGCCGCAGCGCCTGGATGCGCGCGGCCGCCCGGCCCGGCGCGCGCCCCGCAACCCGACGCGCCGCGCGATGGAGCTGCGCGCCGGCTACGCCAAGGCGGGTTAAGAAAAAAGAACCAAAAAACTTTTGTCAGTTGGCGCCGCGCTGGCTGATGGCGCACCGCCAAGCTGACAAAGTCTTTTTGCTTCTTTTTCTTCAGAAAAAGAAGAGATCTAGTTCAGGAACAGCTTGCCGGGATTGAGGATCCCCTTCGGGTCCAGCGTGGCCTTCAGCCCGCGCATGATGTCCAGCACCTCGGCGCCGTGCTCCTGCACCAGGAACTCCCGCTTGCCGAGGCCGATGCCGTGCTCGCCCGAGCAGGTGCCGCCCAGCGCCAGCCCCTGCGCCACGATCTGCCGGTCCAGCGCCCAGGCCTTCTCCAGCCCTTCCGGGTCGTCGGCCGGGAACAGGATGACGACGTGGTAGTTGCCGTCGCCGACATGGCCGACGATGCAGGTGTTCTGCCCCGCCGCCTCGGCCAGCGCCTTGGCGCCGGTGATGGCCTCGGCCAGGCGGGAGATCGGCACGCAGACATCGGTGGTGATGCCGCGGCAGCCCGGGTAGAGGGCGTTGGCCGCCCACCAGGCGTCGTGCCGGGCCTTCCACAGCCGGCCGCGCGTCTCGGCGTCCTCGGCCCAGGCGAAGCCCTTGCCGCCCATCTCGGCGGCCAGCGCCTCCACCGCCTCGGCCTGCTCGCGCACGCCGTTCGGGCTGCCGTGGAACTCCAGGAACAGCGTCGGCAGCGGCGCGTAGGGCAGCTTCGAATAGGCGATGGAGGCGCGCATCTGCTCGGCATCCGCCAGCTCGATGCGCGCCACCGGGATGCCCGCCTGCATCGTCATGATGACGGTCTCGACCGCCGCCTGCAGGCTGTCGAACTGGCAGACGGCGGCGGTGGTCGCCTCCGGGATGCCGTGCAGCCGCAGGCGGATCTTGGTGACGACGCCGAGCGTGCCCTCGGAGCCGATCATCAGCCGCGTCAGGTCGTAGCCATTGGCGGCCTTGCGGGTGCGGCCGCCGGTGGTGATGACGCGGCCATCGGCCAGCACCACCTCGAGGCCCATCACCGCCTCGCGCATGGTGCCGTAGCGCACGGCGTTGGTGCCGCTGGCGCGGGTGGCCACCATGCCGCCCAGCGTGCAGTGGCTGCCGGGGTCCACCGGGAAGAACAGCCCCTGGTCGCGCAGGAAGTCGTTCAGCTGGTGGCGGGTGACGCCCGGCTCCACCAGGCAGTCCATGTCCTCGGCATTCACCTCCAGCACCGCGTTCATGCGGCTGAGGTCGAGGCTGATGCCGCGCCGGACGGGCACCACGTGCCCCTCCAGGCTGGTGCCGGCGCCGAAGGGCGTCACCGGCACGCCCTGCGCGTGGCACAGCGCCAGCAGGCGGGAGACCTCCTCCGTGCTCTCCACGAAGGCCACCGCGTCCGGCAGCACCGGCGGGTTGGCGTCCTCGCCGCGCGAATGCTGCTCGCGGATGGAGGCGTTGGTGGAGAGGCGCTCGCCCAGGAAGTCGCGGGCGGCGGCCAGCACCGTGTCGAGCGGCGTGGTGTCGAGCGGCGTGATGTCGAGAAGGGGGGTCATGCGGTCTCCTCCACCCGCGCCAGCGGGCAGGTCAGGCAATGCGGGCCGCCGCCACCCAGGGTGAACAGCGACAATTCGGGGTCGAGCACGGTGAGGCCCTCGGCGCGCAGCGCGGCGTTCAGCCCCTGGTTGCCGCGCGCGGAGATAACACGCCCCCCGCCCAGCGCCAGCACGTTGCAGCCGAGCTGCATCACCTCGCGGTAGGAGACGGGGATGCAGCGGATGCCATGGTCGGCCAGCCAGCCGAGCAGCGTGTCGTCCAGCACCTCGGTGCAGGCCACGGCGAGGCCGGGGGCGGCCATGCAGAACAGCACGTCGAGATGCAGGAAGTGCTCGTCGAACGGCTCGAGGCGCACCTCCCAGCCCTCGGCGCGCAGCCAGCCGGCGAACTGCTCCGCCCCCGCCTCGTCCGTGCGGCCGCCCGAATGGCCGATCAGCGCCAGGCCGGGGCGGAGGATGTGGATGTCGCCCCCCTCCAGCGTGCCGGCGGAGGATTTCCGCCAGAAGGCGCTGCCATGGGCGGCGTGGAAGTCGATCAGCGCGGCATATTCGCCGCGGCGCTGCGGCCGCTCGAGCTGGCACAGCACGGCGCCCCGGTGGGTCATCACCACGCTGTCCCGCGTATAGGCCATGTAGGGCAGGTGCGGCTCCGGCGTCAGCCGGTGGATGGTGACGCCGGCCTCCTGCATCGCCGCCACCAGCTCGGCGTGCTGGGCGGCCAGATGCGCCGGCGCCGGCGTCTGCCGGTTCTCCGACAGGGTGCGGCGGGCGATGCTGTTGGTGGGGATCCACCGGTAATGATCCGGGGGGCAGACGAGGACGTCCGTCAGGACCCCTGTTTCGGAAGCGACGTGCCAGTTCGACATGCGCGGCACGCTACGCCCGCCGCGCGCGCCACGCCAGCGGCGCTATTCGCCCTGCGCCAGCGGCGCTATTCGCCCAGCAGCCGCCGCATCGCGCGCAGCGTCTCGGGCGGCAGGGTGCGGATGCGCGCGGCGAGCAGGTTGGCCAGTTCGGTCGCCTCCGGCGAGAGGCCGGCGGTGTCGAGCGTCACGCGCGGGTGGGAGAGGCGGGCGAGGCGAACCATCTCCTCCGCATCGTCCCAGATCAGCTCGAAATACTCGTTCACCTGGTGGATCAGCCCCGCCGAGGGCCGGCCGCGCCGCCCGTGCTCCAGCGCCGAGAGATAGGCCGCCGACACATGCAGCGCGGCGGCGAGCTGCTGCAGCGTCACGCCCCGGTCCTCGCGCAGCGCGCGCAGCCGGGCGCCGAAGGGGGTCATGCGCGGCGCCTCAGGGGGCGCGGCGGCGGCGCAGCAGCAGATGCACCACCCCCTGGTTCGGCACCGGGTGCGCCGCGCCGAGCAGCAGCGGCCGCAGGTCGGGCGCGTTCAGCCAGTGCGGCAGCTCCCGCCGCAGCACGCCGCCATCCGGCGCCGGGCCCTTGCCCGTCACCACCGCCACGCAGCGCAGCCCCTGGGCATGGGCGGAGAACAGGAAGCCCCGCACCGCCAGATAGGCCTCCTGCGCGCGGCGGCCGTGCAGGTCGAGCGTCCGCTCCGGGCGGGTGCGGCCGCGGCGCAGATCCTTCCAGCGCTGGTGGTCCAGCCCGCCGGGCTGGTGCCCCACATGCAGCGCCGAGGGGGAGGGCCGCGGGGCCGGGGGCGCGGCGGGCAGGGTGGCGGGCGGCAGCGGCACGGGCGGCGGCGGCTCCGCCACCGGCGCGGCCGGCAGCGGCGGCAGGGCATGGCCCGGCAGGGGCTTCACCGCGGCCGCGTAGGCGCGCCACATGGCACGCTCTTCCGGGGTGAGGGTTCGGCCACGGCGGGGCATTGCGGTCCTAGATGGGCGATCGAGGGAAAAGGGCCAGGGGATGCGGCCCCTGGAACCCCTGGCAGAAACCCGGCGGGGCGCCGGCGTTTCACCCGGCGCCCTCCATTAGTGAAGCCGGCCCTAGCCGTCCACCAGGATGACATGCAGGCGGCGGGGGCCATGCGCGCCCAGCTCCAGCGTCTGCTCGATGTCGGCGCTGCGCGAGGGGCCGGTCACCAGCATCACGTTGCGCGGCATCGGCCCTCCGGCGCGCAGCCGGTCCCACGCCTCCTCATAGGCGCCGACGATGTCGGCGCTGCGCAGCACCACGATGGCCGTCTCGGCCAGCAGGTTCAGCGTGGTCGGGCGCTCGGGCGCGGAGGGCAGCATCAGCGTGCCCGTCTCGGCGACGCCGGCGAAGCCGTGCTGCACCGCCACCAGGTCCGACGCCTCGGCGCGGCGCGCCTCCACCGAGAGCAGCGGCAGGGCCGCCCAGGGCAGGGCCAGCAGCGCCGGGTGCGGCGCCATGGCGAGGCGCGGCGGCAGGTTCTGGCCGGCGAGGTAGTCGGCCACCGCCTGCGGCACCTGGGCGGCCTCGGGCACCCGCTCCACCGTGCCGAACTCGGCCTCCACCCGCGCGATGAACAGCGCCACCTGCTCCGGGTGCGGCAGGCGGGAACGGGCGGGGATGAGGTGGCGCGGGTGCTGGGCCATGCGGCCGCGCAACATCGCCTGCTGGTCCTCCGGCAGCGCGCCGCGCTTGAGGCCGCGGCGGATGGAACCGAGGATGGCTTCGCGGCTCACCGACCGGCCCCCCGCTTCTGGCGGGCGTAGCGGTCCATGAAGGTGCCGCCCGGCTCGGGCGCCGGCAGGTCGCGCCCCTTGGTCCAGCCGCCGGCGCCGGGCAGCCAGGTGAAGGCGCCCCGCCCGCGCGCCAGCAGCCCCAGCGCGCCGAGGCCGAGCCGCGCGGCCAGCCGGTAGGCGCCGGGCCGCCGGGCGAACCAGGCCCACAGCCCCAGCGCGCGGCGCTGCGTGGCCGGGGTCAGGTGGCGCTCGAACTCCCGCTCCCGCCAGTGGCGCATCATCTTGGGCAGCGGGATCTTCACCGGGCAGACGCTCTCGCACCGGCCGCAGAAGGAGGAGGCGTTGGGCAGGTGCGCCGCCTTGTCCACGCCGACCAGCGAGGGGGTGAGCACGCTGCCCATCGGGCCGGGATAGACCCAGCCATAGGCGTGCCCGCCGGTGGCGCCATAGACCGGGCAGTGGTTCATGCAGGCGGCGCAGCGGATGCAGCGCAGCATCTCCTGGAACTCGGTGCCGACCATGGCGGAGCGGCCATTGTCCACCAGCACCACATGGTATTCCTCCGGCCCGTCGAGGTCGGCCGGGCGGCGGGCGCCGGTGGAGAAGGTGGTGTAGACGGAGAAGTCCTGCCCCGTGGCGGAGCGCGCCAGCAGCCGCAGCAGGCTGGTGCAGTCCTCGAGCGTCGGCACCACCTTCTCGATGCTGGCCAGCACCACATGCACGCGCGGCAGGGTCTGCGTCAGGTCGCCATTGCCCTCGTTCGTCACGATGACGGAGGAGCCGGTCTCGGCGATGAGGAAGTTGGCGCCGGTGATGCCGACATCGGCGGCGAGGAAGGCCTCGCGCAGCCGGGTGCGGGCCTCGGCCAGGATGTCCCGCCGCTCGTGGAAGACGCGGTCCGCCGGCAGGTCGGTGTGGCTGCGGCGGAAGCTCTCCTCCCAGTCCTCCCGGTTCAGGTGGAAGGCGGGGCCGATGATGTGCGAGGGCGGCTCCCGCCGCAGCTGCAGGATGTACTCGCCGAGGTCGGTCTCGACGGGGCGGATGCCATGCGCCTCCAGGTGGTCGTTGATCCCGAGTTCCTCGGAGATCATCGACTTGCCCTTGGTGACGGTGCGGGCGCCCGCCTTGCGGCAGATCTCCAGCACGGCGGCGCGCGCCTCGTCGGCGGTGCTGCACCAGTGCACATGGCCGCCCGCCGCCTCCACCTTCGCCGCATAGGCCTCCAGGTAGAAGTCGAGGTTGGCCAGGGTGTGGTTCTTGATGTCCCGCCCCGTGTCGCGCAGCCGCTCGAACTCGGGCAGGGCGGCCACGGCGCGCGCCCGCTTGGCGTGCGAGCCGGTGCGCGAGAGCGCCTTCTGCAGCCGCGCATCACCCAGGGCGCGGGCGGCATTCTCCTTGAAGGCCGGAGAGGTGATGTGCACGGCTGTTTCTCCCAGGAAGATTCTTCTTTTTCTGAAGAAAAAGAAGCAAAAAGACTTTGTCAGTCTGGCGTCATGCCATCAGCCGGCGCGTCGCCAACCGACAAAAGTTTTTTGGTTCTGTTTTCCGAAAAAGAACTTCTTAATCCGCCCCCGCCTCGTCCCCCGGCCCGCCCAGCGCGGCCAGCAGCGCCGCGCGCAGCGAGGCGAGCTTGCGCTCGTTCTCGATCTTCAGCCCGAACACGTCCTTCACGTAGAACACGTCCACCGCCCGCACGCCGTAGGTGGTGATGTGGGCGGAGGCGATCTGCAGCCCCTGCTCGGAGATGGCGGCGGTGACGTCGTGCAGCAGGCCGGGCCGGTCGCGCCCGTTCAGCTCGATGACGGTGTGGGTGTTGCTGGCGAAATTGTCGATCACCACGCGCCCGGGCACCTGCACGGCGCGCAGCCGCGCCGGCTCCCGCCGCACCTTGCGGATCTCCTGCACCAGGTTGAGCCGGCCGGAGAGCGCCTGCTCGATCAGCACCGAGAGGCGGGCCAGCTTGTGCGAGGCGTCGAACGCCCCGCCCTGCGCGTCCTGCACCCAGAGCGTGTCCAGCGCCATGCCGTTGGTCATGGTGTGGATGCGGGCATCGACGATGGTGGCGCCGGCCACCGCCAGCGCGCCGGCGATGCGGCTGAACAGCCCGGGATGGTCTGAGCAGTAGACCGTGACCTCCGTCACCGCCCGCGCCTCCAGCACCCGGGTGCAGACGGAGAGCGGCGCGCCGGTGGCCTCCGCCTCGCGGATCATGCCGGCGTGGCGGGCATGGCTCTCCGGGTCGAAGGAGAGCCAGTAGCCGGGGTAGCCGAGGCCGAGGAAATGCTCCACCACCGCCTTCGGCTGGTCCTCCAGCATGGCGGCGGCGGCCTGCTTGGCGCGCGCCACGCGCACGTCCCGCTCCGGCACGGAGAGGCCGCCGGCCAGCACCTCGGCCACGCGCCAGTACAGCTCGCGCAGCAGCGTGGCCTTCCAGCCGTTCCACACCTTGGGGCCCACCGCGCGCATGTCGGCCACCGTCAGCACCAGCAGCAGCCGCAGCCGCTCGGGCGACTGCACCACCTCGGCGATGTCGAGGATGGTCTTGGGGTCGTCGATGTCGCGCTTGAAGGCGGTCTGGCTGACGAGGAGGTGGTTCAGCACCAGCCAGGAGACGGTCTCCGTCTCCTCCGGCGTCAGGCCGAGGCGGGGGCAGATCTCCAGCGCCAGCCCGGCGCCGATCTCGGAATGGTCGCCGCCGCGGCCCTTGGCGATGTCGTGCAGCAGCACCGCCACATAGAGGGCGCGGCGGGAATGCACCTGCCCCACCAGCTCGCTCGCCACCGGCGCGGCCTCGCCCAGCTCGCCCTGCTCCAGCTGGTTGAGCACGGCGATCGCCTCGATCGTGTGCTCCTCCACGGTGAACACATGGTAGGTGTCGAACTGCATCAGCCCGACGATGCGCGCCCAGTCCGGGATGAAGCGGGAGAGGAAGCCCACCTCGTTCAGCACCCGGATCCAGCGCGCCGAATCGCGGCCCGCCAGCAGGTCGAGGAACAGGGTGTTGGCCTCGGCGTCGCCGCGCAGCGCCTGGGCGCGGTGGGCGGCGCGGATCAGCGCCCGGTGCGCCAGCGGGTGCAGCTCCATCCCCCGGTCGCGCGCCGCGCGCACCAGCCGCAGCATGATGGCGGGCTCCTCCTCCACCACCCGGTCGGGGGCGAAGAGCAGCTTGCCGTCGGCCACCGCGACGCCCGCGGCGGTCAGCGCCGCGTCGGAGGGCTTGCTCACCGCCGGCAGGCCGAGCGAGGCGCGCTCGATCGCCGGCTCCAGCAGGCGGGAGAGGCGCACCACGTCGCGGGCGGTGAGGAAGAGGTGCTTCATGAAGCGCTCCACCCCGTCCTGCTTGCCGTGCCGCGTATAGCCCATGCGGGCGCCGACGACGGGCTGCAGGTCGAAGGTCAGGCGCTCCTCGGCGCGGCCGGTGACGTAGTGGAGGTGGAAGCGCACCGTCCAGAGGAAGTCCCAGGCGCGCTTGAAGGCGCGCGCCTCGCGCGCCGTCAGCAGGCCGCCGCCGGGGCTGTCGGCGCCCACCAGCTCCGGCATCCGCTTCACGCCGAAGGCGTAGCGGGCCAGCCAGTACATGGTCTGGATGTCGCGCAGGCCGCCGCGCCCTTCCTTCAGGTGCGGCTCCACCAGGTAGGGGCTGTCGCCATAGCGCTTGTGGCGGGCGGTGCGCTCGGCCCGCTTGGCGGCGAGGAACTGGCCGATGCCCCAATCCTGCCGGGCCTGGGCGAAAGCCTCCTCGAAGTGGGCGAACACCGCCGCGTCGCCGGCCAGAAAGCGGCCGTCGAGCAGGGCGGTCTGGATGGTGGCGTCGGCCCGCGCATCCTCCAGGCACTCATGGATGCTGCGGGTGGCGTGGCCCACCTTCAGCCCGAGGTCCCACAGCAGGTAGAGCATGAACTCCACCGCCCGCCGCCCGCGCGGCCCGAGCGGCCGGTCGGACAGGAACAGCAGGTCGATGTCGGAATACGGCCCCAGCACGCCGCGCCCGTAGCCGCCGGTGGCGGCCAGCACGAAGGGCGGCTCGGTGGTGGTGGCGAAGGGGTTGGCGCCGGGCTCCCCCTGCTCGGGCGCCACCTGGGCCAGGGTGTAGGCGTGGATGGCGTAGATCAGCCCGTCCGTCAGCTCGCCCAGCATCCGCGCGGCGGTGAGGCCGGAGAGGGCGTGCGCCTCGAACGCCTCCTGCACGCGCGACTGGATGCGCCCGAGCTGCCGCCGCAGCAGCAGCAGCAGCGCCGCCTCCCGCGTCACCGGCTCGCCGGGGCGGGGGATCAGGTCGAGAACGATATCGGGCAGCGGCCGCGGCTTTCCGGCGGAGGAGCCGGAGGGGGCGGCAAACGCGTCTGGCAGGGCGCCGGAGCTTCTCATTTGAAGCATGTTATCGCGCCCGGCGTTCCCGCAACAGCTTCGTGAGCACGCAGGGTGGCGACTTTGCCGCTTCGCAGCAAATTTTCCCGCAATGTTGCCGCCGTGGATGCCGCCCTACCCTGGCAGGGCGGCGGCCATCTGCTTCAGCCGGTAGAGCGCTTCCAGCGCCGCGCGCGGAGTGAGGGCATCGGGGTCGATCTCCGCCAGCGCCGCGTGCAGCGGGCCCTCCGACACCCCGGCAGGGGAAGCGGGGGCGGGCGGGGCAGTATCGCGCTCCGCCACCTGGCCGAAGAGCGGCATCTCCTCGGCCAGCGGCTCCAGCCCCGCCGCGCGCGCCTCCAGCGCCGCCAGCACGGCGCCGGCGCGCGTCACCACCGGGCGCGGCACCCCTGCCAGCCGCGCCACATGCAGCCCCCAGGATTTCTCGGCCGCCCCCGCGCCGACGAGGTGCTGGAACACCACCTCGCCGCGATGCTCGCGCACCTGCATGGTGGCGAGCTGCAACTCGGGCAGCTTCGGTGCCAGCGCCGTCAGCTCGTGGAAATGCGTAGCGAAGATCGCGCGGCAGCGGATGCGGTCGTGCAGTGCCTCCAGCACGCTCCAGGCGATGGCGAGCCCGTCCCAGGTGGCGGTGCCGCGCCCCACCTCATCCAGCACCACGAGGCTGCGGGCGGTGGCCTGGTTCAGGATGGCCGCCGTCTCGGTCATCTCCACCATGAAGGTGGAGCGGCCGCCGGCGATGTCGTCGGCGGCGCCGACGCGCGAGAACAGCCGGTCCACCAGCCCGAGGCGCGCGCTCCCGGCCGGCACGAACAGCCCGGCCTGGGCCAGCACCACCATCAGCGCGTTCTGCCGCAGGAAGGTGGACTTGCCGGCCATGTTCGGGCCCGTCAGCAGGCACAGGCGCTGGCCGGGCGAGAGGTCGGCATCGTTCGGCACGAAGGCGCCGCTTCCGCGCTGCCGGGCCAGCGCCGCCTCCACCACCGGGTGGCGCCCCTGGCGGATGCGGAACTCGGGCCGCTCCACCAGCTCGGGCCGGCACCAGGCGCCGCCCGCCGCCAGCTCGGCCGCCGCCGCGTGGATATCCAGCTCGGCCAGGGCGGCGGCGGCGGCGTCGATCGGGCGGGCGGCCTCCAGGCAGAGGGCGCGCAGGTGCCGCACCACCGCCGCCTCGCGCCGCGCCGCCTGCTCGCCGGCGGCCGAGAGCTTGCGGTCCAGCTCGGCGAGCGCGGCGCAGGTGAAGCGGTGGGCATTGGCCATGGTCTGCCGGTGCATCGGCGCATAGGGGCCTTCGCGCAGCGCGGCGGGCGGGTCGCGCAGCAGCTTCTCGCCGGCGGCGGCGGGCATCTCGGCCAGGAAGCCGAATTGCTGGTGGTGGCGGATCTTCAGGCTGGCCACGCCCCAATCCTGGGCCAGGCGCATCTGCATGGCGGCGATGGCGCCGCGCGCGTTGTCGCGCAGCCGCTTCAGCGCGTCCAGCTCGCCATCATAGCCGGGGGCGACGATGTTGCCGTCCTCCAGCCGGGCGGGCAGCTCGGGGCAGAGGGCGCGGGCCAGCTCGGCGCGGGGCGAGCCCTCCGGGCGGAGCGCCGCGCGCGCCGCCGCCAGCAGCGCGGGGATGCCGGGCCGCTCCAGCGCGTCGGCCATGGCCTCGGCGCGCGCCAGCCCATCGCGCAGCGCGGCGAGGTCGCGCGGGGCGAAGCGGTCCAGCGCCAGCCGGGCCAGGGCGCGCGCCATGTCCGGCGCGCCGCGCAGGGCGCCGCGCAGCGTCGCGCGCAGCGGCGTGTCGGCCAGCAGGGCGGCCACCGAATCGTGCCGGGCGCCGATGGCGGCGGCGTCGGTCAGCGGCGCGGCGAGGCGCGCGGCCAGTTCGCGGCAGCCGGGGGCGGTCAGGGTGCGGTCCACCGCCGCGGCCAGGCAGTTGCGCGTCTCGCCGCGCTCGCTCTTCAGGATCTCCAGGCTGCGGCGGGTGGCGGCGTCCATCCGCAGCACCTCGCGCCCGCCCTGCGGCTCCGGCGGGCGCAGGCGCGGCGCGGCCTCGCCCTGGGTGGCGCGGAGATAGTCCAGCACCAGGGCGCAGGCGGCCAGCTCGGCCTCGCCGAAGCCGCCGAAGCCGTCCAGCGCCGCCACGCCGTAGAATTCCGCCACCTGCCGCGCCGGGTCGCGCGCCGCCGGGCGGTGGCTGAGGCGTTCGGCCCAGGCGGCCAGGGCGGGCAGCGCGTCGAGATCCTCGGGCAGCACGATCTCGGCCGGGTCGAGCCGCGCCAGCAGGGCGGGGAGTTCCGCCACGGGCAGCGCCTCGCAGGCGAAGGCGCCGGTGGAGAGGTCGGCCCAGGCCGCCCCCAGACTCCCGGCCGCCAACTCGCCCTCGACGCGCGCCAGCGCCAGCAGCCAGGCGGCGCGGCCGCCCTCCAGCAGCGCCTCCTCGGTCAGCGTGCCGGGGGTGACGAGGCGGACCACCTCGCGCCTTATGGTCGGTGCCTTGCGCGCCTTGGCCTGCTCCGGCGTCTCCCGCTGCTCGCAGATGGCGACGCGGAAGCCATGCCGGATCAGCCGCGCCAGGTAGTTCTCCAGCGCGTGCACCGGCACGCCGGCCATCGGGATCGGCTGGCCGCGATGCTCGCCGCGGTGGGAGACGGCCAGGCCCAGCGCCTCCCCGGCGCGCTGCGCGTCGTCGAAGAACAGCTCGAAGAAGTCGCCCATGCGGAAGAACACCAGCGCCTCCGGGTGCGCCTGCTTGGCGGCGAACCACTGGGCCATGGCGGGGGTGGCGCCCTCGGCGGAGGGGAGGGCGGCGAGGGGGGCGGCGGCGTTCATGCGCCTCTTCCTAGGGCGGGGCGGGCGCACGGGTCCAGAGCGGCGGCGGGGTTGCCGCGTGCCGCCCCCGCCGGCACCCTGCGCGCCGCGTCAAGCCGAAGGAGGAACGCCCATGCATCGCCGGACCCTGTTGAAGAGTGGCGCCGCCACGGCCCTGCTGGGCGGCGGCCTCGCCGCCCCCGCCCTCGGCCAGGACAGCCGCGCCAGCACGATGCGCTTCGTGCCGCAGGCCAACCTGACGGCGCTGGACCCGATCTGGACCACCGCCACCGTCACCGGCAACCACGGCTACTACGTGTTCGACACGCTCTACGCGCTGAACGCGGCGCAGGAGCCCCAGCCGCAGATGGCCGAGGGCCACGAGGTGCTGGAGGATGGCAAGCTCTGGCGCATCCGCCTGCGCGAGGGGCTGAAGTTCCACGATGGCGAGCCGGTGCGGGCGCGGGACTGCGTGGCCAGCCTGAAGCGCTGGGCGGTGCGCGACCCCTTCGGCCAGCTTCTCGCCAGGGTCACGCGCGAATGGCGCGTGGTGGACGACCGCACCTTCGAGATCCGGCTGGACCGCGCCTTCCCGCTGCTGCTCAGCGCGCTGGGCAAGGACACCAGCGCCGCCTTCATCATGCCCGAGCGGCTGGCGCAGACCGATGCCGGCAAGGCCATCACCGAGATGGTGGGCTCCGGCCCCTACCGCTTCCTGGCCGGCGAGTTCAATTCCGGCAGCCGCGTGGCCTATGAGAAGTTCGACGGCTACGTGCCACGCCAGGAGGCGCCGGACTGGGCGGCGGGGGCCAAGGTGGCGCATTTCCGGCGCATCGAGTGGCACATCATTCCCGACGCGGCCACCGCCGCCGGCGCGCTGATGAATGGCGAGGTGGATTGGTGGGAGCGCCCGCTGGCCGACCTGCAGCCGATGCTGGCGCGCAACCGGCAGATCCGCCGCGAAGTGACGGACAAGGCCGGCCGCCTGGCGCTGGCGCGGCTGAACTGCCTGCAGCCGCCCTTCGACGATGTGAGGCTGCGCCGCGCCGTGCTCGCCTCCGTCATCCAGGAGAACTACATGCGCGCCTCCCAGGGGGATGACAGCTCCGCCTGGACCGACACGCGCAGCATCTGGCCCAAGCGCACCCCCTATTACCAGGACCATGCCGACCTGATGCCGGGCGACCTGGACCGCGCCCGCGCCATGCTGAAGGAGGCGGGCTACGCCGACCAGAAGGCGGTCATCATCAACCCGACCGACTTCCCCGACATCGGGCCGCTCGGCCAGGTGACGGCGGACGCGCTGCGCCGCATCGGCATGAACGTGGAGCTGGCGGAAACCGACTGGGGCACCGTGATCCAGCGGCGCAGCTCGCGCGAGCCGGTGGAGAAGGGCGGCTGGAGCATCTTCCACACCACCGGCCCCGCCACCTTCTACGGCAACCCCGCCATGTCGCCGCTGATCCGCGGGCAGGGGGAGGATGGCTGGTTCGGCTGGTGGAAGAGCGAGCGCGCCGAGGCGCTGACCCAGGAATGGCTCTACGCCACGGACCCGGCGGCGCAGCGCAAGGCCGCGCAGGCGCTGGGGCGGCTCGGGCTGGAGGAGGTGGCCACCGTGCCGCTCGGCCAGTTCACGTTGCGCACCGCCTTCCGCTCCAGCCTCACCGGCATCCTGGAGGGCACCGCGCCCTATCCGTGGAGCGTGCGGCGCGCCTGAGGCGCGGCGGTTAACCGCCCGCTAAGGCCGCGATGCTAGAATGGTGCGGCACCTTCCATGCCGCACCTGCGAAGCGCCTGCCTTTCGTGTATCGCTCTGCGCCGACATAAAGGGGGGGAAGCACGGGAGCCCGCAGAAGCGATGGACGACACGAAGAAGCTGCCGGTGGGCGACACGCGCACCGCCCGCATCACCGCCGAGGAGGCGCTGGCCCTGCACGCCGAGGGCAAGCCGGGCAAGCTCGAGATCCGGCTGACCAAGCCGTTGACCACGGCGCGCGACCTCAGCCTGGCCTATTCCCCCGGCGTGGCCGAGCCCTGCCTGCACATCCACCGCGACCCCTCCCTCGCCTACGACTACACGGCCAAGGGCAACATGGTGGCCGTCATCTCCAACGGCACCGCCGTGCTGGGGCTCGGCAACCTCGGCGCGCTGGCCGGCAAGCCGGTGATGGAGGGCAAGGCGGCGCTGTTCAAGCGCTTCGCCGATGTCGATTCCATCGACCTCTGCATCGACACCGAGGATGTGGACGCCTTCGTCAACGCCGTGCGCTACCTCGGCCCCTCCTTCGGCGGCATCAACCTGGAGGACATCAAGGCGCCGGAATGCTTCGTCATCGAGCAGCGCCTGCGCGAGCTGATGGACATCCCGGTGTTCCATGACGACCAGCACGGCACCGCCATCGTCGCCGCCGCCGGCCTCATCAATGCCTGCCACCTGACCGGGCGCGCGCTGTCCGAGACGAAGCTGGTCATCAACGGCGCCGGCTCGGCGGCCATCGCCTGCGCCGAGCTGGTGAAGGCCATGGGCATGCGGCCCGAAAACATCCTGATGTGCGACACCAAGGGCGTGCTCTGGCGTGGCCGCACGGAGGGGATGAACCAGTGGAAGTCGGCCCACGCCGTCACCACCGACCGCCGCACCCTCTCCCAGGCGCTGGAGGGGGCGGACGCCTTCTTCGGCCTCTCCGTGAAGGGCGCCGTGACGGCCGACATGGTGCGCGCCATGGCGCCCAACCCGATCATCTTCGCCATGGCCAACCCCGACCCCGAGATCACGCCGGACGAGGCGCGGGCGGTGCGGGAGGACGTCATCATCGCCACCGGGCGCTCGGACTACCCGAACCAGGTGAACAACGTCCTGGGCTTCCCCTTCATCTTCCGCGGCGCGCTGGACGTGCGGGCCAGCACCATCAACGACCCGATGAAGATCGCGGCGGCCGAGGCGCTGGCCATGCTGGCGCGCGAGGACGTGCCGGAGGAGGTGGCGGGCGCCGGCGGCGGCTCCGGCCTGCGCTTCGGCCCCAACTACATCATCCCGCACGCCTTCGACCCGCGGCTGATCGCCCGCGTCTCCCCCGCCGTGGCGAAGGCGGCGATGGAATCCGGCGTGGCGCGCAAGCCGCTGCCCGACCTCAAGCGCTACGCCCGCAGCCTGAGCGGCCGGCTCGACGCCGGCGCCAACGCGCTGGAGGCCATCACCGAGCGGCTGCGCGCCAACCCGCAGAAGGTCGTGTTCGCGGAGGGCGAGGAGGAGAAGGTCATCCGCGCCGCCATCGCCTTCCGCAACGCCGGCTACGGCACGCCGGTGCTGGTCGGGCGCGAGGACCGGGTGATGGCCACGGTGGCGGCGCTCGGCATCCCGCTGCCCGAGGGCATCGAGATCCACAACGCCCGCCTCTCGGACAGCAACACGCGCTATGCCGAGTTCCTCTACCAGCGCCGCCAGCGCCAGGGCTTCCTGTTCCGCGACTGCCAGCGCCTGGTGAACCAGGACCGCAACACCTTCGCCGCCTGCATGGTGGCGATGGGCGACGCCGATGCCATGGTCTCCGGCATCACCCGCTCCACCTCCGCCACGCTGGAGGGGGTGACGAACGTCATCGACCCGGCGCCGGAGACGGTGCTGTTCGGCCTGACGCTGATGCTCTCCCGCCGCGCCGGCACCGTGCTGGTGGCCGACACCGCCATCCATGAGCGCCCCGATGCGGCGACGCTCGCCTCCATCGCCCGCCAGTCGGCCGCCGAGGCGCGCAAGCTGGGGCTGGAGCCGCGCGTGGCCTTCCTCTCCTTCTCCACCTTCGGCGACCCGGGCGGCACCATCACCGGCCCGGTGCGCGAGGCGGTGAAGTTGCTGGACGCGCAGGAGACCGACTTCGAGTACGATGGCGAGATGGCGGCCGACGTGGCGCTGAACCCGCAGCTGCGGGCGCTCTACCCGTTCTGCCGCCTCGCCGGCCCGGCCAATGTGCTGGTGATGCCCGGGCTGCACGCCGCCCACATCCTGACCAAGGCGGTGCCGCACCTGACCAGCGCCACCACCATCGGGCCGCTGATGGTGGGGCTCTCGCAGCCGGTGCAGATCATCAACATGGGCAGCAGCGTCAACCAGATCCTGGACATGGCCTGCTTCGCCGGGCACGCCGCCATCCGGCGCTGAAGCCGGAGGGGAGGGGCCGCGCCCCTCCCCCTGCGCGTCTCACGCCGCGCATCACAGGGCGGCGAGGTCACGCGCCCTTGCCCTTCACCTTTCCTCACAGATCAGGACATGGTGGCCGTTTGGCGCGGCCGGGCCGTGCGGGGTCCGCCGTGCAGGGCCCGCCATGCCCGGGCGCAGGCGGAAGGAAGCGGCAGCATGGCCGAGCAGCAGCAACAGGCGCGGCCCGCGGAGCGCGGCGGCTGGCGCCACGTGCTGGCCACCATCGCGGCGGGCGGCATCTCGGCGCTGGTTCTGGGGCTGCTCTGGTCGGCCACCCGGCCGGCGGAGCAGGCCCCGCCCGCGCTCCCCGGTGCCGTCTCCACCCCCGGATCTGCCCCTCCCGGATCCGCCGCTTCCGTGGCGGCGGCGCCGGAGTCCCCCGCCACCAGCGAGCAGAGGGTGGCGGCCCTGCTGGCCGAGGTGGATGCGCTGATGCGCCAGGCGGATTCCCTGGACGCCCGGCTGGACAGCATCGCCCTGCCCGAGCCTGCCCTGCCCGATCCCGCCCTGCCCGAGGAGCCGGCCGAGGCGCTGCCGGAAGCGCGGGTGCTCGCCGCCACGCCGCCCGGCGGGCCGTTGCCGCTGGCGGCGCCGGAACCGGCCGCCGTGCCGCCCCCCGGCCCCACCCTGCGCGCCGCCGCGCCAAAGGCGGCACCGCAGGCGGAAGGCGCGCCGCCGCTCCTGGCCATGGCGCCGCCGCCACCCCCACCGCCGGCGCGCGCCGCCACCTCCGCCGCTCCAGCCCGGGCCGCCAGCCCGGCCGAGCGGCGCTGCCGGTCCATCATTGTCAGGGTTCAACTGGGCGAGGAGCCTTCCTATGCCGACCGACGCTTCCTCCGTGGCGGCTGCCGCTAGATCCCTCGGCGCGGCGCTGTGCGGGCTGCTCCTGCTGGCCGGCTGCGGCACCACCCCCGCCGCCCCGCCCGCGCCGGAGGCCCTGCCGATGCGCGTCTCCGACGCGCCCAAGCCGCCCCGCACCGCGCAGCCGCTCGACGAGGCGGTGCTGAGCCTGACCGTGGCGCTGCTCGACCGCGCCCGGCTCGAGCCGCCCGGCCCCTCCGGCCGCCACGACCTGGTGGTGGACCCGCTGATCGACCGCGCCACCGGCCAGCAGACGGCGGTGACGCGCGGCATGGAGCAGCGCATCGGCACGCTGGTGCGGGAGCGCTACCCGGCGTTCAACCTGCGCCCCTTCGGCACCGCCGCGCTGGACGACCAGCCGCTGATCCTGCTCGGCGCCATCACGCCGGTGGCGGAGGCCGGCGTCATCCCGGCGAGCGAGGCGCCCTTCCCGCAGGTCTACCGGATCTGGGCGGTGCTGGGGGATCTCCGCACCGGCCGCATCGTCAGCCACGAGACGGCCTGGGTGCGCGGCCCGGATGTGGACATGACCCCCACCGCCTTCTTCCGCGACAGCCCCGCCTGGAACCGCGAGCCGCTGACCGCCGCCTATCTCCGCACCTGCGCCGGCGACCCGGGCGAGGCGATCGACCCCGCCTATCTGCGCGCCCTGCGCGCCCAGGCCCATGCCGCCGACGGGGTGCGCGCCTACGAGGCCGGCAATCCGGCGGCGGCGCTGGCCGCCTACGAGGCGGCCTCGGCGCTGCCGGGGGGCGACCAGCTGCGCGTGCGCAACGGCCTCTACCTCGCCAACAAGGCGCTGGGCCGCGACGGGGAGGCCGAGGCCGCCTTCGGCGCGGTGGTGGCGCAGGGGCTGGACCGGGGCGAGCTGGCGGTGAAGTTCCTCTTCCGCCCCGGCACCACCGCCTTCTGGGCCGACCCCGCCATCAGCGGCGACTACCCGATGTGGCTGCGGCAGATCGCCCGGCAGACCGAGCCGCGCCCCTTCTGCCTGGCGCTGACCGGCCATGCCAGCCCGACCGGGCCGGCGGCGCGGGCCGAGGCGGTGCGCGGGCGGCTGGTCGCCGAGCGGCCGGCGCTGCGGCCGCGCACCGTGGCGGAGGGTGTGGGAGCCAGCCAGCCGCTCATCGGCACCGGCACGGATGACGCGACCGACGCGCTGGACCGGCGCGTCAGCTTCGCGCCGGAGGCCTGCGCGGCCCGGCTCTGAGCCCGGCCCTACTCCGCCAGGCCGAGCGCCTCGAGATGCGCGGCGCCGCGGCGCAGGCTGGTCTGGTCGCGCACCTCCAGGATCAGGCGCGGCCGGCCGGCGAGGCGGGCGAGGGCGGCGAACAGGCCCGGCCAGCGGATGGTGCCCTCGCCCGGCTGCCAGTGGCGGTCGGCATGGCCGTCCGTGTCCTGCAGGTGGACATGGCGCAGCGCCTCGCCCGCCAGGTTCACATGCACGTCCACCGGCGGCGCGCCGGTGCTGACATGCGCGTAGTGGGCGTGGCCGGTATCCAGCGAGACCTGCACCGCCGGGCTGCCGAAGGAGGCGGCGAGGGCGATGCGGTCGCGCGGCTCCTTGTCCTCGATGTTCTCGATGACCAGCTCGCAGCCCTGCGACTCGGCGCGGGCGACGACGTCGCGCAGCGTCAGGTGCACGCGCTCGATCTGCTGCTCGCGGGCGCCGGGGAAGGCGTCGAGGTTGGCGTGGTCCCAGGTGGTGTAGGGGGAGTGGACCACCATCTGCGTGGCGCCCACCGCAGCGCAGGCCTCGAGCCCCTGCAGCAGGCGGCGGCGCACCACGGCGCGGATCTCGGGGTCGTGGCTGTCGATCTTGAAGCCCCAGAACGGCCCGTGCAGGCCGACGCGGCCGGTGTGCCCGTCCAGCAGCGCGCGCAGCCGCTCGGCCACCGGGCGCCAGTCGCCGTCCAGCACCTCGGCGCTGTGCAGGTCCTGGATCTCCAGGTCGCGCTGCTTCTCCAGCAGCCAGTCGCGGTGCTGGGTGATGCCCTTGAGGGTGAGGGCGGCGCCAAGGATGGGCTTGTCGGTCATGAACAGGGTCCGGCTGGTGTTGCGCGGCCCCGCCTAGCGCCGCCGCGCTGCAACCCCGTGGCGGCGCGGTGACAATCTGAAGTCATCTTCTTTCTCTGAAGAAAAAGAGGCAAAGAGACTTTCCGGGTCTGGCGCCGCGCCATCCGCCCGCGAGCGCCAAACTGCAGAAAGTTTTTTGGTTCTTTTTTCCAAAAAAGAACGCTGACTTTTTTACTTCCGCCGCGCGACCGCCGCGTCCACCGTGTTCTCCAGCAGGCAGGCGATGGTCATGGGCCCGACGCCGCCCGGCACGGGGGTGATGGCCGCGGCCCGCTCGCGCGCGGCGGCGAAGTCCACGTCGCCCACCAGCCCGCCATTGGCCAGGCGGTTGATGCCGACATCGATGACGGTGGCGCCTTCGGCGATCCAGTCGCCCTTCACCATCTCCGGCCGCCCCACGGCGGCGACCAGGATCTCGGCGCGGCGGCATTCCGAGGCGAGGTCGCGCGTGCGGGAATGCACCACGGTCACGGTGGCGTCGGCCGCCAGCAGCAGCGCGGCCATCGGCTTGCCGACGATGTTGGAGCGCCCGAGCACCACGGCGCGCGCCCCGGCGATGGCGGTGCCGGCGGCGGCGAGCAGGTGCATCACCCCCTTCGGCGTGCAGGGCACCAGCCCGGGCTGCCCGGTGGCGAGCTTGCCGGCGTTCATGGCGTGGAAGCCGTCCACGTCCTTGGCCGGGTCGATGGCGGCCAGCACCTTGGCGGCGTCGATCTGCCGGGGCAGCGGCAACTGCACCAGGATGCCGTCCACCGCCGGGTCCTCGTTCAGCCGGCGCACCAGGGCCAGCAGCTCGGCCTCGGGTGTCTCCTCGGGCAGCTGGAGCGTGGCGCTGTCGAGCCCCGCCTCGCGCGCCGCGCGGTCCTTGTTGCGGACATAGACGCCGCTCGCCGGGTCCTCGCCCACGCGCACCACGCGCAGGCCGGGGGTGTAGGGCAGGGCCTTCACGCGCTCGGCCAGGCGCGCGCGCAGCGCCGCGGCCACGGCCTTGCCGTCGATGATGCTCGCGGTCATGCCAGGGTCTCCAGTTGCTCGCTCAGCCGGGCGGGGTCGCCCAGGATGCGGCAGGTCTTTTCCCGCGACGTGGCGCCCTGCACCACCGCGATGGCGGAAGGGGGGACATGCAGCGCCTCGGCCAGCAGGGCGCAGAGGGCGCGGTTGGCGCGGCCATCCTCGGGCGCCGCGTTCACCGCCAGCCGCAGGCGCGGGCCGGTGGCCGAATCGGCCCAGCCGCCGAGGCCGGGGCGGCGGGCCCGGGGCTGCGCCTTCACGCGCAGCTCCACGCCCCCCTCCACCGCGCGCCAGCCCTTCGTCCAGCGTCCGCTCAGCCCGCCACCAGCGGCCAGAGGGTGGTCCAGAGGAAGATGCGGAAGGCGTAGAGCAGCAGGATCAGGATCATCGGCGAGATGTCGATGCCGCCGAGATTGGGCATGAAGTTGCGGATCGGCCGCAGCGCCGGCTCGGTGATCTTGTGGAGGAAGTCGCCCACCGCCCAGACGAAGCGGTTGCGGGTGTCGAGCACGTTGAACGCGACCAGCAGGCTGAACACGGCGGCGATGATGAGCGCCCACACATAGAGGCCGATTGCCTGATCGACGAACCAAAACACCGCGTACATCGCCATCCCCTTCACGTGAGGCCCTGAGATACGAAGCGCGCGGCTCCACGGCAAGCACCGCTTGACTCGTGCCGCGACCTCGGGGATAAGCCGCCCACCGCGCGAGTGTGGGGCTGTAGCTCAGATGGGAGAGCGCCTCGTTCGCAATGAGGAGGTCAGGGGTTCGATTCCCCTCAGCTCCACCACCCGCCGCGCGGCTCCCGGCACAGACCGAATCTGAAGACGGAAAAGGCGGCCAACGGCCGCCTTTGTCATGTCTGGCGCTTTTCTCCCCGGCGCCTTTCTCCCCGGCGCCTTTCTCCGGCGCCGGGGAAGGGCGCCCCCTCCTCAGGGGGCGCGCTGCTCGGACAGCAGGGTGGGGCGCGGCGGCGCGACCGAACCGAGCTTCAGCGCCTCGGCCAGCGCGTCCGAATAGGTGCGGGCGGCGGACCAGCGCAGGTGGATGGCGTCGAAGAAGGCCTCGGGGCCCACCACCTGGGCGGCGTCGCCATCCCAGAAGGTGCCGCCGGAGGGGGCGAGCGCCGCCTCCATGCGCTGGTTGAACTCGGCCACCGTCCGGCCCTGCGGGTCGCCCTCGGCCTTCCAGGCGGGGTTGAGCGGGGTGGAGGCCACCAGCAGCCGCTTGCCTTCGCCCTGCAGCCGCTGGCCGAGCCTGGCCACCGAATCGAAGCAGGCCTGGTCCAGCGTCCGCACCATGCCGTAGAGCAGCGTCTCGCGGTTGCGCGGCGTGTCCAGCGGGCCGCTGCCGTAGCGGTCGAACACCAGCGGGTCGATCCAGTTCTCGCCGCTGCGCTTGGCGGCGATCTCGCTGGCGTTGCGCAGCAGCGAGGTGGGCGCGAAGTAGCGCATGTAGAAGGGCCAGGGGGAGGCGCCGTCCACATAGGCGGCCGCGTCCGCGCCGTCGAACAGCGTGGTGCGGCTGGTGGTGCAGTTCTCGAAATCCTGCGGCGAGGTGATCAGCAGCACCTCGCGCACGGCGGGCTGGCGGTCGAGGAACCAGTTGGCGGCGAACACGCTCTGGTTGGCCGAGAGGCCGCAGAAGGCGCCGCTCAGCGGCACCGCCTGAGGGGCGCGCTCCACCACCGCGTCGCCGTCGAAATGCCGCCACGCCACGGAGGAGCCGACCACCAGCAGGGTGGCGCCCGGCGCCGGGTGGGTGCGGTGGAAGGCCAGCTTCTCATCGACGCAGATGGAGTTGGCGAAGGCCGGCGGCGGCAGGTGGCCGGTGGCGCGGAGGCCGAACAGCAGGCCGTAGAAGCCCAGCAGCGCCAGGAAGGCGCTGGCGAACAGCGCGCTCAGGTAGCGCGGCGGCACGGGCGGGGAGGGCGGTGCCGCCCCCGGCCCATGGCCGGGAGGAGATGCGGCCATGGCTACCGGGCTCCCTGCTGCTTGCTGGCGATGAGCTGCACGAAGTCGCCCACATTGTGCAGCGACTCGAGCTCGGCGGTGCGGAAGCGGACGCCGAAGCGCATCTCGGCCGCCACCACGAGGTTCACATGCGCCTGGCTGTCCCAGCCCGGGACATCGGCCGCCGTGGTGCCGGAGGTCAGGCGGATGTCGTCGTCGTCGAACACGTCCTGGAACACTTCGGTCAGGGCGTCGTAGATCTGGGCCTCGGTCATGCGGCTTCCACTTCGATGTAATGGGCGGGCGCCTCGGCGGCGCGCAGTTCGTAGCGCCAGAAGGTGGCGCCGGATTCGGCGCCCTCCGGCGCGGGTACCGGGGCGAAGCCCAGCTTCTCATAGTGCCGGGCCACCATGCCGTTCTTGGCGGTGGGGCGATACTCGCCGACGAGCGCCTTCACGCCGCGCTGGCTGGCATGCTCCAGCAGCACGCCGAGCGAGGCCTCCTCCACCTGGCGGCCGAGCACGCGGCAGCTCATCAGCCAGGTGTCGATCAGCAGCTCGCCGGGGGGCAGGGCCGGGTCGGGGCGGGCCATCAGCACCGCGATCAGCCCGTTGTCGCCGAAGCGGTCGCTGAGGCGGAGCGAGAGCAGCAGCGTCTCCGGGTCGGCGGCGAAGCGGGCCGTGTCGGCATCCGTGTAGCGGCGGGTGGTCAGGTTGAACTGGTTGGTCTTGTTGATGAGCTGCGTCACGCGCGGCAGCTCGGCGGGGCCGACGCGCCGCGCCGTCATCTTCATGGCGAGGCTGCGGAGATAGCCGGTGATGTCGGTCGCCTGCTCCAGCGCCGCCTGCCGCTCGGCGTTCAGCGCGTAGGAGCGGGCGCGGGCCGCGTCATCGGCGGTGAAGCCGGCCGCCTCGAAATAGCCCGCGGCGCCGACGATGGCGGGGTAGTCCGAGACGTCCTCCGTCACCTCCGGCACCGCCACCTCCGGCAGCTCGCGGCGGATGATCTCGCGCTCGGCCGGGTTGTCGTCGACGAAGACGAGGCTGTCGAGGCCGATGTTCAGCGTCTTGGCGATGTGGCGGAGGTTGCCGGCCTTGTCGTTCCAGTTGGCGACGAAGCAGGCGATGTCGCCGCGCCGCAGTGCCATCTCGGGGTGCTTGGCGAACACCTCCTCGGCCACTTCCGGGTTGTTCTTGCTGCACACGGCCAGGATGATGCCGCGCCGGCCAAGCGCCGCGGCGTAGCGCTGGAAGGCGAGGAAGGCCTCGCCCGTGGCATTGCCCTGGCCCAGCCGGATGCCGTCCAGCCCGTCATCGCCGATGACGCCGCCCCAGAGGGTGTTGTCGAGGTCGAGCACCAGGCATTTGCGCGAGGTGCCGGCGACGGCACCGGCGATGCGGGCGACGAGGTCGCCATAGAGCGGCGCCAGCGCCGGGCTGACCAGCTGCTTGGCCTGGTGCCAGCGCACCGGGTCGGCCAGACCCGAGGCATGGCCGAGGCGCGCCGCCTGCCAGGCGAGGTCGAGCAGCAGCACGCCCTCCTGCCGCGCGGCGGCGCGGATGGCGGTGTTCAGCCGCTCGATGACGCTGTGCGGCGCCGCCGGCACCAGCGCCTCGAAGGAGCCGAACAGCAGCGGGTCGGCCGGCACCAGGGTCTGCTGCACCACCTGCGCGCCGTAGCGGGCGCGGGCGCGGCGCCAGAGGGTGCGCAACTCGTCGATGCGCGCCTGCACGGCGGCCTCCACGGTGGCCTCGTCGCTGTCCAGCGGCAGGTCGATCGGCGCGTCGCGTGCATCCAGCGCCAGCAGGATCAGCTGGGGGGCGAAGGCGGCCAGCTCCGGGTCCTCGCCCAGCAGCGCCTGCCGGTACATGCCGTAGGGGGCGACATGCACCGAGAGCGCCACCCGCCGGTCCAGCCCCGAGACGCGGATGGCCGGCACCAGGTGGTCCACGGTGTGGGAGGAGAGGATGGCCAGCCGCAGCGGCGTCAGCGCCGGGCGCACGCCCTCGCGCAGCGCCGGGTCGGCCAGGCCGTCGGTCGCCAGCCGGTCGATGCGGCCGGTGAGGGTGAAGTCGCGCCGGTAGCCGGCGAGGCGCACGGCTTCCGCGAAGCGCGCCGCCGGCTCCAGCCGGCGGGCCGCGCTGAGGGCTGCGCCGAGATCGGCATGGGCCGGCAGCCAGGGGAGCTGTTCCATGGAATCCGCCTCAGAACTGGAAGTAGAGGAATTCGGTGGGCGCGGCGGAGAAGGCCCGCGCCAGGGCGTAGAAGCCGGCGAGGCCGATCACCACGCCGTAGGCGGCGGTGGGCCGCCAGGTGGCGAAGGGCAGCACCGGCTGCAGCCAGTTCATGCGCGGCCGCCAGTTCAGCGCCGTGCGGTAGTGGCGCATGAACTGCTGGGTGTTGGGCAGGCCCCAGACGATGGCCAGCAGCAGCGCGATGTGCAGGCCCAGCATGGGGCGGAAGAACGCCCCCGGCTCGGCGCCGATGCCGAGCGCCCCCGCCACCGCGCCCACCACCGGCAGCCCGGCGATGGAGGGCGGCAGGGTGACGCCGTTCAGCCCCGCCATGCCGGCCAGCAGGTTCAGCGCGCCGGTGAGGTGCGGGGCGCGGAAGAACACCATCGCCACGTTGATGCAGAGGAAGGTGAACAGGATGGCCACCGCGTTCTTCGCCCAGCTGTCGCTGTCGAGCGGCCGGCCGGTGCGCGCCTTCCAGGCCCGCCAGGCATGCGCCACCACCAGGTAGAAGCCGTGCAGCAGGCCGAAGGCCACGAACTGCCAGCCCGCCCCGTGCCAGACGCCGGAGATGAACATGGTCAGCACCGTCGGCCAGGCGACCAGCGCCAGGAAGGTGCCGGCCGTCATCTTGCCGCGGCGCGGCAGCGGCTTGCCGGCGGCCGCCCGGGCGCGGGTGATGCGCATGACGATGGGGTTGTAGACATAGGCGGTCAGGAAGCGCGTCAGCGTCATGTGCCAGCGCGACCAGTATTCGATGACGTTGCGCGCCTTGTAGGGGCTGTCGAAATTCGGCGGCAGGCTGATGCCGAACAGCAGGCCGAGGCCGATCGCCATGTCGGTGTAGCCCGAGAAGTCGAAGTAGATCTGCAGCGTGTAGGAGAGCGCGCCGCCCCAGGAGTCGAGCAGCCCAAGCTGCACGCCATCGGCCGCGGCGGCGAAGACGGGGGCGGCCTCGGCGCCCATCGGGTCGGCGAACACCACCTTCTTGAACAGGCCGAGCAGGAACAGCGTGGCGCCGACCGAGATGTTGTCGAAGCGCGGCCGGAAATTGTCCGGGTTGCTGAACTGCGACAGCATCTCCCGGTGGTGGGTGATGGGGCCGGCGATCAGGTGGGGGAAGAAGGTGATGAACAGGCAGTAGTTGAGGAAGTCGTGCTCCACCACCGCGCCGTCATGCGCGTCCGACAGGTAGGCGATCTGCTGGAAGGTGAAGAAGGAGATGGCCAGCGGCAGGATGATGTTGGGCACCGTCCACTCCAGCCCGAAGGCCTGGTCGACGCTGCTCAGCAGGAAGCCGGTGTACTTGTAGTAGCCGAGCAGCAGCAGGTTGCCGGCAATGCCCAGCACCAGAACCGCGCGGGAGGGATGCTTCAGCAAGTATCCGCCCAGGCAATAGTTGGCGGTCATGCTGGCCAGCAGGAGCGGCACGTAATGCGGGTCCCACCAGCCATAGAACACCAGCGAGGCGAGGGTCAGCCAGAGGCCCGCCAGCCGCTGCCGGCCCGTGCCTGCGAACAGGAAAAACCCAAGCAAAACAACAGGCAGGAAGCCGGCAATGAAGACGGCCGAGTTGAACAGCATGGGTCTGAAGTCTCCCCCGTCGGCAGGATGTCAGGGCTGGGCAACGCTTCGCGAATTGAGACGTCGCGCCCGGCCATGGCGCATAAGCTGGACTTTACTCAAAAATTACGCATTGCGAGGGGGGCAATGCGCGCCTTCACGACGAGTTCAATGGAGGAGGGTTTTACTAAGGCAGCGATGTGAAAATGCTGTAATTTCTTGTGCGGACTGTTCACCGCTGCGTCATGATTCGGCCGCCCGCTGCGCGGCGGCGCAAGGGTTTCAAGTATTTCCCGTGAAAGACCGCGCGGCTGCCCCGCCCCTGCTACATGCGCCGCAGCCAGATCTCGTCCACGCTGTGGTTGGCGCTCTTGTGCAGCACCAGGCGCGCGCGCTCCCGCGTCGGCTGGATGTTCTCGTGCAGGTTCACGAGGTTGATCTGCCGCCAGATGTTCTGCGCCACCGCGATCGCCTCCTGCTCCGGCAGGTCCTTGTAGCGGTGGAAGTAGGAGGTGGGCTTCTGGAAGGCGGTGCGCTGCAGCAGCAGGAAGCGCTGGATGTACCACTCCGCGATGTGCCGCTCCTCCGCATCGACATAGACCGAGAAGTCGAAGAAGTCCGAGGCCAGCAGCGGCGCGCCGGCGGAGGGCTGCAGCACGTTCAGCCCCTCGAAGATCAGGATGTCCGGCCGCCGCACCATCTGCTGCTTGCCGGGGATGATGTCGTAGGTGAGGTGGGAATAGACCGGCGCCGCCACCTCCGGCGCGCCCGCCTTCACGGCGCTGAGGAAGGCGATCATCCGCCGCAGGTCGTAGCTCTCGGGGAAGCCCTTGCGCCCCATCAGCCCGCGCTCCTCCAGCACCGCCGTCGGGTAGAGGAAGCCGTCCGTGGTGATCAGCTCCACCTTCGGGTGGTCCGGCCAGCGGGCCAGGATGGCCTGCAGCACGCGGGCGAAGGTGCTCTTGCCCACCGCCACGCTGCCGGCGATGCCGATGATGTAGGGCGGCGGCACCACCGGGCGGCCGAGGAAGGTGTCCTGCACCACGCCGAGCCCGCGCGCCGCCGCCACCTGCAGGTTCAGCAGGCGGGAGAGGGGGAGGAACACATCCGCCACCTCCTTCAGCGACAGCTGCTCCGTCAGGCCGCGCAGCCCGGCGATGTCCTCGTCCGACAGGGAGAGCGGCGTGTTGGCGCGCAGCTCCGCCCATTCGGCGCGCGGGAAGACACGGTAGGCCGGGGGCCCGCCGAGCGAGGCGCCGGCCGCTCCGGCGGCGGGGCTCGGCCGGCCCGGGACGGGCTGGGTGCCGTGGTGCATGGGTCGTTTCCTTGTCGGCCTGCTGGCGGGCCGAGTCTTGCACCGCTTTGCTGCATTGCGAAGGGCGGGCTGGCGTGATCCGCCATGCCGGCGGAGGATGGCAGCAAATCCCGCCTGGAGGAACGCCGCATGACCGAGGCCGAAGCCACCCTGCCCCCGCCGCCCGAGCCCGGCGCCGTGGCCGAGATCCGGCCCGGGCTGCGCTGGGCGCGGATGCCGCTGCCCTTCCCGCCCGGCCATGTGAACCTCTGGCTGCTGGCGGATGGCGCGGGCTGGCTGGCCGTCGATGCCGGGGCGCGCACCGACGAGTCGGTCGGCCTCTGGACCCGCATCCTGGAGGAGGGGCTGGAGGGCCGCCCCGTCACCCGCCTGCTGGCCACGCATTTCCACCCCGACCATGTGGGCTTCGCCGGCTGGCTGTGCGAGCGCACCGGCGCCGCGCTGCTGATGCCGCGCGCCGAGTACCTGATGGCCCGCTTCCTCTGCCTCGACACGGATGAGGGCATGTCGGCGCAGCAGCTCGACTTCGCGGCCGCCCTGGGCGCGCCGGAGGACTACCTGGCCTTCCTCGCCGCGCGCGGCCCGCTCTACGCCCGCGCCGTGATGCCGCTGCCCCGACAGTACCGCCGCATCGCCCAGGATGACCGGATCGCCATCGGTGGCCAGGAGTGGCGGGTGATGACCGGCGGCGGCCATGCGCCGGAGATGGCGGCGCTGCACTGCGCCGAACTCGGCGTGCTGATCGCGGCGGACCAGATCCTGCCGCGCATCAGCCCCTATGTCGGCGTCGGCGCCACCGAGCCGGAGGCGGACCCGCTGCGCGATTTCCTCGACTCGAACGCCAGGCTGCGCGCCCTGCCGGCGGGGACGCTGGTGCTGCCCTCGCATGGCGAGCCCTTCCTCGGGCTGCATGAGCGGATCGATGTGCTGGCGGCGCACCATGCGGAGCGACTCGGCACGCTGGAAGCCGCCTGCGCCACGCCGCTCACCGCCTACGAGGCGTCCGGCGTGCTGTTCCCGCGCGTGAAGGAACACCGGCCGCGCGGCTTCGCCCTGGGCGAGACGCTGGCGCATCTGAACCGGCTGGTGGCGGAGGGGAGGGTGGTCCGCGAAGAGGGAGCGGTGCCGCGATACAGCAGGAAGTGAGAGACGTTCTTTTTTGGAAAAAAGAACCAAAAAACTTTTGTCAGTTCAGCGCGGCGCCAAACTGACAAAGTCTTTTTGCTTCTTTTTCTTCAGAAAAAGAAGTTCTTAATTCTCCAGCATCCGCCGCAGCAGCTCGACATCCTCGGCGAAGGTGCTGTCGGACTGCATCAGCTCCGCCACGCGGGAGACGGCGTGCATCACCGTGGTGTGGTCGCGGTTGCCGAAGCGGCGGCCGATCTCGGGCAGCGAGCGGGAGGTGAGCTGCTTGGCCAGGTACATCGCCACCTGGCGCGGCCGGGCCACGTTGCGGGCGCGGCGGGCCGAGGACATGTCGGTGAGGCGGATGTTGTAGTGCTCCGCCACCTTGCGCTGGATCTCCTCGATCGTCACGCGGCGATCATGGGCGCGCAGGATGTCGTGCAGCACCTCCTGCGCCGATTCCAGCGTGATCGGCCGGCCGAACAGGTTGGCGTGGGCGATCAGCCGGTTCAGCGCGCCCTCCAGCTCCCGCACGTTGGAGGTGATCTTGTGCGCCAGGAACTCCAGCACGCGCGGCGGCACCTCCACCTCCGCCCCCTGGGCCTTGGCCTGGAGGATGGAGATGCGCAACTCGTAGGTGGTGGCGTGGATGTCCGCCACCATGCCGCAGCCGAGCCGCGTCCGCAGCCGGTCCTCCAGCCCCGAGAGGTCGGAGGGCGACTTGTCGGCGGAGACGACGATCTGCTTACCGGCATCCACCAGCGCGTTGAAGGTGTGGAAGAACTCCTCCTGCGTGTTGTCCTTGCCGATCAGGAATTGCAGATCGTCGATCATCAGCACGTCGACGGAGCGGAGGCTTTCCTTGAACTCCATCGTGCTCTGCGAGCGCAGCGCGGCGATGAAGCGGTACATGAACTTCTCGGCCGACATGTAGGCGACGTTGCGCTGGCCGTTGAAGGAGATCGCCCAGGCGATGGCATGCATCAGGTGCGTCTTGCCGAGGCCGACGCCGCCATAGAGGAAGAGCGGGTTGAAGCCCGGGCTGGCCGGCTTCTCCGCCACGCGGCGGGCGCAGGCATGGGCGAACTCGTTCGGCTTGCCCACCACGAAGCTGTCGAAGGTGAAGCGCGGGTCGAGCGGCGCCGCCCAGTCGTTGCGCGACTCGGGGACGCGCGGCTCCGGCCCGCGCGGCGGGGAGGAGAGCGGCTCGGCCAGCGGCAGGGTGGTCTGGTGCGCGCGCGCCACGGGCGCGGCGCCGGCCAGGCCATCCGCCTGCGGCGCGGCCTCGGCGGCCTCCAGCGAGCGGCTCTCGGGGGCCACGCGGATGTCGATGCGGCGGACGCCGAGATTCTCGGCGCCCCAGAGGCTGCGCAGGCGGTCGCCATAGTGGTTGCGCACCCAGTCGCGCAGGAAGCGCGTGGGCAGCAGGATGACCGCCTCCTCGCCCTCGATGGCGGAGAGGGTCATCTGGCGCAGCCAGCTGCGATACTCGACCTCGCCCACTTCCTCGCGCAGGCGCCCGCGGATCCGGGCCCAGGCTTCCGTCACCTGTCCCGGCGCGACGGAGGAGGGAGTGCCGAGCTCATTCTCCATGCGAAGCACCTGCCACCCTATGTCTTGGCCTTTGGCCGGCCTGATGCATCCCCTCACGGGGCAACGAGAAACCGATGTGGAGACGCACGCCTCCTGTCCGGTCTTTCCGCCCGGGAAGGCGGAGCCAGAGGCGGAAACAGTCCTGCAGCGCGTCGGATATCAGGCGCAATTCACCATTCCGCCTTTATGCTGTCGGATTCAGGAGTGAACCCGACAGATGAAAGACGACCGGTAACGCCGTGATGTAAACTGATACTTCTAGTCCGGCCGGCTGTTCCGGGAGGCTATCCCCCGCTGCGCCCTGGGCGCAACGGGTTCTTGCTCGGAACATCGCTCCCGGCCGGTCACCCCGCAGTGTGCGGGGTGAGGTCAGGCCTGGGCGGAGTCCAGGGCCTTGATCCGCGAGGTCAGGCGGGAAAGCTTGCGGGCCACCGTGTTCAGGTGGAGCACGCCCTTGGTCACGGCGCGCTGCATTTCGGGCTGCGCGTCCTTGAAGGCGGCCTGCGCGGCGGCCTTGTCGCCCCCCGCAATAGCCTTCTCGACCTTGGTGAGGAAGGTGCCAACGCGCGAGCGGCGGGCGCGATTGCGCTCGTTGCGAGTGGCCGTCTGTCGGATGCGCTTGCGCGCGGAAGCCGTGTTCGCCATGGCGGTGTTTCGAACCAGTCGTCTGTGTCTCAGGAACGCAGGCAACCCAGGCGAGCCCGGGACCACTGCGGGAAGGCGCGGTTTCTAGCCGCCGGGGGGGCGCAGAGTCAATGCGCAGCCGCTTCCGCCGCGTGGCATGGCCGCCCCGGTGGGGGCACATGGCGGCCGCGGCGCCCCTGGGGCCAGGGCGAATCCGGCTTTCCGCCCCGCCCGGCGGCCTCGCGGGCGGGGGGAGCGAGAGGGCCGGGACTCGGGCCGCCACGGCGCGGCGGCGGCCCTCCCCGGCCGCCGGATGGCGGCGAATGGCGCCGCCTCAGCCGCCTCAGCCGCGGAAGGCCGGCTTCCGCTTCTCGACGAAGGCGGCCATGCCCTCCTTCTGCCCCTCCGTGCCGAACAGGCTGAGGAACAGGCGGCGCTCCAGCCGCACCCCCTCGCGCAGCGGCAGCTCGAAGGCGGCGTTCACCGCCTCCTTGGCCATCGCCACGGCGGGAGCGGAGAGGGCGCCGATCTTCTCCGCCACCTTCACCGCCTCGGGCAGCAGCTCGGCCGCCGGCACCACCCGCGCCACCAGCCCGGCGCGCTCCGCCTCCTCGGCCGGCATCATCCGCCCCGTCAGCACCATCTCCATGGCCTTGGACTTGCCGATGGCGCGCGTCAGCCGCTGGCTGCCCCCCGCGCCGGGGATGATGCCGAGGTTGATCTCCGGCTGGCCGAACCTCGCCGTGTCGGCGGCCAGGATCATGTCGCACATCATCGCCAGCTCGCAGCCGCCGCCCAGGGCGAAGCCGGCCACGGCGGCGATGACGGGCTTGCGCACCGTCAGCACCGCCTCCCAGCTCTCGGCGATGAAGTCGGCCGTGTAGGTCTCCGGGTGGCGGAGGTGCTGCATCTCCTTGATGTCGGCTCCCGCCGCGAAGGCCTTCTCGCTGCCGGTGATGATGATGGCGGCGATGGCGGGGTCGGCGTCGAAGTCGCGCAGCGCCGCCGCCATCTCCCGCGTCAGGGTGTTGCACAGCGCGTTCAGCGCCGCCGGGCGGTTCAGCCGGATGATGCCGGCGGGCCCCTGGGTCTCGGTCAGGATCATCGTGTACTCGGCCATGGGCGCGTTCCTCTCAGCGTTGGGTGCGGGCGCAGAAGAAGGTGCTGCGGCCCGATTGGACGATGCGCGAGACGCCGCCGCAGCCCGGCGGGCCGGGGCAGAGCGGGCAGGGCGCGCCCGCGCGGTCATAGACCTGGAAGCGGTCCTGGAAGTGGCCCAGCTCGCCATCGGCCTGCACATAGTCGCGGAGCGAGGAGCCGCCGGCGGCGATTGCTTCCTCCAGCACGGCCCTGATGGCGGGCACCAGCCGCGCCGCGCGCGCGCCGGCGACGGTGTGCGCCAGCCGGCGGGGCGAGAGCCCGGCGCGGAACAGCGCCTCGGCCACGTAGATGTTGCCGAGCCCGGCCACCACGCGCTGGTCGAGCAGCGCGGCCTTGATGGGCGTCCGCCGGCCGGCCAGGGCGGCGGAGAGGATGGCGGCGGTGAAGCCCGCCTCCAGCGGCTCCGGCCCCATGCCGGCGAGCAGCCTGTGGGCGTCCTCGGCGGCGGTGGGCACCAGGTCCACGCTGCCGAAGCGGCGCGGGTCGACGAAGCCCACCACCTGCCCGTCATCGGTCTCCAGCAGCAGGTGCTCATGCGCGGGCGGGGGCGCGTTGGCGCGGGCGGGGCGGGCCACCATGCGGCCGGACATGCCGAGGTGGATCAGCGCCGAATCGCCGCCCGAGAGGCGCATCAGCATGTACTTGCCGCGGCGGCGGAAGCCCTCCACCCGCGCGCCGGTCAGGCGCTGCGCCAGCCCCTCGGGGAAGGGCCAGCGCATGCCGGCGCGGTGGGTCGCGGCGCGCACCAGGGTGCGGCCCTCCAGCACGGCGGCCAGGCCGCGCATCACCGTCTCCACCTCGGGAAGCTCGGGCATGGGGCGGGGCCTTCAGGGGGCGAGGACGTGGAAGCCGGTGACGCCCGCGGCCAGCAGGGCGCGGAGGTCGCCCGCCTCCAGCGCGATGCAGCCCTCGGTGGGGGCGTAGCCCGGCCGGGCGAGGTGCAGGAAGATGGCGCTGCCCCGCCCGCGCACCACCGGCGCGTCATTCCAGCCCAGCACGCCGACGATGTCGTAGAGGCTGTCCTGCCGCCACAATTCCTCGTGCCGGGCGTCGTGCGGCAGGCGGATGCGGGTGTTGTAGGCGGGGTGGGAGGAATCGTCGCACCAGCCATCCTCGGGCGCGACCGGCTCCACCGGCACGGCGCAGCGGGGCGGGGCGCCGCGGTCGGCGCGGTAGAGCACGCGGCGCAGCGGCAGCGGACCGGCGGGGGTGGCGCCGTCCCCCTCCTCCTTGTGCGCGCGCACGCCGCCCTTGCCGAGGGCGCAGCGCCAGGTGGTGCCGCGCAGCGTCAGGCGGCCATCGGGGAAGACGAGTGCGGTGTTCGGGTCGGTGCTGGCCATGCCCGCAGGATGCGGCGGCGGCCGGGTTTGGCAAGGGGTGGCGGGGAGGGAGGTGGCGGGGAGGGGGGTGGCGGGGAGGGATCCCCCGCCGCCCGCGCCGGCGGCCTCAGCCCAGCAGGTGGCCGAAGCGCGCCGCCTTGGTCGCCAGGTAGCCGTCGTTCACGCCATTGGCCTCGAACTGGTGCGCCTCCCGCCCCTCCACCGCGATGCCGCAGGCGGCGAGGCCGGCCATCTTGTCCGGGTTGTTGGTCAGCAGCCGCACCCGGCGGATGCCGAGCTGCTCCAGCATGGTGGCCGCCACCAGGAAGCCGCGCTCGTCGGCGCCGTAGCCGAGTGCCCGGTTGGCATCCAGGGTGTCCAGCCCCTGGTCCTGCAGCGTGTAGGCGCGCAGCTTGTTGACGAGACCGATGCCGCGCCCCTCCTGCGCCAGGTAGAGCAGCACGCCGGCCCCCTCCTGCGCCATGCGGCGGATGGCGCCGCGCAGCTGCGGGCCGCAATCGCAGCGCAGGCTGCCCAGCAGGTCGCCGGTGAAGCATTCGGAATGGGCGCGCACCAGCGGCGCGCCGCCCGCCGCCGCCAGCTTCTCCGGCTCGCCCACCAGGATGGCGAGGTGCTCGATGCCGCCATCGGCCGCGCGGAAGGCGACGATGCGGCTCTCGGCGGAATCCTCGAGCGGCACCCGCGCCTCGGCCACGCGCGTCAGGCTGGTGGCGGCGGCGGCGGGATAGGCCAGCACCTCGGCCGCCGGCACGGTCAGCAGGTCGAGCGTGGCGGCGGCATCCTCCCGCGCCGGGGCCACCACCAGGGCGGGCAGCAGCCGCCCCAGCTTGGCCAGCGCCAGCGCCGCCGGCGCCAGGGGGGGCGTGGCCTGCAACTCGGGCATCTCGGGCAGTAGCCGCTCGGCCACCGGGTCGGCCAGGCGCCGCAGCGCCTCGGGCGCCAGCAGCGCGGCGGGCAGCCGCAGCGCCACCGCGCCCTCCTCCAGCCGGCGGCCCTCCGGCCCGTGGGCCGGCGCCCGGCCGGTGGCGACGGGCCGCTGCAGCACCGCCGCGGCCCGCACCGGCGCCAGCAGCAGCAGGGGCGGCGAAAGCGCGGCGGCGGCGATCTCGGCCAGGCCGCGCGCGCCCACGGTCTCGGCGGCGGCCACCACCAGCGGCGCGCCGCGCGGCCCCCCGGCCGTGGCCCCGGCCTCGGCGATCAGGACCGGCGTGCCGCGGCGCAGCTCGCTGGCCGCGCGATGCACCGCCCGCAGGGCCAGTGCCACGGCATCCGGCACGATCGCGCCGAGTTCCGCCTCATGCCGCAGATCCGGCGCGACATTTCCAGTGCTGGTCATCCGATGCCTTCCGTGTGCCGCTCGCCCCCGTGCCGCTCCGCCTCTCACGGGAGCCATGCACATGGGGTGTGTCTTCCGTTATCCCCAATGTGGCGCTTGGTTCCAGCTTGCCACCCCACCCAGAAAAGTGGTGAAAAATGAATCCCATGATCGTATCGCGGTGGTGGGTCTTGCCCTGTGAGGCCATCACGGTCAGGATAGGGCTTGGTGGCCTTCCGGCTGCCCGGCTAACTCCGGGAGGTAGAAGCCATGTTTTGCAATAGGCTAAGTCGGGAGAGCGCATGACCGGCCCGCGGCCGATCCTGATCGTGGACGACGATGACGCGCTGCGCGCGACGTTGTCCGAGCAATTGGCGTTGGATGGTGAATTCGCGCCTCTGGAAGCCGCCACGGCGAACGAGGCGGCGACACAGCTGCTCTCGCCCGATTCGCGGTGCGACGCCGTGCTGCTCGACATCGGCCTGCCCGATGGCGACGGCCGCGAGCTCTGCGCACGCCTGCGGCAGGAGGGGGTGAAGATCCCCATCATCATGCTGACCGGCGCGGATGGCGAGCAGGATGTGGTGCGGGGGCTCGATTCCGGCGCCAACGACTACATCGCCAAGCCCTTCCGCGTGGGCGAGCTGCTGGCGCGGCTGCGCGCCCAGCTCCGCGTCTTCGACAATTCGGAGGACGCGGTCTTCGTCATCGGCCCCTACACCTTCCGCCCCTCGGCGAAGATGCTCATGGAGCCGGTGAAGAACCGCAAGATCCGGCTGACCGAGAAGGAAGCCGCGATCCTGAAGTTCCTCTACCGGGCCGGCGGCCGGCCGGTGGCGCGGCAGATCCTGCTGAACGAGGTGTGGGGCTACAACGCCGCCGTCACCACGCACACGCTGGAGACGCACATCTACCGCCTGCGGCAGAAGATCGAGCCGGACCCGGCCAACGCCGCCCTGCTGCTGACCGAGGGTGGCGGCTACCGCCTCGACCCCCAGGCCGGGCGCGCCGCCGCCGCCTGAGGCCAGGGCCGCCATGCCGACCGAACGAAGCCGGGCACCCGTTGCCCGGCTTTTTTCATGCCCGCCGCTTGGCCTGCGCCGGGCGGCCCCGCCGGAGCCCGGCGCTCCGTCCCGGCTGCGAGGGTCGGCCGCCGGACCGTCCCGCGGCGCGGGGGCCGAGGCATCCGCCGCCCGCCGCAGGCGGAGCCCCGGCTTCGGCCCCCGCCCCGGGCGGGGCCCGGGAGGCGGGCCGCACAGCGCCCCCGGGGCCCGCTTGCCTCAGGGCCAGAGAGGCGCCCCCTCCAGTCCCGCGGTTTCCGGCAGGCCGCAGATCAGGTTCGCGTTCTGCACCGCCTGGCCGGCCGCGCCCTTGCCGAGATTGTCCACCACCCCCATCGCGATCACCAGGTTCCGCTCCGGATCGGCCGCATAGCTGACAAAGGCGAGGTTCGAGCCGGTGGCCCACTTGGTCTGCGGCGGCGCGTCGGTCACACGGACGAAGGCCCGCCCGGCATAGAAGCGCCGGGCCGCCGCCAGGCACTGGCCCGTGCTGGCGCGGCCGCGGCAATAGAGGGTGGCGAGGATGCCGCGGGTCATCGGCACCAGGTGCGGCGTGAACA
>NZ_PDOA01000020.1 GCF_003116135.1 Teichococcus aestuarii | reverse complement strand
CGTTGGCGCCGCCTGGTTCGCGACTACGAGCGCCGCTGCGACGTCTCCGAAGCCATGATCCACGTCGGCATGGGCGCGCTCCTCATCAGGCGCATCGCCCACCCATGACCATTCTCAAACGGGCACTTAGAGGGATAGCATCATCTGCCGGAGCGCGGTTATGTCCTTTGACTTAGCTGTCGTACTTGGGCTGCTGAGCGCCGTGATTGTCATGTTTGCTTTGGGCCGCCCGCGTATGGATGCAGTGGCATTGTCCGTGCTTGTCGCTCTGCCGTTGACGGGCATCCTCACTGTTCAGGAAGCACTCGCCAGTTTCAGCGATGCCAGCGTCGTGCTGATTGCCGCTCTTTTTGTGATCGGCGAGGGACTGGTCCGAACCGGTGTCGCCAGCAGCATGGGAGATTGGCTCGCATCTCGTGCCGGTAGCGGCAGCAGCAGGCTTATTGCCATGTTGATGCTGGTCGTCGCGACACTAGGCTCGGTGATGAGTTCCACCGGGGTGGTCGCCATCTTCATCCCGATCGTAATGCGTATTGCCCTGCGATTGCGCATCCCGCCGCGCCAGATGATGATGCCGCTGAGCTTCGCCGCCTTGATCAGCGGCATGATGACATTGGTCGGAACACCACCCAATCTGGTTGTGAACAGTGAGTTGCTGCGGAACGGCCATGCTGGCTTCGGCTTCTTCAGCTTCACGCCATTCGGCTTGCCGATCCTGCTGCTCGGCATCGGCTATATGATTGTGGCGCGCCGCTGGTTGAAGAATGTGGAGCCGGAGGAAGCGGTCTCCCACGGCCGGCTGACCCTGGCGCAACTTGTCGGAGATTATGGACTGGCTAGGTGCGTGTACCGCCTCCGTATCGGCCCTGGCTCGCCCCTGGCCGGGCAAAGCCTCGAGGTGTTGCGTCTGCACGCCACGCATGGGCTGAATGTCATGGCCGTTGAGCACCCACAGCGCTTTACCTCAACCTATCTGAGTGCGGGCGGAGAGACTGTACTGCGCTTAGGTGATGCGCTGATCGCGCATTTCGCTGGGCCAGAGGAGCGTCTGCAGGCACTTGCTTCCCGGCTGGCCCTCCAACCTCTGCCGCTCGGCGATCTTGATCCTGTCAGCAGACCACGTCCCATTGGAATAGCCGAAGTCATCATTCCTCCTGACTCGCCACTCTGCGGCAGATCAGTGCTGGAGGCCGATTTTCGGTCCACTTACGGATTAACGGTGGTAGGGCTGCGCCGTGGCTTGATTACACCGGTCGAGGGATTGCTTGAGGAGAAGCTGCAGGCCGGAGACACGCTGCTGCTGGTTGGCCCCTGGAAGGAGTTGCGCCGCTCCCAACGCGGAAAGCGGAGCTTCCTGCTACTCAACCAGCCGGAGGATCTGGAGGAACTGCCCCCTGCCTCTGACCGTGCACCACAGGCCTTGCTCAGCCTGGGTGTAGTCGTTGTGCTGATGGTCACAGGCGCGCTGCCACATGTGCAGGCCGCATTGATCGGCTGCCTGATGATGGTGGGCTTCCGCTGCATCGACCTGGACAATGCCTACCGCGCCATCCACTGGCAGACCATCGTCTTGATTGCCGGCATGCTGCCCTTTTCCTTGGCCCTGCAGAAAACCGGCGGCATCGCTATGGCGGCCGACGGGCTAATCAGGCTGGTGGGGGGCGCAGGATCTTATGCTTTGCTCGCCAGCCTGTTCGCGGCGACGGCCTTGACCAGCCTTTTCATATCCAACACCGCGACGGCCGTGTTGATGGCGCCTGTCGCTATCGCTGCGGCGCGGGAACTGGGTTTTTCGCCCTATCCCTTCGCCATGATCGTTGCCCTGGCCGCCTCGGCCGCCTTCATGACGCCCGTGTCTTCGCCGGTGAACATGCTGGTCATGGGGCCAGGCCGCTATAGCTTTGGCGATTTCCTACGCATTGGTGTGCCCTTCACCGTGCTGGTGATGCTGGTGAGCTTAGCGCTGGTGCCTTTGCTGCTGCCCGTGCGATAAGCTCCTGCACTGTGCCAGCCGAAACAATACTGGACTTGCTTCAAAAAAGTGGAGGGTTCCTGATGAGGCCAGAGGAACCCCATGAAGCAGCAGAGGCGGTTCACGAAGGCATTTAAGGACGAGGCAGTCCGGACGAGCGGGCGGAGCCAATGCGAGATCGCCGAGGACCTCGGAATCGGTCTGTCGGCGCTGGTCCGTTGGATGACAGCGCCTTTTAAAACTCACTCTGAAGGGCATCTTCGCGGTGGAGGAGCGGGTGATCGCGCTGCGCGATATCGCGGTGCCGATCTTTGCCCTCGGCACCATGCGGGACCACATCGCGCCCCGGCGCGAAGGCTCGTGGTGGGATGCCTGGCGCGGCTGGATGACCGCCGCCGGCTCCGGCGAGCGCGTGCCGCCGCCGCCGATGGGCGCGCCGGAACGGGGCCTGGACCCGCTGGAGCCCGCGCCCGGCCGCTACGTCCACATGAGCTGAGGCCCGGCGGCGCCCTCAGACCAGCATGGCGGGGCTGCGGGCGATGGCCGAGACGAGGTCCGACCGGCTGACGATGCCGACGACCCTGCCCTGCTCCACGATCGGGATGCGCTTGAGGTTGTGGGCGGACATCAGCTCCGCGAGCTGTGGCAGGGTCGCATCGCGTCCGGCGGTGATGACGTGCTTCTGCATGGCGTCCGCGGAGGAACGGTTGTCGCGCCGGACGAAATCCAGGAATTCCTGGGACAGGGCCTCGCCTTCCGCCAGCCGTCCCAGCCACCATTCGTTGCGCTGGCGGGCGGTTTCCCGGAAGGGCCTGATGATGTCCAGTTCGCTGATGATGCCGAGCAGCGAGCCGTCCGCGGCACAGACCGGAACCGCGCTGATCCGCCGCTCGGCCAGCAGGGCCGCGACCTCCGCGACCGAGTGCTCCGGGCGCGCGGTGATCGGCGGATGGCTCATGATGTCGGACGCGATGAAAGGCACGGCTTGCCCCCTCCTCAGGGGCGCAGAGGCCGCAGTCCCGGGCCTGGCAGCCCGTGACCGGCCTCTCCGTTGCCGGGAGATTGGCAGGCCGTGCCGGCTCCACCCTGATGCAGATCAGGCGGCCCCTCCGCCCCTCCCGTGCGCCATCGGCAGGCTGCGCCGCGGGCTGCCGCGGTCACGGGCACTGGCTCGGCGCGGCATAGCGGCGCCAGATCGCCTTGCGGATCAGCCTGCGGCTGTCGGCGGCGCCGAGCGTCCTGTCCTGCTCCACCTGCGCGGCCTCCTCGGCAAGGCCGCGATCCTTGATGACGTGCAGGAACCAGGCGGAGAAATCGCCGGCGCGCAGATGCCGCTCCCAGCAATCATCGTCGATCCCGCAGGCCAGGTCGAGAAAGGCGTGCAGGTTGTTCGCCTTGGTGAAGCGCCCCCGCCGGAGGTCGTGGAAGTAGAAGCTGCGGCCGTCGCCGACATCGCCCACTGCGTACTTGCCGGCATGCCGGCGGTGATCCTGGTGCGGCGGCTCGAGTGTCACCGGGATCGGGGCTGCGTCTGCTCCGGGCCGCCAGCACAGCGCCTCGCAGCCCCCGGTGGCAGGGGCGCTGGGCGGCGCGCAGCCCAGCAGGCCGGCGGCCTCGCGGATCATGGCCTCCGGCGCCGGGCCGAGCGCCAGGACCAGCCGGACGGTCTGCAGCGCCTCCCGGCTGAGCGAGGCGGGCCTGTAGGTGATCAGCACGGTGGCCGACAGGTCCTGGTCCAGCAATGCCGGTCCGCGCGGCGGGCCCGCCGGCAGCAGCTCATGCGCCTCGTCGAGAAGCAGCCAGTGCGGGCGCCCGGTGCGGGCACGCAGATGCGCGGTCTGGTGCAGCAGGCCGGTGAACAGCGACTGGCGCTCCTGCAGCGTCATGGCCTGGGTGTTCACGACGACGTTGACGCCGGCCTGGGACACCAGCCGCAGCGCCTCGGTGGCATGCGGCGGCGCGTCCAGGCTGCCGAGCCGCACGGCATTCTCCAGCTCCAGGTAGTCGCCCTCCGGGTCGATGACGCAGAACTCCAGCTGGCGCTCGGCGATCCGCTCGGTCAGCGCCGTGGCAAAGGCGGACTTGCCCGCCCCCGACGGCCCAACCACCAGCGTGCTGCCCTGGCCGGGGCGCAGGTGGACCGACCGCCCGGCGCGGTCCCGCCCCAGCCAGGGCCCGTGCTTCCCATCCGGCGCCAGGGCCACGTCTTCCTCGATGATGCGCGCCACCAGCTCCACGATGCCGTCGCCATTCAGCCCGGCCAGCGGCAGGTCCGCGTCGCGGCGCACCACCGGCAGGGCATTGCCCACCGCCGCCGAGCAGCCGCAGGCGCGCAGGAAGGCATGGTCGTTCTCGGCGTCGCCCGCGCCGATGACGTTGACCATCGATATCTGCAGCTCGTCGAGCGCGGCTCTCAGCCCCGTGGCCTTGTTCACGCCGGAGGGCAGCACCATTACCGCGCCCTTGTTGAAGGAGATCTGCAGCTCGAGGCCGCAATCGTGGATGGCTTCCAGCACCGTGGCCTGGTGCGGCTCCCACGTCGCCAGGATGCAATGGCCGGCCGAGATCGGCTCCACCTTCCGCTCCCGCAGCAGGCGCAGCAGCTGCGCGGGCGGCGGCGGCGCCAGCAGCCGCTCCGTGCGGGCCAGGGGGTCGTAGAGGACAGCGCCGTTCTCGGCCACAATGCGGTCGAACAGCGCGGCGTCCGGCAGCAGCGGGAGGATCGCCGCCACCTCCCGCCCCGTCACCAGCAGGATGCGGCGGCCGGTTTCCTTCAGCCGCCGCAGAGCGGCCATCGTCTCCGGCCGCACCACGCCGTCATGCGCGATGGTGCCGTCGAAATCCACCGCCAGACCCAGGAAGTACATCGCTCGCGCCTCCCGGCCCGGAGGCGTGGATCCGCCCGCCAGGCCCTGCCCGCGCATCACGCGCCCGGCCCGGTCAGGCCCTGACCTGCATCAGCATCGGGCGCTGCGCCATGGCGGATGCTGACCCGCCGATCGCGGAGAAGGCGCCATGCAGGACCGTACAACGGCCGAGATCATCCGGAACCAGCACCCGTTGACCCTGAGCCCCGGCGACAGCGTGGCCGCGGCCTGCGCGGCCATGCATCGCCGCCGCGTCGGCGCCGTGCTGGTGGTGGGAGAGGACAGTCGCCTGGCTGGCATCTTCACCGGCCGCGACGCCATACGCTGCCTGGCGGAGGGCTACGACGCCCGCAACACGCCGCTCCGCCTCGTCATGACCCCTGACCCGGTGACGCTTCTGCCCGAGCAGACGGCAATCGACGCGCTGCGCCTGCTGGATGACGGCGGCTTCCGCCACCTGCCGATCTGCCAGGATGGGCGGGTGATGGGCATCGTGTCGCGCTACGACTTCCGGGCCATGGAACATGCCCGCCTCAACGAGGAGAGCCGGTTCTTCGAGGTGCTGCGCTGAATGGGCGGCGGCCTGATCCAGATCATTCCGGCGCGCCCGGGGATCTGCTTGACCGGTCCGGCAAGCAGATGAGGGCAAGGCGATGCAGCGAGCAGCATGGGCGCGGCGGATGGCGACACGGGAGCAGGACTGGCTGCACGCGTTGCGCCGCGGCCTCGTGGAGCGGCTGCTCGGCCGCCTGCCCGCGGTGCCCCGCCCAGGAAGCGACCGAGGGGATCACCGGGGGGATCACCGGGGGGATCACCCGGGCGACCGCCGCCCGGCCGCGCCGGAGACGTCCCGCTGGCGTGCCGCCAGGCGCCGGACGGAATGACCGGCCATGCGCGCGATGCAGTTCGTACGGCCAGGGGCGCCGCTGCGCTGTGCCGCCCTCCCCGACCCGCAGCCCGGCCCAGGGCAGGTGGTGCTGCGCGTGGCCGCCTGCGCGGTCTGCCGGACCGACTTGCACCTGGTGGATGGCGAGCTGGCCAACCCCAGGCCCGGCGTGGTGCCGGGGCATGAGATCGTCGGCCGCGTCGTGGCGCGGGGTGCGGGCGCCACGCGCTTCGCCATGGGCCAGCGCGTCGGCGTTCCCTGGCTGGGCTTCGCCTGCGGCACCTGCCGCTTCTGCCGCGACGGGCGGGAGAATCTGTGCCCGGAGGCGCGCTTCACCGGCTACCAGCGGGATGGCGGATATGCCGAGCTTTGCCTGGCGGAGGAGGCCTTCTGCCTTGCCCTGCCGGAGGGGTATGGCGACGCGGAGGCCGCGCCGCTGCTCTGCGCCGGGCTGATCGGCTACCGCGCCCTGCGGATGGCGGGGAATGCCGCCCGCCTCGGCATCTACGGCTTCGGTGCGGCGGCGCATATCGTGGCGCAGGTGGCGCGGCATGAGGGGCGGGAGGTCTTCGCCTTCGTGCGCCCCGGCGACGCGGCCAGCGCGCAATTCGCCCGGCAACTCGGCGCGGCCTGGGCCGGGCCGTCCGACGCGCCTGCGCCGCAGCCGCTGGATGCGGCGATCCTGTTCGCGCCGGTGGGCGCCCTGGTTCCGGCGGCGCTGCGCGCGGTGGACCGCGGGGGCACGGTGGTCTGCGCCGGCATCCACATGAGCGACATCCCGGCCTTCCCCTACGGCATCCTGTGGCAGGAGCGCTGCCTGCGATCGGTCGCCAACCTGACGCGGCGCGACGGCGAGGCGTTCCTGGCGCTCGCCCCCCGCATCCCGGTCCGGACGGCCGTGGAGACCCTGCCGCTCGAGGCGGCCGGAGCCGCGCTGGAGCGGCTGCGCCGGGGCGAGGTCGAGGGCGCGCTGGTGCTCACGCCATGACCCGCCTCTGCCCCTGCGCTGGGGCCTGGCCGCCGGGCTGCGTGGCCAGGGCATCGCCACCCTGTCAGGCCCGCCAGGCCAGCCGCGGTCTGCCCTAGCGCGCCACGGCCGGCACGGGCAGGGCGGCAGGGCCCGGGCGCGCCGACGCCTCCCCGTCATCCTCCAGCCCGGCAAGCACATCCTCCTCGGCCACCAGGTGCAGCTGCAGCAGCGCCTCCAGCGCGAAGAGCGTACGGCGCAGGGAGGGGATCAGCGCCGGCCAGGGAACCCCCTCCTCCGCCAGCCGCAGCGCCGTGGCGATGCGGCCGGTCAGGATCTCGATCTCGGCATGCATCCGGACCAGCGCCGTCATCGCCTCGCTGCCCAGGCGCTGCGCCGCGGCCGGGTAGAGCATGCGCTCCTCGGTCTGCTGGTGCGGCAGCAACTGCTCCTGCAACTGGCGGAGCAGCGCGGCGAGGGTGGCGGGCTCCGCCTGCTCCGCGCGCATCCGCTCCGCCGTGGCGCGGATCATCTCGGCCAGGGAACGCAAGGCGGCGTGTTCTGCCATGCGCTCCGCCAGCCCGGCCAGGGCGGGCAGCGCCGCCGGCCGGCGCTCCGCCCGCCCCGGCCGCAGCGCCGTCAGGGCGAAGAGAATGGCCAGCACGTCGACCCCTTCCTGCAGCAGCGCGCCCTGCAGCGGCGGCAGCAGCCCCGCAGCGGCCGGCAGCATCGCCGCGACCGAGGCGCCCATGCCCAGGCCGATGGCCCGCAGCGCGATGCCGCGCGACCGCCGCGCGATGGCGATGGCCTCCGCGACACGGTCCACGCGGTCCACCAGCAGCACGATGCCCGCCGCCTCGGCCGCCGCGGCGGTGCCGGCCGCACCCATGGCGATGCCGACCTGGGCCGCGGCGAGGGCGGGGGCATCGTTCACGCCGTCGCCCACCATGGCGGTCGGTGCCGCGGCGGCCTCCGCCCGCAAGGCCTCGATCTTGTTGGCGGGCGACTGCTCGGCCAGCACCGCGTCCAGCCGCAGCGCCCGCCCGACCGCCAGCGCCGCCGCCTGCCGGTCGCCGGACAACAGCACCAGCCGGCGCAGCCCCAGGGCGCGGAGCTGCCGCACGGCACGCGCCGCCTCGGGCCGCGGCGTGTCGCTCAGCACGAAGGCGGCCGCCACCTGGCCATCCACGCCGAGCCAGGCGACCAGGCCGCCCAGCCCCGCCAGGGCGGCATCCGACCCGAAGCCCGGCGCCGGCGCCAGGCCGGCATCGCGCAGATAGGCCTCGCCGCCGAGCAGCACCGTCCTGCCCTCCACCACCCCGCGCAGGCCGCCGCCCGGCGTCTCCCGCACCGCCTCCGGCGGCGCCAGCGCCATGCCCTGCTCCAGCGCCGCGTCCCGCAGGGCGGTGGAAACCGGGTGGGCCGACCCCTGGGCCAGAGAGGCCGCCAGCCGCAGCGCGCCGGCGCGGCCCAGCGCCGGCTCGGCATCCACGGTCGCCAGGGCCGGGCGGCCCGGCGTCAGCGTGCCGGTCTTGTCGAACACCACCGTGCGGACCCCGGCCAGCTGCTCCAGCGCGCCGGCATCCTTGACGATGATGCCGCGCCGCGCCGCGCGGCCGATGCCGGCCATCAGGGCCACCGGCGCGGCCAGGATCAGCGGGCAGGGCGTGGCCACCACCAGCACCGCCAGGGCGCGCAGCGGGTCGCCGGTGGCCAGCCAGGCGCCGCCGGCCACCAGCGCCGTCAACAGGACGAAGGCCACGGCCCAGCGGTCCGCAAGCCGCGTCAGCGGCGCCCGGCTGGCCGTCGCGGCCTCGGTCAGGCGGATGATGGCGGCATAGGTGCTGCCGGCGGCGTCGTGGCTGGCGCGCAGGCGGAAGGCCGGGCCGGCATTGACCGCCCCGCTCTGCACCGCCGCGCCCCGCGCCAGCGCGACGGGCAGGGATTCGCCGGTCAGGGCGCGCAGGTCCAGCGTCGCGGCGCCATCCGCCAGCAGGCCGTCGGCCGGCACGGTGTCGCCGGGGCGCACCAGCAGCAGGTCGCCCGGCCGGATGGCGGCGACGGGGATGTCCTCCAGCCGCTCGCCTTCCAGCCGCTGCGCCCGGCGTGGCGTGCGGGCCAGCAGGTCCGCCAGCGCCGAGCCCGCGCGTGCGCCGGCCCAGGCCTCCAGCGCCTCGCCACCCGCCACCATCACGGCGATCACCGCCGCCGTGGCCGCCTCCCCCGTTGCCACCGCGGCCAGCACGGCGGCCAGGGCGATCACGTCCACGCCCGGCCGGCCGCCGCGCAGGCTGCGCCAGAGGCCGGCCGCCACATGCAGGGCCACCGGCAGCGCCGCGGCGCTCCAGACCCAGCCAGCGGCCACACCGGCGCCGCGCATCCAGAGCACCGTTCCGGCAGCCAGGCCCAGCAATGCCCAGCCCAGCCGGAGATGCTGCCGTCCCTGCCGTCCCATCGCCCTGTCCTTGGCCGTGCATGGCAAACCGGGCGCCCCCCCGGCCCTGACGCGGATCAGGGCAGGCCACGCCGCCGGATCAGTCAGCCTGCCAGCACGGGCTCCTGCGCGCCAGATGCCTCCTGGCGCTGCTCGGCCTCCCGCACCACGGCGATGGTCCGCAGCAGGCTGGCGGGCGTGACGCTGATCGCCTCGATGCCCAGCGCGACGAGATAGGCGGCGATCTCCGGGTAGTTGGCCGGGGCCTCGCCGCAGATGCCGACATGGCGGTGGTTGCGCCGCGCACCGCTCACGGCCTGGCGCAGCATCTCCAGCACCCCCGGGTCGCGCTCGTCGAAGTCGAAGGCCACGGTGGCCGAATCGCGGTCCACGCCGAGCGTCAGCTGCGTCAGGTCGTTGGAACCGATCGAGAAGCCGTCGAACAACGCCGCGAAGCGGTCGATCAGGATCACGTTGTTCGGGATCTCGCACATCATGTACACTTCCAGCCCCGCCTCGCCGCGCTTCAGCCCGTGCCGCGCCATCTCGGCCAGCACGCGCTCCGCCTCCTCCAGCCGGCGGCAGAAGGGCACCATGACCCGCAGATTGGCCAGCCCCATCCGCTCCCGCACCTGGCGGATGGCGCGGCACTCCAGGGCGAAGCCCGGCGCATAGGCCGGGTGGGCGTAGCGGGCGGCTCCGCGGAAGCCCATCATCGGGTTCTCCTCCGCCGGCTCGAAGCCGCTGCCGCCGAGGAGCCGGCCGTATTCGTTGGTCTTGAAGTCAGACAGCCGCAGGATCACCGGCCGGGGGTGGAAGGCGGCGGCGATGGTGCCGACGCCCTCGGCCAGGGTCTGCACGAAGAACGCCTCGGCCGAGGCGTGGTGCCGCGCCAGCTGCGCGATGGCCTGCCGCTCGGCCAGGGAGGCGACCCTGTCCGGCTGCACGCAGGCCATCGGGTGCACGCCGATCTGCTCGCTGACGATGAACTCCATGCGCGCGAGCCCGACGCCGGCGCTGGGCAGCATGGCCGAGCGGAAGGCCAGCGCCGGGTTGGCCAGGTTCAGCATGATCTTCGTGCGCGGCAGGACGGCGACATCGGCGGCGATGCGGCTCACCACGAAGGGCACGGCACCCTGCAACACCTCGCCGGCCTCGCCCCTGGCGCAGCACACCGTCACCTCGGCGCCATCGGCCAGGGCGCCGAGCGCTCCCGCCGCGCCGACCACGGCCGGCACGCCCAGCTCGCGCGCCACGATCGCCGCATGGCAGGTGCGGCCGCCGCGCTCCGTGACGATGGCGGCCGCCGTCTTCATCACCGGCTCCCAGTCCGGGCTGGTCGCCTCGGCCACCAGCACCTCGCCCGGCCGGAAGGCGGCGAGATCCGCCGCGCCGCCCACCCGGCGCACCTGGCCCGTGGCGATGCGCTCGCCCACCGCCTTGCCGGTCACCAGGACCGGGGCCGTGCCGGTGAGGCTGAAGCTCTCCACGGCCTGCGCCCCGCGGCGCGAGGCCACCGTCTCCGGCCGCGCCTGCAGGATGTAGAGCTGGCCGTCCAGGCCGTCCTTGGCCCATTCGATGTCCATCGGCACGGGATGGCCGGCGGCGGCCGAGTAATGCGCCTCGATGATCAGGGCCGCCTCGGCGAGGGAGAGCACCTCCTCGTCGCTGATGCAGAAGCGGTCCCGTTCTGCCTCCGGCGTCGGCAGGTCGATCGTCGGCTCCGCCGCGCCGGGCCCGGCATAGACCAGCCGGGTCTGCTTGCGCCCGAGCGCGCGGCGCAGCACGGACCTGTAGCCGGCGCGGAAGGTCGGCTTGTGCACGTGGAACTCGTCCGGGTCCACCTTGCCCTGCACGACATTCTCGCCAAGCCCGTAGGAGCCGGTGACATAGACCACGTCGCGGAAGCCGGATTCCGTGTCGAGCGTGAAGATCACGCCACTGGCGGCGAGATCCGCGCGGACCATCCGCATCACGCCGACGGAGAGCGCGACCTTGAAATGGTCGAAGCCGTTGTTGGCGCGGTAGACCACCGCGCGGTCGGTGAAGAGCGAGGCGCAGCAGCGGCGGCAGGCCTCCACCAGCGCTTCCTCTCCGCGGATGTTCAGGAAGCTCTCGTGCTGGCCGGCGAAGCTGGCATCCGGCAGATCCTCCGCCGTGGCGGAGCTGCGCACGGCCAGGGCCGGCTCGGCACCGGATTCCTGCCGCAGGCGGCGATAGGCGCCGATGATCGCGGCCCGCAGCGGCGCGTGGCCGGTGGCCTCGTAGACGATGCGGCGCGCCTCGGCGGCGCGGCGGGCCAGGGCGGGGATATCCGTGACATCCAGCCCGTCCAGCGCGCGGTGCAGCGCGGGCCAGGCAGAGGCCGCATCCAGGGCGGCGCGGTAGGCATCGGCGGTGACGCAAAAGCCGTTCGGCACGCGCAGCCCGGCCGGCGTCAGCCGCCCGTACAGCTCACCGAGCGAGGCGTTCTTGCCGCCGACCCTGGCGGTATCACCCAGCCCCACCTGGTCGAACCAAAGGATCATCCCGCTTCCGGCCATGGCCTGCCCTCCCAAATCATGGGCGCCGTCCTGCACCGGGCCGCAGGGCGCCGCCCTGACCTCGATCAGGAGGGGCAGGGCCGGGGCCGTGACGGCCGGGCGGCTCCGCCAGGGTCAGGCACCGGTCGGGATCTCACCCATGCCGCTTCGCGGGCCGCGCCGGAGGCGGACGCCACGGCGCTGGAGGTCGCGCAGCTGGAGGTACATCATCGCGGCCATGAGCGCGTCGGTCCCCGCGTCGTGCAATCCGAGGTTGGGAATGCCGAGGTCCCGGAGGATCGTGGCGAAGCGGAGGTCCAGCACCGTGCCCGGCGGCGCGCCGCCGTATTTGCGGTCGTGGTAGAGACGGGAGACCTCGATCCGGCGGTTCGGCAGGCTGGTGCGGAGCCGGTCCCGCACATACCGGTCGAGCATGCCGGCGTCGAAATCGATGTAGTAGCCGAGGAGCGGCCGGCTGCCGATAAAGCGCAGCAGGTCCGGCAGCAGGTCCTGCATGCCCGGGCCCGTGCTGATGTCCTGGTGGCGCAGCCTGTGCACCTTGATCGCGGCGGGTGGCGGCATCACCGCCGGCCGCACCACGGCCTCGAACCGTTCGCTCAGCAGGATGCGGTTGCCGCGGAGCCGTATCGCCGCCAGCGCGACAATCTCGTCGCGCCGGATATCCAGTCCGGTCGTCTCCAGGTCGAGCGAGACCACCTCCTCCTCCGGCCAGGGATCGAACAGGAAGCCATAGGCCGGGTCGGCGAGCCGTGCCCGCAACCAGCGCCGCCGCACGGCCTGCAGGATGCTCACGGCCCGGCTCCCCGCATCCTCAATGGCCTCGCAGATTGTAGTGGCTGCGGATCACCTCGCGGAACTGCCGCACGATCCGCAGGGCGTCGCGCAGGATGTCGCGGTCGGCGCTGGTCAGCAGGCCCAGCCGCACGGCCGCATCGGGCCCCGGCGTGCCGCGCCGCGCGGCCTCGAGCTGGGCGCGCAGCCGGAACTCCATGAAAACCCGGAGCGCCCCCACCAGCTCACGCCCCAAAGCCGCATCCAGCGCCCCTGCCTCGACCAGCGCCGCGATCCGGAGTGCCGTGGGCTGGGCGGTGATGCCGCGGCCGATGGCCAGGGTGCGCACGCCATGAACCAGCGGGAAGATGCCGGCGCGCTTGATATCGACCTCGTCGGAATTCATGCCGACCGAGGCGAGAAGCGAGCCGAGCAGCCCGACCTGCGGCTCCGCGAAGGTATCCACCAGCTGGGCGAAATGGGCGAGCAGGGCCCCCTCCCCGCGCAGGGCAGTCAACAGGGTCATCCGCGCCTGCTCGAGCAGCTCGCCGCGGCCGGAAACGGCGGCCGCGTCCCAGAAGATGGCCAGGTTCATCGCCGCCTCGGGGCTGCGGTCCACAACCCAGCCCCTGAGCTGGCGCTGGAAGCCGTCGAGGGTCTGCGACCACAAGGGGTTGCGGACCATCACCCCACCCGGGCAGCGCGGGAAGCCGAAATCGTCCAGCGCCCGGGTGAAGGCCTCCCGGAACGCGGCCAGATCCGGCTCCGGCACCGGCGTTGCCAGGAGAAGGCCGTTATCCTGGTCCGTCCGGAGGGTCTGCTCGCCACGGCCTTCGGAACCCATCAGCAGCAGGCATCCCCCGCTCTGCACCGATGGCGGGGCGACCAGTTCGAAGAGGCGCGCGAGCAGCCGGCGGTTGAGGTCGGAGGTGATCTCGGCGATCGCCTCGATCCGCACGCCTTGCCCGTGCAGCCGCAGGACCTGCGCCTGGATGTCGCGCGCGGCCACCGTGAGGTCCTCCACGCCGCGGGCGCGGTCAATCCGGCCCGGGATCAGCTGCGAGTTGCCGGCGACCAGGCCCAGGATATCGATGTCCTCGAGAAAGCCGACATAGCGGCCTTCCCGCCGCACCGCGAGGCGCCGCTTGTCGTGCCGTGTCATCAGCAGGATGGCCTCGTAGAGGAAATCCCCGGCCTCTATGGAGACGACATCGAAATGCGTGACATCGCGGACGGGGGTTTCGAGCGGCAGGCGCCGCAGGACGACCGCCTTCGAGAGGTTCATGCCCGTCACGACCCCGGTGCGGTCCCCATCGCGGACGAAGAGGGCGTTCGCATTGACCCTCCTCATGCGGTGGCCTGCTGCCTCGATCGTCTCGCCGCCGTCGATGACGTTCGAATCCCCGCGCTGGGCGTCGCGCACGCGCGCGCGCAGCACAGATTCGAATCCATCCGGCCGGCGCGCCCCGGCCAGAGCATCGAGCTTGCGCGAGACCTCAGCATAGAAGAAGGCGGCGAAGCCCGCATTGCGGCTGATCAGCCTCGTGACGGCAGGGCGGGGGACCAGATGGCACAGCGTCTCTTCCGCGGCGATGAAGTCCTCCCCGGCCGCGCCATGCACCAGGGCGCGCGAGTCGAAACTGTCGCCCGCGCGCAGGAGGGCTGTCATGGCACCGTCCTGCCGAACCTCCACCACGCCCTTGATGATGACGTGGAGCTGCCCGGATGGCTTGCCCGCGGCCACGATGACATCACCCGGCGCGAAATAGCCGATATCGGCGCCCGCCCTGATGTCCTCGACCTCCTGCTGGGTCAGGCGGTCGAAGGGCGGATTGCCGGCATCGAAGCTCTCGGCCACCTGCATTGCTCCCCCGGTGCTGCATTTCCAGGGCCCGGGCCGCCTGTGGCCCGGGCTGTGTCCCGGCGGACGGCGGCGCCGGGTTGGCGTCAATGCACGCTGGCGCCTGCCGCTCCCAGCCCGGTCTCCGACCGCACATACTGCATGTTGAACGCGGCCTGCTCCCGCCGGGCCCGCTCGCCGCTGTCCATCTTGGAGAACAGCCAGATCCCGGCGAAGGCGATGGTCATGGAGAACAGCGCCGGGTTGTCGTAGGGGAAAAGCGGCGCGGCGTAGCCGAAGGTGTTCACCCACACGGCGCGGCTGAACACGACCATCAGGACCGCGCTGATCAGCCCGAGGAAGCCGCCGATGAAGGCACCCTGGGTGGTGGTCCCGCGCCAGAAGATGGACATGAGCAGGACGGGGAAGTTGCAGCTGGTGGCAACCGAGAAGGCCAGCCCCACCATGAACGCCACGTTCTGGTTCTCGAAGACGTAACCGAGGAAGATCGCGACCAGTCCGATCACGATCGCTGTCCCCTTCGAGATCCGGACCTCCCGCTGCTCATTGGCCCGGCCGCGGGCGATGACGGAGGCGTAGAGATCGTGGCTCACGGCCGATGCGCCGGCGAGCGTCAGGCCCGCCACCACCGCGAGGATGGTGGCGAAGGCGACGGCGGAGATGAAGCCCATGAAGAGCGAGCCGCCAACGGCATCGGCCAGATGGATGGCCGCCATGTTGGTGCCGCCGATGAGGTCGGTGATGCGGTTGTAGCCGCCGCCGGGCCCGGTCCGGAAATAGGCCGCGTCGTCCATCAGGAAGGTGATGGCGCCGAAGCCGATGATGAATGTCAGGATGTAGAAGTAGCCGATCAGCCCGGTCGCGTAGAACACCGACTTGCGCGCAGCCTGGGCGTCCGACACGGTGAAGAAGCGCATGAGGATGTGCGGCAGCCCTGCCGTGCCGAACATCAGCGCGAGGCCGAGCGACAAGGTCGAGACCGGGTCCGCCACGAAGTTGCCCGGCGCCATGATGGATTGCTGCCGGGGATGCATGGCGACCGCATCGGCGAACATCGCCGCCGGGCTGAAGCCGTAGCGCCACAGCACGGCCAGGGCCATGAAGGTCGCGCCGCCCAGCAGCAGGCAGGCCTTGATGATCTGAACCCAGGTCGTGGCCTTCATCCCTCCGAAGGCGACATAGACGATCATCAGGATGCCGACGATGAAGACGGCGTAGAGGTACTTCATGCCGAAGAGCAGCTCGATCAGCTTTCCGGCGCCCACCATCTGGGCGATCAGGTAGAAGGCGACGACGACGATCGTCCCGGTCGCCGAGAGGATGCGGATGGGCGTCTGCTCGAGCCGGAAGGACGCCACGTCGGAGAAGGTGAAGCTGCCCAGGTTGCGCAGCCGCTCGGCTATCAGGAACATAATGATCGGCCAGCCGGCCAGGAAGCCGATCGAGTAGATCAGCCCATCGAAGCCGCTCGCGAAGACAAGGCCGGAGATGCCGAGGAAGGACGCGGCGGACATGTAGTCGCCCGCGATCGCGAGGCCGTTCTGGAATCCGGTGATGCCGCCGCCGGCCGCGTAGAAATCCGCCGCCGACCTGGTCTGCCTGGCGGCCCGATAGGTGATCCCGAGCGTCGAGAGCACGAAGATGAAGAACATGACGATGGCGGGCCAGTTCAACCCACGGCCGGCCGCAGCCGCCGCGCCCTGCGCCCATGCCGCTGCCGGGGCGGCACAGAGGAGGAGGGCCGCCAGGAGGGGCGGAAGCATCCTGCGGGGCATCATGACAGCACCTCGTCCTGCAGGCTGCGGGTCAGCTCGTCGAACCGGCTGTTCGCACGGACGACGTAGATGCCCGTCAGCACGAAGGCCGCGACGATGACGCCCAGGCCGAGGAGGATGCCAAGGGTCACGACGCTGCCGCCGATCCGCACCGCCATTAGCTCTTTGGCGAAGGCGACAAGAACGATGAAGCCGAAGTAGAGCCCGAGCATGAGCGCCGAGAGGATCCAGGCGAAGCCCGAGCGTTGACGCACGAGCGCCTGGAAGTTCGGGCTGCGAAGGATCCGCTCATGCGAGGTCTCCGGTCGCTCATTCTTGTCCATGAGATCATCTCCTGTTGTGCTGGCTGAAAAGCCGCTTTCCTGGAAACAGGTGTTCCCGGCCCGCCCGGCCGATGATCCGGCCGTGGCCGTCCGTGTCGCGCCGCACGCCGTCGCCCACGCCGCACCGGCCGGGGAAGGCGGAGAGGCAGGCCTGGATGAAGCGCTCATCGTCGTTTCCGGAACAGCGACGGCACGCTGCACCGTGCGCGCCGCTCGAACACTGCGACAGATCAGGATGACCCCTCAGTCTGGATCGGTACCGGAACAGGCGCCCGGCACCACGGAGGCGAGGGTCGGCCTGGCGGAGCACGGGCATGGCACTGCCCCCCGCATCACGGCCTGCCGGAGAGACGGCCGCGCAGGGGGGCAGCGCCGGTTCGCCATCCCTCATGCCCGGTTCGGTTGGCTGGCTGGTGCGGCAAGGGCAGCAGCGAGGCATTCTTGGTTGCGGTTCAGCCAGAACTCACAACCGGACCGCTCGCAAGGCGGCGCAGATGCCAGAATTCCACGCGAAGAACGCGGCGCCGAGGGCGGCCAGGACAGGGCCTAGTTGCGCGCCCTTGTCTCGGCCAGAGTGCCGCAGCACTGCCGGAGGCGGCTGGCATAGGCGGCGCTGACCTCGGCATGGCGCGCCATGGCTTCGAGCAGCACCGTCATCAACGAGGCATAGGCCGCCGGCAGATCCTGGGGACGCCGGCAGGACAGCATATCCTCCAGCCCCTTGCCGTAGCCGGTCTGCGCCGCGCCCAGCACGTCGAGCTCGCGAATGAACGCTTCGCCCATGATCTTCTGCGCTTCCAGCATCGTCCGGTAGGACGTCTGCCATGGGACGTTCAGCATGGCATCCGGCCAGGCCGCACCATCGCTCCACCCGAAGGGAGGAGCCTTGGCATCGGGGCCCGCGGAGGTAACCTGATCATCGGGGGGCATGACCTGCTCCTGTCACATGGTGCCACCCCATCGGTGGCACCGCAGGCTGCCGCGCCGCGCGCTGCAACGGCACTGATCTGGATCACCTCCGGGACGGAGTCCCGGATCTTGGTTTCTGCGGCCCGGCGCGGAGGGCACGCCTTTGTGGACAGCATGCCTGCAAGGTGCTGAAGATGATCGGCACGTGCTTACCGGAGACGCAGCAACGGGCGCAGCACCATGATATTTTCAGGCCGCCTGGGAACATGGATGCGCGGCGGGCGCCGGGCTGGTCCGGCGGCCCCTGCGCCGGCGCGCTCTCCTGGCCCCGCAACGCAGGATCGCGGCACTGCCGGGCGCACGGCCCCGCGTGTTCCGGGCCTGGCCGCCTTGGGCACGCTGCTGGGGCGGGCCTTCCGGCGGCGGCCGGTCCGGCAAGGCCGGGATGCCGAATCACCTGCTGCAGCGTAAGGCGGAGATCGCCCTGGGGGAGAGCGAGGAGCGCTACCGCACCCTCTCCGACGCGACGCGCGAGGGCGTTGCCATCCACCACCTCGGGCGCATCGTGGACGCGAACGCGGCGTTCTGGCGCATGTTCGGCTATGCCGCGCTGCAGGAGGTGATCGGCCGCGAGACCCTGGACTTCGTGGCGCCCGAATTCCGCGAGGATGCACTGCGCAGCGCCTCCTGCGGCAATGGCAGGCCTCACCGCGGCCGGGGGCTGCGGGCCGATGGGTCGACCTTCTCGGCCGAGTTCCAGGGCTCGCCGGTTGCCTACCGGCGCCAGAGGATGCAGGTCCTCATCGTCCGGGACTGCACGGCGGAAGAAAAGGCGCGGCAGAGCCTGCGGGAGAGCGAAAGAAACCTTCGCCTGACACTGGAGACGCTGGATCTCGGCGCCTTCATGTCGCGCACGCCGGAGGGCGTGGTCACCTACTGGTCGGCCGGCTGCGAGCGGATCTTCGGCTGGAGGGCGTCGGAAGCGGTCGGCTACCCGCTGCACGAGCTTCTGCGCACGGTGTTTCCCGTTCCGGTGTCGCAGATCCAGCAGGCCCTGCTGGCATCGGGCGAGTGGTCGGGCGAGCTGGTGCAGCACACGCGGAGCGGGGAAGCGCGCAGCATCGCCGTGCGCAAGACGCTGCGCCGCGGCAGCGACGGGGTGCCGCTCGTGGTGATGGAATCGGTGGTCGACGTCACGCCGCAGCGGCGCGCCGAGACCGCGCTGCGCGAGCGGTCGCGCCGCCTGGCGCTGTTGTCCGAAGCCGCGGCGAACCTGCTGGGCGCAGGCGATCCGGAGCAGGTTCTGCGGGGGCTCTTCGCCACGCTCTCGGCGGATCTGGGCGTGGATGCGGTGTTCAGCTACCTGCCGGAAGCCCAGGCGTGGCGGCTGGCGGCGGGCATCGGCCCGGATCCCGGCCAGGTCGCGGCCTTCAGCCTCCTGCCCTCCGGCCCGGCGATCTGCGATGCCGTGGCGCGGAGCCGCGCGCCGGTGCATTGGACGGCGCAGCCGGATCCGGCGGCGCCGCAGGAACAGGCCGCCGCTCCGCCGCGCATCCAGGCCTATGTCTGCTTTCCGCTGCTGGCCGGGGAGGATGTTCTGGGCGCGCTCGCCTTCGCCAGCCACGCGCGGGAGCGCTTCCAGGAGGAGGACGTCGCGTTCCTGGCCACCATCGCGCAGCATGTCGCGGTTGTGCGCCGGCGGCTGCGCGCGGATGAGGAGTTGCGCAAGGCGGAGCGGCGTTCGCGCGCGCTGCTGGAGGCTGCGCCGGTCAGTATCGCCCTGCTGGAGCCCGGCTCATTGCGCGTGCTGCGGGCCAACCAGCGTGCCTGCCTGGAACTCGGCTACAGCATGGCGGAATTCACCACGTTGCGGATCGCGGATCTGGAGATGGCCGGCACCGCCGGGCACAGCCTGGCCATCGCGGCCACGCAGCTCGGGGCGAAGGGCGACGAGATCAGGACACGCTTCCGCAACCGCGCGGGCGACAGGCTTGACATGCTGGTGCGCGTCGAACCGGTGGAGATCGACGGCGAGAACCTGGTCTATGCCTCCTGGACCAACGTCACGGAGCTGAGCCGCATCCGCTGGGCGCTGGAGGAAAGCGAGGGCCAGCTCCGCTCCATCCTGGCCACGGTACCGGATGCGATGGTGGTGATCGACGAGAGCGGCCGCATCGTGTCCTTCAGCGCCACGGCGGAGCACCTGTTCGGGTGGCAGGCAGTGGAGGTCCTGGGCCAGGAGGTGTCGGTTCTCATGCCGGAGCCCGACCGGTCGCGGCACGCCGGCTACTTGTCGCATTACCTGCGGACGGGGGAGCGCCGCATCATCGGCATCGGCCGGCGGGTGCATGGCCAGCGCCGCGATGGCTCGGTGTTCCCGATGGAATTGACGGTCGGCGAGGTCAGGACCAAGGAAGGCCACCTGTTCACGGGCTTCCTCCGCGACCTGAGCCAGGACGAGGCATCGCAGCGGCGCCTGAACGACCTGCAGACGGAGCTGCTGCACGTCTCCCGCCTCAGCGTGGCGGGCGAGATGGCCTCCGCCCTGGCGCATGAGCTCAACCAGCCGCTGACCGCGATCGCCAGTTCCACCAGGGCCGCGCTGCGCCTGCTGGAAGCCTCGCCCGGCCATGCGGTGCTGCCGCCGCGCGTGCTGGAAGCCTTGCAGCGCGCCGCCAGCCAGTCGCTCCGCGCCGGGCAGATCGTGCAGAGGCTGCGCGACTTCGTGATGAAGGGCGAAGTCGAGAGGGAACCCGTCCTGCTGCCCGATATCATCGGCGAGGCCAGGGAGCTGGCGCTGCTGGGCGTCGCCCATCATGGCGTGGAGATTTCCATCCAGCTCGACCAGGACCTTCCGCCGGTTCTGGTGGACCGGGTGCAGATCCAGCAGGTGGTGCTGAACCTGATCCGCAACGCGGTGGAAGCGATGAGCGAGGCAGGCGGCCAGCCGTGCCGGCTGACGATCAACGCCACGCGCCGCGGCGCCGGGATGCTGGAGGTCGCGGTGCGCGACACCGGGCCGGGCCTTTCCCCCGCCGTGGAAGCCCGGCTGTTCGAGCCTTTCGTGACCACCAAGCGCGGCGGCATGGGGGTTGGCCTGTCCATCTGCCGCTCGATCGTGGAAGCGCATGACGGCCGGCTGTGGAGCGAGCCGAACCCCGGCGGGGGCGCGGTGTTCCGCTTCACCCTGCCGCTGCTGGTGCCATCGGACGCCAGGCTGCTGCAGGAGGAGAAGCCATGACAGCGGCGGCAGCACCCGGCCCTCGCCCAGGTCAGCCCATGGTGCATGTGATCGACGACGATGAGGATGTCTCCTGGGCCGTGGCAACCCTGCTGGAAGCGGCCGGAACACCCGCCCGCACCTACGCCTCGGCCGGGGAGTTCCTCGAGTGCCTGCCATCCCTCGAATGGTCGGCAGGGGGATGCGTGCTGACCGACATCCGCATGCCCGGGAAGGACGGGCTCGACCTGCTGCACGACCTGAGGAGGCAGGGCTTCCGCCATCCGGTGGTCGTCATGACCGCCCATGGCGACATCGCGACGGCGGTGCGGGCGATGAAGGCAGGCGCATCCGATTTCATCGAGAAGCCCTTCGATGACGAGGTTCTGCTCTCCACCCTCCGCACCGCCATGGCCGGGCCGCCCGGCGAACCCGGCGCCCTGGACGACCCGCCCAGGAACGCCAGCCAGAGGACAGACATAGCCCGGGCCGCCGAGCGGGTGGCCACGCTGTCGCCGCGCGAGCGCGAGGTGCTGGAGCTGGCCATGGAAGGCAAGCCCAGCAAAGTCATCGGCTTCGAGCTGGGGATCAGCCCGAGAACCGTCGAGGTCTACCGGATAAAGCTGATGGCCCGGCTCGGCGTCGGCAGCTTTGCCGAGGCGGTGCGCCTGGCCGTGCTGGCGCAGTATGGGCGGTGACGCCGGCGCCGCAGCGCCTCAGCCCGGCTCGGCGTCCCCGAGGGCGGCACGCACGGAGCGCAGCACATCCTCTGGCACCAGGGGGTCGGCATACCAGACCAGGGAATGGCCAGCCGGCGGCTCCACCTGCGCCGCCACGGGCCATGTCAGGATGACAGCCGGGATGACCCTTCCGGCGCGCCGCAGCGGCAGCAGCACCTGCAGGCCGATGCGGTCCGCCTGTGGGCGCTCGGCCATCAGCAGGCAGCACCATCCGGCACTCTCCGCGCCCAGGCTGTCGGCCACCCGCAGCAGCGCGCCGAGGCTGGCGAAGGGGTAGGCCAGGAAGCCGTGCGATTCCAGCATCAGCATCAGGGCGCGCCGGGCCGCGGGATCGGCGCTGAGCACGAGGACGCGGCCGGGCTTGGCGGCCAGAGGGTCGCCCTGCCCGCTTGCGCTCTGGCATGGCTGCTCGCGGGGTGGTTCCCGGCTCATCTGCATGCTGTCCCGTCATCGTCGGTGCAGCCGGGGGCGCCGCCGTGCCTGCCGCGTCCTGCCCAGCCAGCCGCAACCTGAGCCTGCGGCGGCAGCCCTGCCCTGACACGGATCAGGATGAACCAGAAAGTTTAATGCCGGCAGGTGAATACTTGCCGGAACTTCGCTACGTGCTTCTACGGAACGTGATTTTCCGGAATGTTACCGAAACGATAAGGCGCTGATACTGCGCTCGCTCGTTTCGGAAGGAAGTCGACCCATGCAGAGCGTTGCGCTGACCGGCATGCGCTTGCCTTTCCCTTTCACGGTCGCTCCGGAGCGCAGCGGCCGGGCCATCCCCGGCCGGCCAGGCCGGCTGCTGCGCGGCGCCGAGATCTACGCCGAGGGCTCCAAGATCCGGCAGTTCTACAAGGTGGTCTCGGGCGCCGTGCGCGTGTGCCGCGTGCTGCCGGATGCGCGGCGCTTCATCGCGCAGTTCGCCCTGCCGGGCGAGGTCTTCGGCCTCGACGGCGTGGAGGAGCACCGCTTCTCGGCCGAGGCGATAACCGAGGTCGTGCTGATCGCCTTCGCACGCAAGGACATCGACGCCTACATGGACGAGGAACCGCTGGCGGCGCAGTCCTGGCAGGCCTTCACGCTGGAGAAGCTGGCGGCGGCGCAGGACCGCTCGATCCTGCTGGGCTGCCGGAGCGCCACGGAGCGCGTGGCGCACTTCCTGCTCGACCTGGCGGCCCGCAGCTGCCCCGGCCGCCCGTCGGTGGACCTGCCGATGTCGCGCTACGACATCGCCGACTATCTCGGCCTCACGGCGGAGACGGTCAGCCGCGTCCTCACGGCGCTGCGCAAGTCCGGCATGATCGCCATCGAGGACAACCACACCCTGCACATCCTCGAGCGCGAGAGGCTGACCGAGGTCGCCGACCTGAGCGGCGTCCCGGCCTGAGAAGGATGCGCGGCGAGCCCCTCCCGGCTTTCCGCCAGCGGGCCAGCCAGCCCCGGCCTTCCACGATCCTCCAGATTCCCGGCCGCTGGCGGCTCCTCCGGCCGGCACCACCCTCGTCGCAACACAGGCCGCCCGCGGCATGCCGGCTGCCTGAACCTGGAGCGGAGCGATGTCGCTGAAAGACATTCTCGTGTATCTGCCGAGCCCGGAGGTGGCCCCCCGCATCCTGGACCCCGCCATTTCGCTGGCGAAGCACCACGGCGCCCACCTGGCCGCCTTGCACGTCTACAGCCTCGACTGGCCCATGATGGCTGCCGCTGATGGCTATGTCAGCCCGGCCACATGGCGGCTCGTCCTGGAGGAAGCCGAGCAGGCCGCCAAGGAGCGGGCGGAGCAGATCCACACCCAGTTCGAGAAAGCCACCCGGCGCGAGGACATCCCGGCGGAATGGCGCCTCGTGGAGGGGATGGTGGATTCGGTTCTGGTGCAGCACGCCCGCTACGCCGATGTCACGATCCTCGGCCGCTCCGACCGGAACGGCATCGAGGCCGATCTGGCCGAGGAGGTCATGTTCGATGCGGGCCGGCCGGTGCTGCTGCTGCCGCCGAGCCCGCCGCGCGATTTCACGGCCCGGCGCGTGCTGGTGGGCTGGAACGGGCGGCGTGAGGCTGCGCGCGCGGTCGGGGATGCCCTGCCGCTGATCCAGGCGGCGGAGGCGGTGCAGGTCCTCTCGGTGTTCGCCCGGGCGGAGGAGCAGGCAAGCTGCCAGGTGCAGACCGAGGACATCGCGCGCCACCTGGCCCGGCACGGGGCCACCGTCTCCGCTGCCACCACCATGGCCGGCGGCGACCTGCAGGTCGAGGACGTGCTGCTGAGTGCTGCGGCCGATCTCGGCGCGGAGCTGCTGGTGGTGGGCGGCTACGGCCATGGCCGCATGCGAGAGATGGTGCTGGGCGGCGTGACCCGCAGCCTGCTGCATGGCTCGACCATTCCGGTGCTGCTCTCGCACTGATGGCGCGCGGCTCATGACAGGGCGGCGGCCAGGGTGGCGCGGAAGCGCAGCAGGGCCGCCGCCAGCACCGCCAGCCCGATCACGGCCGCCGCCGCGAAGGCGGACCTTGACCGTGTCCAGCCCCGCCCCGCGATACAGGATGGCCTGGGCGAAGGACACGAAGTGGGTGGAGGGAAAGACGATCATCACCGCCTGCAGGGCGCGCGGCATGCTCTCTAAACGGGTATTGCCGCCGGAGAGCAGGATCATGGGCTGCACGATCAGGATGAACAGCAGGCCGACCGCCGTGGCGTAGAACAGGTAGAGTGCCACCCCGGTGAGGAACAGCGCGACGGACCCGGCGATTGGCATGCCGAGCAGCCCGCGCAGCACCAGCCACAGGGAGAGGCCGGCGGCCAGCGTGATGACGGCCCAGCCACCGCCGCCATCGCGGCCCGGGCGGACCCGCGATGGCGGCGGGGCCGGTACCAGCGGCAGGCCGATGGCGGCAGGCGATTCCGGGGCGGGATCACGCGTGTCGCTCATGCCCCCCGGCGACAGCCTCAGGAGGCCGATTTGACCTCGATCCTGCGCGTCTGCTGCGCCGCTTCCGCCGTCTTGGGCAGGATGACCGACAGCACGCCCTTGTCGAAGCTGGCCTCGATGCCGTCGCGCCGCACGCTCTGGGGCAGCTCGAAGGAGCGGCGGAAGCTGCCGAAGCGGCGCTCGGACAGGTAGTGGTTCGCCGTCTTCTCGTCCCGCTGTTCCTTCTTCTCGCCCTTGATGGTGAGCATGTTGCCGGACAGGCTGATCTCCACGTCATCCCGCCCCAGCCCCGGCAGCTCGGCGGTGATGCGGAAATCCTTGTCGCTCTCGGTGACGTCCACCGCGGGCAGGGCGGCGGTGAACGGCATGTCGTTGCGCCAGGGTGGCATCATTTCGCCGCGGCGGAGCGGACTGCCGCCGAAGCCGCGCCAGAGATTGTCGAAGACGCGGTCCATCTCGTCCCGCAGGCCCGCCAGCGGCTGCCAGAAGCATTCCGGCATCGCCGGTGCAGGCGGCTGCACCGGCTGCACGGCCTTCGGGGTGCTTACCGTGTTGTCGGACATGATGATTCCTCCTGTGTCCCATGGCAGCGGCAGCAAATCTCGCTGCCCGCCACGGCCCCTGGTTACAGTCTCCGTGCTCCGGAGCGATGATCTGCGTCAGGCTGACGAGCATTGCGCGCAATGCGCGGCGCTCCACCCGGCAACCGCGGCTGCCGCCGCGGCCAAGCCCGCAGGGCTGTGCAGCAACGTCCCGGTGCCGCACCTGATGGCGGCCTGCCTGGCGGAGTCCACCGGCCTGTCGGGGGCGATGCCGCCGGCATCCGGGAGCTCGCCGCATGCGGGCCGGCCGGCGGGGTGCTGCATGAGGTCCTGCGCGCGGAACTCGCCCGCGCCATGCGCACCGGCGGCCCTGCCACCGGCGCCGGACCTCACCTCCTGGGACGCTGCACCGGAGCGCTGGCGCCGCGAACGGCATAGTAGGCCATCTCGGCAACGTTCACGGCATGATCGCCGATGCGCTCGAGGCCCTTGATGACATACATCAGGTGCGTGCCGGTGTCGGGCTCGCACCGCCCCGCCGACATCTGCTCGAGAACGGCCTGGGAGGCCAGGTCGTAGAGCGCGTCCACATCGTCATCGGACTGGCACACCGCCCAGGCTCCCGCTGCGTCGGCTTCGACCAGGGAGCGGACAGCCTCCTTGATGTTCCGCTGCAGCAGCCAGGCCATCTCGCCCAGCGTCGCCCGGTGCAGCCAATCGGGTATCCGGCGCAGGGCCCGGCTGCGCTTTGCGATGTTCGCCGCATAGTCGCCGATCCGCTCGAGATCATGGCTCGTCTTGAGGACCGCGACGATGAGGCGGAGATCCGCGGCGAGAGGCTGCTGCAGCGCCAGCAGGCGGATGCATGCGGCATCCACGTCGCGCTCCAGGGCGTCGAGCTGCACGTCACGCCGGAGCACCTCCTCGGCGAGGCCGTTGTCATGCTGCAGAAGGGCGGTGCTCGCATCGCTGACCTGGCGGATCGCCCGGCTTCCCATCTCCTCGATCATCAGCCGGAGCTGCTGGAGATCCTGGGCGAGGCGTCCCTGGCCCCTTTCCATATAATGACCCTGCATGACCTCGCTCCACCTGACCCTGCCGGGATGCGCTGCCGGTGTGGAAGACTGGCACCGGAGGCACGGCCCCTGCCCTGACGGACATCAGCCGGCCGGCGCGACCGAAGGCCCGCGGAAGCTGCTCCAGATCAAGGTCCCCCGGAGCACGGGCCTGATACTGCTGCACCGAGGAAACCGTGCAGGAGAAGGAGGCTGTCTCATGCAAGTGCAATCGATCATGACCCGCGACCCTGTGGTCGTGCCGCCCGACATGGCCATCGAAGCCGTTGCGCAGCTGCTGGCGCAACGCCACATCTCCGCGGCCTTCGTGGTGGATGGCTCCGGGACGCCCATCGGCGTCGTGAGCGAGGGCGACCTGATCCGCCGCCTGGCGCCGGCGGGCGAGGAGGCGGGGCTCGGCTGGCTGGCCCGGCAGATGATCAACCGCGACCGCGCTGCCACGCAGTACGTCAGGACACATGGCCGGCATGTCCGGGACATCATGTCGCCCGATGTCGCCGCGGTGGACGAGAACGCCGCCGTCGGCGAAGCCGTGGAAGTGATCCAGAAGCGGAACGTGCGTCGGGTCGCGGTGCTGCGGGACGGCCGCCTTGTCGGGGTCGTGTCCCGGGCGGACCTGCTGCGCGTGATCATCGCGGAGGGCGACCGGGTCGGCACCGCCGGGCCTGACCAGCGCATCCAGCAGGCGGTGGTGGAGGAGATGCGTCGTCACAGCTGGGCCACCGAGCATCTGACCAGCGTGATCGTCGAGAACGGCATCGTCCGCCTGGAGGGATATTGCCGGTCGGAGGCGGCGCGGCGGGCAATCTGCGTCGCCGCCGAGCGCGTCGAAGGCGTGCGGGGGGTCGAGGACAGGATGGAGATCAGCCCCCTGCACGACTACTCGCTGTATCCCCAGATCTGAGGCCACTGCGGGGCCGGGCGGCATCGTCGCCCGGCCTTGTCCTCACAGCGCCAGGGCGGCGTCCTCGGCGGCGGGCTTCTTCTCCGGAAGCTCGGTCATGGTAGCCTCGGTCAGCAGCAGCAGGCCGGCCACGGAGACGGCATTCTCCAGGGCCACGCGCACAACCTTGGTCGGGCCGAGGATGCCGGCGGCGACCAAGTCGGCATACGCGTTCCTCGCGGCGTCGAAGCCGATGCCCCCTCGCCCGCCCGCATGCGCGCCACCACCACGCCGCCATCCGCGGCCGAGTTCTTGGCGATCTGCCGGGCCGGTGCTTCCAGCGCGCGCCTCAGGATCTGCACGCCAGTCCGCTCGTCGCCCTCGCAGGCCCGTTCGAGGATATCGCCGCCGATCACCCCACGCAGGGGCATGAAGGGTACACCCTTCCCGGAGGCCTGCAGCATGGTGTGGATCGCTGGGCAGGTTGCGTCCCGGACGGTGATGGTGCCGGCCTTCAGTGCCGCTGTGAAGCGCGGCGCAAGGCCGGCCTCACCGAGTGATACCGCGCTGGTCTCCACCTCCGTTACACATCCCGCGCCGATAAGCAGGTCGGTCGCGAAGCCAGAAACCGGCACGCCAAGCAGCGCAGCCCGCGCGCGCCGCGTCGGACCAGTGCCTTGGCCAGTGCGACGGAGGGCAAGGAGTTGTCCGGCGGCATCGCGATCAGCGCACCGTCCGGTACACTCGCGGCCATGGCGTCAAGTTCGATCACAGGGCGATCTCCTCCCGCTTGTCTGAGCCGGCCAAGACATGGGCCCTGCCTCGCGCCTCCCGCATGTCAGGCCGTCCTATAGATCTGACGCGTGACATCCATGTGCCGCTCAACGGCCGCTTTATTCCGCGGCCGCAGCGCGACCCGCTCCGCCAGCAGCATCCGTGTCCGTGGCAGATTGCTCGCGCGCCGGGTTGCCTCGATGAGGTACTGGTCAATGATGTCGCGCTGAGCATGGCTGGCGCCGATCGGCGCGTCATTGTTGTGCAAGGGCGCGAACTCGTCGACGGCACCGGGGTAGTCGCCCTGCTCGAAGCGGAGGATACCACGGCAGAGTGGCAGGCCGATCGCCCGCACCACTGCGGCGCTGTCGCCCGAGTCCTGTGCGGCGAAGTCTTCCATCGAGGCAAGGAGACGTTCGGCCGCCTCGAAGCGGTGCTCCTTCGCGAGGGCCATCATGTAATGCAGATCGGTAAAGATCAGACCATGGTCACCGATGCTCTGCTCGGCGAAATCTGCCAGCTGCGCCCATCGGCTCCCAACATCGATCCCGAGCAGTTCCAGCCGTGCCAGCAGCGAGGCAGCGTTCTGGATGTCGAGGTAGAAGGTCGAGCCGTCGTTCCGCACGGAACGGTCATAGAGATCGAGCACCTGCTCATAATGCCCGCTCTCCAGGTGGAACAGGGCGAGGTGCCACCAGAGATGGCCCTTGAAGGGGTTGCGGTCGGACCAGTGGTTCTCCGGCCGCGTCAGCCAGTCGATGCCTTCCTGCTGCCGGTCCTCCATCTCCAGCACATGCGCGACGGCGTGCAGGGCCCATAGGTCGTTCGGGTTGTGCTGCACGGCCAGCCGGCCGAACCTCTCGGCCTCGCGGTACTGGCCGCACTCCTCATAGCCGAAGGCCAGCATTCCCAGCACATTGCCGTAGCCGGGCATCTCCTGCGGCCAGCGGTCAAGCACGGAGGCCGCACCACCACGGAGCGAGTGCTGGCGTCCCGTCCAGAAGCAGTTGAAGTGGTGCATCCGCAGCGCGACGATGTCGAGCGGATAGGCGCTGAGGAGCTGTTCCCAGACCGTGATGGCCTTGCCGGTCCGGCCCTCCGTCCAGGCGCGCAACGCCTCGATGTGCATCCGCTCACGCTCTGTCGCTCCGGCCGCTTCGGCAGCCGCCGCACGCAGCGCCGACTTCGCGTTGTTCAGGACGGAGAAGGACCCGTACATCATGAACTGGTAGCCGCGCAGGCAGTGAGCCATCGCGAAGTGGGGGTCCGCCTGGATCGTGTCCTTGATGGACTGCATCGTGGCCAGGCGATACTCGAGCAGGTTCTGCTGGGCAACGCCGTAGAGTAGCGCAGCATCCTGGCTGGATGTCGTGAGCGGGTAACCCTGAGCGTCCTTCACGTCGCCCCTCCTGCCTTTCATCACGCCGCGGCGGCGTCTTCATTCTCTGAGCCAAGACCAAAACCCGGGCCTTGCGGATAGACCCTGAACCTCAACCAAGGCCAGGTTGTAGATCTCTACTCGGCCGCAGCCTTCAGGGCTTCGCGCCGGTAGCCATCCCGTGTCTGCGGCAGCTTGCGGTCCAGGAGCCGGGCGGCGATCTGCGTCCGCAGAACCTGCGCCGTGCCGCCGCCGATCGTGAACATACGCGCGTCCCGCACCATGCGCTCCAGCGGCAGGTTGCGCGAGTAGCCCCGGGCGCCGAAGATCTGCAGCGCGTCGTTCGTGACCTTGATGGCCATCTCGGAGGCCAGCACCTTGGCCTGCGCGGCCAGCAGGGGGTCAGGAAAGGGGTTGGCGCTGTTGGCCGCGTTGTAGAGCGACAGGCGGGCGGCATTGAGCTGCACCGACATGTCCGCCAGCATCCATTGCAGGCCCTGGAACTCGGCGATCGGGCGGCCGAACTGCTGGCGCGACTTGGCGTAGTCCAGGGCGTGTTCGAAGGCCCCTTGCGCGAGGCCGAGCGCCACGGTCCCGGCGCCGACGCGCTGGCTGTTATAGGCGTTCATCAGTTCGGCGAAGCCTCGGCGCCAGCCCCCGGGTGGCTGCAATGCCATGCTCACGGGGACCTCGGCGTCCTCCATGATCACCTCGCTCTCGGGAATACCGCGCAAGCCCATGGTGGGCTCCCGCCTGCCGATCCGAAAGCCTCTGGTGTCCGGCACCTCAGGGTCGCCGTGGACGATCAGGAAGCCGCCGATACCCTGTTCCTGGCCGGCCTCGTCGAAGACGCGCGCGAAAACGAGGTGCAGCTTCGAGACGCCCGCACCGGTGATCCAGTGCTTCTTGCCGTTCAGCACGTAGACATTGCCACGCTGAACAGCGGAGGTCGTCATCTCCGTCGCGGCGGAGCCGGCATCCGGCTCGGTGATGCAGATCGCGGGCTTGTCCCCGGCCAGCACGATCCGGGCGGCCAGCCTCTTCTGCTCCTCCGTGCCATAGCGCATCACGGCGGAGATGGCGCCCATGTTGGCCTCGACGGCGATACGGCCCGTGACGCCGCAGACCCGCGCCATTTCCTCGACGATGAGGACGGCGTCCAGGAAGCTGCCTCCTGCTCCGCCATATTCCTTGGGGATGGTGTAGCCGATCAGCCCGGCCTCGTTGAGAGCCCGGACATTGTCCCAGGGATAAGCTTCGGCGCGATCGGTCTCAGCAGCGCGGCCACGCACGACGGTCTCGGCAATTTCCCTGGCCAATCCCTGAAGGCGTGCCTGCTCAGGCGTCAGGTTGAGCAGCATCGGAGCGTTTCCTTGTTATCGCGGATTTCGGCCAGATTGGCACACACGACCACAAGGTAAAGCGATAAGGTTTTGCACTTAAGATAAATTAAACTCATGATAGGCTATGGGAATCCGGCATCTGAGAACCCTTGCCATGATCGCCGACAGCGGGGGCTTCAGCGCGGCGGCCGAGCGGCTCTTCATCACGCAATCGGCAGTGAGCCTGCAGATGAAGGCTTTGGAGGAGGAGTGGCGGATCACGCTCTTTGACCGGACCACCCGACCGCCGGTGCTGAACCGGCACGGCTGGACACTGGTCCACCGCGCGAGGGCACTGATCGACCAGTACGACGCGCTCAGGGCGTCCGTTCACGCGGCACCCTCAGAGCTAATCGGATCATTGCGCATCGGCGTCGTTCCCTCGGCCGCGGCGAACCTCCTCCCCCGGGTTCTGCTCCGGCTGCGGGACGTTCATCCGGGGCTGACAATTCATGCGGAGAGCGGCCTTTCAGCTGAGCTCATGTTCAAGGTCGGCCAGGGACGCCTCGACGCCGCCGTCGTGACCGCCCCGGATCGCCTGGATATCGGCTTGGCCACCGAGCTGATCCGGCAGGAGGAGCTGAAGCTCTTCGCGCATGACGATTTGGTCCTGCCGGATGTCGATGACATGCTGGCGAAGCGTCCCTTCATCCGGTTCAGCGGGGCAATGGGCGTAGGACGGATCGTGAACGAGGCGCTCCATTCCAGAAACGTTAAGGTAAACGCCATCCTCGAGCTGGATTCCATCGAGGCCATCCTCGGCATGGTCAACCTCGGGCTCGGCATCGCGATCCTGCCCGAGCACTCCATGGCACGTTGGCGAGATCATCGCCTCAACGAGCTGTCGCTCGATCCGCCGGTCCGGCGGAACCTCGTGCTCGTCGCCCGCCGCGAGTACGTCGAACTGCCAGCAGTGGGCTCCCTGCTGGAGACGTTCCGAAGCGTTGCCTTTGATGAAGGACCGTGAGGAGACCGCTGCCGGGCGATCTCCTTATGCCCCTACCCTTTTCGTCAGCCGGCTCACGGTTCAAGGCCAGCAAGAGGCTTTGCAAGGTATCCGGCCTGCCAGAACAGCCAGGCGTCGTCAGTTGCTCAGAAACGGATTGCGTGCCCGGGGATTGGATTGCCGGGCCGGAAAGGCGCTGGCGAGGTAGTCCACAATCAGCACCCGCATGTCCGGCTCCAGCGGGGTCATGTTCTGTTTCTCCACCATCCAGTCCATCAGCGCATCCCACCGCTCCCGCGTCAGCCCCGAGCGGCGGATGATCGCGGTGGAATGGCAGGCGGTGCAGTTGGCGAAGGTTTCGGCACGGCCGTGGCCGGCCGGCAGCACCTCCTCGGTTTCAGCGGGCGTCTGCACGGCCGCCAGACGGGCGTTCTCGGCCTCCGCCGCCGCCGCGCGCGCCTGTTCTGCCCGCTGCATTTCGGCAAAGGCCAGGGCGGCCGGCGTCGGTGGATAGGGGGCACGGGTCTCGGGCTGGGCCCACCAGCCGGCCTTCTGCCCGCCCAGGACGAGCACCACCAGCACCAGCAGGCCCGCAACCATTCGGCTCATCGTCACGGCGGCGTCTCAGCCCACCAGGATGGCGGCACGGCCGATGGCATTGGCGCCGTAGCCCTGCGGGTTCCAGTTGGGTGCCACATGAGGCTGCATCCGGCCTTTGGTATCCGTGGCGCGGTGCCACACCTCGAAATAGCCGTCGGAGGGCAACTCCACCGCGCCGGCCCAGCGCTGCCAGCTGTAGCGGTTCGGCGGCGGCGACAGCGCCATCTCGTGCCAGGTGGCGCCGAAATCGACGGACACATGCACCGCCCGCGCCTCGTCATCGCCGGCCCAGGCATGGCCGCGCAGGTCGACACGCCGGGTGTTGGCCGGAAGCCGCGTTCCATGCGCCAGGTTCGTCAGCACCGAGCGTACCGGCATCGAGGTCATGTCGGCGAAGGTGGCGCCGTCGTTCTGCGACCCCGGCACGATCGGCCGCACCGGCAGGCGGTAGGAGGTGCCGCCCATGCCCTGCCCCCGGTGCGGCTCGGCCAGCAGGGTAATCCGTGTCAGCCACTTCTGGGACAGAGAGCCCGGCCAGCCCGGCACGACCAGCCGCAGCGGATAGCCATGGATCTGCGGGATCGGCTGCCCGTTCATGCGGGTAGCGATGATCGTGTGCTCCTCCATCGCCTTGGCAACCGGCATGCCGCGCGAGATGGCCGCACGATCGGTGGCACCGGACAGGTGCGGGTCGGCGCCGAAGTGGCCGGTGAAGCGGGCGCTCTCCTTGGGGCCTGCGGCGCGGATCACGTCGCGCAGCCGCACACCGGTCCACTCGCAATTGCTGATGGCGCCGTTGTTCCACTGGTTGCCGCGGGTCTCCGGCACGAAGGCTGCGCGGCCATTGCCACCGCATTCCATCTGCAGCCGCATCGTCACCGCCTCGAAGCGGGACTCAAGGTCGCCGAGGCTGAGGTCGAGGGGGTTGTTCACCTCGCCATCGAGCCTGAAGCGCCACGTCTTCGGGTCGGCGGCGAAGCGGTCCGGAATCTGGCCGTTGTTGCGGATGAACATCTTGTCCGCCGGCGTCACATCGTCGTCGAGCATGATCTCGGGCGTTTCGGCCACCAGCGGCCGCTCGCCGAGCAGGATCAGCGCCACCTTGCCGTCCATCCGCAGGATCGGCGTATCGCCGGCCGACTGTGCCAGGGCGGCGGGCAACAGCCCGCCCGGCATCCGGGTCCCGAAGGGCATTGCCGCGCCTAGGGCCATGCCCACTGCGGCAAGGGACACGCCCTTCAGGGCGCCCCGCCGGCCCCAGGCCAGCGCCTCGGCACGTTCTGGATCGCTGGCAAAAAGTTCCACAAGGCTGCGCTCGGTCTTCATGGTCGCTTGTCCTCCCCCGGGCCGCGAAGCGGCGGCCTCTTGAGAGAGGGACGCGCGAGGAGGGTGTTTTAATCCCTGCCTGCTGCAGATACCCTGCGGCCGTGTCCAAGCAGCGCGACCTGCTCGCACGCCATGGCACGGCGCTGCACCGCTACGCCCGGGCGCTGGCGGGTGACCCCGACCTTGCCCGCGATCTGTGGCAGGAGGCCGCGGCGCGCGCCCTCGCGGCCCGCCCACCACGCGGCACGGAGGCGGAAGCGCGGGTGTGGCTGTTCCGCATCCTGCGCAATGCCTTCCTGGACGTTGTCCGGCGCAACCGGGTGGCACAGGATCACCGGGTGGAGGAAGAGGCGCTGGCTGGCCAGGGCTGGACCGGCGGTGACGCTGCCTTCGCGCAAGTTGCGGTTGCCCAGATGCTGGCCCGGTTGCCAGAAGCGCAACGCGAGGTGGTAGCCCTGGTGGATCTCGCGGGCTTCTCCTATCTGGAAGTCGCGGCGACGCTCGGATTGCCCAAGGGCACGGTCATGAGCCGGCTGGCCAGGGGCCGCGCTGCCATGCTGGAGGCGCTGAGCGAGAACAGGGCGGCGCCACTGCGGAGGAAGTCGGGTTGAGTGGCATGGACGAGCGCCTGAACGGCCTGCTGGACGGCGAGTTGTCGCCGGCGGAGGCTTCGGACACGGCCCGTGCCCTGCGCGATGACCCATCACTGACCGCCCGATTAGCGGATCTGGCGCGACTGAGGGCATTGACCACGGCGATCGACGCCAACCTGCCGATGCCCGGCATGCCGGTTGAACCGGCGCAGCCGCTCTGGCGAAGGCCGGCGCTGGTGGGCGGAACCTTGATCGCCCTCTCGCTGGCTGCGGCTGGTCTCGTCCTGCTCCCGGGGCGGGAAACACCCTCCCTGGCTGCCCATCGCCGCTTCTTAGCCGCAACCGCGGATACAGCCAGTGCTGCTCCCGGCCTGCCCGATTTATCCGCCGCTGGACTGCGGCTGAGCTGGATCGAGCCAACTGGCGGCGGAACCTATGCGGGCTATGTTGGCCCCCGCGGCTGCCGCCTCGGCCTCTGGCTCGGACCTCGTGGCGGCGCTCCCGTGAGTGGCAACGACGGCTGGCGCACCGAGACCGTGGAGCAGGCTGATGGCCGGGTGGTATGGATCGCTACCACGCTCAGCATGGATGCCGGCCGCTTCGCGGCCCTGGCTGAAGTTGTGCGGTCCGGTTCGGCCGCGGGAGCAACACTACTCGCTGAAGCTTCAGCATACTCTGCCTGCCTATCTTGACCGACATAGAGGCTGTCATGGACCTGCGGCCAGTCGAGCGGCTTGCTTGAGGATGATGCAGGCGAAGGCGACGAGGTGGAGATCGGCAAGAGTGGTGGCATAGCGCTCGTAGTCCTTCACCAGCCGCCGAAAGCGGCTGGCCCAGGCAAACGACCGCTCGACCACCCAGCGCCGCGGCAGAAGCACGAAGCCGCGCCTGGCCTCCGGCAACTTCACGACCTCCAGTTCGACGCTCTGCCCGGTGGAGGCCTGCACCGCCCGGGCCAGCCGCCCGACCTCAGCACGGTCATCCGTGCTGGCGGGCGTGACATGGAGAGCCAACAGATGGCCCAGCGTGCCGACTGCCAGGTGAAGCTTGGAACCATTCTTGCGCTTGGCGCCGTCATACCCCGCCCGCTCGCCGCTCTCAGGAGAGGAGCGCAGCGTCCGACTGTCCAGAATGACAGCGCTGGCCTGCGCCTTTCGCCCGGCCGCCAGGCGCAGCACCGTCCGCAGATCCTCGGCCAGAGCCTTGAAGCAGCCTGCCGCCAATCAGCGCTGGGCCTGCTGGTACACCGCAGCCCAGGGCGGCAGGTCGTTCGGCATCCAGCGCCGGGGTGCACCGGTCTTCACCACGTAGCGCAGGCCGTTGAACACCTCGCGCAAGCTGTGCTCACGCTGTTGGGCATCCTCGGACAGCAATGTCAGGTAGGGCGCCACCAACGCCCATCCGTCGTCGGAAACGTCAGAGGGGTAGGGCTTGCGGGCACTCATGCCCCGCAGCCTGATCGTGACCCACCCGCAGGTCCATAACAGCCTCTAGCCGCCGATCCCGGCTGTACGGCGCCTGGTTCAGGAGACGAGCGCGGCTTTTGCCTGGACGAACCGCCTCCGCCGCCTCGTCATCCGCTGCGAGCGCAGGCTCGACATCCATCATGCCTCCACCGCCTGCGCCCGCTCCTTCATCTGCCTCAACGCATTTCGAGGTCGGTTTGGAAAGCGCATCGAATGTCGAAATCCAACAGCAAGGACTGCGCCTGAGAAGCTTGTCCAATGTAACCCAACCATGCTAATGATAATCATTATCAACATTTGAATGCATTGCCATGAGGCTGCCTCGATGAGTCCAACCAACCACCAGACCAGCACATGGCTGGTTGTCCGTCATGGCAGCCGCCAAAGCGATGTGGCTAACGATCTGGCTGGAGTATCGTTTGGAACCCGCCCTGATGCGCTCATCAGGCAGGCAGCCGGAGCCGTGGTGCTCCTTGGCCTTTCCGTTGTCCCGGCTGCCTATGCGCAACAGGCAGCAAATCCTGATGTAGCGTCACCGGCAGCGGAGACCGGCTCTACACCTGGCGTGATCACGCTGCCAACCTTGAATGTCACGACTGACGCTGCACCGGCGGCGTTGCCGCCGCTATATGCGGGTGGCCAGGTCGCGCAAGGTGGATCGCTGGGCCTGCTGGGTGCCAGGAGCGTGCTGGACTCGCCCTTCAGCACCACCAGCTACACATCCGAACTGATCGAGAACCAGCAAGGCCGGACCGCGGCCGATACGCTGATCAATGATTCCTCCGTCCGCCTCACGACCGGCAGCAACGGCTTCGACGATACCTTCTCGATCCGCGGCTTCCAGGTCGGCAGCCAGGATGTCGGCCTGAACGGCCTGTACGGCCTGATCTCCTCCAACCGCGCCCAGGCGGCGTATATCGAGCGGATCGAGCTCCTCAGAGGGCCTGGCGCGTTCATCAACGGCATCTCGCCGGGCGGCAGCATCGGCGGCGGCATCAACATCATCACCAAGCGTGCCGGCGATCAGCCCCTGACCCGCCTGACGCCGACCTTCATGAGCGACGGCAATTTCGGCATCCAGGCCGATGTGGCCCGCCGCTACGGGGCGAACAACGAGTGGGGCGTGCGCTTCAACGGCCTGTATCGCGATGGCGAGGCTTCGATCGACGATGGCAACCTGCGCAGCGGCCTCGCCGCGTTGGGGCTGGACTACCGCGGCGACCGGCTGCGCTGGTCTGTCGACGGCATCTTCCAGCGTGACGACACGAAGAACTTCCGCCCGCAGCTCACCCTGCTGCCCACCATCGCCTACATCCCGTCTCCGCCGGACGCGCGCAGCAATTGGTATCCCGGCACCAGCCTGCGCCAGCAGGACAGCACCATAGCCACCCGGGTCGAGTACGATGTGACGGACTCGGTGACCGCCTATGCCGCCATCGGCTACCGCGACGGGTGGAATGAGCAGACCTTCCCCGACTCCCGCCCCGGCGGCGCCAATGCGCTCGGCAACTTCCCGCTCACCAATTCCTACTACGATTCCTACAGCGAGACCGTGAGCGGCACCGTGGGCGCCAATGTCCGCTTCAACACGCTGGGCATCGGCCACACCCTCAACATCGGCTATTCGGGCCTACGGCAGGAGGCGGGCAACGCCTACATCCCCTCCTCCACCGGCTATCCCTCCAACATCTACAACCCGGCGCCGCTGCCGCCCATCACCGCCCCGCGCACCGATCCGCGGCGGGCGTCACTGACGGAATTCTCGAGCCTGGCGGTGGCCGACACCCTGTCCTTCCTGAACGACCGGGTGCTGCTGACCGGCGGCGTCCGCTTCCAGAACGTGGAGGTCAACAGCTACAACACCGCAACCCAGGCGCGGACAAGCCGGTACGACGCGGATGCGACGACACCGCTCTTCGGGCTGGTGGTGAAGCCCTGGCAGAACGTCTCCCTCTACGCGAACTACGCGCAGGGCCTGACGCGCGGAACCATCGTCGGGGCTGGCTACGATAACACCGGCGAGGTCCTCGCCCCCTACAAGTCCGAGCAGTACGAGGCCGGCGTGAAGGTGGATTGGGGCCGTATCACCACCGTCGCCTCGGTGTTCCAGATCGCCCGGCCAAACTCGATCCGCACGCCCGAGAACAATCTCGCCTATGACGGCGAGCAGCGGAACAGGGGCGTGGAACTCTCCGCCTATGGCGAGGTCGTGCCGGGGTTGCGCGCCCTGGCCAGTGCGACCTTCCTCAAGCCCGAGCTGACCAACCCCACCAACCCTGCCGAGCGTGGCAACGACGCCGCAGGCGTGCCGGACAAGACCTTCTCGGGTGCCCTGGACTGGGACGTGCCGGGGGTGACCGGCCTCGCCCTGAACAGCCGCCTGATCTACACCTCGGGCGCCTACCTGAACACCGCCAATACGCTGCGCTTCGACAGCTGGACACGCGTGGATTTCGGCGCCCGCTATACGACGGAAATCTCCAACAAGCCGGTTACGCTGCGTGCCAACCTGGAGAATGCCTTCGGAGAAAATTACTGGCTCACTACCGGTAACTTCGTCACCGTAGGGTCCCCGCGTACTTTCATTGTATCCGCTTCCTTCGATTTCTAGCCTGACAGCCATATTTTAAACTGACTGTCTTGCGCAGCGGCATACATCGCTTTTCGAAACCTGCCCTGCAGTACCTTGGGGCAGATAAGGAAGCAGGCGAGCGCGGCGAAGGCATGGTGGATGTCAATCCTGCGCTCGTAGCGTATAGCTTGTCTGGTCTGCGACGGGGTCGCCCGGGTTTCCTGCAGCAGGCAGGCGCCGGCCGATGACGAGGTGGCGCTCGATGCCCGCCTGGCCGCGATCCACCGGGTTCGCGGCCTGTTCCGGCGCTCCCTCTTGGCTGCAATGGACGCGCTGCGCGGCTCCAGCCGATGCGGTCCGCATGGCGCAAGCGCCGCAGCAGCAACTCATGGTGCAGCCGGTCCCACACACCAGTCTCCTGCCAGCCCCGCCAGCAGGTGATGCCAGATCCGCAGCCCCTCTCCCGCGATATGCCGAGCGGAGAACAAAGGGGATGCCGCTCAAGGCGGCTCGGGGAGGTACCGCCGGTCGCCCGCCTTTCGTGGCTTGGATTCCTCCGGCGGTAGCAGCGGCTCGATCACCGGCCAGAGTTCATCTGAGATCAGGGGCTTCGCCCTGCCACTCAGATCTGTGCGGCCCTGCCATCTGCCCAGGTTTTGAAAGGCACCGTAAATGTTGAGTTGCGTCAACTGGCCTTTATGCGCGCATCCTGCGCCAGCTTCCGCCAGCGGGCGATATCAGCCGCGACGAAGGAGCCGAACTCCGCCATGCTCTGCGGCATGGGCTTCGCTCCTTCGAGCGCCAGGAACTTCGTGTAGCGCTCAGTCCCGATGATCTGGTTGATGGCACCGTGCAACTCCTCCCGGATGGGAGCCGGGGTCCCCTTCGGCGCCAGCACGCCCCACCAGACATCCACGGCGAAGTCGATGCCGGTCGCCTCCTTCACCGTCGGGATCTGCGGCGCGTAGCTCATCCTCTCGCTGCTGGTATAGGCGAGCACGGGGACCTGGTTGCTGGTGACGAGGTTGCTGATGGAGGCCAGCGTCGTCACCATGATGTCCACCCGCCCCGCCAGCAGGTCCGCCTGCGCGGGCGAGATCCCGGAATAGGGCACCGGCTCCATGCTCAGCCCGGCGGCGGCGTTGAACGCCTCCATGGTGAAGTGGCCCACCGCCCCCATGCCGGCCATGGCGTATTGCACCCGCCCGGCACCCTCCCGCGCCGCCCCCACCAGGGTGCGCATGTCCGGGAAGCCGTTCGGCTTGGTCACGATCAGCATGGGGGCCAGGCAGATGCGCGCCACGGGATCGAAGCTCTCCAGCGCGTCGTAGGGGGTCTTGAGATAGGTGGAGCTGGTCGCGAAAGAGGTCGAGGCGAGGAGAAACGTGTAGCCGTCGGGCGGCGAATTTGCGACGAAGCCGGCGCCGAGCGTGCTGCCGGCGCCCGGGCGGTTCTCGACGATGACCGGCTTGCCCAGCGTGCCCTGCAGCGCCTCGGCCAGCGGCCGGGCCAGCGCGTCATTGCTGCCGCCCGGCGTGTAGGGAACCACCAGGCGGATCGGCCGGTCCGGCCATTTCGCCTGGGCGGGCCGGGCCCACAGGGCAGGAAGGGCGAGGCCGGAGAGGCCGCCGATTAGGCCACGGCGGCTGATGGAGACTGTCATGGAGATCCTCCGCTGAAGGCACTTCGACAGGCAGTGCCGGCCTGTTGTGCTCTTGTACGAACAACCGTATCTAGGCTTAGAGAGACAAGTCAACCAAGCATGTCGAGAAGCAAGCTCCCGATCCGTCCCTCGCTTCCCGCCCGGGAAGCGCGCTCCGCCCCGCTCTCACCCGCGGTCAGCCAGCTGCTGTCCAGCGCCCAGCCGCGCTATGCGAGCGTGGCCGCCACCCTGGCGGGCGAGATCCTGGACAAGGGGCGGCCCGTCGGCTCGCTGCTGCCCACCGAGCAGGAACTCGCCGAGCACTTCGCCGTCAGCCGGTCCACCATCCGGCAGGCGCTGCGGCGGCTGCGCGAGCTGGGCCTCGTCGCCGGTGCCCAGGGGGTCGGCACGCGCGTCATCGCCGACCAGCCGCGCAGCGACTACGTGCTGGCGGTGCGCTCCGTCACGGACGTGATGGGCTATGCGACGCCCACCCGGCTGGAACTGCTCTCGCGCGAGACGGTGACGGCGGATGCCGCCCACGCCGCACGGATCGGCGCCGAGGCTGGCAGCCGCTGGGTGCACCTGCGCGGCCTGCGCTGGCCGGAGGACCGGAGCCGCCCGCCGATCTCCGTGGTGGACCTGCACGTGGCGGCCGAGTTCGCCGCCGTGACGACGCTGCCCGAGCTGGTGACGACGCCCGCCTACCGGCTGATCGGGCAGCGGATGGGCGTGGCGGTGGCCGAGGTGCTGCAGGAGATCACCGCCATCAGCCTGCCGGCCCCTGTGGCGGAGCTGCTGGCGGTGCCGGCCGGCTCGCCCGGCCTGCATATCCGGCGGCGCTTCCTGGCGGCGGATGGCCGGCTGCTGGAGGCCACCGAGAACCACCACGCCGCCGCGGACCGCTTCGCCTACGCGCTCCGCCTCGGCGCGCCGGAGGGCGAAGGCTAGGGCGGCCTCCTCCGCCCGGCCGTCGCCTTCGCGCGAACGGGGCGCTAGACGCTGCGGCCGCCGCCCCCGGCCAGCGCGGCGGCCTCGAGGATGGGCGCGACATCATCGACCTGGTCGATCCGCCAGAGCCGGCCGAGCACGGCCTCCGCCGCCGCGGCGCCGAGCACGGGGGCGGCGAGGTCCAGGAACTTCGCGCTGATCCCATCATCGGAGAGGCGGTTGCGGGCGCCGCCGAAGGGCTCGGGCACGTAGCGGTGCAGCCGGCGGCCGTCCCGGGTGGTCACGGTCACATGGGCGCTGCGCTTAGACGGATAGTCGGCCTCGCAGCCCGGGTCGACGACCACCGAGACGCGCCCGGCGAGGGCCAGCGTCTCCGGGTCGGCCCGGTGCGCGGCGCTGAAATCGGCGAGGCTGACGCGGCCCGCGCGCAGCGCCGTGGCGATGACGAAGGGGAAGCTCATCTGCGCCGTGGTCATCTCCGACCACCCCACCGCGCCATGCGTGGCGGCGATGGCGTAGGTGCCGATCTCGACCCGCTCCACCGCCTCCGCCGTCATCCCCTCCTCCCGCAGGATGGCCAGCACGGCATCGATGCCGGGATGGATGTGGCGGCAGCAGGCATAGGGCTTGATGTAGCAGTTGGCGACCGCGAGGAGGCTGTCCGGGTGATGGCCGCCAGCACTCATCAGGTCGATCGCCGCGCCGTCGAAGGCGCCGGTGTCACCGCCCGCATAGGCGTGGAAGAAGCCTTCCTTCATCTCCAGCGCGCCGCGCGGGGCGGGCAGCCCGGCCTCGGTGAGCAGCGCCGCCATCAGCCCCTCGCGCGCCGCATGGCCGGGATGGGTGCGCTTGACGTCGCCGCCGCCGAGGAAGGTGAACAGGCCGGCGGCATAGGAGGCGGCGGTGCCGATGGCGTTCTCCACCGCCGCGGCGTCCATCCGCATGAGGGAGGCGCCGGCGACCGCCGCGCCGAAGACGCCGGCGGTGCCGGTGTTGTGGAAGCCGCGCCAGCGGGCGCGCGGATGGCTGGCGGCGGCGATGCGGCAGCAGGCCTCGTAGCCCGCGACAATGGCGGTCAGCAGTTCTTCACCGGTCGAGTGGCGCAGGAAGGCGAGGCTGACCGAGGCCGGCACCACCACCGCGCCGGGATGCACCGAGCCCGGCCGGTGGCCGTCATCCAGCTCCAGCCCATGCGCGCTGGTGCCGCCCAGCCAGGCGGCGCTGAGGGCGTCGTAGCACTCGCCGAGGCCCGGCACCGGCACCATGCCGGCACCCACGCCCGCTGCCCGCATGGCGTTGCGTCCGGATGTGGTGGCCTCCTGCCCGGCGCCGGCGATCATGGCGCCGAGCGTGTCGATGAGGTGGCGCCGCGCGGCCTGGCGCGCGGCCTCGTCGATCGCGGCGTAGCGCAGCCCGGCGGCGAAGCCGGCCAGGCGCGCTGTGGGGCCGGCGGTGCCGGGCCGGCTGGCTGTGGCGGGGGCGAGGGGGGTGTCGAGGTCCATGCGGGCGTCTCCCATCCGGCCCCGATGGGCCATTGTCATGTTGTACGTACAACACTATAAGAACCCGAAGCCCGCCGCAAGCGCCCCGCCGGGCGCCCCGGCGGCCGGCGAGGGAGAGAAGCATGGAGCGGGATATGCCGCGGAGGGCGGGCGACGCCCCGCCGCTGGCCATCGAACGTCAGGGCCGTGTGGCGACGCTCACCTTCAGCCGCCCGCCCAACAACCACATCGACCGCGCGCTGGTCGTGCTCCTGGCCGAGGCGATGGCGGCCCTCGATGCCGATGACAGCGTGCGGGCCGTGGTGCTGGCCGGCGCCGGCCGGCATTTCTGCGCCGGCGCCGATTTCTCGGGCGGCGATTCCGGCGGCCTCGACACGCCGCCCGACGCGCCGGGCGAGACGCTCTACCGTCAGGCGGCGCGGCTGCTGCGCGGCCGCAAGCCGGTCGTCGCCGCCATCCAGGGCGCGGCCATCGGCGCCGGGCTTGGCCTCGCGGTGGTGGCGGATTTCCGCATCGGCTGCGCCGAGGCGCGCTTCGCCGCCAATTTCACCCGGCTCGGCTTCCACCCGGGCTTTGGCCTCTCGGCCACCCTGCCGCGGCTGATCGGCGCGCAGAAGGCGGCGCTGCTGTTCTACACCGGCCGCCGCATCGACGGCGCCGAGGCGCTGCGGATCGGGCTGCTGGACGAGCTGGTGCCGCAGGCCGAGGTGCTGGGCGCGGCGCAGGCGCTGGCCGAGGAGATCGGCCACTCGCAGCCGCAGGCGGTGCAGAGCGTGCGCGCCACGCTGCGCCGCGGCCTGCCCGACCTGTTCGACCAGGCCATCGAGCGCGAATTCGAGCAGCAGGTGTGGCAGCGCCGGATGGAGGATTTCGCCGAGGGCCGCCGCGCCATGGCCGAGCGCCGCCTGCCGGATTTCCAGGGACGCTGAGGGAGACCCGATGATGGACCAGACTCTCGCGGCGGATGCCCCACCGCACGCCCCCGGCCAGACGCTGGCCGATGCCCTGTTCCGCCCGCGCAGCATCGCGCTGATCGGCGCCTCGGCGGACCCGGCGAAGAACACCTCGCGCGCCCAGCGCGTGCTGCAGAAGGCCGGCTACCGCGGCCGCATCCTGCCGGTGAACCCCGGCCGGCGCGAGATCTTCGGCGAGACGGCCTATCCGGACATCCGGGACGTGCCGGGGCCGGTGGACCATGCCTTCCTCATGGTGCCGCCGCCGGCGGTGGAGCAGGCCATCGCCGGCTGCGCGGAGCGGGGCGTGCGGGTGGCCACCATCTACAGCGCCGGCTTCGCCGAGATGGGGGAGGCCGGGCGGCAACGTCAGGAGCGGCTGGTGGCGCTGGCCCGCGAGGGCGGCGTGCGGCTGGTCGGGCCCAACTGCCTCGGCCTTGTCAATGTCACCGATGGCGTGCCCATCACCAACAACGCCGCCGTCGAGGCGGAGCCGCTGGAGCCGGGGCCGCTCGGCCTGATCTCGCAGAGCGGCAGCATGATGGGCGCCCTGCTGTCACGCTGCCGCACGCGCGGCCTGTCCTTCTCCAAGCTCGTCTCCGTCGGCAATGAATGCGACCTTGGCGTGGGCGAGATCGCATCGCTGATGGTGGAGGACGCGGCGACCGAGGCGGTGCTGCTGTTCCTCGAGACGCTGCGGGACGCCGAGGCGCTGGCCCGCGCCGCGCGGCGCGCCCATGCGCTGGGCAAGCCGGTGATCGCCTACAAGCTCGGCCGCTCGGAGGTCGGGCGGCGCATCGCCGTCTCGCACACCGGCGCCATGGTGGGCGGCGACGAGCTGGCCGACACCTTCTTCCGCGAGAACGGCATCCTGCGCGTCGACACGCTGGAGGGGCTGGTGGAGCTGCCGCGCCTGGTGATGGGCCGGCGCCCGCCGAAGGGCCGCCGGGTGGCCGTGCTCACCGGCACGGGCGGCGGCGCCGCGATGGTGGTGGACCGGCTGGGCTCTCTCGGCATTGAGGTGGCGCCGCCGCCGGAGGCAATGCGGGCGCGGCTGGCGGGGCAGGGGATCGAGGTGTCGGACTCGCCGCTGATTGACCTGCCGATGGGCGGCGGCAAGGGGCAGTACACCACCGTGCTGAAGGAGATCGTGGCGGGCGAGCATTGCGACGCCGTGGTGGCGGTGCTCGGCTCCACCGCGCGGCTGCGCCCCACCCAGGTGGAGGAGAACATCCTCTCCGTCTATGACGGCAGCAAGCCGCTTGCCGTCTTCTGCGCGCCGCAGGCCGATGCGGCGCTGGCGATCTGCGACGCGGCCGGGGTCGCCGGCTTCCGCACGCCGGAGACCTGCGCCGACGCGCTGAACGCCTACCTCTCCTGGCGCGCGCCGCGCGGCCTGGAGGCGCCGGACCCGGCGGCGGCTGGCGCGCGGGCGCTGCTGCAGGACTATGGCCCGCGCCGGCTGAACGAGGCGGAGGCTTGCGCCGTCTTCGTGGCGCTGGGCATAGAGGGCCCCGGCAGCCGGATCGTGGCGGATGCGGCGGAGGCCCGCGGCATCGAGGGGCCGGCCGCGGTGAAGATCGTCTCGCCCGACATCGCCCACAAGACCGATGCGGGGCTGGTGCGGCTCGGCCTGCGCGGGCCGGAGATCGCGGCGGCCGTGACGGAGATCCTGGCACGCGCCCGCGCGGCCTTTCCCGCTGCCAAGCTGGAGGGGGTGCTGGTGGCGCCGATGCAGCAGGGCCTCGCCGAGGTGATCCTGGGCTACCGGCACGACCCGGAGGTGGGGCCCGTGGTGGTGCTGGGCCTCGGCGGCGTCACCGCCGAGCTGTCGCGCCGCACCGCCGTGCGGCTGGCGCCCGTCTCGCCGGAGACGGCACAGGAGATGATCGCGGCCATCCCCGAGCTGCGCGCCATCGAGGGCTACCGCAACCTGCCGCGCGGCGACGTGCCGGCCCTGGCGGCGGCGATCCGCGCCCTCTCGCTGCTGGCCGCGCTGCCGCGGGAGATGGTGGCCGAGGCGGAGATCAACCCGCTCATCGTGCGCCCCGAAGGTCAGGGCGCCGTCGCCGTCGATGGCCTGGTCGTGCCGGGCTGAGCGCGCCGCAGGGAAACGAGGAACGCCCATGGACATGATGATGAACGACGAGAGCCGCATGCTGCAGGATCTCGTCCAGCGCTTCGTCGAGCGCGAGCTGATGCCGCTGGAAGCCGCCGTGCTGAAGCGCGAGGCGGAGACCGGCAGCTACCGGCTGCTGCCGGAGGAGGAGGCGCCGCTGCTGGAGAAATGCCGGGAGCTCGGCCTCTGGGGCCTCGACGTGCCGGAGGAGATGGGCGGCGTGAACCTCTCCGCGCTGGACCGGCTGATGGTGGAGGAGGAGGTCTCCCGCACCATCACGCCCTTCGAGTTCCCGCCGGACAGCCCGAACCTGCACATGCTCAAGGCCGTGGCGACGCCGGAGCAGCGCGAGAAGTACATGGTCCCCTATGCCGAGGGGCGCATGAAGTCCTGCATCGCCATCTCCGAGCCCGGGGCGGGCGGCGACCCGGCGGGCATGATCACCCGCGCGGTGAAGGACGGCTCGGACTGGGTGATCAACGGCCGCAAGATCTGGGTCAGCCGCGTGCCCTATTGCGACTTCATCATCCTGATGGCGCGCACCGGCGAGGGGAAGCGCGAGGAGGGCGTCACCGCCTTCATCGTGGAGAAGGACACGCCGGGCTTCATCATCGAGCGCGAGATCGCGATGATCGGCGGCAAGAAGACCTATGAGCTGGTCTTCGAGGATTGCCGCGTGCCGGAGAGCCAGGTGCTGGGCGAGCTCGGGCGCGGCTACGCGCCGATGCAGCTGCGGCTGAACATCCGCCGCCTGCAGGTGGGCGCGCGCTGCGTGGGCATCATCGGCCGCGCGCTGGAGATGATGATCGACCAGGCCAACAACCGCGCGACCTTCGGCGTGAAGCTGGCGGACCGCCAGGCCATCCAGTGGTGGATCGCCGATGCGGGAATCCGCATGCACGCCCTGCGGCTGATGGTGCAGGCCGCTGCGAGGACACTGGATGCCGGCGGGGATGTGCGCCACGAAGCTTCCATGATCAAGGTCTTCGCCACGGAGACGGCGCAGGAGGTGCTGGACCAGGCCATGCAGTGCCACGGCGCGATGGGAATGACGCGGGAGCTGCCGTTGCAGCTTTTCTACCAGCAGGTCCGGCTGATGCGGATCTATGAAGGCCCGACGGAGGTGCATCGCATGGCGATCGCACGGCGCATGCTGAAGTCGCGCGGCAGTCGGTCCTGACCGCCAGCGCGCCGGTGCCGCCCTGGGAATGGCGCAGCAACGGCGGCACCGCGCCCCGGAGCCGCAGCAGGGGCGGCATCTCATACGAGCGTCTCTGCCGCCGAGGACTGGGCGGCCAGGAGGCTCGAGGGCACGCGGCTCGGCTATCTCGCCATGCGCTGCGGGCTGTTCTTCGGCGGGCACAGGGCGCTGCATGACTGCGCGCGACGCTGGCGATCCTGAAGGCCGCTGCCCCACTTCCGGCGTGACGGAGCTGCGCGCCTGCTGAGGGCCGCCCGCCAGGCCTCCTGGCGCATCTGGGCGGTGGAGGCACCTTTTGAGAGGCCAAGGACCGCCTCAAGGCGCGCGGCTGCCGCTGGAACGGGGACGCCACGGCAGGGCAGCCACGCGCCCGGTCCACCGGCGTACCGGAAACCCTGCAGCGGGCGGAACTGGGCTTCCTTTGGCGAGAGACCTATGGCCGGGAGATGGAACTGCCCCGCCAGCGTCTCACTGACCAGGAGCGCTTCCCAGAGCGGGGATGGAGGATCGTCTGCCTGGGAGCGAGCCTGGCATTGAGGCAGTTTTGTACGGCTGGAGGTCTCGCAGGCGATGGTCCGCGCCGCGGCCTGCATTCCTTGGTGCCCGGATGACGATCCACCCCAGGCCCCCTGATTCTCCAGGCTCCATGATTCGCAGCAGCCATGGTGTGCCTGGGCTGTCGGCGTTAAGGCTGCCAACCCACAAGAAGATTTCCGGAGACCGCAATATGGCACCAGCCGATGATTCCTGGCGTGAGGTCGTGACGACGGCCCGCTCCAGGGCCCGCGACCTGGCGCCGGAGCTGCGGTCCGTGGTGCTGACCCACTACCCGGATGCCGAGACGCTGGACCTGATGCGGCCCGGCGGCGAGGTGCCGCTGGCGGTGCTGCAGGAGGCCAACCGCGCCGTGGCCGCCGAGATGCTGCGGCAGGGCGTGGTGGTGCTGGTGCAGCATGCCGACCGGGCCGCCGCCCGGCGCTGGCGGGATGCGTGGCAGGACGGCGCCGGTGGCCCTGCCGCCTGGCGCGACCGCAGCCGCCTGCTGCACGGCGCCGAGGCCCTGCGGCGGATCGGCGTGGAGGCTCCGGCTCCATTGCGCCCGGAGAAGGGTGCCGGCACCCCGGCCGACCGGCTGGTGCGGCTCTTCGCCAGCGAGGATGGCGCCGCCTTCGAGGCCTGCGCCGAAGCCCTGATCGCCCAGGGGCGCGACGGCGTGCTGGAGCAGGCGGTGCGCAAGGTGGCGCAGCGCCATGGCGAGGAGGCGGCCGAGGATCTCTCGCTGGAGCTTCTGGCGCTGGCCGAGGCGGCGCCGGTGGGCCCGTCCGGCTGGGCCGGGCTGGTGTCGCTGCCCGTGGCCCTCCCGCCCGACGCGCTGCCCGACCCGGCGGCGCTGGCGGAGAGCTTCCTGGCCTGCGGCGCGCTGCCGGAGGCGGCCTCCCTGCACCTGCTGCCGCACTGGTACGTGCCGGAGGCCATTGCCGCGCTGACCCCCGTCGAGGCCCGCCAGACGCTGCTGGCCCTGGTGGCGGGCGAGGCGCCGGCCGCGCTGCCGCCGGCCGCTCCCGAGGCGCTGGCGCAGGGTGGGTTCGGCGTGCTGCTGGGCCTGCAACTCGACTGGGACGTGCCGCTCTGGGAGGAGATCGCCGGGGCCGGGCTGCCCGAGCCCGCCGACGAGGACGCCCCGCCCACGCCAGAGGAGGCGGCCCTGGCGGAGGCGTTCGACCGCTGGCGCGGCATGGCCTTCCAGGCCTTCGGCGGCTGCGTGCCGCTGGCGCTGGTGCCGCTCTCCGAGACGGGGGCCGAGATCGCCGACTTCCTGGAGGAGGCGGGAGAGCAGAGCAGCGTATTGCGGGAAATCCAGGACTTCGTCGCGGTCGCTCGGCAGGAAGCGCTGGAGGAGGAGGTGGTCTGTCTGCCGCGTGCCGAGGAAGGGCAGTTGCATCTCACGCTCTATACCCGCTCGGGCCGGCTGCTGGACGAGATCACGCTGGAGGCGGAGCGCCTGCCGCTGCCGGCCACCGAGATGCCGGCGCTGCTGGAGGCGATCGTGCCGCTGGTCAGCCGTCCGCCGGGATCGGCCTGAGCCCCAGAAGGGGGCGGTGCGCCCTGTCTTCCAGCACTGGCCCGTGGCCGTGCAGAGGCGGAACTGTGGAGCAGGAGCAAGGGGCTATCTCCCACCAAAGCCCTGCTTCCGCTGTCAATCAAGTCTTTGTTCTTGATTCGTTCTGCGATTCGCCTTTAGCGTCGCCTCATGGCTGACCTTGATCCTGACGCTGCGCGTCCGCTGCCCCTGCCCTCGGGCTTCTCCCCTGCCCTTGCCGATGAGGTGGCGGAGGCTTTGGCCTATGCGCTGCGCTACGACGAGCGCGGCCGGCCAAGGCCTTCGGGCGGGCCCCTGGTCGCCAGCCTCGCCGCCGAGCACCTGGTGCAGCACCTCGAGCGTGCCGGCTTCCTGATCCTCAAACGGCCGCCCGACCGGCTGCACAGCGCCGGCTGAGGGTGCCGTGGCTCCCTCCGAGGCCCGGCTCGAGGCGCTGCGGGACCAGCTGGCCCGGATGGAGCGCGGCGGCGGCGGCGCGGCCTTCCCGCCCCTGCCCCTGGCCCCTGCCATCGACCGGCACCTGCCCGGGGGCGGCCTGGCGCGCGGCGCGCTGCACGAGATCCAGATGGCCGACCGCAATGCCGGCTTCGCCTTCGCCGCGCTGATCCTCGGCCGCTCCACGGGGCCGGTGCTGTGGATCGCCCCCGCCGCCGACACCCCCTGGGCGCCCGGGCTGCATTGCCTCGGCCTGCCGCCCGAACGGCTGCTGCTGGCCGGCTACCGGCAACCCGCCGATGGGCTGTGGCTGCTGGAGGAGGCGCTGCGCACGCCCGGGCTGGGCGGCGCCGTGCTGCGGCTCGATGTGCTGGACCTCACCGCCTCGCGCCGCCTGCAGCTGGCGGTGGAGGGCTCCCCCCGCATCGGCCTGCTGCTGCGCGCGGCGGCCGAGCACGGGCCGTCGAGCGCCACCAGCCGCTGGCGCGTGGCCTCCCACCCTGACCCTGCCCTGCGCCCCTGCTGGCAGCTGGCGCTGCTGCGCTGCCGCGGCGGCCAGCCCGCCGCCTGGCTGGTGTGCCACGAGGGCGGCACGCTGCAGGTGGAGGCTCTGCCGTGAGCCGCCGCTACCTTGCCCTGGCGCTGCCGGACCTCACCCTCGACCGCCTGCGCCGGCAGCACCCCGCCCTAGTCGGGCAGCCCTTCGCGGCCTGGGCCAGCCGCGGCCCGCGCCGCTGGCTCACCGCCGTCGCCGCCACAGGGCTGCAGCCCGGCCAGGCCGTGGCGGACGCCCAGGCCATCCATCCGGCGCTGCTTCTGTTCGAGGCCAGCCCGGCGGCCGATGCCGCGCTGCTCACCCGCCTGGCGCTGTGGGCGATGCGCTTCACGCCGCTGGCCGCCGTGGACGGTACGGATGGGCTGATGCTCGATGTCACCGGCGTCGCCGGGCTGTTCGGTGGCGAGGCCGCGCTGCTGGCGGCGGTGGTGCAGAGTTTCGCGGCGGGTGGCTATCGGGTGCGGGGCGCCATCGCCGGCGCGCCGGGCACCGCCGCCGCCCTGGCCCGCACCGCAGGGGCGCCGTGCCTGCTGCCCGGCGAGGCCGGCCCCGAGATCCTGGCCGCCCTGCCGCTGGCCGCGCTGCGCCTGCCCCCGGCGACGCTGCAGGGCCTGGCCCGGCTCGGCCTGCACAGCCTGGGCGATGCGCTGCGCCAGCCGCGCGCGCCGCTGGCCCGCCGCTTCGGCCGCCCCCTGCTGGATGCGCTGGACGATGCCACCGGCGCCCGCCCGCGGCCGATCCGCCCCCTCCGCCCATTGCCCGACTTCATGGCGCTGCGCGACCTGCTGGAGCCCATCACCACCCGCCCGGCCATCGACCGGGTGCTGGCCGTGCTGCTCGACGAGCTCTGCGCGGCGCTGGCCGCCGCCGGCCAGGGCGCCCGGCGGTGGGTGTTGCGCGCCTTCCGGGTGGACCGGGCGGTGCAGGAGCTGGCGATCGGCACCGGCACCGCCTCGCACAGCCCGGCGCATCTGGCGCGCCTCTTCGCTCTCAAACTCGACCGGCTGATGCCGGAGCTCGGCTTCGAGCGGATGGTGCTGGAGGCCACGGGCACGGAGCCGCTGGCCCACCGGCAGGCGCCGCTCCACACCGGCCCGGAGGAGGCGGGCGCGGATCTGACCGCCCTGGCCGAGTTGCTCGACCGCGCCGCGCCGCGCGTGGCGCTGAGCCGGCCGCTGCCGCTCGACAGCCACTGGCCGGAATACGCCGCCGCCCCCGCCGCACCGCAGGCGGTGCCGGTGGTGCCAACCGGCTGGGGCGGGCCGATCCGCCCGGTGCGGCTGCTGGCGGAACCGCTGCCGGTCACGGTGACGATGGAGGAGCCCGAGGGCGTGCCGGTGCAACTCCTCCAGGGCACGCGCCAGCACCGGGTGCTGGCCGCCCTCGGGCCCGAGCGGCTGGAGCCGGAATGGTGGGGCGAGGACCAGCACCGCCCGGCGCGCGACTACTACCGCCTGCAGACCGCCGAGGGGCCGCGGCTCTGGGTCTGCCGCCTGCGCGAGGGCGCCGCGGCGCCGCGCTGGTTCCTGCACGGGGAACTGGCCTGAACCGTGGAAGGCTATGCGGAGCTTGGCGCCCGCTCCAACTTCTCCCTGCTGGACGGTGCCTCGCACCCGGCGGAGCTGGTGCTGGCCGCCCGGGCGCTCGGCCATGCCGGGCTCGGGATCTGCGACCGCAACAGCCTGGCCGGCGTGGTGCGCGGCCATGTGGCGGCCAGGGAGGCCGGGCTGCCCTTCCGCGTCGGCGCGCGGCTCGCGCTCGAGGATGGGTCGGAGTTCCTCGCCTGGCCGACGGACCGCGGCGGCTATGGCCGGCTGACCACCCTGCTGTCACGCGGCCGGCTGCGCGCGCCGAAAGGCGAATGCCAGATCGGGCTGGAGGAGATGCTGGCGCATGCGGCGGGCTGGTGCCTGGCGGCCATTCCGCCGCACCAGCCGGATGCGGCGTTTGCCCGCCGCTTCGCCGGGCTGGCCGAGCGGCTCTGGCCGCTTCTGGCGCTGCCGCTGTTCTGCGCCGCCGCCTGCCGGATGGATGGCCAGGACCGGGCGCGGCTGGCCTGGCTGGCCCAGCTGGCCACGGAGGCCGGCCACGGTGCCGCGCTGCTGGCCTGGAACGATGTGCGCTACCACCACCGCCGGCGCCGCCCCGTGGCCGACCTGCTCACCGCCATCCGCCTCGGCTGCCCCGTGGCGGCGCTGGGCCGGCACGCCGAGCCGAATGCCGAGCGCCGGCTCAAGCGGCCCTGCGACATGGCGCGGCTGTTCGCCGGCCATCCGGAGGCGCTGACCGGCACGCTGCGGGTGCTGGAGGCGACGGGCGGCTTCTCGCTCGACCAGCTGCGGCACGAATACCCGGACGAGATCCTAGAGCCCGGCCGCACGCCGCAGCAGACCCTGGCGGCGCGCGTGCAGGCCGCCGCCGCCGGGCGCTGGCCCGAGGGCGTGCCGGCCGACATCCAGGCCCGCATCGACCATGAGCTGCGGCTGATCGAGAGCCTGGGCTACGCGCCCTACTTCCTCACCGTGCACGAGGTGGTGCGCTTCGCGCGGCAGAAAGGGATCCTCTGCCAGGGGCGCGGCTCGGCCGCCAACTCCACCTGCTGCTACGTGCTTGGCATCACCGCGGTGGACCCGGCCCGGCACGACCTGCTGTTCGAGCGCTTCGTCTCGGCCAACCGCCGCGAGCCGCCCGACATCGACGTCGATTTCGAGCATGAGCGGCGCGAGGAGGTGATCCAGCACATCTACGAGCGCTATGGCCGCGAGCGGGCGGCGATCGCCGGCACGGTGATCCGCTACCGGGTGCGCAGCGCGCTGCGCGAGGTCGGCAAGGCGATGGGCCTGTCGGAGGATGTCACCGCGAAGCTGGCCAAGGCCAGCTGGGGGCCGGGGCGCGAGCAGACCCTGCCCGAGCTGGCCGCCGGCCTCGGCCTCGACCCCGCCGACCCGGCGCTCCGCTGGACGCTGCAGCTGGCCGAGGAGATCCAGGACTTCCCCCGCCATCTGGCGACCCATGTGGGCGGCTTCGTCATCAGCCGCGGGCCGCTGACCGAGCTGGCGGTGATCGGCAACGCCGCCATGCCGGGGCGGACGGTGCTGGAATGGGACAAGGACGACATCGACGCGCTCGGCCTGCTCAAGGTCGATATCCTGGCGCTCGGCATGCTCTCCCTGCTGCGCCGCGGCTTCGCGCTGCTGCGCCGGCACCACCGCAGGCAGCTTGGCCTGGCGGACCTGCCGCGCGATTGCCCGGACACCTACGCCATGCTGCGGCGGGCGGATTCCATTGGCGTGTTCCAGGTGGAGAGCCGGGCGCAGATGAACATGCTGCCCCGGCTGCGGCCGGAAAAGTTCTACGACCTCGTCATCCAGGTGGCGATCATCCGCCCCGGCCCCATCCAGGGCGACATGGTGCACCCCTATCTGCGCCGCCGCTGGGGACTGGAGCGGCCGGTCTATCCCAGCCCCTCCCCCGCGCATGGACATCCCGACGAGCTCAAGGACGTGCTCAAGCGGACATTGGGGGTGCCGCTGTTCCAGGAGCAGGCGATGCGGGTGGCCATGGTCGCCGCGCGCTTCACGCCAGAGGAGGCGGACCAGCTCCGCCGCGCCATGGCGACCTTCAAGCATACAAAGGGCGTGACGGAGTACCGGGAGCGGCTGGTGGGCGGCATGGTGCGGCGCGGCTACGACCCCGGCCTCGCCGAGCGGGTGTTCCAGCAACTGGAGGGGTTCGGCTCCTACGGCTTTCCGGAGAGCCACGCGGCCTCCTTCGCGCATCTGGCCTATGCCTCGGCCTGGCTGAAGTGCCACCACCCGGCGGTGTTCGCCGCCGCCCTGCTGAACAGCCAGCCCATGGGCTTCTATGCCCCGGCGCAGATCGTCCGCGATGCCAGGGAGCATGGCGTCCAGGTCCGCCCGCTCGACGTCAACCGGAGCGGCTGGGACTGCACGCTGGAGCCGGAGCCCGGAAGCGCCGAGGGGCTGGCGCTGCGGCTGGGGCTGCGCATGGCGGCGGGCCTCGCCCGCGCGGAGGGCGAGCAGATCGTCAAAGCGCGGCGGGCCGGCAACGGCGCGCCCTTCGCCAGCGTGGAGGAGGTGGTGCGCCGCGCCGGGCTTGGCCGCAAGGCCACCGAGGCGCTGGCGGCGGCGGATGGCTTTGCGGGCATGGGCGTCCCCCGCCGGCAGGCGATCTGGGCGGCAAGGGGCGTCGAGAAGGCGGTGCCGCCGCTCCTGCTGCTGGCGGCGCAGAAAGCGGCCGCCGGCGAGCCGCCGCTGCTGCCGGAAGCAAGCCCCAGCCTACCCGGGGAGCAGGAGGGCCAGGGCGTGGTGCTGGACTACCTGGCCACCGGCCTGACGCTGGGGCGGCACCCGCTGGCGCTGCTCAGGCACCGGCTCAGAGCCCTGGGCTGCCAGGATATCCGGGAGATCGGCGCCCTGCCCTCCGGCAGAAGGATCCTGCTCGCCGGGCTGGTGCTGATGCGCCAGCGCCCGGGCACCTCGAAGGGCGTGGTGTTCGTCACCGTGGAGGATGAGCACGGCACCGCCAACCTGGTCGTCTTCGCCGATCTGGTGGCGCGGGACCGCGCGGCGCTGATCAACGCGCGGCTGCTGATGGTCCAGGGCCGGATCGAGCGCGAGACGAGGCAGGCGGAGGTGCCGGTGACGCATATCATCGCCGAGGCGCTGACCGACCGGACGGACCTGCTGCGCGGCCTGAACGCGGCGGAGGAGCAGGACTGGGGTGCCGCGGCGCTGGGGCGGGCGGATGAGGTGCGCCGGCCCGAGCCAGGATCACGCCGGCCGGTGCTGCCGGTGAAGAGCCGCGATTTCCAGTGACGCGAAGGGCGCGGGGATGCCGGCTGCCGCTTCCGGCCGAAGATTTGCGCCACCCGCTTTTCCAGGGGCGCCAGGGCTTTGCATGGCCGCCATGGAGATCATCCCGGGATGCGGATGGCTCCGCTCCACCAGCAGGTCGACCAGCGCCTGCGGCATGTCCAGGCCGCGCGCGGCGTGGGTGGACACGCCCTTCATCTCGATGCTGATCTTGACGTCGCGGCCGGTCTCGGCCGCCTTGGCGGCGATCAGGTCCAGCGCCTCGTCCAGCGTCATGGCGGCGGGGTTGGCGGCGTGCAGGCTGGCGTAGGTGGTGCGGGGAACGGTGCCGGTGTCGTGGGCCACCACCAGCACGCCGTCGGCCGTCATCTGGATGTCCAGCTCGGCCCAGTCGGCGCCCCAATAATGGTCGGGATAGGGATTGGTGCCGCGGTGGCCGAAGATCTCGAAGGAGGTCATGGATCGTCTGACGGTTCAATGCCCAGGCGCCGCCCGCGGCGGCCGAACGGGCCGATGGAAGGGGACAGGGCGCGGGTTCAGGTGTGGTCCCGACCTTCGGCCTGAATGGGGGGGCATGGCACGACCGCCGTACCGGACTGCGCCAGCCGCTCGCGGATCGCGGGCGGCAGCGCGGCGTCGCAGAAGACGGCGGAGACATCCTCGATCCGCCCGCCGCGCACATGCGCCGCGCGGCTGAACTTGGAGGCGTCGAGCACCAGGAAGGACCGTCGGGAATGGCGCATCATCACCTCGCGGATGCGCACTTCCTCGCGCGAGTAGTCGAGCAGCGAGCCGTCCGCATCGACACCGCCGACACCGAAGATGGCGATGTCGACGAGATAGGCGCTGAACAGCTCCTCCCCCGCCGGGCCGCAGACATCGAGATCCCCGGTGCGGACGGTGCCGCCCGCGATCGCCACCTCGAATTCCGGGTTCTGCGCCGCGGCCAGGGCGAGCGGCAGGTTGTTGGTGACGATCTTCAGCCCGCGATGCCTGCCCAGGCATTCCGCCACGATCTGCGGCGTGGTGCCGATGCCGAGGGAGATGCAGGCGCCGTCCGGCACCTCCCGTGCCACGGCGGCGCCGATCTGCCGCTTGGCCGCGCGGTTCAGCACCTCACGGTCGCGGAAGCTCATGTTGCCGCAATGGCCGGGGCAGGTGATGCCGCCATGGCGGCGCCGGGCCACGCCCTGCTCGCAGAGGCCGTTGATGTCGCGCCGGATGGTCTGGGTCGTCACCTCGAAATGCTGGGCGAGCTCGTCCACGCGCAGGAAGTCGCGCGTCTTCAGCATCTCGGCGATCATCGCCTGCCGGCTCCGGGACGGCGTGGCGGCGATGTTCAGGTGAAAATTCTGCCTGTTCATGTGTACGCTCCTAGACGGCCAGTGCTGCAACCGCGTGACAGGGCAGAGAAGGTTCGATGTTGCGCCGGGCTTGCCTCGCCCATGCCACAAGCTGATGATTTCACGCGATTAATCCGCCGCCCTGGCGCTGGCTTCGCCGCAGGCGCGGAGTCACGAAACCGCCATCAAAGCGACATTCATCCGAAGCACCGGGCGGTTATCAGCCGTTCCCATGAGCATCACCGACGGCCCCGGGGCCGCCATCCGGCTGGATGCCGTGCGCAAGCAGTTCGGCGACACGGTGGCCCTGCACAACATCGACATCACCGCCGCGCCAGGATCCCTGATCGTGCTGCTCGGCCCTTCCGGCTGCGGCAAGTCGACGCTGCTGCGCGTGCTGGCGGGGCTGGAGGCGGCGTCGTCCGGCAGCGTCCACTTCGCCGGGCGGGACGTGACCGCGTTGCCGCCGGCGGCGCGCGGCGTGTCCATGGTGTTCCAGTCCTACGCGCTGTTCCCGCATCTCGATGTGGCCGAGAACATCCTGTTCGGCCTGCGGGCGCGGAAGGTGCCGCGGGCGGAGCGCGACGCGCGGCTCACCCGCACCGCCGCCATGCTGGGGCTGGCATCGCTGCTGGAACGCCGGCCGGCACAGCTTTCGGGCGGGCAGCAGCAGCGCGTGGCGCTGGCCCGCGCCATCGTGGCCGAAGCGCCGGTCTGCCTGATGGACGAGCCGCTCTCCAACCTCGATGCCAAGCTGCGGGCCGAGATGCGGGCCGAGATCCGCGCCCTGCAGCAGCGCCTGGGCCTGACCATGGTCTATGTCACCCACGACCAGGTGGAGGCCATGAGCATGGCCGACCAGGTCGTGCTCATGCGCGAGGGGCGCGTCGAGCAGGACGCGACGCCGGCCGAGCTTTACGCCCGCCCCGCCACGGCCTTCGCCGCCGGCTTCATCGGCACGCCGCCCATGTCGCTGCTGCGGCTGCAGGCCGCGCCGGGCGGCGCCGCCATTGCCGGTGCGCCGGAGCACCCGGTGGCGCCTGCCGAGGCGGCCGGCGCGATGCTGGGCCTGCGGCCCGAGGATGTGGCGCCCACAGACGGCCCCGGCCTGCCCGCCATTGTCAGCGGCGCCGAGTTCCTGGGCGCCGAGACGGTGCTGCGCTGCGCCGTCGGCACGGCCGGCGAGACGTTGCAGGCCCGCATCCCCGGCAACCACGCGCTGCCCGCCGGCACCGCCGTGCGGCTGCGCCTGCCGCCGCTGGCGCACCTGTTCAGTTCCGCAACGGGGCAGCGCCTGCCGCTGCCGTCCCACGCGCCAACCTTCGCCTGAACCCCTGAGGGAGCCAGACCATGCTGATCACCCGTCGCGCCGCGCTCGGCGCGCTCGCCGCCTCGCCCATGCTCGCGGCCCCTGCGGTGCGGGCCCAGGCGCCCGTGCAGATCACCTTCAACTACCCGGTGGCCGTGGGCGGCCCGATCACCAAGGTGATCGATGGCTATTGCGCGGATTTCGAGCGCGCCAACCCGGGCATCCGCATCCGCCCGGTCTATACCGGCACCTACCAGGACTCGATCACCAAGGCGCTGACGGCGGCGCGCGGCGGCGATGCGCCGCAGATGGCCTGCCTGCTGTCCACCGACATGTTCACGCTGGTCGATGAGGATGTGGTCGTGTCGTGGGACGAACTGCCCGGCGCCGAGAAGGGCTGGATGGACAGCTTCTACCCCGGCTTCATGGAGAACAGCCGCACGGGTGGCAAGACCTGGGGTATTCCGTTCCAGCGCTCCACCATCGTCATGTACTACAACAAGGATGCCTTCAAGGCGGCCGGCCTGGACCCGGAGACCCCGCCGAAGGACTGGGCGGAGCAGGTGGCCTTTGCGCAGAAGCTGACCAGGCGGCAGGGCGATTCCGTGACGCAGTGGGGCATCCAGATCCCCTCTTCCGGCTTTCCCTACTGGCTGTTCCAGGCGCTGACCACGCAGAACGACGTGCGCCTGATGAACGAGGCGGGGAACCGGACCTTCTTCGCGGACCCGAAGGTGGCCGAGGCGCTGCAGTACTGGACGGACCTGTCCGCCCGGCACAAGGTGCAGCCTTCCGGCATCGTGGAATGGGGCACCACCCCGCGCGACTTCTTCGAGCGCAAGGTGGCGATGATGTGGACCACCACGGGCAACCTGACCAACGTCAAGGCCAACGCGCCCTTCCCCTTCGGCGTCGCCATGCTGCCGGCCGGCCGGCGCCGCGGCAGCCCGACGGGCGGCGGCAACCTCTACGTCTTCAAATCCGCCAGCCCGGCGCAGCGCGAGGCGGCGGTGAAGTTCGCCCGCTTCCTGACCGAACCGGAGCGCGCGGCGCAGTGGGGCATCGACACGGGCTATGTCGCCACCAGCCCCGCCGCGTGGGAGACCCCGAAGATGAAGGAATACGTGGCCGGCTTCCCCGCCGCCGCCGTGGCGCGCGACCAGCTGCCGCACGCGGTGGCCGAGCTGTCCACGCATGAGAACCAGCGCGTGACCAAGGCCCTGAACGACGGCCTGCAGGCCGTGCTGACCGGCCGCGCCCAGCCCGTGCCCGCCATGGCGCAGGCGCAGGCGGAGGCCGATCGCATCCTGCGCGCCTATCGCGGCTGAGGCGGCCCGGGCCCATGCGCGGACGCGCGACTCTTCACGCCTGGCTGATGCTGGGCCCGGCCATGCTGCTGCTGGTCGCCTTCACGCACTATCCCGTGGTGGCGACCCTCTGGCACTCGCTGTTCTCCACCCCGCGCGGCGCGCGCCCCGCGCGCTTCGTGGGCGTGGAGAACTACGCGGCGCTGGCCGACGACCCGGTGTTCTGGCAGGCGCTGTCCAACAACCTGCTCTACGCGCTGGGCACGGTGCCGCTCTCCATCGGGCTGGCGCTGGCCATGGCGCTGTGGGTGAACGGCCGCATCGCCGGCCGCGCCGCCCTCCGCGTGGCCTACTTCACGCCGACCGTGCTGCCGATGATCGCGGTCGCCAATCTGTGGCTGTTCTTCTACACGCCGGATTACGGGCTGGTGGACCGCATCACCGGCTTCCTGTTCGGCTGGGGCCCCACCAACTGGATCGGCAGCCAGGAGACGGCGCTGGGCGCGATGATGGCCATCGCAGTCTGGAAGGAAGCCGGGTTCTTCATGATCTTCTACCTGGCCGCGCTGCAGGCCATCCCGCCCGTGCTGTACGAGGCGGCATCGGTGGAAGGCGCGTCCCGCTTCACGGTGTTCCGCCGCGTGACGCTGCCGCTGCTCGGCCCCACCACGCTGTTCATCGCGGTGAACGCGCTCATCAACGGCTTCCGGCTGGTGGACCACATCATCGTCATGACGCATGGCGGGCCGGACAATGCCACCGCCCTGCTGCTGACCTACATCTACGAGGTGGGCTTCCGCTTCTGGGACACCGCGCAGGCATCGGCGCTGACCATGGTGCTGCTGCTGATCCTGGCGCTGGTGGCCCTGGCGCAGTTCACCCTTCTTGGCCGGCGGACGCATTACCGATGAGCGCCACGACATTGACGCCCACCGCAGCGGCGCAGCCGCGCCTGCGCCTCGGGCTGTGGCTGGAAACGCTGGCGGCCTGGACGCTGGCGCTGGCCTGGGCGGCGCCGCTGCTCTACGCACTCTGGGCCGCCATCCACCCTACCGGCTACGCCACGCGCTTCGAGCTGTTCGCGCCGCTGACGCTGGACAATTTCACGGCCGCCTGGAACGCCGCGCCCTTTCCGCGCTACATGCTGAACAGCGTTCTGCTGGTCACCTTCGTCACGGGCTGCCAGTTCGTGCTGGGCACGCTGGCGGCGTTCGTCTTCGCCCGCAGCAGCTCGCGCTGGGCCGGCGTGCTGTTCGCCATCGTGCTGGTGCAGCTCATGATCATGCCGGACATGCTGATCGTCGAGAATTACCGCACCATGCGGGCGCTGGGCCTGGTGGACACGGTGGTGGGCATCGGCCTGCCCTATGTCGCCTCCGCCTTCGGCATCTTCCTGCTGCGACAGACCTTCAAGCAGGTGCCGAAGGAGCTGGAGGACGCGGCGCGCATCGAGGGCTGCGGCACCTTCGGCATCCTCTGGAAGGTCTATGTGCCGCTGGCGCGCCCGACCTACCTGGCCTACGGCCTTACCTCCGTCTCCTATCACTGGAACAACTTCCTCTGGCCGCTGGTCATCACCAACACGGTGGAGACGCGGCCGCTGACCGTGGGCCTCGCCGTCTTCGCCTCCACCGACCAGGGCATCGACTGGGCCATCATCAGCGCGGCGACGCTGTTGACCTCGGCGCCACTGCTGCTCGCCTTCCTCCTGTTCCAGCGGCAGTTCGTGCAGTCCTTCATGCGGGCCGGCATCCGCTGAGCCCTCATGCCTCCGGAGACGTCACTTCGATCCTCTGGTTTGGGCCTGTTCCGGCGCCTCCCGAGCCTCCGGCGGGAAGGGCTGCTGTGGAGGGAGCCTCGCCTTCCCGCGCATGACGCTCCAGCCTCCCCCATCCCCCCTGGCCGGGCCGGGGGAATTGCCGCACCAGCGGACAGCACCGGCTGCGGCAATCGTGCTCCCGGCTTCCGGCCCGAGAGTGGAACGCCCTACCGGTGGCTTCCCCCGCCGCCCATCAGGTTTCCGAGCAGCCCGCCCAGGCCTCCCTGGCCCAGCTCCTCCTCGCGCTGGGGAAGGTTGCCCTGGGGAGTGGCCCGATCGACCATGTGCGGCAGGATGTTGCTCAGTTCGGCGAGGATGGCGGCGCGATCGGTACCGGCGTGCTGCGCCGCCTCGTCCAGCTCCCGGGGGTCGAAGCTGCCCTCGAGGTCCCGCGGCGAGACCGGCTGGTTCGTGTCGCGCGACACCCAGGAGTCCACCTGCCGGTCGAGGCCCTGGCTCCGCAGGCTCCCGAGCAGGCCACCCAGCCCGCCCAGCAGGCCGCCGAGCCCGCCGCCCGCGCCATGGCCGGCCATCCCGCCCAGCCCGCCGCCGGTGCCACCTGTCGCCGGCGCCCCTCCGCCGAGAAGCCCGCCCAGGATTCCGCCAAGGCCACCGCCGCCAGCCATCGGGGCGCCTCCGCTCCCGAGCAACCCGCCGAGCAGACCGCCCAGCCCGCCGCCCATCGGAGCGGCGTGGCTGCCGCCGTGCAGGCCGCCGGCCTGTGCTCCCCCGCCCTGGGCGTGCCTGAGCAACTGCTGGATGAGCAGCGCCATCGCGGCGGCCTTGACCCCGCCGCCGAGGCCACCGATGGAACCGCCGCCGGATTGCCCGGGGAATAAACCGCTCATGATGGTCGCTCCTTGCATGCTCTGCGGAGCACAACGCCGTAGCCGAGAGGCCCGTTGCCGGGGCCGCCCTGCCGGACCGGCGCCCGGGGGCGATACTGCGCGGATATCCCGGTACGATACACAGGCTCCGGTGCTGGATGACGGCCCGCTCCATGACCTATCCACACATCCTGCGGGTGCCGCTGCACCTCTGGCGCGCCCCGCAGCGCTTTGCGGCCTGGGTGGCGCCCGCCCTGGTGGCGGAATGGACGATGCCGAGGGATAGCCGGAGATCCTGTGATGGATCAGGCCATCACGACGCGGCCTGCGCTGTGGGACCGCTTCTGCGGCACGCACCGCCAAGAGCGGTGGATCAGGTTTCCAGCCGCCCGGAAAACCCCTGTCCGGATCAGTCAGGTCGGATCATGCTCCAGCCCCAGCAATGGAGACCATGCCGCGTGACACCCTTCGATCCTGCCTTGCTGCCCGCCGGCATCCGCAGCCGCATCCTGCCCGGGGTCAATGGGCTCTCCGTACACGTGCTGGAAGCCGGAAAGGCTGGACAGCCCGCAATGCTGCTGCTGCATGGCTTTCCCGAGCTCGCCTTCTCATGGCGCAAGGTGATGCCGGCCCTGGCTGATGCCGGCTTTCACGTCATCGCTCCAGACCTCCGGGGATATGGCCGCACCACGGGCTGGAGCGCAGGCTACGATGAGCCGCTGACGCCTTTCCTGATGCTGAACATGGTGCGCGACCAACTGGCTTTGGTCCAGGCGCTGGGGCTGAAGGAGGTCCATGCGCTGGTCGGCCACGACTATGGTTCCCCGGTCGCAGCCTGGTCCGCGCTGATTCGTCCGGACGTCTTCCGGCGCCTGGCACTCATGAGCGCGCCCTTCGCCGGTCCCCCACGCTTCGGGGCACCCTCAGGGCAAGACATCAGCGCTGACCTGGCCCGGCTGGAAGTGCCGCGCAAGCACTACCAGTGGTATTATTCTGAGCGTCGCGCAGCGGGAGATATGGATCACCCGCGGCAGGGGCTACAGGCTTTCCTGCGCGCCTACTATCACCACAAGAGTGCGGACTGGCCCGGCAACAGACCCTTCCCGCTGGCCGGCTGGACGGCGGAGGAGTTGGCGAAGCTGCCGGACTACTACGTCATGCCCTTGCATGCGACAATGCCTGAGGCAGTGGCTCCGCACATGCCGGCCACCGGGGCGCCCTGGCTCACAGATGCCGAGCTGGCCGTTTATGTCGCCGAGTATTCCCGCACGGGCTTCGCCGGTGGGCTGCAATCCTATCGCTGCGGCACGAGCGGTGCGAACGCCGCCGATCTTACCCTGTTCAGCGGCCGGCGGATCGAGGTGCCAACCATCTTCATCGCTGGCGCCAGCGACTGGGGCATCCACCAGACTCCCCTTGCCCTGCCCCGTATGCAAGAGGACGCGTGCGCTGATTTTCGTGACCTGCACCTGATTCCTAGCGCGGGTCATTGGGTGCAGCAGGAGCAGCCGGATGCCGTGGCGAAGCTGCTGGCAGACCTGGCGGCCATCGCGGCGGATGTGTGAGTGTTGGCTCAGCTTCGGCCATCACGCGGCATGGCAGATGGCGCAAGCCCAGGCGTGCCGGAGCGGGGCTGGCTCAGCGCCCGGAGGCGATCCCCCGGGCGACAGGCTCAGCGGCTTGGCGTGATCCTCCACACCGTGTTCGAGAGATCGTCGGCAACGATCAGGGCGCCGCGCGGGTCCACCGAGACACCCACCGGGCGGCCACGCGCCTGGCCCTCGCCGTTCAGGAAGCCGGACACGAAGTCGACCGGGGCACCTGCCGGCTGTCCATCACGGAAGGGTACGAAAACAACCCTGTAGCCGGTGGGCACATTGCGGTTCCAGCTGCCATGCTCGCCGACGAAGACTCCGTCCGCGAAGGCCTCGCCCATGGCGGGGTTCGAGAAGGCGACGCCCAGCGCGGCCACATGTGCGCCCAGGCTGTAATCGGGGCGGATCGCCGCGGCGACCTTTTCCGGGTCCTGCGGCTGCACCCGCATATCGACGTTCTGCCCCCAGTAGCTGTAGGGCCAGCCATAGAAGCCGCCCTCGCGGACCGAGGTCAGGTAGTCCGGCACGAGGTCGGGGCCGATCTCGTCGCGTTCGTTCACCACCGCCCAGAGCTGGCCCGTGCCCGGCTGAATCGTGAGCGCCGTGGGGTTGCGGAGGCCGGTGGCGTAAGGTCTGTGCGCGCCCGTCTGCGCATCGATCTGCCACACCATCGCCCGCCCGACCTCGGCTTCCATGCCGCGCTCGGTGATGTTGCTGTTGGAGCCGATGCCGACATAGAGGAAGCGGCCATCGGCGCTGGCGGTCATCGCCTTCGTCCAGTGGTGGTTGATTGCCGAGGGCAGATCCGCGACATGCACCGGTGGCCCGCTCGCCTCGGTCTGGCCGTCGCGGTAGCTGAAGCGCACCAGCGCATCCTGGTTGGCGACGTAGAGGGAGCCATTGACCAGGGCGAGGCCATAAGGCCCGTTCAGATTTTCCGCGAAGATGCCCCGGCTCTCGTAGGTGCCGTCGCCATCGGCGTCGCGTAGCAGCGTCAGCCGGTTGCCGCCTGGCACCGACGTCTTGCCCCAGCCCTTGATAATGTTTGCGATGAAGGCCTTAGGGTTGAGCCGAGGCGCGCCCTGGCCACCGGTTCCCTCCGTGACCAGGATATCGCCATTGGGCAGGATGAGGGTCTGGCGCGGGATCCTGAGATCCGTGGCGATGGCCTGGATCGTGTAGCCCTGTGGCACGGCCGGGCGGTCATCGCCCCAGGAGGTCGGCCGGGGGATCGTCATGTCGGGCAGCAGGCCGCGATTCGGTTCCGGAAGTTCCGGATTGGGGCCGCGCTGCTGCGGACCAGAGTTGCCCTCGCCATCGCAGGCGGAGAGGGCCAGTGCCGCAACACCCATCAGCAAGATCGCGCGCATCACACTGCCTCCCGGGACTGGTAGCCGGAATAGCCCATCCAGGCCGCAACAAGCGCGAGGATCGTCGCGATGGCGGAAAGGTAGAGCGCCTCCGGCATGATCGCGAAGGCGTCCTTCGCGTGAACGAGCGCGTTGATGAAGCCCAGCACCCACATCGCCAGCAGCACGATGAAATAGATGGCCGCCCGCCTCCTGCGTCCGGCGCCGCTCCGTATCAGGTCCACCAGCGCCCAGAGCAGAGCAAAGCCGCCGACGAGAAGGCCTCCCGCGATGAGCCAGGAGGAGAAATTGGCCCACTGGATCTGGAAGCTTGCCCGATAGGCGAAGTCGCTGAGCAGCGCGCCGAGAAACAGGGGAAGCGGAAAGGCAAGCAGGATCGCATGCAGCGGGTGAAGCGGCCTCGGGGATCTTGGGCTGGTTATGGCAACCACGGCGGAGCCTCCTCTTATCCGGCCGGGCCCGGTGAAGCGGCCATGGCCTGACCTGCCTCTTTCGGAGGCGGCGGTAGGACAACGGGGCAGCGAAGGATGGGTTTCGGCGCCGCAGTCTGGCTCCCCGTTCGAAGCGGCCGCCATTCCGGCGAACCGTGCAGATCCTGCCAGGATGGAGTTGGACTTGCTCCCGTCTGATGGAGGAGCGTTGGATCAACCTGGCGTCCATCTTCTCGAACTGAGCCAAGCCTGCGAAGTCGAGCGCGGCATGGCGCCTGACAGGCTGTAGAGGCCATCGATGTGGCGGCCGACGGCCTGCCGGCATCCTGACGTGTTTCAGACATGGTGCGCCAGACGAGTTCCGACTCCGCCCGCTCGTCTGGACCAGGCGGATTGCCTCGTCTCAGATTTCTTCGTGAACCGTCTCTGCTGCGTCATGGGGTTCCTCTTGCCTCATCAGGAACCCTCCCCTCCACCTTTCCGAAGCAAGCCCAGGCGGCGCTTTACAAGCCAATGTGGAGTGACGGTGTTTTTGAGCACCCCGCTAATCGGACTGCACTGTCTCGACAGGCCGCGAGCGAAGCCCGGAGGGTGTGCTTTCCGCCCACATCAGCAGTGCATCAAGCGCCGGGCATAGCGCCTGTCCCCACGCGGTCAGGTGGTACTCCACCTTCGGGGGCACCTGATGATGGACGATGCGTGCGACAACACCGTCGCCCTCCAACTGACGCAGCTGCTGGATCAGCATTTTCTGCGACACGCCGGGAATGGCCCGCTCGAGATCGGAGAAGCGTCGCACCTGTCCGCCGAAGAGCTGAAACAGGATCACGAGCTTCCAGCGCCCCTCGAGTACCCTGATCACGTTCTGCACGCCCTGCGCAGCCGTTTCGGCCGTGTATTCCACACGCTTACTTCGGGGTAAGTCCCTTACTTTTTCGTCCGTTCTTGCCATTCGGGCAGCTTAGAAACAGCTTCAGGCCAGGGCAACACATCTCCGGAGTCATGCCATGACCAACGAACTGCCGGCACCCATTGCAGCCTATGTCGCGGCCAACGCCCGGCTCGACGCAGACGGCATGGCGGCGCCATTCGCCCGGGACGCGGTGGTGCGCGACGATGGCGGGCACCATACGGGCCGAGACGAGATCAGGACCTGGATCCAGTCGGCGACGATCGCCAGCCGCGCCGTCTTCACGCCGGAGACATGGCGCGAACGCGATGGCCGCATCCTCGTGGAGGGCCTGACCGCAGGGGATTTCCCTGGCAGCCCGATCCGCTTCACCCTCAGCTTCCTGCTCCGGCACGATGCGATTGCCGGGCTGGAGATCGCCTGATGCCGCCCTACAGCCATCCTGCCGAGTTCGAGGGACGCCGCGTTCTCATCACCGCGGGCAGCAAGGGCACCGGCCGGGCGACCGTCCAGCGCTTCCTGGATGCGGGGGCCCGCGTGATGACGGCGGCGAGACGCCGGCCCGAGGATCTCACGGGCGCCGACTTCGTCGAAGCCGATCTCACAAGCCCGGACGGAGCGCATGTGCTCGCGGAAGCAGCCATGGAGCGCCTCGGCGGCGTCGACGTGCTGGTGCACGTTCTCGGCGGCTCCCGGGCACCAGGCGGGGGCTTCGCGGCCCTGACCGAGGAGCATTGGCGCGCCGAGCTCGACCTGAACCTGATGCCGGCGGTGCGGCTCGACCGGCTGCTCCTGCCGCAGATGGCCGCGCGCGGCTCGGGCGCGGTGATCCACGTCGCCTCCATCCAGCGCCGGCTGCCATTGCACGATTCCACGACCGCCTATGCCGCCGCGAAGGCCGCCCTGACGACCTACAGCAAGGCTCTCTCGAAAGAGGTCGGGCCGAAGGGGGTGCGGGTCAACGTCGTCTCGCCCGGCTGGATCTATACGGAAGCGGCGGATGCGCTGGTGCAGCGGCTCGCGGCCAGCAGCGGAGGAACGCCGGACGCCGCGCGTCAGGGCATCCTGGAGGCGCTTGGCGGCATCCCTCTCGGCCGCCCCGCAAGGCCCGAGGAGGTGGCGGAGCTGATCGCCTTCCTCGCCTCCGACCGGGCCTCGGCCATTCACGGTGCGGACTACGTCATCGACGGCGGAACCATCCCGACGGTGTAGCCCCGCCCGCCGCACGGGGGCGGCGCCCCGGGCCTGGCCCAGCAGGGCGCAACCGGCCGTGGGGCCCTGGACGCGCGCCCTCCCGAAGAGCGCGAGACCCGGGCCGGTCGCCGGGCATGGCCAACCGCGGCCCTCGATGACGAACACGCGGCCTGACGACGCTGTCGAACCGCCCGGGAGTTGTCTCGATGGACAGGGCCAGCGGCCCCGGGGTGGATGCCCCGGATGCTTCCATTGGAACCGCCGCGATGCCCGGGGCCCCGGCGTGCCAGGAACAGCTACGCGCCGTGCTCCTGCCGGATCATCCCGGCAGCCCGCTCGCCGATGATGGCGCAGGGCGCCTGGGTGTTCCCGGTCGTGACGCGCGGCATGATCGAGGCGTCCGCCACCCGGAGCCCGTCCACGCCATAGGCCTTGAGCGTGGCGTCCACGACCGACATCTTGTCCCGTCCCATCCTGGCTGTGCAGCTCTGGTGCCAGTAGGTGACGGCGGCGTCGCGGATGTAGAGGTCGAGCGCGTCGCCCTTCAGAGGGCCGGGCATGGCCTCGCCTCGCACGAAAGGCCGGAAGGCCGGCGCGTTGCCCAGAGCGCGGCAGAGCTCGACGCAGGCCCTCGCGGTCGTCATGTCCGCCGGATCGGACAGGAAGCCCGCCTCGACGGCGAGAGGCGCCAGGGGATCCACGCTCCGCAGGCGGAGGCGGCCGCGGCTGGCTGGCTGCGCGAGGCCCGCGAACATCGTCCATCCATGCGCCGGCACGCCGCGCGCCGCGGTCCGGTCGCTCGGGACGGGAAACCCGACCTGGCAGAACAGCAGGTCCGGCGCATCGAGGGCGGGCCGGCTCTTCCAGTACAGGGTGGCCTCGCTGCCGCTGCTCCGGGGCGCGATCGGCTCGGCGTATTCCCAGGTGCAGCCGAAGGCGACATGGTCCTGGAAGTTCCGGCCGACGCCGGCCAGGTGCTGCAGCACCGGAATGCCGTGCCGCCCCAGTTCTGCGCGGTCGCCGATGCCGGAATGCATCAGCACCTTCGGCGTCTGGATCGCCCCGAGCGACAGCACCACCTCCGAGCTGGCGCCCACCGTCACGACCTGCCCGGCGTGAAGGACTTCCACGCCGGTCGCCCGGCGCCCGTCGAACACGACGCGATGCACGAGGGCGCCCGTCAGCACGGTCAGGTTCGGGCGGTCGAGCCAGGGCCGGAGATAGGCGCGGTACAGCGGATGGCGGCGTGCGGGGTCAGCCTCGGCGAAGAGGACATGGTGGCGGAGGCCTGGGCTGTCGCACTGCGGCCCCGATGCGGCGCCTGGTGCCGGCTGATGGCGCATCGCCCGGCCATGCGCCCTTCCTGGCCGGATGCGAGAGCGTCCCGCAATCCACGCGCGAGTGGCGTTGCTTCTTCGGATTGCCGCCGGTGCAGGAGACGGCATCGGCCGGATGCCGCGCGTGAGAGTCCGCCTGGCGGCTGTTCACGAGTCGCGTAACCTCGGATAGCGAGCCTGAGGCAGGCGGGCTCCCGGCCTGTCCGCTTTCCGGAACCTCGCTGAGCCGTCTCAGCGGCCGAAACGGGCGCATGGCCGCCAGCCGCGGCAAGCCTTGGCCAGCAGCCTGACGAGCCCACTGCGCCCAGCGTACCGGCCTGGCTCTATGGACGGCTCAGTGCTGGCCAGGAAGCTTGCTCCTGCCAAACAGCCGCTCAAGCGCACGGCGCTGAATGCCGTAGCATTCGCAACCCGCGCCTTCGAGGCCCGGCCGGTCCGTCACCTCCATGCGGCCGCGCTCGTAGCGGATGAACTGCGCCTTCTGCAGCATGCGGGCCGCCACGGTCACGCCGGCCCGCCGCACCCCCAGCATCAGCGACAGGAACTCATGCGTCATGGGGAACTCGTCCCCCTCAGCCCGGTCATGTGCCATCAGCAGCCAGCGGGCGAGGCGCTCGTTGATCCCGTGCCGGCCGTTGCAGGCTCCGGTCCGCGCCACCTGCCCGTGAAGGACCAGGGCGTAGCGCAGCAGCAGATGCCGCAGGTCGCGGTCCTCGTCCATCGCCTCGCGCAGCGCGCCGGCGCTCAGGCGCTCAGGCGCTCAGGCGGAAGGCATCGCCGGGGGCCTGCACCATGGCCTCCAGGTCATCGGACTCGTCGGCCAGCACGACCGGCAGTCCGATCACCCCTTCGAACCCGATATGCCCGACCTCCATCGCCTCTCCATGCTCCATATAGGCGAGCATGGAGCACCACCCGCTTTCCGGGAAATAGACATTCTCGATGGCCACTTCCGGCTTGTGCAGCACCTGGCGGAGCTGCATCTCCACCCGCTCCAGCTTCGGCCAGAGGCGGGCGAGGCTGTCCGGCGGCAGGGCGGCGAGCAGGCGGTTGCGGGGCGCGGGGGGGGCTGAGGGTCCTATGACAGGCTCCTGCGACGCGGTGTCGGCAAGAGCACGGGCCTCTCTCAGCCGTCTGCGCCGGGGCCACTGCAGACGATGGCTTAGCTATGTGAGCAGAGGCCGCATTGTCTGTACGCAAGCGTACGGCAATCACCAGAAGGCGAGTATGGCAGTACCGCCCTCTGCTGCCGGGTAGAACGCTGTCCAGGGCATCAAAGCCATAGCCCGGTCGGCTGGCTCAGCGTCGATAGGGCATCTTGCTGCCGCCAAACAGGCGGTCAAGCGCACGGCGCTGGATGCCGTAGCATTCGCAGCTTGCGCTCTCGAGGCCCGGCCGGTCCGTCACCTCCATGCAGCCGCGCTCGTAGCGGATGAACTGCGCCTTCTGCAGCACGCGGGCCGCCACGGTCACGCCGGCCCGCCGCACCCCCAGCATCATCGACAGGAACTCATGCGTCATGGGGAACTCGTCCCCCTCAGCCCGGTCATGCGCCATCAGCAGCCAGCGGGCGAGGCGATCCTCGGTATGGTGGCGCCCGTTGCAGGCTCCGCTCCGCGCCACCTGCCCGTGATGGACCAGGGCATAGCGCAGCAGCAGATGCCGCAGGTCGCGGTCCTCGTCCATCGCCTCGCGCAGCGCGCCGGCGCTCAGGCGGAAGGCATCGCCGGGGGCCTGCACCATGGCCTCCAGGTCGTCGAACTCATCGGCGA
>NZ_PDOA01000001.1 GCF_003116135.1 Teichococcus aestuarii | reverse complement strand
CGTTGGCGCCGCCTGGTTCGCGACTACGAGCGCCGCTGCGACGTCTCCGAAGCCATGATCCACGTCGGCATGGGCGCGCTCCTCATCAGGCGCATCGCCCACCCATGACCATTCTCAAACGGGCACTGAGATGGGCACTCGCCCAATCAGCGGAAAAGCGTACTTTTTTAAGCCTGACTTCCACTGCGCGGGTGACTTTTTGTTCCGCCAGCCGGGAATGTTTTCATCGATGTACATCTGCGCCACCTCGGCAAAGGTCCTTGACCTCGCCCGAAGCTTCTCTGTGGCCCGACGAGCATCGTCCCGATCCGCCTTCGGATCACGGCCCTGTCTTAGGACCTCGCGCCAGCGTTTGACCTCACTTTCCGCCTCCTCCCAAGAGACCATGGCGAAAGTGCCAAGACCTAGCTCCCTAGGTTGGCCATTAAAGGAGTAGCGCATGAGCCACGACATATTATGAGGACCGCGGACCTGCAGCCACAGGTTACTCCCGGCGCTATAGCGCCCGGGCTTTATGGGGATTGGCTGCCCCCTAACAAGCTGAGCCATATCAGCACCCTTCTCCCAGCCCCACGTCCAGCCCACGATCTGTGGACTGCAACGGAGACAAGGCGAACCTAGCACCAATTCCGGAGTTAAAACGAAAAAACGCCGCTGCATCAGCGGCTTGTCAAGTTCTGCCGGACGGCTCCGGAGGTTGGCGGAGGTAGGCGACCGGGGCCGGAAAAGGGAAGTGGCGGAGGGGATGGGATTCGAACCCACGAAACGGGTTATCCCCGTTTAACGGTTTAGCAAACCGCCGCCTTCGGCCACTCGGCCACCCCTCCGCAGGGTGTTGAAGTTTCACGGCGTATGCGAGGCCGCTTCTAGCGTTCCGCGGCGGCCACGTCAAACGCACTCACGGCCCCAGGGGTGAAAAAGCTGGGGATAGAGTTCGGCGCCCCCTCCCCAGCCACGTCCAGGCTCAGCCCAGATGGACGGAGAAGCCCTTCGCCACGGCGGGGCGGCCCATCATGCGGGCATACCAGGCGGCAACGGCCGGGAACTCGTCGAGGCTGCCCAGGTGCCGCTCATGCCGCCAGGCCCAGCCGAGGATGGCGAAGTCGGCGATGCTCGGCTCGCCCTCAGTGGCCACGAAGTCGCGCCCCGCGAGGCGCCGCTCCAGCACGCCGTAGAGGCGGCGCGTCTCGGTCCGGTAGCGCTCCAGCCCGTAGTCGCGCGCAGGGCCTTCGGGGCGGGTCAGGAAGTGGTGCACCTGCCCCGGCATCGGGCCGAAGCCGCCCATCTGCCACATCAGCCACTCCCAGACCTGCACCCGGCCGCGCAGATCGGCGGGGAGGAACTTCCCGGTCTTCTCGGCGAGGTAGAGCAGGATCGCGCCCGATTCGAAGACGGTGATCGGCTGCCCGTCCGGCCCCTCATCGTCGATGATGGCGGGGATGCGGTTGTTGGGGGAGAATTTCAGGAATTCGGGGTCGAACTGCTCGCCCTTGGTGATGTCCACCACCTTGACGGTGTAGGGCAGCCCCATCTCCTCCAGCGCGACGCTGATCTTGCGCCCGTTGGGGGTGTTCCAGGTGTAGAGGGTGATCATAGCGCGGCGGGCCCTCCCGGCCTTCATGGTTCGAGGCCGGAAGGGAAGCACGCGGCGGGGCTGGCGTCAGCCCAGCTTCTTCTTCAGCAGCTCGTTCACCAGGGCCGGGTTGCCCTTGCCCTGCATGGCCTTCATCGTCTGGCCGACGAAGAAGCCGAACAGCTTGTCCTTGCCGGAGCGGTATTCCTCCACCTTGCCGGCATTGGCGGCCATCACCTGGTCGATCACCGCCTCGATCGCGCCGGTGTCGGTCACCTGCTTCAGGCCGCGCTCCTCGACGATGAGGCCGGGCGCCTTGCCGGTCTCGAACATCGCCTCCAGCACCTCCTTGGCGAGCTTGCCGGAGAGGGTGTTGTCGGAGATCAGGTCGAGCAGCGCGCCGAGGTCCTCGGCGCTGACCGGCGAGCTGCCGATGCTGGCGCCCACGCGGTTGAGCCCGGCGAAGAAGTCGCCGGTGATCCAGTTGGCGGCCATCTTGGGGTCGCGGCCCTTCGCCACGGCCTCGTAGAAGGCGGCCGTCTCCTTCTCCAGCGTCAGAACATGGGCGTCATAGGGCGTCAGGCCGAAATCGCCGACATAGCGGGCGCGGCGGGCGTCGGGCAGTTCCGGCAGGGCGGCCTTGAGGCTGTCCACCCAGGACTGCTCCAGCACCAGCGGCGGCAGGTCGGGGTCGGGGAAGTAGCGGTAGTCATGCGCATCCTCCTTGGAGCGCATGGAGCGGGTGACGCCGCGGGTGGTGTCGAACAGGCGGGTCTCCTGCACCACCTCCTCGCCCGCTTCCCACAGTTCCACCTGCCGGCGCGCCTCGGCCTCCACCGCCTGCATGACGAAGCGGATGGAGTTGACGTTCTTCACCTCGCAGCGGGTGCGGAACCCCTCCCCCGCCTTGCGGACGGAGACGTTGACGTCGGCGCGCAGCGAGCCCTGCTCCATGTTGCCGTCGCAGGTGCCAAGGTAGCGCAGGATCTGTCGCAGCTTGGTCAGGTAGGCGCCGGCTTCCTCCGGGGAGCGCATGTCCGGCTCGGAGACGATCTCCATCAGCGCGACGCCCGAGCGGTTGAGGTCGATGTAGCTCTTGCTCGGGTGCTGGTCGTGCAGCGACTTGCCGGCATCCTGCTCCAGGTGCAGCCGCGTGATGCCGATGGTCTTGGTGCTGCCGTCGCCGAGCTGGATCTCGATCTGCCCCGTGCCGATCACCGGGTACTGGTACTGGCTGATCTGGTAGCCCTGCGGCAGGTCCGCGTAGAAATAGTTCTTGCGGTCGAAGCGCGACCACAGGTTCACCTGCGCGTTCAACCCGAGCCCGGTGCGCACGGCCTGGGCCACGCATTCGCGGTTGATCACCGGCAGCATGCCGGGGAAGCCCGCATCGATGAAGCTGACCTGGCTGTTGGGCTCGGCGCCGAACTCGGTCGCGGCGCCGCTGAACAGCTTGGCCATCGAGGTGACCTGGGCATGCACCTCCAGCCCGATCACCACTTCCCACGGGCCGGTGCTGCCCTCGATCGTGTAGCTCATGCCGCGGCCCTCAGAGCGGGAAGCGCGTGGAAGCCGGCCGCGCGCTCGATGGCGCCGCCGACGGCGAAGACCGTCTCCTCGTCGAAGGGGCGGCCCAGCACCTGCAGGCCGAGCGGCAGCCCCTTCCCGTCCAGCCCCGCCGGCACGGACATGCCGGGGATGCCCGCCAGGTTGGCGGTGATGGTGAAGACGTCGTTCAGATACATCGCCACGGGGTCGTCCTGGTTCTCGTCCCGGCCGAAGGCGGCGGTGGGGGTGGCGGGGGTCAGGATGGCGTCCACCTGCGCCCAGGCCTGGTCGAAGTCGCGCTTGATCAGCGCCCGCACCTGCTGCGCCTTGACGTAGTAGGCGTCGTAATAGCCGGCGGAGAGGACGTAGGTGCCGATCAGGATGCGGCGCTTGACCTCATCGCCGAAGCCGGCGGCGCGGGTCCGCTCGTAGAGGTCCTTCAGGTCCTCGCCATTTTCGCGCAGGCCGAAGCGCACGCCGTCATAGCGGGCGAGGTTGGTGGAAGCCTCGGCCGGCGCCACGATGTAGTAGGTGGGCAGCGCGTATTTCGTGTGCGGCAGGCTGATGTCCACCAGCGTGGCGCCCTCGGCGCGCAGCCAGTCCATGCCCTGCCGCCACAGCGCGTCGATCTCGGGGGAGAGCCCCTCCACCCGGTATTCGCGCGGGATGCCGATGCGCAGCCCCTTCACGCCGCGCGCGACGGCCGCGGCGAAATCCGGCACCGCCACATCGGCGCTGGTGGAGTCCCTCGGGTCGAACCCGGCCATGGAGCCGAGCAGGATGGCGCAATCCTCCACCGTGCGCGCCACCGGCCCCGCCTGGTCGAGCGAGGAGGCATAGGCCACGATGCCGAAGCGCGAGCAGCGCCCATAGGTGGGCTTGATGCCGCTGACGCCGCAGAAGGCGGCCGGCTGGCGGATCGAGCCGCCCGTGTCGGTCGCCGTGGCGCCGAGGGCGAGGCGCGCCGCCACCGCCGCCGCCGAGCCGCCGGAGGAGCCGCCGGGCACCAGCGCGGTGTCGTCGCCCTGGCGCTTCCACGGGTTCTCGGCCGCGCCGAAGGCGGAGGAGGTGTTGGAGGAGCCCATGGCGAACTCGTCGAGATTCGCCTTGCCCAGGAACACCGCGCCGTCGCGCAGCAGGTTGCCCGTCACCGTGCTCTCATAGGGCGGCACGAAATCGCCCAGGATGCGGCTGCCTGCCGTGGTGCGGGTGCCGGCGGTGCAGAACAGGTCCTTGATGGCCAGCGGGATGCCGGCAAGCGGACCGGCCTCGCCGCGCGCCAGCGCCGCATCGGCCTCGGCCGCCTGGGCGGCGGCGAGTTCCGGCGTCACGGTGATGTAGGCGTTGAGGCGCGGGTTGAGCGCCGCGATGGCGTCGAGATGCGCCTGCGTCAGCTCCGCGGCGCTGATCTCGCGCGCGGCGAGGGCGCGGCGGGCGCCGGCGATGGTCAGTTCGGTCGGGTGCGTCATGCCGCTCACTCCACCACCTTGGGCACGGCGAAGAAGGCGCCGGCGCGGTCCGGCGCGTTGGCCAGCACCTGCTCCTGGATGCCGCCATCGGTCACGCGGTCCTCGCGCATCCGCAGCGCCTGGGCGCCGCCGCCGGCCATCGGCTCCACCCCTTGGGTGTCGACCGCCTGCAACTGCTCGATCCAGCCCAGGATTCCATTCAGTTCGGCCTCAAGGCGCGGCAGGTCGGCCTCCTCCACCCTGAGGCGGGCGAGCGAGGCGACGCGCCGGACTGTGGCGGTGTCGAGCGACATTCGTTTTCTTCCGGAGAGTGATCAGATCAGGTTCGCGCGGAACAATTGCGCGACGACGGGGGCGGACCATAAACACCGCCATGCCCATCTTCAACCTGAGCCAACTCCGCACCGCCCTGCCCCGCGAGGCAAGGCTGATCGGCCTGGACCCCGGCAAGCGCGTCATCGGGGTGGCGCTGTCCGACGTCCTGCTGATGTTAGCCAGCCCGTACAAGGGCCTGACCCGCGGCAAGCTGGCCGCCAACGCCGCCGAGATCGCCGCCATCGCGCGCAAGGAGGGAGCGGGCGGGCTGGTGGTCGGGCTGCCGCTGGGGATGGACGGCTCCTTCGGCCCGGCCGCCCAGGCGGCGAAGGACTGGGCCATCGCCCTCTCCGCCGCCACCGGCCTGCCGGCGGCGCTGTGGGACGAGCGCCTCTCCTCCTCCGCCGTAAACCGGATGATGATCGAGGAGGCCGACCTGACGCGCGGCAAGCGGGCCAAGGCGGTGGATGCCGCCGCGGCGGCCTACATGCTCCAGGCGGCGCTGGACGCGACGCGTGGCGCCCCGGATGGCCCGCGCCAGGGCTGAAGGCGCGCGGGGTGGGCGGGGGGAAGGCGCCGAGCGCGCGGCCCGGGCCCGCCCACGGCCGCAACCCTCACGCCAGAGCCTTGCGTCAGACGGGCCGCCGGTTCCATTGTGGGAGTCTGTTACAATCCGGAAGAGGCCGCGCGGGCCATGCCTGAAGACCGCCTCGACGCGCTGATCGATGATCTCTACGGGCTGGCCGCGGATGGCGGCTCCAGCGAGTCCGGGTGGGAGGCATTGCTGGCACGGGTGGCGCTGCTCATGGGAGCCACCTCGGCCGCACTGCAACTGGCCAGCCCGCAGCAGGGAACGACACGGCTGCTGGCCACCCACAACGTGGCCGACGCGGTGAACCAGGATTACGCCGCACACTTCTTCCCGCGCGATATCTTCATGGACCAGGCACACGCCATGCCCGGCCAGCTCATGCTGAGCCAGGACCACCTGCCCGACGCGCAGGTGGCGCAGTCCGAGATCTACAACGACCTGTTCCGGCATCACCTGCACGGGGCGTTCTATGTCGCCGGTGGGGTGACGCCGGTGGGGGACGGCCAGGTGCTGGGCTTCGGCCTGCAGCGCGCCCGGGAGCGCGGCGCCTTCACGGCCGAGGAAAGCCGCACCCTGCAGCGCCTCTGGCCGCATCTGCGCCGCGCCGCCCAGGTGCAGCTGCGGCTCCAGCAGGCCGAGGTCTCGCAGCGCCTGGGCTTCGAGGCGCTGGACCGCATGACGGGGGGCATCGTCATCCTGGCCGCCGACCGCCGCATCCTGTTCATGAACCGGGCGGCGCGGCGGCTGCTGGAGGAGCGGAGCGGCTGCGCCACCACCGGCAATGGCGGCCGGCTGCGCCTGACCTACGGCCCGGCGGATGAGCGGTTCTCCCTGCTGCTGGCGCAGGCCACCACCATGGGCCCGCCGCGCCGCGCCAACACCCTGCGCTGCCCGCGCGCCGAGGGGCTGCCGGCGCTGATGCTGCTGGTGGCACCCTTCCAGCCGCAGACCATGGTGGCTATGCCCGGCGCGGCGCCGCTGGCGCTGCTGCTGATCTCCGACCCGCGCGACGTTCCGCCGCCCCTGCCCGATCAGCTCATGGCCCTGTTCGGCCTGACGCCGGCCGAGGCGGGGGTTGCCGCCAGCCTGGCCCAGGGGCTGAGCCCGGAGGAGGTGGCGCAGGCGCGGGAGGTGCGGCTGAGCACGGTGCGGAGCCAGGTGCAGGCGCTGCTGGCCAAGACCGGCACACGCCGCCAGGGCGAATTGCTGCGCCTGCTGCTCTCCCTGCCGCAGGCGGCGGCGCCGGACTGAGCACTGCGGCCGGCGCGAGGGTGGCGGCCGGCCCTTCCGGCGCGGCGCACGTATGGCTATGGTCCCCCGCCTCTAGCCGGACTGGTCCCGCATGCTGCCCTTTCCTCACCGGCACCTCCTGGCCCTGCAAGGGCTGGAGCCGCCCTATATCGCCGATCTCCTGGATCTGGCGGAATCCTATGCCCTGCTCAACCGTAGCGGGAAGACCCAGCGCGACCTGCTCAAGGGCCAGACGCTGATCAACCTGTTCTTCGAGGACAGCACCCGCACCCGCACCAGCTTCGAGCTGGCCGGCAAGCGGCTGGGCGCGGACGTGATCAACATGTCCGTCAGCCAGTCCAGCGTGAACAAGGGGGAGACGCTGCTCGACACCGCCTCCACCCTGAACGCCATGCATTGCGACCTGCTGGTGGTGCGCCACGCGCAGTCCGGCGCGCCCGCCCTGCTGAGCCAGAAGGTCGATGCCGCGGTGATCAACGCCGGCGACGGCACGCATGAGCACCCCACCCAGGCGCTGCTCGACGCGCTGACCATCCGCCGCCGCAAGGGCCGGCTGGAGAACCTCACCGTCGCCATCTGCGGCGACGTGCTGCACAGCCGGGTGGCGCGCAGCAACATCCACCTGCTCAGCGCCATGAACTGCCGGGTGCGCGTGGTGGGGCCGCCGACGCTGATCCCGGCCGAGGCGGCGCGGATGGGCGTCGAGGTGTTCCACGACATGAAGGCCGGCCTGCGCGACGCCGACGTGGTGATGATGCTGCGCCTGCAGAAGGAGCGCATGGCCGGCGGCCTGGTGCCCTCGGCGCGCGAGTTCTTCCGCTTCTACGGGCTCGATGCCGCCAAGCTGGCGCACGCCAGGCCCGATGCCATCGTCATGCACCCCGGCCCGATGAACCGTGGCGTCGAGATCGACAGCGCCATCGCCGACGACCCGGCGCGCAGCGTCATCGGCGAGCAGGTGGAGATGGGCGTCGCCGTCCGCATGGCGGTGCTCGACATCCTCTCGCGCAACATGCGCCGGAACGCCCGGCTGTGACCGCCCCCATGCACGACACCCCCCGCGACACGCTGTTCATCAACGCCCGGCTGCTCGACCCCGCCTCGGGGCTGGACGCGCCGGGCAGCCTGCTGGTCAGCCGCGGCGTCATCGCCGATCATGGTGGCGCGCTCGGCAACCCGGAGGCGGCCGAGACCGTCGATTGCGGCGGCGCCGTGCTGGCGCCGGGGCTGGTCGACATGCGCGCCGCCCTGGGCGAGCCCGGCGCGGAATACCGCGAAACCATCGAGAGCGCGGCGCTGGCGGCGGCGGCGGGCGGCATCACCACCCTCTGCGCCCTGCCCGACACCCAGCCGGCGCTGGACGACGCCGCCCTGCTGCAGTTCATCCTGCGCCGGGGCGAGGCCACCGGCAGCCTCTCCATCCTGCCCTATGGCGCCGCCACCAAGGGTTGCGCCGGCCAGGAGATCTCGGAATACGGCCTGCTGCGCGAGGCCGGCGCCATCGCCTTCAGCGACGGGCGCCACGCCATCGGCAGCGCGCGCACCATGCGCATCGCCCTCTCCTATGCCCGCGCCTTCGGCAGCTTCGTGGTGCAGCACCCGGAGGAGCCTTCCCTGGCACGCGGCGGCGTCGCCACCGAGGGCGAGCTGGCCACCCGGCTCGGCCTCGCCGGCATCCCCCCCGCGGCCGAGGCCATCATGGTGGCGCGCGACATCGCGCTGGCCCGCATCACCGGCGGCCATGTCCACTTCGCCCATGTCTCCACCGGCGCGGCGCTCGACCTGATCCGGGCCGCCAAGGCCGAGGGGCTGCGCGTCACCTGCGACACCGCGCCGCCCTATTTCGACCTGAACGAGACGGCGATCGGCGATTTCCGCACCTACGCCAAGCTCTCCCCGCCGCTGCGGCGGGAGGCGGACCGGCTGGCCGTGGTGGCGGCCCTGGCCGACGGCACGATCGATGCCATCGCCTCCGACCACCAGCCGGCCGATGCCGACGACAAGCGCCTGCCCTTCGCCCAGGCCTCGGCCGGCGGCACGGGGCTGGCCACGCTGCTCGGCATCACCCTCTCCCGCGTGCATGGCGGCGACCTGACGCTGCTCCAGGCCCTGGCCCTGCTGACCTGCCGCCCCGCCGCCCTGCTCGGCCTGCCGGTGGGCCGGCTGGAGCGCGGCGCGCCAGCCGACCTGCTGCTGCTCGACCCCGAGCGGGCCTGGAAGGTCGAGGCCGGCAAATTGCCCGGCAAGGCGCAGAACTCGCCCTTCGACGGACGGGCGCTGGAAGGCCGGGTGCTGGGCACCTGGAAGGCCGGGCGGCGGGTGTTCGGATGAGCCTGCTGCTCGCCGCCGCGCTGCTCGGCTACCTCTCCGGCTCCGTGCCCTACGGGCTGCTGCTGACCCGCGCGGCGGGGCTCGGCGACATCCGCCAGATCGGCAGCGGCAACATCGGCGCCACCAACGTGCTGCGCACCGGCAACAAGAAGGTGGCGGCGGCGACGCTGCTGCTGGACGCGCTGAAGGGCGTGGTGCCGGTGCTGGCGCTCGGCGCGCTGTGGGGCCGCGATGCCGGGCTGGTGGCCGGGCTGGCGGCGCTGCTGGGCCACATCTTTCCTGTCTGGCTGGGCTTCAAGGGCGGCAAGGGCGTCGCCACCGGCGCCGGCGTGCTGCTCGCCGCCGCCTGGTGGGTGGGGCTGGCCTGCGCCGTGCTGTGGTTCGTCATGGCGAAGGTGACGCGCATCTCCTCCGCCTCGGCGCTCACCGCCTGCGCCGCGGCGCCGCTGGTGGCGCTGCTCTCGGGCGACCTGCGGCTGGCCGGCTTCGCGCTGGTGCTGGCGCTGCTGATCATCTGGCGCCACCAGGACAATATCCGCCGCCTGCTGGCCGGCACCGAGCCGCGCATCGGCCAGAAGAACAAGAGCCAGAACAACCAGTGACGCGGAACGCGGCCGAGGCGCTGGCCCTGCTGCGGCTGGCGCGCACCGAGGGGATCGGCCCCATCGCCTTCCAGAAGCTGCTGGCCCGGCACGGCTCCGGCGCCGCCGCGCTGGCGGCGGTGCCCGGCCTGCCGGCACGCGGCGGCACCCCCTACCGCCCCGCGCCGGAGGCCGCCGTGGCGCGGGAGATGGCGGCGGTGGCCGAGATGGGCGGCCGCTTCCTGTTCCTGGGCGATGAGGATTATCCCCCTCTCCTGGCGCTGTTGCCGGACGCGCCGCCGGCGCTGGCCGTGGTGGGGGACCCGGCGCTGCTGCTGGCGCCGCAGGTGGCGCTGGTGGGGGCGCGCAACAGCTCCGGCCTTGGCCGCCGCATGGCGGAGGAACTGGCCGAGGCGCTGGCCGCCGCCGGCATCACCGTCACCTCCGGCCTGGCGCGTGGCATCGACGGCGCGGCGCACCGGGGCGCGCTGCGGGCGGGCGCCACCATCGCCGTCATTCCCGGCGGGCTGGACGTGCCCTACCCGCCCGAGCACCTGGAGCTGCAGGGGCTGATCGCCGAGCGCGGCGCCGTGGTGGCCGAGGCGCCGCTCGGCACGGCGCCCATCGCCCGGCACTTCCCGCGCCGCAACCGCATCATCGCCGGCCTCAGCCTGGGCGTGGTGGTGGTGGAGGCGGCCTACCGCTCCGGCACGCTGATGACGGCGCGGCTGGCGCTGGAGGCGGGGCGCGAGGTGTTCGCCGTGCCCGGCAGCCCGCTCGGCCCGCGCTGCGCCGGCTCCAACGACCTGCTGCGCCAGGGCGCGCACCTCGTCGAGCGGGCGGAGGACGTGCTGGAGAATCTGCCCGAGGCGCCGCGCGCGGCCCCCCTGTTCCGCCCCGCCCGCGCCCCCGCGCACCCGGCCGCGCCCGGCCCCGACCCCGCGGCGCTTCCCGCAGAGATGGCGCAAGTCCTTGATTTAATAGGAGCAGCACCAGTTGTGGTTGACGAGTTGCTGCGACGCTGCCACCTCTCCCCTGCTGCGGTGCAAGCAATCCTGCTCGATCTGGAGCTGGAGGGACGTATAGAAGCCCTGCCGGGCAACCGCGTGGTCCGCAGCGGATTACGGTAGAGACAACGCCTGACCAGAACGCCGCCCCAGGTGGCCAGAGAGAGCGCAGCACACCTGCCATGACCGACGTCGTCGTCGTCGAATCGCCGGCCAAGGCGAAGACCATCAACAAGTATCTGGGCCAGGACTTCACGGTGCTGGCGAGCTTCGGCCATGTCCGCGACCTGCCGGCCAAGGATGGCAGCGTCCGGCCGGACGAGGATTTCGCCATGGACTGGTCCGCCGAGGACCGGGGCGAGAGGCAGGTCGCCGCCATCGCCAAGGCGGTGAAGGGTGCCCGCAACCTCTACCTCGCCACCGACCCCGACCGAGAGGGCGAGGCGATCTCCTGGCACGTGCAGGAGATGCTGCGGGAGAAGGGCGCGCTGCGCGGCGTCCAGGTGCACCGCATCACCTTCAACGAGATCACCAAGCGGGCGGTGCAGCACGCCCTGGCGCATCCGCGCGACCTGGACACGCCGCTGATCGAGGCCTACCTGGCCCGGCGCGCGCTGGACTATCTGGTGGGCTTCACCCTCTCCCCCGTGCTGTGGCGCAAGCTGCCGGGCAGCCGCTCGGCCGGGCGCGTGCAGTCGGTCGCGCTGCGCCTCATCTGCGAGCGGGAAGCCGAGATCGAGGTGTTCAAGGCGCGCGAGTACTGGACGGTGGAGGGCCGCTTCCTCACCGCCAGCTCCGCCCCCTTCACCGCCCGGCTGACGCATCTGGACGGGCGGAAGCTCGAGCAGTTCGACCTGCCGGACGAGGCCCGCGCGCTCCGCGCCAAGGCCGCGGTGGAGGCCGGCAGCTTCAGCGTCGCCAGCGTCGAGAAGCGGCGGGTGCGGCGCAACCCGCCGCCGCCCTTCACCACCTCCACCCTGCAGCAGGAGGCCTCCCGCAAGCTTGGCTTCGGCGCGCAGCAGACCATGCGCCAGGCCCAGCAGCTCTATGAGGGCGTGGACATCCAGGGCGAGACGGTCGGCCTCATCACCTACATGCGGACGGATGGCGTGCAGATGGCGCGGGAGGCGATGTTCGCCATCCGCGACCATGTGAAGGAGAGCTTCGGCCCCGACTACATCCCCGCCGCGCCGCGCGAGTATTCCTCCAAGGCCAAGAATGCCCAGGAGGCGCACGAGGCGATCCGCCCCACCGATGTGCGCCGCACGCCGGAGCAGGTGGCGCGCTTCCTGACGCCCGAGCAGCGCCGCCTCTACGAGCTGGTGTGGAAGCGGGCTGTGGCCAGCCAGATGCAGTCCGCCGAGCTGGACCAGACGGCGGTGGATCTGGCCGAGCCCAGCGGCCAGACCCGGCTGCGCGCCACCGGCAGCGTCATCGCCTTCGACGGCTTCCTGAAGCTGTACCGCGAGGATGTGGACGACGCCCCCGCCGGCGCCACCTCCGGCGAGGAGGACGATACCCGCACCCTGCCGCCCATGCGGGAGAAGGACCCCACCAGGCTGACCGCGGCGAACGCCGACCAGCACTTCACGCAGCCGCCGCCGCGCTACTCGGAGGCCAGCCTGGTGAAGAAGATGGAGGAGCTCGGCATCGGCCGCCCCTCCACCTACGCCTCCATCCTGCAGACGCTGCAGGACCGCGACTACGTGAAGATCGACAAGCGGCGCTTCGTGCCGGAGGACCGCGGCCGGCTGGTCACCGCCTTCTTGGTGAACTTCTTCGAGCGCTACGTGGACAGCAACTTCACCGCCAGCATGGAGGAGAAGCTCGACGACATCTCCGGCGGGCGGGCCGACTGGCGCGCGGTGATGCGCGCCTTCTGGGAGGATTTCAACGCCGCCATCGGCGCCACCAAGGACCTGACGATCAGCGCCGTGATTGACGCGCTGGACGAGGAGCTGGGGCCGCACTTCTTCCCCACCCCGGCCGATGGCGGCGACCCGCGCGCCTGCCCGGCCTGCGGCAATGGCCGGCTCGGGCTGCGGCTCGGGCGCAACGGCGCCTTCATCGGCTGCTCCAACTACCCGGAGTGCCGCCACACCCGCCCGCTCAGCGTGCCCGGCAACGAGCCGGAAGGCGACGCGGCGCTGGCCGGCGGCATCAAGGAGCTGGGCACCGATCCGGTGAGCGGCGCGCCGGTGACGCTGCGGCGCGGGCCCTACGGCCTCTACGTCCAGCTAGGCGAGGGCGGCACCGATGCCAAGGGCAAGCCGACCAAGCCCAAGCGCGCCAGCCTGGCGCGCGGCATGGACCCGGATTCGCTCGATCTCGACCGGGCGCTCGCCCTGCTCGCCCTGCCGCGCATCGTCGGCCTCCACCCCGAGACGGGCGAGGAGATCTCGGCCGCCATCGGGCGCTTCGGCCCCTATGTGAAGATGGGCAGCATCTACAAGTCGCTGGACAAGGATGACGACGTGCTGACCGTCGGCATCAACCGCGCCGTGGCGCTGCTGGCCGATGCCAAGGCCAAGGTCCGCTCCATGGGCGCGCACCCGAAGGATGGCGAGCCGGTGGAGATCAAGCGCGGCCGCTTCGGGCCCTTCGCGCAGCATGCCGGCATGGTGGCGAGCCTGCCGCGCAACCTGACGATGGAGGAGATCACCCTCGACCAGGCGGTGGCGCTGCTGGCCGAGAAGGGCAAGAAGCTGCCGCCGCTCGGCGCCAAGAAGGGCGCGAAGAAGGCCGCGCCGAAGAAGGCGGCCGCCGAGGAGGCCACGGCCGAGGCGAAGCCCAAGGCGCCGGCGAAGAAGGCCGCGGCCAAGCCCAAGGCCGCCGCCGCGAAGGCCAGCACGACCAAGACCGGCACGGCGAAGGCCAGCACGGCGAAAGCCAGCACGGCCAAGGCTCCGGCGAAGAAGGCCGCCGCCAAGGCGAAGGCCTGACCGGTGCCGGGCGAGGACGCGGCGCCCGGCCCTGAGCTTCCCTCGCGTGAGGCGCTGCGGCGCTTCCTGCGGGAAGCAAGTGGCCGCGTGGGCAAGAGCGAGATCGCCCGGCATTTCGGGCTGGGCGTGGAGCAGCGCCCGGCCCTGCGCGCGCTGATGAAGGCGCTGGAGGAGGAGGGCTGGGTGCCCGAGGCCGGCGCCCGCCCCGCCGGGGGTGGCGCCCTGCCCGAGATGGTGCCGCTGGAGGTGTTCGGCACCGATGCCGATGGCGAGCCCCTCGCCCGCCCGATCCGCTGGGAGGGCCGCGGCCGCCCGCCGCTCGTGCTGATGCGCCCCGAGCGCCCCGGCCAGCCCGCCCTGGCCCCCGGCGAGCGCATCCTGGCGCGGGTGAAGCCGCTGGGCGGCGGGCGCTACGAGGGCCGCACCTTCAAGCGCATCGGCGGCGGCCCGGCGCGCATCCTGGGCGTCTACCAAGAGGGGCGCATCCAGCCCACCGACCGCCGCCAGCGCCAGGAATGGAGCGTGGCGCCCGCGGACAGCCTGGGCGCCGAGCCCGGCGAGCTGGTGCTGGCCGAGGCGCTGCCCGGCAGCCCGCTCGGCCTGCGCCCGGCGCGGGTGACCGAGCGGCTGGGGCCGCTCGACGCGCCACGCGCCGTCTCGATGCTCTGCATCCACGCCCACCGCATCCCGGAGGCGTTCCCGCCCGGCGCGTTGGCCGAGGCGGAACGCGCCCGCCCCGTGGGCGCGGAAGGCCGCGAGGACCTGCGCGCGCTGCCGCTGGTGACGATCGACGGCGAGGATGCGCGGGATTTCGACGACGCCGTCTGGGCCACCGCCGAGGGCGGCGGCTGGCGCGTGGTGGTGGCCATCGCCGATGTGGCGCACTACGTCCGCCCCGGCAGCGCGCTCGACGGCGCCGCCTGGGAGCGCGGCAACAGCGTCTATTTCCCCGACCGCGTCGTGCCGATGCTGCCCGAGGCGCTCTCCAACGGGCTGTGCAGCCTGCGCCCGGGCGAGGAGCGCGGCTGCCTCTTCGTCGAGATGACCTTCGACGCCCAGGGCCAGAAGACCGGCCACCGCTTCGGCCGCGGGCTGATGCGCTCCCTCGCCCGCCTCACCTACGAGCAGGTGCAGGCCAGCCGGACGGCCGCCGACGCCGCCCTGCCCATGGCCGAGATCGACGCGCTGTATGGCGCCTACGCCGCCCTGGCGGCGGCGCGTGAGCGGCGCGGCACGCTGGACCTCGACCTGCCCGAGCGCCGCGTGCTGCTGGCCGGGGATGGCATGGTGCGCGACGTGGTGCCGCGCCAGCGCCTCGATTCCCACCGGCTGATCGAGGAATTCATGGTGGCCGCCAATGTCTGCGCGGCGGAGGAGCTGGAGCGCCGCCACCAGCCCCTGCTCTACCGCGTGCATGAGCGCCCCTCCGACGAGAAGCTGGAGGCGCTGCGCCAGTTCCTCGAGGCCATGGAGCTGGGCCTGCCCGCTTCCGACCGCATCCACCCGCGCGACTTCGCCCGCCTGCTCGATCAGGTGGCGGAGCGGCCCGAGGCACGGCTGGTGCACGAGACGGTGCTGCGCGCCCAGTCCCAGGCCGAGTACGCGCCGGACAATGCCGGGCATTTCGGCCTGGCGCTCGCCCGCTACGCGCATTTCACCAGCCCGATCCGCCGCTATGCCGATCTCGTCGTCCACCGCGCCCTGGTGCGTGGCCTGAAGCTCGGCGAGGGCGGGCTGGAGGAGGCGGAGACGGCCCGCCTGCCAGACACGGCGGAGCACATCACCCGTACCGAGCGCCGCGCCGCCGCCGCCGAGCGCGAGGCGGTGGAGCGCTACCTGACGCTGCACATGGCGTCCCGCGTCGGCGGCATGTTCGAGGCGCGGATTTCGGGGGTGACACGCTTCGGCCTGTTCGTCACGCTCACGGAGAACGGCGCGGGGGGACTCGTGCCGTCCTCATCCCTGCCGGACGATCAATGGACCTACGAGGAAGCCGCGCGCCGGCTTTCCGGCCGCCACACGCGCCTGTCCTTCAGCCTGGGACAGCCCGTGGAGGTGCGCCTGGCCGAGGCGACGCCGCTGACCGGCGGCCTGGTGTTCGAGCTGCTCGGTGCCACCCCGCCGGTGCCGGGCGCCCGCCGCAGCCGCATCCGGCGCGGGCCGCCCAAGGGCACCCCCGGCAAGCCGCCGGCGCGCGGAGCCAGGCCGCGCTAGCCATCGCCACCCCGCCCCTGCCATGCCACGGGCGGGCCACCGCCCTCCACGCCCGGATGCTGGCGCGGCTGCTGGCCCTCGCCCTGTTGCTGGCCGGGCCGCTGGCGCCCGGCCTCGCCCTGGCCCAGGCCGAGACCGGCTTCTCCCGCAGCCTGACCCGCGTGGTGCTGCGGGAGGCGTTCGAGGCCATCATCGAACGCCACCTGGAGGTCGCGGCGCCGGAGGAGATGGCGCTGTGGTCGCTGCGCGGGCTGGGGGCGGTGGATACCGGCCTCACCGCCGAGGTGCAGGGCGGGCTGCTGCGGCTGTATCTGGGCGGCGCCCTGCTGGCCGAGGCGCCGCTGCCCAGCTCGGCCCTGGCGCCGCAGGGGCGGCCCGACCTGGCCGCGCGCGAACCGGCCGAGCAGCTCGGGGAAACCCTCTCCCGCCTTTACGCCCAGGCCTGGGCGCATTCGCCGCAGCTGCGCCGCACCGGGATGGAGCGGCTGATCCAGGCGGGGTTCGACGAGGTGTTCAACCACCTCGACCCCTACAGCCGCTACATCACCGCCGAGGAAGCCTGGGAGGCGCGGCAACGTCGGGTGGGCCAGTCCGGCCTCGGGCTGCGGGTGGCCAGCGGGCCGCGCGGCAGCGTCGTCGTCGCCGCGCTGGAGGCGGAGGGGGAGGCGCGCCGCGCCGGGCTGCGCGAGGGCGACACGCTGCTGGCGATCGACGGCATTCCCGTCTCCGCCCGGCGCATCACCCAGGCCGCGGAGCTGCTGGAGGGGCCGCCCGACACGCAGGTGCGGCTCAGCCTGCGGCGGGGCAACCAGCGCCTGACCCTGGTGCTGCGCCGCCCGAGCGAGGTGCTGCGCAGCCTGCGCACCGATGTGCTGGACGGCATCCTGTGGGCCCGCATCAGCGTCTTCTCCGCCGTCACCACCGAGCAGCTGGCCGAGGCGCTGAACAACGCCTTCGCGGCGCCGGGCCCGCCGCGCGGCGTGGTGCTGGACCTGCGCGGCAACCGTGGCGGCATCCTGACCCAGGCGATGGGCGTGGCCGACGCCTTCCTCAACAGCGGCGTGGTGGCGCAGAGCGCCGGGCGCCACCCCGATGCCCGCCGGGTGTGGCAGGCCGGCGGCAGCGACCTGGCGCAATCCCGCCCCGTGGTGGTGCTGGTGGATGGCCGCACCGCCTCGGCCGCCGAGATCGTGGCCGCCGCGCTGGGCGACCGCGGGCGTGCCGTGGTGGTGGGCAGCGCCACGCTGGGCAAGGGGCTGATCCAGATCGTGGTGCCGCTGCCGAACGGGGCGGAGGTGCTGATCTCCTGGTCGCGCGTGCTGGCGCCGCTGGGCTGGCCGGTGCAGGGGCTGGGGGTGATTCCGGCGCTGTGCACCAGCCTGGGCCTGGAAGCCACCCAGCAGGCGCTGCAGCAGCTTGGCCAGGGCGCCTCGCCCATGCAGCCGGTGCTGGACCGCGCCCGCCGCGCCCGTGCCCCCGTGCCGGCCAGTGAGGTGGTGGCGCTGCGCGCCGCCTGCCCGCCGGCCGAGGAGCGCGACCTGGACCAGCAGGCCGCCCGCGCGCTGATCGACAACCCCGCCGCCTACCGCACCGCCCTCAACCCCTGAGCCCCTGGACCCCTGAGCCGGCGCCGGGGCGGGCGCCGAATCCCACCTTCCTCTTGACTGGCGCGGCCAGATGGCTAGGTTGCGGCCTCTCGCGTCGCACCCGGGCGCGCGGCCACGTGCCGCCCGGCGGATGGCGCCCCTGCTAGCGGTGCGCCCCGCGCCCACGGAAGATCGTCATGGCCAAGTCGAACACCATCCTGATCAAGCTCGTCAGCACCGCTGACACCGGCTACTTCTATGTGACCAAGAAGAACACCCGCAACACGACGGGCAAGATGGAGATGCGGAAGTACGATCCCGTCGCCCGCAAGCACGTCGCATTCCGCGAGTCCAAGATCAAGTAAGTCCGCCCTGGCCCGGGGCGCCTTGCCTCGGGCCGGGTGACCGATGAATAGAGGCAAGGCCGCGTCCGGCTCCGGGCGCGGCCTTGCTGCTTTGGGCGGCCCCTGCCCTGGCGCCGTCAGGCGGCGCCGATATCGCAGGCGTGGTGGTCCTCGCCCTTGGCCAGTTCCACCCGGTCCCGTCCATTCGCCTTGGCGCGGTAGAGCGCCGCGTCGGCGGCGGCGGTCAGCCGCGGCAAATCCTCCCCCGGCAGCGCCAGCGCCACCCCGATGCTGACGGTGACGCGCAGGGACATCCCGTTCTCCAGCAGCACCGTCTCCTCGGATATCGCGGCGCGCAGCCGCTCGGCCACCTGCATCGCCTCCTCCTCGGTGGCGCTGGCCATGGCGACGACGAACTCCTCGCCGCCGAACCGGGCCAGCACGTCCACGGCGCGCAGATGCTCCTTCATCCGCCGCGCGACCACCTTCAGCACGACATCGCCCGCCGCGTGGCCATAGGTATCGTTCACCGCCTTGAAGCGGTCGACGTCGAGCAGCAGCAGCGCCGTCTGGCCGCCGCGCAGCAGCCCTTCCAGGTGGCGGGTGATGTAGCGGCGGTTGCGCAGCCCGGTCAGGCTGTCCGTCACCGCCAGCTCCAGGGAGCGGTCCAGGTCGGCGCGCAGCCGCTCCTGGTAGCGCTTGCGGCGCACCTGGTTGCGCAGCCGCGCGCGCAGTTCGTTCGGGTCCACGGGGCGGAACACATGGTCGTTGGCGCCGAGGTCGAAGCCGCGCAGCAGCTGCGCCCGCTGGTCGGCATCGGCGATGAGCATCACCGGCAGGTCGCGCGTCGAGGCCTGCGCGCGCAGGCGGGAGGCCAGGCGCAGCCCGGAATCGCCTTCCAGCGAGAGGCTGAGCAGCGCCACGTCGAAGCCGCCCTGCCCCAGCATGGTCCAGGCCTCGGCGCTGTCCCGCGCCTGGTGCAGGCTCACCGCGGCGGCGGTCAGTACCTCGCCGATCAGTTCCGCCTCGTTGGGGTCGTCGGTGGCCAGCAGCACCACGGCGCCGGCGATGTCGTCCGAGGGGCGCGGCTGCGGCTCGAAGCCCAGGTCGTTCGCCGTCTCGGCGCGCAGGCGGAAAGCGTCCAGCACCTGCTTCACCCGCAGCAGCGCCCGCAGGCGCGCGAACAGCGTGGCGTGGTCCACCGGCTTGGAGAGGAAGTCGTCCGCCCCCGCCTCCAGGCCGCGGACACGCTCCGCCGGGTCCACCAGGGCGGTCACCATCACCACCGGGATATGCGCCGTGACCGAATTGGCCTTGAGCCGGCGGCAGACCTCATACCCGTCCATGCCCGGCATCATCACGTCAAGCAGGATGACGTCCGGCAGCCAGTCCTCGGCGCGGCGGAGGGCCTCCGGCCCCGAGGATGCCAGTGCGACCTCGTAATATTCTGCGTTCAGCCGCGCCTCGAGCAGGCGGAGATTGGCGGCAATGTCGTCAACGACCAGAATACGCGCACTCATGCCGGCATTATCTCCACGCACCGGATGAAAGAAGGCCAACGCCACGGCAAGCGAGGCCACTCCGCAGTCCCCGACCGTGGCGTCTGCCCTTCCAGCACTGCCTTGTCTCCTCGGGACGGTTCCGCCCTGTCTGGCAGGGCAGGACCATCGTGCCATCCGTGCGGAAAATCTGCGTCGAGCTCCAGGTTCCGCGCGGCCGGCGCTTGCCGGAAACTATAGCACAGATGCGCGAAGTCGCGAGCATTGTCGCGGACCGAATACAACCAGGGGAGGTTATCCCGGATAGGAAAGCCCCACCACCAGGGTGGTCACGCACAGGCTGAGGGCGAGATCGAGCAGGACCAGGATCGTCGCGGGCAGCCCCGGCAGATGCAGCGCCAGGCGGGCCACGAACCATTCCAGCCACAGCGTGTAGCCGATGATGAAGAGGCTCAGCAGATCCTGCGCCGGCTCCGGCAATGGCAGCGCCAGCAGGCTGAGCAGCAGCACCAGCGCGTACTGGAAGGCCGTGGCCCAGTTCCACGCCGCCAGGAAGCGCGGCCATTCGGCGCCGCGCCCCAGCATCCGCACCAGGGGCCTGGACAGCAGCGCATAGCCGGCCCAGGCGAGGACGTAGCCGATTCCCTCCGCCGCCACGCCCCGCGGGGTGAGCAGCATCAACGGCTCCAGCAGCAGGCGCAGCAGCAGGAAGACCGGCAGGCACACCGCCGCCGCCCAGAAGGAACGCAGCGCCCCCGCGGGCGTGGTGGGGAACCACCGCAGCGCCTCCGGCCTGCCGCGCGCCAGATCCAGCGCGCCGCGCAGGCCGCACAGGATCTCGCCCAGGCGCTCGGCCGGCGTCAGACCGCCCGCTCCACGCCGAGCAGCGCGCGGATCACGGCAGCGTAGAGGCGGGAAAGCTGGCGCAGCTCCTCGACCGGCGTCGATTCATCGGCCTTGTGCATGGTGGCGCCGACCGCGCCCAGCTCGGCCACCGGGCAGTAGCGGGCGACGAAGCGGGCATCGGAGGTGCCGCCCCCCGTGTCGAGCCTCGGCTCCACCCCCGCCGCCTCCCGCACGGCCGCCACCAGGGCCGCGACGAAGGGGCCGGGCGCGGTGAGGAAGCTCTCGCCCGAGCAGGAGACCTCGAGCGCGTAGCGCGCCTCCTCGGCGCGCAGCGCGGCGTGCAGCGCCTCGGTCAGCGAGGCGCTGCTGTGGCGGTCGTTGAAGCGGATGTTCAGCCGCGCCCGCGCCGCGCCGGGGATGACGTTGGTCGCCGGGTTGCCGACATCGACGCTGGTGACCTGCAGGGTGGAGGGCTCGAACCACTCGCTCCCCTCGTCCAGCGGCTGCGCCGTCAGCCGGTGCAGCACCCGCACCAGCCGGTGCACCGGGTTGTCGGCGCGTTGCGGGTAGGCGCTGTGGCCCTGCGTGCCCTGCACCGTGATCGCCGCGTTCATGCTGCCGCGCCGGCCGATCTTGATGGTGTCGCCCAGCACCGCGCGGCTGGTGGGCTCGCCGACGAGGCACATGTCCGGCGTGTGGCCGTGCTCCGCCATCCATTCCAGCACCTTCACCGTGCCGTAATGGGCGGGGCCTTCCTCGTCGCCGGTGATCAGCAGGGAGAGGCTGCCGGGCAGCTCGCGCGGCAGGCTGGCGATGGCGGCGATCCAGGCGGCGATGCCGCCCTTCATGTCGGTGGCGCCGCGGCCCATCACCAAACCGTCGCGCAGCTCGGCGCCGAAGGGGTCGGTGGTCCAGAGCGCCGGGTCGCCGGGCGGCACCACGTCGGTATGGCCGGCGAAGCAGAGATGCGGCGCGCCGCTGCCGCGCCGGGCGAAGAGGTTCTCCACCGCCTCGCCCTTCCCGCCCTCGGCCGGGCCAAAGCGCAGCCGGGTGCAGGTGAAGCCGAGCGGCACGAGCGCCGCCTCCAGCACCCCGAGCGCCCCGCCCTCCGCCGGCGTGACGCTGGGGCAGCGGATCAGGTCCTGCAGGAGCGGAAGCGGGTCCATGGCCGGCCTCAGTCGCGCAGCAACTCGTTGATCGAGGTCTTGCTGCGCGTCTGCGCGTCCACGCGCTTGACGATGACGGCGCAGTAGAGGCTGGGGCCCGGCGTGCCGTCCGGCAGCGGGCGGCCCGGCAGGCTGCCCGGCACCACCACCGAATAGGGCGGCACCTGGCCCATGAACACCTCGCCCGTGGCGCGGTCGACGATCTTGGTGGAGGCGCCGAGGAACACGCCCATGGACAGCACGCTGCCCTCGCCGACGATGACACCCTCGGCCACCTCGGAGCGGGCGCCGACGAAGCAGTTGTCGCCGATCACCACCGGGTTGGCCTGCAGCGGCTCCAGCACGCCGCCGATGCCGGCGCCGCCGGAGATGTGGCAGTTCCTGCCGATCTGGGCGCAGGAGCCGATGGTGGCCCAGGTGTCCACCATCGTGTTCTCGTCGACATAGGCGCCGAGGTTCACGAAGGAGGGCATCAGCACCACGCCGCGGGCGATATAGGCCGAGCGTCGCACCACGGCGCCGGGCACGGCGCGGAAGCCGGCGGCGCGGAACTGGTTGTCGCCCCAGCCCTGGAACTTCAGCGGCACCTTGTCATAGGCCGTCATGCCGACGCCCATCGGCGCGCTGTCCTCCAGCCGGAAGGAGAGCAGCACCGCCTGCTTCAGCCACTGGTTGACGCGCCAGCCGCCCTGCCCGTCCGGCTCGGCCACGCGCGCCTGGCCGGAATCGAGCAGCGCCAGCGCGGATTCGACCGCGTCGCGATCCGCGCCCTTCGTGGCGGGGGAAAGCTCGGCGCGGCGCTCCCACAGCGCGGCGATGGTGGCGGAAAGGTCCATGGTCGGTCTACCCCGGTCGGTCGGCGCGTGAACAAGACGTCCGGCGGGTATCCTAGGGGGGCTGCATCCTGTCAACGGCGCCAGGAAACGGGCGGGAGAAGGAATTCCCCCGCGCCCCCGCCTTTTTCCTGTCCGCTCAGGGGCGGATCAGGGTGCCGGCGCCGCCCTCGGTGAACAGTTCGATCAGCACGGCATGCGGCACCCGGCCATCGACGATCACCGCGCCCTTCACCCCCTTCTCGATGGCGTAGATGCAGGTCTCGATCTTCGGGATCATGCCGCCCGAGATCCAGCCGGCGGCGATGCCGGCGCGCGCCTCGGCCACGCTCATCTCGGGGATCAGCGTCTTGGTCTCGTCCAGCACGCCGGCCACATCCGTCAGCATCAGCAGGCGGGAGGCGTTCAGCGCGCCGGCGATGGCGCCGGCCGCCGTGTCGGCGTTGATGTTGTAGGTCTGGCCATCCGGCCCCACCCCGACCGGTGCCACCACCGGCACGATCTGCGCGCCGATCAGCAGCTCCAGCACATGCGGGTCCACATGCTCCGGCTCGCCGACGAAGCCGAGATCCAGCACCTTCTCGATGTTGCTCTCGGGGTCGATATAGGTGCGGGTGAGCTTCTTCGCGCGGATCAGCCCGCCATCCTTGCCGGAGATGCCCACCGCCATGGCCCCGGCGCGGGTGATGCAATCCGCCACCTGCTTGTTGACGGTGCCGGAGAGCACCATCTCGACCACGTCCACGACATTGCCATCGGTCACGCGCAGGCCGTTGACGAACTCGGACTGCACGTTGAGGCGCTTCAGCATGGCGTTGATCTGCGGGCCGCCGCCATGCACCACCACGGGGTTCACGCCCACCTGCTCCAGCAGCGCGATGTCGCGGCCGAAGCGGTCGGCCGCCGCGGTCTCGCCCATGGCGTGGCCGCCATACTTCACCACAATGGTCTGGTCGTCGTATCGCTTCAGCAGCGGCAGCGCCTCCGCGAGGAGTTCCATCTGGCTGCGCGCTTCTTCGGTCATGGCCTTGGCTCGTCCGGTCCCGTGGGTGGCCCGCCTTACGGAAGCGTGGGCGGAGGGTCAAGGGGCACCCTCCGGCGCCCCGCCCCCGGGCGGCCCGGCTCAGGCCGGCGCGGCCAGCGCCGTCAGCTCGGCGCGCAGCTCGGGGATGCCCTCGCCCGTCTCGCTGCTGGTGGTGATGACGAGCGGATGCGCGGCGGTGTGCTCCTTCACCAGCGCCGCCGCCTCCTCCTGCCGCTGGCGCAGCCAGTAGGGCTTGGCGCTGTCCGCCTTGGTCAGCACGATCTGGAAGGTGACGGCGGCGTCGGTCAGCAGCTCCATCGCCGCGCGGTCGGAGGCCTTGGTCTCGATGCGGGCATCGAGCAGCAGCACCACGCGGCGCAGGTTGGGCCGGCCGCGCAGGTATTCGAACATCAGCCCCTGCCAGTCCTCCTTCACGCTGCGGGAGGCCTGGGCGTAGCCATAGCCCGGCATGTCCACGAGCGCGAGGCGGCCGCCCAGGTCGAAGAAGTTGAGCTGCTTGGTGCGCCCCGGCGTGCCGGAGACGCGCGCCAGGCTGTTCTGCCCGGTCAGCGCGTTCACCAGCGACGACTTGCCCACGTTGGAGCGGCCGCAGAAGGCCACCTCCGGCAGCCGGGCCTCGGGCAGCTGCTCGAGCTTCTGGCTGGCGAAGTAGAACTCGCAGGGGCGGCAGAACAGCAGCCGCCCCGCCTCGATGAGGGCGGCGCGCTCCTCGTCGTCGCGCGCCTCCAGAAGGCCCGGGCTCACCCCTTGGCCTTCGCGCCGGACTTCGCGAGCGCCTTCTCCTGGCGCCGCGCCGCCCGCTCATGCCGCATGATGTACCATTGCTGCGCCACCGAGAGCAGGTTGTTCCAGGACCAGTAGATGACCAGCCCGGCCGGGAAGCTGGCCAGCATGAAGGTGAAGATCACCGGCATCCAGGTGAAGATCTTGGCCTGGATCGGGTCCGGCGGCGTCGGGTTCAGCTTCTGCTGCACGAACATGGTGATGCCCATGATGATGGCCCAGACCGGCATGTGCAGCATCGCCGGCGGGTCCCACGGGATCAGCCCGAACAGGTTGAACAGGTTCGTCGGGTCCGGCGCCGAGAGGTCGCGGATCCAGCCGAAGAAGGGCGCGTGCCGCATCTCGATGGTGACGAACAGCACCTTGTAGAGCGCGAAGAAGACCGGGATCTGGATCAGGATGGGCAGGCAGCCGGAGGCGGGGTTCACCTTCTCCGTCCGGTACAGCGCCATCATCTCCTGCTGCGCCTTGGCCGGGTCGTCCTTGTAGCGCTCCCGGATCTCCGTCATCTTCGGCGTCAGCACCTTCATCCGCGCCATGGACTTGTAGGCCTTGTTGGCCAGCGGGAAGAAGAGCAGCTTCAGCGCCACGGTGAACACCAGGATGGCGACACCGAAATTGCCGAACATCTTGAACAGGAAATCAAGGGCGTAGAAGAACGGCTTGGTCATGAAATAGAACCAGCCGAAGTCGATCGCCTTGTCGAAGTTCGTGATGCCCAGATTGTCCTGGTAGGCATCCAGCAGATGCACTTCCTTGGCGCCGGCGAACACCCGGGTGGCCAGGCTGCCGGTGGCACCGGGCGCGACCGTGAGCGGCGACGGCGGCGCGAAATCCACCTGCCAGCGGTCCTGCCCGCCTTCCGCCACATGGCGCCAGGCGGCGCGCATCGGCTGCGCCGTGTCCACCGGCGCGATGGCGGAGAGCCAGTACTTGTCGGTGAAGCCGGCCCAGCCGCCGGTGGTCTCCTGCTCGAGCGCGATGCCGCGGTTGGCATCTTCCTTGGCGGAGCTGTAGGTCTGCTCGTTCAGGCGGCCGTTCAGCACGCCGACGAAGCCCTCATGCAGGATGTAGAAGCCTTCCGTGCGGGGCGTCGTCTCGCGGCGCACGCGCGCCCAGGGCAGCACCTGCACCGGCTCGGCGGCGTTGTTCACCACGCGCTGCTCGGCCTGGAACATGAAGTTCCGGTCCAGGCTCAGCACGATCTGGAAGGTCTGGCCCTGGCCGTTCTCCCAGGAGAGCGTCACCGGGCTGTCGGGCGCCAGCGGGCCGCCGCTCGCCGTCCAGTCCGTATCGCCATCCGGCACGCGGGTGCGGCCATCGGCGGCCGACCAGCCCCACTGGGCGAAATAGGGCTGCAGCTCCTCGCGCGGCGCAAACATGCGCACCAGCGGCGAGCCGGGGGCCACCGTCTCGCGGTAGTCCTTCAGCACCAGGTCGTCGAGCCGCGCGCCGCGCAGCAGCAGGCTGCCGGAGAGGCGCGGGCTGTCGATGCGCAGCCGCTCGGGCGCCGGGCGGTTGGCCTGCGCGGCCGCTTGGGCATCCGTGCTGCCGGGGCTGCTGGGCGCAACCGGCGCGGCGGGCACGGGTGCCTGCTGCGAGACCGCGGCCGGCGCATCGGCGGGCGGCGGGGTGGTTTCGCGCTTCCAGAGGTCGAAGGCGAGCAGGATGCCGATCGAAATCGCAATCGCCGCGAAGAGTCGCTTCTGGTCCATCGGATCCGTGCCGTCAGGCCTTGGTGTGGGCCACCGCGCGGGGCGGCGGGCATGGGGGCGGCGCCGTGTCGGGCGCCGGCTCGGTCGCGTCCGGCGCCGTCACCGCTGGCACCGGGTCGTAGCCGCCGGGATGCCAGGGGTGGCAGCGCAGGATACGCCGCGCGGCAAGCCAGCTGCCGCGCGCCGCGCCGTGGATGTCCAGCGCCTCGATCGCATAGGCGCTGCAATGCGGGTAGAACCGGCAATGGCTGCCGATCACCCCGCGCAGGGTAAGCTGGTAGGTGCGCACCGCGCCCTTCAGCACCCAGGCGGCCGGGCTGGCGCGGCGGTGGCCGGCCAACCGGTTCATGGCTTCAGGACGCCGGCCTGGCGCAGCGCGCCACGCAGGTCGGCCAGCAGCAGCGCGAAGCGCCGCCCGGCGGTGCCGTCGCGCCCGATCAGCACGAGGTCCCACCCTTCCGGCGCGTCGCGGCCCAGGGTCAGCCGGGCGGCCTCGCGCAGGCGGCGCTTGGCGCGGTTGCGCACCACGGCGTTGCCCAGCTTCTTGGTGGCGGTGAAGCCAACGCGAAGCGGCCCCGCCGTTCCCGGCAGGGCCTGCAACACCAGGCTCGGCCTTGCGGCGCGGCTGCCCTTGCCGGCGACGCGAAGGAATTCGCGCCGCCGCTTGAGTCGGGGCGGCGAGGCCATGGGCTAGGCTGCGCGGGGTGCGCCGCCGCTCAGGCGGAGAGCTTCTTGCGGCCCTTGGCGCGGCGGTTGGCCAGCACGTTGCGGCCGCCCACCGTCTCCATGCGGGCGCGGAAACCATGCCGGCGCTTCCGGACGAGCTTCGAGGGCTGATAGGTACGCTTCACGACGCGCTACTCCACTGGTCAGGGTCAGATCCGCGCCGCCCTTCCCAGGACCGCTGCGGCACAGGCCGGACGTCCCGCAGGGGCGGCCGGCGAAGGTGGCGACGTATAGGGAGGCGCATCGCGTCCCGTCAACCGCTCTCGGCTCCGCACGGCCCTTCCGGCGGGGCGGCGCTGGCCCCATCTGTGCCGCGACATGCTCCCGCAACCCGCCTCCCCGCCCTCCGCCGCAGGCCTGGCGCTGCGCCCCGGGCGCCGCTCCGGGCCGCCCTCGCCAGGGCGGGGGCGCTTGCGGTACGCCGCGGGCCGCGCATCCTGGCGCGGCGCCCGGATTCGCGCCGCCCCGGGCGCGGGTGCCCATTTCCAGACGAGGAGCAGAGACCGACATGCCCGACCATGACGTGGCGATCATCGGCGCCGGCGCCGCCGGCCTCTCGGTGGCCGCCATCGCCGCCTCGCTCGGCCGCAACGTGGTGCTGTTCGAGCGCGATCGCATGGGCGGGGCGTGCCTGAACACCGGCGGCGTGCCCGCCCAGGCGCTGCTGGCCGCCGCCCGCCGCGCCGCCGAGGCGCGCAGCGGCGGCGCCCTGGGCATCCATGCGGAGGGCGTCCGGGTGGACTGGCAGGGCGTGCGGCGGCATGTGCGGCAGGCCATCGCGCAGGCGGCGCCGCAGGAATCGGGCGAGCGGCTGGAGAGCCAGGGCGTCACGGTGGTGCGGGCCAGCGCGCATTTCATCGCGCCCGACCGGATCGAGGCGGCCGGACGCACCTACGGGTTCCGCCGCGCCGTCATCGCCACCGGCACGGCGCCGGTGGTGCCGGACCTGCCGGGGCTGGTGAACCTGCCCTGGCTGACCAGCGAGACGCTGCTCGCGCTGGAGGAGGCGCCGCGCCACCTGCTGGTGCTGGGCGGCGGCACGGTGGGGGTGGAGATAGCGCAGGCCCATGCCTGCCTCGGCTGCCGCGTCACCCTGATCGAGCTGCGCCCCAACATCCTCGCCGAAGAGGACCCCGAGCTGCGCCTGGCGGTGCGGGAGGCGCTGCGGCGCGACGGGGTGGAGGTGCTGGAGAACAGCCATGTCGTGGACGCCGAGCGCACCCCGGACGGCGTGGCGCTGCGGCTGGACAATGGCGCGCTGGTGCGCGGCTCGCACATCTTCTTCGCCATGGGCCATGCGCCGCGCCTGGCGGCGCTCGACCTCGCCGCGGGCGGCCTGCGGGCCACGCCGCGCGGCGTGGCGGTTGGGCGGGACCTGCGCAGCCCGGACAACCGCCGGATCTGGGCCGCCGGCGCGGTGGCCGACCCCGAGGGGCTGGGGCCGTGCGGCCTCACCCACGCCGCCGCCCAGCACGCGCGCGTGGTCGCCCGCGGCATGCTGCACCGCCTGCCGGCGCGGCTGGACTACGCCGCCCTCCCCCGCCTCGTCCGCACCGCGCCAGAGCTGGCGCAGCTGGGCATGACCGAGACGGAGGCGCGCGCCGCCGGCCATGCCGTGCAGGTGGCCCGCCAGCCCTTCGCCCAGAATCCCCGCGCCATCGCCGAGGGCGACACCGAGGGCCAGGTGAAGCTGGTGCTGGACGGGTCGGGCCGCCTGCTCGGCGCCGGCATCGTCGGCGCCGGCGCGGGCGAGGTGGCGGCGGTGCTGGGGCTGATGATGGGGCGGAAGCTGCCCCTCTCCGCCCTGGCCGAGGCCATGCTGCCCCACGCCACCCGCGCGGAGGCCGCCCGGCGTGCCGCCGCGATGGTCTCCACCCCGCAGCCGGCGGGCGGCCTCGCCCGCCTCTGGTCGGGGCTGGCCGCGCGCCTGCGCTGACCGCCCGGCGCCGCCTCCGCCGCTCACCCTCCGCCACAGGAACAGGAAAGCCTCTCGCATGGAACAGACCCTCGCCGGGCGCACCGCCCTGATCACCGGCTCCACCAGCGGCATCGGCCTCGGCATCGCCACGATGCTGGCGGCGGCGGGCGCGCGCGTCATGCTGAACGGCTTCGGCAGCGCCGAGGACATCGCCAACGCCCGGCGCGCCGTGGCCAAGGCCGGCAACGGCCCCGAGCCCGAGCATTCGCCCGCCGACCTGTCCGACCCCGCCCAGCTCCGCGCCATGTGCGCCGAGGCGGAGAAGGTGCTCGGCCAGGTGGACATCCTGGTGAACAATGCCGGCATACAGTTCACCAGCCCGGTGGAGGACTTCCCGGACGACAAGTGGAACGCGATCATCGCGATCAACCTCTCGGCCAATTTCCACACCATCAAGGCGCTGCTGCCGGGGATGAAGGCGCGCGGCTGGGGCCGCATCGTCAACATCGCCTCCATCCACGGCCTCGTCGCCTCGCCGGAGAAGGTGGCCTATGTGGCGGCCAAGCACGGGGTGGTGGGCATGACCAAGACGGTGGCGCTGGAGATCGCCCGTGGCGGCGTCACCTGCAACGCCATCTGCCCCGGCTTCGTCCGCACGCCGCTGGCCGAGAAGCAGGTCGGCGCCCTGGCCGAGAAGAACGGCATCAGCGAGGAGGCCGCCCTGAACGACCACCTCTTCGCCAAGCAGCCCAGCAAGCGCTGGGTTGAGGTGGAGGAAGTGGCGCGCATGGCGCTCTATGTCTGCGGACCGGACAGCGGCAGCATCAACGGCGCGGCGCTATCGATCGATGGCGGGTGGTCGGCGGCCTGAACCACGGTGCCGGGACCGGGGGTTTCCCCGGCCCGCCCTCCCTTCGAGACATTTTTGAAGATCAAGGAGTTAGTGGATGATCTTCAGTGACGTCATGCGCCTCGTCGGGGTGGCCATCCTGGCCCTGATGGGGCTGTTGATCGCCCGCAGCAACACGCCGCTGATCACCACCCAGCATATCGGCATCGCCCTCTTCATCGGTGCGATCGCCTATGGCCTGCTGCTGGTGAAACGGCACTTCGACAGGACCCTGCGATGAACGGTGACCGCGAGGGGTGGGACCCCACCCAGTATCTCCGCTTCTCCGACGAGCGCCTGCGCCCCGCCATCGACCTGATCGCCCGGCTGGACCATCCGGGCGCGGTGCAGGTGGTCGATCTCGGCTGCGGCGCGGGCAACGCGCTGCCGCTGCTGGCGGTGCGCTTTCCGGGTGCCACCATCTCCGGCGTGGATGGCTCGGCGGCCATGCTGGCCCGCGCGGCGGAGGCCGGCTTCGCCACGCACCAGGCCGACATCGCCCGCTGGGCGCCGCCCGGGCCGGTGGACGTGTTGTTCTCCAACGCCGCGCTGCACTGGCTGCCGGACCATGCGGGCCTGTTCCCCCGCCTGCTCGGCACGCTGGCGCCGGGCGGCACGCTGGCGGTGCAGATGCCGGCCATGCACGACGCGCCGCTGCGCGCCCTGCAGGACCAGATTGCCCGTCAGGGACGCTGGGCGGAGCGGCTGCGCGGCGTCTCCTCGGCGCCGCCCATCCTGCCGGCCGGCGACTACTACAACCTGCTGCGGCCGCGGGTGGCCAGGCTGGAGATGTGGTTCACCGAATACGTCCATGTGCTGCAGGGCGCCGACCCGGTGGTGCAATGGGCCATGGGCAGCAGCCTGCGCCCCTATCTGGACGCGCTGGACGAAGCCGAGCGGCCCGACTTCCTGGCCGCCTATAGCGAGGCGCTGCGCCCGCACTACTCCACCCAGGCGGATGGCACCGTGCTGCTGCCCTTCCGCCGGTTCTTCCTTCTGGCCTCAATGTAGCAATCTTTCAGGAACAGCGTCTTGCGCACCGTTCCTGAAGTGGCACGGGAATTTCACCCTCGCAGCGCCAGCACCACGCCGGAGAGGGTGAGCGCCACGGCCACGCCCTGCCGCCAGCCCAGCGGCTCGCCCAGCAGGGCGGCGCTGGCCAACATGCCGATCAGCGGCGTGGCCAGCGTGCCCATGGCCGCTGTGTTGGCCGGCAGCCGCCGCAGCGCGCCGAACCAGGTGAGGTAGCAGAGCGAGAGCGGCACCGCCGCCATGTAGAGCACCCCGCCCCAGCCGATGAGGCCGGGGCGGCTCCAGTCCGGCCGCTCCAGCAGGAAGGAGAGGCCGAGGATCGGCACCGTGCCCAGCGCCACCTGCCACACCACCGCCGCCACGGGGTGCAGCGCCAGCGGCCGCCGCTTGCTCATCACCGCGCCGAGCGCGAAGCACAGCGCGGCGGCCAGCAGCAGCAGCAGCCCCGGCGTCTTGCCCGCCCCTCCCGGCAGTCCATCGGGCAATCCGCCGCCCATCAGCACGGCCACGCCGGCCAGCCCCAGCAGCAGCGCCAGCACGCGGCGCAGCGTCGGCCGTTCGCCCAGCAGCGGCCAGGCCAGCATCGCCGCCCAGACGGGCATGGTGTAGGCCACCACCGCCGCCTCGCCGGCGCCGAGCCAGAGCAGGCCGAGGGTGGAGAAGCCCATCCAGGCGCTGACATTGAGCAGCCCGAAGCCCAGCAGCGCCCGCCGCTCGGAGGCCGGCACGGCGAGCGGCCAGCCCAGCGCGCGGGCCAGCAGCGCCAGCCCCAGCGCCGCCAGCAGCCCGCCCAGGCCGCGCGCGGTGAGCGGCGGCAGCTCCTGGATGACGGCCTTCAGGATCGGCCAGGTCAGCCCCCAGCCGAGGGCGGTGACGGCCAGGCACAGGAAGCCCGCGCGGCGCTGCCGGGCGGCCTCGCCCGCGGGTTCAGGCGAGATAGCCCGGTTCCTCCCGCGCCAGGATGCGCTTGATGCTCTCCAGGTGCAGCCGGGCGCTCTCGCGGTCGCCCTCGCGCATCTGCGCGTAGGTGCGCTGCGCCAGCTCGGGCGCCACCGGCTTCAGCGTGCGGCCGGTGGAGAGGGCCAGGCGCTGCACCTCGCAGGCGCGCTCCAGGTAGTAGAGGTCGTCCCATGCCTCGGCGATGGTCGGGCCCACCACCATCACGCCATGGTTCTTCATGAAGACGATGTCCGCCTCGCCCATGGCGGCGGCGATGCGGTCGCCCTCCGCCTCGTCCAGCGCCAGGCCGTTGTAATCCTCGTCGATGGCGGTGCGGCCGTAGAACTTCAGCGCCGTCTGCCCGGCCCAGACCAGCGGCGGCCCCTCCAGCATGGAGAGCGCGGTGGCGTTGGGCATGTGGGTGTGGAAGGCGGCACGGGCGCGCGGGTGCTTCATGTGCAGCCGGGCGTGGATGTAGAAGGCCGTCGCCTCCGGCGTGCCCTGCCCCGCCACCACATTGCCGTGGAAGTCGCAGACCAGCAGGCTGGAGGCGGTGATCTCGGCGAAGGCCTGGCCATAGGGGTTGACCAGGAACAGATCCTCCCGCCCCGGCACCATGGCGCTGAGGTGGTTGCAGATCCCCTCGTGCAGGCCGAGCCGCGCCGCCATGCGGAAGCAGGCGGCGAGGTCCACCCGCGCCTGCCGCACCGCGTCGGCGTCGAGGTCGGAATTACGCAGGATGGCGGGGGCGCCGGGGGCGCCGAGGGCATGGGCCATGGTTCGTCTCTCTCCGCGGCGGCATCCGGCATCGATGCTGCCATCGGTGCCGCTCCGGCAGGCTTGCAGAGTGGCCGGCAGGCGGCAAGATGCCGGCCGGTTATGAAGGGAATTATGCCGATGTCGGGCACCAACCAGCGGATCGATGCCAAGCGCCTGTGGGACAGCCTGATGGCGATGGCCGAGATCGGCGCCACGCCGAAGGGCGGCGTCAAGCGGCTGACCCTGACGGAGGTGGACAAGGCCGGCCGCCAGCGCTTCACCGAATGGTGCGAGGCGCTGGGCCTGACCGTGCGCGTCGATGCCATCGGCAACATGTTCGCCCGCCGCGAGGGGCGCGACCCGGCCCGCAAGCCGGTGCTGATGGGCAGCCATCTCGACAGCCAGCCCTCGGGCGGCAAGTTCGACGGCGCGCTCGGCGTCATCGCCGGGCTCGAGGTGATGCGCACCCTGCACGACCTCAATATCACCACCGACGCACCGATCGAGCTGGTCAACTGGACCGACGAGGAAGGCAGCCGCTTCGGCCATTCGCTGATGGGCAGCGGCGCCTGGGCCGGCATCTATTCGCTGGAGAAGGTGTACGGGCTGAAGGATGTGGAGGGCGTCAGCGTCGGCGAGGCGCTGGAGCGGATCGGCTACAAGGGCGAGCACCCGGCGGAGCCCTTCCCCGCCGACGCCTATTTCGAGCTGCATATCGAGCAGGGCCCGATCCTGGAGCGCGAAGGCAAGCAGATCGGCATCGTCACCGGCGCCCAGGCGCAGGTCTGGTACGACGCGGTGATCACCGGGCAGGACGCCCATGCCGGCACCACGCCCCCCTCCGCCCGGCGCGACGCGCTGCTGGCCGCGGCGCGCGTCATCGAGCGGGTGGACGCGCTGATGCGCGAGCGCGGCGAGGATGGCCGCGGCACGGTGGGCCAGCTGCACGTGCTGCCCAACAGCCGCAACGTGGTGCCGGGCGAGGTGCGCTTCTCCATCGAGTTCCGCCACCCGGACGACGCGCAGATCGAGGGGCTGGCCGCCACCTTCCCGGCCGAGGCGAAGGCGCTGGCCGAGGCCAATGGCTGCACGCTGGACCTGACCGAGCTGTTCCGCATCCGGATGCAGCCCTTCGATGCCGGCTGCGTCGACCTCGTCCGCCAGGGCGCGGCGCGGCTTGGCTACAGCACGCGGGAGATCGTCTCCGGCGCCGGGCACGACGCCGTCTATGTGGCGCGCAGCGTGCCGACGGCGATGATCTTCACCCCCTGCAAGGACGGCCTCTCCCACAACGAGGCGGAGAGCATCCTGCCGGAGGAGGCGGCGGCCGGCTGCCAGGTGCTGTTCGAGGCGGTGGTGGCGCGCGCCAACCGGGCGCTCTGACCAGCCGGGCGCCCTGAACGGGCTGCCGCGGAACCGCTCCGCCGGCCATGGCCGGCGGAGCGGTTCCGCAAGCGGCAGGGCTCGTGCGCAGAGTCGCCCTTGCCATTCATAACGTGGAGTTGATAGGAGGACGGGTCCTTTCCTCCCGGCGGTTCTGAGCCGCGGAAGGGGCCGATAGGCGGCGGTCAGAGGGCCCACCGCTGCCTGCGCATCCCTCCCGGTTCCTCGCCAGCCAGGCCTCGTGTCGCCATGCCTCTTGGTGATCTTCACCACTTCCTGGCACGCTGCCCTCTGCCCGCCTTCGTGGCCGAGCGCTTCGCCGCGAGTTTCCGCTTCGCCCAGGTCAACGCGGCGCTGCTCGATGCCGCCTCGTCCACCGCCGAGCAGATCCTCTGCCGGCCGCTCGAGGCGTTGTTCCCGCCGCCGCTGGCCGGGCAGCTCTGCGCGCATTTCCGCCGTGCCTGGGAAAGCCAGGAGGTCATCGACCTCACCGCCTGCCTGCCCCACGCCACCGGCCCGCGCGACTGGGACATCGCCGTGGTGCCGGTGCCGGGGCGCGAGGGCCAGACGCGGTGGCTGGTCGGCTATGGCATCGACCCGGGCGAGATGGCCCGCCGCCGCATGGCCCACCAGACCGGTGGGCAGCTGCTGATCGACACCGTCTCGGCGCAGGAGGCGCTGGTCTATCGCTGCCTGCCGGACAGCACCCTCACCTTCGTCAATGCCGCCTTCGCCCGCGCGGCCGGCTTCCCGCCGCACACGCTGCTCGGCCGCATGGCGCTGGAGGCGCTGGACCCGGAGGCCCGGCCCGAGTTGCTGCGCCAGCGCGCCCTGCTGAAGCCGGACGAGCCTCTCCGCAGCTACACGCTGCGCGCCCGCTCCGCCGGCGGCCGCCCCGGCTGGTGCCGCTGGACCGACATCGCCGCCTTCGACGCGGAAGGCCGGCTGGTCGAGATCCACGCCATCGGCCGCGACATCACCGAGGTGCAGGAGGCGCTGCTGCGCGTCTCGGAGAGCGAGCAGCGCTTCCGCGCGGTGGTGGACCATATCGCCGAGGGCATCGTGCTGACCGATGCATCCGGCCATATCGTCTATGCCAACCACAAGGTGGCGGAGATCCTGGGCTGGGAGGCGGAGGCGCTGCACGGCCGCCACATCCGCCACCTCTCCGCCCCGCAGGAGCGCGGGGATGGCGCCTTCGCCCTCGACCCCTACCTGCACCGCCAGATCGGCCCGCCGCAGCCGGGTGAGATGGAGCAGGAAGGCTTCGTGCGGCACCGCGACGGGCGGATGCTGCGCATCCATCTCCGTCTCAGTGGCATCGAGCTGGACGGCACGCCGCACTACATCGGCGTCATCCGCGACAACACCGCCATCCACGAGGCGCAGCAGCGCATCGAGCGGCTGGCCTTCAACGACGAGCTGACCGGCCTGCCGAACCAGCGCCGCCTGAAGGAGGAGCTGGCGCAGCAGCTCGACCGCGCGGAGACGCGGCCCAGCCTGCTGCTGGTGGACCTCGTCGATTTCAGCGCGCTGAACAACACCATCGGCTTCGCCGCCGGCGACCGGATGCTGCGCGCGGCCGCACGGCGCATCGCCCGCGTGCTACCGCACGACAGCCTGCTAGCGCGCTTCGGCGCCGACCGCTTCGCCGTGCTGCTGCGCGACACGCCGGAGCCGGAGATGGCGCAGATCCTGGCCGGGCGCATCGCCGTCTCGGTGGAGGGCGCGGCGCCGGAGGGGGTGCCGGACAGCAGCTTCCGCCTGCCGCCGGTGACCATCGGCATCGCCATGGCGCCGCAGGACGACACCCGCGCCGACGGGCTGCTGGAAGCTGCCGAGATCGCCCTGCTGGACGCCAAGCAGCGGGCCCCGGGCAGCGTGCGCAGCTTCGTCGGCGCCATGCGGGCCACCGCCGCCCGCCGCTTCTCCACCGCGCAGGGGCTGCGCCGGGCGCTGGACCAGGGCGGGCTGTTCATCGAGATCCAGCCGCGCTTCACCGCCCTCCAGCGGCGGCTGACCGGCGGCGAGGCGCTGGTGCGCTGGCGCCGCGAGGATGGCCGGCTGATCCCGCCGAACGACTTCATCCCGCTGGCCGAGGAGACGGGGCTGATCCAGCCGCTGACGGAATTCGTCTTCGAGCAGGTGATGCCGCTGCTCTCCCGCCTGCCGCCGGGGCAGCGCCTGTCAATGAACTTCCCCCCCACCCAGCTCGCCCGGCAGAACCTGGCCGCCTCGCTCATCGCGCGGCTGGCGCGCCATGGGGTGCCGGGGGACCGGCTGGGCGTCGAGCTGACGGAAAGCGCGCTGATCGGCGGTCCCGGCCTGCTGGACGAGAACCTGCGCAGCCTGCAGCAGCAGGGCTGCAGCGTGGCGATCGACGATTTCGGGACGGGCTATTCCTCCCTCTCCCGCCTGCGCCACCTGCCGATCAACGAGTTGAAGATCGACCGCATCTTCATCCGCGACGCGGCGCGCGACACGGCGGGGGTGGTGTTCCTCCAGGCCATCGGCGCCATGGCCAAGGCGCTGGACCTGCGGCTGGTGGCGGAAGGGGTGGAAACCGAGTCCGAGCTGGAGCAGGCGCGCAGCATCGGCTGCCACGAGATCCAGGGCTGGCTCTGGGGCCGGCCGATGTCGCCCGAGGCCTTCCTCGGCCTGTGCGGCGAGGCCAGCGCCCCGGTCGCGGCCACCACCCCCTGAAGGGGCGCCTGGCCGCGGCCGGGCCCGCCTTCAGGCTGCCTGGCGCTGGCTGCGGCCCAGCTCGGCGGCCAGGTAGGCGGCCAGGTAGGCGGCCAGGGCGCCGGGGCCGGAGCGCGGCGTGCCGGCCAGGCCCGCCGCTTCCTCGGCACCGGCATTGTAGTTGGTGTTGGTGTTGACGTCGTAGACCAGCACCTGCCCGGCCTCGTCGCGGATGAACTCGATGCCCGCCACGTCGATGCCGCTGCGCGCCAGGAAGCCCTCCAGCCGGCTGCGCAGCGCCGGCTCGATGCCCTCCGGCAGCACGCGGAAGCGCGGCGCGGGCGCCGGGGCGGCCAAGGCTGCGGCCGGGGCGGCGGCGGGGCAGAAGGCGTCGCCCACCGCGCACACCTCGGCCGGGCACAGCTCGAAGCCGGCCGTGGTGTCCACCTCCACCGCGTAGACGAAGCGGCCGCCGACGAACTCGGCGCGGGTGATCACCGGGCGCGGGGCGCGGATGTAGTCCTGCAGCAGCCAGATGCCATCCACCGGCGCCTCGTCGGCCGGGGCGCCCTCCAGATGCGCGGCGAGTTGCTCGACCGAGGCGAAGAGCCGCACGCCCAGCCCTTTGCCGCCGCGGTTGGGCTTCAGGATGACCGGGCCGGGCGCGAAGTGCCGGCGCGCGGCCTCGACCAGCGCCGCGGCGTCGTCCTGCACCATGACGGTGCGGGGGATGGTCAGCCCGGCCTGCTCCAGCGCCGCATACTGGCGTGCCTTGCTGACTTCCAGGTCCAGCGCGGCGGAGCCGTTCACCACGCGGCGGCCATGCCGCCCCAGCCAGGCGAGCACGCCGGCCGTCAGCTCGGCGGCGTAGCGGTGCCCGCGCGTGTGCGAGGAGGCGCTCATCCGGTTGTAAAATACGCCCTCCGGCGGTGGTTCGGAGAGGTCGAAGGTGCCGCGCGAGAGGTCCATCTCCGCCCAGGGCAGACCGATCCGGTCGAAGGCTTCCGCCAGCGGCGGCAGCCAGAGGGGGTTCTCGTGGATGACGTGGAGTCTGGACATGACGATACCCCTCGGGGAATGGTGCTTGAAGCAATATACCACATAGAATGGTGGTATCTGTCAAACACCCATATCCCCTCGCGGCTTCCCGCGCCCGCCCCTCTATGGGCGGGGTGGCCGGCTCAGAGCGCGCCGGCCTTGCCGCCCCACGCCGCCAGCAGCGCCGCCTCCGGCAGCCGCCCCTCGAACCAGAGGCTGGCGCAGACGCGGGACATGGCGGCGCCGTCATGCCCGATATGCGGCACGTCCACGAGCTGCCACCGGCATTCCATGCCAAGCCGCGCCGCCGCCTCGCGCCCGGCGCGGAGGTAGTTGTGCGCGCGGGCGAAGCGGTGCGGCCCCTGCGCCCCGGCGGCGGGCTGGGCGGGCAGGCTGGGGCCGGAGGTCTCGGTGTCCTGCTCGCCGGCCAGGATCAGCAGCGGATAGGCCAGCAGGCGCCGCAGCGCCGCCTCGTCCAGCCCGATGCCGCCCAGCCCCTCGGGGAAGGGCTGCTCCAGCACCGGCAGGGTGTACCAGCCGGGGTTGCCGACCGCGACGGCCTCGAACGCCTCATGGGGCTGGGTGGCCAGCAGGCGATGGCCGAACTGACCACCCGCCGAATGGCCGAACAGCCGCGCCTTCTCCCGCCGCGTGACGCCGGCCGCGCGCAGCAGGCCGAACACCCGCGCCGGCACCGCATAGCCCCATTCCGCGCGCGGCCGCACCTGCCCCTCCGCGCCGAGCACATGGCCGTTGTTGTAGAGCTCGGCACCCGGATAGGCCTCGTTGCTGAAGGTGGGGGCCACGATCAGCAGGCTGTGCCGCTCGGCGGCCTCGATCCAGAAGTCGCGGTACTCGTCGCCATTGCGGCCCATGCCGTGCTGCACCAGCACCACCGGGCTGTCCGGCGTGAAGCCCTGCGGGCGGTAGGTGTGCAGCACCAGCGGGCGGGTGGCGTCGCCCGCCGCGTCGGTGAAGGGGATGGCCTGGCGGCCCGGCGCGGCGAGGGCCTGGGCGAGGGTGTCCTGAAACGGCATGTCGGTATCCTGAGGCTGCGGAGACAAGGCGGGCGGGGTGGCGCGGCGCCTCACGGCGCCGCCGTCACCTCCATGGCCGAGGTGCTCTGGTCCACCCGGCCGCCATAGGCGAGGCCCTTGCGGAAGGCCCAGACGGCGTTCTCGAAATGCACCGGGATGACGGGCATCTGCTCCACCGCGACCTGGCTCGCCTCGCGCAGCAGGCCGGCGCGCGCCGCCTCGTCCATGGTGGCCATGGCGCGCATCGCCGGGCCGTCGAAGCGCGGCTCGGACCAGCCGCCATAGTTGCTGGTGCCGAGGCCGCGCTCGCGGTCGGTGGTCATCAGCCAGGAGCGGAAGAACATCAGCGTCTCGGCGGCGTCGGCCGACCAGCCGCCCATGGAGACGCTGAACTCCCGCTTGCCGCGCCGGCCGAAGAAGACGGAGCTCGGCATGGCGTCCAGCTCCACCTTCACGCCGATGCGCTGCCAGAACTGCGCCACCACCTGCGCCAGCCGGGCGTCGTTGATGTAGCGGTTGTTGGTGGCGTGGAAGGTGAGTGCGAAGCCGTTCGGATAGCCGGCCTCGGCCAGCAGGGCACGGGCGCGGGCGGGGTCGTGGGGCAGCACGGGCAGGCCGGGGATGGTGCCGGCCATGCCCTCCGGCAGGTACTGCCCGGCGGGGGTGGCGACGCCGTCCATCACCCGCTCCTGCACCGCCTTGCGGTCGATGGCGAGCGAGAGGGCCTGCCGCACCCGCGCGTCGCGCAGCGGGTTCTCGCCCTGCCCGCCATTGACGAAGGGGCTGGGACTGCGGGCGGTGTCGAGCTGCAGGAAGATCAGCCGCGTGGTGGGCTTGGTGGAGAGCGCGAAGCCGGGGTTCTCGCGCAGGCGCGGCAGGTCGCCGGTGGCAGGGCTCTCGATCAGGTCGTGGTCGCCGGCCAGCAGCCCGGCCAGGCGCGGCCCGGCGGCGGTGACGGGGGTGAGGCGCACCGCCTGCCAGTGCGGCTTCGCCCCCCAATGCCCGTCATTGCGCTCCAGCTCGATGGCGCCGGCGCGGCTGTAGCTGCGCAGCCGGTAGGGGCCGGTGCCGATGGCGGCGCTGCCATCGTTGAACTGCGCGGCGGAGGGCCAGGCGCCCTCATGCCCGCACTTCTCCCCGGCGGCGAAATCCATGGCCGCGCCGCCCACAAGGGTGCGGGGCAGGATGGCGACATTCGAGAGGTCGTTCAGCAGCAGCGGCTCCGGCGCGCGGGTGCGCAGGCGCAGCGTGTGCGAATCCACCACCTCCAGCGCGGCGATGGGCCGCACGAGGCGGGAATAGGACTGCACCACCTCGGATTCGTTGTTCAGCACGCGGCAGAAGCTGAACACCACATCCTCCGCGCCGAAGGGCGCGCCGTTGTGGAAGCGTACCCCCTCGCGCAGGTGGAAGCGCCAGGTGAGGTCGTCCTCCCGCTCCCATCGCGTGGCGAGGGCGGGCTGCACGCGCAGATCGGCGTCCAGCGCGGTGAGGGATTCGAAGACGTGCCGGCGCAGCGTGTTGTTGGGCGTGAGCGCGTAGTTGTGCGGGTCGGCCGAGGTGGTCTCGGCGGAGAGGGCCACGCGCAGCGTCTGCGCCTGCGTGGCGGGCGCGGCCAGGAATCCGCCCAGCGCCAGGGCCGGCAGCAGGGCGAGGCGCGCGGCCCCGCTGTTCAGGGCATGACGGAAACCGGGCATGGCGCTTCTCCTGGCAGATGACGAGCCAGAAAAAGCACCGAATGGCGGGGCGGACCAGGGTGGCCGGACAAGAAAACCACGCAAGAAAAAACGGGGCGCCGGCTTTCCGCCAGCGCCCCGTTTCCTGTTGGTAGTGGTGGGCGGACTTGAACCGCCGACCCCGGCATTATGAGTGCCGTGCTCTAACCAGCTGAGCTACACCACCGCAGAGGCCCGGGCCGTCGTCGTATGGCGCTGCCCAGGTGGCGCGCGATTTAGGCGGCCTCGCCGGCGCTGTCAATCGCCTCTTCGTTGCGGCGGATGAAGCCGCCGCCGAGCACCCGGTCGCCATCGTAGAGCACGCAGCCCTGGCCCGGCGCGGCGATGGCCGGCGCCGCCAGGCGCACGCGCAGCAGGCCCGCCGCGGCGTCCCACACCGCCGTGGCAGGCTGCGGCACCTCGCGGGCACGCAGCTTCACCTGGCACGCCAGCGGCGCCGTGGGCGGCGCCACCAGCCAGTTCACGTCGCCGGCCAGCACATGCTCCGAGGCCAGGGCGCCGCGGGGCGCCACGACCACGCGGCGGCGCGGCGCATCGAGGGCGGTGACGTAGAGCGGCTCCTCGCCATCGCGCGAGGCCATGCCCAGGCCCCGCCCCTGCCCCACCGTGTAGCGCGCGATTCCCTGGTGGGTGCCGAGCACCCTTCCATCCGCGTGCTCGATGGTGCCGGGTTCGGCGGCCTCGGGGCGCAGCTTGGCCACCACCTCGTGGTAGCTGCCCTTGGGCACGAAGCAGATGTCCTGGCTGTCTGGCTTCTCGGCGACGGCGAGGCCGAGCCGCACCGCCTCCGCCCGCACCTCGGCCTTGGAAGCGTAGCCGCCGAGCGGGAAGCGGCTGAAGGCCAGCTGCTCCGGCGTGGTGGCGAAGAGGAAGTAGGACTGGTCCCGCGCCGGGTCGGCAGCGCGGCGCAGCTCGGGGCCATCCGGCCCCTCCACCCGCCGCACGTAGTGGCCGGTGGCCAGCGCCTCGGCACCGAGGTCGCGCGCCAGCAGGAACAGGTCCTGGAACTTCACCGTCTGGTTGCAGCGCACGCAGGGGATGGGCGTCTCGCCGCGGGCGTAGGCGCTCGCGAAATCCTCGATCACCGCGTCGCGGAAGCGGCTCTCGCGGTCCAGCACGTAGTGCGGGATGCCGAGGCGGTCCGCCACGTCGCGCGCGTCGTGGATGTCCTGGCCGGCGCAGCAGGCGCCCTTCTTCTCCACCGCCGCGCCATGGTCGTAGAGCTGCAGCGTGGCGCCGATCACCTCGTGCCCCTGCTCCTTCAGCAGCCCGGCGACGACGGAGGAATCGACACCCCCCGACATGGCGACGAGCACCCTCATGGCGCGGCGTCCAGCCCCATCTGCCAGAAGTCGCATTCCAGCCGGGCGGCCTCGGCGAAGGTGGCGGAGAGCACGGGCAGGCGCGCCACGCCGCCATGGCTGACGCCCAGGGCGTCGATCCGCTCGGCGGCGGCACAGGCCAGCGCCTGGTAGCCGGGGGCGCTGTAGGTGTCGATCCAGCTCTGGTAGGGGTTGCCCTCCCGCATCCGGCCGGGATGGGCGGCGATGCGCAGCGCGATCTCGCCATAGCCGATGGTGCAGGGGGCGAGCGCCACCTCGAGGTCGAGAATGTCGCCCGCCATGCCGCGGTCCAGCACCCAGCGCGTGTAGCAGACGGTCTGCGGCGCCTCGGCCTCGCGCAGCACATCGGCTTCCGAGAGACCCCAATCGGCGCAGTAGCGGAGGTGCATCTGCATCTCGGCCAGCAGGGCGTTGAGCCCCGCCGCCTTGCCGCGCATCGCCTCCAGGCTCTCCGCCTTGAAGGCGGCCAGCGCCTTGGCGCGGGCGAACTGGATCAGGAACAGCCAGTCCTGCACCAGGTAGCGGCGGAAGGCCGGCAGCGGCAGCGTGCCCTCGGCCAGCCCCTGCACGAAGGGGTGCCAGCAATAGGAATCCCACCGCCCGGCGCAGTGCTCGCGCAGCCGGTTGGTCAGGCCGTCGGGGGCGCCGTAGGGCGATGGGAACATGGGCCTCTGCTTCAGCTCGCGTTGCGGGTGCCGGCGGGCAGCTTCACGACGAGGCCATCCAGCTCCTCGGTCATGATCAGCTGGCAGCCGAGGCGGGAGGTTTCCTGCAGGTCGAAGGCGAGGTCGAGCATGTCCTCCTCGTCCTCGGTCGGGCCGGCGAGCTTCCCGAACCATTCGCCGCCCACGATCACGTGGCAGGTGGAGCAGGCGAGGCTGCCCTCGCAGGCGCCCTCGATGTCCACGTCGTGCTTGTGCGCGATCTCCAGCACCGAGAGGCCCAGCGGCGCCTCGACCTCGCGGCGCGAACCATCGCGCTCGATGAACGTCATCTTCGGCATCGCCGTCGTCTACTCCGCCGCATCCTGGGTTTCGGAAAGCGCGTGGCGCCACGCATCGGCGAGCAGGGCCGCCGCGCGGTCCACGTCGGGGGGCGAAGTAAAGCGCCCGATGCCGATCCGCAAGGTCGCGGCCGCCTGCGAGTCGGTGAGGCCGAGCGCGCGCAGCACATAGGAAGGCTCGACCTCGGCCGAGGAACAGGCCGAGCCGGTGGAGACGCTGACCCCCTCCAGCCGCGCCAGCATGGCCTGGGCCGAGACGCCGCCGGGGAAGGTGATGTTGAGGTTGCCTGGCACCTGACGTGAAGCGTCGCCGTTCAGCACGAGGCCCGGCACCGCTTCCGAAAGAGCGGCGAGGAAGCGGGCGCGCTGGGCGGCGATGCGGCCACGCTCCAGCAGCCCCTCGGCGCGGGCGATGCGCGCGGCCTCGCCGAAGCCCACCAGCAGCGGCGCCGGAAGGGTGCCGGAGCGCAGCCCCCGCTCCTGGCCGCCGCCCGAGAAGAGTGGCGCGAGCCGCACGCGCGGGCGGCGCCGCACATAGAGCGCCCCCACCCCCTTCGGGCCGTAGATCTTGTGGGCGGAGAGCGAGAGCAGGTCCACGCCCAGCTCCGCCACGTCGAGCGGGATGCGCCCGGCGGCCTGGGCGGCATCGGTGTGGAACAGCGCCCCCGCCGCCTTGGCGATCGGCACCAGCGCCGCGAGGTCCTGCGCCACGCCGATCTCGTTGTTCACCGCCATCACCGAGACCAGCAGCGTCGGCGCCGCCGCCAGCGCGGCGCGCAGCGCCTCCGGCTCCAGCAGCCCGCCGGGCCCGACCGGCAGCACCACCGGCTCGAACCCCTCCGCCGCGAGGTCCCGCACGCTCTCCAGCACGCATTTGTGCTCGGTCGCCACCGTAACGACGCGGCGCCGGGCGCTGCCCTGCCCCCGGGCGAAGCGGGCCGCGCCCTTGATGGCGAGGTTGTTGGATTCGGTCGCGCCCGAGGTGAAGACGATCTCGCGCGGCTCGGCGCCGACCAGCGCCGCCACATGGCCGCGCGCCTCCTCCACCGCCGCCTCCGCCGCCCGGCCGAGGGCATGCTCCACGCTGTGCGGGTTGGCGAAGTTCTGCTCCCACCAGGGGCGCATGGCCGCCAGCACGCGCGGATCGGGCGGCGTGGTGGCGTGGTTGTCCAGGTAGATGGGGCGGGTCGGTGCGGACATGGCGCGAATATGGGCCACCGCCCGCCAGGGTGGAAGGGCGGGGCGGGAATACCACCGCCCCGCCCGGCACATTACCTTATTTGCCGGGAGTAATCTCCCGCACGCCGCACCAGTCGGCGATGAAGGCGGCGATGGTCAGCGTCGTCTTGCGCAGGCTGTCGAGGTTGGTGCGCTCGTCGAAACCGTGGTTGCCCTCGCCGGAGGGGCCGTAGCAGAGCGCCGGCATGTTGTAGTAGCGGCCATAGTAGCGGGTGTCGTTCACCGCCGTGGTGATGCGCTCCTGCATCGCCTCGCCGAACACCGACTGGTGCACGGCGCCGAGGATGGCCTCCGCCTCGGTGCCCGGCTCCTGCACGAAGCCGTCCGCCTGGAAGCCGTGCCAGGTCACCTCGGGCGGGTTGTTGGCCAGGAAGGTGTCGCCGGCGCGGCTGTCCTGGATGCAGCGCTCCACCGCCGCCATGGCATCCTTCACCTCGGTGCTGGGCAGCAGGCCGATGCGGCAATCCACCTCGCACCAGGAGGGGGTGGAGCTGGCCCAGTCGCCGCCACGGATGATGCCGGGGTTGAACTTGATGGGGTCTTGGATCTGCGCGTACCAGCGGTCGGACTTGGCCGCCTCGTTCACCACCTTGGTGTGCTGCTGCAAGGCCTGGATGATGTGCAGCGCGGAGAGGATGGCGTTGGTGCCGGTCTGCGCCTGCGCCACATGCACCGGCACGCCGCGCACCCGCACGCGGAACCACAGCGTGCCGGTATGGGCGCGCGTCATGGTGTGGCCGGTGGGCTCGGGGATCAGGCAGGCCTCGGCGCGGTAGCCGCGCGCGAGCGTGGCCAGGGCGCCGTTGCCGGTGCTCTCCTCCTCCGTCACCGTCTGCACATGCACGTCGGCGGCGGGCTCCAGCCCGGCGGCCTTCAGCGCGTCCATGGCGTAGATCATGCAAGCGACGCCCGCCTTCATGTCGTTGGCGCCGCGGCCATAGAGCCAGCCATCGCGCACCACGCCGGCATAGGGCGGGTGGGTCCACATCTCCGCGGGGCCTTCCGGCACCACGTCGATATGGCCTTGCAGGATCAGGCTGCGGCCGGTGGGGTCCTTGGCGCGGTGGGTGGCCACCACCTGCACGGAGCCGGCCGGGTCCACCTCGACCATCGGCGCCGCCTTCTCATGCGCCTCCAGCGGCGTCTCGGCGATGGTGAAGCGGTCCACCGCATAGCCGCGGCCGGCCATCTGGCGCGCCATCCAGTCCTGCAGCGGCGCCTCGCGGCCGCGCAGGCTCGGGAAGCGCACCAGCTCGGTCAGGAAGGCGACCTCGCTGTCGAAATTGGCGTCGACGGCCTGGCGCAGGCGGTCCAGCACGGGTTGCTCGGGCATGATCTTCTCCGGTCTCAGCGGCTGACGGGGGTGGCGAACAGGGCGGTGGTGTCCCAGTTCGGGCTCGGCTCGTAGGTCAGGCGGTCCTTGCGGGCGGCCCAGTTGACGCGCAGGTAGAAGACCGGGATCACCGCCTTGTCCTGCACCGCCACGCGCATCGCCTCGGTGGTCAGTGCCTGGCGGCGGGCGGGGTCCATGGTGCGCATCGCCTCGCCGATCGGGCGGTCCAGCGCCGGGTTGGAGTAGCGCTGGCGGTTGAAGGGGCCGTTGCCCGCCTCCGGGTCGCGCGTCATCACCACCTGGCGCAGCGTGTTGGCCGCCAGGTTCGAGGTGTAGGTGGTCATGAACAGCGCGAAGTCGCGGTTGGTGGCGCGGGTGAAGAAGTTGGCCGGCGGCAGCACCTCCACCTGGGTTTCCACGCCGACGCGGCTGAAGCCCTGCGCGATGGCCTGGAGCACATCGCCATCGCTGGTGAAGAAGCCGTTCGGGCCGTGGATGGTCATGCGGAAGCCGTCCGGATAGCCGGCCTCGGCCAGCAGCTTCCGCGCGCGGGCCACGTCATACTCCAGGGGCGGCAGGCCGGGCGCGCGGTCGGCCACGGCGGGGGGCGCGAACTGCTCGGCCGGCGCGCCCTGCCCGGCCAGCAGCCGGTCCACGATGCCCTGGCGGTTGATGCCGAGCGAGAGCGCCTCGCGCACGCGCGTGTCGCGCAGCGGGTTCTTCGCCAGCGGGCGGCCCTGCTTGTCGGTGATGAAGGGGGCGTTCTCGCGGTCGCTGTCGGGGAAGAGATAGGCGGTGCCGTAGCTCTCCGTGCCATAGACCTCGATGGCCGCCTCGCGCTTCAGCCGCGCCACGTCCTGCACCGGCACGCTGTCGATCAGGTCCACCTCGCCGGCGAGGATGGCGGCGACGCGCGCGCCGGAATTGGAGACGTAGCGCGTCTCCACCTTGTCCCAGCCCGGCTTGCCGCCATGGAAACCGGGGTTGGCCTCCAGCGTCAGCCGCTCGTTCAGGATGAAACCGGCATAGCGGTAGGCGCCGGTGCCGATCGCCAGCTTGCCGGTGTTGAAGCCGCCCGTCGTGGCATCCGCATGGATGCTGCGGGAGAGCATCATGATGCGCGTCAGGTCGTAGTCGAGGAACGGGTTGGGCTGGTGCGTGTGGATGCGCACCGTCACCGGGTCCACCACCTCGACCGACTTGATGCTGCGCACGTAAGGCGTGAACGGCCCCGGGCTGTTCGGCACGTTCGGCACGCGGTTGAAGGTGAAGGCCAGGTCCTCCGCCCCGAAGGGCGTGCCGTCGTGGAAGCGCACGCCGGGCTTGAGCTTGATCTCCCAGGTCAGGTCGTCGACCACGCGCCAGGATTCGGCGAGGCCCGGCACCAGCTTGCCGTTGTTCGCCTCGTTGATCAGCGGATCGAAGATCTGCCGCAACGCCATGTTGTTGTTGTTGGTCGAATGGTAGTGCGGGTCCAGCGCGCTGGGCGAGGTCATCGCCGCGATGGTGAGCGTGTTGGCCGAGGCGGCGGCAGGCAGTGCGGCGAGGCAACCCAGCGTGGCGCAGGCAGCCCAACGGGCGGCGAAACGCATCATGGTTCTGTCTCCCTGTTGTCACGGAGACGCTAGCACGCGCTCAAGACCCAGCCAGGGCGGTTCGTTCCATCCGCGAACTTTCCCGTGAGCGCCTGCAAACTCGCAGGGCGACACATGCCGCGCGTGGACTGCGTTCCGCGATGGGGCGCGCCATGCGATACATCGCCCTCCCCTCCCGCCCCGGCGTGGCGCGACCATATCCGGCGGCATGCTCCCTCCCCACGCTGCACGCCGCTCCGTCCTGCTGGCCCTGCCCGCCCTGCTGCTCGCGCGCCAGGCCAGGGCCGCACCGGGCGCCTTCGCCGCGGCGCTGGAGCAGGCGGCCGCTATGCCGCAGCTGCGCACGCTGATCGTGGCGCGCGGCGGCACGGTGCTGCTGGAGCGCCGCTTCAACGGGCCGCCGCCGGAGCGCCCGGTGAACGTGAAATCCGTCTCCAAGGCGGTCATCGCCGCGCTGGTGGGCGCCGCCATCGCGCGCGGCCTGCTGGAGGGAACGGAGCAGCGCATCGCGCCCCTGCTGCGCGCCAGCCTGCCGCGCGACGCCGACCCGCGGCTGGCGCAGGTCACCATCGGCCACCTCCTGTCCATGCAGGCGGGGCTGGAGCGCACCTCCGGCCCCTATTACGGCGCCTGGGTGACGAGCCGGGACTGGGTGCGCGCCGCCCTCGCCCGCCCCTTCGTGGCCGATCCGGGCGGGCCGATGCTCTATTCCACCGGCAATTCGCACCTGCTCTCGGCCATCCTGACGCGGCGCACCGGGCGCAGCACCCTGGCCCTGGCGCGGGACTGGCTGGGCGGGCCGCTCGGCATCGAGATCCCGCCCTGGCCGCGCGACCCGCAGGGAGTCTATTTCGGCGGCAACGACATGCTGCTCTCGCCCCGCGCGCTGCTGCGCTTCGCCGAGATGCACTGCCAGGGCGGGCGCTGGCAGGGTGCCGAGGTGCTGCCCGAGGCCTGGGTGCGGGCCTGCTGGACACCGCGCACCCGTTCCGTCTTCACCGGCGACGCGCATGGCTATGGCTGGTTCCTCGACCAGCCCGGCGGCGAGGAGCGCGCCTATGCCTGGGGCTATGGCGGGCAGATGGCGCATGTGCTGCCGGGGCTCGAGGCCAGCATCGTCATGATCTCGGACCCGGACCAGCCCTCGGGCGGTGCCGGCGGCCATGCGCGGGCGCTGCACGCGCTGGTGGAGGAGGCCCTCATCCCCGCCCTGCGCGCGGCCTGAGCGCCGGCGGGCCACAACGAAAAGGGGCCGGAGGCTTGTGCCATCCGGCCCCTTTGCGGGCTTTGCAGCGTTGTCGAGGCCGGGCGGTCAGTCGGCCGCCATGGCCATCCGGGCGCGGTTCAGCATGGTGCGCACATGGTCCTCGGCGGCGTTGGCCACCTTCTCCGTCTGCTCGGCGGTGAAGACGTGCCCGGCGCCTTCCTGCACGCGGTAGTCGATGGCGATGCCGCGCTGCGTGTTCAGCTTGTCCACCAGCTTGCGGACGGAGGATTCCGGCACCAGTTCGTCCTCGGCCCCGTGCAGGATCAGCCCGGAACAGGGGCATGGCGCAAGGAAGCCGAAATCGTAGTGGCTGGCCGGGGTGGAGATGGAGACGAAGCCGCCCATCTCCGGCCGCCGCATCAGCAGCTGCATGCCGACATACGAGCCGAAGGAATAGCCGGCCACCCACAGCATCGAGGCGTTCGGGTTCACCGCCTGCAGGAAGTCGAGCGCCGCGGCGGCGTCCGAGATCTCGCCGATGCCGCCATCGTAGCGGCCCTGGCTGCGGCCCACGCCGCGGAAGTTAAAGCGCAGGGTGGAGAAACCCATATTCTGGAAGCGCGTATAGAGCGCATGCACCACCCGGTTGTTCATGGTCCCGCCATGCAGCGGGTGCGGGTGCAGCACCAGCGCCACAGGGGCATTGGGCTGCTTCGCGTGGTGGTAACGACCCTCCAGCCGGCCATCAGGCCCGGCAAACATCACCTCAGGCATCGTCCCCTTGCATCCAGTGCGGTGGGCGCGGCAGCGCCCGGTTGGGAAACCATGATGGCCCGTCGGTCCCCGCAGGGCGGCCGGGCCGGCCAAAGGCACTGCCCCCACAGGGGGCTGTTCAGCACAGACCGGGCTCACCCTTCCGGCGGCCAATGTTGACTCGCACAGTCGGGATCAATAGCTTCCCTCTCCACGGCAAGTGCGCCGTGGGCGTCTGGCGTCCGTCATGCCTTTGTCGTCCCGGGGCAGGCTTCCGCTCCCCGCGACGCGATCAATATAGGCAACACATCGTCGCTTTCATAACGGAATTCATGTCATGGGCATCAGCCCGGTGTGGCTTTCTTGCTAGCCGCCCCTGAGCGGCCCGATCCGGTTCAGACAGGAAGAACCGATTGATGCGCCTGTCTACACGTGGACGATACGCTGTCATGGCAATGGTCGAGCTGGCCGCGCGCGCGCGAGGCCAGCCCCCGGCGGATGACAGCCATGCGGCAGGCGCAGATGTCATTTCGGCCCGGGAGCGGCCCGTCAGCCTGTCCGAGATAGCCCAGGCGCAATGCCTCTCGGTCGCCTATCTGGAGCAGCTCTTCGCGCGGCTCCGGCGCGCCGGGCTGGTCGCCTCGGCCCGCGGGCCGGGGGGCGGCTACCGCCTGGCCCTGGCGCCGGAGAGCATCGCCATCGGCACCATCATCGACGCCGTGGACGAGCCGATCGTCGCCACGCGCTGCGAGGAAGGCTCGCCCGGCTGCCTCGCCGGCAAGCGCTGCCTGACGCACGATCTGTGGCACGAGCTGGGGGAGCAGATCCGCCTCTTCCTCCAGCACACCACCCTGCTGGACGTGGTGGAGGGCCGGGTCTGCGGACGCGCCATCCCCCCGGCCCCGGAAGCCCCCTCGAAGCCGGCATGAGCGCGCCCTCCCTCTACCTGGATGCCAACGCCACGGAGCCGCTGCGCCCCGAGGCGCGGCAGGCCGTGCTGGCGGCGCTGGAGCTGACCGGCAACCCCTCCTCCATCCATGCCGAGGGCCGCGCGGCGCGGCAGCTGCTGGAACAGGCGCGCGCCACCATCGCCGCCCGCTTCGGCGGCCGGCCGCGGGACCTCGTCTTCACCGCCGGCGCGACCGAGGCCAATGCCCTGGCGCTGCACGGGCTGGGCGCCGGCCGGCGCATCCTGGCCGGCGCCACCGAGCACCCGGCCATCCTGCGCGCCGGCCCGGCGGTGGAGACCCTGCCCGTGCGGCCGGACGGCACGCTGGACCTCGCTGCGCTGGAGGCCGCCCTGGCCACGGGCGGCCCCGCCCTGATCTGCCTGATGGCCGCCAACAACGAGACCGGCGTGCTGCACCCGCTGGCCGAGGCCGCGGCGCTGTGCCGCGCCCATGGCGCGCTGCTGCATGTGGACGCGGTGCAGGCCGCCGGCCGCCTGCCGGTGACGCTGGAAGGGCTGGGCGCTGATTCGCTCGCCCTCTCCGCCCACAAGCTGGGCGGGCCGAAGGGGGCCGGCGCGCTGCTGCTGCGGCCGGGGCTGGACATTCCGGCGCTGCTGCCGGGCGGCGGGCAGGAGCGCGGCCGGCGCGGCGGCACCGAGGCGCTGCCCGCCATCGCCGGCTTCGCCGCCGCCGTGGCGGCGCTCGAGCCGGAGGAGGCCGGGCGCCTCGCCGCGCTGCGGGACGCCATCGAGGCCGGCGCCGGCCTGCCGGTGGCGGGCGGCGCGGCGCCGCGCCTGCCCAACACCGCCTGCCTGGTGCTGCCCGGCGTGCCCGCCGAGACGCAGGTGATCGCGCTGGATCTCGCCGGGGTGCGGGTTTCCTCCGGCGCCGCCTGCTCCTCGGGCAAGGTGGGGCCGAGCCCGGTGCTGCGCGCCATGGGGCTGGAGGCCGACGCGGCCTGCGCCATCCGCGTCTCGCTGCCCTGGAACGCGGCACCAGACGCCGCCACCCGCTTCCTCGCCGCGCACGCGGCGATGCGCGCCCGGCTGCGGCCGCGCGGCGCCTGAGCCGCGCGGCCCCGGAGGGGGCGGCACGGAGTCAGGCGGTCAGGCGCCCCCCCGTCAGCGGCTCCGGCGTGCCGGTGGTGCCGGGATAGGTCAGCGGCAGGCCCTTCGCCACCCGCGCTGCCAGCACGCCGAAGGCCTGGGCTTCCAGCGCGTCGCCATCCCAGCCGGCCACCTCCACCGGGCGCACCGGCTCGGCCAGGGCGCTGGCCAGGGCGCGCATCAGCGCCGGGTTGCGCCGGCCGCCGCCGGCCACCAGCCATTGCCGTGGCGGCTCGGGGAAGTGCCGGCCCGCCGCCGCCACGGCGCAGGCGCAGAACGCCACCAGCGTCGCCGCGCCATCGGCCGGGGAGAGCTCGGCCGCGCCCGCCTCGCGCAGCGCGCGGTCGAAATCCAGCCGGTCCAGCGATTTGGGCGGCGGCGCGGCGAGGTAGGGATGCGCCAGCAGCCGCCCCAGCACCGCGCCATCCGGCTGCCCGGCGAGCGCCAGCCGGCCGTCCTTGTCATAGTCGGCGCCGGTGGCGCGGCGCGCCCAGTCGTCCAGCGGGCCGTTGGCGGGGCCGGTGTCGAAGGCCACCAATCGGTGGTCGGCGCCGATCCAGGTGACATTGCCGACGCCGCCCAAATTCAGGATGGCCAGCGGCTTCGGCAGGTCGGCCGCCATCACGGCATGGACGATCGGCACCAGCGGCGCCCCCTGCCCGCCCGCCGCCACGTCGGCGCTGCGGAAATCATGCGCGACGCGGAGGCCGGTGGCGCGCGCCAGCAGCGCCGCGTCGCCGATCTGCCAGGTGCGGCCCTCGCCCGGCCGGCCCGCCGCCGGGCGGTGCAGGATGGTCTGGCCGTGGAAGCCGAGCAGCTCGGCCGGCTGGCCGAGGCGGATCACCGCCTCGGCGTGGCGCTCCGTCACGCGCCGCTCGCAGTCGAGCAGGAAGGGGTCGTCGGCCGGCAGGTCGCCCGCCATATCCAGCAGCTTCCGCAGGTCCCGCCGCAGTTCCGGCTCGTAGGGCAGCGTCAGGCTCGGCCCCACCCGGCCGATCCGGTCTCCGTCGGTTTCAACCCACGCGGCATCCACGCCATCCAGCGAGGTGCCACTCATCAGACCAATGGTTCGCAGCATGGCGCGCACTGTGCTAGGGGCGCAGCGCCAGCGGAAGTCCCCCGGGGAACAACTCTTGGGGCCGGGCTGGGACATGAAGCGGACAAAGGCGACGATGGACGAGTTCCTGCATGTCGCGCGCGAGCGCGGCTACATCCACCAGGTGACGGACGAGGCGGCGATGGCCGCGCGCATGAAGCAGGGGCCGCTTCCCGCCTATGTCGGCTTCGACTGCACGGCCGACAGCCTGCATGTCGGCCACCTGCTCTCGATCATGATGCTGCGGCTGCTGCAGAAGACGGGGCACCGCCCGGTGGCGCTGCTCGGCGGCGGCACCACCCGCATCGGCGACCCCTCCTTCCGCGACGAGGCCCGGCCCCTGCTGACCGACGAGCAGATCGAGGTCAACAAGGCCGGCATCCGCAAGACCTTCGCCGCCTTCCTGTCCTTCGGCGAGGGCCCGACGGACGCAATGATGGTGGACAACAAGGACTGGCTGGACCAGCTCCTCTACATCCCCTTCCTGCGCGACATCGGCCGCCACTTCAGCGTCAACCGCATGCTGACGATGGACAGCGTGAAGCTGCGGCTGGACCGCGAGCAGCCGCTCTCCTTCCTCGAGTTCAACTACATGCTGCTCCAGTCCTACGACTTCCTGGAGCTGCGGCGGCGGCACGGGGTGGCGCTGCAGATGGGCGGCTCCGACCAGTGGGGCAACATCATCATGGGGGTGGAGCTGAACCGGCGCTGCGACGGCGCGGAGGTGTTCGGCCTGACCACGCCGCTGCTGACCACCGCCTCCGGCACCAAGATGGGCAAGACCGCCGGCGGCGCCGTCTGGCTGAACCCCGACCGCCTCGCGCCCTACGATTACTGGCAGTTCTGGCGCAACATGGAGGACGCGGATGTCGGCCGTTTCCTGGCGCTGTTCACCGAGCTGCCGATGGAGGAGGTGCGCCGCCTCGGCGCGCTGGCCGGCTCGGAGGTGAACGAGGCCAAGAAGATCCTGGCCACCGAGGCCACCGCCCTGCTGCACGGGCGGGAAGCCGCCACGCTTGCCGCCGAGACGGCGCGCCGCGCCTTCGAGGAGGGCCAGGCGGCCGAGACGCTGCCCTCGATCGCGGCACCCCTGCCGGCGCCGGCGATCGACCTCGCCGTGCAGGCGGGCTTCGCCGCCAGCAAGGGCGAGGCGCGCCGGCTGATCCGCCAGGGCGGGCTGCGGCTGAACGACGCCGCCATCACCGACGAGGCGCTGGAGGTTTCGGCGGCCGATCTGCGCGACGGCGCGGCCAAGCTCTCCGCCGGCCGCAAGCGCCACGTGCTGGTGCGCCCGGCCGCCTGACCGGTGCGGAACCCGGCCCGCGCCGGGTTCCGCGTCAGCGTTCCGCGGGTGGCGCTGGCTGCTGCCCCGGCGCGGCGCCGCCACCGAACAGCCCGCGCAGGAAGCCCGGCGTCAGCGCCGCCAGCGGGTTCACCGAGACGGCGGGGTCCTGCACCGGCCCGCGCATCCGCCAGGTGGCGGCGAACAGCCCGCCTCCCTGCTCCGGGCTGAACAGCCGCCCGAGCAGCGGGATCTGCCCCAGCAGCGAGTTGAGGACATAGGCGGGCACGATGGTGCCCTCCAGATCGATCGCGCCGCCATGCCGCGGGATGCTGCCCTTCGCCGTGACGCCGAGCGAGGCGGAGAAGGCGCGCGCCTCCTGCACGAACAGCGTCTCCGGCGTCAGCCGGAACGGCGCCACCATGCGGGAGAAGCTGAGGCCCGGGCCGCGCACCGCGTCGAACACGCCATAGACGGTGAGTGCCTGCAGCAGCTTGCCGATGCCCTCCGCCTCGCTGACGGAGAAATTCTCCATCTCCGCCGTGCCGCCGAGCGTCGCCCCCGGGGCGTTGCCCGGCCAGCGGCCGGTGACCGCCAGCCGCCCGCCCTGCACGGTGCGCAGCACGTCGAAGGCGCGCAGCAGGTCGCCGGCATTCTCGGCGTGCAGGCGCAGGGCGCGGCCCGCGCCATCCGGCGTCACCGCCACGTCGAAGCCGCCGCCCGGGCCGGTCTGGCCGGTGAAGCGGGCCTCGCGCAGCACGCCGCGCGCATCGGCCAGCGCACGGCCGGCGACACCGGCCAGTACGCGCCCCTCGCCCAGCCGCACCTGGTCGAACCGGCCTTCCACCGCCACGGGCGGGCCGTCGCCGCCGGCCGCGTCGCCACCGGCGGCGTCCTGCGCGGCCAGCGCCGGGCCGAGGTCCAGCACCGGCCCCTCCAGGCGGAAGCGCCAGGGCGTGCCGGGCCGCGCCGGCGGCCAGGCCTGCGCGGCGAAGCGGCCGGCGAAGATGGCGGCCTCGGCCACGTCCACCCGCTCCGGCCGGCTGGCGGCGGCGAAGCCCACCCGCCCCCGCGCCGAGAGCGAGGGTGCGGTGACGCGGAAGCTCTCCACCGCCCGCAGCGATTCCCCCTCCACCCGCAGCTCGGCCTGGGCGGTGGCGGGCTGGCCAGGCGGCTTGCTCCAGGCGAAGGGGGTGAGCGTCATGCGGCTCTCGCGCAGGTCGCCATTGATGCTGACGCGCATGTCGCCGGCGCGGCGCTTCTCCATCACCGCCTGCACGCCGACCGGGCCGGCCACGAAGCCCTCCAGGTCCAGCCCGAAATCGGCGATGCGGGCGGCATCCGGCCTCGCCTCGGCGCGGATGCGCTCGACCACCTGGGTGGCGGGGCCGGGGCGGAAATCCATCTCCACGCTGAGCTGGGTCGGGATGCCGTCGAGCTGCGCGTTGCCGCTGGCCTTCAGCGTGCTGTTGGTCACGCTGAGCTCGGCGGTGCCGCGTTCCAGCCGCTTGCCCAGCACCACATCGGCCAGGCGCAACTGGGTCAGCCTCGCCTGCACCTGCACCCGCAGCACCTCGGAGGGTATGTCCTCCAGGAGCGGGAAGGCCAGCCGCAGCGTGCCCTCCATCTGGCCGCCCGGCTCCTTCAGGTCGAGCGGCCGCTTCTCGAACAGCTTCAGCCGCGGGTGGCGGATCAGCGCCACAACCTCCGGCACCGGGCCGCGCAGCTTCGCCTCGATCTCGGCCTGCTCCTGGCTGCCGTCCAGCCCGTGGAAGCGGATCACCGCGCCCGGGCTGTTCAGCGCCGTGCCCGATTGCCGCGCCGTGGCGGCCTCGATGCGGATCTCCTTCAGGCCGAAGCGCGCCGTGGCCGCCACCCCCTCGAGCGGCGGGATGGGGCGCAGCCAGTGCACCACCCCCTGCTCGAGCCCCAGCGTGCCGTCCAGCGCGGTGACGCGCAGCCCCGAAAGATCGGCCGCCGCCTCGGCGGCAAGCGCGAACCGGCCACCTTGGAAGGCACCGCCGGTGACGTTCTCCACCACCCACTTCCGGGCGCCGGGGACCACCCCTTCCGGCCAGTAGGCGCCGAGATCGGCGGCGGCGAGCGTGGCCAGGGAGAGGTCCAGCCCGGCGCGCCAGCGCCCGCCCTCCAGCCGTGCCTGGCCGCTGGCCTCGATCACCGGCGGCGCCGGCGTGGCGGTGCCGTTCTCCCGCGCCACCGCCGGCAGGGCGAGGCGCAGCCGGCGCAGCTCCAGCGCCGCCGGGTTGCCTTCCGCCGCCAGCGACAGGCCGGCGAAGGCGATGCGCCGCCCGGCATGGACGATGCCGCCCGGCCCCGCCTCCAGCTTCAGGTCAAGCTGCGGCAGGGCGCCTGCCTGCCGCCCGTCCAGCCGGCCGGAGATCTCGAGCGAGGCCGGCGCGTCGAACAGCGCCAGCGGCGCCAGGGCGGGCATCAGCCGGGCGATGCGGGCCGGCTCCAGCGCCGGCAGGGACAGGCTGCCCTCCAGCCGCTCCAGGGCGCCCTCCACCCGGCCGGCGAGGCGCACCGGCAGCGGCGCGCCATGATCCGGCAGGCGCAGCGCGGCGCTGCCCTCGCCCTCCGCCCCGCCGCCCGGCAGGCGGCGCAGCGCCAGATTCACCGCCTCCAGCCGCCAGACCAGGTTCAGCTGGCGGTCGAGGATGGTCAGGCGCCCATCGGCGAGGTCCAGCCGCCGCAGCGCGCCGAGTGGCGTGTCCTCCGCCTCCGGCCCGATCAGGCCGCGCAGCACATCGCCGCCCTCGGCGGAGGGGGTGGCCGGCGCCTCGGGCGAGGGCTGCGGCGGGGTGCGGCCGAGGGCCAGGGTGACGCTGCCATCCGCGGCGCGCTCCAGCACCACGTTCGGCTTCTGCACGGCGATGCGCAACGGCATCACCGTGCCGCGCAGCAGCTCGCCGAAGGCCAGGGTCACGGTGGCATCCGGCAGCTCCTGCCGCACCGCGCCCGCGGCGTCGCGCAGCCGCACGCCGCTGATCCGCAACTCCAGCGGAGAGCGGTCCGCCTGCCGGAAGCCGGACCAGGCGATGGCGACATCCTCCACCTCCAGCGCCTCCTCCAGCCCCAGCCGCGGCGCCATGTCCTCCAGCACCGAGGCCAGCACGGGCAGGTGCAGCGGCCCCTGCGACAGCCGCCAGGACAGCGCCGCGAGGCCGAGGCCCGAGACCAGCAGCAGCGCCAACAGGGTGCGGCCCAGCCAGCCGCCGAGCCAGCCGCAGCAACGCAGGGCTTGACCGCTCAGCCGGCGCATGGGTTGGCTCTCCTGCCATGCGCCCCGCGACTCTCCCCGCCCGAACCCTGCCCGCCCCGCACGACCGGATGGCCGCGCAACGGCTGCTGGAGGCCTTCGCCGAACGCGGCGCGGCCGAGCGGGCCTATGCCGCCACCCCGGCCGGCACCGCCCTGCTGGCGGCGCTGGGCGGCCACAGCCCCTATCTGGCCGAACTGGCCGAGCGGGAGAGCGCCACCCTGCTGCGCTATGCCGAGCGCGGGCCGGACGACGCCTTCGCCCTGGCGCTGGACCCGCTCGGCCGTGCCGACCCGGATGCGGCGCGCCCGGCCGTGGCGGCGCTGCTGCGCCAGGCCAAGCGGCAGGCGGCGCTGATCATCGCCGCCGCCGACCTGGCCGGGCAATGGCCGCTGGACCGGGTGACGGGCGCGCTCTCCACCCTGGCGGAGGCGGCGATCGACTATGCCTGCGCGCATCTGCTCCGCGAGGCGGCCGGGCGTGGGGAGTTGCGTCTGCCGCGCGCGGGGGCCCGCGATTCGCGCGGGGTGGCGCGCGGCTCGGGGCTGGTCATCCTGGGCATGGGCAAGCTGGGCGGCGGCGAACTCAACTACTCCTCCGATATCGACCTGATGGTCCTCTACGACCCCCTGGCCGCCGCCTGCAACGCCGAGCGTGCCGGCGGCCTCTATGTCCGCATCGCCCGCGACCTGGTGAAGCTGATGGAGGAGCGCACGGCGGGTGGCTACGTCTTCCGCACCGACCTGCGGCTGCGCCCCGACCCGGCGGCCACGCCGCTCGCCGTCAACATCGCCACCGCCATCTCCTACTACGAATCGCTCGGCCAGAACTGGGAGCGGGCGGCGATGATCAAGGCCCGGCCCGTCGGCGGCGACCGGGCGCTGGGCGAGCACTTCCTGAGCGAGATCCGCCCCTTCGTCTGGCGCCGCCACCTCGACTTCGCGATGATCGCCGACATCCATTCGATCAAGCGGCAGATCCACGTGGCGCATGGCGCGCGCGGCGCGCATGCGGAGGTGCGCGTGGCCGGGCACGACGTGAAGCTCGGCCGCGGCGGCATCCGCGAGATCGAGTTCACCACCCAGGTGCTGCAGCTGATCTGGGCCGGGCGCGACCCGGGGCTGCGCGACCCCACCACGCTCGGCGCGCTGGCGGCGCTGGCCGCGGCCGGGCGCATCGAACGCCGCGCCGCCGCCGACCTCGCCGATGCCTATGTCTTCCTGCGCGATGTCGAGCACCGGCTGCAGATGGTGGCGGACCGCCAGACCCAGCGCCTGCCGGAGGATGAGGAGGGGCTGGCGCGCATCGCCAGCTTCATGGGCTTCCCCGACACGCCCAGCTTCGCCGCCACCCTCACCGGCCATCTCAACCGGGTGGAGCAGCGCTACGCACAGATGTTCGAGCGCGAGCCGGCGCTCAGCCACGACACGGGCGCGGAGGGGGCCGGCGGCAGCCTCGTCTTCACCGGGGCGCAGGACGACCCGGAGACCCTCGCCACCCTCTCCGCCATGGGCTACGCGCAGCCCGCCCAGGTGGCCGGAATGGTGCGCGGCTGGCACCACGGCCGGCTGCGCGCCACCCGCAGCGAGCGGGCGCGCGAGCTGCTGACCCAGCTGATGCCGACGCTGCTCGCCGCCTTCGCCGCGCAGCGCGAGCCGGACGCGGCGCTGGCGCGGTTCGACACCGTGCTCTCGCGCATGGCGGCGGGGGTGCAGATGCTGTCGCTGTTCCATCGCAACCCGGCACTCTTGCGGCGCGTGGCGGGCATTCTCGGCGCGGCGCCGGCGCTGGCCAACCATCTCGCCAACAACCCCGCCTCGCTCGACGGGTTGCTGGCCGGCGGCGGCGGCGGCGGCGACGACCCCGGCGCCGCCGCCGCCGTGCTGCCCGCCCTGCTGAAGCAGGCGCGCCACTTCGAGGAGGCGCTGGACGGCGCCCGCCGCATGGTGACCGAGGGCAAGTTCGAGATCGACGCCGCGGCGCTGGAGGGCGTGCTCGACGCCGATGCCGCCGGCGCCGCGCGCAGCGCCCTGGCGGATGCCGCCATCGGCGCCCTGCTGCCGCATGTCGCGCGGGAATTCGCCGCCCGCTTCGGCAAGGTGCGCGGCGGCGCGCTGGCGGTGGTGGCGCTGGGTAAGCTGGGCGGGCAGGAGATGCTGCCGGGCTCCGACCTCGACCTGGTGCTGATCTACGACCACCCGGAGGATGCCGAGGAAAGCCGCGGCGGGCCGCGTTCCCTGCCGCCCAGCGTCTATTTCAGCCGGCTGGCGCAGCAGGTGATCGGCGCCATCACCGCCCCCGGCGCGGAGGGCAAGCTCTACGAGGCGGACATGCGGCTGCGCCCCTCGGGCAACAAGGGGCCGGTGGCCACCTCGCTCTCCGCCTTCACCCGCTACCATGCCGAGAGCGCCTGGACCTGGGAGCGCATGGCGCTCACCCGCGCCCGCTGCGTGGCGGGGCCGCCGGCGCTGCGGCGGCGCATCGGGCAGGCGGTGCGCGGCGCCATCATCGCCCATGCGGGCGAGACCGCGGTCGCCGACGCGGTGGCGATGCGCGCCCGCATGCTGCGCGACCTGCCGGTGGACGGCCCGTGGGACATCAAGGCCATGCCGGGCGGCATGGTGGAGGTGGAGTTCATCGCCCAGGCGCTGCAGCTCGCCCATGCGGCGCGCCAGCCGAAGGTGCTGGCGCCCACCACGCGGCTGGCCCTGGCCAACCTCGCCCGCGCCCGGCTGCTGCCGGCGGCGGAGGCGGAGACGCTGATCGCCGCCGACCGGTTGTGGCGCACCACCCTCGGCCTGCTGCGGCTGACGCTCGGCCGCTGGCGGCAGGAGGCGCTGCCCGCCCCCACCGCCGCCGCCCTGCTGCGCGCCACGGCGCCGCTGCTGGGCCAGGCGGGCGTCGGTGCGGGCGCCGATGCGGGCGCGGTCGACCTTCCGGCCTTCCGCCAGCAGATGCGCATCCAGGCCGAGCAGGTGCGCGACATTTTCGAGCGCCGCCTCGGCCGGCTCGCAGGAGGAACTGGATGAGCATCGAGGAAGGCATGGACGCCCCGGCGTTCGAGCTGCCGGCCAGCGGCGGGCGCAGCGTCTCGCTCGCCGCCATGAAGGGGCAGCCCTTCGTGCTGTATTTCTATCCCAAGGCCGACACCTCGGGCTGCACGAAGGAGGCCTGCGACTTCCAGGAGGCGCTGCCGGCGCTCCAGGGCCTCGGCCTCGCCGTCATCGGCGTCTCGCCGGACCCGATGAAGCCGATCGAGAAATTCGCCGAGAAGTACGGCCTCGCCTTCCCCCTCGCCTCGGACGCGGAGAAGACGGTGGCGCAGGCCTATGGCACCTGGGTCGAGAAATCCATGTATGGCCGCACCTACATGGGCATGGAGCGCAGCACTTTCCTGATCGACCGCGACGGCCGCGTGGCGAAGGTCTGGCGCAAGGTGAAGGTGCCGGGCCACGCCAAGGCGGTGATGGAGGCGGCGAAGGCGCTGGGCTGAGATACGAGGGGCGGCTGGGCGCGGGGCCTGGCCGGTTCTCCGCCGGCCGCCCCGCCGCCGGCTCAGACCCCGCGCAGCACCAGCACGCCGCCGGCCAGCAACCCCGCCGCAAGCGTGGTCAGCAGCGCCAGCCGGCGCTCGACGAAGTCGCGCATCGGCGCGCCGTAGCGGCGCAGCAGCCCGGCCAGCAGGAAGAAGCGCAGCCCGCGCGCCACCAGGCTGGCCAGGATGAAGGCAGCGGGGCTGAAGGCGGCGGCCCCGGCGGCGATGGTCACCGCCTTGTAGGGGATGGGGGTCAGCCCCATCACCAGCACCGCCACCACGCCCCACTCCCTGAACCATGCCTCGAAATTCGCCAGCGCCCCCTCCTGGCCGTAGGCGCGCAGCAGCGGCTCGGCCAGCGTCTCGTAGAGGAAGAAGCCCAGCAGGTAGCCGGCCAGGCCGCCCAGCACCGAGGCCACGGTGCAGATGGCCGCGTAGCGCCAGGCGCGCTCCGGCCGGGACAGGCACATGGGCAGCAGCAGCGCATCCGGCGGCACCGGGAACACGCTGCTCTCGGTGAAGGAGACGGCGGCCAGCCAGCGCTCCGCGTGGCGGTGGCCGGCGAGGGCGAGGATGCGGTCGTACAGGGCGCGCAGCATCGCCTGCCTCTCCCATGCCGCCAGCGCCGGGGCAACCCGCCCAGCCATGCCGGCGGCGGGCTTGCCGCCCCGCGCGGAGGGCGACATCCTCGCGCAACGACGCCCGCGAGGAAGCACCATGCCGCCCGAACCCAACGCAGCCCAGGGGGCCAGCCCCGGCGCCCTACCCGGGCGCCGCCTCTCCCCCATGATGATCCTGGTGCTCTGCGGCGTGGGCGCCGCCGCCCTGGCCATGGGGCTGCGGCAATCCTTCGGCCTGTTCCTGGCGCCGATGACCGCCGCCAATGGCTGGACCGCCAGCGGCTTCGCCTTCGCCATCGCGCTGCAGGTGCTGGTCAACGGCATCTCCCAGCCGCTCTGCGGGCAGTTGGCGGACCGGATCGGCGGCCGCAACGTCATCATCGGCGGCGCGGTGCTCTACATGCTGGGCATCCTGGGCATGGCGCTGTCCGACGGGCTGCCGCTCTTCACCTTCTTCGCCGGGCTGGTCATGGGGGTCGCGGTCTCGGCCGCCGGAATGCCGGTGATCATGGCCAGCATGACGCGGCTGCTGCCGGAATCGCAGCGCGGCCGTGCCACCGGGCTCGGCACCGCCGGCTCCTCCTTCGGGCAGTTCCTGGTGGTGCCGCTGGCGGGCTTCGGCATCGCCGGCTTCGGCTGGCAGGGCGCGCTGCTGGTCATGGCGGGCGCGGCGCTGCTGATGGTGCCGCTGGCCCTGCCGCTGAACGACCGCCCCGCGCCCCCGCCCACCACCGCCGCGGGCCGCGCCGCCGCGGCGGCCGAGGAGACGGCGGGCCAGACCCTGCGCCGCGCCTTCCGCAGCACCTCCTTCTGGTGCCTGTTCTTCGGCTTCTTCGTCTGCGGCCTGCATGTCAGCTTCCTGGCGGTGCACCTGCCGGGCTTCGTGGCGAGCTGTCACCTGCCCAGCTATGTCGGCGCCGGCGCCATCAGCCTGATCGGGCTGTTCAACGTGGCGGGCTCGCTGATCTCGGGGGAGCTGACGCAGAAATGGCGGCGGCGGGAGCTGCTGGTGGCGATCTACGCCAGCCGCGCCGTGCTGATGACCATCTTCTTCCTGGCGCCTAAAACCACCGGCACGGTGCTGGCCTTCTCGGCGGTGATGGGTGTCCTGTGGCTCTCCACCGTGCCGCCCACCGTGGCGCTCTGCGCCCGCAACTTCGGCATGCGCTGGCTCGCCACCGTGTTCGGCCTGGTGTTCCTTGGCCACCAGATCGGCGGCTTCACCGGCGCCTGGCTGGGCGGCCTCATCTTCGACCGCACCGGCAGCTACGACCTGATGTGGATCATCAGCATCCTGGCCGGCGTGTTCGCCGCGCTGGTGCACCTGCCGATCCGCGACGCGGCACGGCCGGCGGCGGTGCCGGCCTGAGCCGCGCCGCGCCGCTCATCCCTCGCCGGGGGCGTGCGCGTTGACGAGGGGCGGCGGCGGTGCGTCCAGCGGGATCTCCCGCCGCTGGCTGGCCACTGGCCGGGCGCGCCGCTGGAAGGGCGGCAGCGCCACCCGCCCGCCCTGCGCCAGGGCGCGCTCGATGGCATCGAGGATGCGCATGTCGCACCAGCCTTCCTCGCCATCCGGCTCCGGGTCCAGCCCGCGCAGCACGCAATCCGAGAAATATTCCAGCTCTCCGGCAAACTGGTCGGTCGCGGCGAAGCCTTCCTCCTGCACGCCGCCTGGCAGGGAAAGCCGGTGCCGCAGCCCTGTGCCGAAGGTGAATCCGGGCTCCACCGCCAGATCGCCCGCGCTGCCGAGGATGCGGTACTGGTCCACCGGCCGCCCGGCATAGCTGACCGAGAACTGCGCCAGCCCGCCACCGGGGAAGCGCATCGACACCGAGACGGTGTCGTCAAAATTCATCTCCAGCGCCGGGTCTCGCGTGCCGATGGCAGCGATCTCCACCGGCTCCTCGCCGAAGACGTGCCGCGCCATGTTGATCGGGTATGGGCCCATATCCACCACGGGGCCGGCCCAGTAGCCGTGCTTGCTGCGGTGGTTGCCGGGCGCCACGATCTGCGCGAAGGCGGAGGAGAACAGGCGCGCCTGCCCCAGCCGGCCGCTGCGCACCACCTCCAGCGCCGCCAGGGTGGCGGGCTCGAAATGCAGCCGGTAGGCCACCATCAGCTTCGCGCGGGCACGGGCGGCGGCATCGCGGATCGCCTCCGCATCCTCCAGGCTGGCCGCCGCCGGCTTCTCCAGCAGCACATGGATGCCGGCCGCCAGCGCCTTTTCCGTGCCCTCCCGGTGCAGCCAGTTGGGGGTGGCGAGATAGACCGCGTCGATGTCGCCGGACTCCAGCAGCCTGTCGTAATCGCCGTAGTCATAGGCGGGAATGCCGTAGCGGGCGCCGAGTGCCGCGCGCTTCTCGGCATCGCCGGTGACGATGGCGGCGAGGGCAGAATTCCGCGTTCGCGCCACCGCCGGCATGAAGGCCGCCTGCGAGATCCAGCCGCCGCCCACCACCGCGTAGCGCACCTTGCCTTCCGCCATCACTCAACCCCGCCCTGTCCGTGCCGATGAATGCCAGGCCGCCGCCGTGCCGGCGCCCATGGGGCAACACCCCGGCCCACCCCGGGTTGCCACATGGGTTGCCACATGGGTTGCCACATGGGTTGCTCTGGGCCGGCGCCCGGATCATGCTGCTCCGGCAACGGAGGAAAACGAACCATGCTGCTCGACCACCGCACTTACGTCTGCCGCCCGGGAACCATCCGCAAGCAGCTGGCGCTGTACCAGGAATACGGGCTGGCGGCGCAGACACGGCACCTGGGCATGCCGGTGGCCTACCTCGTCACCGAGACCGGCGACGTGAACTGCTACGTGCATATCTGGGCCTATGAGAACGCCGCCGACCGCGAGCGCCGCCGCGCCGCCATGCAGGCGGACCCGGAATGGATCGAGTTCATGCGCCGCAGCGCCGAGGCCGGCTACCTGGTCAGCCAGCTCAATTCGCTGATGCGCCCCGCCGAGTTCTTCCCCCAGCCCGCCCGCGTCGGCGGCTGAGCCGGCCCGAGCACGGCCGCGCCATGCGCAGAACACGACGCCGCGGCGCCCTCGCGCTGGCCCTGGCCGCCAGCGCCCTGCTGGCGGCCACCCATCTCCCGGCCCGGGCGCAGGAGCGCTTCCCCAGCCGGCCGTTGCAGATGGTCGTGCCCTACCCGCCCGGCGGCAACACCGACCTGATGGCCCGCGCGCTGCAGCAGGAGCTGGCACGCGCGCTCGGCCAGCCGGTGGTGGTGGTCAACCGCGGCGGCGCGGCCGGCACCATCGGCGACGCCGAGGTCGCCCGCGCCCGGCCGGATGGCTACACCATCGGCATGTCGCCCAACAACCCGCTGACGGCGCAGCCACACCTGCAATCCCTGTCCTACAGCGTGGACAGCTTCCGCTACCTCTGCATGGTCTATGACAACCCGCAGGTGCTGGTGGGAAGCCGCGACATGCCCTTCCGCGACCTGAAGGGCATGGTGGCGCTGGCGCGCAGCGCGCCGGAGGCGCTGGTCTTCGGCTCGCCCGGCCAGGGCAGCACCCAGCACATCCTGCTGGCCGCGCTCCTCCGCATGGCCGGGGCCGACGGGCTGCACGTGCCCTATACCGGCGCCGGCCCGATGGCCCAGGGGGCGCTCGGCGGGCAGATCATGGTGTTCGTGGAGAGCCCCTCGATTCCCGCGGCCACGGGGCTGCCGGTGCTGGCGGTGTTCGGCAACCGGCGCCTGCCCGGCCTGCCGGCGGTGCCGACCACGGAGGAGATGGGGCTGCCCGTGGCGGGCACCTCGGCCGGCGGGCTGGTGGCGCCGGCCGACATCCCGGACGAGGCGGCCAACGCCATAGAGGAAGCCTGCCGCCTGGCGGTGACCAGCGAGCCCTTCCGGCTGGCGGCGGAGCGGCTGAACGCCGTGCCCACCTTCCTCACCGGGCGCGCCTTCCACAAGCGCTTCCAGGCGGAGAGCGAAACCAACAGGAAGCTGCTGCGCGAACTGGGGCTGGGGAAGGACTGAAAGGCAGGAAGGCCGGGGGAAGGAATTCCCCCGGACCCCCATCTTTTTTCTGTCAGTTCATCATTCCGGGTCGCCGGTGTCGGCCACCAGGCCCACGGCCTCGATGCCGGCCACGGCGCAGACCTCGTCCTTATCCGAGGCATCGCCGGAGATGCCGACGGCGCCGAGCACGGTGCCCTGCGCGTCACGCACCAGCACGCCGCCCGGCACCGGCACGGCGCGGCCGCCGCACAGGTCGGAGAAGGCGTTCATGAAGCCCGGCATCTTGGCCGAGCGGCGCGCCAGCTCGCGGCCGCCAAAGCCCAGCGCCATGGCGCCGAAAGCCTTGCCGGTGGCGATCTCGGGCCGCAGCAGGCTGGCGCCGTCCTCGCGCAGCAGCAGCTTCGGCTGCGCCGCCTGGTCCAGCACCACCACGGTCAGCGGCGCGAGGTTCAGCTCACGCCCCTTGGCCAGCGCCGCCTCGCCGATGCGGGAAGCGACGGAAAGGCTGATGCCGGGGGCGAAGCCGATGGGGGGGTTGGGCATGTTTTCTCCCGTATGGGTGGCAGGCTAAGGAATCAGGCGTGCGCGTGCAGGGCGCGCCAGACGGTCTCCGGCGTCGCCGGCATGTCGATATGCGTGACGCCGCGCGCGGAAAGCGCATCGACCACGGCGTTCATCACCGCGGGCAGCGACCCGGCGCAGCCCGCCTCGCCGCAGCCCTTGGCGCCGAGCGGGTTGGTCTTGGCCGGCACGGCATGGCTGATGAACTCGAAGCTCGGCACGTCCACCGCGCGCGGCAGCGCGTAGTCGGAATAGGAGCCGGAGAGGAGCTGGCCATCCTCGCTGTAGGCGGTGCGCTCCATCAGCGCCTGGCCGATGCCCTGCACGATGCCGCCATGCGCCTGGCCCTGCACCAGCAGCGGATTCACGATGACGCCGAAATCGTTCACCGTGACGTAGCGGTCGATGCGGGTGACGCCCGTCTCGGGGTCGATCTCCACCTCGGCGATGTGGCAGCCATTGGGGAAGGCCATCGGCGCCTGGTCGAAGATGTGCGAGACATCCAGCGTCTCCGGCACGCCGTCCGGCAGGTGGGTTTCCTGCCGCAGCCGCTGCGCCAGCTCCAGCAGGCCGATGCCGCGGTCCGTGCCGGCGATGGACAGGCGCGCGCCGCCCTCGGCATGGGGCTCGAACTCGATATCCGCCACCGCCGCCTCCAGCACATGCGCGGCGGCGGCGCGGGCCTTCTCCACCACCAGGGCCGAGGCCTCGACGATGGCGGCGCCGGAGGCCATCAGCGACTTCGAGCCGCCCGTGCCACCGCCGGCGATGAGCTGGTCGGAATCGCCCTGCACCAGCCGGATGCGCTCGAAGGGGATGCCCAGCGTCTGGTGCAGCACCTGGGCGAAGGGCGTCCAGTGCCCCTGGCCGTAATCCAGCGTGCCGGTGACGATGGTGACGCTGCCATCCTCGCCGAAGCGCAGGCCGCCCATCTCCTTGGCCGGCGGCGCCGTGCACTCCAGGAAATTGCCGACGCCGCGGCCGCGCAGGAAGCCCCGCGCGGTGCTCTCCGCCTTGCGGGCCTCGTAGCCTTCCCAGTCGGCGGCGCGCATCGCCTCTTCCAGCACGGCGGAGAACTCGCCGCCATCGTAGTTGGAACCGGAGGCGGCGGCGTAGGGCATCTGCTCGGGGCGGATGTGGTTGCGCCGGCGCATCTCGATCGGGTCGAGGCCCATCTCGGCGGCGGCCGTCTCGATCAGCCGCTCCATGAAGTAGTTGCCCTCGGGGCGCCCGGCGCCGCGATAGGCGGAGACCGGCGTGGTGTTCGTCACCAGGCAGCGCGTCGCCACCTCGATCAGCGGCGTGGCGTAGTTGCTCTGGACGTTGCGGGTGAAGTTCAGCGTGCCCATCAGCGGACCGACGGTGGCGAGGTAGCCACCCATATTGGCGAAGCTGGTGAGCCGCACGGCCAGGAAGCGGCCCTCGGCATCGAGCGCCAGTTCCGCATTCACCTCATGGTCGCGGCCGTGCTGGTCGGAGAGGAAGCTGCCGGTGCGCTCGTCGGTCCACTTCACCGGGCGGCCCAGCACCTTCGCCGCGTGCAGCAGGCAGAGATATTCCGGATAGGCGGAGGCCTTCATGCCGAAGCTGCCGCCGACATGGCCTGTCAGGATGCGCAGCTTCTCGACCGGCACCTTCAGCAGGTCGCCCGCCATCTGGTTGCGCAGGCCGAACACGCCCTGGCTGCCGACATGCAGCGTGTAGCGCCCCTCCTCCGCGTCATAGACGCCGATGGCGCTGCGCGGCTCCATCGCGCAGACCACCACGCGGTTGTTGCGCAGCGAGAGCCGCGTGACATGCGCGGCTCCGGAGAAGGCCTCGGCCACCTTGGCGGCATCGCCATAGTGGAAGTCGAGCACCTGGTTGCCGGGCACGTGGTCGTAGAGCTGGGGTGCATCCGGCGCGGCGGCGGCGGAGGCCTCGGTCACCGCGGGCAGCGGGTCGATGTCGGGCAGAACCGCCTCGGCGCCGTCCTTCGCCGCTTCCTTCGTCTCGGCGACGACGAAGGCGATCGGGTCGCCCACGAAACGGACCTTGTCGGTGGCCAGCACCGGGCGCTCGATATTGGTCAGCCCCGGCAGCGAGATGGTGCAGCGGAGCGTGCCGTAGCCGGCCGCCTGCAGATCCTCGCCGGTGAACACGGCGACGACGCCCGGCACCTCCTTCGCCGCGCTGGTGTCGATGCCGCGCAGCACGCCATGGGCGTAGGGGCTGCGCACCATCACGCACCAGAGCTGGCCGGGAAGCTGGAGGTCGTCGGTATAGCGGCCCTGGCCGCGCAGCAGGAGCGGGTCCTCGTTGCGCGGCACAGGCTGGCCGATGCCGAATTTCAGACGGCTGGGGTCGACGGGCAGGGAATCCGGCATGCGGGACGCTCCGTGGCAGCGGATGACAGCACCGCCAGCCTAGAAGCATCCTGCCTGACGCGCGACCCCCCTCCTCTCCGGACGATCCGCCGGGCCGGCGCTACAGGCCGGGCACCGCGAAGGGAGATGCCACGCGAAACGCGCGGAGAACCGCCCGCGCTGCCGGCCTTGGTGCCGGAGCGGCAGGCGGTTCCGGAGGCGGCCTTCAGCCGGCGCGGCGCGCGGCGCTCTCGGTGTTGGCGGGCTCGGAGGGCGAGACGGCATGCGCCACGCTGTCCGCCTCGACCATGATGCCGCGGATCTCCCGCAGGAAGGCGGCGCCCTTGACGGTGCGCTGCACCAGGACGCTGCGGCGGTCCTGCGGGTCGGTCTTGCGGCGCGCCAGATCGAGCTCGCCCAGGCGGTCCAGCGCACGGGTGATCGCCGGCTTGGAGACGTTCAGCGTCGCCGCCAGGCCACGCACGGTGTGCGGCCCCTCGCCCATGTAGACGGTCAGGAAGACGCCCAGCTGCCGCGCGGAAAGATCGTGCCCATCGCGCCGCACCAAGGCGACAACGGTATCGCGCAGAATACCGATCAACTGATCCGGAGCGTTATAAACAGGCATTTCAGGTTTATGTCCTCAACAGGCTTTGCCCGCCCGGCTGACGGGCCCGACAGAGCGATTGGAAACGGTATCGGCCGCATGCCGGCCGGCAATCCAGGAAACGGTCGTTCCGGGAGGCTTAATCGGAGCGGGATGGCTATGGTTTCGATACGATCCCGCTTATTTTGTCGCCAGAGTGGAGTTAGGGAGGCGGACATGCAGCGCCCGCAAAGCTTTCGGGAAAGCCCCTAGCTCCAGGCCTCCCTCCGGACCTTCCGGCCCGCCGAGAAGGCCGAACCGGAAGCCATGCGGCCCGGTGGAAGCGTGTCGCCCTGTGATGCGCAACGACCCCGCTTCATGTCGAGCCACGAATCGTAACCAGATTGCATCGTTGAACCACATTCCCGTGTGGAGCAGCCGCACTGGCATCATGCCCCCCGCCACAACGCCGCCTGCCGTCCCTCTCCGGCAGGTGGCGCGCCGGCTCTGTTTCCCTCCTGGCACGGGAAGCGGAGCCGTTGCGCGCAACCAAAGGTATATCACAACTCAAACGTGTCCGAAACCGAAATGAAGAAGCTTTTGTGGAGGTTTCCCGCGCCGCAGCCGTGAAATTTTCAGGAGCGCAACAGCGTCTCCACAACCTGCTGCACCTCCAGCGCCTCCCGCAGCGTGGCGAGGCTCTGCGGCGTCCCCCGGGTCAGCGCGGCCAGCTTCTCCACCTGCCCGCGCAGCACCATCGGGCGCATCGCCTCGTTGGGCAGCGCATCCGGCGCCTGGCGCCATTCGCCGCCCGGCTCCAGCTTCTCGGCCAGCGACCAGTTGCGCAGGCGGATCGCCCCCGCCGCGCCGGTCAGCGTCCAGCTGTTGGCCTCGTCCTCCGCGATGCGGCCGACGCCGCCCCGCAGCGTCACGGGCACGCCGCCAGCGCTCAGCTCCGCCTCGATCGCCGTCTCGGCGCCATCGCCGGCCGGATAGGTGACACGGGCCGAATGCAGCACCAGCGGGCCGAGCTGGCGGCGCGTCAGGAACAGGAAGTGCGACACCACCTCGCGGGTGAAGCCGCCCTCGGCACGGCGCGCGAGCCAGCCCGCCGCGTCGCTCTGCCAGCCGCGCGGCCAGCGGCCGAACTCGGTGACGATCTCGAGCCGCTGCGGCGCCCCCACCGCCCCGGCCTGCCGCCAGGCGGAAAGCTGCGCCACCGCCGGCGAGGAGGCCATGGGGAAGTTCACCGCCGCCCGCGCGCCGGCGGCCTCCGCCTCGGCCACGAAGGCCTCCGCCTCCTCCAGGCCGGTGGCCAGCGGCTTCTCCAGGAACACGGCGCGGCCGGCCGCCAGCGCGGCGCGCGCCAGCGGGATGTGCGCGGCCGGCGGCGCCGCGATGTAGAGCGCGTCGCAGGCCGCGATCACCGCCGCCGCGTCGGCCAGCATCGGCACGCCGGGCGCCGCCGCCTCCAGCCGCGCCGCCGCCTCGGGCGAAGGATCCCAAACGCCTGCCAGCCGCATCTCCGGATGCGGGAAGGCGGTGCGCACCAGCCGCTCCCCCATGATCCCGAAGCCCACGATGCCGAGCGACAACGGCGCCATCCGCCCCTCCCCTGCGTGAAAGGCGCGGAACCTAGTGCGTGGCCGCGGCGCAGGCCAGCCCTTTCCGGGCGCGCGGTTGACGTTGCGCCGCCCGCCGCGCATCTCTGCGCCGTCCCCATCGACTCCCCACCGGAGAACGCGCGCATGCGCCGCCCCTTCCTACTCGGCCTCCTCGCCCTGCCGCTGCTCGCGGGCTGCGCCATGCCCGGCGGCGAGGCATCGCAGGAGCCCGTCCATGTCGTGTTCTTCACCGAGGACAGCGCCGCGCTGGACGAGGCGGCGCAGGCCGTGGTGGCCGACGCCGCCCGCAAGGCGCAGGCCGATGCCAGCCTGCCGGTGCGGGTGATGGGCTTTGCCGACCCCGATGGCGGGCGGGCCTACAACCGCGCCCTCTCCGCCGCCCGCGCCGAGCATGTGGCGAACTCCCTGCGCGATCAGGGCGTACCGGCCGCGCGCATCAGCGTGGCGCCGCGCGGCCCGGTGCCCTTCGAGATGATGCCGCTGGAAAGCCGCCGGGTGGAGATCGTGCTGGGCGCGCCGGCCCCGGCGCGCTGAACGGAGACTTCATGCGGGAGACGCAAGAGCCGCTGGAGGTCCTGCACCGGGTCTTCGGCCACACCGGCTTCCGCGGCATGCAGGAGGAGGTGGTCCGCCATGCCGTGGCGGGCGGCTCCGGCCTGGTGCTGATGCCGACCGGCGGCGGCAAGAGTCTGTGCTTCCAGGTGCCGGCGCTGTGCCGGCCGGGGCTTGGCGTCGTCGTCTCGCCGCTGATCGCGCTGATGGAGGACCAGGTGGCGGCGCTGCGGCAGCAGGACATCCCCGCCGCCGCCCTCCACTCCGACCTCGACCCCGACGAGGCGCGCACGGTACGGCGCGCGCTGAACGACGGCTCGCTGAAGCTGCTCTACGTCTCGCCCGAGCGGCTGGTGAACGAGGAGACGCTGGCGCGGCTCGACGAGATGCGCCTCGCCCTCTTCGCCATCGACGAGGCGCATTGCGTCAGCCAGTGGGGCCATCACTTCCGCCCCGAGTACCGCGGCCTGACCGTGCTGGCCGAGCGCTTCCCCGCCGTGCCGCGCCTGGCGCTGACCGCGACCGCCGACCCGCGCACGGTGCAGGACATCCAGCGGCAGCTGCGGCTGGAGGACAGCCCCCTCTTCCGCGCCAGCTTCGACCGGCCGAACATCTTCATCGCCGCCCAGCCGCGCGAGCAGGAGCGGACGCAGATCCGCCAGTTCATCCGCCGCGCCGGCGACGGCACCGGCGCCGGGCTGATCTATTGCGGCAGCCGCCGCAAGGCCGAGCAGACCGCCGAGTGGCTGCGCGCCGACGGCCACGATTCCCTCGTCTTCCACGCCGGGCTGGAGCCGGGCGAGAAGCGCGAGGCGCACCGCCGCTTCGCCCGCGGCGACGCGGTGGTGATGGCCGCCACCATCGCCTTCGGCATGGGCATCGACCGGCCCGACGTGCGCTGGGTGGCGCACACCGACCTGCCGCGCAGCCCGGAGAGCTGGTACCAGGAGATCGGCCGCGGCGGGCGCGACGGGCTGCCGGCCCAGGCGCTGCTGCTCTACGGCGCGGGCGACATCGCGCTGGCCCGCCACCGCATCGGCGAGAGCAGCGCGGGCGACGACCAAAAGCGCGTGGAGCGGCAGCGGCTCGATGCCATGGTGGCGATCGCCGAGGCGGCCACCTGCCGCCGCCAGCTTCTGCTGCGCTGCTTCGGCGAGGACGCGCCCGAGCCCTGCGGCCAGTGCGACATCTGCCAGAACCCGCCCCGCCTGTTCGACGGCACGGTGGCGGCGCAGAAGCTGCTCTCGGCGGTGCTGCGCACCGGCCGCCGCTTCGGCCTCGGCCACCTGATCGACGTGCTGCAGGGCAAGACCACGGCCAAGGTGGCGCAGTTCGGGCACGACCAGCTGCCCACCTTCGGCGTCGGGCGCGACCTGACGGAGACGGCGTGGAAGGGCATCGCCCGCCAGCTCGTGGCGCAGGGCGCGCTGGACGTGGCGGTGGAGAACCATGGCGAGCTGGTGCCGACCGACGCCGCCCGCCCGATCCTGAAGGGCGAGCAGCCGGTGATGTTCCGCGAGGAGCTGGTGGCGCCGGCGAGCCGCCCCATGCCCCGCGCCCGCGCCGCCGATGCCGCCGTCGCGGCCGGCGCGGGCGACCCGTGCTTCGCCGCGCTGCGCGACTGGCGCCGCCGCACCGCCCTCGCCCAGGGCGTGCCGGCCTATGTCATCTTCCAGGACCGGACGCTGGCCGAGATCGCCGCCAGCCGGCCGGACAGCCTGGCGGCGCTGGGCACCATCCCCGGCGTCGGCGCCACCAAGCTGGAGCGCTACGGCCGGGCCGTTCTCGACACACTCCGAGATTGCGACTGACTTGCAATTGGAAGTGCGAATGGCTATCAACCGCGTCGTCCCTTCCGACGCGGTGCCCTTCATGTATGTCTGCCTCTGCAACGGCCTGACCGACACCCAGATCCGCAACGCCATCGCCGACGGCGCGCGTCGGCCGAAGGAGGTCTACGCCGCCTGCAACTGCAACGCGCAATGCGGCTGCTGCACCGGCACGATGCTGTCCATCATCCGCGACCAGCCGGCCGGCGCCAGCCAGGTGGCGGTGGGCGACTGAGATCGTCTCTCACTCGCGTTTTCAAGGAAATACAATAACTTGACGGTTTCCGGCCGCGCGGCCACTCTGTCGTCCGGACATTTCGTGACGGAGAGCCGCCATGCTGCGCGACCCCAAGGTGATCGAGCACCTCAACACCCAGCTCACCAATGAGTTGACCGCCGTGAACCAGTACTTCCTGCATGCCCGCATGCTGGAGAACTGGGGCGTCACCAAGCTCGGCCGGCACGAATACGCCGAATCGATCGAGGAGATGAAGCACGCGGACGAGCTGATCAACCGCATCCTCTTCCTCGGCGGCCTGCCCAATGTGCAGCGGCTGAACCAGATCCTGATCGGCGAGAATGTCGAGGAAGTCCTCCGCTGCGACCAGAAGCTGGAGGAGAAGGCCATCGCCGACCTGCGCGAGGCTGTCGCCTATTGCGAGAGCGCGCGAGACTTCGTCTCCCGCGACCTGTTCGTGCGCATCCTCATCGACGAGGAGAAGCATGCAGACTTCGTGGACACGCAGTTCGAGCTGATCCGCCAGATCGGCCTGCCCAAGTACATCGCCCTCAACAGCGACGCGGCGCCGGACCAGCACCCGGCGTGACGCGGCCGGGGCCGGGGCGCTTCCCCGGCCCTGCCCCTCAGTCGCGCCGGTCCTTCCAGCGGAACAGCGCCTGGTTCCAGGCGACGCCGAGCGGCGCGAAAGCGTGGCCGGCGATCCGCCGCAGCGTCTCCACCGGCGCGGCGATCTCGGAGAGCGGCTTGCCCAGGCTGGCCCGCGCCATCTCCCGCCCCAGCGCGGTGGCCAGCGCCACGCCGCGGCCATTGCACCCCGTCCAGGCCAGCACCCCCGGCGCCAGCTCGTAGAGATGCGGCGCCTTGTCGTCCGTCGCGGCGATGTAGCCCCACCAGGCATGGGTGAAGTCGAAATCGCCGATCTGCGGGAACACGCTCTGGAGCCGGCCGCGGATGCGCGCGCGGATGCGCCCGTCCCAGCCGAAGGGCAGGATCAGCCCGCCGCCGGTGATCAGCCGCCCCGAGGCATCGAAGCGGAAGAAGTGCAGGTCGCCCTGGGTGTCGGAGAGCGCGTGGCCCTCGGGCAGGATGGTCTTGCGGACGTTATCGGAGAGCGGCGTGGTGGCCATCTGGTAGGAGCGCACCGGCACCAGGCTGCGCTCCAGCCCCGGCCACAGCCCGGGCGGCGTGTAGGCATGGGTGGCGACGATCAGGCGCTGCGCCAGCACGGCGCCGCGCGGCGTCTCCACCCGCCAGCCGGCTTCCGTGCGGGCGATGGCGGTGGCGGGGCTGCCGGTGTGCACCCGCGCCCCCGCGGCGATGGCGGCGGCGGCGAGGCCACGCGCGAAGCCCATCGGGTTGATGCGGCCGCCGGTCGGGTTCTCCCAGCCGCCATGCCAGAACTCGCTGCCGGCGAGGCGGGCCGTCTCCTCCCGCCCCAGCAGGCGCACCGGGGCGCCGCGCCGGCCCCATTGCGCCACGCGCCGCTCCGCCACCTTCATGCGCGAGGGGCGGTGCGCCGGCTGGAACCAGCCATTCTGCACCGCCTCGGCGGCGATGCCGTGCCGGCGGATCAGGTCGAAGACCAGGCTGGCGCTGTCGCGGATCAGGGCGACCAGCTGCTCCCCCTTCTCCGCCCCGCCATGCTCCGGCTTCACGCCCGCCACGATGTCGTCCGGGTCCAGCCGCGACAGGTTGGGGATGACCTGCCCGTTGTTGCGGCCCGAGGCGCCGAAGCCGATCTGCGCCGCCTCCAGCAGCACCGTGTCGGCGCCGCCCTCGGCCAGGTGCAGCGCGGCGGAGAGGCCGGTGAACCCGCCGCCGATCACCGCCACATCGGCGCGGGTCTCGCCCGGGAGCGGGCCGGTGGGCGGCGGCGGCGGGGCGCTCGATGCCCAGAGGCTGGGGGGCAGGTCGGCGGCGGTCTCGGCCAAGGCGGGGCTTCCTTCCGGCAATCGGTCTGCCGTCCAGACTGCGCCCATCAATCGGCGTAGACCAGATTCACATCCGCCCCGAAACGCTCATAGGGCACGCCATAGACATGGATGGAGACCGCCTCCTCGCCGCTGAGATTGGCGAGGCGGTGGATCAGCGCGGGGTCGGCGGGGCCGTGGCAGGTGGCGCCGCGCGGGCGCAGCACGCTGCCGGTCTGGCGGGGGGTGCCGCTGGTGCCGGGGGCGTAGTGCCCTTCCGTCAGCGTGCCACGGTACACGCCCAGGGCGCACCAGGTACGGTGGGCGTGCACCGGGCTCATCTGCCCAGGCCGCCAGGCCAGCGCCACCACCGCGTAGCCACCGGCCGGGTCGGCGTGCAGCAGGTGGCGCACATAGCGCTCCGGATTGCAGGGGCAGGCCCCCGGCGCCAGCAGGTCGGGCACCGCCAGGTAGGGGGCGATGGCGGCGGCGACGCGGCCCGGCCGCTCCGCCTCCGGCGCGCGGGCGGCGGCGGCGATGTCGGCCAGCATGGCGGCCAGGGGGGCGGCCAAGGGCTTGGCCGGCGGCGCGGGATTCGGGGCGATGAAGGACATGGGCGCGCGGCCTTCAGATGACGGTGGCGGAATCGGGGGCGGTGAGCGCGGCCAGCACCATGGCCTGCGAGGCGGCGACCTGCTCGTGCATGATGGCGGCGGCCTCCTCGGCGCGGCCGAGGGCCAGCGCCTCGGTCAGGGCGTGGTGCTCATGCGCCATCTCGCCCGTGCGGTCCCGCCGGCGCAGGCCGAGGGCCAGCATCCGGGTGCTCTCGTCCAGCAGCCGGTCGATCTGCCGCGCCAGCCTGCCATTGCCCGACAGTTCGGCCACGGCGACGTGGAAGGCCTTGTTGGCGTCGAGGAAGGCGTGGGTGCTCTCCTCGTCCTCCGGGCGATAGCCGCAGGCGCAGACGGCATCGAGCCGGCGCAGCGCCTCGGCATCCACCCGCCCGGCGGCGCGGCGCGCCGCCTCGGGCTCCAGCAGCAGGCGCAGGCCGAACACCTCGTGGATGTCGCGGATGGTGACGAGGGAGACGATCCAGCCCCGGCGCGGCACCGCCTGCACCAGCCCCTCCTCGGCCAGCCGGGCCAGGGCGGCGCGCACGGGTGCCTTGCCGAGCCCCAGCATCTGGGCGGCGGCGGTCTCGCTCAGCGTCTCGCCGGGGCGCAGGCGGGTGGTCAGGATCTCACGCCGCAGTGCCGTGACGGCCTGCTCGGTGAGCGAGGGCGGCATCTCCACGGGCAGCAGCATCGACATGACAGGTCTCTCTCAGTGTCACTGACATGTCACAACGATAGAAGGCCGCCACCCCGCCCCGCAAGGCATAAAAAAGGGCGCTGCGGTGGCAGCGCCCAGGGGCTTCTCAGGGATACGTGGAGGCGGAGGGGCTTTCCCCTCCCCCGCCTCAGCGCACCCGCGCGATGCAGAACTCGACGATGTCCATCAGCGCCTGCTTCTCGGCGCAGTCGGGGAAGCCCTGCAGCGCCGCCAGGGCCTGGTCGCCATAGTGGCGGGCGCGGGCGATGGTGTCGTCGAAGGCGCGGTGGCGCTGCATCAGCGCCAACGCATGGGCGAGGTCGTCCTCGCCCTGCTCCCGCTCCTCCAGCACGCGGCGCCAGAAGGCGCGCTCCGTCTCGTCGCCACGGGCGAAGGCCAGCAGCACCGGCAGGGTGATCTTGCCCTCGCGGAAATCGTCGCCCACCGTCTTGCCCAGCCGCTCCTGCTCGGCCGAGTAGTCCAGCGCATCGTCGACGAGCTGGAAGGCGATGCCGAGGTTGCGGCCATAGCTGTCCAGCGCCTCCGCCTCGATGCGCGGCCGGTCGGCGACGACGGCGCCGACGCGGGTGGCGGCGGCGAAGAGGGCGGCGGTCTTGCCCTCGATCACGTCCAGGTACTGCGCCTCGGTGGAGGAGGTGTCGTTCTGGATGACGAGTTGCAGCACCTCGCCCTCGGCGATGGTGGCCGCGGCCGAGCAGAGGATGTCCAGCACCTCCAGCGAGCCATCCGCCACCATCAGCTGGAAGGCGCGGGCGAACAGGAAGTCGCCCACCAGCACGCTGGCCTGGTTGCCGAACACGGCGTTGGCGCTGGCCTGGCCGCGGCGCAGGTCGCTCTCGTCCACCACGTCGTCATGCAGCAGCGTGGCGGTGTGGATGAACTCGACGCAGGCGGCGAGGCCCACATGCCGCTCGCCCCGGTAGCCGCAGAGGCGGGCGGCGGCCAGGGTCAGCAGCGGGCGCAGCCGCTTGCCGCCGGCCGCGATCAGATGCGCCGCCAGCTGCGGGATCAGCTGCACCGGGCTCTGCATCTTCTCGAGGATGAGGCGGTTGCAGGCCTCCAGATCCTCCCGCACCAGGCCGATGAGGGCGGTCAGCGCATCCTCGGCATCCGGGCGTGGGGGGGTGCTGGGCATCGTATCGGGCGCGGTGCGCATCGGCGCGGCGGGAAAGCTCACGCGGCCATTGACCTCTGTGCTGGGGCGCGCACCATACCCACCGGGTTCCCGGGCAGCAAGGCGCCGGCCGAGCGGCCCATGGCCCCATGCCGGAGATCCACACCCGATGCGCGTCCTGGTTGAGAGCCCCGATCCGGTCCGTCTCTCCTTCCTGGTGGCGCTGCTGGCGGATGCGGGCATCACGGCGGTGCAGCTCGACGCGCATGTCAGCGCCCTGCATGGCGGCATCGGTGCCTTCCCGCGCCGGCTGGCGGTGCTGGAGGAGGATCATCGCCGCGCCCTGGCCGTGCTGCGGCAGGCGGGCGAGGCCCCGGCGTGAGCCTCGCGGCGGCGGAGGAACTGGCCGAGGACCGGCTGCTGGATGGCCGCGTGCGCCTGCTGCAGCCGCGCCAGGGGCTGCGCGCCGGGCTGGACGCGGTGCTGCTGGCCGCCGGCATCCGGGCCCGGCCGGGGCAGACGGTGCTCGAGGGCGGCTGCGGCAGCGGCGCGGTGTTCCTGTGCCTGATGGCGCGCGTGCCGGGGCTGCGCGTCTTCGCAGTGGAGCGCGAGCCCGCCCTGGCCGCGCTGGCGCGCCGCAACGCCGCGCTCAACGGCGTGGCCGCGCAGGTGACGGTGCTGGAGGGCGACATCGCCGACCCTGCCCTTCGGCGTGCCCTGCCCCGGCTGGACCATTCCTTCGCCAACCCGCCCTATTGGCCGGATGGCAGCCCGCCGCCCGAGGCGATGCGCGCCGGCGCCACCCATGCCGGCGCCGGGCCGGACCTCGCCGCCTGGACCCGCGCCCTGGCGGCGCCACTGGAGCGGCGGGGCAGCCTCAGCCTGATCCTGCCGGCGGCGCGCTTCGCCGAGGCCGCGGCCGCGCTGCGCGCCGCCCGCTGCGCCGAGGTGGTGCTGACCCCCTTTTGGCCACGCGCGGGGCAGGCCGCGCGGCGCGTGCTCCTGCGCGGCCACCGGCTGGGACGGGGGCCGGACCAGATCCAGGCCGGGCTGGTGCTGCACGAGGGGGATGGCTGGTCCGCCGCCGCCGAGGCCGTGCTGCGCGGTGGTGGCGCCCTGCCGGAACATTAAGGCCGATGGTATCGTTGAGCCGCCGACACGAGGTTGCCTTCCCCCCGAAGCGTGGATTACGAAACCGGACACAATGACATCAGACGCCGAGCTCAACTCCGACGATGCCGACCAGCTGCTGGCCGCCGCCGACAGCCGGCGCGACCAGGGCGCATGGCTGCAGGCCGCGCAATTCTATGCACGCGTCGTGCTGCTGCGGCCGGAGGCATGGCCCCTGCGGGTGCAGGAAGGCCATTGCCTGAAAGAGGCCGGAAAGGTCGAGGCCGCGCTGGACCGCTACCGGGACGCCGAGCGGCAGGCGCCGGAGGATGCGGACCTGCAGCTGCAGATCGGCCATGCCCACAAGCTGCTGGGCCAGCGCCGGGATGCGGCGCTGGCCTATGCGCGGGCCCTGGCGCTGGACCCCGGCCATGCGGATGCCCAGCGTGAGGCCCGGGCCAGCGAGGCCTGGCTGGCGCAGCCCCCGCCCGGCGGCGCGGTCTCGCCTCCTGCGGACTTCCTCCCCGCGCCCACAGTCTCCGCCGCGGCGGATGCCACGGAGGCGCCCCCCCCGGCGGCGGCCACGCCTTCGCCGCCGGGGGCGGCCGTCTCGGTGGTGCTCGATGTCAGCGACGTGCTGGACTACTTCAACGGCGCGCGGACGCCGACGGGTATCCAGCGGGTGCAGATCGGCATCGTCAACCGCGCCATCGCCGAGGCGCCGCCGGAGGGGCTGCAGCTCTCCTTCGCCGCCTTCGACCCGGCGGAGCTGAACTGGCACCCGGTGGACGGCGCGGCCTTCGCCACGCTCTGCGCCCTCTCCGCCTCCGGCTCGGACACGGAGGACCCGGACTGGACCGAGGCGCGCGACGCGCTGCGCGAGAAGGTGGCCAAGGCCCCGCCCATCGCCTTCGCGCCCGGGGCGCTGCTGGTCAATCTCGGCAATTCCTTCGGCTTCGCGGAGTATTTCCGCGCCCTGCGCGCCGTGCAGGAGCGCGACGGCGTCCGCTACGTGCCCTTCGTGCATGACTGCGTGCCGCTGATCGTGCCCGAGCACTGCCTGCAGAGCATGGTGCAGGATTACGCGCGCTGGTTCTCCGCCCTGGGGCTGCACGCGCACGGCCTGCTGTGCAACTCCGAGAACACGCTGCGCGACGTGACCGAGCAGATGTCGCGGCTGCAGCCCGGCTTCTCCCTGCCCGGCCATGTGGTGCGGCTCGACGCGGACCCGCGCAGCGTCGCCGCGCTGTCGGGCGACGTGTCGATGCCGGCGCTGCGCGTGCTGCGGCCGGGCGAGCGCTTCGCCTTGTTCGTCTCCACCATCGAGAGCCGCAAGAACCACCTGCTGGTGTTCAGCGCCTGGCTGCAGCTGCTGCGCCGGCACGGCCCCTCCCGGGTGCCGCGCCTGGTCTGCGTGGGCAAGGCCGGCTGGCATGCCGAGGCGGCGCTGAACCTGCTGCAGAACGCGCCCGAGCTGCAGCGCCATGTCGTGCTGCTCTCGCGCATCTCCGACCTGGAGCTCGATGCGCTCTACGAGCGCTGCTCCTTCACCGTCTACAACAGCCACTACGAAGGCTGGGGCCTGCCCATCACCGAGGCGCTGGCGCATGGCAAGGTGGTGGTCACGCCGCGCCACTCCGCGCTGACCGAGGCGGGCGGCGAGGCGGCGCTCTACTTCACGCCGCAGAACATGCCCGAGCTGGAGGCCCTGCTGGAGCGGGTGATGTTCGACGACGCCTTCCGCGCCGAGCGGGAGGCGGTGGTGCTCGACAAGGGCCGGCCACGCAGCTGGAGTGCGGTGAAGGACCAGGTGTTCAGCGCGTTGCAGGCGCTGGCGGCGCTGCCGCCACAGCCGCCGGAAGCCCGTGCCAGCCTTGCACTTGGCCAGCGCTACCTCAGCCGCCGCCGCGCGCTCACCCGCCCCGATCTGCGCTACGCCGTGGCGGACATGGCCCGGCACGGGCCGGGCTGGTACCCGCTGGAGGAGTGGGGCGTGTGGTGCCGTGGCGGCCTCAGCACGCTCAGGCTGGCCCTGCCGCCGGAGGCCGGCGGCGCGGCGCTGCGCCTCTACCTCCAGATGCATTCGCCGCCGGTTCCGCTGACCCTCAACCTGCGCTGCCACAGCCAGGGAAGGCCCGTCGCCCAGTTCGAGGTGACGGTGGAGCCCGGCCAGCACCCGACGCTGATGCTCGACCTGCCGCCCGTCGATCATGCGGGCCCGCTGGATGTGGAGCTGGATACCGGCGATGGCATCGACCTCTCGCGCCTGGGCGCCGCGGATACGCGCCGGGTCGGCGTCGGCCTGTCCGGCTTCATGCTGTGCCGGCTGGACGATCATGCCGCGCGGCTGAACTTCCTCGAGCAGCAGAACTTCGTCGCCACCCTGCCCTAGGCCCGCCGGGCCGGGCGCCGCGCCCCGGTCCTCTCCGCTCTCGTGCCGTGGCTCCGTGGCACGGCCCTGTGAACGCACCTCCTCCGTCTCCGGCGCGTTGATTTCGCGAAATGCGGGATCCCCAACAAGCGGAGACGGAAATGAGCGAAGCCCACCACCCGGCCGCGGCGCCCCCCCGCGCCGTGCCGCCGGCGCCCGATGGCGACTGGCCGATCGCGACCCTGACGTTGCGCGTCAACGGCCAGGCCCACCGCCTGGCCATGGACACGCGCACCACCCTGCTCGATGCGCTGCGCGACCATCTGGGCCTCACCGGCGCCAAGCCCGGCTGCAACCAGGGCGCCTGCGGCGCCTGCACGGTGCTGATCGACGGCAAGCGGATGAATGCCTGCCTGACCCTGGCGGTGGCCACGCAGGGGCAGGAGATCACCACCATCGAGGGCCTGGCCGAGGGCGAGGCGCTGCACCCGATGCAGCAGGCCTTCATCGACCACGATGCGTTCCAGTGCGGCTACTGCACGCCGGGGCAGATCATCTCGGCCGTGGCCTGCATCCGCGAGGGCCACGCCGGCAGCGCGGAGGAGATCCGCGAGTTCATGTCGGGCAATCTCTGCCGCTGCGGCGCCTATCCGAACATCGTCAAGGCGGTGCAGGACGTCGCCGCCAAGGGAGGCGCGTGATGCAGCCCTTCGCCTATCACCGCGCGAGCAGCCTTGAGGATGCCCTGCGGCATGGCGCCATGGAGGGCGCCTCCTACCTCGCCGGCGGCACCACGCTGGTGGACCTGATGCGCATCGGCGTGATGCGCCCGGACCGGCTGATCGACCTGCGGGACGTGGCGGAGCTGCGCGGCTTCGACACCGGCGGCGAGACGCTGCGCTTCGGCGCCCTGGCCAGCATGGCCGAGGTGGCGGACGACATCGTGCTGCGGCAGGACTACCCGGCGCTGGCGGAGAGCCTGCTGCTGGCCGCCTCGGCGCAGCTGCGCAACATGGCGACGGTGGGCGGCAACCTGCTCCAGCGCACCCGCTGCATGTATTTCCGCGACACCCGCTACCAGGCCTGCAACAAGCGCAGCCCCGGCAGCGGCTGCGCGGCGCTCGACGGCGTCAACCGCCAGCACGCGGTGCTGGGCGGCTCCGAGCGCTGCATCGCCACCATGCCGAGCGACTGGGCCGTGGCGCTCACCGCCTTCGACGCGGCGGTGGAGATCGCCGGGCCGCAGGGCCGCCGCACCATGCCCATCGACAGCTTCCACATCTCCTATGGCGAGCATCCCGAGGCCGAGACGGCGCTGCGCCCCGGCGAGATCCTGACGGCCATCCTGGTCCCCGCGAACCGGGCCGGCCGGACCTCCTGCTACGCCAAGGTGCGGGACCGCGAATCCTTCGCCTTCGCCATCAGCTCCGCTGCCGTGGCGCTGCGGATGGAAGGCGGGCGCGTGGCCGAGGCGCGCATCGCGCTGGGCGGGCTTTCCACCACCCCGTGGCGCGCCACGGCGGCGGAAGCCCTGCTGCGCGGCCGCAGCCTCGACGAATCCAGCATGAAGGAAGCAGCCGCCCGCGCGATGGACGGCGCCGACCCACGCCCCGGCAACGCCTTCAAGGTAGAGCTGGGCCGCCGCACCGTGGAGGACGCGCTGCTGCGCGCCGCCCGCCGCGCCGAGGAAGGAGACGCCGCATGAACGCCATCATCGGAACGCCGCAGCCGCGCCTCGACGGCCCGGCCAAGGTGACGGGCGCGGCGCGCTACGCGCTCGACAACAGCCGCGCCGGCATGCTGCACGCGGCGCTGGTGCTCTCCCCCGTCGCGCTCGGCCGCGTCGCCGCGATCGATGACGCGGCGGTCTCCGCCCTGCCCGGCATCCGCCTGGTGATGACCCACCGGACCATGCCGAAGCTGGAAGAGGACAAGCCGATGCAGGAGGGCGGCCACGCGCACGCCTCCTTCCGGCCGCTGGAGAGCGACGAGATCCGCTACCACGGGCAGCCCGTGGCCGTGGTGCTGGCCGACACGCGCGAGCAGGCCGAATATGCCGCCGGCATCCTGCCGGTGCGCTACGAGGCCCGGGCGGGCGCCGTCGCCCATCTGCCCGAGGGCGCGCCTTCCGAGGAGGAGGTCGGCAGCCTCGATGTCGGCGACGCCGATGCCGAGTGGGAAGCCTCCGCGGTGCGCGTCACGGCCGATTACGAGGAGCCGGCGCAGCACCACAACCCGATCGAGCTCTATGGCTGCCTGGCCGAGTGGGACCCGATGGGAGGCCTGACGGTGCATGTGCCGAGCCAGTGGGCGGGCGGCATGCGCGCGGGCATCGCCAAGTCCTTCGGCCTGCCAGCGGACAAGGTGCGGGTGGTCTCGCCCTATATCGGCGGCGCCTTCGGCGGCAAGGCGACGGTGCTGGGCACCACCCTGCTCGCCTGCGCCGCGGCGAAGCTGGCCGGGCGGCCGGTGATCCTGCAGGTCTCGCGCCAGCAGGGCTTCCCCACCTCCTCCTTCCGCCCGGCGGCGCGGCAGCACATCCGCCTCGGCGCCACGGCGGAGGGCAAGCTGCGCGCCTTCCACTACATCACCGAGAACCAGACCTGCCGCTTCGACAACGTCTCCTTCCCCGGCGGCGAGATCCTGGCGCGGCTCTACGACATCCCCGGCATGAAGATCCGCGAGGGGCTGGTGCGGACGGATGTGAACGCACCCGGCTTCATGCGCGCCCCGGCCGAGACGCCGGCGGTGTTCGCCTTCGAGAGCGCCATCGACGAGATGGCGGTGGCGCTGGGGATGGACCCGGTGGAGTTCCGACGCCGCAACGAGCCGGCGAAGGACCCGGTGAAGGGCCTGCCCTGGTCCAGCCGCTCGCTGCTGCGCTGCTACGAGCGCGGCGCCGAGCTGTTCGGCTGGAGCCAGCGGAGCCACGCGCCCCGCAGCATGACGCGGGATGGCGACCTGATCGGCTGGGGCTGCGCCACGGCGGTCTATCCCACCTTCATCAGCACCAGCTCGGCCACGCTGCGGCTGACCTCGGAAGGGCGCGCGGAGGTGCATTGCTCGGCCTCCGACATCGGCACCGGCACCTACACCATCCTGGCGCAGATCGCCGCCGACCGGCTGGGGCTGACGCCGGACAAGGTGACGGTGCGCCTCGGCGACAGCGCCTTCGACCCCGCCAACGTGGCCGGCGGCAGCACCACGGCGCTGGCCAGCGGCAATGCCGTGGGCAAGGTGGCCGAGCAGGCGCGGGCCGCGCTGTTCCAGGCGCTCACCGAGGTGGAGGAAGGCCCCTTCAAGGGCATGGCCCCCGCCAGCCTCTCGCTCAGCGAGGGCACGGTGCGCGCCGGCAACGCGACCCAGAGCCTGGCCGAGGCGGTTTCCAGCCTGCCGCGCGGCAAGGTCGAGGCCACCGACCAGTGGGCGCATCCCGAGATGCCCGCGAAGCAGAGCAAGATGCTCTGGCGCGCCGGCTCGCCGCAGGGCGGGCCGGACATGCAGAGCTTCACGGCCCTGGCCTTCGGCGCGCAGTTCGTGGAGGTGCGGATCAACCCGCGCACCCGCACCATCCGCGTGCCGCGCATGGTGGGCGTCTATGCCGGCGGCAAGATCCTCAACCCGCGCACGGCGCACAGCCAGCTGATGGGCGGCATGGTGTGGGGCCTTTCCAACGCGCTGCTGGAGGCGAGCGAGGTGGACCGCAACCACGCCTCCTTCGTCAACGCCGACATGGCCGAGTACCACATCGCGGTGAATGCCGACATTCCCGCGCTGGATGTGGAGATGCTGGAGGAGCGGGACGACAAGATCGGCCCGATCGGTGCCAAGGGCCTGGGCGAAATCGGCATCACCGGCACCGCCCCTGCCCTGGCGAACGCCATCTTCCACGCCACCGGCATCCGGGTGCGCAAGCTGCCCCTGCGCATCGAGGACATCCTGTCCTGAACTGACAGAAGGAAGATGGGGGTCCGGGGGAATTCCTTCCCCCGGCCTTCCTTCTACCTACTGCCTGTCCCGCCCTTCCTCGACGGCATGGCAGGCAACGAGCGTGGCCCCAACCGGCGTCATCTCCGGCCGTTCCCGCCGGCAGCGGTCATTGGCCAGCGGGCAACGCGGGTTGAAGGCGCAGCCGGAGGGCGGGCTGATCGGGCTCGGCACCTCGCCGCCGACGGGGATGCGCTCCCGCCCCGTCATGTCGAGGTCCGGAATGGCCTCCATCAGCGCCCGCGTGTAGGGGTGGCGCGGCGCCTCGAACAGCGTCTCGGAGGGCGCCAGCTCCACCAGCCGGCCGAGATACATCACCCCGATCCGGTCCGAGACCTGCCGCACCACGGCGAGGTTGTGGCTGATGAAGAGGTAGGTCAGCCCCATGCGGCGCTGGAGATCCTTCATCAGGTTGAGGATCTGCGCCTGCACGGAGACGTCCAGCGCGCTGGTCGGCTCGTCGCAGACCAGGAACTCAGGGTTGGAGGAGAGCGCCCGCGCGATGGAGATGCGCTGGCGCTGCCCGCCCGAGAATTCGTGCGGGAATTTCTGCCCGTCGGCCGGGGAGAGGCCGACCTGGGTGAGCAGTTCGCCCACGCGCTTCTCGCGCGCCGCCCGGTCCGATACCAGGCCGAAGGCGCGCATCGGCTCGGCCACGATGTCCAGCACCCGCCAGCGCGGGTTGAGGCTGGCATAGGGGTCCTGGAAGATCATCTGCATCCGCCGGCGCTGGGCGGCATCGGCGCGGGCGGAGGAGAGGTCGTTGCCGTCGAACAGCACCGCGCCCCGCGTGGTGCCGTAGAGGCCGACCGCCAGCCGCGCCACGGTGGACTTGCCGCAGCCCGACTCACCCACCAGCGAGAGGGTGGTGCCGCGCGGCACGTCGAAGGAGATCCCGTCGACGGCACGCAGCGTGCGCTTGCCCTCGCGCGCCAGCAGGCGTTGCAGCAGGGGGCGGGAGACATCGAAGTAGCGGGCCACGTCCCGCACTTCCAGCATCGGCGGCTGGCCGGCGGCGTTCTCAGACATGGGCAGCCCTCTTCTCGGAGGCGGGGTCGTGCAGCCAGCAGGCGGCGCGGGTGGTGCCGGCGTCCAGCAGGTCCGGCCGCTCCACGCGGCAGCGGTCGAAGACGTGCGGGCAGCGCGGGTTGTAGGCGCAGCCGCGCGGAATGGCGGTCAGCCGCGGCATGGCGCCATCGATCTGCGCCAGGTGCTCCACCTTGCGGTCCAGCGGCGGGATGGAGGCCATGAGGCCGGCGCTGTAGGGGTGGTTGGGCGCCTTCACCACCTCCCGCACCGGGCCGATCTCGGCGACGCGGCCGGCATACATCACCGCCACGCGGTCGGCGGTCTCGGCGATGACGCCCATGTCGTGCGTCACCAGCATCACCGCCGTGCCGTGGTCGCGCGTCAGCCGCTTGAGCAGCGCGATGATCTGCGCCTGGATCGAAACGTCGAGCGCCGTGGTGGGCTCGTCCGCCACCACCAGGCGCGGCTCGGCGCAGAGGGCGAGCGCGATGACGACGCGCTGCCGCATTCCGCCCGAGAATTCGTGCGGGTAGCTGTCGATGCGCTGCGCGGCACCGGGGATGCCCACCTCCTCCAGCCAGTGGATGGCGCGCGCCCGGGCCTGGGCCGGCGTCATCGGCAGGTGGGTGAGGATGGTCTCCTGCAGCTGGCGGCCGACCGTGTAGAGCGGGTTCAGCGTGGTCAGCGGGTCCTGGAAGATGGCGCCGATCTGCTTGCCGCGGATGCGCCGCATCTTCTCGCGCGGGAGGTTGTCGATGCGCTGGCCGTCCAGCAGGATCTCGCCGCGGGCGATGCGGCCGGGCGGCTCCAGCAGGCCGATGATGGCGGCGCCCGTCATCGACTTGCCGGCGCCGGATTCGCCCACCACCCCCAGCACCTCGCCGGCGCGGATGGAGAAGGAGACGTCGTCCAGCGCCGTCAGCGTGCCGCGCCGGGTCGGGAACTCGACGCGCAGGTTGCGGACTTCGAGAAGCGGCGCCGCGGCTGCGGCAGGGACAGGATTCATCAGCGCAGCCTCGGGTTCAGGGCGTCGCGCAGCCAGTCGCCCAGGAGATTCACGGAGAGCACCAGCGCCACCAGGGCGATGCCGGGGAACAGGGTGATCCACCACTCGCCGCTGAACAGGAAGTCGTTGCCGATGCGGATGAGCGTGCCGAGGGAGGGCTGCGTCGGCGGCACGCCGACACCCAGGAAGGAGAGCGTGGCCTCCGCCAGGATGGCGAAGCCGAGATTCAGCGTGGCGATGACCAACACCGGCCCCAGCACGTTGGGCAGCACATGCGTCAGCATGATGCGCAGCTTGGAGAGGCCGATGACGCGGGCAGCCAGCACGTATTCCTTGTTGCGCTCGACCAGGGTGGAGCCGCGCACGGTGCGGGCGAATTGCGGCCAGTTGCTGACGCCGATGGCGAACACCACGACATAGAGCGCGATCGCCTCATGCGCCTCGGGCGGCAGGGCGGCGCGGACGATGCCGTCGATCAGCAGCGCCACCAGGATGGAGGGGAAGGTGAGCTGGATGTCGGCCACGCGCATCAGCACGGCATCCACCGTGCCGCCGAGATAGCCGGCCAGCAGCCCCAGCCCCACCCCCACCACGGTGGAGAACACCACCGCCGAGAGGCCGACGATGAGCGAGACGCGCGCGCCGTACATGATGGCGGAGAGCACGTCCCGCCCCTGGTCGTCCGTGCCGAGGAGGAAGGAAGCGTTGCCCTCCTCCGTCCAGGCCGGCGGGTTGAAGGCGTCCATCAGGTTGAGGCTGGCGAGGTCGAACGGGTTGTGCGGCGCGATCCAGGGCGCGAGCACGGCGCCCATGATGCAGACGAGCGCCACCACCGCCGAGACCACCGTGACCGGCGAGCGGCTGAAGGAATACCAGAGGTCGGAATCGAGGGCGCGCGACAGGGCGTTCGCCATGGCTCAGTGCCCCCCGCGCCCGGCGCGCAGGCGCGGGTCCACGATGTAGTACAGGATGTCCACCACGAGGTTGATCACCACGAAGATCAGCGCCGTCAGCATCAGGTAGGCGGCCATCACCGGGATGTCGGCCGAGCCCACGCTCTGGATGAAGAGCAGCCCCATGCCGGGCCACTGGAACACCGTCTCCGTCACGATGGCGAAGGCGATGATGGAGCCGAGCTGGAGGCCGGCGATGGTGATGACCGGCACCAGCGTGTTCTTCAGCGCGTGGCCGAAATGCACGCTGCGGTCCGGCAGGCCGCGGGCGCGGGCGAACTTGATGTAGTCCGTCCGCAGCACCTCCAGCATCTCGGCCCGCACCAGCCGCATGATCAGCGTCAGCTGGAACAGGCCAAGGGTGATGGCGGGCAGGATCAGCGCGCGCCAGCCATCGGCGGTGAGCAGGCCGGTGCTCCACCAGCCGAGCTGCACCACCTCGCCCCGGCCGTAGCTCGGCAGCCAGCCCAGCAGCACCGAGAACACCAGGATCAGCAGGATGCCGATGAGGAAGGTGGGCAGCGAGACGCCGATGAGGCTGAAGGTCAGGAAGAAGCGCGACAGCCAGGAATTGCGGTAGAGGCCCGTATAGACCCCCATCGGCACCCCCACCAGCATGGCGATGGCGGCGGCCACGAAGGCCAGCTCCAGCGTGGCGGGCGCGCGTTCCGCGATCAGCTCCGCCACGGGGCGGGAGAGGCGGTAGGAGAGGCCGAACTCGCCCTGCGCCGCGTTCACCACGAACTTGAAGAACTGCACGAAGAAGGGCTGGTCGAGGCCCAGGCTGGCCACCAGCGCCTGGCGCTGCGCCTCGGTGAAGTCCTGGCCCAGCATGATCGCCACCGGGTCGCCGACATAGGCGAACATGGCGAAGCTGATCAGCGCCACCACCAGCAGCACCGGAATCGCCTGCAACAGGCGGGAGAGGATGAAGGCGGGCATCGCTCAGCCGGCCCTGCGCATCCGGCGGCCGCCCCATGCGGCCGCGCGAGCAAACCTCGCCGTGGCGGCGCGCGCCACGGCCCTTCCGTTCCACATAGCCTTTTCGTCCCCAAACCCGGCCTTCGGGTCCCGTCCCTAGGAGGCCGGCGCATTCCTGGTCAAGCCGCGCAATCAACCACCGCGAGGGACGGAAGGGAAGCGCGAGGGACGGAAGGAAAGCCAGCCCCGGCGCCCGCCGCCTCACCGCAGGGTTTCCGGCTCCTCCTCCGCCCAGTCCCGCAGCAGGGTGAAGCCAACCGCCAGCAGCACCGGCCCGAGGAACAGGCCGAGGAAGCCGAAGGCCAGCACCCCGCCCAGCGCGCCCAGGATGGTGAGCAGCAGCGGCAGGTCGGCGCCGCGGCTGATCAGCCAGGGGCGGATGACGTTGTCCACGCTGCTGATGCCGAAGGCGCCGTAGACCAGCAGGAAGATGCCCCAGCCGGTGGAGCCCTGGCCGAACAGCCAGAGCGCCGCCGGCAGCCAGACCAGCGGCGCGCCGACCGGCAGCACCGACAGGGCGCCCGCCACCACCGCCAGCAGCACCGGCTGCGGCACCCCGGCGATCCAGAGGCCGAGGCCGGTCAGCACCCCCTGCGCCACCGCCGTGCCGAGCAGGCCATAGACCACGCCGATGGTGACATTGGCGGTCAGCTGCACCAGCCGCCGCGCCTGCGGCCCGGCGATGCGGCCCACCAGCGCCTCCAGCCCCGCCGCCATGCGCGGCCCGTCGCGGTAGAAGAAGAAGGAGAGCAGGATGGCCAGCACCAGCTCGGCCAGGCCCGAGAGCACCGCCAGCAGCAGCGCCAGCGCCTGCTGGGCGATGACGCCGGCATAGGGCTGCAGCAGGCTGGTGAGCGGGCTGAAGTCGAATTGCAGCGCGTCCCAACGCTCGGCGAGGGAGGCGCCGATCCAGGGAATGGCGGCCAGCTTGTCGCTCAGCGCCGGAAAGCCGCCGGCCACCAGCCCTTCGACGTTGCGCCGCAGCCCCTCCACATCCTCGGCGCGGATCGGCGCGGCGAAGAGCAGCGGCAGGCCGACCAGCAGCATCTCCAGCGTCACCATCACCAGGGCGGCGAGGCCGGGGGAGAGGCGCAGCCGGTCCCGCAGGGTGCGGTAGGCGGGCCAGGTGCAGAAGGCCAGGATGGCCGCCCACAGCAGCGCCGAGATGAACGGGCGCAATACCAGCAGACAGCCGAGCAGCAGCGCGGAGAGGGCCGCCAGCCCCAGAATCCGGGCCGGCCGCAACGCCCGGTCACCCGGGGAGGAGGAGGAGCTCATGGCAGGGAATGTGCCTGAGCCGCGGCGCCGCCGCCAGCGGCGCGCCGGATGCGCACGGCAGCTTGTCGGACAAGGGCTTGCACTCCGCGCCCAGCCCTCTAGCGTGCCGCGCCAGCACCGGGGCGCGAGGCCGCGCTCCCACCGATATCCGGAGATCCCGCATGCCGCGCTTCGCCGCCAACCTGTCCATGATGTTCCAGGAACTGCCCTTCCTGGACCGCTTCGCCGCCGCCCGCGCGGCGGGGTTCGAGGCGGTGGAGTTCCTCTTTCCCTACGACTTCCCCGCCGCCGAGATCGCCACCCGCCTCAAGGACAACGGGCTGCAGCAGGTGCTGTTCAACGCCCCGCCCGGCGACTGGGCGGCGGGCGAGCGCGGCATGGCCTGCATCCCCGGCCGCCAGGCCGAGTTCCGCGAAGCGCTGAAGCAGGCCCTGGACTACGCCGCCGCCCTCTCCTGCCCGCGCCTGCACATCATGCCGGGCCTGCGCCCCGCCGGCGTGGCGCATGACACGCTGACGGCCGTCTATGGCGCCAACCTGGCCTGGGCAGCCGAGGAATGCGCCAAGGCGGGGGTGAAGGCGGTGATCGAGCCGATCAACCAGCGCGACATCCCCGGCATCTTCATGACCACCATGCAGCAGGGGGCCGACATCATCGCCGCCGTGGGCGAGGACAGGCTCGGCCTGCAGTTCGACCTCTACCACTGCCAGGTGAGCGAGGGCGACATCGTCAAGCGCGTGGAGAAGCACCTGGCCATCATCGCGCACATGCAGGTGGCGGACGTGCCGGGGCGCAACGAGCCGGGCACCGGCGAGGTGAACTGGGCTTTCGTGTTCGATCGCATCGACGCGCTGGGCTACCGTGGCTGGATCGGCTGCGAGTACCGGCCGGCGGGCGAGACGGTGGCCGGCCTCGGCTGGTTCGCCCCCTACAAGGCCGCCTGACCAGGCCCGCACTTCCCGGAGGAGACGTCCAAAGATGAAAATCGGTTTTATCGGCCTCGGCATCATGGGCCATCCCATGGCGCTGCACCTGAAGTCGGCGGGCCATACGCTGCTGGTGCCCGACCGCGCCAGCCTGAAGGAGGAGATCCGCGCCCAGGCCGAGGTGCTGCCGGACCCGGCCGCCATCGCCGCCGCGGCCGAGGTGATCATCCTGATGGTGCCGGACACGCCGGATGTGGAGGCCGTTCTGTTCGGCCCGAAGGGCGTGGCCGAGGGCCTCTCCCCCGGCAAGCTGGTGATCGACATGAGCTCGATCAGCCCGACCGCCACCAAGGATTTCGCCCGCCGCGTCAACGAGAAGGGCTGCGACTATCTCGACGCCCCCGTCTCCGGCGGCGAGGTGGGCGCCAAGCAGGCCAGCCTGACCATCATGGTGGGCGGCCCGCAGGCAGCCTTCGACCGCGCCCTGCCGCTGTTCCAGGCGATGGGCAAGAACATCACCCTGGTGGGCGAGGCCAATGGCGCCGGGCAGACCTGCAAGGTGGCCAACCAGATCGTCGTCGCCCTGACCATCGAGGCGGTGGGCGAGGCGCTGGTCTTCGCCAGCAAGGCCGGGGCCGATCCCGCCAAGGTGCGGCAGGCTCTGATGGGCGGGCTGGCGACCTCGCGCATCCTTGAACTGCACGGGGAGCGCATGATCAAGCGCACCTTCGAGCCCGGCTTCCGCATCGCCCTGCACCAGAAGGATCTCAACCTCGCGTTGCAGTCGGCGAAGGAGCTCGGGGTCGCGCTGCCCAACACAGCCTCGACTCAGCAGCTATTCTCGGCCTGCGCGGCGGCTGGCGGGGGGCAGTGGGATCACTCCGGTTTGGTTCAGGCTCTTGAAATGCTTGCGGCGCATAAAGTCTCCGGAAGCTGAGGCTTGGCCGGCCCCTGGCGGGCCGATTCCGGCCCGCCAGGGCACTTCGTTTTGAGAAAGATTCTTATCATCTCGCGATTATCCGTTGCCAGAAGGCCGCCCCGGCCGCATTTTCTGTCCTAGCGCCGTCCGGCGAGATTTTTCGCCGCAGACGAATATGAACCGGTTGATATCGACAAGAGGTGTCATGCGTTTCGCCGATATCGGCCAGCAATTGCGGGCCTACCGTCTTGAGTCCGGCCTGCGGGCCGAGGAGATCGCGGCGCGGCTGGGCGTGTCCCGGGCCGCGTTGTATCGCTACGAGAAGGGCGAGGTCATCAAGCTGGACACGATCCGGCGGCTGGCTGAGTTGCTGAAGATCTCGCCCCTTTCCCTGCTCGGGATCGGGGTGGAGTATTTCTCCCGCCCCATCGCCTTCCAGGAGCGGCTGCGCCAGGTCGAGGAGCAGTCCGACCAGATCCTGCAGGTCGGCGGCGCCTTCTGCTACCAGACCACCACGGAGGCCTTCGACGGCGCCCTGGCGGAGGCCTGGGCCGAGGCGGCCGATGCGGCGCCCGAGCGCATCCCCGCCCGTGCCGCCGCCGACCAGGCGATGGGCCTGCTGACGGCACGCAAGAAGCTGCACCAGTCGCGCCGCGCCAACATCATCGCCATGCTGTCGGAGACCGCGCTGCGCGGCTTCCTGGCCGAAGGCGTGGCGGGCAGCCTCGCCCTCTCGGAGCGCACCCGCAACCGGTGCCGGCAGGCGGCGCGCGACGAGGTGGAGAGCATCGCCACGCTGATGGAGAGCGTGCCCATCGGGCTGCAGATCGGCCTGCTGCCGACCGAGCCGGCGGGCAGCTTCATGGTGCTGCGCGGGCGGGAGCGGGCGCATGTCTGCACCAGCCCCTTCCCCGCCGACCTCACCGCCAGCCCGGCCATCGGCGTCGGCACCATCACGGCGGCGGACGAGGCGGTGTCGGTGCACCAGCGTGTGGCCGAGGCTGCCTGGCGCAACGCGCTGAAGGGCCCCGCCGCCGCCAGCCGCCTGCGGGAGCTGCTGCAGGAGGCCGCGCCGCGCTGAGGCGCGGCGCGGACGCGCCCTACAGCGCCAGCCGCGCCTCCATCACCTCGTCATCCTCCGGCGAGCGGCGCAGGGTGAAGCCGAGGGAGCGGACGAAGCCCAGCATCGGCTGGTTGTCGGCCAGCACCTGGCCGACAACCAGCTCCAGCCCCTGCCCCCGGCCCCACTCCAGCAGCCGCTCCATCAGGTGCCGGGCCAGGCCCTGGCCCTTCCAGCCCGGCAGCGTCACCACCGCGAACTCGCCCACCGCCGGGTCGCCGGGGGCGCCGCCCGGCTCGCGGATCAGCCGCGCCACGCCCACGGTGCGCGGCGGCCCCTCGCCGCTGCTGTCCACCGCCACGAAGGCCATCTCCCGGTCGTAGTCGATCTGCGTCATGCGGGCGAGCTGCGCCGGCGGCAGCTCCTTGATCTGGCTGAAGAAGCGCCAGCGCACATCCTCCGGCGCCAGGTTGCGGAAGGCCTCGGCATGGGCGGCGGCGTCCTCCGGGCGGATCGGGCGCACCAGCAGCCGGCGGCCATCCCGCGCCGTCCATTCCCGCGCCAGCTCGGCCGGATAGGGCGGCACGGAGAGCATGGAGCGCTGCCCCGGCGGCCGCAGCCCGCCCGAGGCATCCAGCGCAAGCAGCCCCTTCCCGTCCGCCAGCAGCGGGTTGACGATCAGCCCCTCGATCTCGGGGAAGTCGATGGCGATCTGGGAGAGGCGCACCAGCGCGTCGGCCAGCAGGGTCAGGTCTACCGGCGCGTGGTCGCGGAAGCCTTCCAGCAGCCGCACCCCGCGGGTGCGGCGGATCAGCGCCAGGGCCAGGGTGCGGTTCAGCGGCGGCAGGTCGAACGCCACGTCCGGCTCGAAGTCGGAGGCGGTGCCGCCGCGGCCATAGCCGATCCAGGGGCCGAACATCGGGTCGTCGCCCAGCCGCAGGCGCAGCTCATGGGGGCGCAGCGGACCGGCGCCGCCGGCTTGGCGCTGCACCAGGAAGCCGTCGATCCGCGCCTGCGGGCGGGCGGCGCGCACCTGCGCCACCATGGCGGCCGCCGCCGCGCGCAGCCCGGCCACGTCCTTCAGCCCCAGCACCACGCCCCCCACCTCGGTCTTGCGCGGCAGGTCGGGGCTCAGGACCTTCAGCACCACGGGGAAGCCCAGGCGCATGGCGGCGGCGATGGCGGCATCGACATCCGGCACCGCCTGCCCCGGCACCGCCGGCAGCCCGTAGGCCTCCAGGATGCGCAGCGCCTCCGCCTCGGTGAAGCCGAGCCGCCCCTCGGCGCGCAGGGCGTCGATCACGGCGCGCACGGCGGCGCGGTCCGGCGCCAGCTCCAGCATGTCGCGCGGCGGCAACTCGGCGGCGGCGGCGCGGTTGCGGCGGTCGGTGGCCAAGTGCAGGGCGCCGCGCACCGCGGCCTCCGGCGTGGCGAAGACGGCGTGGCCGGCCAGCGCCAGACGGCGGCGCGCGGCGGCGGCGGCCGGCGCCTGGCCCAGCCAGCCCACCAGCACCGGGGCGCCGCGCGTCGCCCGCGCGGCGGCGGCGAGGGCGCTGGCCGCCACCTCCTGATCCTGCCCCGGCGCGGGCGCGTGCACCGCCACCACCGAATCTACCTCCGGCAGGGCGGCCAGCAGGCTGGCGGCCTCGGCCAGGCGGTGCCCCTCCTGCGGCGGCAGCAGCAGCGGGTTGCCGGGGGCCGCCTGCGGCAGCGCCAGCGAGAACGCCTCCTGCGCCGCCGGGCTCCAGGCGGCCAGGCGGCCGCCGGATTGCAGCACGGCATCGGCCGCCAACTGCGCCGGCCCCTGGCCGTTGGCGACGATCGCCACCCGGTCGCCGGCCAGCGCGTCCAGCCCGCCGCGCGGCGCCGGGCGCACCCGCGCCAGCGTCTCGGCCGCCGCCAGCAGGTCCTCCAGCCCACCCACGCGCAGCACGCCGGCGCGGCGCAGCGCCGCCTCCATCACCGCATCGGCGAGGCCGGAGGCATCGGCCTGCCGCCCGCCGGGGCGGATCGCCACCACGGGGCGGGTGCGGGCCGTGGCGCGGGCGGCGGAGATGAACAGGCGGCGGTTCTTGATCCGCCGCAGGTCGAGCAGCACGGCGCCCGCCTCCGGGTCGCGCGCGATCCAGTCCAGGGCCAGCGCGAAGCCCAGCCCCTGGTTGGTGCCGATGCCGACGATGTGGCTGAAGCCCAGCTCCTCCCCCTCCGCCCAGTCGATGACGGCGCGCGCCATGGCGCCGGACTGGCAGAGCAGCGCCAGCCGCCCCGGGCGCGGCGCGATGTGCGACAGGCTGGCATTCAGCCCGATGCGCGGCAGGCAGAGGCCGAAGCTGTGCGCCCCCAGCACCCGCACGCCTGTCCTCTCCGACAGGGCGGCGAGGTCCGGCCCGGCCACCGGGACGATGGCGGCGAAGCAGCCCCGCGCCGCCAGCGCCCGCATCGCCGCCTCCTGCGCCCCGGGCGGCAGGCAGAGTACGGCGAGGTCGGGCGGCGCGGGCAGCGCCTCCAGCGCCTCCGCCGGCAGCAGCCCCTCGGCGGCGAGGCCGATGGCGTGGATCGGCCCGGCGAAGCCGCCCGTGGCGAGGTTGCGGGCGAGGATGCCGGATTCCGGCAAGGCCGGGTCGGCCAGCAGCACCACCGATTGCGGGCGGAACAGCGCCGTCTCCCGGAAGCCGGGACGGTGGCGCGGCAGGGCGAGAGGGAGCTTCATGGCGCCGAACATCTGGCGCGCCCCGCGCTGCGCCGCAACAGGAACCTGCCGCCGGAACGATCCTCGGGCGAAGCTTTTTCCGGCGCCCGGCGGCACCTCCAGCGGGGCTGGCCCGCGCGATCCGGGGCTGGCCTGCGGGGCGCCGCCGGGCTAAGGGAGCGCATCATTTATGATCCGGCAGGGCTTATGCGGGCGTGAAGGCCCGTTGGGTTGCCGCTTTTTCCCCGCCCCTCTATAGCCGTCCCGACGCCAGAGAGGTTCTTGACCTTGGCCAGTATCGCCCCCCTTCCCGACGCTTCCGCCAACCCCGCCATCGCGGCGCAGCAGAAGATCCTGGCTCTGCCGGTGACCGAGACGCGGCGGATGGCCGATGCGATCCGGGCCCTGGCCATCGACGCCGTCGAGCAGGCCAAGTCCGGCCACCCCGGCATGCCTATGGGCATGGCCGACGCCGCGACCGTGCTGTTCAGCAAGTTCCTCAAGCACGACGCCGCCGACCCGCGCTGGGCGGACCGCGACCGCTTCGTGCTCTCGGCCGGCCACGGCTCGATGCTGCTCTACGCATGGCTGCATCTCTCCGGCCATGCCGGCATGGCGATGGACGACCTGCGGAAGTTCCGCCAACTGCATTCGGTGGCCGCCGGCCATCCGGAATATGGCGAGCACCCGGCGATCGAGACCACCACCGGCCCGCTCGGCCAGGGGCTGGCCAACGCCGTCGGCATGGCGCTGGCCGAGCGGCACCTCGCCACCCGCTTCGGCAAGAGCCTGGTGGACCACCGCACCTGGGTGATCGCCGGCGATGGCTGCCTGATGGAGGGGATCAGCCACGAGGCCGCCTCCATCGCCGGCCACTTCAAGCTGAACAAGCTGACGGTGCTGTGGGACGATAACGGCATCTGCATCGACGGCGCGGTCGACATGGCCAGCTCCGACGACGTGCTGAAGCGCTTCGCCGCCTATGGCTGGGCGGTGAAGCGGGTGGACGGGCATGACGCGGCGGCGGTGGAGAAGGCGCTGGAAGGCGCCACCCGCAGCACCCGCCCGACCATCATCGCCTGCCGCACCATCATCGGCTTCGCCGCCCCCACCAAGGCCGGCACGGCCGGCAGCCATGGCAGCCCGCTGGGCGGCCCCGAGGCCGCCGCCGCCAAGCAGGCGCTGGGCTGGACCAGCGGCCCCTTCGAGGTGCCGGAGGACATCAAGGCCGCCTGGGAGGCCGCCGGCCGCCGCTGCGCCGGCGCCCGCCGCTCCTGGCTGAAGCGCCTGGCCAACCACCCGCAGAAGGCCGAGTTCGAGCGCGCCATGGCCGGCAAGCTGCCGGAGGGCTGGCACGAGGCCGCCGCCGCCTACCGCGCCAAGCTCGCCGAGGACAAGCCGAAGATCGCCACCCGCGTCGCCTCGCAGCGCGCGCTGGAGGTGCTGGTGCCGGCCATCCCCGAGATGATCGGCGGCTCGGCCGACCTCACCGGCTCCAACAACACCAACGTCAAGGGCATCCCCGTGCTCTCGCCGTCCAACATGGGCGGGCGCTACGTGCACTGGGGCATCCGCGAGCACGGCATGGCCGCCGCCATGAACGGCATGGCGCTGCATGGCGGCGTCATCCCCTATGGCGGCACCTTCCTCGTCTTCGCCGACTACATGCGCCCCTCCATCCGCCTCGCCGCGCTGATGCGCGCCCGCGTGGTGCATGTGCTGACGCATGACAGCATCGGCCTCGGCGAGGACGGGCCGACCCACCAGCCGGTGGAGACGCTGGCCAGCCTGCGCGTCATCCCCAACCTCCATGTGTTCCGCCCGGCGGACGCGATGGAGACGGCGGAGTGCTGGGAGCTGGCGGTGGCCCGCGCCGACGGCCCCTCGGTGCTGGCGCTCTCCCGCCAGAACCTCCCCGCCCTGCGCGAGGAGGCGGGCGAGAACCGCTCCGCCCGCGGCGGCTACGTGCTGGCCGAGGCCTCCGGCGCCCGCAAGGCGACCCTGATCGCCACCGGCTCCGAGGTGCAGCTCGCCATGGCGGCGCGCGCCACGCTGGAGGCGGAGGGCATCCCCACCGCCGTCGTCTCCCTGCCCTGCTGGGAGCTGTTCGCGCTGCAGGACGAGAGCTACCGCGCCGCCGTGCTGGGCGATGGCCTGCGCATCGGCATCGAGGCGGCGCTCGGCTTCGGCTGGGAGCGCTGGCTTGGCCGTGATGCAACCTTCATCGGCATGACGGGTTTCGGCGCTTCGGCACCGGCCGAGGATCTCTACCGCCACTTCGGCATCACGGCCGAGGCGGTTGTGACGGCAGTCCGGCGCAAGCTGGGCTGAGACGCTTCAAGACCAATCGGGAAAGACAAGGGAAGACACCATGGCTGTTAAGGTCGCGATCAACGGGTTCGGGCGCATCGGCCGCCTGGTGCTGCGCGCCGCCTGCGAGAGCGGGCGCGACGATGTCGAGTTCGTTGCCATCAACGACCTGGGCTCGGTCGAGGCGAACGCGCATCTCTTCCGCTACGACAGCGTGCATGGCCGCTTCCCCGGCGAGGTGATCGTCGAGGGCGACAGCATCACCATCAAGGCCCACGGCAAGACCTGGGGCCCGATCAAGGTGACGGCCGAACGCGACCCGACGAAGCTGAAGTGGGACGGCGTCGACATCGCCGCCGAGTGCACCGGCATCTTCACCGCGCGCGAGAAGGCGCAGGTGCTGCTCGGCACCGGCGCGCGCAAGGTGCTGATCTCGGCCCCCGGCGAGAACTCGGACAAGACCATCGTCTACGGCGTGAACCACACGACGCTGACGGCCGAGGACAAGATCGTCTCGAACGCCTCCTGCACCACCAACTGCCTGGCGCCCGTCGCCAAGGTGCTGCACGAAAAGTTCGGCATCCTGCGCGGCTACATGGTCACCATCCACGCCTACACGGGTGACCAGAACACCGTCGACACGCTGCACAAGGACCTGCACCGCGCCCGCGCCGCGGCGGTCTCGGCCATCCCGACCTCGACGGGCGCCGCCAAGGCCGTGGGCCTGGTGATGCCGGAGCTGAAGGGCAAGCTGGACGGCACCGCCATCCGCATCCCGACGCCGAACGTCTCGCTCGTCAGCCTCGACTTCGTGCCGGAGCGCACCGAGGGCCTGACCAAGGAGGCGATCAACGCCGTGATGAAGGAGGCGGCCGAGAACGGCCCGCTGAAGGGCATCCTCGGCTACAACACCGCGCCGCTGGTCAGCATCGACTTCAACCACGACCCGCACTCCTCCACCTTCGACGCCACCCAGACCCAGGTGGTCGATGGCGGGCTGGTGCGGGTGATGAGCTGGTACGACAACGAGTGGGGCTTCTCCAATCGCATGTCGGACACCGCCGCCTATCTCGGCAAGCTCTGAGGGAGGGCGCGGCGATGGCCCGTTTCCGGACGCTCGATCAGCTCGACCCCGCCGGCAAGCGGGTCCTGCTGCGCGCCGACCTCAACCTGCCGGTGCGCGACGGTCAGATCACCGACCGCACGCGCATCGAGCGCCTCTCCCCCACCATCCGCGAGCTGGCGGAGAAGGGCGCGCGCGTCATCGTGTGCAGCCATTTCGACCGGCCGAAGGGCAAGCGGGTGCCGGAGATGTCGCTGAAGCCAATGGCGGAGGCGCTCGCTGGCTCGCTCGGCCGCCCCGTCGCCTTCGCCGATGACTGCATCGGCCCCGTGGCCGAGGCCGCCGTCGCCGCCCTGAAGGATGGCGAGGTGCTGGTGCTGGAGAACACCCGCTACCACGCCGGCGAGGAGAAGAACGACCCGGCGATGGCGGAGGCGCTGGCGAAGCTCGGCGACGTCTTCGTCAACGACGCCTTCTCCGCCGCCCACCGCGCCCATGCCTCGACCGAGGGCGTGGCGCACAGGCTGCCCAGCTATGCCGGCCGGCTGATGCAGGCCGAGCTGGAGGCGCTGGACGCGGCGCTCGGCACCCCGGCGCGGCCGGTCGTCGCCATCGTCGGCGGCGCCAAGGTCTCCACCAAGCTCGACCTGCTCGGCAACCTGTCGCGCAAGGTGGACGTGCTGGTGATCGGCGGCGCCATGGCCAACACCTTCCTGGCGGCCAAGGGCATGTCCATGGGCAAGTCGCTGCAGGAAGCGGAGATGCACGAGACGGCGCTCCGCATCCTCGACGAGGCCAAGGCCGCCAATTGCGAGGTGCTGCTGCCGGAGGATCTCGTCGTCGCCGAGGCCTTCGCCGCCAACGCCCCGCACCGCACCGTCGCGGCGGACAAGGTGCCCGAGGGCATGATGGCGCTCGATGTCGGCCCCGGCACGGTGGCCGCGGTCGAGAGCCGCCTGAAGCGCGCCTCCACCCTGGTGTGGAACGGCCCCTTCGGCGCCTTCGAGATCCCGCCCTTCGACACCGCCACCGTGCAGGTGGCGCAGATGGCCGCGGGGCTCACCACCTCGGCCGGGCTGAAGACGATCGGCGGCGGCGGCGACACCGTCTCGGCGCTGCGCCATGCCGGCGTGGCGGAGCGGATGACCTATGTCTCCTCCGCCGGCGGCGCCTTCCTGGAGTGGCTGGAAGGCAAGACGCTGCCGGGCGTGGCGGTGCTGCAGGAAGGCTGAGCCACGGCTCGGCGGACGGAACGAAGGCCGGGGCGGAAGTCCCGGCCTTTTTTGATCGCCCCTCGATACCCCGTTGCAGGATCATCCGACGAGCGGCCGAAAACTCCGGGTCAAGGGGTGGTGCTTCGCGTTTCGCGGGTCCACATTCGCCCCAACCCCGACCAGTTGAGGAGACGCTGTAGATGTACCAGGACGTCCTGCTCCATATCGACGGCCAGTGGCGCGCCGCGACCGGCGGCCGCACCATCCCCGTGCTGAACCCGGCCACCGAGGAACAGATCGGCACCGTTCCGCACGCCAATGAGAGCGACCTCGACGAGGCGCTGGCCGCCGCCGAGCGGGGCTTCGCCACCTGGAAGAAGGTTTCCGCCTTCGACCGCTCCAAGCTGATGCGCAAGGCCGCCGACCTGCTGCGCTCGCGCGCCGACAGCATCGCCCGCCTGATGACGCTGGAGCAGGGCAAGCCCCTGCCCGAGGCGAAGATGGAGGTGATGGCCGGCGCCGACACCATCGACTGGTTCGCCGAGGAAGCCCGCCGCGCCTATGGCCGCGTGGTGCCGGCGCGCGCCGAGGGCGTGTACCAGCTCGTCATCAAGGAGCCGGTCGGCCCCGTGGCCGCCTTCACGCCGTGGAACTTCCCGATCAACCAGGTGGTGCGCAAGCTCTCCGCGGCGCTGGCCACCGGTTGCTCGATCATCGTCAAGGCGCCGGAGGAGACGCCGGCCTCGCCGGCCGAGCTGATCCGCTGCTTCATCGATGCCGGGCTGCCGAAGGGCGTGGTTGGCCTCGTCTATGGCGTGCCGGCGGAGATCTCCTCCTACCTCATCCCGCACCCCACCATCCGCAAGGTGACCTTCACCGGCTCCACCCCGGTGGGCAAGCACCTGGCCGAGATGGCCGGCAAGTACATGAAGCGCGCGACGATGGAGCTGGGCGGCCACGCCCCCGCCATCGTGTTCGACGACGCCGATGTGGACCACGCCAGCAAGACCCTCGCCGGCAGCAAGTTCCGCAATGCCGGCCAGGTCTGCGTCTCGCCGACCCGCTTCCTGGTGCAGGAGAAGGTGTTCGACCAGTTCGTCGACAAGTTCACCGCCTATGCCAAGTCGCTGAAGGTTGGCAACGGGCTGGAGGATGGCGTGCAGATGGGCCCGCTGGCCAATGACCGCCGCATCCCCGCCATGGAGGCGCTGGTGGCCGATGCCCGGCAGAAGGGCGCCGAGGTCCGCACCGGCGGCAACCGCATCGGCAACAAGGGCTATTTCTACGAGCCGACGGTGATCACCGGCCTGACGCGCGAGATGCGCGCCATGAACGAGGAGCCGTTCGGCCCGCTGGCGCTGATGGTGCCCTTCAAGGACTTCGACGAGGTGGTGGAGGAGAGCAACCGCCTTCCCTTCGGCCTCGCCGCCTATGCCTTCACCCGCTCGGCCAAGACGGCGAACGCCATCGCCAGCCAGGTCGAGACCGGCATGATGACGATCAACCACCTCGGCCTGGCCCTGCCGGAAGTGCCGTTCGGCGGCATCAAGGACAGCGGCTACGGCTCCGAGGGCGGCTCCGAGGCGATCGAGGCCTACCTGAACACCAAGTTCGTCACCCAGGCCGGCCTCTGACAGCCGGCCCGCCCCTCCGCCCGCGGGCGGAGGGGCCACGGCCCGGCCCGCGCCTCCCCCGGGAGGCGCGGGCTTTTTCATGCCCGCTCAGCCGGTGCTGGATCAGCCGGTGCTGGAGGGGTCCTGGCTGACCAGCACCTTGTCGATCCGCCGCCCGTCCATGTCGATGATCTCGAAGCGCCAGCCGGCCCAGGCGATGCGGTCGCCCTCGCGCGGCACGCGCTGCAGCAGCGCCAGCACCAGCCCGGCCACGGTGTGGTAGCTGCCCTCGCCCGGCAGGCCGGGCAGGTCCAGGCGGGCGCGCAGCTCGTCGCTGGCCATCATGCCGTCGAGCAGCAGGCTGCCATCGTGGCGCTCCACCACGCCGCCGGCCTGCGGCGCCGGCGCCGGGCCCAGCTCGCCCACGATCGCCTCCAGCAGGTCGGAGGCGGTCACCACGCCCTCGAAGCTGCCATACTCGTCCATCACCAGCGCGATGCCGAGCGGGTCCTTGCGCAGCCGGGCCAGCCCGTCCAGCGCCGAGAGGCCGTCGGGCAGCACGGAGGCCTGGCGCAGCGCGGCCTTCAGGTCCAGCGGCGCGCCGGTGAGGATCTGGTCCAGCAGGTCCTTCGCCGCCACCACGCCCACCACGTTGTCGATCCGCCCGTCCGCCACCACGAAGCGCGTCACCGTGCTGGCGCGCAGCCGCGCCGCAACCTCCTCGGGGCCGGCATTGCGGTCGATCCACTCCACCTCGGTGCGCGGCGTCATCAGCGCGCGCACCGGCTTGTCGGCCAGCCGCAGCACGCGCTCGATCATGTGATGCTCCTCGCGCTCCAGCGCGCCGGCCTCGGCGCCCTCGGCCACGGCGGCGCGCACCTCCTCCTCCGTGATGGTGGTGGAGACCGGCTTGCTCGCGCCGAGCAGCCCCAGCACCAGCGCCGAGGAGCGGGAGAGCAGCCAAACCATCGGCGCCGCGACGCGGGAGAGCAGCGACATCGGCCGCGCCACCAGCACCGCCACCGCCTCCGGGTTGCGCAGCGCCAGCTGCTTCGGCACCAGCTCGCCCAGGATCAGCGAGAGATAGGTGATGCCCAGCACCACCAGCCCGAGGGCGATCTGGCTGGCATAGGTCTCGAGCCCCGGGATCTGCGCCAGCAGCCCGCCCAGCCGCTGCGCCAGCCCCTGCCCGGCGAAGGCGCCCGCCAGCACGCCGACCAGCGTGATGCCGACCTGCACCGTGGGCAGGAAGCGCTGCGGATCCTCCGCCAGTTCCAGCGCCGTGCTGGCGCCGGCCCGTCCGCTCCGCTGCAGGCCGAGCAGCCGCACGCGGCGCGAGGAGACGATCGCCAGCTCGCTCATCGCGAAGACGCCATTCAGCAGGACGAGCAGCAAAATCACGCCGATCTCGATGGCGATACCCATGGCGGGGCGGTCTCCGTTGGGGGTGCAGGCGGCGGTTCTAGCCCCTCGCCCGGGATGGGTCACGCCTTCAGGCCCCATTCCTGCCATCAAGACGCCGATCCACCGCCGCAGGGCACCCGCATAGGAGGAGTCATCGCGCGACGCGCACCGCCGTCTGGAGTCGGAACGCCATGAATGCACGCGCCCTACGCCCTGTTCCGGGCAATGCCGGCCTCTCCGCCGCTCCCATGCCACTGCGGCAGGGCGGGCGGGGTGGCCACGCGCCCGCTCCGCTGCTCTGGGCGCTGCTGCCACTGCTCGCGCTGGCGCAGGGGGCGGCGTGGTGGGCGGCGGGCGGCGGCGGGGCCGTTGCCTGGGGAGGCGGCGCGGCGCTGGCGGGCCTGCGCGGCGGCGCCTGGGCGCTGCGCGGCGCGGGCGGCCTGCGCTGGCCCGGCCTGCTGATGGTGGCGCTGCCGGGGCAACTCCTGGCCGGTGGGCTGGCTGTCCTGGCGCGGCAGGGGCTGGCGTCGCATCCGGCCTGGCTGGCGCTGCTCGTCCTTCTCCTGCCCATGGCGCTGCTGCTGCTGTGGGAGGCGCGGCTGCTGGCCGATTCGCTGTTCGCGCGCGCCTACCGACGCCGCCACCCCGCGCTGGGGCAGGCAGGCGGGCCGGAGCCGCGTGTCTCGGTGCATCTGCCGACGCAGGACATGCCGCCTGCCCTGCTGCGCGACACGCTGGACCACCTCGCGGAGCTGGATTACGGCGCGCTGGAGGTGCTGGTGCTGGACAGCAGCCATAGCCCCGAGAGTTGGGAGCCGGTGGCCGAGCACTGCGCCCGGCTCGGCCCGCGCTTCCGCTTCTTCCATCTCGGCGCCGGGCAGCGGGCGGCGCGCAACTTCGCCCTGCGCGAGATGGCGCCGGATGCCGCGCTGGTGGCCACGCTGGAGCCGGGCTGCCGTGTGCAGCCGGACTGGCTGCGCCACGCCGTGCCCTTCTTCCGCGACCCCGGCCTCGGCTTCGTGCAGGCCGCCGCCTGCGCGCCGGAGCGGGGCGCGCCGCTGGCCGAGCGGCTGGCCCACGCGGCCGATGCCTCGCGCTGGCCGCGCGTGCAGCGGGCCCGCAACGAACACCGCGCCGTGCCGCTGCGCCCGGCCCTGGCGCTGATCCGCCGGCCGGCGCTGGAGATGGCGGGCGGCTGGGACGAGGCCGCCCCCTGCCAGCCGGCCGAGCTGGGGCTGCGCCTGCTGCGCCAGGGCTGGGACGGGCTGGAGCTGGCCGATGGCCTGGCCGCCGGCCATGTGCCGGCGGTGCCGCAGGCCAGCGTGGCGGGGCTGCTGCACGGGCTGCGCCGGCATGGCGCCGCCCTGCTGAACCCGCGGCACCGCGGCCTTTCGCCGGCGCAGCGCCGCCACCTGCTGGCCGAGCCGGCGGCCTCGGCGGGCGATGCGCTGTGGCTGGCCCTGGCGGTGCTCGCCCTGCCCTGGACCCTGGCCCTGGCCGCCGCGCGCCTGCTGGAGGCCGCGCCCCTGCTGCCCTTCCTGCTGCCGGCGCTGATGTTGCCGCTGTTCCGCCTGGCGCAGGCGGCACTGCTGGCGCCCCGCGGGTACCGCGCCCTGGCCGGCCTCGCCGCCCTGGCGACGATGCCGGAGCGTGGCGCCGCATTGTGGCGCGCCGCCCTGGCACCCACGGCCGAGACGGGCAGGCCGCACCGGCTGGTCAGCCTGCTGCTGGCGCTGCTGGCCGGCGCGGCCGGCAGCCTGGGCCTTGGCGGGGCGCAGGGGCTGGGCTGGGCGGGTGTGCTGCTGCTGCTGGCCGTGCCCTGCGCCGCCGCCCTCGCCCTGCGCCGCCAGGCGCGGCCGGCGCCCGCGGAGTGGGAGGCCGGCTAGGCCGCCACCCGCTCCGCGCCGATCAGCGCCAGCCCCTCGGCGACCGAGACGAACTCGCCGCCATGCGCCACCCGCTCGGCGCCGAAGCGCGCCTCGAACAGCCGCCGCACCGCCGGCACCAGGGATGACCCGCCGGTGAGGAAGACGCGGTCCACCGCCCCCGCCGGCAGCCCGGCCTCGGCCAGGGCCTGGTCCACCGCCCCGCCGAACTGCGCCAGCTCGGGCGCGATCCAGGCCTCGAAATCCGCCCGCCGCACCGTCTCCTCCAGCGCGAAGCCGCCGTGGCGGAAGCGCAGCACCGCCGCCTCGGCGCCGGAGAGTGCCGCCTTCACGCCGGAGACGGCCTGGTAGAGCGCATAGCCCGCCTCGTCCTCCACCAGCCGGATCAGGTGGTGCAGCTGCTCCGGATGGTCGGCGGCGCGCGCCACCTCGCCGATCTCGCGCAGGGTACGCGGCGCGCGCATCAGCGAGAGCCGGTGCCAGCGGGCGAAGCTGGTGTAGAAGCTGGGCGGCACCGGCAGCGCCGTGCCCATCACCCGGTAGCTGCCGCCCTTGCCGAGGCGCGGCGAAACCACGTTGTCGATGATCCGGTAGTCGAAGGCGTCTCCGGCGATGCCGACGCCGGAATGGCCCAGCGCGGTGACGCGCCGCGCCGCGCCCGGCTCGTAGCGCAGCAGCGAGAAGTCGCTGGTGCCGCCGCCGAAATCGCCCACCAGCACATGCGCGGCCCCGTCCAGCCCGGCGGCGAAGCGGTGCCCGGCCGCCTCGGGCTCCAGCGCGAAGTCGAGCGATTCCCAGCCGGCGCCGGCGAAGGCGGAGCGCAGCCGGCGCTCGGCCAGCGCGTCATCCGCCTGCTCGCCCACGAAGCGCACCGGCCGCCCCGCCACCACCCGCGCGGCACCCAGCGCGGCGCCGCCCATGGCATGCCCGGCCAGCGCGCGCAGGAACAGCGAGATCAGCTCCTCCAGCCCGTAGCTCCGGCCGAAGATGCGGGTCTCGGTGAAGCTGCGGCTGGCCAGGTAGCTCTTCATCGACATGATGAGCCGGCTGCCGAGCGGGTCGTCCAGATAGGCCTCGATGGCGTGCGGGCCGGCGGCGTGCTGCAGCTTCCCGCGCGAGGGGCCGGTCTCCTCCGCCCAGAAGCAGAGCAGGGAGCGGAAGGTGTCCAGCACCTTGCCGCCCACCTGGTAGCGCACCGTCGCCACCCGCCCCTCCCCGTCGCGCAGGGCGATGACGCTGTTCGTGGTGCCGAAGTCGATGCCGATGATGTCCGACATGGTGCATGCCCGGGCCGTTCGAGGGCCGGGCGTTAGAGCAGATCGGGCGCGGCGGGGGAATGGCGATTCGGCTCGCCTTGCTCGCGAAGATGGCAAAGCGGTTATCTATTTTTTGACTTATCCCAGGTTTTGCGATCGGCTACCGTTCATATCCCGTTAACATGTAGCCGAGAGATCCCGCATGGAGCCTGAACCCGCCCCCCTGCTGGCCTTCCCCCAGACCCCGGAGGACCGGCTCCGCCTGGCCCTGCGCAAGCTGGAGACCGCCCTGTCCGCCCAGGCGCACGCCGTCGCCGAGTTCCGCCAGAACCTCGCCGCGTTGCGCGACGCGACCGGTGGCCTCGCCACCCAGGTGCACAGCTACCAGGAGACGCTCGGCCGCACCGCCGAGAAGGTGCAGCACGCCCACGCCGCCGCGCGCACGCTGGAAAAGACCGCCGGCAAGCTCGCCTCGATGGCCTGAAGCCGCCTGGCTTCCCGCCTTCCGGTCACGGCCGGCAAAATGCCGCCACCCGCTTCACGGCCCCGCCCCGCGCGGCTAGCCTGCGGCCCCCGCGCCCCTGGGCGCGACGCACGCCCTGCACGCCGTGAAGGACAGTATCCGTGGCCCCGCATCCGTTGATCGACACCTTTCGCGCCGCCCGCATCGTGCCCGTGGTGCGCACCAGCACCGCCGCCCATGCCGCCACCGCCGCGCAATGGCTGCGCGATGCCGGCATCACCATCTTCGAGATCACCCTGACCATTCCGGACGCGCTCTCCGTCATCCGCGAGCTGGCGGCCGAGCCGGGCCTGCTGGTCGGCGCCGGCACGGTGCCGGATGCCGCCCGGGCCGAGGCCTGCATCCAGGCCGGCGCGCGCTTCCTGGTCTCGCCCTGGGTCGATCCCGCCCTCGCCGCGCCCGCCCGCGAGGCCGGCGCCTGCCTGATGATGGGCGCGCTGACGCCGACCGAGGTGCGTGCCGCCCGCGCCGCCGGGGCCGACGTGGTCAAGATCTTCCCGGCCAGCTCGGTCGGCGGCCCGGCGCACGTCAAGGCGCTGCGCTCGGTGTTCCCCGGCGTCGATTTCTGCCCCACGGGCGGCGTCGATGCGCGCAACGCGGGCGAGTATATCGCGGCCGGCGCCGCCTTCGTCGGCATCGGCGGCAAGCTGGTGGACGAGAAGGCGATCGCCGCCGGCAACCGCGAGGCGGTGCAGGCCGCGGCGCGCGAGGCGCTCGGAATCATGCAGGCATGAGCGCGGCGGAGATCCTCTGCCTGGGCGAGCCGATGCTGGAGTTCAACCAACTCCCGCCCGATGAGACGGGGCGCGCCCTCTACCTCGAAGGCCATGGCGGGGACACCTCCAACGCCGCCGTCGCCGCCGCGCGCGCGGGGGCCAGGGCGGGCTACATCACCGCCCTCGGCCAGGACGCGCCGGGCGACAGCTTCATGGCGCTCTGGGCGCGCGAGGGGGTGGATTCCAGCACGGTGATCCGCCGCAAGGACGCGCCCACCGGCATCTACTTCGTCACGCACGGGCCGGAGGGGCACGCCTTCACCTTCTACCGCGCCGGCAGCGCCGCCAGCCGCATGGCGCCGGACGACATGCCGGAGGACGCCATCCGCGCGGCCAGGGTGCTGCACGTCTCGGGCATCAGCCAGGCCATCTCGGCCAGCGCGGCGGATGCCTGCTTCCGCGCCATGGAGATCGCGCGCGCGGCCGGCGTCACCGTATCCTACGACACCAACCTGCGCCGCGCCCTCTGGCCGCTGCCGCGGGCGCGGGCCACCATCCACGCGGCGCTGCGCATGGCCGATATCGCCCTGCCCAGCTACGACGACGCCACCGCGCTGACCGGGCTGGATCAGCCCGATGCCATCGCCGATTTCTACCTGGAGATGGCGCCGCGCGTGATCCTGAAGCTCGGCAAGGACGGCGTGATGGTGGCCACGCGCGAGGGGCGCACCACCCTGCCCGGCCGCAAGGTCAAGGCGGTGGACGCCACCGGCGCGGGCGACACCTTCGCCGGCAATTTCCTGGCACGCTTCGTGGCGGGGGACACGCTGGAGGAAGCGGCGCGCTACGCCAACGCCGCCGCCGCGCTGGCCACCACGGGGTATGGCGCGGTGGCGCCGATGCCGAAGGCCGAGGCGGTGCGGGCCTTCCTGGCAGAGAAGCAGGAGAAGTAACCTTCTTTTTCTGAAGAAAAAGAAGCAAAAAGACTTTTTCAGTTTGGCGTCACGCTATCGGTTAGCGCCACGCCAGACTGGAAAAAGTTTTTTGGTTCTTTTTTACAAAAAAGAACTTCTTTGCTTACTCAAGCATTCGCGCCGTGCGGCCGGGTGCGCAGGCCCTCGCGGAGATTCTGGAAAGGCAGCGAGGACGGGTCGGCCACCACGGGGCCGGGCGCCGCCACGACGATCACCTGCTCCGCCAGCGGCTGGAAGTCGGCGCGGAAATGCACGCTGCTCTTCACCGCCACGATCTTCTCCGCCGCCGGCTCCACGCCCAGGTGCCGGAACAGCGCCTGGTCATGCGCCTGCATCTTGCGGCTGACCACGACCACCTTCACGCCACCGATGCCGAGCAGCGCCGAAGGGCCGAGATCGGCGGTGTTGCCGCCGGTCATCGGGCCGGTGCAGGTGAAGCACCCGTCCGAGAGCCTCAGCACCCGCCCCGTCACCTCCAGCGGCGCGCCATCCGACTTGCCGCCGAGCTTCAGCGTCACCTCGGCGCCCTCGCCCGCCGCGTGGCAGGCGGCCGCGCTCTCGGCGTCGTTGATCAGGCCCAGCACGGCATCGGCGCCCTGCCGCACCAGCTCGGCCAGCAGGCCGGTGGTGTCGCCATGGCCGCCGCCGCCGGGGTTGTCCTGCGTGTCGGCCAGCACCACGGGCTTGCCGGGGTTGCGCGCGGCGATGGCGATGGCCTCGGCCACGCCCTCCGCCGCCGGCGCCACGCCGCCGGCGAAGCGCGGCTCGCGCGCCGCCAGCTCGGCCAGCAGCGCGTCGGCGGCGGCATCGGCGGCGTTCTGGTCCTCTGCGTAGCAGGCCAGCGCCACGCCGCAATCGGCGAAGTCGGCATAGGGGAAGCCGAAGCAGAAGCCGAGCTCCACCACGCCCGGCCGTTCGGCGAGGCTGGCGCGGAGGTCCATGATCCCCTTCATCGGCTCCACCAGCGTGCATTGCGCGGTGAGCGAGATCCAGTAGTCGAGCTGGCGGAAGGCGCGGGCATAGGGCGCGCCGCGCGCGATGCGGGCGCCGAGCAGCTCCATGGCGCGGGCGCCGGCGGGCTTCATGTCCACATGCGGATAGGTGCGGAAGGGCACCAGCACATCGGCCAGCCGCACCATCTGCTCGGTCAGGTTGCAATGCGGGTCGAGGCTGGCGGCGATGGGCACTTCGGCGCCCACCACGGCGCGCACGCGGCGCAGCAGCTCGCCCTCGGCATCGGGGTAGTCCTCGGCCACCATGGCGCCGTGCAGGTCGAGATAGACGCCGTCCAGCGGCGCCTCCATCAACGCCGCGGTGAGGTCGGCCACGATGCAGGCGGCGATGCGCTCGAAGGCCGCCGCGCGCACCGGCCCGGCCGGGTTGGCGAAGGCCCAGGCGAGCGGCACCAGCGTGTCGCCCCGCTTCTCGCCCACCGCGATGGCGCCGGCCGCCGGCACCGCGCTCGGCCGCAGCGTGTCGAGCAGCGTGGCGCCGCGCTGGAAAGCCGGGAAGCCGCCGGGATGGACAAAATCCTCCCACTCCGTCGAGCGTGGCGCGAAGGAATGGCTCTCGTGCAGGAAACCGCCGATGGCGATGCGCATGGACTTCACTCCCCTGTCGCCCGCCCGGCGGTGGCCAGCACCGCGTCGGCGAGCACGACCAGCCCGGCCTCCGCCCATTCGGGCGTGATGGCCTCGGCCTCGTTGTGGCTGATGCCCCCCTCGCAGGGGACGAAGATCATCGCCGTCGGCACACGGCGGGCGAGATAGACGGCGTCATGCCCGATGCCGGTCGGCATCACGCGGTAGGGCAGGTTGCGGCCCTCGGCGGCCTGGCGCAGCGCGGCGACCAGGGTGGGGTCGAAGGGCGTCAGCGGGAATTCCCAGAAGGGCGCGACCTCCACCTCCACGCCGCGCGCGGCGGCCAGCGCCTCGGCACGCGCCTCCAGCGCCTCGCCCATGCGGGCCAGCGCCTTCGGGTCGCCATGGCGGAAGTCGACGCTGAACCACACGCGGCTCGGCACCACGTTGCGGCTGTCCGGCACCACGGTGAGGCGGCCCACCGTGCCACGCCCGTCGCCGCCCGCCTCGCGCGCGATCTCCTCCACCGCCTGGACGAGGATGGCGGCGGCCACCATCGCATCCCGCCGCGGCCCCATGGCGGAGCCGGCATGGGCGTCCTCGCCGGTGACGGTGACATCGTACCAGAGCTGCCCCAGTGCGCGGTCCACCACCCCCACCGGGATGCCATCCGCCTCCAGCAGCGGCCCCTGCTCGATATGCACCTCGAAATAGGCGCCGAGCTTCTGAAGCTCGGCCGGGTCGGCCTCGCCCTGCCAGCCGATGCGGCGCAGTTCCTCGCCGAACACGGCGCCGGCCGGGTCGGTCTTGGCCAGCACCTCGGCCTCCTCGAACAGGCCCATGGCGACGCCGCTGCCCATCATCGGCGGTGCGAAGCGGGCGCCCTCCTCATTCGTCCAGTTGACGAGCACGATGGGGGCCTCGGTCTCGATGCCCGCCTCGTGCAGCGCGCGCAGCACCTCGAGCCCCGCGAGGACGCCCAGCACGCCGTCATATTTGCCGCCCGTCGGCTGGGTATCGAGATGGCTGCCCATCGCCACGGCGCGGCGCGAAGGGTCCCGCCCCTCGCGCCGGATCACCATGTTGCCGACGCGGTCCACGCGCACGGTGCAGCCGAGTTCCTCCGCCCAGCGTTGCAGCAGGGCGCGGCCCTCGCCGTCGAGATCGGTCAGTGTCTGGCGGTTGCAGCCGCCCTTCGCCGTGGCGCCGATCCGCGCCATCGCCATCAGGCTCTCCCAGAGTCGGGCGCCGGAGACGGGAAGATTGTTGACGGGAAGGTTGCTCATGCCTTCTCCACCCCGCACCACTCGGCCATGGTCAGCGCGATGGTGCGCGTGGTGGCGTGGAAGCTGTCCAGACCCACACTCTCGTCGATGCCGTGGATGGCATCGGCATCCGGCCCGAAGCAGGCCACCGGCGTCTTCTGGTACAGCTCGAAGAAGCGGCCATCGGTGAGGCCGGAGGCGGGGTAGTCGCGCAGCTCGCGGCCATTGGCCTCCGAGAAGTGGCGCTGCACCATCTTCACGATGGTGGCTTCCTTGTCGAACACGCAGGGGTCGGCCATGAAGCCGGCGAATTCCAGCGCCACCTTGGTGCCGCGCAGCCGCTCATCGGCCGCCGCCTCGGCCACCAGCCGCTCGATATCGGCCTTCACCGCCTTCGCCGTGTTGCCCATCATGATGCCGACGCGCAGGCCGATCTTGGCGCGGGTGGGGACGGAGCTGTTCCACTCGCCGCCCTGCACCGTGCCGAAATTGACGTTGACCGGGTGGTTCACGCCGAAGAAGGAGGAGTGGATGTTCTCCGCCCGGTTCATCTCCGCCTCATAGGCCTTGAAGCGCTGGGAGATGACATAGGCCGCCTCGATGGCGTTCACCCCCGCCTGCATGTCCCGCACATGCACGGGGCGGCCGGTAACGGTCACCCAGGCCCAGATGACGCCGACCTCGGCGGTGTAGAGCCCTTCCACGCCGGGGCCGGGCTCGGGGATGATCACGGCATCGCATTTCGGCAGCGCCATCATGCAGGCCAGCGCGCCATTGCCGGTGCATTCCTCCTCGATGACCGAGTGGAACTGCACCTCGGCGGCCGGCTGCAGCCCCGCGAGTTGCAGGGCACGGAAGGCCATGACGTTGGAGATGTCGCCCGCCTTCATGTCGCCCGCGCCGCGGCCATACATGCGCCCCGCCCGGATGCTGGGCTCGTAGGGCGGCGTCTCCCAGATCTCGGCGGCCCCCTCCGGCACCACGTCGACATGGCCCTGCAGCACCAGGCTGCGGCCCTTCCGCTCGCGCGGCTTGAACACGGCGGCCACATTGTCCCGCCCCTCATAGGAGACCAGCGGCGGCGAGAAGCCGGGATGGGCGGCCAGCTTCTCCGGCACGGTGGGGATGCGGATCGGGTCGAGGCCGAGCGACTGGTAGTTGCGCGCCATCTCGTCGAGCGCGGAGGCCTCGTTGCCCAGGGTGGAGGGGCAGCGCACCAGACGCTCCAGCGCCGCGACGGCCTCCCCTTCCAGCGCCTGCACGGCGTCGAGGATGGCGCGGCGGACGCCGGAATCGAGTGTCGACATGATCGGTCCTTCAGGCAGATTCGGAAAGTTCGGGAGGAGTCCACTCCCGTCCGGGGATGCTGTCCAGCAGGGCGCGGGTGTATTCGTGCTTCGGCGCGCCAAACACCTGATCCGTCGCGCCCAGCTCGACGATGGCGCCGCGCCGCATGACCGCTATGCGATCGCAGATCTGCGCGGCGACGCGCAGGTCGTGGGTGATGAACAGCATGGTCAGCCCCAGCCGCTGGCGGATTTCCGCGAGTAGCTCCAGCACCTGCGCCTGCACCGAGACATCGAGTGCCGAGACCGGCTCGTCGGCGATCAGCAGCTCCGGCTGCATCGCCAGCGCCCGGGCCAGGCCGATGCGCTGCCGCTGCCCGCCGCTGAACTCATGCGGGTAGCGCTCCAGCGCGGATTCGTCGAGCCGCACCAGCCGCAGCAGCTCGCGCGCGCGCGCCAGCGCCTCGGCGCGCGGCACGCCGTGGGTGATGGGGCCTTCCATGATCGCCTCCCCCACCTTGCGGCGCGGGTTGAGCGAGGCGTAGGGGTCCTGGAACACCATCTGGATGCGGCGCCGGTAGGGCAGCCAGCCCTGGCGCGAGAGCGGCCGCAGATCGGTGCCATGGAACAGGATTTCTCCCTGTTCCGGCTCCACCAGCCGCACCACGCAGCGCGCGAGGGTCGACTTGCCCGAGCCGCTCTCGCCCACCAGCCCCAGCGTCTCGCCCTTGTTCAGCGTGAAGTCGGCATCGTGGATGGCGCGCACGGTGGCGCGGGCGCCGAACCAGCCGCCGCGCTGGTAGGTCTTCTGCACCCCCTTCATCTCCAGCACGGGCGCGGGGCGGATGGCGGCGCGCGCGGCGGCCGCGCCATGCGGCACGGCGGCGATCAGCGCGCGGGTATAGGGGTGCCGCGGCGCGTTGAGGATTTCCGAAGCCGGCCCCTGCTCGACGATGCGGCCATGCTGCATCACCGCCACCCGATCCGCGATCTCCGCCACCACGCCGAAATCATGGGTGATGAACATCACCCCCATGCCCTTGCGGGACTGGATCTCGCGGATCAGCCGCAGGATCTGCATCTGCGTCGTCACGTCGAGCGCGGTGGTCGGCTCGTCGGCGATCAGCAGCGCCGGTTCGAGCGCGAGGGCCATGGCGATCATCACCCGCTGCCGCTGCCCGCCCGAGAGGCGGAACGGGTGCATCCGCGCGATCGCCGCCGGGTCCGGCAGGTTCACGGCGGCCAGCAGCTCCGGCACGCGGGCGCGCGCCGCGTGGCCCTGGCCATGCACCTGCAGGGCTTCCGCGATCTGGTCGCCCACCTTCATCAGCGGGTTCAGCGCCGTCATCGGCTCCTGGAACACCATGGCCATGCGGCGGCCGCGGCGGGAGCGCAGCGCCTCGGCGGAGAGGCCGAGGATCTCCTCCCCCTCGAAGGTGATGCGGCCCGCCGTCACCGGCAGGCCCTTGGGCAGCAGCCCCATCACCGTGTTGGCGGTGATCGACTTGCCCGAGCCGCTCTCGCCCACCACGCAGAGGATCTCGCCGGCATCGAGATGCAGCGAGAGATCCTCCACCGCATGCGGCCGGTCGGCGCCCGCGGGCAGGGCGACGGTGAGGTTCTCGACAGTGAGGAGCCGGGTCATGCCTTGCCTCCGCGGTTGCGCGTGAGGCGCGGGTTCAGCGCGTCCGACAGCCCCTCGCCCACCAGGTTGAGCGACAGCACGGTGAGGAAGATGGCGATGCCGGGAAACACGCTCATCCACCAGGCGATGCGGATGACGCTGCGCCCGGAGCCGATGAGGAAGCCCCAGCTCATCATGTTCGGGTCGCCGAGGCCGAGGAAGGAGAGCGCGCTCTCCAGCAGGATGGCCGAGGCCACCATCAGCGAGGCGAGCACGACGATGGGCGAGAGCGCGTTGGGCAGGATGTCGCCAAAGACGATGCTGAGGCGGGACTTGCCCAGCACCTCGGAGGCCTGCACGAACTCGCGCGAGCGCAGCGACAGGAACTCCGCCCGCACCACCCGCGCCACCGGCGGCCAGGACACCACGGCGATGGCGAAGACGATGCTGCCGATGGTGGGCGTGAAGATCGCCACCAGCAGGATGGCCAGCACGAAGCTCGGGATGGTCTGGAAGAACTCGGTGAAGCGCATCACCACGTCATCCGCCCAGCCGCCGAGATAGCCGGCGAAGGCGCCGAGCGAGACGCCGATGACCAGCGCCACCACGGTGGAGACGGCGCCCACCAGCAGCGAGACGCGCGCGCCATGCGCGATGCCGGCAGCGACGTCCCGCCCCAGGCTGTCCGTGCCGAGCAGCATGCCCATCTCGCCCGGCGGCGCGAAGGGCATCCCCGCCATGTCCCACGGGCTGCCGGGGTAGAGCAGCGGCGCCAGCAGCGCCAGCGCCAGCACGCCGAGCAGGATGGCCAGCCCCACCACCGCGCCGCGGTTGCGCGCGAAGTTGCGCCAGAACTCCTTCATGCCGAGGCCTCCACGCGCGGATCGACGAGGGCGTAGAGCAGGTCGGTGACGAGGTTGAACAGCACCACCATGACGCTGGTGCAGAAGAACACGCCCATCAGCACCTGGTAGTCGCGCGCCAGCAGCGCCTCGAAGGCGAGCCGCCCGATGCCGGGCCAGGCGAACACCGTCTCCACCAGGATCGAGCCGCCGACGAGCTGCCCCGCCTGGATGCCGGCGAAGGTGATGACCGGCAGCAGCGCGTTGCGCAGGATGTGCCGCCGCAGGATGCGCCCCTCCGGCACGCCCTTGGCGCGCGCCGTCTTGACGAAGTCCTGGTCCGCCACCTCCAGCATGGTGGCGCGCGTCAGCCGCGCATAGACCGCGACATAGAACAGGCCGAGCGTCAGCCCGGGCAGGATCAGGTGCCGCCCCACATCCAGCACCGCCTCCAGCCCGCTCATCTCGACTCCGACCGAGGCCATGCCGAAGGAGGGCAGCCATTCCAGCGTCACGCTGAACAGCAGCACCAGCATCAGCCCCACCCAGAACAGCGGCGTGGCATAGAAGGCGAGCGCCAGCACGGTGATGACGGAATCCCCCCAGGTGCCGACGCGCCGCGCCGCCAGCGCCCCCATGGTGACGCCGAGACCCACCGCGAAGAGGAAGGCCGCGCCGGTGAGCAGCAGCGTCGCCGGCAGCCGGTCCCACAGCAGGGTGGAGACGGGCATCTGCTGGCGGTGGCTGAAGCCGAGATCGAGCGTCAGCACGCCTTTCAGGTAGAGCCAGAGCTGCACGTGCAGCGGCTGGTCCAGCCCGAACTGGGCGCGCAGCTGCTCCAGGAATTTCGCGTCGGCCGCGCCCGACTGCCCGGCGATGATGCTCGCCGGGTCGCCGGGGGCGGCGTGGATGAGGAAGAAGTTGCAGACGACGATCGCGAGCACCACGATCGCCGCCTTCACCACCCGGCCCAGCAGGTAGCCGGGCAGCTTCGAGGCCCCCATCAGGCCAGGAACACGTCGTCGAAGCTGGCATGCACCCCGGCGCCCGAGGTGATGACGTTGTTCAGCTTCCTGTCGTAGATGGTGGGGAAGGCCATCTCCATCAGCCAGACCAGCGGCACCTCCTCCACCAGCAGCTTCTGCACCTCGCTGAAGGCGGCCTGCCGCGCCTTCGGGTCGGCCGCGTCGCGCGCCTGGGTGAACAGCGCGTCCACCTTCGGGTTGGCGTAGCCGGCGACGTTGGAGAACAGGATCTTCTTGATATTGGTGGAGACATAGCTGCGCTCGACGCCGAGCGTCGGGTCGCCATACTGGTAGAGATAGTTGATGGTGGTATCGAACTCCCAGTTCGCCGTGCGCTGCGCCCAGGTGCCGACATCGACGCTCTCGAGCTGCAGATCGACGCCCACCTGCCGCAGCGACTGGCGCAGGAACTCGCCAAGGCGGGTGAACACCTCGCCATAGGGCAGCGAGAGGTGGCGGATGGTGAAGCGCACCCCCTGCCCGTTCGGCTTCAGCCCCGCCTCGTCCAGCAGCTTCTTCGCCGCCTCGACGTTGTAGGCCGGCATCTTCGCGCTGGCGTCGTAGAAGCGGGTGGAGCTGGCGACCGGGCCGGTGGCCGGCTTGCCGATGCCGAACCACAGGCGCTGGGCGATGAAGTCGCGGTTCACCGCATGGGCCAGGGCCTTGCGCACCCGGACGTCGTCGAGCGGCTTCACGCGGTGGTTCAGCTCCAGCCACATCAGCGGGCCGAAATACTCCCACCCCGCCGTCTGCACCTCGAGGTTGGGGCGCGCGCGCATCTGCGGCACGTCGAAGGGCTCGATGTCGTTCGACTGGGTGAGTTGCACCTGGCCCGTCTCCAGCGCCAGGCGGCGGCTCTGGCTGTCCGGCACCACGCGGTAGATGATCGAGTCGAGATAGGGCTGGCCCGGCTTCCAGTAGCCGTCGAAGCGCTCCAGCCTGATGAAGTTGCCGCGCTGCCACTCGACGAAGCGGAACGGCCCGGTGCCGATGGGCTTCTGCACCGCCGGCGCCTGCCGGTAGTCCTGCCCGTCGAACAGGTGCTTCGGCACGATGGCCGAGACCGTCACGTCGAACATCAGCAGGAAGGGCTCGAAGGGCGCGGAGAGCACGAACTTCACCGTGTTCGCGTCGACCGCCACGCCTTCCTTGATGCGCGCGAAGACGCCGCGGGCGCGGGGCGAGACCTCCATGTGGAACTTCATGATGGAGAACACCACGTCCTCGGCCGTCATCGGCTGGCCGTCGTGGAACTTCACGTTCTCCTGCAGGTGGAAGGTGTATTCCAGCCCGTCGGCGCTCACCTCCCAGCTTTTCGCCAGCTCCGGCATCGGCTCCAGCTTGGCGCTGTAGCGCAGCAGCCCCTGGAAGATCTTGCCGCCGACGATCAGCGTCGGCGCCTGGTTGTTGACGCCGACATGCAGCACCGGCGGCTCGGGATTGACGATGGTGGTCAGCGTACCGCCCCGCTTGGGCTGGATGCCCTGCGCCAGCGCATCCCCGGCGCGCATCAGCCAGGGGGAAACGATCGCTGTGGCCATGAGGCCACGACGTGACAGACCCATTTGGGCTCTCCCGATGAAACTTCCCTGGAACGAACGCTAGCCCTGCCTTGGGCGGATCGACAAGGGCGCATGGCAGGCATAACCTCCGTTCATGCGAGCCTTTGCCCATCCCGACCAGTCGCGGCACACGCCGCAATTCTTCCTCCAGCGCGGCCAGGTGCGCCGCAACTTCGAGGTGCCGGGGCGGGCCGAGGCCCTGCTCGCCGCGCTAGAGGCCATGGGCGCGGCGCCGGAGATGGCGCCCACCGCCCCGCGCGAGGCGCTGCTCGCCGTGCATGACGAAGGCTACGTGGCCTTCCTCGCCGAGGCCGCCGAGGCCTGGGCGGCGCTGCCCGAGAAGGGCCCCGAGGTGGTGGCCAACATGCACCCGGCGCCCGAGATGCTGGCACAGGGCGCCACCATGGCCAGCGGGATCGTCGGCCGCACCGGCTGGTACACGGCCGACACCGCCTGCCCGATCGGCCCCGGCAGCTGGGAATCGATCCTCGGCGCGGCGAGCTGCGCCCTGGCGGCGGCCGATGTGGCGGCCCAGGGCGGCACCGCCTACGCGCTGAGCCGCCCGCCCGGCCACCACGCCTATGCCGCCCGCGCCGGCGGCCATTGCTACGTCAACAACAGCGCGCTCGCCGCCGAGCATCTGCGCCGGGCGGGGGCGAAGCGCGTCGCCGTCATCGACATCGACGCCCACCATGGCAACGGCACACAGGGCATCTTCTGGGAGCGCGGCGACGTGCTGACCGTCTCGGTTCATGGCGACCCGGCGGGCTACTACCCCTGGTATGTCGGCTATGCCGGCGAGACGGGTGGCGGCGCGGGCGCCGGCTGCAACCTGAACCTGCCCCTCGCCCAGGGCAGCGGCGACGATGCGTGGCTGGAGGCCGTCGCCGCCGCCGCCGCGCGGGCGCGGGAGTTCGGCGCCGAGGCGCTGGTGGTGCCGCTCGGCTTCGACGCCTCGGAGCACGAGCCGCTGAGCTACCTGCGCGTCAGCGCGGACGGCTTCGCCCGCGCGGGCGCCATGCTCTCCGGCCTCGGCCTGCCCACGGCGGTGGTGCAGGAGGGCGGCTACAATGCCGAGAAGATTGGCGGGCTGCTGGAGCGCTTCCTCACCGGCTGGGGCCGCTGAAGAACCAATAGGTTGAACACCCCGGAGCGGGGCCGTATCGTCCCGCTCCATGAGCATTGCCCGCCTCGCCAGCTTCGCCTTCTCCGGCATCGAGACGCTGCCGGTGGAGGTGCAGGTGCAGATCGCCCCCGGCCTGCCGGCCTTCATCCTGGTGGGGCTGCCGGACAAGGCGGTGGCCGAGAGCCGGGAGCGTGTGCGCGCCGCCCTCACCGGGCTGGGGCTGGCGCTGCCGCCGAAGCGGGTGCTGGTGAACCTCGCCCCCGCCGGGCTGCAGAAGGAGGGCAGCCATTTCGACCTGCCCATCGCCCTGGCGCTGCTGGCGGCGATGGACATCGTGCCGCGCGAGGAGCTGGCGGGCTTCGCCGCGCTGGGCGAGCTGGCGCTGGACGGCGCCATCGGGCCGGTGGCCGGCATCCTGCCCGCCGCGCTGGGCGCCGCGGGCCGCGGGCTGGGGCTGATCTGCCCCGGCGCGCAGGGGCCGGAAGCGGCCTGGGCCGGCTCCATCGAGATCCTGGCGGCGGAGGATCTGCGACAGCTCATCGCGCATTTGACGGGGCGGCAGCTCATGACGCCCCCCACGCCCCCGGCGCTGGAGCGGGACGCCCCGCCCGGCCCCTGCCTCTCCGAGGTGAAGGGGCAGGAGAGCGCCAAGCGGGCGCTGGAGATCGCCGCCGCCGGGCGGCACAACCTGCTTCTCGTCGGGCCGCCCGGCGCCGGCAAGTCGATGCTGGCCGCCCGCCTGCCCGGCCTTCTGCCCGATCTGACGCCGGCGGAGGCGCTGGAGGTGAGCCTGGTGCGCAGTGTGGCCGGGCTGATCGAATCCGGCCGCATCTCCGCCCGCCCGCCCTTCCGGGACCCGCACCATTCCGCCAGCCAGGCGGCGCTGATCGGCGGCGGGCCGGGGGCACGGCCGGGCGAGATCAGCCTGGCACATCGCGGCGTGCTGTTCCTGGACGAGTTGCCGGAATTTCCCCGCCCTGCCCTGGAGGCGCTGCGCCAGCCGCTGGAGACGGGCGAATGCGTCATCAGCCGCGCTGCGGCGCATGTGCGCTACCCGGCGCGGCTGCAACTGGTGGCGGCGATGAACCCCTGCCGCTGCGGCCATCTGGGCGAGGCGTCTCGCGAATGCGGCCAAGCCCCGCGTTGCGGCGAGCAGTACCAGGCCAAGCTCTCCGGCCCGCTGCTGGACCGGATGGACCTCACCATCGGCATGGCGCCGATACCGCCCGGTGAGCTGGCGCGGGCCCCTGCCGGCGAGACCAGCCGCGCCATCGCCGCCCGGGTGGCGGCGGCACGGCGGCGGCAGGTGGCACGCTTCGGCGCAGGCGGTCCGCCCAGCAATGCCGAGGCACCGCTCGAGGCGCTCACGCCCCTGGCGGAGCCGGAGGCGCTGGCACTGGCCGAGCAGGCGGCGCTGCGCCTGGGGCTATCCAACCGCGGCTTCACCCGCTGCCTGCGGGTGGCGCGCAGCATCGCCGATCTCGCGGGGGCGGAGCGGATCGCCCGGCCACATCTGGCCGAGGCGCTGACCTACCGGCAGCGCCTGCGCCAGCCACAGCCGGTGAATTAGAGCCCGAATCGGCGCGGCCGGGCGGCGTGCCACTGCCGCGCCATGCGCTGCCGGCGCCAATCGAGCAGCGGCGCCACGGCCAGCAGCGGCACCGTCGCCATCACCAGCAGGCCCAGCAGGGCACCGGCCCGCAGGCCCAACAGGATATAGCCGCCGGCGGCCGCCCCCATGCTGACCACGTTGGCGCCCACGGCCGCGATCCACCACAGGCGTATGGCGCGGATGCGGCCAACCGCCTCGGGCTGCCCGGGCTGTTCCTCGGTATAGACGCGCCCATCGTCCCGGACCTCGTAGAGACGGCCCGGGTTGATGGAGAAAGGAGAAGGTGAGCGTTCCGTCGTCAGCGCCGCATCATGGTGGCGGACATGCGGAAAGCCCGGCCGTTGCGCTTGGCGCGCCACCACAGGCTGCCAAAGGCCACCAGCCCCGCCACCAGGGCCACCGGCAGCGCCAGGGCGAAGAAGGCCACCGCGATGCCGGCCACGACAATGCCGACGGCGACGATGGCCACCAGCGCGGCCACGCCGCCCAGGCGCATCAGCAGCCGGTCGAGCCAGGTCGTCGGGCGTGGCGCGGGGCCACGGAATTCGCCCTCGGGCGTCATGTCGAGAACGGGGCGGTCGTGCGATCGCGGGTCCATGGAGCATGATGTTGCGCCAAACCGGTTCCGGTTCAAGACCTTTCCGATTTGTCATGTTGAAATCGGCACCGCGCCGCCCGGCATGCTATGCAGCGACCCATGACGCATCGCTGGCGCAACGCGGCCTTGCTGGCCCTCTTCCTGCTCGGCACGGCTCCCGTCGCTTGGGCCGAGCCGCCACGCCGGCCGAATGCCGCGCAGCTCGAGGCCATACGCCGTTGGCTCTGCCCGAATGGCGGCGCCCCGGTGAAGGGCGTGCCCGGCCGCTGCGACCGCGCGATGGACAGGGCGCCGGGCGGCGGCGCCTGGGATGCGGGGCTGGCCCCCGCCCGGCGCGACGCCGGCATGGCCTGCCCGGACGGCACGCGCCCGGTGCTGGCCCGCGGCCACCGCGACATCATCCGCTGCCTGCCGAGCTGAGGCGGGGGGCTAGCCGCCACGCAGCATCGCCTCGGCCCGGCGCACGGCGGCGAGCGGCAGGCTGGCGCGGCCCACCACGCGCTCCCGCACCACCACCAGCCAGCGATCCTCCGGCATGTCGGGGCGGAGTTCCACCACCCGCGCCTCGTCGTCCAGCGCCACGGCATGGCGCCAGTGCCAGCGGAACATCACCGGCCCACGAACGCGAACGACGCGGGCGATGGGATCGCCCGCGTCGTCGCAACCAACCCATTCCAGCGCCCGGTGCGGATCTGCCGCGCCGGGCCCCGGATCCTCGATGCGGCCGCGCTGCCAGCGGAGCCGCATCGTCAGCCTCAGGCGGACTGCTTCATGATCTCGTCGGCCACGTTGCGCGGCACGGGATCGTAGTGGTGGAACTGCATCGAGAAGGAGGCGCGACCCTTGGTCATGCCACGCAGGTTGGAGATATAGCCGAACATCTCCTTCAGCGGGACATGGGCGCGGACGATGACGGAGGTGCCCGCCATATCCTGGCTCTGGATCACGCCGCGGCGACGGTTGAGGTCGCCCACCACGTCACCGACATGGTCCTGCGGGGTGGTCACCTCGACGTCCATGATCGGCTCCAGGATCACCGGGCCGGCCAGCTTCATGCCCTCGCGGAAGCAGGCCTTGGCGGCGATCTCGAAGGCCAGGGCCGAGGAGTCGACGTCGTGGTACTTGCCGTCCGTCAGGGTGTACTTGAAGTCCACCGTCGGGAAGCCGGCCAGCACGCCGGTGTCGGCCTGGACCTTGATGCCCTTCTCGACCGCCGGGATATACTCCTTCGGCACCGAGCCGCCGACGACGCCGTTGTGGAACTCGATGCCCTCGTTCCGCTCCTTCGGCTCGAAGGTGATCTTCACCTCGGCGAACTGGCCCGAACCACCCGACTGCTTCTTGTGCGTGTAGGTGTGGGTGTGCGGCTTGGTGATCGTCTCGCGGTAGGCCACCTGCGGCGCGCCGATGTTGGCGTCCACGCCGTACTCGCGGCGCAGGCGGTCGATGATGATCTCAAGGTGCAGCTCGCCCATGCCGGACAGGATGGTCTGGCCGGTCTCCTGGTCGGTCTTCAGGCGGAGCGAGGGGTCCTCGCTGGCCAGCTTCTGCAGGCCGAGCGTCATCTTCTCGACGCCGTCCTTGGTCTTCGGCTCAACGGAGATGTCGATCACCGGCACCGGGAAGGCCATGCGCTCCAGCACCACCGGGTCGGACGGGTCGGCCAGGGTGTCGCCCGTGCCGGTGTCCTTCAGGCCCACCACCGCGACGATGTCGCCGGCGAAGATCTCCTTGACCTCCTCGCGCTTGTCGGCGTGCATCTGGAACATGCGGCCGATGCGCTCCTTGTGACCCTTGGTCGTGTTCAGCATGGTGTCACCCTGCTTGATCACGCCCGAGTACACCCGGATGAAGGTCAGGTTGCCGTACTTGTCGTTGATGATCTTGAAGGCCAGCGCCGAGAAGGGCGCCTGCTCGCTGATCTCGATGACGCGGCGCTCGGCGCTGGGGTCGTCGTCCTGGCCCTCCTCGGGGGCGACCTTGATGCCCTCGACGTCCACCGGGCTCGGCAGGTAGTCGACCACGGCGTCCAGCAGCGGCTGCACACCCTTGTTCTTGAAGGAGGAGCCGCACAGCACCGGGCGGAAGGTGCCGGCGATGGTGCCCTTCTTGATGCACTTCTTCAGGGTCTCGACCGAGACGTCGCCCTTCTCGAAATACTCTTCCATCGCCGCGTCATCCACCGAGAGGGCGGTGTCGAGCAGCAGCTGGCGGTACTCGGCGGCCTTGTCGGCCAGGTCGGCGGGGATCTCGGTCTCGTGGTACTTGGCGCCGAGCTCGTCGCCTTCCCACACCAGCGCCTTCATCGTGACGAGGTCGACGATGCCCTTCAGCGTGTCCTCGATGCCGATCGGCAGCTGCAGCGTCACCCAGGTGATGCCGAGCTTCTCGGTCAGCGTCGCGGCGGCGCGGTAGAAGTCGGCGCCCGTGCGGTCCAGCTTGTTGACATAGATGATGCGCGGCACGTTGTAGCGATCGGCCAGGCGCCAGTTGGTCTCGGACTGCGGCTGCACGCCGGCCACGCCCTCGATCACGAACACCGCGCCGTCGAGCACGCGCAGCGAGCGGTTCACCTCGATGTTGAAGTCGATGTGGCCGGGGGTGTCGATGATGTTGATGCGGTGGTCGTTCCACATCGCCGTCACGGCCGCGGAGGTGATCGTGATGCCACGCTCACGCTCCTGCTCCATGTAGTCGGTCGTGGTGTTGCCCTCGTGGACCTCACCGATCTTGTGGGACTTGCCGGTGTAATACAGGATCCGCTCGGTCGTCGTCGTCTTGCCGGCGTCGATATGCGCCGTAATGCCGATGTTGCGGATCTTCTCGAGCGGGGTGCGCGCCACGGGGGCCTCCATACGCGTCGCGGCGGCTGCCGCGCTGAAAATTGCACGGCGCCAGCCGCGCGGAAAAGTCACGCGGCGGCTGCCGCGCGGAAGACATACGCGGCAGGTGCCGCGTGGGAAAGGGGTATGCGCGATGGGCTCGGCCTTCCCTCCGCGCCCTCGCCTGAAGCTCTGTTTGCCGGTCCGGGACCGCCCAAGCCTTGGCGGCGGCCTCGGGGGGCCGGACCGTTGCCCTCAGCCCACCGCTGCCGCAGGACCGCAGGGCCTGCCGGATCCGAGGGCGCGGCCAAACCGCCGGGCGATTCACCGCACCCACCGTCGCGGCGCAGATGCACCGGATCGGGGTGTATTGCAAGCGGTAAGTAGGAACGCTCTCCCCATCCGTCACGGCGAAGCCATGTCACGGCTCGTTGCAGAGAGGATGGGGCGGGAATGCCGGCCCGTCCGGATATGGGCATCCGCGGCATCCATGTCACCCTCCGCTCCGGCCTGAATGCGCGGCCGGACCGGCCTGTCCCGGCGCAGTCGCTATCCTGGCGGCAGGCACGGATCACCGGCCCGGAGGCGCCCCTGCTTCCGCCTCTGAGGGCGGCAGGCGTCGGAGCAACGCCATGCTCGCGGTGAGCGAGCCCGGCCGCATGGCCCGGGTGGGCGGCAATGCCGGCACCGGCCGTGGCATGGCCGGCGCCGCCTTCCTGGCCCGGAGCGCCGTGACCGGCGGGCGAATGATGAAGGAGGGCCTCGGCCAGGCCAGGCTGCCGGAGGGTGGCAATCCAGCCGAGGCTGGGCCTACCCGGCGCCACCTAGGGCCCGCGGGGCGGCTGAGGAGGGCGCGTCCCCCTCCCCTGGCCCGCCCTCAGTCGTCGCGGTGGATTCGTTCCATGCGTTCGTGGCGCTCCTGCGCCTCGATGGAGAGGGTGGCGATGGGGCGCGCCTCCAGCCGGCGCAGGCCGATCGGCTCGCCCGTCTCCTCGCAATAGCCGTAGGTGCCGTTGGCGATCCGCTCCAGCGCCTGATCGATCTTGGAGATCAGCTTCCGGGCACGGTCGCGGGTGCGCAGTTCCAGCGCCCGGTCGGTCTCGACACTGGCGCGGTCCGCCAGATCGGCCTCGCTGATACCGCCCTCGCTCAGACTGGCCAGCGTGTCTCCGGCCTCACGCAGCAGATCCTGACGCCAGCGCAGCAGCTTCTGGCGAAAATATTCCTGCTGCTGGGGGTTCATGAATTCTTCAGTGTCAGACGGCCGATAGTCCGGCGGCAGCGTAATCAGCATTGGTTCGATCCCCCGGCCTTCGGGAAAAAGTTCCCGCGAACCTTCCCCTGAGGGCGGCCGGACCATACAGGGCCGCCCCCCTCGAAGCCAAGAGGCGGTTGTATGGCTTACCCCATGAAATTTCCGCTGAGCCTGTGCAATTTGCCGGCCGCTTCAGCAGGATGGCACTTCCGGGGGCAGGAAGCGCCCGGTGGCGACTACTGCGCCATCACGCCGGAGAGAAACGCCGTCAGCCCCGCGACGCCGAGCATCACCACCAGGGCGGATTTGAACAGCGTCGTCCAGTCCGAACGGTCGCCCTCGCCTTCCTCGGAATGGTAGGCGGGGCGCTGGACCTTCTGCCAGTCGCCACGCGAAGGCAACTCGCTGCGGTCGGCCAGGGACCGGTTGGCCGGCTCGGCGGAAATATCCGGCGACATCTCGATGAAAGCTCCACTGCCTGAGGACCCGTTACCGGGATCTGCACGCAGGAACGTTCACGCCACCGAGCCGTTCCACGCAACACGCATGCCTGTGAGGACGAGTCACAAACCTGGTAGCGCAGCGAGGAGCCGGGACCAGCCGGCTCAGAAGCGCGCCAGCGCGGCGCCCCAGGTAAGGCCGCCGCCGATCGCCTCCATCAGCACCAGGTCGCCCTGGCGGATGCGCCCGTCCCGCGTCGCCTCGGCCAGCGCCAGGGGAATGGAGGCGGCGGAGGTGTTGGCGTGGCGGTCCACCGTCACCACCACCTGCTCGCGCGGCAGGCCGAGCTTGCGGCCCATCGCCTCGATGATGCGCAGATTGGCCTGGTGCGGCACCAGCCACTTCACATCCGACTTGTCGAGGCCGTTGGCCTGCAGCGCCTCGTCCACCACGCTCGCCAGCTTGCTGACGGCGTGGCGGAACACCTCCTTGCCGGTCATCCGCAGCAGGCCGCTGTCGCCCTCCACCTGCAGGATGTCGCCATGCTGGCCATCTGCGTGCAAATGGCAGGAGAGCAGGCCGCGCTCGGTGCTGCCGGCCTCCGCGGCGCACAGCACCACCGCGCCGGCGCCGTCGCCGAACAGCACGCAGGTGCCGCGGTCCGCCCAGTCCAGGATGCGCGAGAACACCTCGGCGCCGATCACCAGCGCGCAGCGGCACTGCCCCGCCTTCATCATCGCATCCGCCACGGAGAGGGCATAGACGAAGCCGGTGCAGGCGGCGGCGATGTCGAAGGCGAATCCCTGCGTCACGCCGAGCTTGGCCTGCACCCGCGCCGCCGTGGAGGGGAACACCGAATCCGGCGTGGCGGTGGCCACGATGACGGCGTCCACCGCCTCCACCCCGAGGCCGGCCTGCGCCAGGGCGGCGCGAGCGGCGGCGGCGGCCATGTCGCTGGCCAGCTCGCCCGGCGCCGCCAGGTGGCGCTGCCGGATGCCGGTGCGCTCGCGGATCCAGGCGTCGGAAGTGTCGAGGCCGTGGCGTGCCGCCAGGGCCTCGTTGTCCAGCACCAGCTCGGGGAGGTAGGCGCCGGTGCCGGCGATCAGGGCGCGATAGGTCATGCGGCGAGGTCCCAGGGGCCGCCTGTCAGCGGGCGTTGACGCCGGGCTCGGCGGCGGCGGCCACGGCGGGCTTGCCGCGCGGCGGCAGCGTCGCCAGCACCTCGCGGATGCGGTCGTTGAAGCGGTGGTTCACCATGTCCATGGCGACGTCCACCGCATGGGCGAAGCCCAGCGCATCGGTGCCGCCATGGCTTTTCACCACCACGCCGTTCAGGCCGATCAGCACGGCGCCGTTGTAGCGTCGGGGGTCCATCCACTCGCGCAGCCGGTCCAGCGCCGGGCGGGCGAGCAGGTAGCCGAGCTTGGCCGCCAGCGAGGAGGTGAAGACCTGCTTCAGCAGCGTGCCCACCAGCTTGAAGGCGCCTTCGCCGGTCTTGAGCGCGACATTGCCGGTGAAGCCGTCCGTCACCACCACGTCGACAGTGCCGGCGGTGATGTCGTGCCCCTCGACGAAGCCGTGGAAATTGGGGGCCAGCACCGTCTCGCGCAGCATCTCGGCCGCCTGGCGGACACGGTCGTCGCCCTTCAGCTCCTCGCTGCCCACGTTGAGCAGGCCGATGCTGGGCTTGGTGAGCCCCAGCACCGCGCGCGCGAAGGCATCGCCCATCACGGCGAACTCGACGAGGTTGCGCGGGTCGCAGACGATGTTGGCGCCGAGGTCGAGCAGCACCACGTCGCCACGCGCCGACGGCCCGATGGCGGCAAGCGCCGGCCGGTCAACCTCCGGCAGCGCCTTCACCACGATCTTGCCGAGCGCCATCAGCGCGCCGGTGTTGCCGGCCGAGACGACGCCCGCCGCCTCCCCCGCCGCCACCGCGTCGATGGCGATGCGCATGGAGGAGTTGCGGACGCGCAGCGCTGCCGTCGGCTTCATGTCGCCCGGAATGGATTCGGGCGCATGGCGGATGGCGCAGACGCGCGCGGCCTTGGGCCGGCGCGCCAGCAGCGCGCCGAGCCGGGCTTCGTCACCCACCAGCAGGAAGCGCGCCTTCGGGTGCCGCTCCGCCGCGAGTTCCAGACCGTCCAGCACCGATTCCGGTGCATGGTCGCCGCCCATGGCATCGATGGCCAGGGCGAAGCCCCCCGCAGGCGGTTGCTGCGGGGCGCTGCCCTGCGGCAGTGTCACCTGCGACAAGGTGTCAAATCCCCTCGGCGGGCCGGAACAATCAGGTGCGGACCGCCGCCTTCAGGGCCTTGCCGGCGGCAACGACCTCACGGCCGTCATAGTGGCCGCAGGAGGCGCAGATATGGTGCGGGCGCTTCAGCTCGCCGCAGTTGGGGCACTCGTGGTGTGCCTGGGTGGACAGGGCCTCGTGGCTGCGGCGCATCCCGCGGCGGGAGGGCGAAACCTTCTTTTTCGGAACGGCCATGGCGCCGGGCCTCTCTTCTTAACGTGCTGTCGTAGTCAGCGGTAAATCAGGAAGGCCGCGCCATTACCACCCCACCCCCCCGGGTGCAAGCGCCATGCGCCGGCCGCCACGCGGCGAGGGCCGCCGGAGAGCCGGCCGCAGGGCCGGCCGGGAGCGCTGATTCTCAGTCCAGCCGGACGGCGTAGCGGTGCCGCTCGGTGTCGATCATGGAGAGCCGCACTTCCACCGGCCGGTCCGCCACATCATAGGCGATACGCTGCACCATCAGCAGCGGCGTGCCCTCTGGCTTGCCCAGGGCGGCGGCCGTCTCGGCATCGGCGCCGGCGGCCGACAGCTCCTCCTCGGCGCGCTCCACCGTCACGCCATGGGTGCGCTGGAAATAAACGTAGAGCTCGGAGGGCTGCTCGCCCGGCGGCAGCGCGAATCCGGAGAAGACGGCGCCGGAGAGGGTGCAGCGCTCGAAGATTCGCGGGCTGCCGTCCAGCATGCGAATCCGCCGCAGGTGGTAGACCGGGGCACCCGTCTCCAGCCCCAGCGCCGCCGCCTCCCATGGCGCCGCCTGCCCCTGGGCGCAGGAGATGATCATGATGCGCGACACCACGGCGCGGCCGCTGAGGTCGCGCACGCGGAAGAAGTGGAAGCGGGCCGTGTCGCTGGTGTGCTTCGCCACCGTCGTGCCGCGGCCCTGCCGGCGGTCGATCAGGTGGCGGCGCTCGAGCGCGGCCAGCGCCTTGCGGACCGTGCCCTGCGAGACGCCCAGCTCGCTCGCCAGCTCCGGCTCGGCCGGCAGGAGGTGGCCCGGAGGCCAGGTGCCGCCGACGATCCGACCGAGCAGGATCTCCTCCACCTGGCGATAGAGCGGGCGGGCATCCAGGCGGGATCGGGAGGAAGTGGCCGTCATCGGGCAGCGGTCATCGGCATGGAGAGCAGCATGGTCCTTCGGCCGTCACAGGATCTGGAAATGCTCTGTTCACGATCTGCGTAGCCGGATCAAGGCGTTCCAGAAGATAGACTTGTGTCTTATACAAGACCTGTTAAGATGAGGTCTCTCGGGATTGCTCTGCAGGCCGAGTTTGGGGAGGAACAGTCCCGCTAAAGGGACGGAGAAAGAGCGTATGACGGCGCCCAGGCCATGTCCGGGCGCCGTCCGCTTTTTCAGGCCCTCCACGCCCCTTCCCTCCCGTCCCGCCTTCCTGTCTAAACGCCTGCGCCGGAAGAAGGTGGCAGCGATGCGCGACGGAGAGCCGAGTTCCTATCCCAGCCTTGGCAAGGCCGCCCGCCTCTGGTGGCGAATCGGATGTCTCTCCTTCGGCGGCCCGGCGGCGCAGATCGCGCTGATGCACCGCGAGGTGGTGGAGGAGCAACGCTGGGTGGGCGAGGCCCGTTTCCTGCACGCCCTCAATTTCTGCATGCTGCTGCCGGGGCCGGAGGCGCAGCAGCTTGCCACCTATCTCGGCTGGCTGATGCACGGCGTCCGCGGCGGCCTGCTGGCCGGGTTGCTGTTCATCCTGCCCGGCGCGGCGGTGATGCTCGCGCTGTCCTTTCTCTATGTCACGCTCGGCCGGGTGCCGGCGGTCGAGGCGCTGTTCTTCGGCCTGCAATGCGCGGTGCTGGCGCTTGTGGTGGAGGCGTTGCTGAAGGTGGCGCGGCGCGCGCTGCACGGCACGCTCGCCCTGCTGCTGGCGCTCGGCGCGTTCCTGGCGCTGTTCGCCTTCAACCTGCCCTTCCCGCTGGTGGTGGGCACGGCCATGCTGCTCGGCGCCGCCTTTCCCGCCACCTTCGCGCCCGCCGCCGGCGCCGTGTCGGCATCCGGCCCCCCGGCCATGATCGACCGCCTGCTGGCCGAGGAGCCGGGCCGGCCGCAGCGCATGGCGCGCAGCGCCCGCCGCACCGGCCTGGCCGTGCTGGCGCTGTGGGCGTGGTCCGTGGCGCTGCTGATGGGCACCGGGCTGTTCGGCGATGTCGCCTGGTTCTTCGCCCGCATGGCCGTGGTCACCTTCGGCGGCGCCTACGCGGTGCTGGCCTATGTGGCGCAGGAGGCGGTGGAGCATTACGGCTGGCTCTCGGCCGAGGCGATGCTGGCCGGCCTCGGCCTGGCCGAGACGACGCCGGGGCCGTTGATCCTGGTGCTGCAGTTCGTGGGCTTCCTGGCTGGCTGGCAGCAGGGGCCGGTCAGCGCCGTGGCCGCCGCGCTGCTGACCCTCTGGGTCACCTTCGCGCCCTGCTTCGCCTGGATCTTCCTCGGCGCCCCCTTCATCGAGCGGCTGCACGCCATGCCCCGGCTGCGCGGCGCCCTGGCCGCGGTGACGGCGGCGGTGGTCGGCGTCATCGCCAACCTGGCGGCCTGGTTCGCGCTGCGCCTGATCTTCACGGAGCGCACCGCCTGGCAGGCCGGCCCTCTGCGGCTGGAACTGCCGGTGCCGGCCAGCCTGGACCTGGCGGCACTGGGGCTGGCGGTGCTGGCGGGAATCGCCCTGCTCGGGCTGCGCATGGGCGTGGCCAAGGTGCTGGCGCTGGCGGCGCTGGCCGGGCTGGCGCTGCGGCTGGCGGGGGGCTGAGCAGGGTTGCGCCGCCCCTGGAACGGCGTTAAGGCGGAGCCGATTTGCTGCGCCGCACAAGGCGCCTCCTCCCGGAGAGACGACAAGTCCGATGTAGGCCGACGCCAGCCCTGATTGATCCGCCGCGTTATGCCGCGCCAGACTGGCGCGTCCTACGCCGTGCGTGGCTGGCGCTCCTTTCGTCCCCGCTTCCCGGAAGTTCCCCTTCATGCTCAATCCCGCGCGGCTGCGCGCCGAATGGTTCGGCAATGTCCGTGCCGACCTGCTCTCCGGCCTCGTCGTCGCCCTCGCGCTGATCCCGGAGGCCATCGCCTTCTCGATCATCGCCGGCGTCGATCCCAAGGTCGGGCTCTACGCCTCCTTCTCCATCGCCGTCATCACCGCCATCGCGGGCGGCCGGCCGGCCATGATCTCGGCCGCCACCGGCGCCATGGCCGTGGTGATGGTCAGCCTGGTGAAGGACCACGGGCTGCAATACCTCTTCGCCGCCACCATCCTCACCGGCATCCTCCAGGTGCTGGCCGGAGCGGCGCGGCTCGGGCGCGTCATGCGCTTCGTCTCCCGCTCGGTGCTGACGGGCTTCGTCAACGCGCTGGCCATCCTCATCTTCATGGCCCAGCTGCCGGAGCTGATCGGCGTGCCGGCGCTCACCTACCCGATGGTGGCGGCCGGCCTCGCCATCATCTACCTGCTGCCGCGCCTGACCACGGCGGTGCCCTCGCCGCTGGTGTGCATCATCGTGCTGACGGCGCTGGCCTGGGCGCTGGGGCTCGACCTCCGCACCGTGGGCGACATGGGCGCCCTGCCGGACGCGCTGCCGCACTTCTTCCTGCCCGACGTGCCCTTCACCTTCGAGACGCTGCGCATCATCCTGCCCTACTCCGCCACGCTGGCGGCGGTGGGCCTGCTGGAATCGCTGATGACGGCGGCCGTGGTCGACGAGATGACCGACACCGGCAGCCAGCGGAACCGCGAATGCGTGGGCCAGGGCGTCGCCAACTTCGCCACCGGCTTCCTGGGCGGCATGGCGGGCTGCGCCATGATCGGGCAATCGGTCATCAACGTCCGCTCGGGCGGGCGCACGCGGCTCTCCACCCTGGTGGCGGGCGTGGTGCTGCTGTTCCTGATCCTGGCGCTGGGCGACCTCGTCCGCCGCATCCCCATGGCGGCGCTGGTGGCGGTGATGATCATGGTCTCGATCAGCACCTTCAACTGGGCCTCGCTGCGCACCCTGCTGACGCATCCGCGCAGCTCCTCGGTGGTGATGCTGGCCACCGTCGCCGTGGTGCTCGCCACGCACGACCTCGCCAAGGGCGTGCTGGCGGGCGTGCTGCTCAGTGGCATCTTCTTCGCCGGCAAGGTGCGGAGGATGTTCAGCATCTCCTCCGCCCTCTCAGCCGACGGGCGCGAGCGGCGCTACACCGTGCTCGGGCAGGTGTTCTTCGCCTCGGCCGAGGATTTCATCGCCGCCTTCGACCTGAAGGAGGATCTCGCCCGCGTCGTCATCGACGTGCGGCAGGCGCATCTGTGGGACCTCAGCGGCATCGGCGCGCTGGACCGCGTGGTGCTGGGCTTCCGCAACCGCGGCGTCGAGGTGGCGGTGGAAGGAATGAACGAGGCCAGCGCGGCCATGGTCGAGCGGCTCGGCGTCCATGACAAGCCAGGGGCGACGCTGGCCGCGGGGCACTGAAGCGCCAGGGGGCGCCGCCCCCTGGACCCCCGCCGGGGGGATAGTATCCCCCCGGACCCCGCCATCAGGGGGTCAGGACCACGCGGCCCACGGCCTGGCGGTCGCGGACCATCGCCATCGCCTCGCGGAACCGCTCCAGGGGCAGCGCGGCATGCACCTCCGGGCGGAGCTGGCCGGCCGCCCACCACGCCATCAGCTGCTCCCACAGCGCGCGCACGCGCGGCGCGTGGGCGCGGCGGTTGTCGCCGGGCGACCAGCCGAGATAGGTGCCCCAGTTCAGCCCGGCCACGCCGATGTTCTTCAGCAGCAGCAGGTTCACGCCCAGCTGCGGGATGGCGCCGCCGGCATAGCCCAGCGTCAGCAGCGTGCCGCCATCGGCCAGGCAGCGCAGCCCCTCGTCGAAGGCCTCGCCGCCCAGCGTGTCCAGCACCAGCGCGACGCCCTCCCCGCCCGTGGCAGCCCGCGTGGCCTCGCGGAAGGGCGCGGCGCTGTCCAGCACCACATCGGCGCCGCGCGCATGCAGCATCGGGTGCTTGGCGGCACCGGCCCGGGCGATGACGCGCGCCCCCACCGCCCGCGCCACCTCCAGCGCGGCGAGGCCGACGCCACCCCCCGCCCCCTGCACCAGCACCCACTGCCCCGGCTCCAGCCTTCCGCGCCAGAGCAGGGCGGAGGCGGCGGTGGGGTAACTGATCGGCATCGCCACGGCAGCGGCGGCCTGCGGGCCATCGGCCAGGGTGGCGGGCAGCGGCACCACATGGATGTCGTCCGCCACCGCCTCCTCCGCCATGCCGCCCCAGTCCAGCGCCGCGAAGACGCGGGTGCCGGGCGGCGGCGCCACGGCGTCCGGCGCCGCCTCCAGCACGGTGCCCACCACCTCGGTGCCCGGCACGAAGGGCAGCGGCGGCCGGCGCTGGTACTTGCCCGCGACGACAAGCTGCTGCGCGAAGGAGACGCCCACCGCCTCCACCCGCAGCCGCACGCCCCCTGGACGCAGCGGCGGCGGCGGAATCTCCTTCATCTCCAGCGCGTCGAAGTCGCGCCAGGATTCGCAGACGATGGCGCGCATCATTGGGCCTCGATCTTCGCGTCGCGCACCAGCTTGCCCCAGCGGGCGTATTCGGTGCGGGTGAAGGCGGCGAAGGCCTCGGGCGTGTCGGCCACCGGGTCGGCGCCGAGCGTGGCCAGGCGCTCGCGGGCCTCGGGCGTGGCCACCGCCGCCGCCACCGCCTGCTGCAGGGCCTGCACCACCGGCGCCGGCGTGCCGGCCGGCGCCCAGATGCCGTACCAGGTGGCGATCTCGTAGCCCGGCACCCCTGCCTCGGCCACGGTGGGCAGGTCGGGGAAGGCGGCGACGCGGCCGCCGGTGCTCACCGCCAGCGCCCGCAACTGCCCGTCCCGCACCGCGCCGGCGCTGCTCGGCATCGAATCGAACATCAGCTGGATGTTGCCCGCCAGCAGATCCGCCAGCGCCGGGCCGGAGCCGCGATAGGGCACATGCGCCATCTGCGTGCCGGTGAGCTGCTTGAACAGCTCCCCCGCCAGGTGCGGCGCCGCGCCGATGCCGGAGGAGCCGTAGGCGGCCCGCCCCCCGTTCTGCTTCAGCCAGGCGATCAGCTCCGGCACGGAGCGCACGGGCAGGTCCTTGTTCACGACCAGCATCAGCGGCACGCGGGCGATGTTCGTCACCGGCTCGAAGGCCGCTAGCGTGTCGAACGGCATCTGCGGGTTGAGGTGCGGGATGATGACGTGCAGCGAGGCGTTCACCAGGAAGGTGGCGCCATCCGGCGCCGCCCGCGCCACCTCGCCGCTGCCGACGATGCCCGAGGCGCCGCTGCGGTTCTCCACGATCACCGGCTGCGGCAGGCGCTGCGAAAGCTGCTGCGTCACCACCCGCCCCAGGATGTCGGTCGGCCCGCCCGGCGGGTAGGGCACGACGAAGCGCAGGGGGCGCGTGGGCCAGCTCCCCTGTGCCACGGAGGCGGCGGGCGGCAGCGCGGCGAGCATGGGCATAGCGGCGAGCGCCGCCCTGCGGGTGATGCGCATGGATGGAGGTTCCCTTCCCTATTTTCTTGTCTCGTCCCACCATCGCCGCACGATGAGGGAGGAAATGCAATGGACCACGGGCTGAAGCCCTATCGCGGGCTGCGCGTGCTGGATGCCGGCCAGGGCATCGCCGGGCCCTATTGCGGCATGCTGCTGGCGGCCGCCGGCGCCGATGTCATCAAGCTGGAACCGCCGGAAGGCGACTGGTCGCGCGGCCTCTCCACCCGGCGCGACGGTCAGTCGGTGATGCACACCACCTTCAACCGCGGCAAGCGCAGCGTGGTGCTGGACCTGAAGTCGCCCGAGGGCCGCGCCGCCGCCAGCGCCCTCGCCGCGCGGGCGGACGTGCTGATCGAGGCGTTCCGCCCCGGCGTCGCCGCCCGCCTCGGGCTGGGGCCGGAGGCGACGCCGGAGAATGCCGTCTGCCTCTCCATCTCCGGCTTCGGCCAGACCGGCCCCTATGCGGAGCGGCCCTGCACCGATTCGGTGGCGCAGGCCTATACCGGGCTGGTGGCGCTCAACACGGGCGCCGACGGCGCGCCGCACAAGGTGGGCTGCCTGGTGGCCGATGTCGTCACCGGCATCTCCGCCTTCGCCGCCGTGCAGGCCGCCCTGGCCCAGCGCCAGCTCGACGCGGCGCCGCGCCGCCGCGTGCTGGACATCTCGCTGATGGCCGGCACCGCCGCCCTGCTGGCCATGCCGATCGCCGAGGCGGGGCTGCTCGGCCAGGCGCCCGCCGCGCTGAACGTGCCCGCCGGCAGCTACCGCGCCGCCTGCGGCAACTGGGTGATGGTGGCACTGGTGCGCGAGGCCGAGTTCGTCGCGCTCTGCGGCGCCATCGGCCGGCCGGACCTGCCGCAAGACCCGCGCTTCGCCACCTTCGCAGACCGCGACCGGAACCGCGACGCCCTGCTCCCCCTGCTGCGCGAGATCTTCGCCCGCGAGAGCGCCGAGCACTGGCTGCGCGCCCTGCACGCCGCCCGGCTGCTGGCGGAGAAGGTGAACACCCCGCTGGACTGGCTGGCCGACCCGCATGTGCGGGCGGTTGGCGCGGCGCCGATGATGGCGCAGCCGGAACTGGGCGAGATGCCGATGCCCAGCCTGCCGGGGCTCGGCGCCTGGGTGGCGCCAGCGCCGGCATTGGGGGCCGATACGGCGGCGGTGCTGGCGGAACTGGCGGCAGCCTGAAGAACAAGGGCGGGGGGAATGAATTCCCCCGGACCCCCTTCTTTTTTCTTCGGGTCAGGATGTCAGCTCGGCCACCGTCACGCGGTCCTCGGAGACGGGCCAGAGGCGGGCGGCCACGCGCTCCTCGTTGAACTGGCCGACAACGGTACGGCCCACCTCCCCGGCCGGGCGGCGCAGCGTGACGGTGGCCACGCGCGCCAGACCCAGCGGCACCTGCTCCGGCTCCCGGCCATCCAGGATGATGGCGTCGCGCGGGCGGGCGAAATAGCCGCGCGGCCGGGTGAACAGCAGCACCGCTCCCGCCGCGCGGTCCTCCGCCGAGATCGGCCGCGCCGGGCGCAGATGCACCACCTCCGAGGAGCGCGGGAAGGGCGACCGATAGAAATGCGTGACCGGATGGCCGGGCGCGGCCGCCTCAAGCTCCAGGGTCCAGTCGGGGGCCACGGCCACGGGGCCCCAGCGGCCATCCTCGCCCGTGGTGCGGCGGTGCAGCGCCTCGCCCATCCGCGCGCCACTCTCCGGGTCGGTGCGCCACACCGTCACGGTGGCGCCGGGCACGGGGCGGTTGGTCTGCACGCCCCCCGGCGTGCCGCTGACGATGCCATCCAGCACCGGCCGCGCCTCGGGCACGATCGCCAGCCGCTCCGGCTCCCGCCCCGCGATGAAGCGGTAGATCTCGCGGAAGGCGCGCGGGTGGTAGGCCACCTCGCGGTGGTCGAGCTGGCCCAGCACCAGGTTGGTCGCGCCGCGCAGCGCCGGCCCCGTGGCGTCGATGCCGGTGGGCGTGCCAGGGCGGCCATAGGCGGCGCCGTCGGACTGGGTGTAGACGTCGTTGCCGTCGCTCCGCAGGGTGAGGAAGGCGGTGCCGGGCACCACATCGGTCTCGCCGCCGTTCAGCCGGCGCAGGAAATCCGAGCGGCCGTTGAACTCGCGGTTGCGGTTCCACTCCCAGTCATAGACGCCCCGGTTCGGCGTGCCGCACAGCACCGCGTGGGAGACCTGCGGGGCGCCGCCGCCATGCACCACGAAATCCCGGATCGGGTAGCCGCCACGGCTGTTGCCCACCAGCGCAACCCGCGCGGCCCCGGTGCGCTGGCGAAGCGCCACCACGGCCTCCTCCACCGCGCGGCGGAAATCCTCCGTGCCGCTGCGCCGGGGCTGCGGGATGGCGTCGTCGTCGCGCGCCAGCGGGTCGGGCAGGTTGAGGGCGGCGAGGCACCCGCGCGGCCAGCCATTCGATTCGAAGCGCCACAGCGTGGTCATCCACAGCGCGGCGTGGTTGCCATTCCCGTGGATCAGCAGCACGGGCGGCGGCTCCGCCGCGGTGGCAGGCTGCGCCAGGGCGGGGCGGGGCGGGCTCAGGCGGGCGGCCAGCGGCGCCATGGCGGCCGCCAGCAGCAGGTCTCGGCGTTTCGTTCCCATGCCGCCAAGTCTAGCAGTCACGCCGCCGCCGCCCAGGGGGAGCAACAGGGGGCGCCGAGTCAGCCCGGCGCGGGCGGCTCCACCTCCAGGGCGAGCAGGTGGAAGGAGAGCGACTTGCCATGCCCGTCCAGGTTCAGCGCGCCGTTCACGCCGCCCTGCAGCACGTCCTCGATGACGAAGTTGAAGGCGCCGAGGCCCGGCAGGTCGTGCCGCCGCACGGCGCTGGCGCCGCGATGCGCGAAATGCGCCAGCACCCGCGCCTCCGTCACCTGCGCGGCGAGATGCGGCCAGTCCTCCGCGCGGTGGGCGATGAGGGCGATGTTCAGGCGGTTGCCCTTGTCCCCCGCCCGGGCATGGGCGAGGCGGTACAGCGGCACGGCGCTCATGCTTCCAGCTCCAGCAGGATGACGCGGGGGGCGAGCCGCTCGCGCGGCACCAGGAAGGAGAGGGTGCGGATGCGGTCCACCACCCGCGTGCGCACGCCACCGCCGCCGGCCGGGCCGCAGCAGTAGAGGGAGAGCACCTCGCGCACCGCCCGCTCCGCCTCGGCGCGGGTCTCGGTGGCCACGGCGAGGCGCAGCCGCAGATCGGCCGGCGCCACGTCTGCGGTGCCTGCCGGCACCCTGTCATCGCCGGCGAAGACGCTGACCACGCCGATCAGGTCGAGCCGCGCCGCGGCCTCCAGCCCCAGCATCCGCAGCCGCTCGCGCAGGGTGCGGCCGGCCAGTTCGGCGCGGGCGCGGGCATTGGGGCCGGCATAGGAGATCTCGCCCTCGCCCAGCCAGCCGCCGGGCAGGCTGACCGTGGCCTTCAGCCGCTCCGGCCGTGGCCGCCCGCGCGCGCCGGCGACCCGCACCCGGTCCGGTGCCTCCTCGGTGATGCGCACGCCGGTGATGTCCAGCACCACATCGGGGGTGAGGTAGGCCGAGGGGTCGTGCAGCTCGTAGAGGAGCTGCTCGGTCACGGTGCGGCGGTCCACCACGCCGCCGGTGCCGGCGGGCTTGGTGATCAGCACCGCGCCATCCGCGCCGATCTCGGCGATGGGGAAGCCGAGCGTGGCCATCCCCGGCACGTCCTTCACCCCGGGGTCGGCGAAGTAGCCGCCCGTGATCTGCGAGCCGCATTCCAGCAGGTGCCCGGCCATGGTGCCGGCGGCGAGGCGGTCCCAGTCATCCTCGCTCCAGCCGAAATGCGCCAGCATGGGGCCGAGCGCCAGGGCAGGGTCGGAGCAGCGGCCGGTGACCACCACCTGCGCGCCGCCGCGCAGCGCCTCGGCGATCGGCGCCGCGCCGAGATAGACATTGGCGGCGATCACCCGTGCAGGCTCCAGCACCGCCCCGGCATCGCCCTCCCAGGGGTCGAGGTCGTCCAGCGCGTCCGTGCCGCGGATGTCGTCCCCCTCCACCACGCCGATGCGGAGCGCGGGCAGCCCGAGCTCCCGCCCCAGCGCCAGCACCGCCTGCGCCGCGCCGCGCGGATTGGCGGCGCCGCCATTGGTGACGATGGGGATGCCATGCGCCACGCAGCGCGCCAGGATGGGCCGCAGCAGGTCGATCAGCGCCGGCTCGTAGCCGGCCTCGGGGCGGTGCAGCCGCTCGCGCTGGGCCAGGGCCAGGGTGCGCTCGCCCAGCACCTCCAGCATCAGCGCGGCCGGGCCGCCGGCGGCGATCAGCGCATCGACCACCGGCCCGGGCGCGTCGATCCGGTCGCCCGAGAAGCCGGAGCCGCAGCCAATGCGGAGCAGGGTGTCGGGAGCCATGCCTGCCGCCCTCAATCCGCGCGGGCGCCGGAGACGCGCACCACCTCGCGCCACTTGGCGATGTCGGCCTCCAGCCAGGGGCGGAACTCGGCGGGCGCCATGCCCACGGGCTGCAGCCCCTGCTCGCGCAGCTGGGCGCGCAGCTCGGGCGAATCCAGCGCCGCCTTCAGCGCACCGTAGATCCGGTCCCGCACCGGCGCCGGCAGGCTAGCGGGGGCGAACAGCCCGTGCCAGGCGGCGACGTCGAACTCGGCGATGCCCTGCTCGATGGCGGTGGGGATCTCGGGCGTCAGCTCCAGCCGCGCGGCGGAGGTGGAAGCCAGCGCCCGCAGCGTGCCCTCGCGCACGAAGGGCAGCACCGCCGTCACCTGATAGACGATCATCGGCACGTTGCCGGCCATCACGTCGGTCACCGCCTGGGCGCCGCTGCGGTAGGGCACGTGCTCCAGCGGCGCGCCGGTGCGCAGCTTCAGCAGCTCCCCCGCCAGGTGGCTGGAGGTGCCGTTGCCGGCCGAGGCGTAGCTCACCCCGCCGCGCTGCTGCTTCGCCCAGGCGATGAACTCGGGCAGCGTCTTCGCCGGCACCTTGGGCGAGATCACCAGCAGGTTCGGCGCCTCCGTCACCAGGGAGATCGGCGTGAAGTCGCGCAGCACGTCGTAGGGCATGTTCGGCATCAGCGAGACGTTCACCGAATGCGAGGCGATGCTGCCCATGCAGAGGGTGTAGCCGTCGGGGGCCGCCTTCGCCACGCCGTCGCTGCCCACCACGCCGCCGGCGCCGGCGCGGTTCTCCACCACCACGGGCTGGCCCAGCGTCTTCGACATCGGGACGGAGACGAGGCGCGTCATGATGTCGGTGCTGGTGCCGGCGCCGAAGGGCACCACCATGCGGATGGGGCGGCTCGGCCACGCCTCCTGCGCGCGGAGGGCGGGCGCCGCGAGCGGCAGGGCGGCGAGGCCGAGGCCGCCGCCCAGCAGGGCGCGGCGGCGAAGCGTGGGGTGGGTCATGGTGCCGTCTCCAACCGGGTGGGGCTCAGCCGGCCCCTTCCCGGCCATCTCGCCGTGCCGCCGGCCATAAGTCCATTGAGTTTTTCCTAGCGCAGTCATAGGGAAAAATTATGAGCTACTCCCTGCGGCAGATCCGCGCCCTGACCATGGCGGTGGAGACGGGCAGCTTCGGCCGGGCTGCGGCGCGGCTGCACGTCTCGCAGCCCGCCCTCACCCTGCAGATCCGCACGCTGGAGGAGAGCCTCGGCGTCACGCTGTTCGACCGCTCGGCGCGCGGGGTGCGGCCCACCCTGGCGGGGCAGGCGCTGGCGCTCTCCTTCCAGCGCATCCTGGACGAGCTGGAGACGGTGGTGGCCGGCGCGCGGGAGCAGGCGCAGCGGCGCTCGGGCGTGGTGCATCTGGCGGTGCTGCCCTCGGTGGCGGCCAACCTGCTGCCGGGGGCGCTGGCGCGGCTGCGGGCCGCCCATCCCGGCATCCGCGTGATGGTGCGGGACGCGGTGGCGCGGCGCGTGGCGGCGCTGGTGAAGGCGGGCGAGGCGGAGCTCGGCATCGGCCACGCCGCCGGGCCGGAGCCGGAGCTGGAGGAGACGCCGCTCTTCGAGGATTCGCTGGTGGCGGTGCTGCCGCCCGGCCACACCTTCGCCGCCGCGGCGAGCCTCACCCTGCCGGCGCTGGCTGCCGCGCCACTGGTGCTGACCGACCCGGAGAGCAGCCTGCGCGCCCTGGTGGAGCAGGCCTTCGCCGCCGCCGGCCTCAGCGTCCGCCCGGCCTACGAGGCCACCTACATGAGCACGGCGGTGGCGCTGGTGCGGGCCGGGCTCGGCATCGCCGTGCTGCCTGCCACCGCCGTGGAGCTGCGCGTGGCGCCGCTGCTGGAGACACGGCCGATCGACACGCCGCTGCTGCGGCGGCGCATCGTGCTGCTGCGCCGCCGCGGCGCCAGCCTCTCCCCCGCCGCCGAGGCGCTGGCGGAGGTGCTGGCCGGCTGATCAGCGGTCCTGCGGCATGCCCTCGGGCACGATGGTCTTCACCAGGGTGGAGTCGAGCGACTCGTAGTCGTGGTAGCCGATGGTCTCGTACAGCTCGGCGCGGGTCTGCATCCGGTTGATCATCTTGTGGGTGCCGCCATCCCGCGCGATGGCGGCATACAGCTCCTCCATCCCGCGGGCGGCGACGCGCAGCTGGCTCACCGGCCAGATGACCATGGAATAGCCCATGGCCTCGAACTCCTCGGCGGTGAAGAAGGGGGTGCGGCCGAACTCGGTCATGTTGGCCAGCAGCTTCACCCCCGGCATGCGGCGGGCGAACTCCTCGAACATCTCGCGCGTGGTCAGCGCCTCGGGGAAGATCGCGTCGGCGCCGGCCTCCAGGTAGAGCTTCGCGCGGGCCACGGCGCCGTCCATGCCCTCGCTGGCCGCGGCGTCGGTGCGGGCGATCAGGTAGAGGTGGCGGCGCGCCTTGCGGGCGGCGGCCACCTTGGCGGCCATGTCGCGCGCATCGGCCAGCTTCTTGTCGTTCAGGTGGCCGCACTTCTTGGGCAGGAGCTGGTCCTCGAGGTGCACGGCGGCGGCGCCGGCCTCCTCGAAGCTGCGCACCATGTGCATCACGTTCAGCGCCTCGCCATAGCCGGTGTCGCCATCGACCAGCACCGGCAGGGCCGAGGCGCGCGCCACCTGGCGGATGTGCCAGGACACGTCATCGACCGTGATCATGCCGAGGTCGGGCAGGCCCATGGTGGCGGACATGGCGGCGCCCGACATGTAGAGCGCCTCGAACCCCGCCTGCTTGGCCAGCAGCGCCGCGATGCCGAGATGCGCGCCGGGCATGCGCAGGATCTGCGGCCGCTCCAGCAGCGCGCGGAAGCGCTGGCCGGCGGGGGCTTCGGGCAGGTCGTCGGCGATGACGTAGGGCATGGGCGGTTTCCTCTCGGGCGGTCTCAGAAGAACAGGAACGTGACCAGGACGAAGGTGGGCACCAGGAACACCAGCGCCCAGCCGCAATAGCCGAAGAAGCTCGGCATGCGCACGCCCTGCTCCTCGACGATGGCCTTCACCATGAAGTTGGGCGCGTTGCCGATATACGAATTGGCGCCCATGAACACCGCGCCGCAGGAGATGGCGGCGAGCGTCAGCGCCCCCTGCCCCATCAGCGTGGCGGCGTCGCCGCCCGCCATGTTGAAGAAGACGAGGTAGGTCGGCGCGTTGTCGAGGAAGGAGGAGAGCGCGCCGGTCAGCCAGAAATACATGGCCGGGAGCGGCTGGCCGGCGGCGTCCGAGGTCAGCGCCACCAGGCCGGCGAGCGGGCCGTGGGCGCCGGCCTTCAGCATGGCCAGCACCGGCGCCATGGTGAGGAAGATGGCGGCGAACAGCTTGGCCACCTCCAGGATGGCCCCCCAGGTGAAGCCATTGGCCTCGCGGATGCGTGCCGGCGTCAGCCAGACCGAGGCGGCGGTGATGGCCAGGAACAGCGCCATCGCCACCACCCGCTCCAGCCCGATCGGCTGGCCGAGCAGCGAGATCTCGCCCGGCAGCCACACGCCCTGCATCAGCACGCCGGCCACCACCGCGCCGATCAGCGCCACGTTCACCCAGCCATCGATGCCGAGCTTCTCGCCGGGCGGCGCCTCGGCATGGTCGGCATGCGTCGCGCGCTCGGCGGCGGCGGCGATCGGCGTCTTGCGCTCGCGCCCGTAGGCCAGGGTGTCGATGACCCAGTACAGCGCCAGCAGCAGCGCGGTGCAGAACAGGAAGGGCGCAAACAGGTTGGTGGTGGGCCAGAAGAAGCTCACCCCCTTGAGGAAGCCGAGATAGAGCGGCGGGTCGCCGAGCGGGGTCAGGCTGCCGCCGATGTTGCTGACCAGGAAAATGAAGAAGACGAAGCTGTGCATCTTCCGCTGTCGCCCGGCGTTGGCCCGCAGCAGCGGCCGGATCAGCACCATCGAGGCGCCGGTCGTGCCCATCAGGCTGGCGATGGCGGTGCCCACCGCCAGCAGCGCCGTGTTGGTGCCCGGCGTGCCGACCAGGTTGCCCTTCAGGAGCACGCCGCCGCCCGTGGTGTAGAGCGCGAGGAGCAGGGTGATGAAGGGCAGGTATTCGCCCACCAGGACGTGCGTGAACTCATGCCAGGCGTGACCGCCGCCGAACACCACTGCGTAGGGCAGCAGGAACAGCGCCGTCCAGCCCGCGGCGATCTTGCCGTAATGGTGATGCCAGAGATGCCCCGCCAGCAACGGCATCAGCGCGATGGAGAGCAGCACGCCGGCGAAGGGCAGCGCCCACAGCGCCGAGAGGGCCGGCGCCGCGTGCTCCGCCGCCCCCGGCCCTACCGCCTGCACCGCCCCCTGGGCCGCCAGCGCCGGGGCGGCGGCCATTAGCCCGACCAGAAACGAGGGCAGCGCCGCCCCCACACGCGCGACCCCGCGGCGCGACCAGACCCCCGGCATCGACCGTTTCCTTCAGATTCGGGCGGCCGGCCCCAAGGGCGGCCGCGGCAATTTTCCCGGCCACCGCCCCTACACCAGCCCCGGCCGGGGCACCACCCGCCCCGGAACACACCATCGGCCGCGCCACCCTTCCCCCCGGCGCCGGCCCGCCTTAGCTTCCGCACAGCAGAGAGGGAGAGTCGCCATGGAGATGACCGGTGAACGCCGTATCGAGGCGCCGCGCGAGACGGTCTGGGAGGGGCTGAACGACCCCGAGGTGCTGCGCGCCGCCATCCCCGGCTGCGAGTCGGTCGAGCGCACGGGCGATGACAGCTTCCAGGCACGGGTTGCCGTGAAGATCGGGCCGATGGCGGCGAAGTTCACCGGCAAGGTGCAGCTCACCAACATCAACCCGCCCGTCTCCTACACCATCGGCGGCGAGGGCAATGGCGGCGCCATGGGCTTCGCCAAGGGCGGCGCCGACGTGGCGCTGGAGGAGCAGGGCCCGACCACCACCCTGCTGCGCTACAACGCCAAGGCGCAGGTGGGCGGCAAGATGGCGCAGCTCGGCGCCCGGCTGATCGACAGCACGGCCAAGCAGATGGCCGACCAGTTCTTCGACCGCTTCGCCGCCATCGTCTCCACCCCGCCCGAGGCGGCGCCCACCCCCGGCTCCGCCGCCGCCGGCGCTCCCCCGCGCCCCTCGCAGGAGCCGGACCTGCCCCCCGGCGCCGTGCCCACCCCCGCCCGTGGCACCGAGGTGGGCGACGCCGCGCCGGTGGAGCGCCTCGGCGCCGCCACGCTGATCGGCGCGGGCCTGGCCGAGCATGCCGGCGAGACCCCGCCCGGCGGCAAGCCCGCCACGCTGCAGACGGGCGGCCACACCAGCCACGAGCGCGCGCCGAAGCGCGGCTATGCCACGCCGGTGGCCGCGCCCTCGCCCGGCCTCTCCATCTTCCAGCTTCTGCCGGCCGAGATCATGGGCCTGCCGCTGCTGTTCTGGGGCGGCTCGGCGGTGTTCCTGGTGATCCTGTTCCTGCTGTTCGTGCTCGGCTGAGCCGTGGCGCCGATGCCCGCCTCCTCCCCGGCCTCGCCGCCGCCCGATTCCGCCCTGCCCGGTTCCGCCTTGCCCGGTTCCGTCGCGGAGACGGAAAGGCTCCTGGCCCTCGGCGGCTATGTGGCCGACCGTGCGCTGGCCACCACCGTGCATCTGGCGCTGGTCATGGGCCGCCCCCTCTTCCTGGAGGGGGAGCCGGGCACCGGCAAGACGGAGATCGCCAAGGTGCTGGCCAGCGGCCTCGGCCGCCGGCTGGTGCGGCTGCAATGCTATGACGGGCTGGACCTGCAGGCGGCGGCCTATGAATGGAACCATGCGCGCCAGCTCATGGCCATCCGCCTGGCCGAGGCCACCGGCGAGACGCAGGGCGAGGCGGGCCGCGCCCGGCTGGAGGCCGGCATCTACGACCGGCGCTACCTGCAGGAGCGGCCGCTGCTGGCCGCCCTCTCTGGCCCGCCCGCCGTGCTGCTGATCGACGAGCTGGACCGCGCGGACGAGCCCTTCGAGGCCTTCCTGCTGGAGATCCTGGCCGATTTCCAGCTCTCCATCCCGGAGCTGGGCCCCGAGCACAGCCCCGTGCGGGCCGAAACGCCGCCCATCGTGGTGCTGACCAGCAACCGCACGCGGGAGGTGCACGACGCCATCCGCCGCCGCTGCCTCTACCATTGGGTGGACTACCCGGATGCGATGCGCGAGCGGGCCATCCTGGCCAGCCGCGCCCCCGGCCTGCCGGAGGCGCTCTCGGCGCAGGTGGTAGCCTTCGTGCAGAAGCTGCGCGGCGGCGATTTCTTCAAGCTGCCGGGCGTCGCGGAGACCATCGACTGGGCCAACGCGCTGCGCGCCCTGGACGCCACCGAGCTGGAGCCGGTGCTGGTGGACGAGACCCTGGGCGCTCTGCTGAAGTACCAGGACGACATCGCCAAGCTGCGCGGTGCCGAGACGGCGAGGCTGGTGGAGGCGGTGAAGCAGCCCCCTGCCCCGGCCATGCCCTTCTGATGTCCGGAGCGGTGACGGGCCGCCTTCCGGCATGAGCGGCGCGCCGCCCGCCGGCGCGCTGGCCGCCAACCTGCTCGGCTTCGGCCGGCTGCTGCGGCGCGCCGGCCTGCCGATCGGCCCGGCCGAGATGCTGGCCGGCGCCGAGGCGCTGACCCGCATCGACCTCGCCGACCGCCGGCAGGCCCAGGCCGCGCTGCGTGCCACGCTGGTGCACCGGCACGAGCACCAGCACCTGTTCGACCACGCCTTCCGCCTCTGGTGGCGCGACCCCGAGGCCGGCCGCCACGCCGCCGCCATGGACGCGCTGAGCCAGGGCCAGCCGCCGCCCAAGCCGCCGCCGGGCGGCCGGCGGCTGGCCGAGGCGCTGGGCGGCCAGGCCCCGCCGCCGCTGCCGCCCCAGAAGCCCGAGCGGGAGGTCGATGCCAGCCTGACGGTGAGCGCCAGCGAGGCACTCGCAAAAATGGATTTCGAGGCGATGGGCGCGGCCGAGCTGGCGGCGGCGCGGCAGGAGATCCGCCGCCTCGCCCTGCCGCTCGACAAGCGGCCGACACGCCGCTTCCGCCCCGACCCCGCCGGGCCGCGCGCCGACCTGCGCGCCACGCTGCGCCACGCCATGCGCCAGGGCGGCGAGGTCTCGGCGCTGCACCGCTCCCGCCGGGTGGAGCGGCCGCCGCCGCTGGTGGCGATCTGCGACATCTCCGGCAGCATGGCGCGCTACGCCCAGGTGCTGCTGCACTTCCTGCACGCCGTGACCAACGACCGGGACCGCGTCTCCACCTTCCTGTTCGGCACCCGGCTGACCAACATCACCCGCCCGCTCCGGCACCGCGACGCCGAGGTGGCCTTCGAGATGGTCAGCCACCTGGTGCCGGACTGGTCGGGCGGCACCCGCATCGGCGAGGCGCTGGACCTGTTCAACCGGCAATGGGGCCGCCGCGTGCTGGGCCAGGGCGCCGTGGTGCTGCTGATCACCGACGGGCTGGAGCGCGGCGACGCGGCCGACCTCGCCCGCCTCGCCGCCGCCACCGAGCGGCTGCGCCACTCCTGCCGCCGGCTGATCTGGCTGAACCCGCTGCTGCGCTACAGCGGCTTCCAGCCCCGCTCGCAGGGCATACGCACCATGCTCCCCCTGGTGCATGAGCACCGCCCGGTCCACAACATTGAAAGCCTGCGCGCGCTGGTGCGGACCCTCTCCGGCCCCGCGCCACGCCAGCCCATGGGCCAACCTGTCGGAGGATCACGATGAGCGACCAGGAAGACATCCTCGCCACCGCCGCCGGCTGGCTGGCCGAGGGCGAGACGGTGGCGCTGGCCACCGTGGTGGAGACCTGGGGCAGCTCGCCCCGCCCTGCCGGCTCCAACCTCGCCGTCACCGCCTCCGGCCGGATGGCGGGCAGCGTCTCGGGCGGCTGCATCGAGGGCGCGGTGGCCGAGGCCGCCCGCAAGACGATGGCCGAGGGCACGCCGCAGCTGCTCGATTTCGGCATCAGCGACGAGCGCGCCTGGGAGGTGGGGCTGGCCTGCGGCGGCAAGCTGAAGGTCTTCGTCGAGAAGCTCGAGGGGGAGCGGGTGGCGTGAAGGCGGCCTTCCTCGCCCGCCTCCAGGCCGCGCGCGCCGCCGGCCGCGCCGTGGCGGTGGCCACGCGCCTCTCCGACGGCACCCAGTACCTCCATCCGGAGGACGGCCTGCCCGCGCCGCTGGCCGCCGCCGCCGAGGCCGCGCTGGCCGCCGACGCCGCCACCAACCTGGCGCATGAGGGCGCGCCCTGGTTCATCCAGCCGCACAACCCGCGGCTGCGGCTGATCGTGGTGGGGGCGGTGCATGTGGCGCAGGCGCTGGTGCCGATGGCGCTGGGCCTGGGCTTCGCCGTGACGGTGGTGGACCCGCGCCGCGCTTTCGCCACCGAGGAACGCTTCGGCGGTGGCGTGACGCTGGTCGACGAATGGCCGGACGAGGCCATGCAGGCCCTGGCCCCCGACACCCGCACCGCCGTGGTCACCCTCACCCACGACCCGAAGCTGGACGACCCGGCGCTGGAGGTGGCGCTGCGCAGCCCCGCCTTCTACATCGGCGCGCTGGGCAGCCGGCGCACCCATGCCAAGCGCGTGGCGCGGCTGGCCGAGGCCGGGCTGCCGGAGGAGGCCATGGCGCGCATCGCCGCCCCCGTGGGCCTGTCCATCGGTGCCGTCACGGCGCCCGAGATCGCCCTTTCCATCATGGCCGAGATCGTCGCCCGCCGCCGCGGCGCCGCCCTCGCCGACCGATAGGCCCAAGCCATGCAGTTCGGCCCCACGCCGCTCGACGACGCCCAGGGCGCCGTGCTCGCCCACACGCTGCGCCTGCCCGGCCGGGTGCTGAAGAAGGGCACGGTGCTGGATGCCGAGGCCATCGCCGCGCTGCGCGAGGCCGGCAAGCGGGAGGTGATCGCCGCTCGCCTGGAAAGCGGCGACGTGCCGGAGAACGAGGCCGCCCACCGCATCGGCGAGGCGCTGATGGGGCCGCTGCTGGCGCGCACCCGCGCCGCCACCGGCCGGGTGAACCTGCAGGCCGACGCCGCCGGGCTGCTGGTGGTGAACGAGGCGCTGGTCAACCGCCTCAACGCGCTGGACGAGAGCCTGACGCTCGCCACCCTGCCCAACCACACCCCCGTCTCGGCGCGGGAGATGCTGGCCACGGTGAAGGTCATCCCCTTCGCCGTGCCGGGCGGCGTGCTGCAGGTGGCCGAGGCCGTGGCGCGCTCCGGCCAGGCGCTGGCCATCCATCCCTTCCGCCCGCTGAAGGTGGGGCTGGTGCTGACCGAGCTGCCCGGCCTCAAGGAAAGCATCATGGAAGGCGCCGTGGAGGCGACCGAGGCGCGCATCGCGGGCCTCGCCGGCCAGCTCCTGCCGCCCGAGCGCTGCCGCCACGAGGAGGCCGCCATCGCCGAGGCGCTGGCCCGGCTGAAGCGCGCGGGGGCGGAGATGCTGCTGATCGCCGGCGCATCGGCGGTGGTGGACCGCCGCGATGTCGGCCCCGCCGCCATCGTCCGCGCCGGCGGGCGGATCGAGCATTTCGGCATGCCGGTCGATCCCGGCAACCTGCTCTGCCTCGGCCGCATCGGCACCATCCCGGCCCTGGTGCTGCCCGGCTGCGCCCGCAGCCCCAAGCTCAACGGCTTCGACTGGGTGTTGCAGCGCCTCTTCGCCGGCCTGCCGGTGGGGAGCCGGGAGATCGCCGGCATGGGCGTCGGCGGGCTGCTGAAGGAGATCGAGGCGCGGCCGCTGCCGCGCGAGGCGGCGCCGCGCAATGCCCCCACCGGCGCCGCGCCGCGCCGGCCGCGGCAGGTGGCGGCGCTGGTGCTGGCCGCCGGCCGCTCCCGCCGCATGGCGCCGCTCAACAAGCTGCTGGTGCCGGACAACAAGGGCGTGCCCATGGTGGCGCGCGTCGTCGCCAACGTGCTGGACAGCCGCGCCCGGCCGGTCATCGCCGTCACCGGCTACGAGCGGGAGCGGGTGGAGGAGGCGCTGGCCGGCCGCCCCGTGCTGATCGCCCAGACGGAGGATTATGCCGAGGGCCTCTCTGCCTCGCTGAAGGCCGGGCTCGCCGCGCTTCCGCCGGAGGCGGAGGGGGTGCTCATCTGCCTGGGCGACATGCCGCTGATCACCGGCCCGATGCTCGACCGGCTGCTCGCCGCCTTCGACCCGGAGGAGGGCCGCGCTATCGTGATGCCCACCTTCCGCGGGAAACAGGGTAATCCAATGCTCTGGTCGCGGGAGTTTCTTCCGGAAATGATGCAGATCACGGGTGATGTGGGAGCCCGCCATCTGGCCGGCAAATACGCTGACCGCGTGGTGGAGGTGGAAATGGCGGACGACGCCGTGTTGCGCGATTTCGACACGACGGACGCGCTGCGCCTCAATCCGGAGTTCGCCGGGCGGCGCTAGCCGGCCGGCCGTCTCGGGTTCCATACCTTGCCGCGCAGCGTCCCGCTGCGGCTGGTGGGCTGTCTGCTCGCGGCTCTGGCCCTTTCCGGGCTCGCGCCGGCCGCCGCCGCCTCGCACTGGGAGGCTTTCGCCACCCGGGTGTTCGAGCCGATCGCGGCCGCCCGCCGCCTGCCCTACGAGACCGCCACCGCCCTGACGCAGGACCGCCAGGGGGCGATCTGGATCGGCACGCTGGGGGGTCTCGCCCGGCATGACGGCTACCGCGTGCAGCCCTACGTGGCGCGCCCGGGCGAGAGCGACAGATTGCCGGACAACCATGTGCGGGCGCTGCTCGCCCTGCCGGATGGCGGGCTGCTCGTCGGCACCCATGCCGGCGGACTGGCGCGCTTCGACCCCAACACGGACGCCTTCATCGCCATCGAGCCGCCGGACAGGGCACCGGGCTGGAGCCGCATCCTCGCCCTCGCCCCCGCGCGGGACGGCGGCGCCTGGGTGGCCAGCGAGGCCGGGCTGGCCCATTGGCCGGCCGGCGCCGAACGCATAGAGCCCGTACCCGGCTGGCCGCAGCTCAGCGCCCTCTCGGTGCTGGAGGAGGCGGACGGGACGCTGTGGGTGGGCAGCGGCGCCGGGCTGCGCCGCCGCCTGCCGGACAAGGCCATCTTCCGCCCGCTGGAGGCCGAGACCGCCCTGGCGCGCGAGATGGCGGAGGACGCGGTGTGGTCGCTGCTGCAGGACGCGGCGGGGCGGCTGTGGTTCGGCACGGGCCGCAGCGGCCTGGGCCGGGTCGAGGACGGCGTGGTGCATTCCCGCCCCGGCTTGTCCGGCCGCCAGGGCCAGGCGGGCGGCCGCACCATCACCGCCCTGCTGGAGCCCAGCCCCGGCCTCCTCTGGGCCGCCACCGACGGCATCGGCATCATCGCGGTGGATGGCGAGCACGCCCCCACCCTGATCCAGCACGACCCCGCCCTGCCCGTCTCGCCCTCCGGCGACGCGGTGCGGGCGATGCTGCGGGACCGCTCGGGCAATGTGTGGATCGCCACCGAGCGCGGCGTGAACCGGCACGACACCCAGGCGCGGGCCGTGCTCTCCGTGCTGCCCTCGCCCCTGTCGCCGCTCACCCTCTCGGACCAGAACGTCCACAGCGTGGCGGTGGACCGGCAGGGCCGCGCCTGGCTGGGCCTCGGCCAGGGCCGCATCGACGTGCTGGACCCCGCCACGGGCGCGCTGCACCGGCTGCAGTTGGAAGACCCGCAGACGGCGCGCGAGGTGCAGGCGCTGCTGCCGCTGCCGGATGGCAGCGTGCTAGCGGGCGCCCGCGGCGTGGCGCGCATCGACGGCCGCAGCCTGGAGGTCACGCCCTCCGCCATTCCCGCCCTGGAGGGCGAGGTGGTGAACGCGCTGGCACGGGATGGCGACGGGCTGCTGGTGGGCACCCAGGAGGGGATGCTCCGGCTGGACGCGGCGGGGCGGGTGCTGCGCCGCTGGCAGCGCGGCATCACGCCGGACAGCGGCCTGGCCGATACGCCGGTGCACGGCATCGACCAGATCGGCGCCGCCGGCACCTGGGTTGGCACGGCGGGGGGGCTCAGCCTCTTTCCGCCTTCTGCCTCATTATCCGGCAGTGCCGAGCCCATCACCCTGCGGCACGACCCCGGCCGGCCCGACAGCCTGCCGCACGACAACATCGGCTCCGTGCTGGCCGATGCGCGGGGGCGGATCTGGGTCGGCACCTTCGGCGGCGGGGTGGGGGTGGTCGGCAGCTGGCCGCCGCCGCCGGGCGAGGCGCCGCGCTTCCGCACCCTGACCACCCGCCAGGGGCTGAGCGACAACAGCGTGGCCGCCCTGCTGCCGGACGCGAAGGGCCGGATCTGGGCCTCCACCGCCCGGGGCCTGACCATGATCCCGGCCGATGGCGGGCCGGCCCGCGTGCTGACCATGCGCGACGGGGTGCGGGTGCGCACCTATCTGCCACGCTCCGCCGCCCGGGCGCCGGGGGGCGAGCTGCTGTTCGGCGGGCTGGGCGGCCTTTCCATCGTGCTGCCCGGGCGGGCCGAGCAGCCCCGCCCGCCGCCGCGCATCGGCTTCACCGGCATGGCGCTGGATGGCCACGCGATGCCGCCAGGCCTCGCCCCCACCGCCGGCACGCGGCTCGACCTGCCCACAGGCGTGCGGCGGCTGCGGGTGGACTTCGCCCTGCTCGACTTCCACGCCCCCGCCGGCACGCGCTACGCCTACCGCCTCGCCGACCTCGACCAGGAATGGACCGAGGCCAACCCGGAGGACCCCGCCGCCCATTTCGAGCGTCTGCCTCCCGGCCTGCACCGCCTGCAGGTGCGCGCCTGGACCGGACCCGTGGGCGCCGGCCCCGCGGCCGAGACCTCGCTGGTCCTGGCTGTGCCGCCGCGCTGGTTCGAGAGCACCTGGTTCGGCCTGTTGGCGCTGATGGTCTGCGGGCTGGCGGTGATGGGGCTGGTGCAGGGCCGCACCGCCTATCTGCGCCACCGCCAGCGCGAGCTGACCCGGCTGGTGGATGAGCGCACCCGCGAGCTGCGCGCCGCCAACCGCCGCCTGGACCGGCTGGCCGGCACCGACCCGCTGACCGGCCTGCTCAACCGCCGCCGCTTCGCCGAGCGTGCGGCGCAGATCCTGGCGGAGGCGGAGCATGGCGGCCCCGGCTTCGCCCTCGTGCTGTTCGATCTCGACCGCTTCAAGCAGCTCAACGACACCCATGGCCACAATGCGGGGGATGCGGCGCTGGTCGGCTTCTGCCGGCTGGCCGCCCGCCTCTGCCGGCCGCAGGACCTGCTGGGCCGGCATGGCGGCGAGGAGATCATGCTGCTGGTGCCGGGCTGCGATGCGTCGGGGGGCCGCGCCATCGCCGAGCGGATCCGCGCCGCCCAGGCGGAGAACCCGGTGTCCTGGGAGGGCGGCCGCCTGATGGTGACGGTGAGCGGCGGCGTCGCCGCCTGGCAGCGCGGCGAGTCGCTCGAGGCGCTGATCCACCGGGCCGACGCGGCCCTCTATGCCGCCAAGCATGGCGGGCGCGACCAGGTGCGGGCCGCCTGACGCGGCAGGGCACCCTTCCATGGCGGCGCGCTTCCGTGGCATGGGGGCGCCGCAACGCCCGGCCGGAACCCCCCGCATGATCCTGATCGCGCTCGGCGCCAACCTCCCCGGCACGGATGGCCGCGCCCCGCGCGCCACCTGCGAGGCCGCCGCGGCGGCGCTGGACGGCATTCCCGGCCTGCGGCTGGAGGCCGTCTCGCGCTGGTGGGAGACGGCGCCGGAGCCGCCCCTGCCCGGCGCGCCCTGGTATGCGAACGGCGTGGCGCGCTGCGCCGGCGGCCTGGACCCCGCGGCGCTGCTGGCGGCGCTGCAGGCTCTGGAGCAGGCGGCCGGCCGCCAGCGCCCCTACCCCAACGCCCCGCGCACCCTGGACCTCGACATCATCGCCATGGGGGCCATGGGGGAGACGGTGCGCGACGCGCCGGACCCGGTGCTGCCGCACCCGCGCGCGCATCTGCGCCGCTTCGTGCTGGAGCCGCTGGCCGAGGTGGCGCCGGGCTGGGTGCATCCGCGCCTCGGCCGCAGCGTGGAAGCGCTGCTGGCGGAACTGCCGGCGGCGCCGATGCGGCCGCTCTGACGCGGCCGCCGCGCCGGCCGCGCGGCGCACAAAGGCGCCAGAAGCTTGCTATTCGCGGATGCGGTGGCTATCTCAGGCGTTCAGCACAGATTTTGAGTTGGAGGCCGCCCATGGCCCGCGTCACGGTCGAAGACTGCATCCTGAAGATCCCGAACCGCTTCGAGCTGGTCCTGATCGCCGCGCAGCGCGCCCGCAACATCAGCCGGGGCGAGGAGCTGACGGTCGACCGGGACAACGACAAGAACCCCGTCGTTGCCCTGCGCGAGATCGCCGACGAGACGGTGGAGCTGGACGCGCTGCACGAGGACCTCGTGAAATCCCTGCTGCGTGCGCCGGAGCCGGAGCCGGTGGAGGAGGAGGTGATCGACCTCATCGCCACCGACGAGAACATCTTCGGCGTGATGGATGTGAGCGAGGACAACTCGCCCGAGGGCGCCGGCCTCGAGGATCTCTCGCCCGACGACATCGAGGCGGCGATTGCCGCCGAGCTCGGCGGCGGCGGCGGCCGCCGCTGAGCCGGGGGCGCGCTTGAAACCCGGCGCCGGGCCGAGCTTCAACCCGGCGCCGCGTGCGCCCGAGGGGCTGCCATCCGGCCCCGCCATCGCCGTGCCAGCGCCGCCGCCGCCGGTGGAGACGCCGGGCACCGAGCTGGCCCGGCGGGTCGCCGCCTATGATCCGCGCGCCGATGTGGCGCTGCTGGAATCCGCCTACAACATCGCCGCCACCGCGCACGCCTCCCAGGCGCGGGAGAATGGCGACCCCTACATCACCCATCCGCTGGCCGTGGCCGGCATCCTGGCCGGCTACCGGCTGGATACCGCCACCATCGCCACCGCCCTGCTGCACGACGTGGTGGAGGACACCAGCTTCGGCCTGCCGGAGCTGGAGAAGCGCTTCGGCGCCGACATCGCCCGGCTGATCGACGGCGTCACCAAGCTGACGCGGCTGGAGCTGCAATCGGAGCGCACCAAGCAGGCGGAGAACTTCCGCAAGCTCGTCCTCGCCATGAGCGAGGACATCCGCGTGCTGCTGGTGAAGCTGGCGGACCGGCTGCACAACATGCGCACGCTGCACTTCAAGCCGAAGCCGGAGAGCCGCGCCCGCATCGCCCGCGAGACGATGGAGATCTACGCGCCGCTGGCCGAGCGCATCGGCATGGACGCGGTGAAGACCGAGCTGCAATCCCTCTCCTTCCGGGAATTGCAGCCGGATGCCTACCAGACCATCACCGCCCGCCTCGCCTTCCTGCGCGGCCAGGGCGCCGACCTGATCGACGACGTCGCCACCGACCTCAAGGCCAGGCTGCGGGAGGCGGAGGTGCCGGTGGTCGAGGTGACGGGGCGCGAGAAATCGCCCTACTCGATCTGGATGAAGATGCACGAGAAGAAGGTGGAGTTCGAGCAGCTCTCGGACATCATGGCCTTCCGCGTCGTCACCACGGACAAGGCGAACTGCTACGCGGCGCTGGGCGCCATCCACTCCGCCTACCGCGTGGTGCCCGGGCGGTTCAAGGACTACATCTCGACGCCCAAGCCCAACGGCTACCAGTCGCTGCACACCGGCGTGACGGTGCCGGAGCGCCGCAACGCCAAGATCGAGGTGCAGATCCGCACGCCGGACATGCACGAGATCGCCGAATACGGCGTGGCCGCGCACTGGATGTACAAGCAGGGCGGCAGCCCCACGGCCGAGGCGCCGAAGCAGCGCCGCTACCCCTGGGTGCGCGAGCTGCTGGAGATCCTGGAATCCGCCGCCGAGCCGGGGGAGTTCCTGGAGCACACCAAGCTCGCCCTGCACCAGGACCAGGTCTTCTGCTTCACGCCGAAGGGCGACCTGATCGCCCTGCCGCGCGGCGCCACGCCGATCGACTTCGCCTACCAGGTGCACAGCCAGGTGGGCGATGCCTGCGTCGGCGCCAAGATCAACGGCCGCATCGTGCCGCTCCGCCACCAGCTGGAGAATGGCGACCAGGTCGAGATCATCACCGCGCGCGGCGGCACGCCGAACCCGGCCTGGGAGCGCTTCGTCGTCACCGGCAAGGCGAAGGCGCGCATCAAGCGCTTCGTCATGGCGCGGCAGCGCACCGAGTTCCAGGAGCAGGGGCGCAGCGCCATCGCCAAGGCCTTCCGGCAGGAGGGGCTGGAATTCTCCGAGAAGCTGCTGGAACCCGCCCTCAAGGCCTTCAAGCAGCCGGGCTTCGAGGAGCTGTGCGTCGCCGTCGGCAACGGCAACCTCTCGGCGCGGGAGGTGCTGCACGCCGCCATCCCCGAGCTGCGCGGCCCGCCGCGGCCGATGGACCACCTGCCGCTGGCCCGCGCCCGCGGCAAGCCCGGCGCCACCGTCATGCGCCCCGAGCGGCGGCGGGAGGCCAGCTCCGGCATCACCGGCCTGGTCGCCGGCATGGCGGTGCAGTTCGCCGGCTGCTGCCACCCCGTGCCGGGGGACCGCATCGTCGGCATCGTCTCCACCGGCAAGGGGGTGACGGTGCACAAGCATGACTGCCACAACCTCGAGGCCTTCTCCGCCACGCCCGAGCGCTTCCTCGACATCGACTGGGACTACGAGGCCGGCTCGGGGGGCGCCCATCTCGGCCGGCTGGACGTGGTGACGGCCAATGAGGACTCGGCCATCGCCGCCATGACGGTCGTCATCGCCAAGCAGAACGGCAAGCTGCACAACCTCCGCTTCGCCCACCGCGCGCCGGACTATGCCGAGGTGGTGGTGGACCTGGAGGTGAGCGACCTGCGCCACCTCTCCAACGTGGTGGCGGCGCTGCGCGCCTGCCCCGGCATCATCCAGGTGGAGCGCAGCAAGGGCTGAGACCCCTTGCCGGCCTCCCCCGGCGGGGGGAGAACCCGCGCCTTATCCGCGGGAGAGCCGGCCATGGCCGAGAGCAGCGACGAGTATGTCTATGACGAGGCCACCGGCGAGTGGCGCCCGGCCGCCGAGCTGGCCGCCGCCGCCGAGGCGGCCCGGCCGCAGCCGCGCGACGCGGCGGGCAACCTGCTGGCCGATGGCGATTCCGTCACCCTCATCAAGGACCTGAAGGTGAAGGGTGCCAACCAGACGCTGAAGCAGGGCACCGTCATCCGCTCGATCCGCCTGACCGACGACCCGGACGAGATCGACTGCAAGCATGAGAGCATCAAGGGGCTGGTGCTGCGCACGGAGTTCGTGCGCAAGCGCTGAGCTGTCCCGGAGGTGATTTTGCCTAGCGGGATTCTGCTCTAAAGCCCTGGCATGATCATCGGCCTCGGCAACGACATCGTCGACATCCGCCGCATCGAGCGCTCCATCGAGCGCTACGGCGACCGCTTCCTCGACCGGGTCTTCACCCCGCTGGAGCGCAAGAAGGCGGAATCGCGCACGCCCAAGCTGCGCGCCGCCACCTATGCCAAGCGCTTCGCCGCCAAGGAGGCGGCCTCCAAGGCGCTCGGCACCGGCTTCCGGGCGGGCGTGTTCTGGCGCGACCTTGGGGTGGTGAACCTCTCCACCGGCCAGCCCTCGCTGCGCCTCACCGGCGGCGCGGCGCAGCGGCTGGACGCCATCACGCCGCAGGGCTACGGCGCCCAGGTCAGCCTGACCATGACCGACGAGTATCCCTACGCCCAGGCCATCGTCATCATCGCGGCGGTGCGGCTGGTGCCCTGAGGCGGCGCCTAGCTTTCCTGCCGGAAGGCATCGGCGATGCGCCGCATCCGCCCGGCCCCGTCCACCAGCACCACGTCGAACCGCACGCCGGCCGCGCCATGGCCGGGGTTCGCCGCCATCCACGCCTCCGCCGCCGCCAGCAGGCGGGCGCGCTGGCGCGGGCCGAGCGCCAGGGCGGCGCCCGCCAGCTCCGCCCGCGCCTTCACCTCGATGAAGGCCAGCAGCCCCTCCCGCTCGGCGACGAGGTCGATCTCTCCGGCGGGGCCGCCGCGCGCGCCCCGGAGGCGGCGCGCCAGCACCGCCCAGCCCGCCGCCTCAAGCCGGGTGGCCACGGCTTCCTCCGCCTGCTGGCCGCGCATCGTGGCGGCGGCGCGTGTCTCGGGCGTGCGGCGCATCGCGCCACTCTTCACGCAGGCGTGAAACGGCGCAAGCCGGGCTGTGGCCGCACGCCTTCCGCCCCACATCGGGAAGCATGCAGAGACGCCCCGGCCGGCTGCGCCGCTTCTTCCGTCGCGGCCTGATCGCCGCCGCCCTGATCCTGATCCTGGCCGGCCTCGGCGCGGCCGGGCTGCTCTGGGCCAGCCTGCCCCCGTGCGCGGGGCGCATCGGCCTGCCCGGCCTCTCCGCCCCGGTGGAGGTGGTGGAGGATTCGCACGGCATCCCCCGCATCACCGCCCGCACCGAGGCGGACGCGGCGCGCGCGCTGGGCTGGCTGCATGCGCGGGACCGGCTGTTCCAGATGGAGCTGATGCGCCGCAACGCCAGCGGCCGCCTGGCCGAGATCGCCGGCCCGGCGGCGCTGCGGCTGGACCGCTTCCACCGCACCCTCGGGCTCCGCCAGCGCGCCGAGGCCGATTACGAGGCCCTGCCGCCCGACACGCGCGCCGTGCTGGAGGCCTATGCCGAGGGGGTGAATGCCTGGATCGGCGCGCGCGGCCGGCTCGCCGCGCCGGAATTCCTGGCGCTCGGCGTGCCGGAGCCATGGCAGCCGGCGCATTCGCTGCTCTGGGCCAAGACCATGGGGCTGTGGCTCTCCAACAACTGGCGCACGGAGCTGGACCGCGCCCGCCTCGCCGCCCTGCTGCCGCCCGCGCGGCTGGCCGAGCTGTGGCCGGCCGATGACAGCCCCGGCCGCCCCGATGGCGCGGCGGAGCGGCAGGCGGCGCTGGAGCCGGGATTGCTGAAGCCGGGATTGCTGGAGCCGGGGCGGATGGCGCGCCTCGCCGCCGCCCTGCCGCGCTTTCCCGAGGATGCGCCGCTGCCCAATGTCGCCTCCAACGCCTGGGCGCTGGCGCCCGCCCGCTCGGCCAGTGGCGGCGCGCTGCTGGCGTCCGACCCGCATCTCGGCTTCCAGGCGCCGATCCTGTGGTATCTGGCGCGCATCGAGCTGCCGGGCGGCCGCTTCCTGGCGGGCGCCACCGCGCCGGGCGTGCCCTTCATGGTGATCGGCCGCAACGAGAGCCTGGCCTGGGGCTTCACCACCACCCATTCCGACACGCAGGACCTGTTCATCGAGCGCCTCTCCGGCGCCGAGGGCTACGAGACGCCGGACGGCCCCCGCCCCTTCACCGTGCGGGAGGAGCGCATCGCCGTCCGCGGCCAGGAGGAGCAGGTGCTGCGGGTGCGCGAGACGCGGCACGGCCCGGTGATCTCCGACCTGGAGGGCAGCCCGGCGGACGGCACGGTGCTCGCGGTGCAAATGGCCAATCTGGAGCCGGGCGACAGCGCCGCCGCCGGGCTGCTGGCGCTGAACCGCGCGGGCGACCTCGCCACGGCGCGGGCGGCGGCCGCCCGCATCACCGCGCCGCCGCAGAACCTGATGGTGGCGGAGGCGGCGGGCGGCATCGCCATGTACCTCACCGGCCGTACCCCGCTGCGCCGCGCGGGCGATGGCAGCCTGCCCGCGCCCGGCTGGGATGGCAGCCATGACTGGGCCGGCTTCCTGCCCTTCGACGCGCTGCCCCATGCCGAGCGCCCCGCCGGCGGGGCGCTGGTGAACGCCAACAACCGCGTGCAGCCGGAGGGGGCGGAGCCCTATCTCGGCCGCGACTGGCACGGCGACTGGCGCTTCCGCCGCATCCACGGCCTGCTGGCGCAGCGCGGGCGCCACACGCCGCAGGACCAGGCGGCGATCCAGCAGGATGCCACCAGCCTGTTCGCGCGGGAGGTGCTGCCGGTGCTGCTGGCCCTGCCCCGCCCCGGCGGCCCGGCCGGCGTGGCGCGCGACCTGCTGCTGGGCTGGGAGGGCGAGATGGCGGTGGACCGGCCGCAGCCGCTCATCTTCAACGCCTGGTGGAAGCTGGCCGCCCGCATGGCGCTGGCGCATGGCGGCGTGCCGGAGGGCGGCTGGCCGCCCACGGCGGAGTTTCTGCGCTTCGTGCTGCACCCGGACGGGCGCGGCGCGCACTGGTGCCGCCCCGCCGCCGAAGCTGGCGCGCCCCGCCCGGCCCCGGAATTCGCCCCCGGCGGCGCCTGTGCCGCGCTCGCCGCCGCCGCGCTGACCGAGGCGGTGGAGGCGCTGGTGGCGCGCTTCGGCCCGGACCCCGCGGCCTGGCGCTGGGGGGATGCGCATGAAGTGCGGTTCGAGCACCCGCTGCTGCGCTTCCTCCCCGGCCTCGGCGGCTGGACGGCCATCGCCCTGCCCACGCCGGGCGATGGCGAGACGGTCAACCGCGGCGGCATGGATGGCGGCTTCCGCCACGTGCACGGCCCCGGCCTGCGCGCCGTGTTCGACCTCGCCACGCCCGACGGCGCCTGGGCGGTGATCGCCACCGGGCAGTCGGGCCACCCGCTCTCCCGCCACTGGGGAGACCAAGCGCCGCTCTGGGCGGGACAGGGCGCGGAAGGGGCGCGGCTGCTGCGCCTCGGCGTCGTGCCGGAGCAGGCGGGCGGCCAGTTCACCCTGGTGCCCGGCGGGGCCACGGGCGAATGAGGCGGCGGAAGGTGCGCATCCACCGTTGCATCGTGGCGCGCGGGCAGGGAAAGTAGGGGAACAGATGCTGCACCGCTCCACCCGCCGCCCGCAATTCTTCTACACCACCGCGCCGCTGCCCTGCCCTTACCTGGCCGGCCGGCTGGAACGGAAGATCGTGACCGAGCTGACCGGCCCCGATGCCGAGCCGCTGCACGACCGGCTTTCGCGCGCCGGCTTCCGCCGCAGCCACAACATCGCCTATTCGCCGGTCTGCCCGGGCTGCCAGGCCTGCATTCCCATCCGCATCGACGCCGCCGGCTTCCGGCCGGACCGCACGCAGCGCCGCGTCGCCCGCGCCAATGAGGGGGTGCAGGGCAGCCCCGCCCCGGCGCGCGCCACGGCCGAGCAGTTCTCGCTGTTCCAGCGCTACCAGCGCAGCCGCCACCAGGATGGCGACATGGCGGCGATGGGCTTCTACGACTACCGCGCCATGGTGGAGGACACGCCGATCACCACCGGGCTGGTGGAGTTCCGCGACGCCGATGGCCGGCTGCTTGGCGGCTGCCTGACCGACTGGCTGAGCGACGGGCTGTCGGCCGTCTACTCCTTCTACGAGCCGGAGCTGGAGAAGCGCTCGCTCGGCACCTTCATCATCCTGTGGCTGGTGCGGCGGGCGGTGGAGCTGGGGCTGCCCTATGTCTATCTCGGCTACTGGGTGCCGCAGAGCCGCAAGATGACCTACAAGGCGCGCTTCCACCCCAGCGAGATCCTGGCCGGCGGCACCTGGCGCCCGCTGCCGCGCGGCGGCATGCCGGAGGCGGGCACCGCCACCCTGGCCACCGCCGCCACGCCCTGAGCCACGCTCCCCTAGGCCACGCTCCCCTGGGCCACGCTCCCCTGGGCCACGCTCCCCTGGGCCACGCTCCCCTGGGCCACGCTCCCCTGGGCCACGCTCCCCTGGGCCACGCTCCCCTGGGCCACGTCCCGAGCCGCGCCGGGAGGGGTGGTGGCGCACCCTCCCCACCTCGCCTATAAGCGCGGAGGGCCCTCAGGGCCCGGCGTTCTGCTCATGGCCCTGTTCACGGAAAGACAAAGCTTGGATTCCTTCGCGCCATGACCGGGACCCGCCATCATCTCATCCTTGGCGGCTGCGGCTTCATCGGCCGCCATGTAGCGCTGCTCCTGGCCGAGGCCGGGGAGACGGTCATGCTCTGCGACAGGGCGCCGCTCTCCGTCACCTACCCCGAGGCGGTCCGCCACCGCATCGGCCACTGCACCGCCGACCTGGCCACCGCCGACTGGGACGCCATGCTCGAAGGCGTGGCGGTGGTGCACCATTATGTCTGGGCCTCGCTGCCGGCCAGCGCCAATGCCGACCCTGCCCGCGACCTCGCCCTGAACACCACCCCCACCCTCGCCCTGCTCGAGGCCATGCGCCGGCGGGGCAAGGCGGCGCCGCGGCTGGTCTTCTCCTCCTCCGGTGGCACGGTCTATGGCCGGCTGCGCCAGGTTCCGGTGCCGGAGGAGCACACCCTCGCGCCGATCACCGCCTATGGCGCCGGCAAGGCGGCGGTGGAGCTGTATCTCGGCCTCTACCGCGCCCTTTACGGGCTGGATTGCCGGGTGGCGCGGCTCGCCAATCCCTTCGGCGCCGGGCAGGACCTCGCGCGCGGCCAGGGCGCCGCCACCACCTTCCTGCACCATGCCCTCACCGGCCAGCCCATCACCATCTGGGGCGATGGCGAGGTGGTGCGCGACTTCATCCACATCGCCGACGCGGCGGCCGGCATGGCGGCGCTGGCCACCTGCCCCGAGGTCGGGGAGAACTGGGTCGTCAACATCGGCAGCGGCCAGGGTACCAGCCTCAACACCATCATCGCGGAGCTGGAGGCGCGCCTCGGCCGCCGCCTGGCCGTGCGGCGCGAGCCCGGCAGGGCCTTCGACGTGCCGGTCAGCGTGCTGGACATCCGCCGGGCGCGCGACGTGCTGGGCTGGGCGCCCCGCCTGTCCTTCGCCGAGGGCATGAGCCGGACCCTGAGCGACCTGGCCGGCGCGGCCACGCTCTCGACCATGGGCTGAGATAGGCGACGCGGCCCGCCCGGCCGCGTCATGCGGGCAGCAGAACAGCGGAAGGGAGACCAAGCGCGTGGGTGAGATCTTTGAACGGGCGATGCCCGCGGCGCCTCTGGAGTGGACGGGCGAGCGTCTGACCACCGCCACCTCCGGGCAGGTCGAGATCGAGCACCTGCACCGCTACTTCCTGGCGCGCAGCCTGTGCCGCGGCCTGGACGTGCTGGATGTGGCCGCGGGCGAAGGCTATGGCTCCGCCCTGCTGGCGCAGGCGGCGCGCTCGGTGCTGGGCGTGGAGCTTTCGGCCCAGGCGGTGGAGCACGCGGCGCGGGCCTACCCCGCCGCGAACTTGCGCTACCAGCAGGGCGACGCGCGCCGCCTGCCGGCGGCCGATGCCAGCGTCGATGCCGTGGTCTCCTTCGAGACGCTCGAGCATTTCTACGAGCACGACCAGTTCATGGCGGAGGTGCGCCGGGTGCTGCGCCCCGGCGGGCGCCTCATCATCTCCTCCCCCGAGCGGGACGTGTATTCGCCGCCCGGCAGCGCGGCCAACCCCTACCATGTGAACGAGCTGTCCCGCCCGGAGTTCGAGGCGCTGCTGCGCCGCTTCTTCCCGCGGGTGCATCTCCTCGCGCAGCGGCCGATGATGGGCTCCGCCCTGGTGGCGGATGACGGCACCGGCCCGGCCCGCACCCTGACCTTCGAGAAGCGCGGCCCGGCGCATTACGAGGCCAGCGGCGCCCTGCCCCGCCCCCCCTACCTCATCGCCGTCGCCTCCGATTCGGCGGTGGATGACGTGCCGAACTCGCTCTTCATCGAGACCAGCGAGATCCAGGGCCTGGTGCAGGCGAGCACGCTCCCCCCTGTGGGCGAAATCCCGGAGGCGACGCGGCGGGAGCTCGCGGCCTATGCCACGCAGGCCGCCATCTACGAGGAGAATGCCCGGAACAACGTCGCCACCATCGCCCGCCTGCAGGACGAGCTGAGCGCGGCGCGGGAGGAGATCGGCCTGCTCCACGGCCAGGCGGAAGGGCTGCAAGGGGAGATGGAGCGGCTGCGGCGCCAGCACGCGGCGCTGCGGCAGGCCTTCCGGCGGCGCCCGCCGCGCGGCGCGGTGCCGGCCGGCAACACCGGCGCCACGGAAGCCGAGATGGCCGAGCTGGAGCGCCTGCGGCTGGAGGCGGCCGAGCGGGCACGGCAGGATGCGCAGGAGGCCGAGATGCGCGCGCAGCGGATCGCCCGGCTGCACCGCCTGGGGGTGCTGCATCTGGCCCGCCTGGTGCCACGGCCGCTGCGGCACAGGCTGCGCGACCGCCTCGTCGGGCAGGGCCGCCCGTGAGCGCGGCGCTGGACCCCGCCGCCTCGCCGTCCAGCGCCGAGGATGCCGCGCTGCTGCGCGAATCCGGCGTGCTGGACGAGCTGTTCTACCGCGCCGAGGCCGATCTGCCGGAGATGGCGGACGCCGCCGGCCACTACCTGAGCACCGGCTGGCGGCTGGGGCTGGAACCCGGCCCCGGCTTCTCCAGCGATTTCCTGCGGCCTTACTACAGCGCGTCCGGCTACGATGGCCCGCCCGGCCTGGTCTGGGCCGAGCTGTCGCTGATGACGCCGAGCCCCCTGCCGCGCAACCCGGCCGAGGCCCAGGTGCTCGCCGACCGCATCCGCGCCGGCGCGGTGTTCGACGAGGCGGCCTATGGCCGCCAGCTGCCCGCGGGCCTGGACCCGGTGACGCATTACGTGCTGATCGGGGAGCTGCTGGGCTGGCAGCCGGGCGACAGCTTCGACCCCGTCTTCTACCTGGAAAGCAACCCGGACCTCGCGGCCGCGGGCGTGCATCCGCTGCTGCACTACATCGAGCACGGCCAGCGCGAAGGCCGCCCCGCCCGCCCGGTGGTGAACCGCCTCAGCTTCCCGCCCCTGCCGGATGACGGGCGGCCGGTGATGCTGTTCATCTCGCATGACGGCTCGCGCACCGGCGCGCCGGTGCTGGGCTGGAACCTGATCCGCCGCCTCTCCCGGGACTACCGCATCGTCTGCCTGATGATGCATGGCGGCGAGCTGGAGGCCGATTTCGCCCGCATGGCCAGCGTCGTCATCGGCCCGCTGGTCTGGGAGGAATGGAAGGCGGCCGAGATGCAGCGCATCGCCGAGCGGCTGGTGGCGCTGTACCAGCCGCTCTACGCGGTGGCCAACAGCATCGAGACGCACCTGATGGTGCCGCCCCTGACGCGGCTCGGCGTGCCCGTGGTGGCGCTGGTGCACGAATTCGCCACCTACACCCGGCCGCTGCGGCGGATGCGCGACATCTACGACCATGCCGAGCACGTGGTGTTCCCGGCGCAGGTCGTCGCCCGCTCCTCCTTCGAGGCCTTCCCCGAGCTGCGCGAGCGGCGCGGCGTGCACATCATGCCGCAGGGCCGCTCCGACCCCACCATGCCCGCGGGCGAGGCCGAGCCCCTGTCGGAGCGGCAGCGGGCCATCCTGCGCCCGCCCGGCATGGAGGACGCCTTCCTGGTGCTGGGGGCCGGCTTCGTGCACATCCGCAAGGGGGTGGACCTGTTCATCGCCGCCGCCGCCACCGCCCGGCGGCTGCGGCCCGACCTGAAGCTGCGCTTCGTCTGGATCGGCCATGGCTATGACCCGGAGAAGGACAACACCTACTCCTCCTACCTGGCCGAGCAGATCGCGCAGTCGGATCTGGGGGACAGCTTCGCCTTCATGGACGCCGTGAGCGACCTGGAGCCGGTCTATGCCGCCACCGATGCCTTCTTCATGTGCTCGCGGCTCGACCCGCAGCCGAATGTGGGCATCGACGCCGTCACCCGCGGCATCCCGACGGTCTGCTTCGCCGGCGCCTGCGGCACGGCCGAGATCCTGGCCTCCGACCCGGACATCGCCTGGATGGTGGTGCCGCATCTCGATGCCCATGCCGCCGCGCAGGCGCTCTGCCGGCTGGCGGAGGACCCGGCGCTGCGGGCGGCCAGCCGCGAGCAGGTCGCCCGCGTTGGCGCCCGGGCCTACGACATGGACGCCTATGTGCGGCAGATCGACGCCTGGGGCCGCGCCGCCGCCGACCCGGCCCGCCGCGCGCGGACCGACCGGCTGATCGATTCCGGCCTGGTCGATCCGGACATGGCCTTCGCCCCCGGCACCGCGCCGGAGGAGCCGGGCGCGGCCGAGCGGCTGGCTGTGCGGCAATGGGCGCTGTGGTCCGGCATCCGGGAGGCCTCGCCCACGCCGCTGCTGCGGCGGCCCTTCGCCGGCTTCCAGCCGCAGGTCTATGCCCGCGCCCACGGGCTGGATGGCCCGCAGGCCGAGGCAGAGCCGGTGACGCACTGGCTGGAGCAGGGCCGCCCCGCCGGCCCCTGGCTGCGCGAGGTGTTCTCGCCCGCCAGCCCGCCGCCCGCGCCGGGAGCGGCCCCGCGCATGGCGCTGCAGGCTCATTTCCACTACCCCGACATGGCACCGGAGCTGGCCAGCCGCCTCGCCGCCAACCGCACCGCCTGCGACCTGCTGCTGTCCACCGACAGCGAGGGCAAGGCCGCCACGCTGCGGCATGCCTTCCGCCACCACCATGGCGCCGTGACGGTGCGGCTGGTGCCGAACCGCGGCCGCGACATCGGCCCCTTCCTCACCGGCTTCGCGCGGGAGATCGCCGAAGGCGGCTACGACGTGGTGGGGCATGTGCACGGCAAGAAGAGCATCTCGGTCGATACGACGCTGGGGCGCGTCTGGTGCGATTTCCTGTGGGAGAATCTGGTGGGCGGCGAGCACGCCATGCTCGACCTCGCCGCCGCGGCCTTCGCCGCGCGTCCGGCGCTGGGCCTGCTGATGGCGGAGGACCCGCACATCGTCGGCTGGGACGGCAACCGGGTGGTGGCCGAGGCGCTGGCGTCGCGGATGGGCCTGCCGCAGCCGCTGGACGAGGCCTTCGACTTCCCGCTCGGCACCATGTTCTGGGCCCGCCCCGCGGCGCTGCGGCCGCTGCTGGCCCTGGATCTGGGCTGGGAGGACTATCCGGAGGAGCCGCTGCCCTATGACGGCACCATGCTGCACGCGCTGGAGCGGCTGATGCCTTTCGTGGCGCGGCATGCGGGCTTCACCGTCGGCGGGCTGCGCGCGCCGGGCACCAGCTGGTAGGGAGAGGCCGGGCATGACCTTCTGCGCCATCTGCGGCGGAACCGCCTTCGAGGACCGGCCGGTGCTGTGGCCCGGCCTGATCGCGGAGTGGGAGCTGTCGGCCGAGGAGGCCGCCTATATCGACCGGCAGCAGGGCCGCACCTGCCTCGCCTGCGGCGGCAATCTGCGCGCCATCGCGCTGGCGCGCGCCCTGCTCGCGGCCTGGGAAGGCGGGCCGGTGCTGGCCCGCTTCGCCACCAGCCGCGCCGCGCGCCGGCTGCGGGTGCTGGATCTGAACGGCGCCGCCGGCCTGGGCGAGGCGTTGAAGCCCATGCCCGGCTACCGCCTCGCCACCTATCCGCAGGAGGACATGCAGGCGCTGAGCTTCGCCGATGCGAGCTTCGACGCCGTGCTGCATTCCGATACGCTGGAGCATGTGCCGGACCCGGCGGCCGCGCTGCGCGAATGCCACCGCGTGCTGCGGCCGGGCGGCACGCTGGCCTACACGGTGCCGATCATCGTCGGGCGGATGAGTCGCAGCCGGGCCGGGCTGCCTCCCAGCTACCATGGCGACCCGGCGCAGAGCGGCGAGGACTGGCGGGTGCAGACCGAATACGGCGCCGATGCCTGGCGCGGCGTGATCGAGGCGGGCTTCGATTCGGTCACGCTGAACGCGGTGGAGTTCCCCGCCGCCCTGGCCCTCAGCGCGCGCCGCGCCGGGGGCGAGGCGCCGCGCCGGGGCTGGCTGTCCCGCTGGCGCTGAGCGGGGCGGCGAACTCTTCCGGGAATCGTTCCCGGATTCAGGGGCCTGAAGACCCTTCCCCGGTTTCATCCGCGAGGGGACCTGCCGGATAGGGCCAGTGGCCCAGCCACAGCGTCTCCGCCACGCTGCCCGCCCCCGCCGCCAGCATGGCCAGCCGGTCGAAGCCCAGCGCGATGCCGGCGGTGGGCGGCATGCCCTGCGCCAGGGCGGCCAGGAAATCCCCGTCCACGGGCCAGCCCTCGCCATACAGGCGCTGGCGCTCGGCCACGTCGCGGGCGAAGCGGGTGGCCTGCTCCGCCGCATCCGTCAGCTCGTCGAAGGCATTGGCCAGCTCGATGCCGGCCATGAACAGCTCGAAGCGCAGCGCCACGCGCGGATCCGCCGGGTCGCGCCGGGCCAGCGCGGCCTGCGGGGCGGGCCAGTGGGTGAGGAAGGTGGCCCGCGCCCGGCCCAGCGCCGGCTCCACCCGCTCCAGCAGGATGCGGAAGAACAGATCCTCCCAGTTCTCGGCCGGCCGCGGCGTGAAGCCGGCGGCGCGGGCGGCCGCGTGCAGCGCCGCCGCGTCGCCCTCCCCCGCCGCGTCCAGCGTGGCCAGGATGTCGAGGCCGCCGGCATGGCGGGCGAAGGCCTCGGCCACGGTGAGCCGCTCGAAGGGCGCCGCCAGGTCGGTCTCGACGCCGCCGAAGGCGACGCGCGGCGGCAGCACGGCGCGGCAGAATTCCTCCGTCTCGTCCATCAGCCCCGCCAGCGTGGCGCCGGGGCGGTACCATTCCAGCATGGTGAATTCGGGCGCGTGGCGCGGGCTGACCTCGCCGTTGCGCCACACCCGCGCGATCTCGAAGACGGGCCCGCAGCCGGCCACCAGCAGCCGCTTGATGGCCAGCTCCGGCGAGGTGCGCAGCCAGAGGGGGAAGCCGCCCTCACCCAGTATCGGGCGGAACTCGCTGCGGAAGGCGGCGAGGTGCACCTCCATCCCCGGCGCCGGCACCAGAGCGGGGGTCTCCACCTCGGTGTAGCCGCGCGCGGCGAAGAAGGCGCGGGTCTCGGCGGCGAGGCGGGCACGGCGGCGCAGCGCCGGCAGGCGGCGGGCCAGGCTCTCGGGGTGCCACACGGGCAGGGAAGGCTGGGTTGCGGGATCGGGCATTGCGGCGCTGCGGCCTCCGGGCGTAAGGCGCGCGACCATGCCCGACGGTTCCCCGCCTTTGAAGCCCCGCACCCTGCGCGATGCCGCCGCCCTGGTGGAAGCCGGGCTGGTGCCGCCCGAATCGGCGCCGGGGCTGGAGCGGCTGGCCGGGACCTATGCCATCGCCCTCACCCCGGCGGTGCAGGCGCTGATCGACCGCGCCGACCCGGCCGACCCCATCGCCCGGCAATACGTGCCCGACATCGCCGAGCTGACCACCCTCCCCGAGGAGCGCAGCGACCCGACCAGCGACGCCCCCTTCACCCCGGTGAAGGGCGTGGTGCACCGCTACCCGGACCGCGCCCTGCTGAAGCCGCTGCTGGCCTGCCCCGTCTATTGCCGCTTCTGCTTCCGGCGCGAGGTGGTGGGGCCGGATGGCGGGCTGCTCTCGGAGGCGGAGCTGGAGGCGGCGCTGGACTGGTTCGCCGCCACCCCGACCGTGCGCGAGGCGATCCTGACCGGCGGCGACCCGCTGATGCTCTCGCCCCGGCGCCTCGGGCACATCCTGGCGCGGCTCTCGGCCATTCCGCATCTCGACATCATCCGGCTGCACTCGCGCGTGCCCGTCTCGGCGCCGGAGCGGGTGACGCCCGCTCTGGCCGAGGCGCTGGGGAGCACCGAGAAAGCGCTGTTCCTCTGCGTCCACGCCAACCACGCGCGGGAATTCGCGCCCCCGGCGCGGGCGGCGCTGCGGGTGCTGCGCCGCGCCGGCGTGGCGCTGCTCGGCCAGAGCGTGCTGCTGCGCGGGGTGAACGACAGCCCCGAGGCGCTGGCGGCGTTGTTCCGCGCCATGCTGGCCGCGCAGGTGAAGCCCTACTACCTGCACCAGCTGGACCGCGCGCCCGGCACGGCGCGCTTCGAGGTGCCGGTCGCGGAGGGCCGCGCCATCCTGCGGGCGCTGCGGGGGCGGCTCACCGGGCTGGCCTGGCCGGCCTATGTGCTGGACCTGCCGGGCGGCGCCGGCAAGGCGCCGCTGGGGCCGGATTTCGCCACCGCCGACGGGGCGGACTGGCTCGTGGAAGGCCCGCTCGACCACCAGCCGCACCGCCACCCCGGGCGCGCGGGCGCCCCGGCGGCGGGGCAGGCCGCAGCGCCTCCCCCGGGCCGCGGCGGAGGGGGCCGGCCCTAGCCGGCCGCCGGGGTGCTGTCCTCCTCCTCCCCGGCCAGCACGGCGCGCAGTTCCTCCATCGCCTCCGGCGCCAGCTCCGCCAGGCGGCGCAGGCCGAGGGGGGTGGGCTCGATCAGCCGCACCCGGCTGTCCTCCGGCGCCGGACGCTGCATCAGGTAGCCAAGCTCCACCCCGTCGGCCACGGCGCGGGAGAGGGTGGCCATGCTCAGCGCCCCGGAGCTCAGGGCATAGAGATCCTTCTGCGTCAGCCGCGTGCCGCGCTGGGCGGCCCGCACCGCCTCCATGAAGCACCAGATCCGCTCCATCCCGCGCACCGCCGGCAGCCGGCTGGAGCCCAGCAGCGCGAACTGCCGGCGCATCACGGCGGTATGCGCCGCGACCATGGCGCGGCTGGCGGTTTCCTCCCCCATGGCAGCTTTTCCTTTTCGTGGGACGGCAAGGCGCTAACCTGCCGCCATGGCACTCGTTCTCTCCATCCTCGACCAGTCCACCATCGCCTCCGGCCGCGGCGCCGACGCGGCGATCCGCGAGACCCTGGCCATGGCGCAGCATGCCGACGCGCTGGGCTACGCCCGCTACTGGCTGGCGGAGCACCATAACAGCCGCAGCCATGCCGGCGCCGCACCCGAGATCTTGATCGCCGCCATCGCCGCCACCACGCGGCGCATCCGCGTCGGCTCGGCGGGGGTGATGCTGCCGCACTATTCCTCGCTGAAGGTGGCCGAGCAGTTCCGCGTGCTGGAGGCGATCGCGCCAGGGCGGATCGATCTCGGGGTGGGGCGCGCGCCGGGCAGCGACGGGCGCACCGCCTATGCGCTGAACCCGGCTGCCGCGCAGGGGTTGCTGGGCCAGGGCGACCGCTTTCCGGCCCAGGTGCAGGAATTGCTGGGCTGGCTCGGCGAGGGGCTGCCGGTGAACCACCCCTTCCGCGACGTCCACGCCCAGCCCGAGGTGCCGACGCGGCCGGAGCTGTGGATGCTGGGCAGCTCCGACTACGGCGCCCAGCTCGCCGCCTATTTCGGGCTGCCCTACTGCTTCGCGCATTTCATCACCGATGGCGCGGGGGCGGAGCAGGCGCTGTCGCTCTACCGCCAGGGCTTCCGCGCCGAGGCGGGGCGGCTGCCGGCGCCGCGCGCGGCGATCGCCGTCTTCGCCCTCTGCGCCGCCACGGAGGCGGAGGCGGCGCGGCTGTTCTCCTCCCGCGCGCTGTGGCGCCTCTCGCGGGACCGCGGCATCTACCCGCCCCTGCCGACCCCCGAGGAGGCCGCGGCGCACCCCTACACCGAGGCGGAGCGGGAGAAGCTGGCGCGGATGCAGGCGCGGGCCATCATCGGCACGCCGCAGCAGGTGAAGGCGCGGCTGGAGGCGCTGGCGGCCGAACTCGGCGCGGAGGAGGTGGCGGTGCTGACGCCGGTGCACGACCCGGCGGCGCGGCGCGAATCCCTCAGCCTGCTGGCCGGTGCCTTCGGCCTGGCAGCGGGCGCTCCGGGCGGCGCCGTGGCCGCCGGCGCCCTCCGCCCGACTCCCGCCCTTCCTTGACAGCGCCCCCCGCGCCGCGCTCTACCCCCCTCCTGGGTCGCGGCGGCTGGCGCGGCGTACCGAAGCAGGGCCTCGCGCACACCATCCGATGACGAAGAAAACCGGCGGCTGGCTCGAAAGCATCAAGACCGTGGTCTATGCCGGGCTTATCGCCGTCGGCATCCGGGCCGTCGCCTTCGAGCCCTTCAACATTCCCTCGGGCAGCATGATCCCCACCCTGCTGGTGGGCGACTACCTGTTCGTCTCGAAATACGCCTATGGCTATTCGCGGCACTCCATGCCGTTCAGCCCGGAACTGTTCCAGGGCCGCATCTTCGGCTCGCTGCCGGCGCGCGGCGACGTGGCGGTGTTCAAGTACCCGCGCGACAACAGCACGGACTACATCAAGCGCATCGTCGGCCTGCCCGGAGACCGGATCCAGATGCGCGGCGGCCGGCTGTTCCTGAACGGCCAAGAAGTGCCGCGCGAGGGGCTCGGCCTCTACACGGTGGAGGGCGACGGCCCGCGCATGACGGTGCGCCGCTACCGCGAGACGCTGCCCGCCGCCGGCGGCGGCGCGCCCGTGCGGCACGAGATCCTGGAAGCCTCGGATGACGGGCAGTACGACAACACCACCGAATACGTGGTGCCGGCCGGCCATGTCTTCGCCATGGGCGACAACCGCGACAACAGCCTCGACAGCCGCGAGATGAACGCGGTGGGCTTCGTGCCGGTGGAGAACCTGGTGGGCCGCGCCGAGATGATCTTCTTCTCGGTCGATGGCACGGCGGCGTGGTGGGAAGTCTGGGCCTGGCCCTTCGCGGTGCGCTGGGACCGCATCTTCTCGGGCGTGCGGTGAGGGAGCGGGCGGCATGAGCAAGGCCGGTCCCGCCCTGCCGGACGGGGCGGCCTTCCTGTCCCGCATCGGCCACAGCTTCAACGATCCGGGGCTGCTCTCGCACGCCCTCACCCATCGCTCCGCCGCCGATCCCAGGCGCGGCATGCTCGATTCCAACGAGCGGCTGGAATTCCTGGGCGACCGCGTGCTGGCGCTGGTGATGGCCGAATGGCTGGCCGAGCGCTTCCCCGAGGAGCGCGAGGGGGCGCTCGGCAAGCGCCTCTCCGTGCTGGTCGCGGCCGAGACGCTGGCCAAGGTGGGCGAGGCGATCGGCCTGCCCGCCGCGCTGCGCATCCCGCCCGCCGAGGGGCGCACGGGCCTGCGCGGCCGCTTCACCGTCATCGCCGACGCGACCGAGGCGCTGATCGGCGCCCTCTATCTCGATGCCGGGCTGGAGGTGGCGCGCGGCTTCATCCGCCGCGAATGGGGCGCCTTCATGGAAGCCGACCCGACCCCGCCCATGTCGGCCAAGAGCCGGCTGCAGGAATACACGCTGGGGCGCGCCGAGGGTCTCCCCGAATACCGGCTGGTTTCCACCACCGGGCCGTCCCATATGCCGGTCTTCGTCGTGGCCGTCCGCGCCGCCGGGCGCGAGGCGGAGGGACAGGGCGAATCCAAGCGCGCGGCCGAGCAGGCGGCGGCCGAGGCCTGGCTGGCAGGACGCAACAAGACATGACCGACGACACACCGCCCAACGACACCCCCAACAACCCCCCGCCCGCCGCCGGAACACCGGAGGCGCCGACGCGCTGCGGCCTTGTCGCCGTGGTGGGCGCGCCGAATGCCGGCAAGTCCACCCTGGTGAACCGGCTGGCCGGCAGCAAGGTGAGCATCGTCTCGCCGAAGCCGCAGACCACCCGCTTCCGCATCCGCGCCGTGGTGATGCAGGACCGCACGCAGATCGTGCTGACCGACACGCCGGGCATCTTCGCGCCCCGCCGGCGGCTCGACCGCGCCATGGTCGCCGCCGCCTGGGAAGGCGCGCAGGACGCCGACGTGGCGCTGCTGATCGTCGATGCGCGCGCCGGCATGACGGAGGCGGTGGAATCCATCATCTCCGTCCTCAAGCGCAGCAAGGTGCCGATCTGGCTGGTGCTGAACAAGTCCGACCTGATCGACACCAAGCGGCTGCTGCCGCTGACCGCCACGCTGAACGAGCAGCTCTCCTTCGAGGAGACCTTCATGATCAGCGCCGAGAAGGGCGACGGGCTGGACCGGCTGATGACGGCCCTGGCCGCCCGCCTGCCCTACGGCCCCTGGCTGTTCCCGGAGGACGAGCTCTCCGACCTGCCGGAGCGGATGCTGGCCGCCGAGATCGTGCGCGAGCAGATCCTGCGCCAGACGCATGAGGAGGTGCCGCACCACGCCACGGTGGAGACCGAGCAGTGGCAGGAGCGGCGCGACGGCTCGGTGCGGATCGACTGCACCATCTATGTCGGCCGCGCCACGCAGAAGGCGATCCTGATCGGCGATGGCGGCTCCAAGGTGAAGGAGATCGGCCGCCGGGCGCGCGCCGAGCTGGAGAAGCTGCTGGAGCGCCGCGTCCACCTGTTCCTCAACGTCAAGGAACGCCAGGGCTGGGACGAGGAGCGCGCCCGGCTGCGCGCCATCGGCCTGGACGACGCGGGCTAAGGGCCGGGGTGTTGACCCGGCGATCCACGCTTCCGGCTTCGCCTCCGGCGACCGCGGCCTGAACACATGGAGTGGCAGGCCCCCGCCATCGTGCTGGAGGCCCGCCCGCATGGCGAGGGCGGCGCCGTCGTCGGCGTGCTGACCGAGGCGCAGGGGCGGCACCTGGGGCTGGCCAAGGGCGGCGCCTCCCGCGCCCAGGCGGGGCTGTGGCAGCCGGGCAACCTGGTCGAGGTGCGCTGGGTGGCGCGGCTCTCCGAGCAGCTCGGCGCCTTCAGCGGCGAGATGGTGCACCCCACCGCCGCCCTGGCGCTGGACGACCCCCTCGCCCTCGCCCTGCTCAACTCCGCCTGTGCCCTCGCCGCCGACGCGCTGCCGGAGCGCGAGGCACAGCCGCGCGTCTTCTCCGGCCTGCTGGCGCTGATGGCCAATCTCGGGCGCGGCGCCCCGGCCCTGCTGGCCGACTACATACGCTGGGAGGCGCTGCTGCTGGAGGCGCTGGGCTATGGGCTGGACCTTTCCGCCTGCGCCGTCACCGGCACGGCCGGGCATCTCACCCATGTCTCCCCCCGCAGCGGCCGGGCGGTGAGCGCCGAGGCTGCCGCGCCCTATGCCGGGCGGCTGCTGCCGCTGCCGCTGTTCCTGCAGGGCGGGCAGGCCGAGGCGGACCCGGCCGAATGGCTCGCCGGGCTGCGGCTGACCGGGCACTTCCTGACGCGCGACGCCTTCGGCAGCCGCCACCGCCCCGTGCCGGCGGCGCGGGAATGGCTGGAGACGCGCATCCAGGCCCTGCTGCCACCGCAGCCCGAGGCCCCCGCCGATGCCTGACCCCACTATGTCAGACCCGGTGCTGCCCGACCTGCTGGCGCCCGGGCTGCGGCTGGTGTTCTGCGGCTCGGCGCCCGGCCTCGTCTCGGCGGCGCGCGGCGCCTACTACGCGCATCCGGGCAACCGCTTCTGGGGCATCCTGCACCAGGCGGGGCTGACGCCGCGGCGGCTGGCGCCGGCCGAGTATCCGGAGCTCCTGCGTCACGGCATCGGCCTGACCGACATGGCCAAGCACGCCGCCGGCAATGACGACCAGCTCCCCCCCGGTGCCTACGACCCGGCGGGCTTCGCCGCCCGCATCCGCGCGGTGCGGCCGCAGGCGGTGGCCTTCACCGCCAAGGCGCCGGCCGCCGCCTTCCTCGGCCGCCGCACCGGCGCCATCCCCTATGGCCGCGTGGAGGGGCCGGCGGATTTCCCGCCCGTCTGGGTGATGCCCTCCACCTCCGGCCAGGCCAGCCGCTTCTGGGATGCGCGGCCCTGGCTGGCGCTGGGCCAGTGGTTCCACGCCCGCCCCTGAAAGCTTCCCCGCGCCCCGGAGCCGCCGCCATGTCCGAATCCCCGAAGCCGGAATTCCGCGAGGCCGCCGCGCGCTGGTTCGGCGCCGGCGAGGCGCTGGGCGAGGCCGAGCACCGCGCGCTGAGCCGCGCGCTGGAGCGCCGCCCGCTCAGCCACGACACCAACGAGGCCTTCTCCGAGAAGCTGAGCTTCGGCGACCGGGTGGCGGACAAGGTAGCCAGCTTCGGCGGCTCCTGGAGCTTCATCCTGCTCAGCCTGCTGCTGCTGGTGCTCTGGACGGGCGCCAATCTCTGGCTGCTGCGCCAGCCCTTCGACCCCTACCCCTTCGTCTTCCTGAACCTGCTGCTCTCGATGATCGCGGCCTTGCAGGCGCCGATCATCATGATGAGCCAGAACCGGCAATCGGCGAAGGACCGGCTGGTGGCGGCGCATGACTACGAGGTGAACCTGAAGGCCGAGATCGAGATCATGGCCCTGCACGAGAAGCTGGACCGGCTGCGCGCCGAGCAGATGACGGCGCTGCTGGAAAAGCAGGAGCGGCAGATCGAGATGCTGACCCGCCTGCTGGAGGAGAGGCGCATCGCGCCCTGACAAGGGAAGGATCCAGGGGGCTGCGCCCCCTGGCCCTGCCTCAGACCAGCTTGAGCGCGCTCAGCCCCGTGTAGATGCCGAGCAGCACGATGGCGATGCTGCTGACCACCAGCAGCGCGTTGAACGCGCCGCTGCCGTAGAGGCGCGGATCGGTCTCGGTGCGGCGGAGGTGCCACACCGCCACCACCACGGCGAGCAGGAAGATGCCGGTGGCGATGCCGCCGATCTGCACCATCAGCACCGGCGAGCGCATGAACAGGTAGGCGGCGCCCCAGATCAGCGGCAGGGCGATGGTGAAGATGCGGATCCAGCGCAGCCGGGCCGCCGTGTCGCGCCATTCCAGCACGCCCATCTCGGCCAGCAGGTTGACGTACATGCGCGACCAGCTCGGCACCGCCGCCCACAGGGTGGAGCCCAGCACCACCACCGCGCCCAGCAGGAACACCGTGCCAGCCCACTGGCCCAGCGTGTCGGTGTACATGCGCGAGAGGGCGGTGATCATCTCGTTGCCCTGCGGCACCACGCCCTGCGGGTTCAGCACCGCGGCGCCCATGATGAAGAAGGCGATGGTGCCGAAGGTGTAGATGACCCAGGAGAGGAAGGCGTCCTTGTACATGACGCTGATCCAGCCCTTGGCGCGGCGCTGCCAGGCCTCGCTGCCGTCATTGGGCCCGACATGGCGGGCATAGCCCTTCTCGATGCACCAGTAGGTGTAGAAGGTCAGCTCGTCGGCGCCGACGCCGGTGATGCCGAACATGGCGATGGCGGCGCCCACCGCCCCCGCCGGGATGGCGAAGGACAGGCCGCTGGCGATGTCGTCCATCGAATAGGCGTAGGGGGTGAAGGGCAGGCCCAGGGCGATGCCGATGGTGATGAAGGAGAAGATCACCACCAGGATGCCGGCGCCGCGCTCGATGCGGCTGTACTTGTTGCTGTAGAGCAGCGCGATGCTGCCCACCGCGACGATGACGGTCCAGATGGTGATCGAGGTGGCGCCCATGGGCGGCCCGGAAAGCGGCAGCAGGATGCTCATGGCCAGGGCCACGCCACCCACCACGCCGCCCATCTGCAGCACCTTGGAGAGCGCCATGAGCGCCCAGAGCAGGTTGATCCAGCTCAGCCGCCCGACATGCGGCCCCACCTTGTTGTAGCCGGTGAGCGCCGGCTGGCCGGTGGAGATGCACCAGCGGGCCAGCTCGATCTGCACCGCCACCTTCACGAAGGTGCTGAAGATGACCATCCACAGCAGCGCGAAGCCCACCGTGGCGCCAAGGGTGGTGGTGACGATCAGCTCGCCCGAGCCGACGATGGAGGCGCTGAGGATCAACCCCGGCCCCAGATGCTTCAGCGAGTGCCTCCAACCGACCGGGGGCTCCATGACCCCGTCCTTGGTGAGGCGATAAGGATCGTCCTCGGCCTCGATGCCGCGTTGTACAATGGCGTCCGCGCTGGCGCTCATTCCTGAATTTCTCCCGAATTCGTTCTTGTTTTTCTTGGGTTGGTCGGCTGCCACTATGGCCGCCGCGCTTCGCCGGCGTCAGCCCCTGCGGGCCCGGTCACACGGCGTTGTAAGGCTTGGCTGTTCGTTCATTTTTTGTTCTATTCCGGCGGGAAGCCCCTGGTGCGACGCGCCCCGCTGCGCTAGCCCCTCCCCGACACATGCGCGTGCCGAGAGTGCTGGAGTACCGCCATGCCCGACGACCTGACCACCCTGCCCGAAGGCGGCGCCGTAAGGCCGACCAACCTTTCCGCCGCCCTCTCGGAGCGGTACCTGGCCTATGCCATGTCCACCATCACGGCGCGCTCGCTGCCGGATGTGCGGGACGGGCTGAAGCCGGTGCACCGGCGGCTGCTCTGGGCCATGCACCAGCTGCGGCTGGACCCGGCGGCGGGCTTCAAGAAATGCGCCCGCATCGTCGGCGACGTGATGGGCAAGTACCATCCGCATGGCGATGCCTCGATCTACGAGGCCATGGTGCGGCTGGCGCAGGAATTCGCCGCCCGCTACCCGCTGGTCGAGGGCCAGGGCAATTTCGGCAATATCGACGGCGATAACGCCGCGGCCATGCGCTACACCGAGGCGCGGCTCACCGCCATCGCGAGCGCGATGCTGGAAGGCATCGAGGAGAACGCGGTCGATTTCCGCGCCACCTATGATGGCGAGGAGCAGGAGCCGATCGTCCTGCCCGCCGCCTTCCCCAACCTGCTGGCCAATGGCGCCAACGGCATCGCGGTGGGCATGGCCACCTCCATCCCGCCGCACAATGCGGGCGAGCTCTGCGCCGCCGCGCTGGCGCTGATCGAGAACCCGAAGGCCGAGATCGACGAGCTGCTGCGCCACATGCGGGGGCCGGACTTCCCCACGGGCGGCGTGCTGGTGGAATCGCCGGAGGCGATACGCGAGGCCTATGCCACCGGCCGCGGCGGCTTCCGCGTCCGCGCCCGGTGGGAACGCGAGGCGCTGAAGAACGGCACCTGGCAGGTGGTGGTCACCGAGATCCCCTACCAGGTGGCGAAGTCCCGCCTGATCGAGCAGATCGCGCAGCTGATGGAGGAGAAGAAGCTCCCCCTGCTGGCCGATGTGCGGGACGAGAGCACCGACGTGGTGCGCATCGTGCTGGAGCCGAAGAACCGCACGGTGGAGCCGGCGGTGCTGATGGAGACGCTGTTCCGCGCGACCCCGCTGGAATCCCGCCTCTCGCTGAACATGAACGTGCTGGATGCCAGCCGCACCCCGCGCGTCATGGGGCTGAAGGAGGTCCTGCGTTCCTGGCTCGACCACCGGCACGAGGTGCTGGTGCGCCGCAGCCAGCACCGGCTGGACGCCATCGCCCGGCGGCTGGAGATCCTGGACGGCTACCTCATCGCCTATCTCAACCTCGACGCGGTGATCCGCATCATCCGCGAGGAGGACCAGCCCAAGCCGGTGCTGATCAGCACCTTCAGCCTGACCGACATGCAGGCCGAGGCGATCCTGAACATGCGGCTGCGCTCCCTGCGCAAGCTGGAGGAGATGGAGATCCGCAAGGAGCACAAGAAGCTCAGCGCGGAGCAGAAATCCCTGCAGGCGCTGCTCGGCAGCGAGAAGCTGCGCTGGAGGAAGCTCGCCGAGCAGATCGCCGCGACGCGGGAGAAGTTCGGCGAGGAGACGGAGCTCGGCCGCCGCCGCACCGCCATCGACACCGCCCCCGCCGCCGTGGTGATCGACGAGCGCGCCTTCGTCGAGCGCGAGCCGGTCACCGTCATCCTCTCCGAGAAGGGCTGGATCCGCGCGCTGAAGGGGCATGTGCCGCTGGAGACGGAGCACAAGTTCAAGGAGGGCGACCGGCTGCGCATCGCCCTGCATGCCGAGACCACCGACCGCCTCTGCCTCTTCGCCACCAACGGCAAGAGCTTCACCATCAAGGCCGAGGCCCTGCCGCGCGGCCGTGGCGACGGCCAGCCGGTGCGGCTGATGGTGGACCTCACCAACGAGGACGAGGTGGTGGAGCTGTTCGTCTGGAAGGAGGGCCGCAAGTACCTGGTGGCCGCCGATGACGGGCGCGGCTTCGTCATCCGCTCCGAGGATCTGGTGGCCGAGAAGCGCACCGGCAAGCAGGTGCTGACGCTGGAGGCCGGCCACGAGGCGGCCGCCTGCGTGCCGGTGGAGGGCGACACGGTGGCCATCATCGGCACCAACCGCAAGCTGCTGGTCTTCCCGCTGGAGCAGGTGCCGGAGATGACGCGCGGCCGCGGCGTGGCGCTGCAGGGCTACCGCGACGGGCGGCTCTCGGACGTGAAGGTGTTCCAGGGGACGGCCGGCCTCACCTGGCGCATCGGCGAGCGGATGCGGCTGGAGACCGACCTCACCACCTGGCGCGGCAACCGCGCCGGCGCCGGCCGCCAGCCGCCCAACGGCTTCCCGCGCAACAACCGCTTCGAGTGACAGGAAGGGCGGGAGCCCCACTGCTCCCGCCCTTCCCCCCGCTCAGCGCGCGGCGCGGGTGGCGCTCCACGCGCCGCCGCCCTCGATCCGGCCGGCGATCCGGTCGCCCTCCAGCGTGCCGGAATAGCGTTGCCCGCCGGCGGTGAAGGTGATGCGGTCGCCCGTCATCCGGGCTTCGCTGAGGGGCAGCTCGCGGCCCTCGCGCGTCAGGGTGCCGCTCAGCATCTGGAAGGTCTGGTCCAGGGTGAGCCGGCCCTCCTCCCCCAGCCGCCAAGCCCCCCCGGCCCGGGCGGGGATGATCCAGAGATAGGCGCGGCAGAAGCTGGTGCACTGGCCATCCCGCTCGAAGGACTGGTCTGCCTCCCAGTCGCCCATGGTGAAGGTGTTGGAGACCACCCGGGTGCCGGGCTTCATCGCCAGCAGGGTCGGCCGCAGCCGCTCGTTCAGCGTCTGCAGCAGGAAGAGGGTGACGACCGTGGCGTCGGAGAAATCCGACTGGAAGATGTCGCCCTGGGCGAAGGTGGCGCGGCCGGCCACCCCCGCCGCCTGCGCGTTGCGCTGCGACAGCGCCACCAGATCCGGGTTGTACTCGATGCCGTGCGCCCGGGCGCCGCGCCGGGCGGCGGTGATCACCGTCCGCCCGTCGCCGGAGCCGAGATCGACCACGTAGTCCTCGGCCGTGACCTTGGCCATGTCGAGCATCCGGTCCACCAGCTCCTGATGGGTCGGCACCCAGACGACGTCCTTGCCGGTCTGGCCGACCGAGGGGGCGTAGGCGGGTGCCGGCGTGCCGATGGCAGGCTGGGCGGCGGCGGGCTGCCCACCCCAGAAGGAGAGAAGGCAGGCGGTGGCGAGGAGGGGCAGGCGTGTCATGGCGGATCTCTCCATCGTCAGCGTGTCGGGCGGGACAGGGCGGCCTTCCCGGCCGGCAGGGTGGCAGCGGGTTCCCTCTCCTCCCGCCGGCGGAACAGCAGCAGCGGCGTGCCGGCGGCGACGACGGCCAGCCCGGCCAGCGCGCCCATGCCAGTGTAGGCGATGCTCGCATGCAGCATGTAGAGGCAGGTCAGGCAGAAGAGCAGCGGCGTGAGGGGGTAGAGCGGCACCCGGTAGGGCAGCACGCGGCGCGGCTCCCGCCGGCGCAGCACAAAGAGCGCGATGCCGACGAGCAGCAGGAAGGCCCAGAAGACCGGCGCGGTGTAATCCACCATGGCGCGGAAGCCATCCTGCGTGACGGCCCCCAGCCCGACCAGCGCCAGGGCGATGGCGCCCTGCGCGAGCAGGCCATTGGCCGGGGTCCGGCCGCGCCCGCTCCAGCGCCCGAGCCGGGCGAGGACGGTGATGTCCTCCGCCATGGCGGCGCAGGTGCGGGCGCCGGTGAAGATCGTGGCGTTCAGCGTCGACACCGCCGCGACGACGATGGCGGCGGTGACGAGCCCGGCGCCGGCAGGGCCGGCGACGCGCTGCATCATGTCGGCGGCCACCGCCGGCGAGGCGCGCAGCCCCTCCAGCCCCAGCACCATCAGCAGCGCCAGGTTGACCAGAACATAGAGCGCCACGATGAACGCCGTGCCGGCCAGCAGCACGCGCGGAATGCTCCGCTGTGCGTCCCTCAGCTCGCCGGTCAGGTAGGACGCTTCGTTCCAGCCCCCATAGGTGAGCAGCACGAAGATCATGGCCATGCCCAGCCCGGCGGCCTGGGCGGGGGCGGTCTCCGCCGGCGGCACGGGCGGCGTGGCGGTGCCGGACAGGCCGAAGGCGATGATGGCCAGGATGGCGGCGATCTCGAGGATCGTGACGGCGATCTGCAGCGTCTTGCCCTGGAACGTGCCGGCGACGTTGACCCCCGTCAGCACGATGACCGCGAGGGCGGCGTAGAGGGCGGGGCCGTGCGGCCCGGCCGGCAGGGCGTGGGCCGCGTAGTCGCCCAGCACGAAGGCCACCCCGGCGATGGCGCCCGTCTGGATGACCGTGCCGCGGGCCCAGCCGAACAGCATGGCCACCGGCCGGCCATAGGCGCGGGAGAGGAAATGGTATTCCCCGCCGGCATGCGGGTGCGCGGCCGCCAGCTCCGCGTAGCAGAGCGCGCCGACCAGGGTGACGGCACCGCCCGCCACCCAGACGGCGATGAAGGCGGCCTCGCTCTCCACATGCGCGGCCACCAGCGAGGGCGTCCTGAAGATGCCGATGCCGACGACGATGCCCACCAGGATCACGACGGCATCGAAGACGGACAGCGTGGGCTCCCGCCCGGGGCTCTGCGTGTGCGGCATCCAGGCTTCCAGCCCCTCCATCGCGGCAGCCGCTCCGGCCGGGGAGGCCCGAAGAAGCCGGAGGATCGCCAGACAGACCGGGCCCGCGTCACGCGGATGAATTTCCGGCAATCCCCTGCTCAGTCTAGGCAGGGCGGAGGAGAAGGCGAAAATGATATGGAATTGAATAACCGAAACAAAATGTTTCCGTGGAGCAAGGCGATTCCGGCGCGGCCGCCCCTGTTCCGCCACCAGCCGGCCATGGGAGCGGCGGCACCTGTCATGACAAGCCTGTCATTTTCAGCGTGAAGCAGTGCCGCGGCCCTGCCGGGCCGCTCAGGCCGCCGCTCCCGGAGGACCGGCCGGGCGGGCCATGAAGCGTGCCTCAGCATCGTAGCTGCGCAGCTTCGCGGCCAGGGCGGGATCGTCCACCAGCTGGAAGCCCTGGCGCCGCCAGAAGGGCACGGAGCCGCCCACCGCCACCAGGGAAAGCTCCGGCAGGCCCCGCGCGGCCTCCAGCAGCAGCGGCATCAGGCGGCCGGCGGCACCCTGGCCGCGCGCCTCCGGCAGCAGCGCCACGTCATGCACGTAATGGGTGCCGGGGTTCTCCGGCAGCGCGCCGAGCCGGGTGTTCAGGGCCGGCGGGCGGGCCCGGTGCCAGGGATGGCTGATGGCGTAGCCCAGCAGGCCGCCCGCCCCCTCCAGCATCCAGCAGCCCGCGGGGAAGAGGGCCAGCCGCTCGGCCAGCACCGCATCCTCCTCCGGATAGCCGGGATGCACGGCGGCGGCGATGCGGCTCACCGCCGGCAGGTCTCCGGGCGCCATCGGGCGCCAGGCCGCGCTCACGCCAGCGCCGCCTCGATCGCCTGCCGGAAGGCGGGCGCGTCCGGCTCCACATTGCTCGGGAAGGCCTGCAACAGGCGGCTGTCCCTCGCAACGAGATACTTGAAGAAGTTCCAGCGCGGCGCCGTGCTGCGCGCGGCGGCCCAGGCGAAGAAGGGATGCGCCTGCGGCCCCTTCACGTGGCAGGGCGCCGCCATCGGGAAGGCGACGCCGAAGGTGGCCTCGCAGAAATCCTTGATGGTCTTGCGGTCGGCCGCTTCCTGGTTGAAGTCGTTGGAGGGCACGCCCAGCACCAGCAGGCCGCGCGGGCCGTAACTGTCGTGCAGCGCCTGGAGGCCCTCGAACTGCCGGGCGAAGCCGCAGAAGCTGGCGGTGTTCACCACCAGCAGGGGCTTGCCGCGGAGATCGCCGAGGTCGATCTCGCCGCCATCGATGTCCTCGAAGCGGAAATCATGGCCCCGGGCGGCCTCGTCGGCCGCGCGCGCGGGGCGCAGCGGCACCGCCAGAAGGGGCGCCGCGCGCAGGATGGCGCGGCGCGGAAGCTCAGCCATAGCGTTCCTCCAGCCACGGGTCGCCCCGGTCGTGATAGCCGCGCACCTCCCAGAAGCCCGGCTGGTTCGCCGACAGGAAGGTGATGCGCTTCACCCACTTGGTACTCTTCCAGAGATAGAGATGCGGCACCACTGCCCGCAGCGGCCCGCCATGCTGGCGGGTCAGGCGCTCGCCTTCCCAGGAATGCGCCAGCAGGTTCTCGGGCCGGGCGAAATCCTCCAGCGACAGGTTGGTGGTGTAGCCGTCATAGGCCTCGAAGCTGACGAACTTCGCGCCCGGCTTCAGCCGCGCCAGGTCCAGCAGCGCCTGCACCGGCACGCCGGTCCAGGTGTTGTCGTAGCGCGACCACTGGGTGACGCAGTGGATGTCGTTGAAGCGATCCTCCTGCGGCAGCTCGCTCAGCCAGGCCCAGTCCAGCGTCACCGGGTTCTCCACCAGCCCGTCCAGCGTCAGCCGGAAGGCGCCCTCCGGCACATCGGGCTGGATGCCGAGGTCGAGAACGGGGAAGTCCTTCACCAGGCGCTGGCCGGGGGGCAGGCGCTGCTCCTCGGGGCGGGCGGTCTCGCCGGTCAGCAGCCGGCCGGCCTTGGCCCAGGCCTGCTTCGTCTCCACCAGCTTCTGGCGGATGCGGCCGCCAGCGCCCGTTTCGTCCTGTTCCATCACGCCTTTTCCGTCGCCTGGAGAGTCATGCTCCATAGGTGACGCCAGTGCCGCCGGATGCAAGCCCGGCCGCAACCCGCCTATCCTGGCACGGTCCCGCGGAGGAATCGACCGATGACGCGCCTCTCCCTGTTCCTTGGCGCATGGCTGCTCGCCCTGCCCGCCACCCCGCCGGCCCGGGCGCAGGACACGCAATCCATGCCGGGTGCGCTCGCCGGCAGCCGCGCCCCGGTGCGGGCCGAGCGGCAGATGGTGGCCGCCGCCCACCCGCTGGCCGCCGAAGCCGGGCGCGCGATGCTGCGACAGGGCGGCGCGGCGGTCGATGCCGCCATCGCCATCCAGGCGGTGCTGACGCTGGTAGAGCCGCAATCCTCCGGCCTCGGCGGCGGCGCGCTGCTGCTGCACTGGAACGCAGCCGGCCGCGCCCTCTCCGCCTGGGACGGGCGCGAGGCCGCCCCCGCCGCCGCCACCCCTGCTCTCTTCCTGCGTGCTGATGGCACGCCGCTGACCTTCTACGAGGCGGTGCTCTCCGGCCGCAGCGTCGGCGTGCCCGGCGTGATGCCGATGCTGGAGGCCGCCCACAAGGCGGAAGGCAGGCTCCCCTGGGCCGGTCTCTTCGCCCCCGCCATCCGGCTGGCGGAGCAGGGCTTCCCCATCTCGCCGCGCCTGGCCGGCACCATCGCCGCCGATGCCGCGCGGCTGCGGCAGGACCCGGCTTCAGCGGCCTATTTCCTGGCGCCCGATGGCAGCCCCCTCCCCGCCGGCCATGTGCTCCGCAACCCCGCCTTGGCCGAGACGCTGCGCGCCCTGGCCGCCCAGGGCAGCAAGGCGCTGACGGAAGGGCCGGTGGCGCGCGACATCGTGGCCGCCGTGGCGCGGCATGGCGGCGCCGGCAACGGCATGACGGAGGCCGACCTCGCCGCCTACCGCCCGAAGCAGCGCGAGCCGCTCTGCACCCCCTACCGGGTGTGGCGCGTCTGCGGCTTCCCGCCACCCTCCTCGGGCGGCGTCGCGGTGGCGCAGATCCTCGGCCTGCTGGAGCATTTCGACATGGCGCGGCTCGACCCGCGCGGGCCGCAGGCGGCGCACCTGCTGGCGGAGGCCAGCCGCCTCGCCTATGCCGACCGCAACCTCTACCTCGCCGACAGCGACTTCGTGCCCGTTCCCGTGCGCGGGCTGACGGAAGACAGCTACCTCACCCTGCGCGCTCAGCTTCTCGACGCGGACCGCGCCGCCCCCGCCGTTCGCCCCGGCAATCCGCGCTGGCGGCAGGCTGGCCTCGCGCCCCAGCCGGAGCAGCCGGAGCACGGCACCAGCCATGTCTCGGTGGTGGATGCGGCGGGCAACGCCCTCTCCATGACCACCACGGTGGAGGATGCCTTCGGCGCCCGGCTGATGGTGCGCGGCTTCGTGCTGAACAACGAGCTGACCGACTTCTCCTTCCGCCCCGAGATGGAAGGCCGCCCCGTGGCCAACCGGGTGGAGGGCGGCAAGCGCCCCCGCTCCTCCATGGCGCCGACGCTGGTGTTCGACGCGGAAGGAAAGCTGGTGGCCAGCCTCGGCTCGCCGGGCGGGGCGCGCATCATCGGCTATGTGGCGCAGACGCTGTTGGGGCTGCTGGACTGGAAGCTGGACCCGCAGGCCGCCGTTTCGCTGCCGCGCGTCAACAGCCTGGGCGGCGCGGTGGAACTGGAGGCCGGCAGCCCCGCCGTCACCCTGGCCGGCGAGCTCCAGGCGCGCGGCCACAAGACCGATATCCGCCCGCAGCCCTCGGGCCTACAGGCCATCGTGGTGACGCCGCAGGGCCTGCTCGGTGGCGCCGATCCCCGCCGCGAGGGCGCCGCCCTCGGCGATTGATTCTGCAAGGCTGCCGCGGGCTGGCGGAGAGGCGGGACGCTGCGGTCAGAGCGTCCCGCTTCTCAACCCGACTGCGGCAGCCTGACAGAAAAAGGAGGGGGCCCGGGGGAGTTCACTCCCCCGGACTGCCTGTCAGTGCTTCTTGGTGCTCCCCTGCGCGCGCAGGTCGCTGATGGTGGCGCGGTGCGTCACCTGCTCCGGGTTGATCCGCACCTCGATGACGGCGGGCTTGCCGCTGGCCACGGCGCGCTGGAAGGCGGGCACCAGCTCGCCATCCTTCTCCACCAGCTCGCCATGCCCGCCGAAGCTCTCGATGAACTTGGTGAAGTCGGGGTTGGTCAGCTTGGTGCCGGAGACGCGGCCGGGATAGGCGCGCTCCTGATACATGCGGATGGTGCCGTACATGCCGTTGTTGAACACCAGCACGATGGGCGCCACGCCCGCCTGGAAGGCGGTGGCGATCTCCTGCCCCGTCATCAGGAACCCGCCATCCCCCACCAGCCCGATGACGGTGCGCCCGGGGAAGCTGATCTTGGCGCCGATCGCCGCCGGCACCGCATAGCCCATGGCGCCGTTGGTGGGCCCCAGGAACTCCTGCTGCTCCGTCATGTGCATGAAGCGGTTGGGCCAGGTGGCGAAGTTGCCGGCGTCGCAGGTGAAGATGGTGTCGGCCGGCAGCACCTTCTCCAGCGCCTGCAATTCGCGGGCGAGGTTGAGCGGGCCGGCATAGTCCGGCGCCTCGGCCTGCTTGACGCGGGCGGCGTGCACCTCCTGCGTCCAGGCCGACCAGCGGGCCGGGCCGGTGGGTGACGGCAGCTTCGCCAGCGCCTCCGCGAAGGCGTTGATCTCGGCGGTGATGCCGAGCGCCGGGCGGTAGACGCGGCCGATCTCGGCCTGGTCCGGATAGACGTGGACGATCTTCTGCGGCCCCTGGCCCGCCATGTCGAACAGGGTGTAGCCCTGGCTCACCGGTTCGCCGATGCGGGTGCCGAGGGCCAGGATCAGGTCGGCCTGCTTCGCCTTGGCCACCAGCCCGGCATCGGCGCCGACGCCGAGGTCGCCCGCATAGTTGGGCAGGGTGCAGTCATAGAGGCTCTGGCGGCGGAAGCCGACGGCCACGGGCAGGTCGCGCGCCACGCAGAACTCGCGCACGATGCGGCGCGTCTCGGCGCTCCAGCGGGAGCCGCCCAGCACCACCAGCGGGCGCTCGGCCGCGTCCAGCATGGCCAGCATTTTTTCCAGTGCCGCCGGCGAGGGGTGGGCCGCCGCCACCTCGGCGGGACCGATATCGGGCACCTGCACCTGGGCCTTCTGCATCTCCTCCGAGATGGCCACCACCACCGGGCCGGGGCGGCCGCTGGTCGCGACATCGAAGGCATGCGCCATCAGCTCGGGAATGCGCGCGGCGTCGTCGATCTGCGTCACCCACTTGGCGACGGAGCCGAACATGCGGCGGTAATCCACCTCCTGGAAGCTCTCGCGGTCGGTCTCGGCGAAGGGGATCTGGCCGACGATGAGCACCAGCGGCGTGCTGTCCTGCATCGCCACATGCACGCCGATGGCGGCATGGGCGGCGCCGGGGCCGCGGGTGACGAGGGCCACGCCCGGGCGGCCGGTCAGCTTGCCATGGGCCTCGGCCATGTTCACCGCGCCCGCCTCGAAGCGGCAGGTGGTGAGGCTGATCTTGTCGCTGTTGGCGTAGAGGCCGTCGAGCAGGTCGAGATAGGATTCGCCCGGCACGCAGAAGGCGTGCGTGACGCCCTGCGCCACCAGCGCGTCGGCCAGAAGCTGGCCGCCCGTGCGGCCAACTGTGCTCATCCCGTCCATGGTCTCGTTCCCTCGGCCAGTCATATGACAACCAGGGCGGCAAGCTAGCCGAGGGCGCGCGGCAGGGCTACCCGGCCCTGGCGTGATTTCCAGGGGATTTCCGGAGGGCGCTCACTCCCACTCGGCGCGGCTGACCTGGCGCTTGGCGTCCCAGTAGAGAGAGATGCGCGAGATGGAGCAGAGGTCGAGGTTGCGCCACTCGGCGGTGCTGTCGTCGTCGCTGTAGACCACCTTGATGTCGAACATGCAGTCCCGCGTGCGGGCGGAGAAGCGGATCTCGCGGCGCGCATTGGCGGGCAGCACGCCGTCGCCCAGCACGTCGCGGCCCCAGCTGTCGCTGCGGGTGGGGCCGACATAGACCTCGCGGATCTCGTAGCCGGTGCGGTTGATGAGGGTGAAGTCCTGCCGCCCCTGGGCCAGGGCTGGCCAGGTGGCGAGGCAGAGCAGCAGGGCGGGCAGCAGGCGGCGCGGTGCGGCTGCCAGGGCGGCCGTCAGGGCCGGGGAAAGACCAGGGATGGTCATGGGCGGAGGGGCCTCGCAGGCTGGGTGGGGCAAGGCGGCCAGCCTGGGCGGGCGGCCGTTAACGGACCCCTGCCATGCCACCGCCCGCCGCCGGTCCGCCCCCTCCCCGCTCCGGCCGGGCCTTCATCGCGGCGGGCATCTGCTCTAGGTCCTGTGCGCGGGGCCAGGATCGGGCGATGCTGGCCCCGGCCCCGCCGCCGCGCGGCGGAGCCGGGCACTCAGGCAAGGGTTGGGAAGCGATGCGCGCCATTTTCGTCATGCTGAAATGTGAGATGGGCAAGGCCTACCAGGTGGCCCGCGAGATGGCGGACACCATCGAGGAGCTGTCGGAGATGCACTCCATCTCCGGCCAGTACGACCTGCTGGGCAAGTTCTACCTGGAGAACGACCGCGATATCGGCCTGTTCGTGGTGGAGAAGGTGCAGTCGGTCGAGGGGGTGAAGGACACCTACACGCTGCAGACCTTCAACGCCTTCTCCGGCGCGCGGGGCTGAAGGGCGGGGCGGCGCAGGAGGAGGTGGAAGGGAAGGCGCGGCGTCGGCGCCCCGATTGCCACGATGCGCCACAGGAACGCCCCGGTTCCGCTGCCATGCCGCCTTGACCCTGCGCTAGGTTGCGAAGGATCGGAGGAGATTCCACCATGCGTCGCATCCTGGCTCCCCTGGCTCTTGCCGCCATGCTGTCCCTGACCGGCTGCCAGAACCCGGACGGCTCGACCGACTGGGGCAGCACCCTGGCACTGGGCGCCGGTGCCGGCCTGGCGGCGGGTCTGCTCGCGGGCTCGCTGAACGACGATGACGACCGCCGGCATTACCGCCGCCCGTCGCGCGGCCATGGCTACGGCCGCGGGCACGGCTATGGCCGCCCTTCGCATGGCTACGGCCATGGTGGCTATGGCCATGGCGGCTATGGCAGGCGCTGGTAGCGGCCTCAGCCGGCCAGCCTCTGACGCGCCAGGGTGGCGAAATAGGCCGCGCCCAGGGGCAGCAGCCCGTCCTGGAAATCATAGGCCGCGTTGTGCAGCGGCACGCCGCCCGGCTCGCCCGCCAGCCCGCTGCCCAGGAACATGAAGTTGCCCGGCACGCGCTCCAGGAAGGCGCCGAAATCCTCCGAGGCCAGGACGGGCGCGCAATCCCCCTCCGCCCCCTCTGCTCCCGCCACGGCACGCGCGGCGTCCAGGGCCCAGGCCGTCTGCGCCGCGCTGTTCACGGTGGGGCGGAACTCGCCCGTGTAGAGGAAGCGGTGCCCCGCCCCATGCGCCTGGCAGAGGCCGGCGGCGATGGCCGCCATGCGTGCCTCGATCATGGCGCTGACGGCGGGGTCGAAGCTGCGCGTGTCGCCGCGCAGCGTCACCCGCCCGGGCAGCACGTTGCGCTGCCCGTCGGTCAGGAACTCCGTGACCGAGACCACCGCCTGCGCCACCGGGTCCAGCCGCCGCGCGACGATGCCCTGCAACGCCAGCACGATCTCGGCGCCGACCACCAGCGGATCGAGCCCCATATGCGGCCGCGCCGCATGGGTGCCGACGCCCTCCACCACGATCTCGAAATTGTCCTCCGCCGCCATCAGCCCGCCGGGGCGGGTGGCGAACCGGCCGAAGGGCAGGCCCGGCATGTTGTGCAGCCCGTAGACCTCGTCGAAGAGGAAGCGCTCCAGTAGGCCGTCAGCCAGCATTGCGGCGGCGCCGCGGCCATGCTCCTCGGCGGGCTGGAAGATCAGGTGGACCGTGCCGTGGAAATCCGGCCGCGTGGCCAGGTCCCGCGCCGCGCCGAGCAGCATGGCCATGTGCCCGTCATGCCCGCAGGCATGCATCCGCCCCGCATGGCGCGAGGCATGGGGCCGCGCCACCGCCTCGGCGATCGGCAGCGCATCCATGTCGGCCCGCAGCGCGATGGCGCGCGGGCCGCCGTTGCGAGGCGCCCGGCCCGCCTGCAGCGTGCCGACCACGCCGGTGCCGCCCACCCCCGCCGCCACCGACCAGCCCATCTCCGCCAGCCGGGCGGCGACGAAGGCGGCCGTCTCATGCTCGGCGAAGCCCAGCTCCGGGATGGTGTGCAGGTGGCGGCGCCAGGCCACGAGGTCGGCGGCTTCGGCGGTCATGGGCATGGGTCTCCTGGCGGGCGGCGGAGGCCCCTCCCCCGCCCGCCCAATGGCGCGGCCTTCTGGCTCAGCCCGTGGGGATGCCCAGGGCCGCCAGGGCATCCTTGCCCTGTTTCCAGAAATCCTCAATCTGCGCCTGCCAGACTGCCCGGCCCGCCACGCTCTCGGCCGACTGGCCGGAGCTGCTGAGGTAGGTCTGGTAGACCGGCGTCTTCATCGCCTTCACCAGCCCGTCCGACAGCTTCGCCACGCGGTCCTCCGGCGTGCCCTTCAGCACGCAGAAGCCACGGGTGGTGGCGGCGGTGAAGTCGATGCCCAGCTCCTTGGCCGTCGGCACGTCGGGCGCGGAGGAGACGCGGCTGGCGGCCAGCACCATCAGCGGCTTCACCTCGCCGGCGCGGATCTGCGCCTCCGCCTCGGCGAAGTTGAGCAGGCCGATGTCGATGTTGCCGCCGACCACGTTCACCACGATGTCGCCGCCGCCGCGGAAGGGCACGGCGGCGTGCTGGATTCCGGCCGCCTTGGAGAAGCCCGCGACCGCCACATGGTCCACGCTGCCGGCATGGGTGATGCCGAAGCGCAGCGGCCGCTTCTGCCCCACCGAGGCCAGCTCGTCGGCCGAGCGCAGCGGGCTGTCGGCCCGCACCATGACGAATTGCGGGTCCTCCGTGGCGCGGGCGATGCCGACGATGTCCTCGATCTGCACCGGCGGCGACTTGCTGCGCAGCATGGTGATGAGGTGGGTCTGCGTGATCAGCAGCAGGGCGTGGCCGTCCTTCGGCCGGCTGGCGGCATAGGCAAGGGCAGCGGCGCCGCTGCCGCCGGTCTTGTTCACCACCGTGAAGTCCATGCCCAGCACGGCGGGGGCCTGGGCCGTCATCATGCGCGCGGTGATGTCGGTGCCGCCGCCGACGCCGGCATGCGTCACCACCTCGATCGGGCGGCTGCCGAAGGCGGGCTGGGCGCGCAGCAGGGCGGGGGCGGCCAGCAGCCCCGCGCCCAGGGCGCCGAGCCCGGTCAGCGCCCGGCGGCGGCTCCAGGCGCCGGGGGTGGTGTCATCCGGCGGAATCCTCGTCTCGAACATGGTCTTCCTCTCCTCGCGCGGCCGCTTCGCCGGGCCGCTTCTGGCCGGGGGGCTCGGTGCCCCCGGTTGGGGTGGAGGTGGCGAAGCGCCGCTTGCCACCCCGAATATGCGCCTCGCCCGCCACACGCGCCGCGGCGCCATCGCCGTCGGTCAGGGCGCGCAGGATCTTGGCGTGCTCGGCATTCGACTCGCGCATGTTCTCCCGCACCACCAGGGCGCGGCGGCGGAACAGCGTCAGCTCCTTGCCCAGGTCGTCGTAGAGGCGGACGGCGCGGCTGCTGCCGCCCATGCTCATCAGCGCGGAATGGAAATCGAGGTTCAGCGCGTAGTAGCGGGCGGCGTCATCGGCCTCGGCCGCCGCCTCCATGCCCCGCACCATGGCCTCCAGCGTGGCGATCTGCTCCGGCGTGGCGCGCCCCGCCAGGCGCTCGCAGGCATAGCCGGTGAGGGCCACGCGCAGGTCGTAGACATCCATCGCCTCCTCGGCGCTGAGCTGGCGCACGAAGGAGCCCTGGTTCACCACCGTCACCACCAGGCCTGAGCGGTCCAGCCCGCGCACCGCCTCGCGCACCGGCCCGCGGCTGACGCCAAGCCGCGCCGCCAGCGCCTGCTCGTTCAGGCGCGTGCCCGGTGGTATCTCCCCCGACAGGATCATGCGCTCCAGCTCGTCGGCGACGAGCGAGGCAAGCGATTGGGTGCGGACGATGTGGAGCGGGGAGACGGAGCTTTCGGCCATGGGGGCCAAACTGCCAAATCCGCCCCCCTTCTGTCTACTGTCAGCAACGGACACCGGATGTCCTCTGTTAACAGTTTGCACAAGGCCGAACGGGTGCTAGCCTCCCGCTCCAGGGAGAACACATGATGACGCATGCCCACCCCAAGGCTTCCACGGCCCTCTCGCGCTTCACCGTGCTGGACCTGACGCGGGTCCGCTCGGGGCCCACCTGTGTCCGCCAGCTGGCCGACTGGGGCGCGGAGGTCATCAAGATCGAGATGCCCGAGGGCATCGACGCCGGCGACCCGATGGGCGGCCCGCGCCAGGGCCCGGATTTCCAGAACCTGCACCGCAACAAGCGCGGCATGACGCTGAACCTGAAGGACCCGGACGGCGTCGCCCTGTTCAAGCGCATGGTCGAGAAGGCGGACGTGGTGGTGGAGAATTTCCGCCCCGACGTGAAGTCCCGCCTCGGCATCGACTACGAGGCGCTGGCGGCGGTCAACCCGCGCATCATCCTGGCCTCGATCTCCGGCTTCGGCCAGGACGGGCCCTATGCCAACCGCCCCGGCTTCGACCAGATCGCGCAGGGGATGGGCGGGCTGATGTCGATCACCGGCCTGCCGGGCCAGGGGCCGGTGCGCGTGGGCATCCCCATCGCCGATCTCTGCTCGGGGCTGTTCGCCGCGCAGGGCATCATGGTGGCGCTGCTGGAGCGCGAGGTGAGCGGCAAGGGCCAGTGGGTGCAGACCTCGCTGCTGGAAGCGCAGATCTTCATGCTGGACTTCCAGGCGGCGCGCTGGCTGCAGGCGGGCGAGGTGCCGAAGCAGGCCGGCAACAACCACCCCACCAGCATCCCGACGGGCGTGTTCAAGACCCGCGACGGGCACATGAACATCGCCGCCTCCGGCCAGCGTATCTGGGAGCGGCTCTGCCAGGTGCTGGGCAAGACGGAGTGGACGCAGGACCCGCGCTTCGCCAGCGGCAGCACCCGCAGCCAGAATCGCGACGCGCTGAACGCCGAGATCGAGGCCGTCACCGTCACCGATGACAGCGCCGCCTGGGTTGAGAAGCTGAACGCCGCCGGCGTGCCCTGCGGCCCGATCTACGCCATCGACCAGATGTTCGCGGACCCGCAGGTGAAGCATCTGGGCATCGCCCGCCACCTGAACGGCGGCAGCAACGCGGCGCAGGATTATGTGGGCCAGCCCTTCCGCCTCAGCCGCACGCCGAGCGAGGTGGTGACCCACCCCCCTGCCCTGGGCGAGCACACCGACGCCATCCTGGCCGGGATGGGCCTCTCTGGCGAGGAGATCGCCGCGCTGCGCGCCCGCCAGGTGGTCTGAGCCACCGCCTGCCGGGCCGGTGCGGCGCGCGCCGCACCGGCCAGGGGCCGCCGGGAGAAGGCGGCCCACCGGCCTGCAGCCTCCCGGCGATTCGCCGGGGCGCTTCATCGCCCCTGAGGATCAAGGGACGATGAACTTCGCGGAAGCAGCGGTGATCCTCGCCGGCCATGTGCTGAACGTGGATCGCGGCTTCCGAGCCGCCGGCGTGCTCTATGATCCGGCCGAAGGCGCCTGAGGGCGGTCCGCCCTGCCCCTGCAGGGGCAGGGCGGGGCCGCTCTCAGTCCTTGAGGTCGGCCGGCACCTTGCCGCCATTCTCGGCCAGCTTGCGCATCACCTGCTTGTGCAGCCAGATGTTCATGCTGGCGGAGTCACCCATGTCGCCGGAATAGTCCAGCTCGCGCGCCAGCGCCTTGCGGTTCTCCAGGCTGCTGTCCAGCCCGAGCAGCTTCATCAGGTCGACGATGGAGGTGCGCCAGTTGAGCGACTGGCCGTTCTTGGCGGCCATGTCGTTCAGCACCGCCTCCACGTCCACGGGCTCGGCGGGCGCGGTGGCAACGCCCGGGGCCGGCGTCGCCGCCGCGGCGCCGCTCGGCATGGCGGAGACCGGGCCGGGCGGGGTGGTGGGAGCCGCGCTGGGGGTGGCGGCGGAACCGGCGGGGATGTCGGCGGCGGAGGGCTTCGGCTGCTCGTCGGCCACCGGGGCGGTGGCGGCGGGCTCCGCCGCCTGGGGCTTGCGGCCCGTGATCTTGGACAGGATGGAGCCGAAGATGCTCATGCGCGGGAATTCCTTGTTGCCGGGTTCGGGATTGGGTCCGGGAACCCCTTAACGCGCCCCGGCCCCGGCAGTTGTCCGCCGCTCGCCCTGGCCCCTCTCGCCCTGGCACCGGATCGGCCCATGGCACCCTTGCCCCGTGCAGCGCCCGGTGCGATTGTCCGCGCCACCCTGTCGCCAGAATGTCCCGGCCGCCTCTCCTGCGGCCCTGGCGGCGAACGCAGGCGTCCAGACGAGGATCAGCATGGCCAAGATCAAGGTGAAGAACCCCGTCGTCGAGCTCGACGGCGATGAGATGACCCGCATCATCTGGGGGTTCATCAAGGACAAGCTGATTGTCCCCTACCTGGATGTGGACCTGAAGTACTACGACCTCGGCATCGAGTACCGCGACCAGACCGATGACCAGGTGACGGTCGACGCCGCCAACGCCATCAAGCAGTACGGCGTGGGCGTGAAGTGCGCGACCATCACGCCCGACGAGGCGCGGGTGAAGGAGTTCGGCCTGAAGAAGATGTGGAAGTCCCCGAACGGGACCATCCGCAACATCCTCGACGGCACCATCTTCCGCGAGCCGATCATCTGCCAGAACGTGCCCCGCCTGGTGCCGCACTGGTCGAAGCCGATCGTCGTCGGCCGCCACGCCTATGGCGACATCTACCGCGCGGTGGAGATGAAGGTGCCGGGCGCCGGCACGGTGAAGATGACCTTCACCCCCGAGGGCGGCGAGCCGCAGGAGATCGGCCAGTTCGACTTCAAGGGTGCCGGTGCCGCGATGATGCAGCACAACCTGAGCAAGTCGATCGAGGGCTTCGCCCGCGCCTCCTTCAACTACGGCCTGGCGCGCAACTACTCGGTCTACTTCAGCCACAAGAACACCATCCTGAAGGCCTATGACGGCACCTTTAAGGACATCTTCCGCGCCATCTACGACGCCGAGTTCAAGGCCGAGTTCGAGAAGCGCGGCCTGACCTACGAGGACCGCCTGATCGACGACATGGTGGCCTCCGCCCTGAAGTGGGAAGGCGGCTACATCTGGGCCTGCAAGAACTACGATGGCGACGTGCAGTCCGACATCGTGGCGCAGGGCTTCGGCTCGCTCGGCCTGATGACCTCGGTGCTGCTCTCCCCGGACGGCAACACGGTTGAGTCGGAAGCCGCCCATGGCACGGTGACGCGCCACTACCGCGAGCACCAGAAGGGCCGCGAGACCAGCACCAACCCGATCGCCTCGATCTTCGCCTGGACCCGTGGCCTCGCCTATCGCGGCAAGTTCGACGGCACCCAGGATGTCACCGACTTCGCCAACGCGCTGGAGCAGGTCTGCATCGAGACCGTCGAGAGCGGCCACATGACGAAGGACCTCGCCGTGCTGATCGGCAAGGACCAGCCCTGGCTGAACACCCAGAACTTCCTGGCCAAGCTGGACGAGAACCTGAAGAAGAAGATGGGCCTCTGAGGCTCCCGCCCTTGCGGGCCTGACGCGGGCGGGCGCCTCCAGGGCGCCCGCCCTTTTTCATGGCCGCCGCTTTCGCCGCGGCGGCGGGCAACGCGAGCGCGGGCTGTGCGCTTCATCCCTCAGCCGGGACGGGCCGCGCGCATACCGCCGCCTCCGCCCGCGCGGGGAGGAACGGCCGGCGCCATGGACAGCATCATCGGTTTCCTGAACACCCTCTTCTGGGACTATGTCCTGATCTATGGCCTGCTGGCCGTGGGCGCCTATTTCACGCTGCGCCTCGGCTTCCTGCAGATCCGCCACTTCCCCGAGATGCTGCGCGCCGTCAGCGGCTCCCGCGCAGCGGACCGCGCGGGCATCTCGCCCTTCCAGGCGCTGTGCACCAGCCTTGCCTCGCGCGTCGGCACCGGCAACATCGCCGGCGTGGCGGTGGCGCTGCAGCTGGGCGGGCCCGGCGCCATCTTCTGGATGTGGCTGGTGGCGCTGCTCGGCATGGCCACCGCCTTCGCCGAGAGCAGCCTGGCGCAGCTCTACAAGATCCGCGATGGCGAGGGGCAGTATCGCGGCGGGCCGGCCTTCTACATCGCCCGCGGGCTCGGCGCGCCCTGGGCAGGGGCGCTGTTCTCGGCCTGCCTCATCCTCTCCTTCGGGCTGGTGTTCAACGCCGTGCAGGCCAATTCCATCGCCGATGCCATGGAGGGCGCCTTCGGCCTGCCCAAGCCCGCCACCGGGCTCGGGCTGGCGGTGCTCTCGGGCGTCATCATCTTCGGCGGCATCGGGCTGATCGCACGCGTGGCCTCGGTGGTGGTGCCCTTCATGGCGGCGGCCTATCTGGCGGTGGCGCTCTACGCGGTGCTGTCCCATGCGGGCGAGGTGCCGGCGATGCTCGGCCTCATCTTCCGCAGCGCGCTGGGGCTGGAGCCGGCGGCGGGCGGCGTGGCCGGCGCCATGGCGGCCGCCATGCTGAACGGCGTGAAGCGCGGCCTGTTCTCCAACGAGGCCGGCATGGGCAGCGCCCCCAACATCGCCGCCGCCGCCACGCCCGACCCGCACCACCCGGCGAGCCAGGGCTTCGTGCAGGCGCTCGGCGTGTTCATCGACACGCTGCTGATCTGCACCGCCACGGCGCTGCTGATCCTGCTCTCCGGCACGCTGGACCCGGCCGGCGGCCCCACCGGCACCCAGCTCACCCAGGCGGCGATGGAGGCGCATATCGGCGCCTCCGGCCCCTATTTCGTGGCGGTGGCCATCTTCTTCTTCGCCTTCACCTCGATCATCGGCAACTACGCCTATGCCGAGAGCGCCCTCACCTTCCTCGGCGGCAATGGCCGGCTGGGCCGCGCGGTGCTGCGGCTGGCGCTGCTCGGCATGGTGTTCTGGGGCGCGATGGAGAGCGTGGCCAGCGTGTTCAACGCCGCCGATGCCTCGATGGGGCTGATGGCCACCATCAACCTCGTCGCCATCCTGCTGCTCTCCGGCCAGGTGGCACGGCTGACGCGCGACTATCTGGAACAGCGCAAAGCCGGCCAGCTGCCGGTGTTCCTGGCGCAGAGCATGCCGGAGGTGGCGCCGCGCATCGACACCGCCATCTGGTCCCGCCGCACGGCGGAGGGGAAGGAGTAGCCTCCCCTCAGCGGCCGGCCTCGTTGCGCGCGATGCCGGCCCACGCCGCCACGGCCAGCACCAGCAGCGCCACCCCGGCCAGCGCCACGGGCAGGCTGGTGAGCCGCGCGGCGAAGCCGATCAGCGCCGGGCCGGCCAGCAGCCCGGCATAGCCCAGCGTCGCCACTGCGGCGATGGCGGTGCCGGGCGCCACCCCCGGCAGCCGGCCCGCGGCGCTGAACAGCAGCGGCACGGCATTGCCGATGCCAAGCCCCACCAGTACGAAGCCCAGCAGCGCCCCCCAGGCCTGCGGCAGCACCACCACCACGGCCAGCCCCAGCGCCGCCAGCAGCGCCCCGCCCCGCAGCAGCCGCACCGGCCCGAGCCGGGCGTTCAGCGCATCGCCCGAAAGCCGGGCCGCCGCCATCGCCACCGAGAAGGCGCCGAAGCCGAGCCCGGCCAGCGCCACCTCCATGCCGCGCTGCTGCACCAGGTAGACGGCGCTCCAGTCGATCATCGAGCCCTCCGCCAGCAGCATGATGAAGCAGAGCAGCCCGAAGGCCAGCACCGGCCCCCGCGGCAGGGCGAAGCCGTGGCCATCGCCCGGCCGGTCCTCGGCGCGCGGCAGCAGGGCGCGGGCCTGCGCCGCCAGCAGCGCCATGGCCGCCATGCCCAGAGCCAGCGCCGCCGCCACCGGCGAGAGGCCGGCACGCAGCAGCAGACTGACGGAGACCGCCCCCAGCAGGCCGCCGATGCTGAAGATGCCGTGGATGGAGGACATGATGGGCCGCGTGCCCTTCGCTTCCACCGCCACGGCCTGGGCGTTCATCGCCACGTCCATCAGCCCGTTGGCGGCACCGAAGGCGAACAGCGCCAGGGCCAGCAGCGGCGCCCCCAGCGCGGGCGAGTCGGGCGCCAGCGCCAGCAGCGGCAGCAGCGCGGCGAAGGCCAGCCCGGCCGCGATGCTCACCGCCCGGCTGCCATGCCGCGCGATCAGCATCCCCGCCAGCGGCATGGCCAGGATCGCGCCCGCGCCGAGCGCCAGCAGCACCAGGCCGAGCTGCCCCTCATCCAGCCCCAGCCGCGCCTTGGCCAGCGGCACCAGCGGCGCCCAGCCCGCCAGCACCGCGCCATTGGCCAGGAAGACGAGGCGGATGGCCAGCCGCGCCGCGCGCGGATCAGGGGGAATCGGCATGAAGGGTTCCGGCGGATGGTTGCGCCCCGGCTTGGCCCGCCAGGCCGCCCGCCACAAGCCACGCCTGGAGGGCTGCGGCAGGGGTCACGGCAATGCTATGCAGCGGGTCATGCTCCTGCCGCTGACCGCCCTCGACTGGCTCGCCCTCGCCGTCTTCACCGCCTGCTGGATCGGCTATTCCGCCGTGGTGGACCGGGTGCCCAGCATCCGTGCCCGCAGCGTCATCGCCGCGATGGACGAGCACCGCCGCCGCTGGATGCGGCAGGTGCCGGAGCGGGAGAACCGGATCGCCGATATCAGCATCATCGGCAACCTGATGACCTCCACCTCCTTCCTGGCCAACACCAGCATCTTCATCCTGGGCGCGCTGGTGGCGATACTGGGCACGCCGGATCTCGGCCGCCGCGTCTTCGGCGCCGTGCCCTTCGCCGAGGTGCCGCCCGACGACGCGGCCTGGGAGATCCGGATCTTCCTGCTCATCTTCATCTTCGTGCGCGCCTTCTTCGAACTGACCTGGGCGCTGCGGCAGTTCAACTACTGCAGCATCTGCGTGGGCGGGCTGGACCGCACGGCGGCGGCCATCCCGCAGGCGCTGGTGGCGGCCGAGGTGGCCAACCGCGCCGCGCGGCACTTCAACACGGGGCTGCGCGCCTATTATTTCGGGCTGGCCGCGCTGGCCTGGATCCTGCACCCCGTGGCGCTGATCCTGAGCAGCCTGCTGGTGCTGCGGGAGCTGCACCGGCGCGAGTTCCGCTCCGTGGTGCGCGACGCCCTCGCACAGCCGGCGGACCAGCCACCCCGCGCGGACTAGCCGGCCCTGCGACGGTGCCGGCCTTTACAGCCCGGCCCGCCGGGCCTTCCCTGCGCGGCATGAGAACCTTTCCGGCCGCGGCTTTCCTGCTGGCCACGCTGTCGGTGGCGGCGCCGGCCGCCGCCCAGCCCCTGCGAGATGCCGCCACCGGCCTCGCCGTCGATCCGCCGCCCGGCTATGCCGCGACACCCATGGCGGTGCAGGGCGCGCAGCAGGCCCGCATGGCGGTGCGCCGCCCGCAGGACAGCGACACCGGCTGCCAGGTTGCCTTCGTGCCCGCGCCGCAAAACGAATCGCTGCGCCAGGAGGACCTGAACCGCCTCGCCCGTGCGCCGGGATGGCAGCGCGTGCTGATGGCCACGCTCCAACCGCTCTACAACGTGATCAGCGTGGAATCCTTCGCCCACAGCGGCCATGAAGGCGTCCTGCTGGTGGCCGATTTGCGCCCGCGTCCCGACCTTCCGCAACGCGGCCAGGAATTGCGCACGCTTTTTGCTATCGTGGAAACGCCCCGCGGCCGCACCACAACTGTATGCACAGAAGAGAAGACGCGCTTCGCAACCAGGCGTAGCGAATTCGAGGCGGTTGCACGAGGCGTCGTGCCGCCCCGCTGAGACGGCCCTGACCACGCTGTGACCGGTCATGCCTCCCGCTCTTCTTGCCAAGCTTCGTTTGGCTTCCCCATTGTGACGGAATTGTTTCAGGACAATGGCGGGCAGGACGGCCCGGCCCTGACAATCCGTGGTCCGGAACGTGCCGAGCAAAACCGGACCATGGCGGCGCAACACGCAGCCCAGAATGCGGGCCCAAGGATAAGAACGGGTATGCTGCAGGCGTTGGACCTCTGGGTTCTCCACTTCTTCAACGGCTTTGCCGGCGAGAGCTTCGCCGCCGACCGGATCATCTTCACCCTGACCAACAATCACCTGTTCAAGACGGCGCCCTTCGTCGCCGCTTACTGGTGGATGTGGTTCACCGATCTCGGCCCCCGCCGGCGGGACGGCCGCTACCTGGCCTTCGCCGGGCTGGGCGGCGCCATCCTGGCCGCGCTGCTCTCCCGCCTGGTGCAGAACGTGATGTGGGAGCGGCCGCGCCCCATCCACAACCTCGACCTCGGGATCAACGCGCTGCTGGGGCTGGAGGAAGGCTACCTGGCCAACTACAGCTCCTTCCCCAGCGACAACGCGGCCATGACCTTCGCCATGGCGCTCGGCATCTTCATGGCCTCGCGCAGGCTGGGCGCGCTGGCCTTCCTGTGGGCGCTGGTGGTGGCCTGCATCCCGCGCGTCTATGCCGGCTTCCATTATCCCAGCGACATCCTGGGCGGGGCGGTGCTGGGGCTGGCGGTGGCGGCGCTGGTGATACGCTCGGGCCTCACCCGCCGGCTGTTCGAGGGGGCGCTGCGCTTCCAGCGCCTCTCGCCCGGCCTGTTCTACGCGGCCGGGTTCGTCGCCACCTACCAGGTGGTCACCTTCTTCGATGCCACGCGGGAGCTGGGGCAGAAGGTCGCCTCGCTGGTGGAAATCCTGCTCTGATCAGACGGCGGCGCCGGGATCGCCCGGCGCCGTCTCCCAGCCAAGGCCCACCAGCGCCAGGATGCGCCGCCCCTGCGCGTCCGGCCGCAGCACGATGGCCCCCTGCTCCTCCATATAGGCCAGCACCCGCCGCGCCCGCCCCACGGAGCGCGTGCCATAGGCCTGGGCGATGGCCGCGTCCGGCGGACAGGGCAGCCGCTCCAGCGCGGCGCGGGCCAGCATCAGGAACACGCCCTGCATGTCCTCCGGCAGGGCACCGGCGCGGGCCTCGGCCTGCTGCCATTCCTCGCCCTCCGCCGCCTCGGCGCTGATGCCGGCGCGCGCCACCGCCAGCATGCGGCGGAAGGCGGGGATCTCCGGCGGCTTGCCGGGCACGGCATGGATGCGCAGCCGCACCAGGAAATCCTGGTACAGCACGGAGGTGCTGCGGAAGGACGCCTCCGGCTCCGCCAGCACCTGACGCAGGATCTCGTCGAGCCTCCGCTTGCGGGCGGCGCGTTCGTCGGGCGTCGGCTCCGGCTCGGCGCGCGGGGCGGGCATGGTGGGGCGGGCCTGGGCGAGCTGCGCCAGGATGTCGGGCGGCGGCGGCGCGGGGGCGCGGCGCGGCGGCGGGCGCGGCGCCTCGGGTTCCGCCGTGGCGGCCAGGATCAGCTCGCGGGCATCCTCCGGCGCGGTCTGCGGCAGCGGCACCAGCCCCGGATTGGTGCCGCGCGATTCCGTCTCCACCGGCCCGATCTGGATGGCCAGCGGCCGGCGGGAGAGCGCCGGGCCGAGCGCCACGAAGCTGCCGCGCGGCAGGTCGCGGAACATCTCCGCCTGGCGGCGCTCCATGCCCAGCAGGTCGGCGGCGCGGGCCATGTCGATGTCGAGGAAGGTGCGGCCCATCAGGAAGTTGCTGGCCTCGGCGGCCACGTTCTTGGCCAGCTTGGCCAGGCGCTGCGTGGCGATGATGCCGGCCAGCCCCCGCTTGCGCCCGCGCGACATCAGGTTGGCCATGGCGCCGAGCGAGGCCCGCCGCGCCTCGTCCGACACCTCGCCGGCGGCGGCGGGGGCGAAGAGCTGTGCCTCGTCCACCACCACGAGCATCGGCGACCAGTAGTCGCGCTCGGCATCGAACAGCCCGCCGAGGAAGGCCGCGGCGTGGCGCATCTGGCCGTCCGCATCCAGCCCCTCGAGGTTCAGCACCACCGAGACGCGGTGCGCCCGCACGCGGTCGGCGGCGCGCTGCAAGGCGCCTTCAGTGTGCTGGGAGGCGTCGATCACCAGATGGCCGAAGCGGTCGGCCAGGCTGACGAAGTCGCCCTCCGGGTCGATCACCGCCTGCTGCACCCAGGGGGCGGACTGCTCCATCAGCCGACGCAGCAGGTGCGACTTGCCGGAGCCGGAATTGCCCTGCACGAGAAGACGGGTGGCGAGCAGCTCCTCCAGGTCGAGCATCCCCGCCTGCCCCGCCGTCGTCCTGCCCATGTCGATGCCGACCGTCATTCCACTGTCATCCCGGGCTCCGCCTGTTCAGGGCGCGGAGCTATAGCGGATCGGGGCGCGCGGGGCACGGCGCGGGGCGCGGAAAATGCGGCCCTACGCCTCCGGCCCGGCCCATGGCCGCCGGCCGAGCGGCGCGGAGAAGCGGAGCAGGTAGCCATCCGGGTCCTGCACCAGGAACTGCCGCACGCCCAGCTCGGCTTCCCCGGCCCGGTACCATTTCTCCTCGGGCGGCACGAAGAGCGGCCAGCCCTCGTGCTCCAGCGCCTCCAGGACCGGCGCGAGGGTGGGCACCATGATCTCCAGGTTCAGCCCCCGGCCAAGCGGCGCCTCCAGCGGGCCGGTGATCCAGTTCCTTCCCCTGCCCCGTTCCTCCAGCATGACCTGCGCGCCGCCGCGGTCGAGATAGGCGAAGCCTTCGTCGGGCCGCGCATAGGCCACCCGGAAGCCGCACAGGTCGCGCCAGAAGCGCAGGCTGGCCCCGAGGCTGGCGACCAGCAGCTCGGGCACCAGGACGGCGCGGGGGAAATCCTCTTCCGGTGCTACGGGCATGGCGTGCGCTCCTGACCCCCGGGCGCGGGAGCAGCCCATCTGCGCGGGCCCGGCGCCGGGCGTCAACTCAGAGGAAGCCGATCCACCGCCCCGCCAGCACGGCGAGCGTCCAGACCAGCAGCGAGAGCAGCGCCGCCACGCGCAGCGCGGCGCCCGTCTCGCCCTCCGCCAGGGCGCGGCGCCAGGGGGCGCCGCGGTGCAGCGCCAGCGCGTTCAGCGTGCCGGCCAGCACCAGGGCCAGCTTGACCTGGAAGGCGGCGTTGCCGAGATAGGCGCCGGGCGAGACGCTGAACAGCAGCAGCCCGGTGAGCAGCGCGAAGCCCAGCCCCCACCCCGCCATCCGCGCCAGCGGCCCGGCCAGATGCACCAGCGGCGCGCCGCGGAACACTCCCAGCAGCCGCAGGTCCAGCGTGGCGATGGCGCCCAGCAGCACCCCGATCGACAGGATATGCGCCGCATTGGCCAGCGGGTAGGCGATGGCCGAGCGCCGCAGCGCGGCCCCCGGCCAGGCCGCCAGGGCCTCGATCCATTCCAAGGCCGCGCCCTCAGTTGCCGCGGATGCGCTCCGGATAGATGTCGTAGGTGCGGTCGGCGGTGCGCAGGCGCACGGCCTTCATCCGCTTCTCGTCGCCCTCGCGGGCGCGGTTGCCGATGGCGGTGATGCTGTCGCCAACCTTCGCCGAGCCTTCGGCGAAGCCCGCCCGCTGAGTCTGCGAGGGATTGCCGAGTTCCACGGTCCAGACGCCGTTATCGGCGGTCTCCACCCGCAGGGTGGGGTGCGGCGGGCCGATCCGCACCTCGCGGACGGTGCCGCGCAGCTCCATCTGCTCCGATTCCGCCCAGGACCAGCCATGATGGGCGGCCGCCCCGGAGGCGCCGAGCACCATCATCGCGAAGCCACCTGCCAGGCGTGGCAGCAACCGGTTCGTCGCCATGTCTCTCCCTCCCGTTTCCCGGCCGGACGGAACCTGCCCGGCCAGGCTTATCTGGGGCGGCGGCGGCTCATGTCGACAGGGGGCGGGGGCGCAGCGTGCCCAGCGCCACCCCGCCCAGCACCAGCGCCATGGCCACGGCGTGGTAGCCATGCAGGCTCTCGCCCAGCAGCATGGCGCCCAGCGCCAGCGCATAGGCCGGGATCAGGTACATGGACATGCTGGCCCGGGCGGCGCCGACCTGGCTGACGACGCGCGCGAAGGCGCCATAGGCCCCCACCCCCGCCACCAGGCCGAGGAACAGCATGCCCCAGACCGCCCGCACGCCCAGGTGCGGCACGCCGAGGCTGGACCATTCCAGCAGCATCAGCGGCGCCATGCCGAGCGCGCCGCCCGCCGCCACCGCCCACAGCAGCAGCAGCGGCGGCAGCGCCACCGGGCGGTGCCGCAGCAGCGCCGTGTAGCCGGCCCAGGCCAGGATGGCGAAGAACATCAACGCGTCGCCCGGGTTGAACTCCAGCCGCAGCAGCGCGGCGAGATCGCCCCGGAAGGTGGCGACGGCGATGCCGGTGAAGGCGCAGGCGATGCCCGCCACCACGGAGAGCCGCAGCCGCACCCCCCAGACAACCCGCTCAATCAGCGCCACCAGCAGCGGCGACATGGCGGCGATGAGGGCGATGTTGCCGGCGCTGGTATAGGCCGCCGCGCCGTATTGCGGCGCCACGCTGACCACGCCGCCGAGCAGCGCCAGGAGCGCCAGCACCCCGGGCGGCGCCTGCCGCAGCGCGCCCTGCCGCAGCGGCGCCCACACCACCGGCAGCAGCACCAGCGCCGCCACCAGCCAGCGGCCGAAGCCCAGCGTCACCGGCGGCACGGAGCCGCTCAGCCAGCGGGCCGCCACCATGTTGCTGGCGAAGAGCAGCGGCGCGCAGAGGAACAGGAACACCAGGACCCAGCGTGGCCCGGAGGGGCTGTTGGCGAGCGATGATGCCAGACGCATGGCTGTGGCCTCGGCGTTGATCCGTGGCCACAGGGTAGGGAATTTGCGTCAGGCGTTCTTACCGAAATAGGCGGCGGCGGGGGCGCGATTCAGAAACCCATTCTGCCTTTTCCTGAAAGGCAGAAGATATTTCCGCGCTCACGCGCCAGGGAGGCAGGCTGTTCCGCAAAACAGCCCTGCCTCCCAGGCCTCAAGCCGGGCGGAACTCGGCCTCGACCGCATCCATGGCCCAGTCCACCCAGGGCAGCAGGGCGCGCAGGTCGTCCGTCTCCACCGTGGCGCCGCCCCACAGGCGCAGGCCGGGCGGGGCATCGCGATAGGGCGCCACGTCCAGCCCGGCCCCCTCGGCCTCCAGCCGCGCGGCCAGGGATTTCGTGGCCCGGGCCTGGGTGGCCTCGTCGAGCGCGGCGAACCACGGCGCCACCAGCTTCAGGCAGATGGAGGTGCAGGAGCGGGTCTCGGGCCGCTCGGCCAGGAAGGCGAAGCGGTCCTGCCCCGCCACCCACTCCGCCACGGCGGCGAGATTGGCCTCGGAGCGCGCCACCAGCGCCGGCAGGCCGCCGATGCCCTCGGCCCAGCGCAGCCCATCCAGCGCATCCTCGACGCAGAGCATGGAGGGGGTATTGATGGTGTCGCCCTGGAAGATGCCCTCGATCAGCCGGCCGCCCTTGGTCAGGCGAAAGATTTTCGGGAGCGGCCAGGCGGGGCTGTGGGATTCGAGGCGCTCCACCGCGCGCGGCGAGAGGGCCAGCATGCCGTGCGCCGCCTCGCCGCCCAGCACCTTCTGCCAGGACCAGGTGACGACATCGAGCTTCCGCCAGTCCAGCTCCATGGCAAAGGCGGCGGAGGTGGCATCGCAGATGGCGAGCCCCTCGCGCTCCGCGCTGATCCAGCCGGCATCGGGCAGGCGCACGCCGCTGGTGGTGCCGTTCCAGACGAAGACGCAATCCCGTGCCGGGTCCACCCGTGCGAGGTCGGGCAGCTGGCCGTAGGGCGCCTGGATCAACCGCACATCCGGCAGGCGGAGCTGCTTCGTGATGTCGTTGGCCCATTCGGCGGAGAAGCTTTCCCAGGCCAGCACATCCACCCCGCGCGGCCCGAGCAGCGACCACAGCGCCATCTCCACCGCCCCCGTGTCCGAGGCCGGCACGATGCCGAGGCGCCAGCCCTCCGGCATGCGCAGCACGGAGCGGGACAGGGCGATGACCTCGGCCAGCCGCGCCTTGGGGTCCTTCGCGCGGTGGCTACGGCCGAGCAGCGCGCCCTCCAGCGCCGCCAGCGACCAGCCCGGCCGCTTGGCGCAGGGGCCGGAGGAGAAGCACGGATTGGCCGGGCGGCGGGTCGGCTTGGGTTGGGGCTGCGCCATGCGATCGGGACTCACTGCTTCAGGAAGGCGGGGCGGGTTTGCGCCCGCCGGCCGCCACGATCAAGCGGGCGGCAGCACCACGCTGCCGCGGGCGTAGAGCACGGCGTGCCCGCCCATGCGGATACGCTCCCCCGCCCGCTCGCACCACAGCGTGCCGCCGCGCGCGCTGGCCTGCCGGCAGACCAGCTGCTCCCGCCCCAGCCGCTCCGCCCAGAGCGGCACAAGCTGCACATGCGCCGCCCCCGTCACCGCATCCTCGTTGATGCCGACGCGGGCGGCGAAGTAGCGCGAGACGATGTCGTGCACCCCGTCATCCCCCGGCGCGGTGGCGATGACGCGGGAGCCGGCGGCGCCGGGGTCCGGCAGGGTGGCGATGCGGTTGTGGTCCGGCGCCAGGGCGCGCACCGTCTCGGCCTTGTCGAACAGGCAGATCCAGTCCCGCGCCTTCCACACCTCGCGCGGCACGGCGCCGAGGGCGGCGGCGAGGCCCTGCGGCGCGCAGGCGGCGCGGCGCGGCGGGTTGGCCGGGAAGTCCAGCACGAAGCGCTCCCCCTCCCGGCTGACACCGAGGATGCCGGAGGCGGTGCGGAAGCGCAGCGCCCCCTCCTGCCCCATCTCGCTGGCCAGGATGAAGGCGGTGGCCAGGGTGGCATGGCCGCAGAGCGCCACCTCCGTGGTGGGGGTGAACCAGCGCAGATGCCACTGGCCTGGGCCATCGGGGACGAAGAAGGCCGTCTCGCTGAGATTGTGCTCGGCCGCCATGGCCTGCATCAGCGCATCCGGCAGCCAGGCATCGAGCGGCACCACGGCGGCGGGGTTGCCGGCGAAGGGGCGCTCGGCGAAGGCATCCACCTGATAGACCGGGACGCTGCGCGGCAGCCGGTCAGGCGGCGGGGTGGTGGGCGGGGGCGGCAGGCTCATGGCGGCTCGGTCCGGGCGTTGTCGCGGCCCAGCTTGCCCGAGCCATGCCGCAGGCGCGAAGGCGGCGCCGCGTCATGCCAGGGTTGCGAGTCGCGCCGGGTCCAGCGTCACCGCATGGTTCAGCGGCCCGTGGCCACGGCCAAGGCCGGGCGCGGAGCGCAGCGCCGCCTGCACATAGGCGCGGCCGCGCGCCACCGCGTCCCGCATCGGCATCCCCTGCGCCAGCCCGGCGGCGATGGCCGAGGCCAGGGTGCAGCCCGTGCCATGGGTGTGGCGGCTGTCGATGCGCGGGCTCTCGAAGGTCGAGATGCCCTCGGCGGTGGCCAGCACGTCCACCAGCGTCTCGCCCGGCAGGTGGCCGCCCTTCAGCAGCACGGCGGGGGTGCCCATCGCCAGCATCCGCCGCGCCGCCGCCTTCATCTCCGCCACGGTGGAGACCGTCTGGCCGGTGATGACCTCGGCCTCCGGCAGGTTGGGCGTCAGCAGGGCGGCGAGCGGCAGCAGGCGGCGGCGCAGCGTCTCCACCGCCTCCGGCGCCAGCAGGGCATGGCCGCCCTTGGCCACCATCACCGGGTCGGCGACGAGCGGGATGCCGCGCCCATGCGCCGTGACCGCGTCGCACACCGCCTCGATGGTCGGCACATCGGCCAGCATGCCGGTCTTCAGCGCGTCGGCGCCGATATCCTCGAGGCTGAGGCGGATCTGCAGGCGGATGAAATCGGGCGGCACGCCATGGACGGCATGGACGCCCAGCGTGTCCTGCGCCGTCAGGGCCGTGATGGCGGTGGCCGCATAGGCGCCGAGGGCGGTGCAGGCCTTGATGTCCGCCTGGATGCCGGCGCCGCCCCCGGAATCGGAGCCGGCGATGATGAGGACGCGCCCCCGCATCACGCGCCGCCCTCCACCGTGGCGTCGGGCGCGGGGCGCTCGGCCACGGCGCCGGCGGCGGCGCGGGCGCGGATCAGCGCGGCAAGGCCCTGCACCGTCTCCTCCACCAACGCCTCCTCCTCCGCCTCGGCCATCACGCGGATCACCGGCTCGGTGCCGCTGGCGCGGATCAGCACCCGGCCGCGCTGGGCGAGCCGCGCCTCGGCGGCGGTGATCGCCTCCTGCACGGCGGCGTCCTTCAGCGGGCTCACGCCGGCGTAGCGGACATTCACTAGGCGCTGCGGCAGCGGCGTGAAGCAGCGGCAGATGGCGCTGGCCGGCCGCCTCTCCTCCGCCAGCACGGCCAGCACCTGCAACGCGGCCACCAGCCCGTCGCCCGTGGTGCCGAAATCGCTCAGGATCATGTGGCCGGACTGCTCGCCGCCGAGGTTGCAGCCCGTCTCGCGCATCCGCTCGGAGACGTAGCGGTCCCCCACCTTGGTGCGCAGCAGCTCCAGCCCCTGCCCCTTCAGGAAGCGCTCCAGCCCGAGATTGGACATGACGGTGGCCACCACCGCCTTGCCGTGCAGCCGCTTCTGCCTCGCCCAGGACTGCGCCACCACGGCCAGGATCTGGTCGCCATCGATGATCTGGCCCTTCTCGTCGGCCAGCACCAGGCGGTCGGCGTCGCCATCGAGGGCGATGCCGAGGTCGGCGCGGCGCTCGCGCACCAGCTCGGCCATGCGGGCAGGGGCGGTGGAGCCGCATTCGCGGTTGATGTTGAAGCCGTCCGGCGCAACGCCCACCGGCACCACCTCGGCGCCCAGCTCCCACAGCACGGTGGGCGCCACCTTGTAGGCGGCGCCATTGGCGCAATCGACGACGATGCGCATGCCGGAGAGGCTGCGGCCCTTGGGGAAGCTCGCCTTCACCGCCTCGATGTAGCGGCCCGGCGCATCCTCCAGCCGGCTGGCGCGGCCGAGGCGGGAGGGGCCGACGAGCTGGGCGGAGAGATCGCCCGCCATCAGCGCCTCGATCTCCGCCTCCTCGGCATCGGAGAGCTTCAGCCCGTCGGGGCCGAACAGCTTGATGCCGTTGTCCTCGAACGGGTTGTGGCTGGCCGAGATCATCACGCCGAGGTCGGCCCGCAGGGAGCGCGTCAGCATGGCGATGGCGGGCGTCGGCAGCGGCCCCACCAGCACCACGTCCATGCCCGCGCCGACGAAGCCCGCCGTCAGCGCCGGCTCCAGCATGTAGCCCGAGAGGCGCGTATCCTTGCCGATGACGACGCGGTGCCGGTGGGCGCCGCGATTGAAAAAGCGGCCGGCGGCCTGGCCGAGGCGCAGCGCCGTGGAGGCGTCCATCGGCGCCCGGTTGGCGACACCCCGGATGCCGTCCGTGCCGAACAGGCGGCGCACCGCTTCACTCATGCCGGGCTTCCTCTCCAATCCCCGTGGGTTGCTGTAGCGGCGCCGGGAGGCCGCGCGCAAGCGAGGCCGCCCTCAGCCCAGCTCGGCCGCGGCGCCGTCGGTGCAGGCGCGCCACATGCGCAGCGCCTGCACCGTCTCGGCCACGTCGTGCACGCGCAGGATGCTGGCCCCCGCGCTGGCCGCGGCCTGGGCGACGGCCAGGCTGCCGGCCAGCCGCCCGGCCGCCTCCTCCACCCCCGTCACCTGGCCGATGAAGCACTTGCGCGAGGCGCCGACCAGGATGCGGCAGCCGATGCCCGCCAGCAGCGGCAGGCGCTGCATCAGCAGCAGGTTCTGCGCCCCCGTCTTGCCGAAGCCGAGGCCGGGATCGATGGCGATGCGCCCGCGCGGGATGCCCAGCGCCTCGGCCGTCTCCACCCGCTGGCGCAGGAAGCGGGCCACCTCCAGCACCACATCGGCGTAGTTCGTCTCCTGCTGCATGCGGCGCGGGTCCAGCACCGGCATGTGCATCAGCACCACCGGCGCCCGTGCCTCCTGCACCACCCGGATGGAGGCGGGCTCCTGCCGCAGCGCGGTGACGTCGTTGATGATCTCGGCCCCCGCATCCAGGGCGGCGCGCATGGTGGCGGGGTGGCGGGTGTCCACGCTCACCACCGCCGCCTTGGCCAGTTCCCGCACCACGGGCAGCACCCGCGCCATCTCCTCCTCCGGGCCGACGGGCGGGGCGCCGGGGCGCGTGCTCTCGCCGCCGATGTCGAGGATGTCCGCCCCCGCCTCCAGCATGGCGTGGCCGGCGGCGATGGCAGCGCGCGGGTCGAGGTGCTGCCCGCCATTGGAGAAGCTGTCGGGCGTGGTGTTGAGGATGCCCATCACCAGCGGGCGATCGTTCGGCAGGCCGGCGAAGGGCAGAGGGCGGCGCGTCAGCGGCGGCAGCAGCGCCTCCCAGCCATCGCCGGGCAGTTCCGCGACGGGGTGGATGCCGAGGTCCCGCCCCTCCTCGATCAGCCGCGCCAGCGGGAAGGCGGCGGGGCCGCCGGCCAGCGGCAGGGCGTGCCCGTCGCGCACCGCCTGGAGTGCCACCGGCCCATGCAGCAGGCCGGCCGGCTCGATCCAACGTTCGACCATCTTCCCGTCCCTCGCGACCGGCCAAAGAAAAAGGGCCCCGTCTCCGGAGCCCTTTCCTTATCGCAGCTTCCCGCCGCAGGACCAGGGGCGCCTCAGGCGCCCGGCTGCGGCGCCGGGTTGCCGAAGCCGCCCGGCCGCGTCGGCCGGCCGGAGCTGGGCACGCTGCCGCGGCCGGCGGCGGTCGGCTCGTCGGGGCGGTTGCGCACCACCGGCTCGCCCTTGATCACCTGCCGGATCTCGTCGCCCGAAAGGGTCTCGTATTCCAGCAGGCCCTTGGCCAGGGCGTGCAGCTCCTCGATGTTGGTCTGCAGCGTGTGCTTGGCGCGGGCATAGGCGTCGTCGATGATCGCCCGCACCTCGCTGTCGATCTCCCGCGCGGTGGCCTCCGAGACGTTCTTCGACTGCGTCACGGAGTGGCCGAGGAAGACCTCCTGGCTGTTGTCGCCATAGGCGATCATGCCGAGCTTCTCGCTCATGCCCCACTCGGTGACCATCATCTTGGCCTGGTTGGTGGCCATCTTGATGTCGCCCGAGGCGCCGTTCGAGACCTTGTCGGCGCCGAAGATCAGCTCCTCGGCGACGCGGCCGCCCATGGCCATCGCCAGCTCCGCCTTCAGCTTGCTCTTATGCTTGCTGTAGCGGTCGCCCGCGGGCAGGGACATGACGAGGCCCAGCGCCCGGCCGCGCGGGATGATGGTGGCCTTGTGGACGGGGTCGCATTCCGGCTCGTGCAGGGCGACGAGGGCATGGCCGGCCTCGTGATAGGCCGTCATCTTCTTCTCGTCGTCCGACATCACCAGGCTGCGGCGCTCGGCGCCCATCAGCACCTTGTCCTTGGCCATCTCGAACTCGTGCATGCCGACGGTGCGGCGGCCCGAGCGGGCGGCCAGCAGCGCCGCCTCGTTGACGAGGTTGGCGAGGTCGGCGCCCGAGAAGCCCGGCGTGCCGCGCGCGATGGTCTTGGGATCGACGTCGGAGGCCAGCGGCACCTTCCGCATGTGGACGCGGAGGATCTTCTCGCGGCCCGAGACGTCGGGGTTGGGCACCACCACCTGGCGGTCGAAGCGGCCGGGGCGCAGCAGCGCCGGGTCCAGCACGTCCGGCCGGTTGGTGGCGGCGATGAGGATGACGCCCTCATTCGCCTCGAAGCCGTCCATTTCCACGAGCATCTGGTTCAGGGTCTGCTCGCGCTCATCGTTGCCGCCGCCGAGGCCGGCACCGCGGTGGCGGCCCACCGCGTCGATCTCGTCGATGAAGATGATGCAGGGGGCGTTCTTCTTGCCCTGCTCGAACATGTCGCGCACGCGGCTGGCGCCGACGCCCACGAACATCTCGACGAAGTCGGAGCCCGAGATGGTGAAGAAGGGCACGTTCGCCTCACCGGCGATGGCGCGGGCGAGCAGCGTCTTGCCGGTGCCGGGCGGGCCCACCAGCAGCACGCCCTTCGGGATCTTGCCGCCGAGGCGCTGGAACTTCTGCGGGTCGCGCAGGAAGTCCACGATCTCCTCCAGCTCGCCCTTGGCCTCGTCGATGCCGGCCACGTCCTCGAAGGTGACGCGGCCCTGCTTCTCGGTCAGCAGCCGGGCGCGGCTCTTGCCGAAGCCCATGGCCCGGCCGCCGCCGCCCTGCATCTGGCGCATGAAGAAGATCCAGACGCCGATCAGCAGCAGCATCGGGAACCAGGAGAGGAGGTAGTGGAAGAGCGGGTTGACGTCGCTCTCCTCCGGCTTGGCCACCACCCGCACGCCCTTGTCGGTCAGGCGGCTGACCAGGGCGGGGTCCTCGGGCGTGTAGGTGCTGAAGGTGCGGCCGTCCGAAAGCTGCCCCGTGAGGGTGCGGCCCTGAATGGTCACGTCCCGCACCCGGCCGCCATTCACCTCGTTCAGGAAGTCGCTGTAGGCGACCTGCTGGCCGGTCTGGCGGGTGGAGGAAGAAGGTTGAAAGAGATTGAACAGCGCCACGAGCAGCAGCGCCACGATCACCCAGAGCGCCAGATTGCGGCCGAAATTGTTCACCGTGCGGTTCCCATCCGTGTGCCGGCCCGAGGAGGCATCCTGGCCCAGCGCCATGACAAGATAGGGCGCCCGGCACCATTCTGAAACCTTGCCGCGCACGTCATCTTGCACCGGCGTTATTTATAGGCGCACAACGGCCCGCCAGAGGGAGCAAAATCGGCAGCCACCGGCCATCCGAGGCCGAGCGGCGGGACCGAGACCGCCTCCCCGCCCCGCCACAGCGCCGGCAGCCCGGCCAGCACCCGCGCCGGCAGGCCACGCCGCACAGCGCGCGGCAGGGCCGCCGCCCCCGCCCCGCCCAGCGCACCGAGCCACAACCCCTCCTCTGCCTCCGGCGCCCGCCAGGTGGCCCGCAGGCGCCAGCGGCCATCCCACATCGCCCCCGGTGCGGCCGGAACCGGCGGCGCGCAGGCGGCGGGCTCCCGGCACAGCACCCCGCCCGACCACAGGACCCCGTGCAGCGTGCCCTGCCCACGCGGCAGCAGGGCCCGCACCGCCGCCGAAGCCGGAGCGTGCTCGGCGCCAGAGAGCAGCCGCAGCAGCGCCGCCAGGGCGGAGGCCGCCACCGCGTCCCGACCCAGCGCCGCCGCGTCCAGCCGCGCCCAGCCTTCCGGGGCCAGATGGAGAGCGCCGGCGAGGCGCTCCGCCACCGCCGCCTCCTGCTGCGCGCGGCGCCGGGCGAAGGCCGCCGCCGCGCGGGCCAGAGCGGCGACGCGCGGTCCGGTGCCATCCGGGTCCGCCAGGGCGGCGCGCAGGACGGCGCGCGTGAAGCGCGGGTCGGTGTTGGAGGGGTCGCGCAGCGGGGAGAGGCCCTCGCGCCGCAGCAGCGCCTCCAGCGCCACCGGGGGGAGGCCCAGCAGCGGGCGCAGGATCACCGCCGCCTCCGCCGCGCGCCAGGGCGCCATGCCGGCGAGGCCCGCCGCGCCGCTGCCCCGCAGGGCGCGGAACAGCACCGTCTCCGCCTGGTCCATGCGGTGCTGACCGAGCAGCAGCCAGGGCCGGCCCAACGCGCCGCAACGCGCCAGCATCGCGGCGAGGCGGCCCGCCCTGGCGCGCTCCTGCAGGGCGGGGCCACGCGGCAGGCCCAGGGTCAGGATCTCGGAGGCGATGCCGCGCCCGGCCAGGGTGCGGGCCGTCCAGGCGGCCTCCGCCGCGCTCTCGGCACGCAGCCCGTGATCGACGATGAGCGCCAGCGCGTCGCCGCCGCGCGCGGCGCAGAAGCGCGCGGCCAGCAGCGCCAGGGCCAGGGAATGCGGGCCGCCGGAGACGCCCACCGCCATCCGAGGCGCAGGGCCGAAAGGCCCGAGGGCGCCAAGCCGAGCTTCGAAATTCGGGGTGCCGGCGGCGCCCCCGCTTTCCAGGATCAGCGGCAGCCGCCGCGCTTGCGGGCCTCGGCGGCGCGGTCGGCAAGGCCGCCGGACAGGCGCGGGAACTCGCTGCGCAGGTCATCCAGCGTGGCGCAGGCCTCGCGCTTGGCGCCGAAGCCCAGGAAGGAATTGGCCAGGCCCAGCATCGCCTCGGGCGCGCGGCCGCTGCTGCGGTTGCGGCGATAGGCGTCGTCATAGGCCAGGGCGGCGTTCTGGAACTCCCGCTTGCCGAGCAGGGCATCGCCCAGGAGGATCTGGGCATCCTGCGCGCGGGCGGTGTTGCGGGCGGCGATCACCTCGCGCGCCGCGGCCTCGGCGGCGCCGTAGTCGCGGCGGGAAAGCGCCGTCTGGCCATCGGCCAGGGCGCGCTCGGCGGTGCGCGGCGCCGCGGCGGCGGGCGGCGCGGCCGGGGCGGGCTCGGCCTCGCTGCGCTGGGCCGGGCGCGCCGGTGCGGCGGCCGGGGCGCGGGCGCCCCCCTGCTCCAGCTGCTGCAGCCGGTAGTCCATGTCGCCCTGCAGCTTCTCCAGCGCCTGCTGGGTGGTGCGGACGCGGTATTCGGATTCCTGCACCTGCCCACGCAGCCGGCGCACCTCCTCCTCCAGCGCGCCCACCCGCTCCAGCATCTGGCTGAGCAGCTCGGGCGAGCCGCCGGCCACGCCGCCACGCCCCGCCGGCGGCGCCATTGGCACCGGCGCGGCATAGCCGCCACCGCCGCCGCTCCGCCGCATCATGTCCAGCTCCTGCCGCAGCTGCAGGATCTGGTTCTGCAACGCGATGCCCTCACGGCTCTCCATCTGCGCGGCGGCCGGCCCGGCGGCCAGCAGCATGGGGGGCAGCAGCAGCGGGGCCAGGAGCAGGAACTTGCGAAACATGGCCTTGTCCTTCCGGTAGCAGGGCAATGGTCGGCGGAACGAAAAACGGCGGCGCCCGCGCAGACGGGTGCCGCCGCTTCTCTCAGCCACCCGCGCCCGCGTCAACGCACCGCGTCAACACGGCCGCGCGTGGTCCATGCTCAGCGGACGACCGTCACCGCGCGGCGGTTCTGCGCCCAGGCGTCGGCCGAGGAGCCGAGCGCCGCCGGGCGATCCTTGCCGTAGGAGATCACGCTCAGGCGGCCGGAGGAGACGCCGTTCGCCACCAGCACGTCGCGCGCCGAGCTGGCGCGGCGCTGGCCGAGCGCCAGGTTGTACTCGCGGGTGCCGCGCTCATCGGCATGACCCTCGACCACGACCTGCACCTGCGGGTACTGCGCCAGCCAGGCGGCCTGCCGCTCCAGCGTGGTGCGCTGGTCGGCGCGGACGCTGCTGCTGTCGGTGTCGAAGAAAACGCGGTCGCCGACATTGGCGACCAGGTCTTCCTGGCTGCCCGGGCGGATCTGCCCGGCACCCAGGCCGCCCATGCCGGCACCGCCGGCAGCGCCGGCGCCGGTGGCAGCGCCCGAAGTATCCTCGCTCGCGCAGGCGGCGAGAAGGGCGGCGGCGGCAAGAGCGCCAAGAAGCTTGGTCTGCATAATTTCGATTCCTGTGTCAGATCGAATTACGGCCGCGGTTACGCTGCGATTGAGGCGCGTTCAAGGCAGACAAACCGGCATGCCAGGAATGGTTGCCCTTCGGCAAACGCATCGCTCCTGGCATGGCGTCTATCAACCTTCGGTTACGAGGACAACAGCGGCGACCAGCTCGGATCGGTGGCGTCGGTGGGGGTGATCACCTGCCGCTCGTTGAAGCCGGCGATGTCGATCATCGCCAGCCGCGCCGAGTAGCCGTTGCCGCGGGAATCGCGCGCCGGGCTCTCGCGGTAGAAGGTCAGCACCCGGCCGTTCGGCGCGAAGCTCGGCCCCTCCATGCCCCAGCCTTCGGAGAGGATGCGCTCGCCCGAGCCGTCGGGGCGCATCACGCCGATGCCGAAGCGGCCGCCGGAGATGCGGGTGAAGGCGATCAGGTCGCCGCGCGGCGACCAGACGGGGGTGGCGTAGCGGCCATTGCCGAAGGAGATGCGCCGCGCGCCGCCACCATTGGCGTCCATCACGTAGAGCTGCTGGTCGCCGCCGCGGTCGGAGTTGAAGACGATCTGGCTGCCATCCGGCGAGTAGCAGGGGGAGACATCCAGCCCGCCGCCGGAGGTGAGCTGCCGCTCCCGCCGCGAGCCGAGATCCACAACATAGATGTTGGCGTCGCCGCCGCGGGCGGAGGAGAGCACGACGTTGCGCCCGTCCGGGCTGAAGCGCGGCGAGAGGGTCATGCCCTGGAAGTTGCCCAGCACCTCCTGCCGGCCGCTGTCCAGGTTGAACAGGTAAACCCGCGGCTGGTTGTTGTTGTAGGACATGAAGGCGATCTGCCGCGCATTCGGGTGGAAGCGCGGGGTCAGGGCCTGGAAGCTGCCATCGGTCAGGAAGCGGTGGTTCTCGCCATCCTGGTCCATGATGGCGAGGCGGCGGGTGCGCCGGTCGCGCGGGCCGCTCTCGGCGATGTAGACGATGCGGGTGTCGAAATAGCCCTTCTCGCCCAGCATCCGCTCATAGATCACGTCGGAGATGACGTGGGCGATCTGCCGCCAGTTGGCGGCGGCGGCGGTGTAGGCGGTGCCCTGGAGCTGCTGCTCGGAATTCACCTCCCACAGCCGGAACTCGATGCGCGCGCGGTCGCCCTGCGGCTCGGCGCGGCCGGTGACGAGCGCCTGCGCGCCGATCACGCGCCAGTCCTGGAAGCGGGGCGCGCCGGCGGCGGCCTCCGGCGTCTGGATGTAGGCGGCGCGCTCCACCGGCCGGAACAGCCCGGAGTTCTTCAGGTTGTTGGCGATGACGCGGGTGATGTTCTGGCCGAGCTGCTGCGCCGCCGGCGAGGAGCCGGCGAAGTCGGGCAGCGCGATCGGGATCGGGTCGGTGCGGGCGCGGGTGATGTCGATCACCTGGCCCCCGGCGGCGGTGCCGCCGGGGGCCGGGGCCTGCGCGCGGGCGCGCGAGGCGGCGCCGAGGATCGGCATGCCCACCAGCCCGCCCAGACCCATCAGGGCGAGGCGGCGGGACAGGGAAAGGTTCTGCTGGGTCATCGGACGAGGCCCCTCGGGTTGAATCGGAAGGTCGCGGCGTTCAGCGACGGGATCTTCTCGCGTGGCACGGGCAGCGGGCTGCATTTCTGGTCGAGCAACGCGCGGCGGGCGCTTTCGTATACGGCGCGCGCGCGCGGCTCGGACGGAACGCTGCCCGCCGGGCGCACATTGCGTATGACCCCGCCCGCGTCGATGTCCACCCGCAGCTCGACCACGATCTGGTCAAGATTGAGCATGCCGGCATCGACCGACCAGCATTCGCTGATCCGCTCGGAGACACCCCGCACCTCGCCCGCCGTCAGCAGCGCGGCGCCGGAGGGCGCGCCGCCGCCGGCGGCCGGCGCCCCGCCCGAATTGGTGCGGGCGCGCGGCGGCTCGTTCTGCTGCTGCGCGGCGCGCAGCCGCTCCAGCGTGCTCAGCACGGACTGGCTGCGCTCGGCGGTGTTGCGCGTGGGCGGCGTCTGCCCGGTGCCCGGCTGGGTGGCGGGCTCGCGGGCCGGCGGCGCGGTGCTGGGCGCGGCCGGCGCGGGGGTGGGCGGCGCCGGCGGCGCGGGCGGCGGCGGCAGGGGCAGCGGCGGGCCGGGCTGGGCCGCGGCCTGCTGCTGCTGCGGCGGCGTGGGCTGCGGGCGCTCGGGCGGCTGCGGCCGCTCGGGCTGCGCCTGCTGCGGCTGCGGCGGCGTGGGCGCGGGCGGCGGCGGCACCGGCAGCGGGGGCGTCGGCAGCGGCGGGGGGGGCGAAGGCGCGGCCGCCGGGTCGGGCGGCGGTGCCGGCGTCGGGCGCGCGGGCGGCGTGGGGGCCGGCGGCGTCGGCGCGGGGGTGGGCGGCGGCGGCGTGGGCAATGGCGGCGTGGGCGCCGTGGCCTGCTGCTGCGGCGCGGGGGTGGGCGTCGGCGGCACCGGGGCGGGCGGCACGGGCGTCGGCGGCGCGGGCGCCGGGGTCGGCGCGGGCGGCGGCGGCGGGGGTGGCGGCGGCGGCGTGGGCGGCGTCGGCGCCGGGTCGGTGCTCGGCGTCGTGGTGTTGGGCGTGGGCTCGGGGGCCGGCGGGGCGGGCGCGGGCAGCGGCAGCGGCGCCTGCGCCACCTGCGGCATGTCCGGCGTCACCAGCTCGACGGGAACGGCTTCCTGCGGCGGCGGGATCTCGCGGCCCGGCAGGCGGATGAGCAGCATCAGCCCCAGCAGCGCGTGCAGCGCCGCCGAGACCGCAGCCCAGAAACGAAGGCCGGAACGGGCCATGGCGATGTTGCCGTATTCCTGCTCAGCGGCGCGGTGGCGCGGGCGCCGGTTGCGGGGCCTGCACCGCCGCCGGGCGGCCGGAGGGCTGCTCGGCCAGCAGGGCCACGCGGGTGAAGCCGGCGGAGGAGACGGTGCCCATCACCTCCATCACCCGGCCGTAGTTGATGCCGCGGTCGCCGCGCACGAAGATGCGGCGCTGCTGCTCGCCCGGCTTCTGCTCGCGCATGATGGCCTGGAGCTGCGGCACGAGGCCCTCCAGCGGCACTTCTGTCTCCTGCAGGAAGATGCGGCCCTCGGCGTTGACCGAGATGGTCAGCGGCTCGGTCTCCTGGTTCAGCGCCTGGGCGTTGGTCTTGGGCAGGTCGATCGGCACGCCGACCGTCATCAGCGGCGCCGCGACCATGAAGATGATCAGCAGCACCAGCATGACGTCCACCAGCGGCGTCACGTTGATCTCGGCCATGGCGCGGTAGCGCCCGCGCCGGCCATTGCCCCCCGGGCCCCCGCCTCCGCTGGACATGCCCATGGTGTCAGCCCCGCTCCTCGGCCTGGCGGGAGAGGATGGCGCCGAACTCGGCGGCAAAGCCCTCCAGCCGCGCTGCGAAGCGCGCCAGGTCGGTGGTGATCTTGTTGTAGGCCAGCACCGCCGGGATGGCGGCGACGAGGCCGATGGCGGTGGCGAACAGCGCCTCGGCGATGCCGGGGGCCACCACGGCCAGGTTGGTGTTCTGCATGCCGGCGATGGCGGAGAAGCTGTTCATGATGCCCCACACCGTGCCGAACAGGCCGATGAAGGGGGCGACCGACCCCACCGAGGCCAGAAACACCATCCAGCGCTCCAGCCGGTCCATCTCGCGCTGGATGGCCACCGTCATGGCGCGCTCGGCGCGCTGCTGCATGCCCACCGTGGCGATCTCACCGCCGACGCTGCGCTCCCACTCCCGCATGGCGGCACCGAACACGGCGGCGATCGGGTGGGTGGGGCGCTCGCCCTCGGCCTGGTGCAGCGCCTCCAGGCTGCCGCCGGACCAGAAACGGTCCTCGAAGGCGTCCGCCGCGCGGTTCACCCGGCGCAGGCTCGTCACCTTCTCGAACACCACGGCCCAGACCCAGACGCTGGCCAGCAGCAGGCCCAGCATCACGGTCTTGACCACCCAGTCCGCCTGCAGGAACAGGCCCCAGAGGGACAGATCGTGCGCCATCTGGCCGAGGTTGGACGCTGTCACGCTGTCACCCACGGCAATCTCCTTTTCCTACCCGGCCGGCGTCTCCGCCGGCCCCCTCGCCGGACCGTCCGCCATCGCGGCCTGCCGGAACACGCCGCGCCAGGGCTCCGGAATGGGCGCGGGGCGCATAGCCTCCCCCCGCACACAGACCAGACCGACCTGGAGCCGCGCCTTGACCCCGCCCCCCTCGCCGATCACCTCCTGGGCGAGGTCCACCGAGGCGCCGCCGGAGCGGAGCACGCGGGTTTCCACGATCAGGGAATCGTCGAGGCGGGCGGGGGCCACATACTCCACTTCAACGCGCCGCACCACGAGCATCGAAGAGTAACGTGCTATGAGAAGTTGATGCGGCAAGTTTATGGCACGCAACGATTCTGTCCGCCCCCGCTCCGCCCAGCGCAGATAGGTGGCGTGGTAGGCGATACCGCCGGCATCCGTATCCTCGAAATAAACCCGGACCGGCAGGCGGTGCGGCCAGCTCAAAACCCGCCTCCCAGCAGGTCCGGCTGGCTGCCGGCCGGCGGGGCGAGGCCCAGGTGCCGCCAGCCGGGATCGCCCAGCACGCGGCCGCGCGGGGTGCGCAGCACGTAGCCCTCCTGGATCAGGTAGGGCTCCACCACATCCTCCAGCGTGTCCCGCCCCTCGGCCAGCGCGGCGGCGAGCGTCTCGACGCCCACCGGCCCGCCATTGTGGTGCTCGGCGATGCGGCGGAGGTAGCGGCGGTCCATCGAGTCGAGGCCACGCTCATCCACCTCCAGCCGGTGCAGCGCGGCATCGGCCATGGCACGGTCCGCCGCCTGGCCGGAGACCAGCGCGAAATCCCGCACCCGGCGCAGCAGCCGCCCGGCGATGCGCGGCGTGCCGCGCGAGCGGTTGGCGATCTCGCGCGCCCCCTCCTCGGTCAGCGCGAAGCCGAGCTTCTGCGCGCCGCGGCGGACGATCAGCAGCAGCTCCTCCGGCGTGTAGAACTGCAACCGCAGCGGGATGCCGAAGCGGTCGCGCAGCGGCGTCGCCAGCAGCCCGGCGCGGGTGGTGGCGCCGACCAGGGTGAAGGGCGGCAGGTCGATCCGCACCGTGCGCGCCGCCGGCCCCTCGCCGATGATCAGGTCGAGCTGGAAGTCCTCCATCGCCGGGTAGAGGGTTTCCTCCAGCGCCGGCTGCAGGCGGTGGATCTCGTCCACGAACAGAACGTCACGCGGCTGCAGGTTGGTCAGGATCGCGGCGAGGTCGCCGGCGCGTTGCAGCACCGGGCCGGAGGTGGCGCGGAACCCCACCCCCATCTCGCGCGCCACGATCTGCGCCAGCGTGGTCTTGCCGAGGCCGGGCGGGCCGTGCAGCAGCACATGGTCCAGCGCCTCGCCACGGGTGCGGGCGGCCTGGATGAAGATGGCCAGGTTCTCGCGCGAGGCCTTCTGGCCGGTGAAGTCGTCCAGCGTCTGCGGGCGGAGGGTGGCCTCGGCCGCATCCTCCTCGCTGCGCTGCGGATCCGAAATCCTGTCACTCATTTTTCTGTCCGCTGCCGGTCAGGGCCGTGAAGGGATCGCCGTGGCCCGGCGGCGAGGCGGCGGGCAGGGAATCTCCCGGGGGCGTTCATCGGGGGGCCAGCTCCTTCAGCGCCTCGCGGATGAGGGCCTCCAGCGCGGCGTCGTCGCCGAGGCGCTCCGTCACCCGCGCCACGGCCGCGCCGGCCTCGGGGCGGCGGATGCCGAGATTGACCAGCGCCGAGATGGCATCCGCCTGCGCGCGGCCGGCCGGCGGCAGCTCCGGCGCCGGAATGGCCACGGAGAAGCCCGAGCCGGTGGGCAGCGCCCCCACCTTCTCCCGCAATTCGGAAACGAGACGGATGGCGAGCTTGGCCCCCACCCCCGGCGCCCGGGTCAGCGCCCCCTTGTCTCCGGCCATGATGGCACGGGCGAGGTCGGCCGGCGCCAGCGCCGAGAGCAACCCCAGCGCCACCTTGGGCCCGACGCCCTGGATGGCGGTCAACGTCCGGTACCAGTCCCGCTCCGCCACGTCGGCGAAGCCGTAGAGCAGGATGGCATCCTCCCGCACCACCGTCTCGATCAGCAGCGAGCCGGTGCCGGGCGGGCGCGGCAGGGCGGAGAGCGTGCGCGCCGAGCAGGCGATCAGGTAGCCCACCCCGTTCACGTCGAAGATGCAGCCACCCTCCAGCGGCGTGTCCAGCCGTCCGGTCAGCTTCCCGATCATGCGCGGACCTTCGCCAGCACCAGGTTGGTGGAGCGGTGATGCGCGTGGCAGATCGCCACCGCCAGCGCGTCCGAGGCATCGGCGCGGCGCAGCGTGGCGCCGGGCAGCAGGCGGCGCACCATGTCGGCCACCTGGGTCTTGTCGGCATGGCCGGTGCCGACCACGGCGCGCTTGACCTCCATGGCCTGGTATTCCGCCACCTTCAGCCCGGCCATGGCGGGCGCCAGCAGCACCACGCCGCGCGCCTGCCCCAGCTTCAGCGCCGCGCCGGGGTTCTTGTTGACATAGGTGTGCTCCACCGCCGCCTCCTCCGGCCGCCAGAGATCCATCAGCGCGTTCAGCGCGCGGTGGATCTGGCACAGCCGCTCGGCCAGGGAGAGCTCGGTGGTGGTGGAGATCACGCCATCGGCGATGTGGCGCAGCCGGTTGCCGCTGCTCTCCACCACCCCCCAGCCGGTGTGCTGGAGGCCGGGATCGAGCCCCAGCAGGCGGACCACACCGCTCATGGCCGCCTATTCCGCCGAGAGCTTGGCCAGCACGGCCTCGGGCAGCTCGAAATTGGCCGTCACCGCCTGCACGTCGTCATGCTCGTCCAGCACGTCGATCAGCTTCAGCACCGAGCGCGCCTTCTCCTCATCCAGCTCGACCGAGATGTTGGGGCGCCATTCCAGCCTGGCGCTCTCCGCCGGGCCGAACTTCTCCTCGAGCGCGTCGCGGACGGTGAACAGGTCCTCGATGGCGGTGCGGATCTCGTGGCCTTCCGCGCCGCTCTCCACATCGGCGGCGCCGGCCTCGATGGCGGCCTCCAGCATGGTGTCGGCATCCGCCACGGCGGCGGGGTAGCGCACCACCCCATTGCGGTCGAACTGGAAGGAGACCGAGCCCGTCTCGCCCAGCGCGCCGCCATACTTGGAGAAGGCGGAGCGGATGTCGGAGGCGGTGCGGTTGCGGTTGTCCGTCAGCGTCTCGACGATGACGGCCACGCCGGCCGGGCCGTAGCCCTCGTAGCGCACCTCGACATAGTCCTCGCCGCCGGCGCCGCCGCTGGCCTTCTTGATGGCGCGGTCGATCGTGTCCTTGGTCATGTTGGCGACGCGCGCCGCCTGCACCGCCGAGCGCAGCCGCGGGTTGGCGGCCGGGTCCGGCAGGCCCTGGCGGGCGCTGACGGTGATCTCGCGGATCAGCTTGGCGAAGATGCGCGCGCGCTTGGCGTCCTGCGCGCCCTTGCGGTGCATGATGTTCTTGAACTGGGAATGGCCGGCCACGCGCTGCTTCTCCGGTATTCTCGTGATGTTCCGGGGGTTTGGTCCTATACCGCCGCCGCGCGCCGGATGCGAGGGGGGCCGCCAGGATTGCCCCTCCGCATTGGCCCCTCCGCATTGCCCCTCCGCAAGGGCCGCCCTAGCATCCGCCGCTTCCCGGGCAGGAGCCGATGATGAGCCACGACCCCCACGCCATCACCACCCACGAGGCGCTGCAGGCGCACTACACCCCGCCGCGCGAGCTGGTGATGAAGAAGGTGGCCGACCGGATCGACCCCCACACCGCCGGCTTCATCGCCGCCAGCCCCTTCTGCCTGCTGGCCACCTTCGGCGCGCGCGGCCCCCATTGCACGCCGCGCGGCGACGCACCCGGCTTCATCGACGTGCTGGACGAGACGACGCTCGCCCTGCCCGACCGCCGCGGCAACAACCGCATCGACGCGCTGCGCGACATCATCGACAACCCGGCGGTGGCGCTGCTCTTCCTGGTCCCCGGCGCGGGGGAGACGCTGCGCGTGGCGGGCACCGGCCGCCTCACCGCCGACCCGGCGCTGCGCGAGCGCTACACCATGCAGGGCCAGGTGCCGGCCACCGTGCTGCTGGTGGAGGTGCGCGAGGTGTTCATGCAGTGCCAGCGCGCCATCCTGCGCGCCAGGCTGTGGGGCGAGCGGGAGCGGCCGCGCGCCGCCCCCAGCATGGGCGAGCTGCTGGCCGCCCACACCGGCGGGCTGGTGGATGCCGGGAAATACGATGCCGAATCGGCCCCGCTGGTGAGCAAGGTCCTCTACTGACGCGATGACCCGCCCCGCTCCGGCGGGCGGCGCCGCGGCGGGCTTCCACGACCCGGGCTGAGCCGGCGCATCCGCGCCATGCCGGCCCGGCGCTATCCACATGCCCTGCGGCATCCTATTCCGGCGCCTTGCCCGTGAGCCGGAGACGAGACCGACATGCCGCAGCCCAAGGCGCAGAACAAAGGCCGGATACTCTACGATGACGGCATCGTCGTCATGCGCCGGGTGCGTCAGGCGGCTCCGGTGGATTCGATCGTCGTGACCTTCCCCGGCTACGACCAGACCGACATCACCCTCCCCGGCTTCGGCGAGACGCTGCTGCACGGCGCGGGTTACGACCTGATCTGCGTGCAGAAGCGCAGCAACAACGGCTACCAGTCGATGAGCCGCGAGGCCTTCGACAAGGCCGTGAAGCCGACCCTGTCGCGCTACCGCCGGATCTGCTTCTACGGCACCAGCGTCGGTGCCTATGCCGCGCTGTATTTCGGCCGCGGGCAGCGGGCCGATATCCTCTCCCTCTCCCCCCGCAACAGCCTGCACCCGATCTATGCCGAGGTCCTGGGCCGGCGCGGGCCACAGGGCACGCCCTTCACGCATGAGCCGCTGGAGGCGGGCGAGAGCCGGGCGAAGCGCGTGACCGTGGTCTACGACCCCGTCCCGCGCACCGACAGGCTGGAACATGCCGACCTGCGGCTGCTGCGGGAATGCGTGGAGCCGGCCTTTCCGCAGCTCACCCATGTCTCGCTGCGCCACACCGGCCATCCGGTCGCGACGGCGCTGGCGGAGGTGCATCTGCTGCGCCCGGCCGTGCTGAACTTCATGCGCGGCCATGCCTTCAACGTCACGCCCTTCCGCCGGATGAAGGGCCGCTCGCCCTACTACATGCTCAACCTCTCGCGCTGGCTGGAGAAGCACGGGCGCTGGCGGCAGGCCGAGGCGGTGGTCGACCGCGGCCTGCGGCTGTTCCCCGCCAGCGGCTTCCTGAAGGCCCAGAAGGAGCGGCTGGCGCAGGAGCGGGCAGCGCGCGAGGCCATCGGGGCGGCCGGCGCCGCCCCCTGATTCACACCGCCGGCATGGCGGGGGCGAGCAGCCCCCCCAGGCGCACCGGCTCCACCCGCCGCGCCAGCCCCGTGGCGTCGTCCGTCTCGACGAACACGCCGGAGAGGCTGGCGGGGCCTTCGGCCGGGGCCAGCTTCTCGCCCGGCACCTTCTTCCAGAAGCGCAGCGCCGCGCCGCCCTTCTGCATGCCGATCACGCTGTCATAGTCGCCGCACATGCCGGCATCGGTCATGTAGGCGGTGCCGTTCTCCAGGATGCGGTGGTCGGCGCTCGGCACATGGGTGTGGGTGCCCACCACCAGGCTCACCCGCCCGTCGAAGCTGTGCGCCATGGCCATCTTCTCGCTGGTGGCCTCGGCGTGGATGTCGATGAGGATGGCCTGCACCGTGCCGCCGGCGCCCAAGGTGTGCTTCGCCAGCTCCGCCTGCACGGCGCGGAACGGGTCGTCCAGCGGCTCCATGAACAGCCGGCCCATGGCGTTGATGACGAGCGCCTTGCGGCCGCCGGGCACCTCGACCACCGTGGCGCCGCGCCCCGGCGTGCCGGGCGGGTAGTTGAGGGGGCGGATCAGCCGCGGCTCGCCATCGATGAAGCCGATGATCTCCTTGCGGTCCCAGGAATGGTTGCCGAGGGTCAGCACATCCGCCCCCGCCGCCAGGAAGGCGCGCACCATGTCGGGCGAGACGCCGAAGCCGTGGCTGGCATTCTCGGCGTTCACCACGACCAGATCGGCCTTCAGCCGGGCGCGCAGGCCGGGCAGCTCGGCGGTCAGGGCGTCGCGGCCGGAACGGCCGACCACGTCGCCCAGGAACAGGATGCGCAAAACTCTCTACCTTTCGGTGCGGATGAAGCCGGCCTCGGTCGCGATGCCGGGCAAGGGCTGGTCGTGGGGGCCGGTGGGCACCGCCGGCACCTCCTGCGCCGCATAGGCGACGCCGATGGCGCGCGCCCCCGGCAGGGCGGCCAGGGTGCGGTCGTAATAGCCGCCGCCATAGCCGAGCCGCGCGCCGCGCCGGTCGAAGGCCAGCAACGGCACCAGCAGCACATCCGGCATCACCTCGGCCTCGCCCGCCGGCACGGAGGTGCCGAAGCGGCCGGGCAGCAGCGCCTCGCCGAAGCGCCAGGGGCGGAAGATGAGCGGCAGGCCGCGCCGCGGCGTCACCGGCAGGGCGAGCGGATGCCCGGCCGCCGCCAGGGCGCGCAGCAGCGGGCGGATGTCGATCTCGTCGCCCATCGGCCAGAAGCCGCCGACGCAGGCGCCGGCCGCCAGCGGGCATTCGCGCAGCACCACGGCCGCCAGCGCCTCGCCCGCGCCGCGGGCGGCGGGGCCGAACGCGGCGCGGCCCGCCAGCGCCGCCTGGCGCATCGCCACCTTGGCGGCGGCGAGCTCGGGCGGATCGGTCTCGGCGGGAGATGGGGAAAGGGAGTGCGGAGCCGCCATGGCCGTTGGCGTGTTATCCTCCTAAGGCCTGTGTAAACAGGTGGGCACCAGGTAACCGGACCAAGATCCGGTCAGAGCCAGCTCCCGGAGGATGCTTATTGGCCCCAGGGATAATGTACCTGACGCACCGGGCAGCTCCGCCACACACATTTAGGGATGGTCGAGCGAGGCCGCAATGCCCTCGATCCGCTCGGCGAGCCGGCCGAGGCGCTCGGCCAGCAGCGGGTCCGAGGCGGGGGCGGATTGCGCGCTGGCCGCCTTCAGCCGCGACATCTCGACGCGCAGATCGTGCAGCTCGTCCGCCAGCAGCAGCGCGGCCAGCAGCAGCAGCCGGCTCTCGCCGAACTGGCCGCCCATGGCGCGGATGGAGGAGACGCGGCGGTCCACATCCGCCGCGAGCGCGATCAGATGCCCTTCCTGGCCATCCTCGCAGGAGACGGGATGGGTATAGCCACCGACACGAACCGTGACCTGGGCCAATCTCAGCTCCCCTTGCTGCTGTCGTCTGCCGGCGGAGCGGAGGCGGGCATGGGTTCCGCCGCCTCGCCCGGCTCCGCCTCATCCTCGGGCAGGTGGCCGGCGGCCTCGCCTTCCACCTCGGCCAGGGCGGTGCGCAGGCGCACCAGCGTCTCGTCCAGCCGCGCGGAAAGGGCCGCCACCTCGTCCGGCGTCACGCCGGCGGACTGCGGCGGGCGGGCCAGGGCCGCCGCCAGCTTCTCGACCGCCTGTTCCAACCGTGTCGCCGCCGCGTTCACCGCATCGCTCATGCCGACGCCTTCACCCAAGCCGTGCCTCTCATGGTTTCAGGCTTTACGCGGCCCCCATGGGCAGGGTCAACGGATGCGGGGCAATGGAACGCTCTATGATGGGGATAGGCGGAGCATGGAGAGGCTGGCGGCATCACGAATGCGCGGGGTGGTGGTGCGCGATGCCGCCGGCGTGGCGCTGGCTCTGCGCGCGGCCAGGGGGCGCGGCCTGCACGGGCCGCTGCCGCTGCTCTCGCCGCCCGGCGCCGCCTCCTGGCTCGGCGCGCCGCTCTTCCTGGCGCTGATCCGCGCCGGCGGTGCGGCGCCGCCCGGGCTGGAGCCCCCGCTGGAACCCCCGCCGGAACCCTGGCCGGAACCCTGGCCGGTGCTCGATTGCGGCCAGGCGCCGGGGCACGCGCTGGCCGCGCTGCGCGCCGGGGTGGCGGCGGTGGTGCTGGCGCCGGAATGCCCCGCCTTCCCCACCCTCGCCGCGCTGGCGCCGGGCCGCGTGCTGGCGGCCGCCCCGCCGGCGCTCGACCTCGCCCATGGAACGGCCGGGCGGCCGGCCACGGAGGAGCAGGTTGCCCGATGGCTCGCCGCCGATCCGGCGCGCAGCGCCGGCCCCGCCGCCGGCGGCAGCGGCCCTGGTGACAGTCCGGAGGCCCTCGGGTAAAGCCGGAACGGCCCCCGCCGACGCGCGGGGCGCCGCAACGGCCCGCCGCCGTGGGGCGCCTCCCGCGGCCTGGTCCCGCACCGGCGGCAGGGCGCCGAACGGAAGGAAGCACGGTCATGCAGCTGACGCCCCGCGTGAAGGAAATCCTCTCCTGGTACGAGAGCGACAATCCCGGCACCAAGGCCAACCTGGCGCGCATCCTGATGGAGGGAAAGCTCGGCGGCACCGGCCGGCTGGTGATCCTGCCGGTGGACCAGGGCTTCGAGCACGGCCCGGCCCGCTCCTTCGCCCCCAACCCCGCCGCCTATGACCCGCGCTACCATTTCGAGCTGGCGATCGAGGCGGGCCTCTCGGCCTATGCCGCGCCGCTCGGCATGATCGAGGCGGGGGCCTCCATCTATGCCGGCGCCATCCCGACCATCCTGAAGGTCAATTCCTCCAACAGCCTCTCCACCACCAAGGACCAGGCGGTGACGGCCACGGTGGCGGATGCGCTGCGCCTCGGCTGCTCGGCCATCGGCTTCACCATCTATCCCGGCTCCGAATACCAGTTCGAGATGATGGAGGAGCTGCGCGAGCTGGCCGAGGAGGCGAAGGCCGCCGGCCTTGCCGTGGTGGTGTGGAGCTATCCGCGCGGCCCGAACCTCGACAAGACCGCGGAGACCGCGCTCGACATCTGCGCCTATGCCGCGCACATGGCGGCGCTCCTCGGCGCCCACATCATCAAGGTGAAGCCGCCAACGGAAGCGATCTCGCTCGACGCCGCCAGGAAGACCTACGAGAAATCCCCGGTGCCGGAGATCGGCCAGCTCTCCGGCCGCATCCGGCACATCACCCAGGCCTGCTTCGGCGGCCGGCGCATCGTGGTGTTCTCGGGCGGCGAGGCCGGCACGGCCGAATCCATCGTCGAGATGGCGCGCGGCATCCATGCCGGCGGCGGCAACGGCTCGATCATCGGCCGCAACACCTTCCAGCGCCCGAAGGCGGAGGCGCTGAAGCTGCTGTCCGACATCATCGCCGTCTACCAGGCGGCTGCCTGAGATGGCGCCGGCTCCGGAGGCGGGCGGCGGCGAGCCGGGCTGCCGCCTCTATCTCATCACGCCGCCCGCGCTGGAGCCGGCGCGCTTCGCCGACGACCTCGCCCGCGCGCTCGACGCGGGCGACGTGGCCGCCGTGCAACTGCGCCTGAAGGATGTGGGCGAGGACGCGCTGCGGCGCGCCATCGACGTGCTGCGGCCCGTGGCGCAGTCGCGCGATGTCGCCTTCCTGCTGAACGACCGCGCCGACCTCGCCGTGCAGCAGGGCTGCGACGGCGCCCATCTCGGCCAGACCGATGGCGACCACGCCCAGGCGCGCAAGCTGCTGGGGCCGGAGCGGATGCTCGGCATCACCTGCCATGCCAGCCGGCACCTGGCGATGGAGGCGGGCGAGCTGGGCGCCGACTACGTGGCCTTCGGCGCCTTCTTCCCCACCGCCACCAAGCAGGCCGAGCACCGGGCCGAGCCCGAGATTTTGGAGTGGTGGACGGAGATGTTCGAGCTGCCCTCGGTTGCCATCGGCGGCATCACCGCCGAGAACTGCGCGCCGCTGGTGCGGGCGGGGGCGGATTTCCTGGCCGTGGTCGGGGCGGTGTGGAACCACCCGGACGGCCCGGCGGCCGGGGTGCGCGCCCTGAACGCGGCGATCGCCGCCGCCTGAGGCGGACCCGCGCCTAGGGGTCCGCGCCTCAGGGCCGGCGCGGATAGGCCTCGCCGGTGACGGGGCAGCAGGGCGGGTCCGGCAGCCGGGCGATGCGCGCCCGCGCCTCCGCCGCCTGCGCCGTGGAGGCCAAGCGCTGGTCCGGCTCCTGCCCTTCCGGATAGGCGCCCACCACCAGCAGGTCCTCGCTCTCCTCCACGCGCTGGTGCCCGGTGCCGGCGGGCAGCACCAGAACGTCGCCGGCGCTCACCGGCACCTCCGGCCCGCTCTCGTCGCCCAGCCGCACGACCACCGATCCCTTCACGATGGCTAGCGCCTCATGCGCCGTGGTGTGGAAATGCACATAGGGATGGATCCCGTCGCGCCAGGCGGGCAGCCAGCCATGTCCGGCGAGCAGCGCCTCCGCCCGTTCCACCTTGCCCTCGGGAAAGACCTTCCGGTGCACCTGGACGGGCAGCCGCGGATTGTTCGGGACCGCCTCCTGACTGGGCAGCCACAGGGTTTCGCTTTGCATCTGCCGGTCTCCGGTATTCCTTGCCGTTGCCAACGGGATCGAAGGCGCCCGAGTTGCGGAGCAGGGCCTTGGCTATTGCGTGAGCGCGCCCATCCGCCGCTCCCATTCCTGCCGCAGGCGCAGGGCCCAGCTTGGGTGCGGCTCCGGCAGGCGGGGCATGTCGGGCGGCGGCGGCGTGGCCAGCAGCGCCTCGGGGCGCGGCCGGGGTGCCGGCGGGGCCAGCCGGCCCAGCAGATGCGGGTCGGCCATGCGGGCCTGGGCCTCCGGGGAGAGCAGGAAATTGGCGGCCAGCATCGCCGCCTCGGGCTGCGCCGCGGCGCGCGGCACGGCCAGCAGCGCGGCATGGGCCATGCTGCCGCGCCCCAGCGTCTGGGCGCGGCTGGAGGGCGGCCATTCCCCCAGCCGCACCAGGCGCGGCAGCGCGATGGGATGCAGCGCCGGCATCAGGGCGATCTCGCCGCTCCGCAGCAGGCGCCGCAAGGCCGCGGCCCCTTCGGGGAAGGCCTGGCCCTGGCGCCACAGGAAAGGGCGAAGCGAGCCATACCACTCCCAGAAGGGCGCGGTGAAAAGGGTGAAGTTCCGGTCGGTGGCGGGGCTCTCCAGAAGGCGCGGATGCGGCACCAGCTCGTGCAAGGCCTGCAGCAGGAAGGCGGCGCCCAGCGCGTGGCGTGGCGTCGGGTGCGCCAGCCGGCCTGGCCGGGCCCGCGCCCAATCCGGCAGCGCCAGCATGCCGGGCGGCGGCTCCGGCACCTGCGCCGCATCGTGCACCAGCACCAGCCCGCCGCCATGCCAGGGCACGCCGAAGCCGCCTTCCGGCGCCCCGGGCGGCGGCGGCGCGGCGTTGGGCAGGGCCGAGCGAGCCGGCAGCAGCAGGTCCTGCTGCCGCAGGGCGAGCAGCGCGCCCGCATCCAGCGCCACCAGATCCACCCCCTCCCCCGATGCGACGCGCGAGACCGCCTCCGCCTCGTCGCGCAGCGGCACGATGTCGAGGCCGATGCCGTGGCGGGCCGCCAGCTCGGCCGCCATCCAGCCCAGGAAGCCCTCCAGGCCCGGATCCTCGGCAGTCAGGTGGAAGCGGAGGGTACGGCCCCAGGCGTTCTGGCGCAGCGCCTCCCACAACAGGGCGGCGGCCCCGTCGAGGGGGGTCCCGGCGGCGGCGCGGCGGCGCGGCAGCCCGGCGGCCAACGCCGCAGGCAGGCCCGCCAGCAGGCCGCGCCGCGTGATCATGCCCCCGCCCCGGCGGAAAGCCGGGGAGCACGGGAGCCTGCATTTCTGTTCCGCCTCAGCATGGGGCGGCGTAGATAGGATGGCGGAGCCGCTTTACCCAGCCCCGCCGGCCTTCAGGGCGCGCCGTGCGGCACGTGCCGGGCCAGCCCCCCGAACAGGTCCAGCATGCGCTCGCGCCAGGCATGGACCGCGTCCGAGGCTTCCAGAAGCGGGAATGACGACACGCAGCGCGCCCATTGGAAGCTTCCGAACACGGCATAGTCGCCATAATCCGGCGCTGCACCGCCCAGGAAGGGCTGGGCACGCAGGATCACCCGCAGCGGTTGCAGGGCCGCGCGGAACTCGGGCAGCCGTGCTTCACGCCCTTGTGTCACCTGCTCCAGGGCCATGCCGAAGCGCGCTTCGCGGCTGGCGCGGAAATAGGTCCGGTGGCTTTCATCCAGCCATTGCGGGATGTCGCTGACGATCATCCGTGCCAGATGCAGGTTCAGCACCGTGTCGGCCCAGGCATTGATGAAGCGCACCGGCTGGCGGGCGCCGTTGAACAGCGAAGGGGCCTCGGGGTAGCGGTCCTCCAGATACTCGGCGATGGCCCAGGAATCCGCGACCACATGGTCCCCGTCCACCAGCACCGGCACCTTGTCCTGGCCCGAAAAGGCGATGGCCTGGCCTTCGGTGAAGCGCCAGGGGACGCAATCCGCCTCCAGCCCCTTGTGCGCCAGCGCCATGCGGCTGCGCCAGCAATAGGGGCTGAAGCGGCGCTGCGGGTCGGAGCCGGCCAGCTCGTAGAGTTCGCGCGCCATCGCCGCTCAGCCGGCCCGGACGCCGCGGCGCAGGGGCAGGCCGTGCAGCGCGCCCCCCTTCAGGCAGCGTGCGGCCCCAGGCTGGCTCGGCGTCATCGCAGAATGCGGTTCGGTCATCGCTGGCAGCTCCCACGCGGTGGCGCAGCGCCACCGCTCCGGGGCGGGACGCTACAAAGCCCCCTGCCCCGCGGCAAGCCGGCCCCGGCGGCGCGGGTCACGCCGCCCGCGCATCCCGCCCCGGAAAATGGCAGGCTGCCATCTGCCCGCCATGCGGCGCCAGCGCCGGCTCCTGCGCGGCGCAGAGTGCCGTGGCGCGCGGGCAGCGGGTGCGGAAGCGGCAGCCGCCCGGCAGGCGCCCGGCATCGGGCGGCTCGCCCTGGAGGCTGAAATTCTCGGTCACGCGCCGGCCGCCGATCTGCGGGATCGCCGCCAGCAGGGACTGGGTGTAGGGGTGCTGCGGGTCGGCGAAGATCGCGGCGGTGGGGCCGATCTCGACGATGCGGCCGAGATACATCACCGCCACCCGCGTGCACATCATCCGCACCACCGCGAGGTCGTGGCTGACGAAGACATAGGTGAGGTCGAAGCGGTCGCGCAGCTCGCGGAACAGCTTCAGCACCGTGGCCTGCACCGAGACATCCAGCCCCGAGGTCGGCTCGTCGAGGATCACCACCTTGGGGTGCAGCGTCAGGATGCGCGCGAGGCCCACGCGGCGCTGCTGCCCGCCCGAGATCTCGTGCGGATACAGTTCCAGATGCCCTTCCGGCAGCCCCACGGCGCGCAGGATCTCGCGCACCCGGGCACGGCGCGCGGCGGCGTCGAGCTTCGTGTGGATGACCAGCGGCTCCTCCAGCGAGCGGCCGATCTTCCAGCGCGGGTCGAGCGAGGCGCCGGGATCCTGGTAGGCGTATTGCAGGTCCTTCCGGCGCTCGGTGCGGTGGCGCTGGCCAGGGCCGGCGAGCAGCTCGCCATCGAGCAGGATCTCGCCGGCATCGGGCTGCTGGATGCCCATCACCGTCTTGCCGAGCGTCGACTTGCCGCAGCCGGATTCGCCCACCAGGCCGAGGATCTCGCCCTTCTCCAGGGTGAAGGAGATATCGTCCACCGCCTTCACCGCTCCCACCCGGCGGCCCATGAAGCCACGGATGGGGAAGTGCTTGACGAGGTGGCGCAGCTCCAGGATGGGGCTCGTCGGGGTCATGCGGGCAGCCTCGGATGGTAGCAGCGCAGGCGGTGGCCCTCGGCCAGCAGCGTCTCCTCCGGCCGGGTGGCGCGGCACGCCTCCGTGGCGCGGTCGCAGCGCGGATAGAAGCGGCAGCCGGGCGGCTGGGCGAGCGGGCTCGGCACCTCGCCGGGAATGCCCGCGACATCGGCGCCTTCCCTGGGCAGGCTCTCCAGCAGGCGGGTGGTGTAGGGATGGGCGGGGGCGGCAAAGAAGCGGTCGATCGGCGCCGATTCCACGTCCTGCCCAGCATACATCACCGTCACCGCGTCGCAGATCTCCCAGGCGGAGCCGAGGTCGTGCGTCGTCAGCAGCACCGCCACGCGCCGCTCGGTGGCGAGGCGGCGGATGACGCCCAGGATCTGCGCCTGGATGGTGACGTCGAGCGCCGTGGTAGGCTCGTCGGCGATGACGAGGTCGGGCTCCGGCAGCAGCGCCATGGCGATCATCAGCCGCTGCCGCTGCCCGCCCGAGACCTCGTGCGGGTATTTTTGCAGGATGGCGGCCGGATTGGGGAGTTGCACGGCGGCGAGCATCTCCAGCACCGCCTCCCGGTCGGCCTTCCGGCGTGCGCGCGGATAGGGTTGCAGCAGGGTGGGCCAGCGCCCCTCCCCCTGACGACGGGGGGACTTCCATTTCATCAGGTCCATCAACTGCTCGCCGATGGTGAAGACCGGGTTGAAGCTGCTGAACGGGTCCTGCGGGATGAAGGTGATGGCGCGGCCGCGCAGGTCGCGCGCCAGGGTGGCGGGATCCTCGCGCAGCAGGTCGCGGCCACGGAAGCTGATGCGCCCGCCATCGACCTGCGCGCCGCCCGCCGGCAGCACGCCAAGGATGGCGCGCGCCAGCGTGGTCTTGCCGCAGCCGGATTCGCCCACCAGCCCCATCACCTCCCCCGGTGCGATGCGCAGGCTGGCGCCATCCAGGATGCGCGCCAGGCCACGCTCGGTGCGGAAGCCGAGGGTGAGGCGGTCCACCTCCAGGAGAAGCCCGCTCATGGCCCGCGCCCGCCACGGCGGATGCGCGGGTCGAGGATGTCCCGCAGGCCATCGCCCAGCAGGTTGAAACCCATGACGACGAGGAAGATGGCGATGCCCGGGGCCAGCGCGTACCACCAGGCCTCGGGCAGGTATTCGCGGGATTCGGCGATGGTGCGGCCCCATTCCGGCGTCGGCGGCGGCGCGCCGAGGCCGAGGAAGCCCAGCGCCGCCGCCGTCAGGATGGTGGCGCCCATGCCGATGGAGGTGCGCACGATGATGGCCGAGGCGATGTTGGGCAGGATGTGCAGGATCATGACGCGCGGCGCCGAGGCGCCGAGGGCGATGGCGGCCTCGACAAAGGTCTCGTTCTTGATCGAACGCGTCTCGGCATAGACCAGCCGCGCCCAGAAGGGCCAGTAGGTGGCGCTGAGCGCCAGGATGACGTTCTCGATCGACGGCCCCAGCGTCTGCGCGATGGCGATGGCCAGCACGATCTGCGGCACGGCGAGGAAGATGTCCGACAGCCGCATCAGCAGGTCGCTGAACCAATTGCGGTAGTAGCCCGCCACCAGCCCGATCGGCACGCCGACCAGCACCGCCGTACCGACGGCGATGACCGCGATCAGGATGGTGATGCGCGCGCCGAACAGCAGGCGGCTGTAGATGTCGGCGCCCATGCGGTCGGTGCCCATCCAGTGCTCGGCGCCGGGCGGCGTCAGGCGGCGGGCGGTGTGGATCTCGTACACGTCGTTCGGGTGGGTGGCGAGCCAGGGGGCGAAGATGGCCGCCAGCACCAGCAGCAGGATCAGCGTAAAGCCGACCATCGCGGCGCGGTCGCGCAGCAGGCGCCGCGCGATATCCGCCGCGCCGGCGAGGAAGCCGTGGTTCGGCGCGCTCATCGCGTGCTCCGGGGGTCGATCAGCGTGTGCAGCACATCGACGATCAGGTTGACGATGACGAAGATGGCGCCGGCCCAGAGGGTGAAGCCCATCACCGCGCGGTGGTCGGACTGGATGATGGAGATGACGGCGAAGGCGCCGAGGCCCGGCCAGTCGAACACCGCCTCCACCACCACCGCGCCCGAGAGCAGCACGCCGAAGATCAGGCCGATCTGCGTCACGGTGGAGATCAGCGCGTTGCGCAGCACGTATTTCCACGTCACCAGCGCGCCGGGCAGGCCCATGGCGCGTTCGTAGAGGACGTAGTTGCTGGTGACGACCTCCAGCACGCCGGCGCGGGTGAAGCGGGCGATGGTGGCCGCCGCCGGCAGCGCCAGGGTGATGGCCGGCAGCGCGATGTGCCGCAGCGCGCCCCAGAACGATTCCCAGTCCCATTGCAGCAGCGAGTCCAGCAGCATCAGGCCGGTGACCGGCTCCGGCCCGAAGCCGTCGATCCGCCCGTTCAGCGGCGCCACGCCGATCTGCATGGCGAACAGGTACTGCAGCTGGATGGCCAGCCAGAAGCTCGGGATGGCGAGGCCGGAGACGGTGACGATGCGCAGCGCGTGGTCGATGGCACTGTTGCGCCGCAACGCCGAGACCACGCCGAGCGGGATGCCGAGGACGGAGGCCAGCAGCACGGCGGCGAAGGTCAGCTCCAGCGTCGCCGGCAGGCGGGTGGCCAGCTCCTCGGCGATCGGCTGCTGGCTGAACAGGCTGACGCCCATGTCGCCGCGCAGCAGATCCTGGAAGTAGGCCAGGAGTTGCACCGGCAGCGGCCGGTCGAAGCCGAGCTGCGTGCGCAGCGCCGCGATCTGCTCGGCCGTCGCGTTCTCGCCCGCCAGGATGGCGACCGGATCGGTCGGGATGACATGGCTGATGGCAAAGGTGATGACGCCCAGCCCGATGAGCGTCGGCACCAGCCACAGCAGCCGTGACAGGATCAGTTCCAGCCTTTTCATGCGGCGCCCCGGCAGGCCCCGGCGCGGGTGGGCGCCGGGGGAAATTCAGGAAAGGCGGATCAGGCGAAATGCGCCCAGCGCATGTCCTGCCCGCTGCCCACCGGGCAGAAGCGGATGCCGGCGATGCGCTTCGAGTACGGGCCGAACCACTTGGTGTTGTAGATCCAGACGCCGGCGGCATCGTCGAACACCATGCGGGCCGCTTCCTCGTTCAGCCGCTGCCGCTCCTCCTGGTCGGTCGAGACCAGCGCGCGCTCGATGCGCTGATCGACTTCCGGGTTGCTGTAGTAGGAGACGTTGCCGCCGCCGAGGTAGCGGGAGCCGTAGAGCTCGCCCAGCCAGTTGTTGGGGTCGGCGTAGTAGGTGCTCTTCCAGTAGGGCACCATGTCGTATTGCTGGTCCTTGTTGCGCATGCGCGAGGAGACGGTGGGCCAGGGCGCGGATTCGATGCGCGCCTCGATGCCGATCTTGCGCAGGTTGGCCTGGAACACCGAGGCCGCCTGCTCCGTCTCGCTGAAGCCCGCCAGCGTGCCGATGGTGATGGGCCGCAGCGGCGCCTGCACCTTGGCCAACTCCGCCTTCGCCAGGTCGAGGTCGAATTTGTAGCCCTCGAGGCCCTGCGGCGCGCCCCACATGTTGTTCGGGATGATGGTGGGGTTGCGCACCACCGAGCCCTTCAGCACGTCATTGATGAATCCGTCATAGTCGAAGGCGTGCACCAGCGCCTTGCGGAAGTGGATGTCGTTCATCGGTGCGCGGGCATTGTGGATGCAGAAGTGGAACACCCGCATCGACTCCTGTTCCAGGATCTGCACCGTGTCCGAGGCGCGGAAGCGGTCGATCTGGTCGGGCGTCATGTAGCCGTCCGTGCCGTGGTAGTCGCCGCGGATCATGCCCAGCACGCGGGTGTTGGTCTCCAGCACCGTGCGGAACTCGATCTCGTCGAGATACTTTGGCCCCCAGCCGGCGAAATGGTCGGGGAAGCGCTGGGCGATGAAGCCCACCGCCGGGTCGTAGCGCCGCAGGCGGAAGCTGCCGGTGCCGGCCACGTTGCGCGCCAGCCAGGCGCGGCCCCAGTCGCCGTCGCGCTCATTGCGCTTCACCAGCTTGGAATTCACCACCGTGATGTCCGGCACCAGAGAGCCGAAGATGGCGGAGGGTTCCTTCAGCCGGAAGCGCACCGTGTGCGCATCGGGCGCCGTGGTGGCGCCGGCTTCCAGCAGAGGCCGGAACAGCGGCGCGGCGCCGAGGTTCAGCGCCAGGATGCGCTCGATGCTGTAGACCACGTCCTCGGCCGTCATAGGGCTGCCGTCGTGGAACTTCACGTCGCGGCGCAGCTTGAACACCCAGTCCAGCCCGTCGGCGCTGGTCTCGTGGCTCTCGGCCAGCCAGGGGATCAGCTTCGGCGGGTTGTCCACCCAGCGGTAGAGGCCATCGTAGAAGTTCAGGCGCACTGCCACGCGCGCGGTGTCGAACACCACATGCGGGTCCAGCGTGTCGAAATTGCTGTTGTTGGCGTAGACGAAGCGGTCGGCGGCGTGCGCCTCGCGCGGCATGGCGGCGGTGGCCGCGGCGGCGGCGGCAAGCCCGAGGAGGGGTCGCCGGGAGATCGGTATCATCACAGGCACCTTTCCGTCTGGTGGTTGCAGTCGTGTCGGCGCGCGGCCGTCAGGCGATGGGGCTTCCCGTCACCGGCAGCACCTGCCCGGTGATCCAGGAGGCATAGTCGGAGGCCAGGAACAGCACCGCATGCGCGATATCCTCCGGCTCGCCGAGCCGGCGCATGGCGATGCCCTCGACCATGGCGCGCTGGCCCTCGGCGCCGTAGGAATTCCACTGCCGCTCGTAATCGGGGCTGGTGCGCAGGAAGCCGGGCGCCACGGAATTCACCGTGATGCCGTACGGCCCCAGCTCATGCGCGAGCTGCCGCACCAGGCCGAGCTGCGCCGCCTTGGCCGTGGCATAGGACTGGATGCCGGTGCGGCTGACGCCAAGCCCCGCCCGGCTGGAGATGACCACGATCCGCCCGCGTCCGGCCGCCTTCATCCCCGGCACCACGGCGCGGGCGGCGAGGAAGGCGCCCTTCAGGTTGGCATCCTGGATCGCGTCCCACTCCGCCTCGGTGACGTCCTCGAAGGGCTTCGGGCTCTGGCCGCGCACGCCGCCGGCGACATGCACCAGGATGTCCGGCGTGCCGGTCTCGCCGATCAGCGCAGCGATGGCGGCGGCATCGGTCACGTCCAGCCGGCGCGTCTCCAGGCTGCCGCCCCCGGCCGGCGCCACATGCGCGGGCAGCGCCGCCAGCTCCGCCTCCAGCACATCGGTCGCGATGACGCGGCCGCCACGTTCCGCGAAGGCGGCGGCGATTCCGCCGCCGATGCCGCGCGCCGCGCCCGTCACCAGAACCGTGCGCCCCGCGAATGCGATCCTCATGCCGCGGCACTCTCCACCGCGGACATGTGCCCCATGCGGAAGCTGAGCTGCCGCGCGGCGGCCACCACCAGCCCGATCATGCGCTCGCGGTTGGCCGCGTAGCGCGGCGTGACGACGCCGAGGTTGATCGCCGCCTCCACCCGCCCGCTGCGGGTCCGCACGGGGGCGGCGATGCCGGTGCCGCCGAGCACCATCTCCTCGTCGCTGATGGCGTAGCCATCCCGCCGCGCTGCCTCGATCAGGCCGCGCAGCGCGGCACGGTCGGTCACCGTGCGCGGCGTCAGCCTCTCCGGCTGCAGCCGCGCCAGATAGGCATCCACCACGCCGGGCTCGGCGTAGGCCAGCAGCACGCGGCCCATGGCGGTGCAGTAGGCGGGCATCTGCGTCTCGCGCGTGGTGTCGTAACGCACCGCCTGCAGGCTCACGAGCTTGGCGCAGCGCTTCACGTCCTGGTTGCGCATGCGCACGCCGAGCACGACGGTCTCGCCGCTCTCATCGCGCAGCTTCTCCATCACCGGCCTGGCGACGGCGACGAGATGCGCGGTGGGCCCTCCGCTCCAGCCGGGGCCGCTGCGGCAGGCGGGGTTCATCACGTAGCGGTCGCCTTCCTCGCGCAGCGCGTAGCCGCGCCCGACCAGCGTCTGCAGCAGGCCGTGCGTGCTGCTGCGCGGAAAGCCGAGTTCGAGCGCCACTTCCTTGAGGGAGACAGGCTCCGCCGCAGCGGCGAGGAACTCCAGCAACTCCAGGATCCGCCCCGCGGACTTCACTTCCAGATTCATGGACATGAATGCCAATCCCGTTGCTGAATGAGGTTCGTTGGCGGACAGTAGCGATGTCAAGGCAAAATGAACCCGGCGTCATCGAGCGGGGCGCCGTCGAGAGGGATGGTTCCATGAGCAAGCTTGCGATCGTCACCGGCGGCGCGCGCGGCATCGGGCGCGGCTGTGCCCTCGCCCTCGCGCAGCAGGGCTTCGACATCGCGCTGGTGGACCTGCTGTTGCCGGAGATGCAGCGCACGCAAGGCGAGATCGCGGCGCTCGGCCGCGAGGTCTCGGTCCACGAGGCGGATGTGGCGGAGTTCGCGCGCGCCGGCGAGGTCGTGGCGGCGGTGATGGAGCGGCATGGCCGCATCGACGTGCTGGTGAACAATGCCGGACGCGGCAACCCGACCGGCATCCTCGAGATCACCGAGGCGGAGTTCGACCGCACCATCGCGGTCAACCTCAAGAGCTGCTTCAACTACATCCGCCACGTGGCGCCGCTGATGAAGGCGCAAGGGTCGGGGCGCATCATCAGCATGTCCTCGCTGAACGCGCATTCGGGCGGTGTCACCGCCGCGGTCAGCCGCTTCTCCTACGCTGCCGCCAAGGCCGGCATCCTCGGCATGACGCGCGCGCTGGCCAAGGAGCTGGGGCCGGAGATCCTGGTCAACGCCATCTGCCCGGGCGTGATCGAGACGGAGCTGGGCAACAGCATCACCCGCGCGCGCGGGCCGGAGCTGGCGCGCGGCATCGCGCTGCAGCGGCTCGGCAAGCCGGCGGATGTCGCCAACATCGTGGCCTTCCTCGCCGCCTCGGAGCCCTGCTTCATCACCGGCCAGGACTTCGTCGTCGATGGCTTCCAGTACAACGTCTGAAGGCCCCGCCCGGGCGCCGGGGGCGGAACCACGCCCGGCCTGGGTCGCGGCGCTCGGCGTGGCGCTGCTGATGCAGACGGTGAGCGCCTGCCTCACCCGCGTCTTCCCGGTGCTGGCGCCGGCGCTGACCGAGGCGGCCGGCGTGCCGGAGAGCAGCATCGGGCTGCTCGCCTCGGTGGGCTCGGCCGGCACCATGCTCTGGCTGGTGCTGGGCAATGGCGTGATGGCGCAGCTCGGCGCCGTGCGCACGCTGCAGCTCGGCGCCGTTCTGGGGGTGGCGGGGCTGCTGCTGGCGACGGGCGGCGGCTGGCCGGCGCTGCTGGCGGCCTCGCTGCTGATCGGGCTGGGCTATGGCCCCTCCCCGCCCGCGGGCAGCGACCTGCTGCGCCGCTATGCGCCGGCGCGGCACCGCTCCCTGGTGTTCTCGATCAAGCAATCCGGCGTTCCGCTGGGCGGGGCGGTCGCCGGCATCGCCGTGCCGCTGCTGCTGCAAAGCGGCGACTGGCGGTGGGCCTGCCTTGGCATCGCCCTGCCGGCGCTGGCCGCAACCCTGCTGTCCGAGGCCTTCCGCCGCCGCATCGACCCGCCCGGCCCGCGCCGCTTCTCGCTGCGCGCCGCGCTGCGGCCGGCGCAGATGGCGGCGCCCTTCCGGCTGCTGGCGCGGCGGCCGGCCCTGCTCGGCATCAGCTATGTAAGCCTCGGCTTCGCGGTGGCCCAGGGCAGCGTCTTCGCCTTTCTCGTCCTCTACCTGACGGCACGGCAGGGCTTCACCCTGGCCGAGGCGGGCACCGCCTTCGCCGCCATGCAGGGCGCCGGCGTGGCGGGGCGCATCCTGGTGGGCTGGCTGGCGGACCGGATGGGCTCGGCCCGCCGCATGCTGGTGCTGCTGGCCTTCGCCTCCGCCGCCGTCACCGCGCTGCTGGCGGCGGTCGGCCCTGCCTGGCCGCCCGCCGCGGTGGTGGGGCTGAGCGCGCTGGGGGGCATCGCCATCGCCAGCTGGAACGGCGTCTTCATGGCCGAGGTCAGCAGCCTGGTGCCGGAGCAGCAGGTGGGCGAGGCCACGGCGGCCACCACCTTCGTTACCTTCATCGGCTATGTGCTGGGGCCGGCGCTGGTCGGCGCCTGCCTGGCGCTGGGCACCGGCTATGGGCCGGCCTTTCTCGCCGTGGCGCTGCTGCCCTTCAGCGGCGGGCTGGTGCTGCTCGGAACAGGCGCCCGGCCGTCCTGAACGGCGGCCCGAGTCGGGGCGGCGGGAGAACCGCCCGCCCTTCCGGCCACCATTGGTTTACGAACGCTCACGAAATGCACCGGATTGTGGATGCCTTGCTTCGTGCAAGATGCGGCCGGATCGTATAGCGTCACTCTCTCCCGCGCCCACCTTCAGTGGACGCAGCACGGCTGCAGGCTAAAGATTCAAAGATATGGCAACGATCCTGATCCTGGACGACAGGACGACCAACCGGGACATTTTCGCCAGACTGGCCGTGTCGCTCGACAAGGATGTGAGGGTCGAGGCTTTCGGCGACCCGAGGCGGGCCCTCGATTGGCTGCGTGACAACAGCGCCGATCTGGTGGTCACCGACTTCCGCATGCCGGAAATGGACGGGGCGGAGTTCACGCGCCAGCTGCGAAGCCTCGGGCCCGGCTCGGGTGCCGCGGATGTGCCGGTGATCGTCATCACCGCCTACAACGACCGTGCCTACCGGCTGCGCGCCCTGGAGGCGGGCGCCACCGACTTCCTGCTCAGCCCCGTGGACCATTACGAGTTCATGACGAGGGCGCGCAACCTGCTGCGGATGCGCTGGCAGCAGCAGATCATCCAGCGCCGCGCCGCCTCGCTGGAGCAGGAGCTGGAGGACAGCGCCCGCAGCCAGGAGGAGCTGCTGCGCCACAGCCGCCGCGCCCTGGCGCAGGTGATCGACACGGTCCCGGCCATGATCAGCGCGGCCGACCGGCAGGGGCGCTGCGTCTTCGTCAATGCCTGGCAGGCCCGCTTCTCCGGCTCCACGCCCGATGCGCTGGTGGGCAACCCGGTGGAAGCCCTGTTCGGCCCCGAGCGCGGCCGCCGCTCCCGCGCGCTCGACCTGCTGGTCTTCGAATCCGGCGAGGCCCTGCCGGGCCGCGAGGAGGAGGCGGTGGACGCCGATGGCCAGGCGCGCATCTTCATCACCACCAAGGCGCCGCTGCGGGGCGCCCGCGGCGAGATCGAATCCGTCCTGACCACCTCGCTCGAGATCACCGACCGCAAGCATGCCGAGCAGCGGCTGGGCCACCTGGCCCACCACGACCCGCTCACCGGCCTGCCCAACCGCGCCTTCCTGCGCAACCGGCTGCGGCGGGAGCTGGCGCGCGGCCGCCGGGGCGACCACATCTTCGCCCTCCTCTTCCTCGACCTCGACCGCTTCAAGCCGGTGAACGACGTCTTCGGCCACCACCTGGGCGACGAGCTGCTGCGCGCCGTGGCCGAGCGCCTGCGCCACGTCACGCAGGAGAACGACATCATCGCCCGTCTGGGCGGCGACGAGTTCGCCATCGTGCAGACCGGCATCAGCCAGGCGGAGGAGGCCGCCACCCTGGCCGAGAAGGTGGTGGCCAGCCTGTCGGAACCCTTCCACTGCGGCGGCCAGACGCTGACGGTGGGCGCCAGCATCGGCATCACCCTCTACCCGCGGGACGGCACGGACGCCGCCGAGCTGCTGCGCAACGCCGACCTCGCCATGTACCGGGCCAAGGCGGAGGGGCGGAATGGCTGGCGCTTCTTCGCCGCCGCCATGGATGCGCGGGCACGCGAGGCGATGCAGATCGAGGCGGCGCTGCGCGAGGGCCTCGCCCGCGGCGAGTTCCTGCTGCACTACCAGCCCCAGGTGGACCTGCGCACCGGCCGCATCACCGGCGCCGAGGCGCTGCTGCGCTGGCAGCGCTCCGGCCAGACGCTGATGGGCCCTGGCCGCTTCCTGCCCGTGGCGGAGGAGAGCGGGCTGATCGGCCCCATCAACGAATGGGTGCTGGGCGAGGCCTGCCGCCAGGCAGTGCGCTGGCGGGAGGCCGGCCTGCCGCCGATCCGCATGGGGGTGAACCTCTCCCCCATCCAGTTCCGCCGGCAGGACGTGGCGGCGATGGTCCTGCGGGCTTTGGCGGAAAGCGGGATGAACCCGGCGCAGCTCGACCTCGAGCTGACCGAGGGCATCCTGATGGAGCAGGCGCCGGAGACGGCGGCCGTGCTGCAGACGCTGCGCACGCGCGGGGTGCGGATTTCGGTCGATGACTTCGGAACCGGGTACTCTTCGCTGAACTATGTTAAGAACTTTCCGATAGACCGGCTCAAGATCGACCAGTCCTTTGTGCGCGGCATGACCACGGAGCCGAACGACGCGGCCATCGTGCGCACCATCGTGGAGCTCGGCCATATGCTGCGCCTGCAGGTGATCGCGGAAGGTGTGGAGACCGAGGCGCAGCTGCTGCAGCTGAAGGCCGAGGGCTGCGACGAGGTGCAGGGCTTCTACTACAGCGAGGCGGTGCCACCCGCGGATTTCGCCGAGCTGATGGGCCATCCCGTCGCCATCCCGCGTGCCAGCCTGGCGGCGGCCGCCCGGCCGGAGCTGCCGGAGAGCAAGGGCCAGGACGCCGGCCCGCAACTGCTGCGCGGGCCCTGAGGGTGCCATGAGCGCCCCGCCCCCCCGGCGCGGCCTGCTGTCCCGCCTGCGCGCACGGCTGCGCGGCCGGCCGGACAGCGAGCACGAGATGAGCTTCAACCGCCTGGCCTTCGCGGTGATCATCATCCTCGTGCTGCTGGTAGACGGCTCGGCGGAGTCCCGCAGCGCGCTGCTGGTGATGGCGCTTTATGTCACGCTGGCGCTGGGCGTGCTGGGGCATATCCTGGTCTCCCCCGGCATCTCCCAGCCGCGCCGCCTCGCCGCCCTGCTGCTCGATTGCGGCTTCCTGTCCTGGCAGCTCTTCCTGGGCGGCGAGCCGGTGGCCATGTTCTGGCCCATCTATCTGTGGGTGGTGTTCGGCAACGGCTTCCGCTTCGGGCTGCGCTGGCTGCGCATTGCCATGGCCGCGGCGCTGGCCGGCTTCGGCGGGGTCATCCTCGCCACGCCCTACTGGTCCGGGCAGCCGCACCTGGCCGTCGGGCTGCTGATCGGGCTGATGATCCTGCCGCTCTACGCCGGCACGCTGATCCGCAAGCTCTCCCTCGCCAAGCAGCAGGCGGAGGAGGCGAACAGCGCCAAATCCCTCTTCCTGGCCAGCGTCAGCCATGAGCTGCGCACCCCGCTCAACGCCATCATCGGCATGGGTGGCCTGCTGCGCGGCACCAGGCTCGATGCCGAGCAGCAGGAGATGACGCGCACGGTGGACAGCGCCGCGCGCTCCCTGCTGGCGCTGATCGACGACATCCTCGACCTGTCCCGCATCGAGGCGGGGCGGATGCCGACGGATGACGCGCCCTTCGAGGTGGCCGGGATGCTGGCCGAGCTGCGCGCCCTGATGGCCAGCCAGTGCCGCGAGAAGGGGCTGCGCTTCTCCGTCCATGCCAGCGCCCGCACCCCGCTGCGGCTGCGCGGCGACCGGCGGCACCTGCTCGAGGTGCTGCTGAACCTGGCCAGCAACGCGGTGAAATTCACCGCGACCGGCGGGGTGACGGTGACGCTGGACGCCACCCCCGCCGATGCCACCGGCCGCCGCCTGCGCCTGAGCGCCGAGGTGACCGACACCGGCATCGGCATCGCGCCCGAGGCGCAGGAGCGCATCTTCGAGACCTTCACCCAGGCCGATCCGAGCATCATCAACCGCTTCGGCGGCACCGGGCTGGGCCTGGCCATCTGCCGCCGGCTGGTGCGGCTGATGGGGGGCGAGATCGGCGTCCGCTCCAGCCCCGGCCTCGGCAGCACCTTCCATTTCGACCTGTTGCTGGACCCGGCGGAGCCGGTGGCGCCCGCGAGCCTGGCGGGGCTGGCCGCGGTGCTGCTGGACCCGGCGCCGATCCGCGCCGCCGCGCTGACCGAGACGCTGGCCAGCCTCGGCATCGAGGTTCGCCACGCCGCCACCCCGGCCGAGGCCGCCACCCTGCTGCGCGCCCGGCCCGAGGGGCCGGAGGGGCGCTGCCTGCTGCTCACCTATGACGGCCCCGGCAACATCCTGCCGCCCGAGACGCCGGCGCATCCCCGCGTGCTGATCACCCCCCTGCCCCAGGGGCTGGCGCCGGAGCCGATGCGGCGCGAGCATGTCACGGCGCTGCGGCCCGAGGCCGCGCCGGACGAGATCGCCCATGCGCTGCGCCTGGCCCTGGCGCTCAGCCCCCGCCCCGCCGCGCCGGCGGAAGCCGCTCCCGCCGCCGGGCCAGAGGGCGCGGCGGCGCCGGGTTCCGCCCAGCCGGGCCCCGCCCAGCCGGGCACGGCTCAGCCCGGTGCTCCCATTGCGCTGCCGGGGCGGCGCCTGCGCGTGCTGGTCGCGGATGACAGCCGGGTGAACCAGCGCGTCGTCGCCAAGATCCTGGAGCGCGCCGGCCACGAGGCCCGGCTGGCCGATGATGGCGACGCCGCGCTCGACATGCTGGAGCAGGAGGCGGACAGCTTCGACCTGGTGCTGATGGACGTGAACATGCCGGGGCTGGACGGCATCGAGGCGACCAAGCTGTTCCGCGTCATGGCGCTGGGCCAGCCGCACCTGCCTATCCTGGCGCTGACCGCAGACGCCACGGAGGAAAGCGCCCGCCGCTGTGCCGAGGCGGGCATGGACGGGCATGTGATCAAGCCCGTGCAGCCGGAGGAATTGCTGCGGATCGTCGAGGCCAATGCCCGGCCGCCGCGCGGCGGCACGGCCGGGGCCGCGGCGCCGGTGGCCGACATCGCCTCCCATCCCCGCTTCCGCATGACCACCCCGGCGCTGGACACCGAGACGCTGGAGAATCTCCGCAAGCTCGGCGGCGAGGAGTTCGTGGACGGGCTGGCGCGGGACTTCCTGTCCGACGCGGCGGAGCTGATCGAGTCGATCTCCGCCGCCGCCATCGCCGGCGATGCGCCGCGCTTCCATGCGGAGGCGCACGCCCTGCGCAGCAGCGCCGCCAACATCGGCGCCGCCGCGCTGTGCCGCCTGTGCGAGGAGTGGCGCAAGATGGGGCGGGAGGCGCTGATGCGGGAGGGGGCGGAGCTCGCGCTGCGCGCCAGGGCCGAGCTGGACCGCACGCGCCGCGCCTTGCTCCAGGAAGTGGACCCGCAAAGTCACCGCGGCTGAGCGCCCCTCCCCTGGCGCGCAGCCCCGACCGACCCTGGCGGGCGCCCGTCCGGCGCGTTGCCTTCACTCCGCCGCGGTCGCGAGGCCGGGGGAGCCGATCCCGCCCAGGCGCCGCTCCTGCGCCGCCACCAGGCGGCCCATCTTCTTCAGGTCCGTCTCGCCGAGGTTCATCGCGGCGGCGGCCCACATCTCCACCACGTCGCGCAGCTCCTCCAGCGTCACCGGGTTCACCCGCCGGCGGGCGCGGTAGAGGGTGGTGTGCGCGTTGTGCTTGCGGCTGTGGCGGGCGATGTAGTCGCGCGCCGTCGCCTCGCCCTCGCCATCCTCGGACAGCACGTCCACCACGCCCATCGCGTGCAGCTCCTCGGCGCCGTAGAGGCGGCCGGAGGTGATCATCTCCTCCGCCCGCTTCCGGTCCAGCCGGCGCGAGAGGAAGCTGTAGGCGCCCATGCCGGGGAACATGTTGAACAGGATCTCCGGCAGGCCGAGCTTGGCGCTGCGCTCGGCCACGATCAGGTCGAAGGAGAGGGCGTGCTCGAATCCGCCGCCCAGCGCGTCGCCCTGCACCAGCGCCATGGTCACCATGGGCAGGCCGAAGGCGATGTGGTTGCGGTGGATGGCCTCGACGGCGATGTGGCCGTAGCGCACCAGGGAGGCATGGTCGCGCGAGCGGATGCGCTCGGCGAAATGGGCTAGGTCGCCGCCGAGGTTGTAGATGCCCGGCACCGCCGAGGCCATCACGAACCACTCGGACGGCGCCTGCCCCGCCGCCGCGTGCTCGGCGTGGAAGCGGGCCATGATATCCTGCATGCGGTGCACGTCCTGCATCAGGGCCAGGGTGTAGCTCGGGCGGCCCTGCGGGCGCATGGTGCACCAGGCGGTGCGGGTCCCGGCCTCCAGCCGCAGCTCGAGGTTGTCGAGGCGTGCCTCCATCGGCAGCGGGCTGGAAGCGGCGCCCAGGGCGGCCTCGCGGCCGGTGGCGTTGCTGTCGGCCTGCGGAGCGGTGGTGCGATCGAAGTACATGCGGATTCTCCTGCGGGACGGCCGTGCCGCCCCTGTTGGACGAGACGCCCATCCGCCGACCGCCGGCAGATGTGAAGGCGAAGCTCGCTGGCGCCATCCTAGCGTCGTGCGGCGCCTGCGCGCCCACGCCGCATCGCGGCAGCTTCGCCCTCTTTCCGCAACTTCCCACGCCGGGGGGTGTTTCCCGTTTGTCTCCGCTGCAAGACAGGTCACAATGATTCAGATCGACGACGAGCTTCTCGGCTGTCTCCCTGATCTCCGCGCCTATGCACGTTCTCTGACGCGCAACCGTCATGATGCGGATGATCTGGTGCAGGATGCCGTGCTTCGCATCCTCCACGCGGCCGATCGTTACCAGCCAGGAACAAACTTCAAGGCCTGGGCGTTCACGATCCTCCGCAACCGCTTCCTCAACGAATTCGTCGCCAAGCGCAAAGCCACCCGGGAGTTCGACGAAGGGGAGATGGAGCGCGTGCCGGTCGGGGCACGGCAGGAGGACGGGCTGGAGCTTTCAGATTTCCAGCGGATCTTCCACCGGCTTCCGGAGGACCAGCGTTCGATCCTCACCCTCGTCGCCGGCTCCAACATGCCCTACGAAGATGTGGCGAGGGTGCTCAACTGCGCCGTGGGAACCGTCAAGAGCCGCGTCCACCGCGCCCGCTCCGCCCTGCTGGCATTGCTGGAGGAGGAAAAGCTCCAGCGTTCCGTGCCACAGCGCCGCATGGCGCTCCGTCCCAGCGCCCGCGCCCTGGCCGCCGAGGAACAGCGCCGGCTGAGCTTCTGAAACCTCCCCTGCTTCGGTCTGCCCCCATGGTCCCGGGTAGTCCGGGGCAGCGTGGAGGCATTTCCCTCCTCGTCCCCCGCCGGCCTCAGAGGCCGTCACGGGATCCGTAGGGCGAGGGGCCGTAATAGCCGCGCACTCGGCCGCTCCACAGCTCATCGGACCAGTCCACCGTCTCGCCCGCCTTGTAGGAGGGCGCATCGGCCAGCTGCTCTTCCGTCACGTCGACCACGTATCCGCCCAGCCCGACATCGTAGCGGAGCTGGTTCCAGGGCAGCGGAAAATGCGAGCCCCCGAAGCCGAGAAAGCCGCCGAAGGACAGGACGGCGTACTCGACCCGGCCCTGCACCTTGTCGATCATCAGCGTGTCGATCGAGCCCAGCCGGTTGCCGGAGGTGTCGTAGACCGCGGTGCCCTCTACCCGGTCGGAGGCAATGAGCGCGGCGCGATCCTGACGGGCAGCGGCGCCGGGCTGATTCTGGATCGGTTCTGACATGGAAACCTCTCCCACTGGTTGTTTGTCTCGCGGGGAATAACGCGGCGGCCGGTTCATGGTTCCACCGCAACCTGCAACTCTGCCCAGGCCGAGGCTTTTTCCCAGCATCACGGGCGCATCCCTTTCGCGGGAGCATCCCGTCTGCCAGAGGAGTTCCACAGGTATGTCCGATACCAAGAATGACCCTCCCGCGCGCGAGCGGGTGATCGAGCCGCCGCCGGGACATCACAGCGCCCCGATGCCGGACAAGCCCATCGACACCACCCAGGCACGCCAGGGCGTCACCTTCGGCCACATGCGCTGGGTGCTGCTGATCTCGCTCGTGCTGGTGATCGTCGCCTTCGCGCTGGCCGCCGCCTTCAGCTGACCGAAGGCGATGGCTGCGGGACCAATCACAGGGAAGTTTTCGGGGGGAGTGGCCGAGCTGGCCCTGCAACCGGAACTTGGCCACGGCGGAGCGGTTGATGGCAAGCCTGGGCCAAGCGGTGCCGGGCTTCGTTGTCCACCTCCGGCCGTGTGGCAAGCCGCGCGGCTCCCGAAGGGAGTTTCCCATGTCCCAGTCCCGCACCGGCAGTGGCAAGCAAGGCTTCGCATCAATGGATGAGGCGAAGCAGCGCACCATTGCTTCCAAGGGCGGCCAGAGCGTGCCCGCCGCCAAGCGGAGCTTCGCGCAGGATCCGGCCCTCGCCGCCGAGGCCGGCCGCAAGGGTGGCCAGGCCGTGCAGGCTGCCGACCGGTCCTTCTCGCGCGATCGCACCCTCGCCGCGCAGGCGGGCCGCAAGGGCGGCCAGGCCACGCACGGCCGCACGCAGCAGAAGAGCCCGCCTTCCGACGAAACCTGAGACGCTGGCCGGCGCGGCAGCGCCGGTCCGCCCTCCCCCAACCGGCCCCGCAGGAGCCTTCCATGGCCATCGACAGCATCGTGCCCCTGACCACCCGTTCCGCCGCCGACAGCCCCTCCTACGCTCTGCGCGCCGCGCTGGCGGAGCGTCTGGCGGCGCATCGGCAGATGGCGCGGGAAGCCGGCGCCGTGCTGACGCAGCTGCGGCCGCGCCCTGAGGTGGAGCGCGACCGCGGCATGGCCCTGATGCCGGCCAAAGTGGCCAGCGCCGCCTGAACGGGGCAAGGAGCCAGACATGTCCAACACCCGCCCCCCGCCGCGTCCGCCCCATGGCGATGGCGAGGCTGAGGCCCCGGAGGGGCAGCGCGCGGCGAAGCAGGCCCAGCTGACGCCGGAAACCGGAGCCGGTGGCGTGGCGCCGAGGGACCCAGCCAATGCTCCCTCGGAACCCAGCCCGGAACCTCCCTCGCCCGGCACCTCGCACGAGCAGGACCCCGATCCGAAGCCCTTGCCGGAAGGGGCGCAGCGGCAACTGCCCGACACCCAGTACGGCAAGGCCGGCCCGATGAACCCGCCCCCCGAGACGACCAAGCCCTGAGGAGCGGAATCGGGGAGGCGCGCCCGCGGCCATGCCCTGTGCCGGGCCGGCAGGGTGCCGGGCCGGCAGGGCCTCATCTTCTACCGCCTCCGGCCCTGCCGAGATCACGCTCGTGGGCGGCCAAGCTGGAACGATCGGCGGGTCTCGGGCGTTCTTCCGGCAGAGCGGCCGTGCCCAGCATGGCCCTGTAAGCTGGAGAACAGGCATGACAACAAGCGAAGATAAGATGGTCGCCGCCGCCGACGGGATCGAGCCCTCCGCCCTCAAGACCCTCAGCGCCTACCTGCATGACAGCCACCGCGGCTACGACCAGGGCCGCCGCCTGACCCATGACCGGTTCCTCCGTATCGAGTTCACGGAACTCGCGGAGAAGCGCGAGAAGATGGCGCAGGATGTGGATGCCCTGCTGCGGCAGCATGACGAGGCGCCGCGCAAGGGCGGCAGCACGCTGGGGGCGGCGCACCGTGCCTTCCTCGACCTGAAGGGTACGCTGTTCGGCCAGGGCCGGCTGCGGGTGCTGCGCGAGGTGGTGCGCGGCGAGGCGGCGCTGGAAGATGCGTATGACGAGGCCCTGGCCGCCGACCTGCCGATGGAGGCACGCCAGTTGCTGCAGCGCCAGCACCGCCAGGTGCGCGCCACGCGCGACCGCTATGCCGCCATGCTGGACCATGACGAGCCGCAGGAGCAGGCGCTGGCCCTGCAAGGCAGCGGGCTGGTCGCGCGCTTCAACCGCCTGACCCAGCCGGTGACGAGCAACCCGATCCTCTCCGCCATCGTCGTCACCGCCGTGTCCGTGCTGACGGCGCGGCTGCTGCGGAGCCGCTCCTCCCACCGCTACCGCTGAGCAGGATGCAGGGGGAAGGCAGCGCCTCCCCCCATCCGCCGGCCTCCCCTCCTGCGGCTCAGGCCGCCAGGAGGTGCAGGGAGAACAGGCCCTGCGGGTCCTGCCACACTGCCTCGGGCCGCCAACCCGTCTCGCGCGCCATGGCCTGGAAGGCCTCCGGTGCGCGCTTGTAGCTGTTCTCGGTATGGATGCTCTCGCCGGCGCTGAAATGGATCGTCTCGCCGGCCACCGAGACGGATTGCGCGGTGTCGCTGCGCAGATGCATTTCGATGCGGCTCTCCGCCACGTTCCACACCGCCTGGTGTGAGAACCGCGCCAGGTCGAAATCCGCCGCCGCCTCGCGGTTCAGCCGGTGCAGCAGGTTGAGGTTGAAGGCGGCTGTGACGCCGGCGGCGTCGTCATAGGCGGGGATCAGCACCGCCGGCGATTTCGGCAGGTCCACCCCGACGAGGAAGCGCGCCCCCTGCCCGAGCGAGGCGCGCACCGCGCCCAGGAAGGCCAGCGCCGCCTCGGTGTCGAGATTGCCGATGGTGGAGCCGGGGAAGAAGCCCAGCAGCGGTGCCGGCAGCGGCGGCAGAGCGATGCGCCGGTTGAAGTCGCACACCTGCGGATGCACCGCGACGGCGGGGAAGCGCGCGCGGATCTCCCGCGCCGAGGCCTTCACGGCCCCCTCCGCGATGTCGAGCGGCACGTAGGCGGCCGGCGCCTCCAGGGCGGAGAGCAGCAATGCCGCCTTGGTGGCGGAGCCCGCGCCGTATTCCACCACCGAGGCGCCGCGCCCGATGCGTGCGCGCAGCTCCGGCCCCACCTGCCGCAGCAGCGCGAGCTCGGTGCGGGTCACATAGTATTCCGGCAGGGTGGTGATGGCCTCGAACAGCCGGCAGCCCTCGGGATCGTAGAGCAGATGCGGCGGCAGGGTCTTGCGCGGGGCGGCGAGGCCGCGCAGCGCGGTCTCGGCAACCAGCGGGTCGAAGGCGCTGGCCTTGGCGGTGGCGACGGCACGCATGCGGGTCACTGCTCCTCGGCGAGGCGGAGGCCGGTGAACTGCCAGCGCCGGTCGGGATGGAAGAAATTGCGGTAGGTCAGCCGCGCATGATCGGGCGGCGTGGCGAGCGAGCCGCCGCGCAGCACCATGGTGTTGATCATGAACTTGCCGTTGTACTCGCCCACCGCGCCCGGCGGCGGGCGGAAGCCGGGATAGGGGCGGTAGGCGCTGCCGGTCCATTCCCAGACGAAGCGGCCGGCATCCTCCAGCAGGCCGCGGCGGGCGGCGGCCTCCCACTCCTCCTCCGTCGGCAGGCGCTTGCCGGCCCAGCGGGCGAAGGCATCCGCCTCGTACCAGCTGACATGCCGCACCGGCGCCGCCGGATCGAGCGGGCGCAGCCCGCCGGGCGTCATCTGGCACCACTGGCCGCCGCGCTTCTCCCAGTAGAGCGGGGCTTCCCAGCCGCCCTGCTGCGCCGCGCCCCAGCCCTCGGCCATCCAGAGCAATGGCTGGCGGTAGCCGCCATCGGCGATGAAGGCACACCACTCGGCGTTGCGCACCAGCTGCGAGGCGATGCGCCCGGTGGGCACCAGCGCGTCGTGGCAGGGCCGCTCATTGTCGAAGGCGAAGCCGGAATGCAGCGCGCCGATGCGCACGATGCCGCCCTCCAGCGGCTGCATCGCCGCGCTCTCGCGCGAGGGGGGCGCCGGCTCCTGCCAGTCCGGGATCATGGCGGGGCGCAGCGGGTTGAAGGAGAAGGCGTGCAGCAGATCGGTGATCAGCAGCTCCTGGTGCTGCTGCTCGTGCTGCAGGCCCAGCTCGACGAGATCGGCCAGCTCCGCCGTCGCGCCGCGCTCCAGCAGGCGCTCCATCGCCGCGTCCACATGGGCGCGGTACTCTCCCACCTCGCTGGCCGAGGGCCGGGTGAGCAGCCCCCGCTGCGGCCGGGCGTGGCGGGGCCCGACCTGTTCATAATAGGAGTTGAACAGGTAGGAGAAGCGCTCGTCGAAGGGGGTGTAGCCGGGGAGGTTGGGGCCCAGCACGAATTGCTCGAAGAACCAGGTGGTGTGGGCCCGGTGCCATTTGGCGGGGCTCGCATCCGGCATCGACTGGATGCACTGATCCTCATCGCTGAGGGCGGCCGCGAGGCGGTCGGTGTGCTGCCTGACCCGCCGCCAGCGCGCGGCGAGGACGACGTCCTCCTTCTCCGCGACGCTCAGCACCGGGATGCGTTCCGCCAGTGCCGGAAGTGGCCGGGATGGAAGTCTGGCATGGGCGCCCTCCCTCATCGTGGTTGGCCGGGCACACACCCGGCCTGAGCGCTAACGGTGCCGGCGCCGGGAGGTTGCGGGATTGCGGCCCTTCCTCACGCAACCTTGGGCGGCGCCCGGCGTTGCGAGCCCACAGCCTTCCACGCCACCGGCGACAAAGGACGCATCTCTCTTGCCTGATGCCGCTTTCCCCAACGCCATCTATTACATGAACCCCCTTGCCGTCGGACCCCTCACCGGAGCGATGGATCTCTGGAAGGAGGAGTTTGGGCGCGTCGCCGCGCTGGGCTTCGGCAGCGTGGCCCTGGCGCCGCCTTTCGAGCCCGGCCTGGAGGGCGACCTGTTCCAGCCGCGCGACCTCGCGCGGCTGCACCCGGCGCTGGGCGGCGGCGCGGCGCTGGAGGCCCTGCGCGGGCTGGCCGAGGCGGCACGCGCGCAGGGTCTCTCGGTGATCCTCGACCTGCCCACGGCCCGGATGGCGCGCGACGCCGTCCTGCTGCGCCAGAACCCGGGCTGGAAGGCCGGCGACCCCGACCGGGACGCGCCGCCGGACCCGCGTGGCCAGCCGGGGGTGGCGCTGGCTGATCCCGCGCCGGCCGCCCTGCGGTCGTGGTGGGCCGCCCGGCTCGTGGAATGGGCGCAGGCCGGCATCGCCGGCTTCCGTTGCCTTTCGCCCGGCGCGGGGAAGGCGTTCTGGCAGCCGCTGATCTCCGCCACGCGCGAGGCGGCGCCGGATACGGCCTTCATCGCCTGGGCGCCCGGCCTGCCGGCCGGCGCGGTGCCGGGGCTGGCGGGCGCTGGCTTCGACCTCGTGGCATCCTCCCTGCCCTGGTGGGATTTCTCGGCCGCGTGGTGGCCGGACGAGGTAAGCCGCCTCGCCCCCGTGGCGCCGCTGCTGGCGGCACCGGAGGCGCCCTTCGCCCCGCGCCTCGCCACCCGCCATGCAGACCGTGCCGAGGCTGGCCGCGCCGCGCTGCGCGCCCTGCGCTTCGCGGCCCTCTCCGGCACGGCCTGGATGCTGCCGATGGGCTATGAGTATGGCGCCATCCATCGCATGGGCCAGGGCGCTGGCGAGGCCCGCGATTTCGCCGCGCTGCGCCGCGCGCCAAGGCTGGACCTGACGGGGGCGGTGCGCGAGGCCAATGCGGAGCGTGCCCGGCTGCCCGCCGCGCAGGGCCGCGCCGCGCCAGCCCTGCTCTCCGCCCCGCACGCGCCGGTGGCGCTGCTGCGCGAGGCTGCGGACAGCCGGATGGTGGTGCTGGCGAACCCCTCCCTGCGCCACCCCGCGAAGCTCTCCGCCGCGCAGGTCACCGGATTGCTGCCCCGGCCGGGCAGCCTGCCGCAGAACGCCATCACCGCCGAGGGCCGGCTTGCGCTGGCGCCGGGAGAAATCCGCAGCATGCCGATCGACGACGTGGCCGATATCCAGCTGCCTCTGGCCGATGAGGGAGAGGCCGTCGGCCAGGCCATCTCGGCGCCCCGCATCGCCATCGAGGCCATGCAGCCGGCCGTGGACATGGGCCGCTTCCCGGTGAAGCGCCCGGTGGGCCAGGCGGTGATCGTCACCGCCGACGTGTTCACCGAGGGGCACGGCAAGATCGCCGTCCGCCTGCTCTGGCGCGCCGCCGACGCCGAGGGCTGGCGCGAGGTGCCGATGGTGCACACGGTGAACGACATCTACACCGCCGCCTTCGTGCCCGAGCGGGTGGGCCGGCACGAATACACGGTGGAGGCCTGGGTCGACCACTACGCCGCCTTCCGCGACGAGATCACCAAGAAGCATGCCGCCGGCGTGCGCATCGCGCTGGAGCGGCAGGAGGGGCTGATCCATCTGGAGAAGGCGCAGCCGCGCCTTTCCGGCGCCGAGGCGGAGGCGCTGGCCGGGCTGGTCGCGCAGCTCCGCAGCGCCGACGACGCGACGGCCGTGGCCCTGTTCACCGCGCCCGAGACGGTGCGGCTGATGACGCTGGCCGATGACCGCCCCTTCCGCGTGCGCGAGGCCCCGCTGCCGCTGGATGTGGAGCGCCGCGCCGCCGGCTTCTCCTCCTGGTACGAGATCTTCCCGCGCTCGCAGAGCGGCGACGCCAACCGCCACGGCACCTTCGACGACGTGATCCGCGCCCTGCCCCGGGTGCGCGACATGGGCTTCGACGTGCTCTACTTCCCGCCCATCCACCCGATCGGCAAGAAGAACCGCAAGGGGCGCAACAACACCCTGACGCCGGGGCCGGACGATCCGGGCAGCCCCTACGCCATCGGCTCCGAGGAGGGCGGGCACGACGCCGTGCACCCCGAGCTCGGCACCATCGAGGATTTCCGCCGCCTGCGGGACGCCGCCGCGCAGCACGGGCTGGAGCTGGCGCTGGACTTCGCCATCCAGTGCTCGCCCGACCACCCGTGGCTGCGCGACCACCCGGAATGGTTCGAGTGGCGCCCGGACGGCTCCATCCGCTACGCCGAGAATCCGCCGAAGAAGTACGAGGACATCGTCAACGTCGATTTCTACAAGCCCGGCGCCATGCCGGCCCTGTGGCTGACGCTGCGCGACATCGTGCTGTTCTGGGTGGGCGAGGGCGTCAAGCTGTTCCGCGTGGACAACCCGCACACCAAGCCCCTGCCCTTGTGGGAGTGGATGATCGGCGAGGTGCGGGCGCGCGATCCGGAGGTGGTGTTCCTCTCCGAGGCCTTCACGCGGCCGAAGGTGATGTACCGGCTGGCCAAGGTGGGCTTCGGCCAATCCTACACCTACTTCACCTGGCGCAACACCGCCTGGGAGATGCAGCAGTACCTGGAGGAGCTGAACCAGCCGCCGGTGCGCGACTTCTTCAAGCCGCATTTCTTCGTCAACACGCCCGACATCAACCCGGTCTTCCTGCAGAACAGCGGCCGGCCCGGGCACCTGATCCGCGCCGCGCTGGCGGCCACCCTCTCCGGCCTCTGGGGCGTCTACAACGGCTTCGAATTGTGCGAGGCGCGGCCCGTGCCGGGCAAGGAAGAGTACCTCGACAGCGAGAAGTACGAGATCAAGGTGTGGGACTATGACCGCCCGGGCAACATCACCGGCGAGATCACCGCGCTGAACCGCATCCGCCGGCAGAATCCGGCGCTGCACTCGCATCTCGGCGTCACCTTCCTGCGCTCCAACCACGAGGGCATCCTGCTCTACGTGAAGATGACGCCGGAGCGGGAGAACGTCGTCCTGGTCGCGGTCTCGATGGACCCGCACCAGGCGCTGGAGAGCCATATCGAGCTGCCCCAGTACGCGATAGGCCTGCCGAACGGCGCCGGCCTCGTCGCCGAGAACCTGATGCAGGGCGGTGAGGAGGTGTGGCAGGGCACCCACCGCCGTCTCCGCCTCGACCCGCACGCCATGCCCTTCGCCATCTGGCGCCTCCGCGCCGCCGACAAGGCCTGATCCATGCCGCGTAACGACAAGCCGCACATGCCGGAAGATCCGCTCTGGTACAAGGATGCGGTGATCTACCAGCTCCACATCAAGTCGTTCTTCGATTCGAACGATGACGGCGTGGGCGACCTGCCCGGCCTGATGGCGAAGCTCGACTACATCGCCTCCCTCGGCGTGGACGCGGTCTGGCTGCTGCCCTTCTACCCCTCGCCGCGGCGCGACGACGGCTACGACATCGCCGAGTACAAGGCCGTCCATCCCGAATACGGCTCGATGGCCGACATCAAGCGGTTCATCGCCGCGGCCCATGCGCGCAACATCCGCGTCATCACCGAGCTGGTCATCAACCACACCTCGGACCAGCACCCCTGGTTCCAGCGCGCGCGCCGCGCCAAGCCCGGCTCCGCGCATCGCGACTACTACGTGTGGTCCGACACCGACAAGAAGTACGACGGCACCCGTATCATCTTCCTGGATACGGAGAAGTCGAACTGGACCTGGGACCCGGTGGCCGGCGCCTATTTCTGGCACCGCTTCTACAGCCACCAGCCGGACCTGAACTTCGACAACCCGCAGGTGATGAAGGAAGTGCTCTCCGTCATGCGCTTCTGGCTCGATGCCGGCGTGGACGGGCTGCGGCTGGACGCCATCCCCTACCTGATCGAGCGGGACGGCACCAACAACGAGAACCTGCCCGAGACGCATGTCGTCCTGAAGAAGATTCGGGCGGCGCTCGACGCGCATGCGCCAGGCCGCATGCTGCTGGCCGAGGCCAACCAGTGGCCGGAGGACACGCAGCAGTATTTCGGCGATGGCGACGAATGCCACATGTCTTTCCACTTCCCGCTGATGCCGCGCATGTACATGGCGATGGCGCAGGAAGACCGCTTCCCGATCACCGACATCCTGCGGCAGACGCCCGAGATCCCCGAGAACTGCCAGTGGGCGATCTTCCTGCGCAACCATGACGAGCTGACGCTCGAGATGGTGACCGACAAGGAGCGGGACTACCTCTGGGAGACCTACGCCTCCGACAAGCGCGCGCGCATCAACCTCGGCATCCGCCGCCGCCTGGCGCCGCTGCTGGAGCATGACCGCCGCCGCATCGAGCTGATGAACTCGCTGCTGCTCTCCATGCCCGGCACGCCCGTGATGTATTACGGCGACGAGATCGGCATGGGCGACAACATCCATCTCGGCGACCGCGACGGCGTGCGGACCCCCATGCAGTGGTCGCCCGACCGCAATGGCGGCTTCTCCCGCGCCAACCCCGCCAAGCTGGTACTGCCCGCCGTCATGGACCCGGTCTATGGCTTCGAGGCCGTCAACGTCGAGGCGCAGTCGGCCGACCCGCATTCGCTGCTGAACTGGACGCGGCGGATGCTGGCGGTGCGGCGGCGCCACCAGGCCTTCGGCCGCGGCAGCTTCGGCTACCTGTATCCCGGCAACCGCAAGGTGCTGGCCTATCTGCGCGAGTATGAGGGGGAGACCATCCTCTGCGTCTGCAACCTCTCGCGCAGCGCGCAGGCGGTGGAGCTCGACCTCTCGCAATTCGCCGGGCGCGTGCCGGTGGAGCTGCTCGGCGGCACCTCCTTCCCGCCGATCGGGCAGCTCACCTACCTGCTGACCCTTCCCCCTTATGGCTTCTACTGGTTCGTGCTGGCCACGGAAGCCGCTATGCCCACCTGGCACACACCGGCCCCCGAACCCATGACCGAGCTTTCCACGCTGGTGATGCGCAGCGGCCTCAACGAGGTGCTGGCACCCGCCTCCCGCAAGGTGCTGGAGCAGGACGCCCTGCCCAAGTACCTCGCCAAGCGCCGCTGGTTCGCCGGCAAGGATGGCGGCGGCGCGCTGCAGCCGCGCCTCGCCTTCGCCGAGGCGCTCGCCGGCCGCACCGTCGAGGTGCTGCTGGCCGAGGTGGAGGTGCCCGAGGGCGAGGGCCAGGCGCGCTACCTGCTGCCCCTCGGCATCGCCTGGGAGGATGAGACGAGCGCCGCGCTGCCGCAGCAGCTGGCGCTCGCCCGCATCCGCCGCGGCCGCCGCGTCGGCGTGCTGACGGATGCCTTCGCGCTCGACGTCCTGCCCTGGTCGGTGCTGCGCGGCCTGCGCGAGAAGGCGGTGATGCCGCTCTCCGAAGGCGAGATCCGCTTCCTGCCCACCTCCCTGCTGGAGGGGATGGACATTCCGCAGGATGCGGAGATCCGCCGCCTCTCGGCCGAGCAGTCCAACTCCTCGCTGATCATCGGCGAGCACGCGGTGCTGAAGCTGGTCCGCCGCGTCACCGAAGGCATCAGCCCCGAGACGGAGATGACCCGCCATCTCACCGAGAAGGGGTTCGGCCAGACCGCGCCGCTGCTGGGCGAGGTGGTGCGGGTGACGCCGGACGGCACGCCGCGCACCCTCGTGGTCGTGCAGGGCTTCGTCCGCAACCAGGGCGATGGCTGGGGCTGGACCACCGACTACCTGACCCGCACCGTCGGCCAGATCGCCATGACCGAGGGGCCGGCGGGCGAGCAGGAGGACGTGTTCTCCAACTACACCATGTTCGCCACCGCCCTCGGCCGGCGCCTGGCGGAGATGCACGCGCTGCTGGCCGAGGAGAGCGAGGACGCCGCCTTCAACCCGGAGCCGGCCACGGAGAAGGATGCGCGCGGCTGGGCCAAGGGCGCCCGCACCCAGATCGAGGCGGCGCTGCGCGCCATCGGCGGCGTGAAGGACTGGGCCAGCCCCGAGGATGCCGAGCGCGCCGCCCGGCTGCTGGAGGGCAAGGCCGCGCTGCTGGCCTCGGTCGATGGCCTCGCCGCCGCCGCCGAGGGCGCGCTCAAGACGCGCATCCATGGCGACTTCCATCTCGGCCAGGTGCTGGTGGTGCAGGGCGATGCCTGCATCATCGACTTCGAGGGCGAGCCGGCCAAGACCCTGGCGCAGCGCCGCGCCAAATCCTCGCCGATGCGCGACGTGGCCGGGCTGCTGCGCTCCTTCGACTATGCCGTGGCCACGGTGATGCCGGAGCTGCAGGCTGCCGCGCCGGAAGGCGATGGCCGCCCGGCGGTGCTGCTGGAGGAGTTCCACAGCCGCGCCAGCGCCGCCTTCCTCGACGCCTACCGCGCCGTGCATGCCGAGACGCCGCGCCCCTGGGTGCGGCCGGAGGCGGAGACGGCGCTGCTCGACCTCTTCCTGCTGGAAAAGGCCGCCTACGAAATCTGCTACGAGGCCGCCAACCGCCCCGCCTGGCTGCGCATCCCGATGCGCGGGCTGGATGAGCTGGCGCAGCGCCTCCCGGCGAAGGACTGACGCATGGCCGAGACCACGCTGCCCCCCGAGGCCATCCACGCCCTGGCGGAGGGCCGCCATGGCGACCCCTTCGCCGCGCTGGGCCCGCATGACACCCCGGCAGGGCGTGTGGTGCGCACCATGCTGCCCGGCGCCACCGCCGTCTCGGCGGTGGCGGAGAATGGCACCCTGCATCCGCTGACGCCGCTCCACGCCACCGGCCTGTTCGAGGGCCCGGTGCCGGCCGGGAACTACCGGCTGCACATCGACTGGGGCGGCGTGGTGCAGGAGGCGGAAGACATCTACGCCTTCGGCCCGCTCCTCGGCGAGCTGGACATCCACCTGCTGAAGGAGGGCACCCACCAGGATATCGCCCGCTGCCTTGGCGCCCACCCGATGGAGGTGGAGGGCGTGCCCGGCGTGCGCTTCGCCGTCTGGGCGCCCAATGCCAAGCGTGTCTCGGTGGTGGGTGATTTCAACAGCTGGGATGGCCGCCGCAACCCGATGCGGCTGCGCCAGGAATGCGGGGTGTGGGAGATCTTCATCCCCCGCCTCGGCGTCGGTGCCGTCTACAAGTTCGAGCTGCTGGACCCGAATGGCAGCATCCTGCCGCTGAAGGCCGACCCCGTGGCCTGGCAGGCCGAGCCCGCCCCCGCCACCGGCTCGATCGTGGCCGATACCGCGGCCATCCGCGCGGCGCCGCGCGAGATCCCGCCCGGCGACCCGGCGACGCGCCCCATGGCTGTCTACGAGGTGCATGCCGGCTCCTGGATGCGCGGCGAGGGCAATGCTCCCCTCTCCTGGGAGGAGCTGGGCGACAAGCTGATCCCCTATGTGCGGGAGATGGGCTTCACCCATGTCGAGTTCCTGCCCGTCATGGCGCATCCCTTCGGCGGCTCCTGGGGCTACCAGCCGCTCGGGCAGTTCGCGCCGCAGGGCGATTTCGGCCCGCCGGAGCATTTCGCGCGCCTCGTGGAGCGCTTCCACGAGGCCGGAATCGGCGTGATCCTCGACTGGGTGCCGGCGCACTTCCCGACCGACACGCACGGCCTGGCCCGCTTCGACGGCACCGCGCTCTACGAGCACGCCGACCCGCGCGAGGGCTTCCACCAGGACTGGAACACGCTGATCTACAACCTCGGCCGGCGCGAGGTGCGGAACTTCATGATCGGCAGCGCGCTGCACTGGCTGGAGCATTACGGGGTGGACGCGCTGCGCGTCGACGCCGTGGCCTCGATGCTCTACCGCGACTACAGCCGCAAGCATGGCGAGTGGGTGCCGAACATCCATGGCGGGCGGGAGAACCTGGAGAACATCTCCTTCCTCCAGGAACTCTCCAACGTCGTCGCCGAGCGCTGCCCGGGCAGGCTGCTGATCGCCGAGGAGAGCACCGCCTTTCCCGGCGTCACCCGCAAGGCCAGCGAGGGCGGCCTCGGCTTCGACTTCAAGTGGAACATGGGCTGGATGCACGACACGCTCCACTACATGGAGCGCGACCCGATCTACCGGCAGTACCAGCATGGCAGCATGACCTTCGGCATGGTCTACGCCTATTCCGAGCGCTTCATGCTGCCGCTGAGCCATGACGAGGTGGTGCACGGCAAGGGCTCGCTGATCGGCAAGATGCCGGGCGACGAGTGGCAGAAATTCGCCAATCTCCGCGCCTACCTGGCCTTCATGTGGACGCATCCGGGCAAGAAGCTGCTCTTCATGGGCGGCGAGATCGCCCAGGTGCGGGAGTGGAACCACGACCGCTCGCTGGACTGGCACCTGCTGGACGACCCACGCCATGCCGGCCTGCAACGCCTGCTGCGCGACCTCAACCGCCTGTACGCCACGCTGCCCGCCCTGCACGCGCTGGATTGCGACCCGGCCGGCTTCCGCTGGGTGGTGATGGACGATGCCGTGAACAGCGTGCTGGCCTTCCTGCGGCTGGGGCCTGAGGGCAGCGCGCCGGCGCTGGTGGTCTGCAACCTGACGCCGGTAAACCGCACGGCCTACCGCCTCGGCGTGCCCTTGGACGGCGCCTGGCGCGAGGTGTTCAACTCGGACGCGGCCATCTATGGCGGCGCCAATGGCGGCAATGGCGGCCGCGTGCAGGCGCAGGCGATCGCCTCGCACGATTTCGAGGCCTCGCTGGCGCTGGAACTGCCGGGCCTGTCCACGCTGGTGCTGACGCCGGAGGGCTGATCCCTTGCCCCTGCTCCCCGACTGGCTGCTGCCGGGCCGTCCCGACCCGCTCGGCGCCACCTGGGACGGGCTGGGGATCAACTTCGCCGTCTTCTCGGCCCATGCGACCCGGGTGGAGCTGTGCCTCTTCGATCCCTCGGGCCGCAAGGAGATGGCGCGCCTCCCCCTGCCGGAATGCACGGACGAGGTGTGGCACGGCTACCTGCCCGAGGCACGCCCCGGGCTGATCTATGGCTACCGCGCGCACGGCCCCTACCACCCGGAGCAGGGCCACCGCTTCAACCCGAACAAGCTGCTGCTCGACCCTTATGCGCGGCAGCTCTCCGGCACCCTGCGCTGGTCGGACGCGCTGTTCGGCCACCGCCACGGCCCCGGCCGCACCGACCTCAGCTTCGACCGGCGGGACAGCGCCGCCGCCATGCCGAAGGGCGTGGTGGTGGACGACGCCTTCAACTGGGGCGACGACCGCCCCCCCGCCGTGCCCTGGGACCGCACGGTGATCTACGAGGCGCATCTGCGTGGCCTGACCATGCGGCGGGAGGATCTGGTGCCCCGCGAGCGTGGCACCTTCGCCGCCCTGGCCAGCCCGCCGATGATCGAGCACCTGCTGAAGCTCGGCGTCACGGCGGTGGAGCTTCTGCCGGTGCAGGCCTTCCTGCAGGACCGCTTCCTGGTGGAGAAGCGCCTGCGCAACTACTGGGGCTACTCCCCCCTCTCCTACTTCGCGCCGGAGCCCGCCTATCTCGCCAGCGGCGGGCTGGACGAGATCCGCGTCGCCATCCGCCGGCTGCACGCCGCCGGCATCGAGGTGATCCTCGACGTGGTCTACAACCACACCTGCGAGGGCGATGGGCTCGGCCCCACCCTCTCCTGGCGGGGGCTGGACAATGCCAGCTACTACCGCCTCCAGCCCGGCGAGGAACGGCGCTACATCGACGAGACGGGCTGCGGCAACACGGTGAACCTCGCCCACCCGCGCGTGCTGCAGATGGTGATGGACAGCCTGCGCCACTGGGCCACCGCCTACCGCGTGGACGGCTTCCGCTTCGATCTGTGCAGCACGCTGGGGCGGGAGGGCAACAACGGCTTCGACCCCGGCTCCGGCTTCTTCGACGCCATCCGCCAGGACCCGGTGCTCTCCCGCCTGAAGCTGATCGCCGAGCCCTGGGACATCGGGCCGGGCGGCTACCAGCTCGGCCACCACCCCCCCGGCTTCTCGGAATGGAACGACCGCTTCCGCGACGGGGTCCGCCGCTTCTGGCGCGGCGATGCGGGGCTGCGCCCCGATCTCGCCGCCCGCCTCTCCGGCTCCGGCGACCTGTTCGAGAAGCGCCGCCGCCGCCCCTGGGCCTCGGTCAACTTCGTCGCCGCGCATGACGGCTTCACGCTGGAGGACCTCGTCAGCCACGCGGAGCGGCACAACGAGGCCAATGGCGAGGAGAACCGCGACGGGCATGGCGAGAATTTCAGCGCCAACTGGGGCGTGGAAGGCCCGACCGACGACCCCGACATCCTGGAGCTGCGCGGCCGGCTGAAGCGCGCCATGCTGCTGACGCTGCTCGCCGCGCACGGCACCCCCATGCTGCTCGGCGGCGACGAGTTCGGCCGCACCCAGCGCGGCAACAACAACGCCTATTGCCAGGACAATGAGGTGTCCTGGTTCGACTGGGCGCTGGCCGCCACCCCGGCGGGGCAGGAGCTGGCCGCCTTCACCGCCCGCGCCGCCGCGCTGCGCCGCCAGCACCCCACCCTGCGCAGCCCCGTCTTCCGCCACGGGCAGACCGAGCCCCTGCCCGGCATGCCCGACACCGCTTGGTTCGACGCCGATGGCGCGCCGATGACGCCGGAGCGCTGGAACGATCCCGAGGGCCGCGTGTTGCTGCTGCGGCGTGCCGGCCCGGCCCGCGGCGAGGGGGCGGAGAGCGAGGGGGTGGAAGTGACGCTGCTGCTGCTGAACGCCTCCGGGCGGGACCGGGTGGTGACGCTGCCCTCCCCCGCCCTGGCCTGGATCTCGGTGCTCGACAGCGCCGAGCCGGAGGCGCCCGGCCATCCGGTGGGCGGCGCAACCCTGCGTCTGGCCGCACGTTCCGCCCGTCTGCTGGTGGCATTGCCGCCCCTTGAGGATCATCCCGGATGACGCGACGCTTCTCCTACGGCCCCTCGCCCGATGCCGGCGGGCAGACCGGCTTCCGCCTCTGGGCTCCCGGTCAGCCGGGGGTCACCCTGGAACGCCGCGACGCCGAGCCGGTGCCGATGCAGGCCGCCGACGATGGCTGGTGGGAATGCACCGTGCCGGCGCCGCCCGGCACCCGCTACCGCTATGCCCTGGGCAACGGCCCCACCGTGCCCGACCCCGCCTCGCACGCCCAGGATGGCGACGTGGATGGCTGGAGCGTGGTGGTGGACCATTTCGCCTATCGCTGGAAGCAGGGCGACTGGCGCACCCACCCCTGGCCGCAGAGCGTGGTCTATGAGCTGCACGCCGGGGCCATGGGGGGCTTCCGCGGCATCATGGCGCAGCTGCCGCGCCTGGCGGCGCTCGGCGTCAACACCATCGAGCTGATGCCGGTGAACGACTTCGCCGGCAGCCGCAACTGGGGCTATGACGGCGTGCTGCCCTACTCGCCGGACGAGACCTACGGCACGCCGGACGACCTCAAGGCGCTGGTCGATGCCGCGCATGGCCATGGCCTCGCGGTGATGCTGGACGTGGTCTACAACCATTTCGGCCCGTCGGGGAATTACTGGCACAGCATCGCGCCGGACTTCTTCCGCAAGGATGTCAGCACCCCCTGGGGCGACGCGATCGACTTCCGCGAGACGCCGGTGCGGGACTTCTTCATCGAGAACGCCATCTTCTGGCTGACCGAGTACCGCTTCGACGGGCTGCGGCTGGACGCGGTGCACGCCATCCCGGATGCCAGCTTCCTGCCCGAGCTGTCCCGCCGCGTGCGCGAGGCCGCCGGCAGCCGCCGCGTCTATCTGGTGCTGGAGAACGAGAACAACGACGCCACGCTGCTGGAGCACGACTTCGACGCGCAGTGGAACGACGACGCGCACCACTGCCTGCACGTGCTGCTGACCGGCGAGAAGGATGCCTATTACGCCGACTATGCCGACCGCCCGGCCGGGCACCTGGCCCGCTCGCTGGCGGAGGGCTTCGTCTACCAGGGCGAGGAATCGGCCAATCTCGGCCATGCGCGCGGCAAGCCGAGCGGCCACCTGCCGCCCTCGGCCTTCGTCAATGCGCTGCAGAACCACGACCAGGTGGGCAACCGTGCCTTCGGCGACCGCATCTACACCCTGGCCCCTGCCGATGCGGTGCGCGCCGCGCTGCTGCTGAAGCTGCTGGCGCCGCAGGTGCCGATGCTGTTCATGGGCGACGAGTTCTTCTCCGAGCGCCCCTTCCTGTTCTTCACCGGCTTCCCCTCTGAGGATCTGGCGAAGGCGGTGCGCGAGGGGCGCCGCAAGGAATTCGCCAAGTTCGCCGCCTTCGCCGACCCGGAGAAGCGCGAGCGCATCCCCGACCCCAACGCCCCCGGCACCTTCGAGGCCAGCCGCCTCGACCTCTCGGAGCGCGAGAAGCCGGCCCAGGCGGAGGCGGAGCGCTTCGTCACCGACCTGCTGAAGCTGCGCGCCCGCCGCCTCGCCCCGTATCTGGCCGAGGCACGCTCGCTTGGCGCCGAGGCGCTGGGCACCCATGGCGTGCGGGCGCAGTGGCGGCTGGGCGACGGCTCGCTCCTGACCATCCTGGCGCAGTTCGGCGACACCGCCATCCCCGCCCAGCCCGGCCCCGGCACGCTGCTGGCGGAATCGCTGCCCGGCCTCGGCGCCGCGGTGGCCGAGAACGGCATCGGGCCCCGCGCCGCCATCGCCTGGCTGCAGGAGCCCGCGGCATGAGCCAGGACCCTGCCCTGCGGCGTCTGGCCCGCGCCGTCGGGCTGATGATCGACTGGGAGGACGCCAACGGCCGCAGGCACCAGACCACGCCGGAGACGCTGCGCAGCGTGCTGGGCGCGCTGGGCCTGCCGGCCGATGGCGAGGGCGCGCTGCGCGACAGCGCCGCCCGGTTCCGCGCCGCGCACCGCGCCCTGCCGCCGCTGCGCACGGCCGAGCCCGGCATCGACATCCGCCTGCCGCTGCCGCCCGGACGCTACAGCCTGACCGCTGAGGATGGCACCCAGGTGGAAGGCATGGCCGAGGCCGCGCCGGGCGGCGCGCGCCTCGCCGCCCCCGCCCTGCCCGGCTACTACACGCTGGAACTCTCCGGCCAGGCCCTGACCCTGGCCGTGGCGCCCGCGCATGGCCACCGCATCGAGGATGCCTGCGAGGGCCAGGCCGCCTGGGGGCTGGCGGTGCAGCTCTACTCGCTGAAGCGCAGCGGCGATGGCGGCGTCGGCGACTACGCCGCGCTGCGCACCTTCGCCGCCGCGGCGGCGGCGCAGGGGGCCGATGCCGTCGCGATCTCGCCCGTGCACGCGCAGTTCAGCGCCGACCCCAGCCGCAGCAGCCCCTATGCGCCCTCCAGCCGCCTCTGGCTCGATGTGCGCCACGCCGATGGCGAGGACCTGCTGCCCGGCCTGCCGCCCTTCGGCGCGGAGCTGGCCGCCGAATGGGCGCGGCTGGAGGCGCTGCCGATGGTGGAGTGGCCCGCCGTGGCCGCCGCCCGGCTGGCCCGGCTGCGGCAGGTCCACCGCGCCTTCCGCGAGGCGCCGCCCGGCGAGGCACATACGGCCTTCGCGCGCTTCCTGGCCAAGGGCGGCACCTCGCTCACGCGCCATGCCCGGTTCGAGGCGCTGCACGCCGCGCAGCTCGCCGCCGGCCCGGCGCGCTGGCACTGGCGCGACTGGCCCGCCGCACTGCGCGACCCCGAGAGCCCGGAGGTGGCCGCCTTCGCCGAGGCGCAGGCGGAGGAGGTGGCGTTCCATGCCTTCGCGCAGTTCCTGGCCGACCGTGGCCTCTCGGCGGCGCAGCGCGCGGCGCGGGAGGGCGGCGCACGCATCGGGCTGATCGCCGACCTCGCCATCGGCGTCGATGGCGGCGGCGCCGATGCCTGGGCGCGGCAGACCGAGTTCCTCTCCGGCGTCGAGATCGGCGCCCCGCCCGACATCTTCAACGCGAAGGGCCAGAGCTGGGGCATCACCACCTACTCGCCGCACGGGCTGACCGCCAACGGCTTCGCCGCCTTCCGCGAGATGCTGGGCGCCGCCTTCCGTAACGCGGGCGGCGTGCGGCTGGACCATGTGCTGGGGCTGCGCCGGCTCTGGCTGGTGCCGCAGGGCGAGGGCCCCGCCGCCGGCTGCTACCTGCGCTACCCGCTGGAGGACATGCTGCGGCTGGTGGCGCTGGAATCGCACCGCCACAAGGCCATCGCCATCGGCGAGGACCTCGGCACCGTGCCGGAGGGCTTCCGGCCGAAGCTGCAAAATGCCGGCCTCGCCGGCATGCGGGTGATGTGGTTCGAGCAGAGCGGCAAGTCCTTCAAGGACCCGGCGCGCTGGACGCGCGAGGCCGTCTCCATGACCTCCACCCACGACCTGCCCACCGTCGCCGGCTGGTGGGAAGGGCGCGACCTGCTCTGGCGCGAGACGCTCGGCACCACACTGGAAGGCCAGGCGGAGACGCGCGCGGCGGAACGGCCGAAGCTGTGGGAGGCCTTCCGCAAGGCCGGCGTGGCCGAGGGGCCGGTGCCCGGCCCGGAGGATGGCGCGCGGGTGGCCAATGCCGCCGCCGCCTATATCGGCCGCGCCCGCTGCGCCCTGGCCCTGCTGCCGCTGGAGGACGCCGTGGCGGCGGTGGAGCAGCCGAACATGCCCGGCACCATTGACGAGCACCCCAACTGGCGCCGCCGGCTGGACCCGCCGGTGGAGCGCCTGTTCCACGACCCCGCGATCGAACAGCGCCTGCGGGGCCTCGCCCGGGCGCGGAGAGCCCCATGAGCGACCACGCGCAGCCCCACCCGGCCGCCACCACCCACCCCCGCGCCACCTACCGCATCCAGTTCCAAGCCGGCTTCACGCTGGATGACGCGGTGGCCATCGTCCCCTACCTGGCGCGGCTGGGGGTGAGCCATCTCTATGCCTCGCCGCTGCTGCCGGCCGCGCCCGGCTCCACCCATGGCTACGACATCACGGCGCATGACGCGATCAACCCCGCCCTGGGCGGCGAGCCGGCGCTGCGCCGCCTGGTGGCCGCGCTGCGCGCCGAGGGCATGGGGCTGCTGCTCGACATCGTGCCCAACCACATGGGGGTGGACGGCCCGCACAATGCCTGGTGGCAGGATGTGCTGGCCAAGGGGACGGACAGCGCCTACGCCCGCTTCTTCGACATCGACTGGAACTCGGACGACCCGACGCTGAAGGGCCGCATGCTGGCCCCCTTCCTCGGCCGCCCCTATGGCGAGGCGCTGGCGGAAGGCGAGCTGCGCCTGGTGAAGGAAGGCCCCACCGGCCTCGCGGTCGCCTATTTCGACAACCGCTTCCCCATCGCCCCGCGCGACGCCGAGAGCATCCTGGAGGACCGGGACGGCCTGGCGGAGCACGACACGAAGAGCCTGACCGGCGCCGCCCGCCTGCACGCGCTGCTGGAGCGGCAGAACTACCGCCTCGCCTGGTGGCGCACCGCGACGGACGAGATCAACTGGCGCCGCTTCTTCGACGTCACCGGCCTCGCCGGCCTGCGCGCCGAGGAGCCGGAGGTGTTCGACGCCACGCATGAGCTGATCCTGCGCCTCTACGCCGAGGGGCTGATCGACGGCGTGCGCATCGACCATGTCGACGGCCTGGCCGACCCTGGCGGCTATTGCCGCAAGCTGCGCCGCCGCATGGAGAGCGCCGGGCACCGCCGCCCGGCCGGAGCGCCGTCCGGCCCGCCCTACATCCTGATCGAGAAGATCCTCGCCCCCGGCGAGCGGCTGGAGACGCGCTGGCAGACCGACGGAACCACCGGCTACGACTTCATGGACCAGGTCTCCGCCGTGCTGCACGATACGGCCGGCGAGGCGCCGCTCTCCGCCCTCTGGCGCGAGACCAGCGGCAGCGAGGCCGATTTCCACGCCGAGGAGTTCCAGGCGCGCAAGCAGATCCTGCGCGACAGCCTGGCCGCCGAGCTGGATGGCTGCGCCCGCGCCCTGCACCACCTGGCGCGCGGCCATCTGCGTTCGCGCGATTTCTCCTTCAACGCCATCCGCCGGGTGCTGGCGCAGCTCCTGGTCCACTTCCCCGTCTACCGTGTCTATGTGCGCCACGGCACGCCGACGGCGCAGGATGCGGCGGTGCTGCGCCAGGCGGCCGAGGCCGCCCGCGCCAGCCTCAAGCCCACCGACCACGCGGCGCTGAGCCACCTGCTCTACTGGCTGGCCGAGGAGCCGGTGCGCGAGCGGCCGCCGGGCGAGAGCCGCCGCGCCCTGCTGGTGGCGCGCACGCGCTTCCAGCAGCTCTCCTCCCCCACCGCCGCCAAGTCGGTGGAGGACACGGCCTTCTACCGCTACGGCAGGCTGCTCTCGCGCAACGAGGTGGGCTCTAACCCCGGCCACTTCGCCATGCCGCCGGAGACCTTCCACGCCCTGATGGCGGCGCGCGCCACGGAGTGGCCGCATGCGCTGCTCGCCACCGCCACGCACGACCACAAGCGGGGCGAGGATGTGCGGATGCGCCTCGCCGTGCTGTCCGAGATCCCCGACGATTGGGCGGCGGCGCTGCGCGGCTTCCTGGCCGAGAGCCGGGCGCTGGTGCAGGACCTGCCGGACGGCCCGGCGCCCACGCCCGGCGACGCGGTGATGCTGCTGCAGATGGTCGTCGCCTCCTGGCCGCTGGGCCTGCCGGTGACGGACCGCGCCGGCATCGGGGCCTGGGTGGAGCGGCTTTCCGGCTGGCTGCAGAAGGCGATGCGCGAGGCCAAGCGCCGCTCCGGCTGGGCCATGCCGGACGAGGCCTACGAGCAGGCCACCGCCGGCTTCCTGCGCGGCGTGCTGGACGTGGCGGCCCACCCCGCCCTGGCCACGGGGCTGCAGGGCTTTGCCGCGCGCATCGCCCTGCCGGGGGCGCTGAAGAGCCTGGCGCAGACGACGCTGCGCCTGACCTGCCCCGGCGTGCCGGATGTCTATCAGGGCACCGAGTTCTGGGACGAATCCCTGGTGGACCCGGACAACCGGCGCCCGGTGGACTACGCCGCCCGCCGCGCCGCGCTGGCGCGGAATGCGGAGCCGGCTGGCCTGCTGGCCGACTGGGCCTCGGGCACGGTGAAGCAGGCGCTGATCCACCGTCTCCTGCTCGCCCGGGCCGAGGCACCCGCGCTGTTCACCGCCGGGCACTATACCCCGCTGCCCCTGGAAGGGGCGCAGGCGGGGGCGATGCTGGCCTTCCTGCGCCAGGAGGCGGGCGAGGCCCTGCTGGTGGCGGTGCCGCGCCTCTCCGTGCCGCTGCTGGGCCGCGGGGAGACCCTTTCCGTGCCTGATAGCGTCTGGGGCGACACGCGGCTGGTGCTGCCCCCGGCGCTCTCCGGCCGCTCCTGGCGCTGCCTGCTGACGGGCGCCTCCGTGCCCGCCGGGGATGCGCTGCCGCTCGCCGGCCATCCGCTGCCGCTGCGGGTGCTGCGCGCCGCGGGCTGAGCCCGGAAGCCGGGGCGCCACCGCCCCGGCTTCCCCAGTCCGCGCCGGGAGGCCGGTCGCGGCCTCCGGATTTTCTTGCGAACCCTTCGCAATTCAAATAGGCATCGCGGCAACACGGAACCACGAGGAACCGCCATGCTCCGCCGGAAGATTCTCGCTGCCCTGTCGGTGCTCGCCCTTGCCGCCCCCGCGGCGGTGCGGGCGCAGAACGCGGGGGAGATCAATCTCTACTCCGCCCGCCACTACGACACCGACCGCGCCCTCTACGACGCCTTCACCCAGGAGACCGGCATCCGCGTCCGGCTGATCGAGGGCCAGGCGGACCAGCTGATCGAGCGCATCCGCAACGAGGGCGCCAACAGCCCGGCCGATGTGTTCCTCACCGTTGATGCCGCCCGCCTCGCCCGCGCCGCCCAGGCCGGCATTCTGGCGCCGCACGGCTCCGCGGTGATCGACGAGCGGGTGCCCGCCGGGCTGCGCGACCCGCAGGGCCTCTGGTTCGCCTTCAGCCAGCGCGCCCGCCTGATCATGTACGACCGCGAGAAGGGCCGCCCCGAGGGGCTCAACCGCTACGAGGATCTGGCCGACCCGCGCTTCAAGGGCATGCTCTGCACGCGCAGCGGCGCGCATCCCTACAACACCAGCCTCGGCGCCTCGGTCCTGATGGCCGACGGGCCGCAGAAGACGGAGGAATGGGCGCGCGGCGTGGTGGCCAATCTCGCCCGCCCCCCGCAGGGCGGCGACCGCGACCAGTTCCGCGCCATCCCCTCCGGCCAGTGCGGCATCGCCATCGCCAACAGCTACTATCTCGGCCAGTACGGCCGCTCCGACAAGCCGGAGGACCAGGCGCTGTTCAAGCGCATCGGCGTCATCTTCCCCAACCAGGGGGAGGGCGACCGCGGCACGCATGTGAACATCTCGGGCGGCGGGCTGGTGAAGTCGGCGCCGAACCGCGCCAACGCCATCCACTTCCTGGAGTTCATGACCACGCACAAGGCGCAGGAAGCCTTCGCCCTCGGCAACATGGAGTATCCGGTGGTGGCCGATACGCCGCTGCACCCGGCGCTGGCCGCCATGGGCAAGTTCCGCGCCGAGCCGGTGAACGCGGCCGGCAATCTCGACAAGACGCCCGAGGCCCTGCAGATCATGCAGCGCGCCGGCTGGAACTGAGGGAAAAGTAACGCGGCCGGGCGAGGGATCTCCCCCCTCCCCTTCCTTTTCCGCTCGATGAACAGGGCGCTCCTTCGGGGGCGCCCTTTTCTTATGGCCAAGCCCAAGGTTGACGGGGCGGGCCTGATCTGTTCCCACCCTGTCGCGCATTCTCCTTGCCAGCGTTCAGGGTCGTCATGTCCGCTTCGCCGCTTCCCCTGTTTTTCTCTCCCCTTCCGCGCTCCCGGCCCGGAGACGCGGCATGACCGGCGGCACGCCCTCCAGGCCCGCGCCCCGGCGGCGCTCCCCCAAGAGCCAGGAGACGGCCGCCGCCAAGGCGCCCCGCCGCCCGAAGGCCGCCACGCCCAAGGGCGGCACCCGCCGCAAGCCCAGCCAGCGCCCCGCCCCACCCGCCGCCCCCAACCCGCTGTGGCGCGAGGTGGCGGATTACGTGGCGGGGGTCGCCATGCTGGGGGCCGCCGCCTGGGGGCTGATGGCCTTCCTCGACGTGCTCTGAGGCGCCGCCCTCTGAGGCGCCGGCCCGCCCGCTGGCGCAACCGGCCGCGCTGCGGCAGGCTGCGGGACGACAACGGGAGGAAAGAGCATCATGGAGATCAGTCTGCGGGGCCGCGCGGCGGTCATCACCGGCGGCAGCAAGGGGCTGGGCCTCGCCATGGCCCGGCGCTTCGCCGCCTCGGGTGCCGATGTCGCCATCCTGGCGCGCGGGCAGGCGGCGCTGGAGGCCGCGGCGGAGGAGATCCGCGCCGCCGCCCGGGAAGCGGGAACACAAGGGCGGGTGGCGACGGTCGCCTGCGACGTCGCCACCGCCGGGGGCATCCAGGCGGGGCATGACGGCGCCATGGCGGCGCTGGGGCGGATCGACATCGTGGTGAACAATGCGGGCATCTCCCGCACCGGCGCCTTCGAGACCGTGACGGATGCCGTCTGGCAGGAGGATCTCGACCTCAAGCTGTTCGCCGCCATCCGGCTGACGCGCCTGGTGTGGCCGCAGTTGCGCGAGCGCGGCTGGGGCCGCGTCATCAACGTGCTGAACACCGGCGCCAAGGCGCCGCGCGCCGGCAGCGCGCCCACCGCCGTCAGCCGCGCCGCCGGGCTGGCGCTGACCAAGATCCTGGCCGGCGAGGGCGCGCCGCACGGCATCCTGGTCAACGCGCTGCTGGTGGGGCTGATCGAGAGCGACCAGTGGCGCCGCCGCGCCGAAGCCGCCGGCCAGCCGCTGGAGGCGCTGCTGGCCGAGATGGGGCGCGGCGTGCCGCTCGGCCGCGTCGGCCGGGCCGAGGAATTCGCCCAGACCGCCTGCTTCCTCGCCTCCGACGCCGCCTCCTACATCACCGGCACGGCGATCAACGTCGATGGCGGCAGCTGCCCCATCACCTGATACCTGCGGCGCGCGAATCGGCCAGGCTGGACCTGGCGATTTGCCGCCTCCTTCCACAACCACAGCAGACAAAGAAGAATCGCCTGAAACCGCGCGTTGTTATTGCGGCGCGAAACAAAATCGGCTCTTGTGCAAATCTTGGCGATGAACGGGGGAGTATTCTCCCCCCTCCGGCGCCTTATTGGTGCGCGGCCGCGCAACGGCGGAAGCGCCTGAACCGCCCGCAGGCGTTGCGCCGCAAGGGCCGCTGGGGTTCCCTCCCGGCCACGCACCGCCCTTGCCGCTCGCCCGGCAACCACCGCCCGCCGCCCAAGCTTGCGCTTTCGCCGTCGTTGACCCGGGCGGCCGATCCTGCGGAGAAGCGCGCAGAGGCGGAGGCGAGCCGGCTGCGTGGACGCCGCCCCTGCCCCGCACGGCAAGAGTGAGGAGCGACGCATGCCCCTGCGTGACGGTTATGTTTTCCAGGCCGGCAACACTGATCATGGTACCGAGCTCTGGCGCACCGACGGCACGGCCGAGGGCACGGTCCTTCTGCGCGACATCCGACCGGGGCCGGCAGGTTCCTTTCCGCTGTCGCTGACCTCCACGTTGAATGGACGCCTGCTCTTCGCCGCCGATGACGGTACGCATGGCCAGGAGCTGTGGGTGACCGATGGCACCCAGGCGGGCACCACCCTGCTGCGCGACATCCTGCCCGGCGCGGCCAGCGGCTCGCCCTTCGGCTTCTTCACCATGGCCGATGGCAGCGTGCTGTTCAGCGCCCAGGGCGAGGATTTCAACGCCGAGCTGTGGCGGAGCGACGGCACCGCCGAGGGCACCCGGCTGCTGAAGGAGCTGGTGCCGGGGACGGTCGGCTCCTTCCCTGGCGCCTTCACGCCCCTGCCCGATGGCCGCGCCGTCTTCACCGCCTATGACCCGGCGGCCGGCGGCCAGCTCTGGATCACCGACGGCACGACCGACGGCACCCGTCCCATCGCCACCACCCCCAATGCCGAAGGCATCTCGGAGCCACTCAGCCTGACCGCGCTGGGCGATGGGCGCATCCTGTTCCAAGGCTCCGGCCCGCTGCCGCAAACCGAGATCTGGGTCACCGACGGCACGGCCGAGGGCACCAGCCGCCTCATCGGCCTGCCGCCCGGTGAGCTTCCCTTTTACGGCAGCCCGGACTTCACGCCGCTCGGCGGCGGCCGGGCCGTGTTCTACGCCGACAACGGCACCGAAGGCCGCGCCCTTTGGGGCACCGATGGCACGCCGGGCGGCACCGGCCTGCTGCGTCAGTTCGGCTCGGGCTACAGCGGCCAGGGGCCGCAGGAGCTGACGGCGCTGGGCAATGGCCGTGCCATCTTCGCCGCCGGCGACGCCGAGCACGGCATCGAGGCCTGGATCACCGATGGCACGGCGGCCGGCACCGGCCTGCTGCGCGACATCATGCCCGGCGCCCAAAGTTCCGCCCCCGCCAATTTCAAGGCCCTGGGCGACGGGCGGATGCTGTTCACCGCGCAGCAGGCGCTGGAGGATTCGGGCGAGTTGTGGGTGACGGACGGCACGGCCGAGGGCACCAGCCTGCTGATCGCCCTGCCCGCCGGCGCCCGCTTCGCCGCCGACATGGTGCCGACGGGAGATGGCGGCGCGCTGTTCTCCGCCGTCACCGAGGAAGCGGGGCGGGAGATGTGGTTCACCGACGGCACCACGGCCGGAACGCGCCTGGTGGCCGATATCGCCCCCGGCAAGGATGGCGCCTTTCCCGGCGGCTTCACCGCCCTGCCCGCGGCCATGACCGTGGACCGGGAGCCGCCGATCCTGGCCTCCGGCTTCGACCCCGCCTTCTACCTGGCGCAGAACCCCGACGTGCTGGCCGCCGGCGCCGATGCGCTGAGCCACTACCAGGCCTTCGGCTGGGCCGAGCGGCGCGATCCCAACACGCTGTTCAGCGTCGAGTACTACCTCAACCAGAACCCCGACGTCGCCGCCGCGGCGGTGGAGCCGCTGGCGCACTACACGACCTCCGGCTGGCGGGAGGGGCGCGACCCCAGCCTGGGCTTCGACAGCGACGCCTATCTGGCGGCGAACCCCGATGTCGCCGCCGCCGGGCTGGAGCCGTTGCTGCACTACCTGCAATTCGGCCAGGCCGAGGGCCGGGCCATCACCGCCGCCACCCCCCATGCCACCGGGCCGCAGGACCCGCTGGTGGATGCCGGCTTCTACTTCGCCGGCAATGCGGATGTGGCAGCCTCCGGCCAGGACCCCAGCAGCCACTACCATGCCTTCGGCTGGCGCGAGGGCCGCGACCCGAATGCCTTCTTCGACAGCAGCTTCTATCTGGAAGCCAACCCGGATGTGGCGGCGGCCGGAGTCGACCCGTTGCGGCACTACGCCGAGAATGGCTGGCGCGAGGGGCGTGACCCCGGGGCGGCCTTCGGCACGGATGCGTATCTGGCGGCGAACCCCGATGTCACCGCCGCCGGGCTGAACCCGCTGATGCACTACCTCCTGCATGGCGCCGCTGAGGGGCGCGAGGTCTTCCCGGCCTGACAACCCGCGGCCCCGCCGGGACAGGCGGGGCCACGCCGGCGGCCACTGGCCTCCGGAACATGACACGCCTCCGGGGCGTCACAATCCTCCGCCGCCTCGAGGGCGTTTGCACGGCCGCCAGCCGCGCTCCGCGGAGGGTGAAATGTGGCCGCGCTCATCGAAGGCCAACCCACGCGCTCTCCCCCGAAAGAATGATCATCCATGAGTTGATGATTGAGAGCGATGACACGCTCTGCGTGCGGCCGGTTCCATTTCCTCCCGGAAAAATGTGGCAGCTGCGCCATATTGGGCACATCAATCCCAGACCATTGTTTCCACTAATATTTTCCTTTGCGGAAGGCGCTGAAACAGGCGTTTGCGCCTCAATGGGCAGCCTCATCGGCTCCATTTCCGCCCAATTATGGCGCGATCGTGACGCGCCTTGCCAAATTAGGGCTGGAATAAGGCAGCACCTCGCCTTAATTGTGTCCTCATCAGAGGAGGGCAGCCATGATGGACCGTACCAAGATCATCGCCGACACGGCCGCCGATCGTCGCCAGGCCGCCGCCCCGGTTGAGGGCCGCCGCGACGACACCTGGCGCGACGAGGCGCCTGGCCTGTATGCCGCCTGGAATTCCTGGGGCGAGCGCAGCCCCTTCGCGCTGGGCGCCACGGGCCGCTGGTAAGCCCGTCTTCCATACCCGTTCGTTCTTGAGAGAGCCCGGCCCTGAGCCGGGTTTTTTCATGCCAGCCCGGCTGGGCGCCGACATTCCCGCACCGGCTTCTTCCCGGCGGTGGGTTGCATCCTCCGGCTCGCGCAGGTAGCGGTTCCTGCCCCCTGCCGCGGCCAATGCCCGGCCGGGCCCTGTCCGGAACCCGTCGCGCGGCCTGCCGCGTGGTCCTGGGAAGATGGCACCGCGCTTCAGCCCTCGTGCCCCGCCCGGTGCCTGCCCCGCCGATCCTTGCTGGGAGGACACCGTCATGCGCCTGAACCGGGCGTCGCGAATCATCGCCCTGCTGGCCCTGCTGGGCGGGCTCGGCCCCCTCTCCCCCCAGGCGCGGGCGGTGGAGATCACCATCTCCTGCGGCGCGCTGGGGCAGGAGCTGGAGCTGTGCCGGGATGGCGCCGAGGCCTGGGCGCGTCAGACAGGCCACACGGTACGCACCGTCTCGGTGCCCAATTCCGCCAGCGAGCGGCTGGCGCTCTACCAGATGATGCTGGCCGGCGGCGCCTCGCAGATCGACATCTACCAGCTCGACGTGGTCTGGCCCGGCATCCTCGCCACCCACTTCATCGACCTGAAGCCGCACAGCCAGGGCGCCGAGGCGGCGCATTTCCCGGCCATCATCGAGAACAACACGGTGGAGGGCCGGCTGATCGCCATGCCGCTCTACACCGATGCCGGCGTGCTGTTCTACCGGAAGGACCTGCTGGAGAAGCACGGCCGCCCCGTCCCCGCCACCTGGGCGGAGATGGAGGAGACGGCGCGCGCCATCCAGGAGGCCGAGCGCGCGGCGGGTGGCAACGGCCTCTGGGGCTACGTGTTCCAGGGCCGCGCCTATGAGGGGCTGACGGTGAACGCCCTGGAATGGGTGGCCAGCTCCGGCGGCGGCACCATCATCGACGACGAGGGCGGCATCACCATCGACAACCCTCGCGCCGCCGAGGCCATCGGCCGCGCCGCCGGCTGGATCGGCCGCATCGCGCCCGAAGGCGCGCTGACCTACACGGAGGAGGAGGCGCGCGGCATCTTCCAGTCCGGCAACGCGGTGTTCATGCGCAACTGGCCCTATGCCTGGGCGCTGGCGCAGGGCGCGGACAGCCCGGTGCGCGGCAAGGTCGGCATCGCCGCCCTGCCGCATGGCGCGCAGGGCGAGCAGACGGGCGTGCTGGGCGGCTGGAACCTCGGCGTCTCGCGCTATTCCCGCCACCCGGAGGAAGCCGCCTCGCTGGTGATGTACCTCACCGGCGCGGCCGAGCAGAAGCGCCGCGCCGTGGTGGCCGCCTACAACCCGACCCGCCCGGCGCTCTACGAGGATGCCGAGGTGATCGCCGCCAACCCCTTCTTCCGGGCGCTCTACGGCACCTTCAGCAACGCGGTGGCGCGGCCCTCGCGTGCCACGGGCACCAAGTACAACCGCGTCTCGCACGCCTTCTGGACGCGGGTGCACGCCGTGCTCTCCGGCCGCGAGCAGGCCGCGCCGGCGCTCGGTGAATTGCGGCGCGACCTGCGGCGCCTCAGCCGGCGCGGCTGGTGAGCGGAGGCATGGCCCGCATGAGGGATGACGATCTCGGCCTGGCGAGGCTGCGCGTGCGCGCCGCCTGGCTGTTCCTGGCGCCGACCCTGGCGGTGCTGGCGGTGGTGGCCGGGTGGCCGCTGCTGCGCACCATCTGGTTCAGCTTCACCGATGCCGAGCTGATCGACCTGGAGAACTACCGCTTCATCGGCTTCGCCAACTACCTCGAATACTACGAGGGCGAATGGCTGGGCCTGCTGGCCGACCCCGCATGGTGGCGGGCGGTGTGGCGCACCGTCTGGTTCGCCCTCGTCTCCGTTTCGATCGAGGCGGTGCTGGGCATGGTGGTGGCGCTGGCGCTGAATGCACGCTTCCCGCTGCGCGGGCTGGTGCGCGCGGCCATCCTGATCCCCTGGGCGATCCCCACCATCGTCTCGGCGCGGATGTGGGCCTGGATGCTGAACGACCAGTTCGGCGTCATCAACCACGCGCTCCTCGGCCTCGGCATCCTCTCCGAGCCGGTGGCGTGGATGGCCGACCCGGACCTCGCCATGTGGGCGGTGGTGATCGTCGATGTGTGGAAGACAACGCCCTTCGTCGCGCTGCTGATCCTGGCCGCGCTGCAGATGCTGCCCGCCGACTGCTACGAGGCGGCGCGGGTGGATGGCATCCACCCGGTGCGCGTGTTCTTCCGCGTCACGCTGCCGCTGATCCGCCCGGCCCTGATCGTGGCGCTGATCTTCCGCGCGCTGGATTCGCTGCGGGTGTTCGACCTGATCTACGTGCTGACCGCCAACGCCGCCGGCACCCAGTCCATGTCGGTCTATGCCCGGCAGCAGCTCGTCGACTTCCAGGATGTCGGCTACGGCTCGGCGGCCTCCACCCTGCTGTTCCTGGTGATCGCGCTGCTCACCCTCTCGGTGGTGCTGCTGGGGCGGCTGCGGCTCGGCGGGGAGAGCACCCGATGAACGGCCGCGCCCTCCTCGCGCGCGGCGGCTTCGCGCTGCTGCTGCTGGCTATCGGCGCCTTCGCGCTGTTCCCCTTCTATCATGCGGTGGTCACCTCCTTCCGCTCCGGCACGGAACTGTTCTCGCCGGCGCTGTGGCCGGAGACTCTGGACCTCTCCAACTACGTGCAGGTCTTCACCCAGCTCAATTTCGGCCGCACCATCCTGAACTCGGTGCTGGTGGCCGCCGCCGTGGTGGGGCTGTCGCTGCTGCTGGCGGTCACGGCGTCCTACGCGCTGGGGCGGGTGCGCTTCCGCGGCCGTGGCGCGCTGATGCTGACCATCCTCGGCGTCTCCATGTTCCCGCAGGTGGCGGTGCTCTCCGGCATGTTCGAGCTGATCCGCGCCCTCGGCCTCTACGACACGCTGCCGGGGCTGATGCTGGCCAACCTCGTGCTCACCCTGCCCTTCACCGTGTGGGTGCTCACCACCTTCATGCGCGAGCTGCCGAAGGAGCTGGAGGAGGCCGCCTATGCCGATGGCGCCTCGCCGCTCACGGTCATCCGCCGGGTGTTCCTGCCGCTGCTGTGGCCGGCCATGGCGCCCACCGCGCTGCTGGCCTTCATCGTCTCCTGGAACGAGTTCCTGTTCGCCTTCACCTTCACCCTCTCGGCCGAGACGCGCACCGTGCCCGTCGCCATCGCGCTGCTCAGCGGCGGCAGCCGGCAGGAACTGCCCTGGGGGCTGGTGATGGCCGCCTCCGTCATCGTCACCATCCCCGTGGTGCTGCTCGTGCTGGCCTTCCAGCGCAAGATCGTCTCGGGCCTCACCGCCGGCGCGGTGAAGGGATGACCAGCACAGAAGGATCCCCCCGCATGGCCTCCGTGGAGCTGCGCAACGTCCAGAAACGCTTCGACCGCACGACGGTGATCCGCGATGTCGACCTCCGCATCGGCGATGGCGAGTTCTGCGTCTTCGTCGGCCCCTCGGGCTGCGGCAAGTCCACCCTGCTGCGGCTGGTGGCGGGGCTGGAGAGCGTCAGCGCCGGCTCCATCCACATCGGCGGCGAGGACGTGACGGCGAAGCCGCCGCGCGAGCGGGGCATCGCCATGGTGTTCCAGTCCTATGCGCTCTACCCGCACATGACGGTGCACCAGAACATCGCCTTCGGGCTGGAGATGGGCCGCGCCCGCCGCGCCGAGATCGACGCCAAGGTGCGCGCCGTGGCGGAGACGCTGGAGCTGACGCCGCTGCTGGACCGCCTGCCGAAGCAGCTCTCCGGCGGCCAGCGGCAGCGGGTGGCGATCGGCCGCGCCATCGTGCGGGAGCCGCAGGTGTTCCTGTTCGACGAGCCGCTCTCCAACCTCGACGCCAGCCTGCGGGTGCAGATGCGCATCGAGATCGCCCGGCTGCACCAGTCGATGCGCACCACCATGATCTACGTGACGCACGACCAGGTGGAGGCGATGACGCTCGCCGACCGCATCGTGGTGCTGAATGCCGGGCGCATCGAGCAGACGGGCGCGCCGGTGGAGCTGTACCGGCACCCGCGCAACCTCTTCGTCGCCGGCTTCATCGGCAGCACGCGCATGAACTTTCTGCCTGTCCGCGCGGAGGGCAGCGCGGCGGGGGTGGTCACGGTCGGCCTGCCGGGCGGGGCGCGGCTCGACGTGCCGGTGGCCGGCGCCGGCGCGCGGCCGGGCGAGGCGCTGACGCTGGGCATCCGCCCCGAGCATGTGCGGCTGGAGGGCGAGGGTGCCGCCCTCGCCGGCCCCGTCGAGGTGGTGGAGGAGCTGGGCGACGAGCAGCTCGCCTATCTGCGCGCGCCGGACGGCACGCTGCTGACGGCGCGCATCCCCGAGGGCGCGCGGCTGCGCGAGGGCCAGCCGGGGCGCTTCCACCTGCCGCCCGCCGCCTGCCACCTGTTCCGCGAGGACGGCACCGCCCTGCCCCGCCGCGACTGAAGGCTGGCCCGAGGGGTAGACGGAGCGCCGCCCCTGGCCGATCCTCTCCGCAGAGCGCCGCAACGAACGGCGTGGAACGGGAGAGACAGACCATGACCCTACGCCGCAGCCTGCTGCGCGCCACCCTGGCCGTGCCGGCGGCCGCCGCCCTCTGCACCCCAGCCCTGGCGCAGGGCCTCGCGGGCCAGCGCCCGATCCGGCTGATCGTGCCCTACCCGCCCGGCGGCTCCACCGACGTGATCAGCCGCCTCTACGCGGAGCGCATGAGCGCCTCGCTCGGCCAGCCGGTGGTGGTGGAGAACCGCGCCGGCGCCAGCGGCAACCTCGGCACCGACACCGTGGCCAAGGCGGCGCCGGACGGGCTGACCATCGGCGCCGTCACCGCCAGCATCATGGCCATCAACCAGTTCCTGTTCCGCAGCATGCCCTTCGACACGGAGAAGGATCTGGTGCCGATCGGCCTGGCCTGGGAGACGCCGAACGTGGCCGTCCTCTCGCCGGAGAAGAATCCGTCGAAGACCCTGGCCGAGTTCATCGACTGGGCGAAGAAGAAGCCGGACGGCATCACCTATGGCTCCACCGGCATCGGCCAGACCACCCACCTCTCCAGCAGCATGCTGTTCAGCCGCACGGGGGTGAAGGCCACGCATGTGCCCTATCGCGGCGCGGCGCAGACGGTGCCCGCCCTGCTAGCCGGCGACGTGGACATCGCGCTCGACAACCTCGCCTCGCATATCGGGCTGATCCAGGAAGGGCGGATGCGCGGGCTGGCGGTGACGGGCGCCACGCGCTGGCCCACCCTGCCGAACATCCCCACCATGGCGGAAGCCGGCATTCCGGATTTCGTCATCACCGTGTGGGGCGCCTTCGTGGCGCCGGCCGGCACGCCGCCCGCCATCATCGAGCGGCTGAACGGCGCCATGCGGCAGGTGGCGCAGGACGAGGCGATGCAGAAGCGCTTCATCCAGGGCGGCGCGCTGGCACTCTCCAGCACCGCCGAGGAAGCCGCCGCCCGTGCCAACCGCGAGCGGCCGATGTGGAAGCAGGTGGTGCAGGCCTCCGGCGCGCGAGCGGATTGAGAATCTTCTTTTTCTGAAGAAAAAGAAGCAAAAAGACTTTGTTCGTTTGGCGCTGCGCCATCAGCGAGGGCGCAGCGCCTCAAAGAACCTTCCTCATAACTCCAGCCAGGGCAGTTCCGAGGCCGGGCGCGCGAGGTCCGGGTTCTGCGCGATCATCCGCGCCCAGACACGGCGGGTGACGGCCTCGGCCTCCTCCAGCAGGGCGGGCTCGTCCACCGTCAGGATTTTGCGGTCGCGCAGGACGAACGCGCCATCCACCATCACCGAGTGCACCGCACCCGGATGGCCGTAATGCACGATGTTGGAGACGAGGCGGATCACCGGCCGCAGCGCCGGGGTGTTCAGGTCGAGGAAGGTCAGGTCCGCCTTCCAGCCCGGCGCGATGCGGCCGATCTCATGGCCCGCGCCGACGCTCGCCGCCGCGTCGCGCGTCACCGCGTCGAGGATGGCATCGGGCCCCGGCAGCACGCCGCCCTCCTCCGCGCGGCCGCGCCCCGTGCGGTGCAGGATGGAGCCGATGGTCATGGCCTGGAACATGTCCTCGGTCATGTTGTCGGTGCCGAAGGCGACGCGCACGCCGGCATCGCGGATCGGGCCGAGCAGCGCGCGGTGCATGCCGCGGCGGCGGGAGATGCTGGCCGGCGTGTGCGCCATGGTGACGCCGCGCGCCGCCAGGGTCTCGATGTCCTGCCGCGTGCAGAAGGTCCAGTGCGCGGCGGTGAGGTCGGGGCCGAGGAAGCCCTCGCGGTCGAGATAGCCGGCCGAGCTGGTGCCACGCGCCGCCTGCACGGCCTTCTCCTCGCCCGGGCTCTGCGAGAGGTGGACGGTGCGCGTCAGCCCGTGCTTCGCCGCCAGGTCGAGCAGGCTGCGCAGCATGGCGGGGGAGCAGTTGTCCGGCGCGTGGGCGGCCACCTGGCAGCGCACGCGGTCGCCGTGGCTGCCGTGCAGCGCTTCGATCATGGCTTCCGCGCGCTCCAGGAACTGCGCGCCGAAGGCCGGGTCCTCGCGGTAGTCGCCATGGCGGATGCGGCGGGTGTCGATATCGGCGCAGCTCTCGGAGAGCCAGAGGCGCAGCCCCGTGGAAGCCATCGCCTTGCCATAGGACAGCACGTGGCGGAACGGATCGACCAGCGTGGTGCTGCCGCTGCGGATGGCCTCGACGCAGCCGAGCATGGCCATCACGGCCCGCTCCTCGTCGGTCATGGTGTAGGAGATGGGCGACATGTAGCCGTAGATCATGTCGCCCTCCCAGTCCTCCACCGAGCCGCGGAGCGCGGTGAGCACGGTGTGGGTGTGGGCGTTGACCAGCCCCGGCAGCACCGCGAGGCCGCGCGCGTCGAAGCGCTCCACCTCGGGATGCGCCGCCTCCAGCGCCTCAGTCGGCCCGAGGGCCTCGATGCGGTTGCCCCGGACCAGGATGGCGTGCCGCCCCAGGACCCGCCTTTCCTCATCGCAGGTGACGATGGCGGCGTTGGTGACGAGCAGGTCCATGGCGGGGTTCCAAAAACTGATGGCGGGGTCCGGGGTGACCCTGTCACCCCGGCGGGGGTTGCAGGGGGCGGCGCCCCCTGCCCTTACGGCTGCCCTGCATCGACCGACACGCGGCTGATCGCCTGCGCCGCGATCCCGTGCTTCTTCAGGATCTCGCCATAGGTGCCGTTGTCGATCAGCCGCTGGAGCGAGGCGGCGATGGCATCGCGCAGCGTGGTGGCATCCTTCGGGAAGGCAAGGCCCGAGAGGTTGTCGGTGATGGGCTTGCCGACCGCCGCCCAGTTCTCCGGCTCGGTGCGCTGGAGGTGGGCGACGAACTCGGCGCCGAGGATGGCGCCCTGGGTGCGTTCCTGCCGCAGGTCGGTGCGGGAGGCGGTGGCGCCGTTGCTGCCCACCACCTGCATGGGCGGCTTGCCGGCGGCCACGCAGGCTTTCTCGCTCCAGGCCTGCCCGGAGGGGAAGTAGTTGGTGAAGCGCGGCGTGGAGACGGATCTGCCGCAGAAATCCGTCGCCTCGCGGATCGAGGCGGCGAGCGCGCGGGTGGTGAAGAGCTGCCCGCCGGTGGTGATGTAGTCGACGAAGCTGAGCTTCTCGCGCCGCGCCGGCAGGTCGGTCATCGAGGTGCCGCTGAAGTCGATGCGGCCGGTGGTCAGCGAGTTGATGATCTGCTCGAAGGACATCTCCTCCCAGCGGATCTCGAGGCCCAGATCCCGCCCGATGGCGGTGACCAGATCGACATTGACGCCGCGCCGCTCGTTGGTGGCGGGGTCCTTGTAGGCCATCGGCGGATAGGTGGCCTCGATGCCGACGCGGAGCGCGCCAGCGGCGCGGATGGCCTCCGGCAGCGGGGCACTCTGCGCGAAGGCGGGGGCCACCCCCGCCAGCGCCCCCGTCAACGCCAGGGCCAGGCCCGCCGCCAGGATACGCTTGAAGGAATTCATGCGAAGTCTCCGGAGTGGGGGTCTGCCGTGGGGCTGGCGAAAGCGTGGTGGCGAGGAGGCCGGTTCAGCCGGCCTTCTGCTCGCAGGCGGTGAAATGCGCGGCGATCTCCTCGCCGGTCGTGATCCAGACATCGCCGCAGCCCTGCGCGTATTGCAGGAACTCGCGCAGCAGGCGCAGCCGCATCGGGCGGCCGCTGCATTGCGGGTGCAGCACGGTCGTCACCATGCCGCCCCAGTCGCGGATCTCGTCCAGCTCGTCCTTCCACATGGAGAAGACGGCCTCGCGCGGCTGGATGGTGTGGCGGCTGTAGCGCTGCGACAGGCCCAGCAGCCAGTCGTCGTAGCTGGCGGTGACGGGCAGCTCGACGAGCCCCGGCGTGCCATCGGCCAGCAGGTGGCGGTAGGGCCGCACATCGTCGCGGAAGGAGGAGGTGTAGAGCAGGCCGCGCGCCTTCAGCAGGACGCGCAGCTCCTCGCAGAACTCGCCGGAGGGGGCGCGGTAGCCCTTGGGCACCACGCCGAGCCGGCGCTTCAGGGTCTCCAGGCCGCGATCCACCTCCTCCACCAGCATCGGGTCGCCCGGCTGCGGCATGAGGTGGTGGAAGCCGTGGTGGCCGATCTCGTGCCCATCCTTCAGGATGGCCTCGCACATGGCGGGGTGCGCCTCGACCGACCAGCCGGTGATGAAGAAGGTCGCCTTCAGCCCCAGGCCCCGCAGCATCTCCAGCAGCTTCGGCGTGCCGATGCGCGCCTCGTAGCCGCCGAAGGACATGGTCACCAACTCGCCGTAGCGGGCGGGGTCCTTGGCGGTCCAGGCGCTCTCGGCATCGACGTCGAAGGAGAGGAACATTGCCGCCGCCTGGGCCCCCGGCCAGGGGTATTCGGGGGCCAGCGGCGCGCGGTTGGCCGGCAGCAGCGGCAGGGCGTCGAGCCCTGCCTTCAGCGCCGCGTCACTCCCCGCCATTGATCTGCACCTCGGGGATCTTCGAGGGCGAAAGCTGCCACTTCTCGGCCAGCTTCGCGTAGGTGCCGTCCGCCATCAGGCCGCGCAGCCCCTCGGCCAGCGCCTGCTGGAGCTGGGTTTCCTCCTTGCCGGTGGCGATGCCCATCAGCGTGTAGCGCACCGGCTCGCCCACCGGCGCGTAGGTGTTGGGCTCGAGGCCCATGATGTAGGGCAGCGTCTCGCCGCCCTGCATGGCGGCGTCGATGCGGCCCTGGCGGAGCTGGGTGCGCGCATCGGCCGAGCCCTCGGTCGGCACGTACTCGATGGCCGGCTTGCCCTTGGCCACGCAATTGGCGTCGCTGAAGCCCTTGATGTCGTTGGGCAGGGCGGTGCGGCGGCTGGCGCCCACCCGCTTGCCGCAGAGCGCCTCGGCGTTCGGGAACTCGGCGGCGCGGCTGGCCTGGGTGAAGAACTGGCTGCCCGAGCGGAGGTAGTCGATGAAGGTCGCCGTCTCCTGGCGGGACTTCAGGTCGGACATGCCGGAGAGGATGATGTCCACCCGCCCGGTGCGCACCGAGGCCAGCATCTGGTCGAAGCTGGTCTCCTGCCACTGCATCTTCACGCCCAGCTTCTCGGCCAGGGCGTTGCCCAGCTCCACGTCGAAGCCGGTGAGCTGGTTGGTCTGCGGGTCGCGCATCTCGAGCGGCGGGTAGTTCGGCACGATGGCGGCGATGATGGCGCCGCGCGACTTGATGCGCGCGGGCAGCTCGGCGGCTTGCGCCGCCACGGGAAGGGCCAGCACGGTCGCGGCCAGCAGAAGCTTCTTGAACATGCGCTCTGTTCCTTCAGGCGATGACGGCGGAGAGAAAGGCCTTGAGGCGGGCTTCCCTCGGGTTGCCCAGCACCTCGGCGGCGGGGCCGGATTCGACGATGGCGCCACGGTCCATGAACACCACGCGGTCCGCCACCTCGCGGGCGAAGCCCAGCTCGTGGGTCACCACGATCATGGTCATGCCGGAGGCGGCGAGCTCCTTCATCACCGCCAGCACCTCGCCCACCAGTTCGGGGTCGAGGGCGCTGGTCGGCTCGTCGAACAGCATCAGCCTGGGCTTCATGGCCAGGGCGCGAGCGATGGCGACGCGCTGCTGCTGCCCGCCCGAGAGGTTGGCCGGGTAGGCGCCGGCCTTGTCGGCCAGGCCGACGCGGGCCAGCAGCGCCTCGGCCTCGCGCACCGCCTCGGCGCGGTTGCGCCCCTGCACCTGCACCGGCCCCTCGATGATGTTCTCGAGCGCCGTCATGTGCGGGAAGAGGTTGAAGCGCTGGAACACCATGCCGGTGGCCAGCCGCTGCCGCGCGATCTCCTTCTCCGGCAGGGCGTGCAGCCGCGTGCCCTCGATGCGCCAGCCGGTCAGCGCGCCATCGACCCAGATGGCGCCGCTGTCGATGGTGACGAGTTGGTTGACGCAGCGCAGCAGCGTGGTCTTGCCGGAGCCGGAGGCGCCGATGATGCACAGCACCTCCCCGGCCTGGACATCGAGCGAGACGCCGTCCAGCGCCTGGAAGTCACCGAACTTCTTGCGGACATCGACGATGGAGACGAGGGGCGGGCTCATCGGGTGCCTCCGGTGCCGCGGGCGAAGCGGCGCTCCAGCAGCATCTGCAAGGGCGTCAGGACCGAGACGATGATCAGGTACCACAGCGCGGCCACGATCAGCAGCTCGATGACGCGGGAATTGGCGTAGTAGATGTTCTGCGCGGCGTGCAGGATCTCGGCGAACTGGATGACGCTGGCCAGCGAGGTCAGCTTCACCATGCCGATGAACTCGTTGCCGAGCGGCGGGATCACCACCTTCATCGCCTGCGGGAAGATGATGCGGCGCAGCGCCCTGAGCCGCGTCATGCCGATCGCCTTCGCCGCCTCATACTGACCGGCATCGACGGAGAGCATGCCGGCGCGGATCACCTCGGAGGTGTAGGCGCCCTGGTTGATGCCGAGGCCGAGCAGCGCGGCGAGCGCCGGCGTCATCACGTCCACCGTGCGGACGGAAAACTCGCCGAAGCCGAGGCGCGGGAAGATCAGCGCCAGGTTGAACCAGAGCAACAGCTGCAGGATGACCGGCGTGCCGCGGAACAGCCACGTGTAGCCCATGGCCACGCCCTGCAGCACCGGGTTGGGCGACATCCGCATCACCGCGGTGACGACGCCGAGCGCGATGCCGAGCGCCATGGCGCCGAAGGTCATCCACAGCGTGTTGTACAGCCCGGCCATGATGGCGGGCGCCGTGAAGAAGCTGCCGACGAAGCGCCACTCGATGTCGCCCACCGCGAAGGCGCGGGCAAGCCCGGCCAGCAGCAGCACGATGACCGCCACCGCCGCCCAGCGCCCCCAGTGGCGGTTGGGAACATGGGTGTAGTGGGCGATGTCGGGCAGCGTGGAGGGAGGCCGTCCCTGCGCCATCGGCGTCAGCCCGCCTTGCGAGCGGGCGGCACGGCGCCGGTGCGGCTGGTGATCAGCCCGTACATCTCCGGCCGGCGGTGCTGGGCGAAGTTGAACATCTTCTCCTTGCCCTGGGCGCAGAGGTCGAGGTCGCAATCGGCGACCACCACCTCGTCGCCCAGCGTCTTCGCCTCGGCGACGATGCGGCCATTGGGGTCGACGATGCAGGAGCCGCCGATCAGGCCGGAGCCGTCCTCATCCCCTGCCTTGGCCACGGCCACCGCCCAGGCGGCGTTCATGTAGGCGTTGGACTGGGCGGCGAGCTGCGAGTGGAAGGTGCGCAGCCCGGCATCCTCGGTGTTGCCGCCATTCGGGTCGTAGGCGGCGGAGTTGTAGCCGACCAGCAGCATCTCCAGCCCCTGGAGGCCATAGACGCGCCAGGCCTCCGGCCAGCGGCGGTCATTGCAGACCAGCATCCCCAGCACCGGCGCGCCCCAGGAATCGGGGCCGTGGAAGGCGGGGAAGCCCAGGTCGCCATACTCGAAGTAGCGCTTCTCCAGCTGCTGGAAGCGCGAGCCCTCGCGCGGCTCCACCGAGCCGGGAAGGTGCACCTTGCGGTACTTCTCCAGGATGGCGCCATCCGGCCCGACGGTGACGGCGCTGTTGAAGCGCTTGCCATCGGCCGTGCGCTCCGCGTAGCCGACATAGAAGCCGACGCCGAGCTCGCGCGCGCGGTCGAACAGGGGCTGCGTGTCTGGGCCCGGCAGCGTGCTCTCGAAATACGCCTCCAGCTCCGCCTCGCTCAGCAGCCAGCGCGGGAAGAAGGTGGTGAAGGCCAGCTCGGGGAAGACCACCAGCTGGGCGCCCTGGGCGGCGGACTGCTCCAGCAGAGCGATCATCCGGGCCAGGATCTGGGCGCGGCTGTCGGCGCGCTGGTTGGGGCCCATCTGGGCGGCGGCGACGCGCAGGATACGGGGCATCGGGAACCTCATCCGGGGGGCCGCAAAGCGGCGATGGCCGGCATCGTCGCACGCTTTTAAGGCAGCGCAATCGCCTGGATTATGATGAATCGCGCCGATCTATTCATCCTGGTTATACACTGCCCAAACCATGACCTTGCGCCAGCTCGAGATCCTCCGCGCCGTCATCCGGCACCAGACCACCATGGCGGCGGCCCGGCTGCTCGGCATGTCGCAGCCCGCCGTCAGCAACGCGGTGAAGCAGCTGGAGGCGCAGCTCGGCTTCCCGCTGTTCGAGCGCGTCAACAACCGCCTCTTCCCCACCGAGGCGGCGCGGGTGATCCATGCCGAATCCGAGCCGCTCTTCGCCCAGCACGCGGCGCTGGAGGCACGGCTGCGCGCGCTGCGGCAGGACAAGCGGGGCCGGCTGCGGCTGCTCTCCACCCCGCCGCTGGGGCACGGGGTGGTGCCGCGGGCGATGCGGCGGATGCTGGCGCGCCAGCCCGGGCTGCGCATCACCTTCGACGTGCGGCGGCTGGACGAGGTGGTGGAAGGGGTGGAAGGCGGCGATGCCGAGCTGGGCTTCGGCCTCAGCCTGGAGGAGCGGCCGGGCCTCTCCACGCGCCTGCTGGCCGAGGCGCGCATGGTCTGCGTCTGCCCGCCGGACCACCCGCTGGCGCGCGAAAGCCTGGTGACCCCGGGCCTGCTGCGCGCCTGGCCGCTGATCGCGCTGGAAGGCGGCACGCGCATGGGCCGCGCGGTGCGCGCCGCCTTCCAGGCCGCGCGGGAGCCCTTCTCCGCCGCCGTCGAGGTGCGCTACGCGGACACCGCCTGCGCCATGGCGGAAGCCGGCGTGGGCGTGGCGGTGGTCGATCCCTTTTCCGCCCGCAGCCGCCACCGCCCCCTGGCCGTGCTGCCCTTCGAGCCGGCGGTCCCGGCCCGGGCCCTCGCCTTCTGGGCGGTGGGCCTGCCGCTTTCCCAGACGGCGCAGGGGCTGTTGCAGGAGCTTCACGCCATGCTGGGGAATACCGGTGACGGCGCCGCCGGTTAATAGTTCGTTCAGCGAATTGCTCAACACTCATCCACCGGGCGCCCTGCTCTCCCTTCGCCGGCGCCGGCAACAGGATGATGCCGTGCAGTACAGCTCCGCCCTGCCTCTGCTGCAGCGCCTGCGCATCCGGACCCGGCGCCGCCACTCCCTGGAACTTCCGCCGCGGAGCGCCGACGAGACGAGCCCGCTGCTGAGCCTGATGCTGGCCCTGGCCGCCCTGGCGGCGCTGGCGGTGGCCCTGGTGCCGCCAGCCAGCTACCTGTTGGCCTTGCAGGCGCACGAGGCCGGCCGGCTGGAGACGCGGGCCGGCTATCTGGCCAACGAGCTGGCCCGCCGCTCCTGGCTGATCGAGCAGGAGGATCATCGCGGCGCGCTTGGCATCCTGCGCCAGAATGCCAGCCCATCCATGGCCGCGGAGCATGTGCGCCTGCTGCAGGCGGATGGCAGCCTGCTGGCGGAGGCCACGCCGCTGGAGCCGCTGGCGCGCCCTCTCCTGACCAGGCGTGCCGCCGTGCCGAGGGATTCCGGGCCGCAGGCCGAGGTGGAGGTGACGCGCTCGCTGCGCCCGGCCCTGCAAAAGGCGGCGCTGCTGCTGCTGCTCTGCCTGCTGCTCGGCGGCATGATCTTCGTCCTGCTGCGCCTGCTGCCGATGTGGATGCTGCGGCAGGCCCTCGGCCACGCCTCCTACCTCGCCACGCATGACACCCTCACCGGCCTTTCCAACCGCCTGGCCTTCCAGGACCGGCTGAGCCACGCGCTGCTGGCGGCGCACCGGGAAGGCAGGGTGGTGGCGCTGCTGGTCATCGACCTCGACGACTTCAAGGAGGTCAACGACACCCATGGCCATGCCGCCGGCGACAGGCTGCTGCGGGAGGTGGCGCAGCGTATGGGCCAGGGGATGCGCGCCAGCGACACCCTGGCCCGGATCGGCGGCGACGAATTCGCCATCATCCAGACCGCCGGCCATCAGCCGCAGGCGGCCGAGGGGCTGGCGCGCCGCCTGCTCACTCTGATGAACGAGCCCATCATGCTGGAAGGCCGGGCCCGTCCGGTGCGGCTCAGCATCGGCATCGCCCTCAGCCGGGCCGGCGGCGCGACCGAGCCGGCGCAGCTGGTGCACGACGCCGACATGGCCATGTACCAGGCGAAGCAGTCACGCGCGGGCGGCTATCACTTCCACTCGCCCGCGCTGAGCCGCAAGCTGCGGGAGCGCCGCCTGCTGGAACAGGATCTGCGGCAGGCGCATGCGCAGCAGCAGTTCCGCCTCGACTACCAGCCCCTCGTCTACCTTGGCAGCGGGCAGGTCTCGGGCGGCGAGGCCCTGCTGCGCTGGCACCGCCCCGGCCACGGCAACATGCCGCCAGACCTGTTCATCCCCCTCCTGGAGGAAACCGGGCTGATCGTGCCGGTCGGGGCCTGGGTGCTGGAGACCGCCTGCCGCGAGGCCGCCCGCTGGCCGGCGCGGATGAGCGTGGCGGTGAACGTCTCCACCATCCAGTTCCGCAAGCCCGGCCTCTGCGAGGCGGTGGAGGGTGCCCTGCGCTCCTCCGGCCTGCCCGCCCACCGGCTGGAGCTGGAGATTACCGAAAGCGTGCTGCTGCACGACACGCCGGAAACCCTGGCCACCCTGCAGCGGCTGCGGAAGATCGGCGTCCGCATTGCCATGGACGATTTCGGCACCGGCTATTCCAGCCTGAGCTACCTGCACCACTTCGCCTTCGACAAGATCAAGATCGACCGCAGCTTCGTGCAGCGCATGGCGCAGGATCCGAACGCCAAGGCCGTGATCCGCGCCGTGGTGAACATCAGCCAGACCCTCGGCATCCGCGCCCTGGCCGAGGGGGTGGAGAATGCCGAGCAGGCGGAGGTGCTGCGGCAGGAGGGCTGCGCCGAGGTGCAGGGCTACCTCTTCGGCCGGCCGATGCCGCCGGAGCAGTTCGCCGCCCTGCATGCCCGGCTCCGCCGCCCCGCCTGAGCGGCCGGAGGAGAGGCAGGAAGGTTGACGCGGGGCGCCGATCTGGCGCACAGCCCCACGGCTTCCCCCTACGCTTTCCCATAACCAGCCCCGATAAGGCAGAGTGATGACCGAACTGGCCTTCCACAACAGCGCCACGCGCCGGCGGGAGATCTTCGCCCCGCTCGACCCGCAGCATGTGCGCCTCTATGTGTGTGGGCCCACGGTCTATGACCTGGCGCATCTGGGCAATGCGCGGCCCGTCGTGGTGTTCGACGTGCTGACGCGGCTGCTGCGCCGGCGCTACCCGCGCGTCACCTATGTCCGCAACATCACGGACGTGGACGACAAGATCAACGCGCGCGCCCAGGAGAGCGGCGAGCCGATCTCGGCCATCACCGCCCGCACCACCGCCGATTTCCACCGGGACATGGCCTCGCTGGGCTGCCTGCCGCCCGATGAGGAGCCGCGCGCCACCGACAACATCGACCGCATGGTGGCGCTGATCGAGCGGCTGATCGCCAACGGCCATGCCTATGCGGCGGAAGGGCACGTGCTGTTCTCCGTCTCCAGCTATCTCGGCTACGGGGCGCTGTCCGGCCGCTCCACCGAGGAGATGCTGGCCGGCGCCCGCGTGGAAGTGGCCCCCTACAAGCGCGAGCCCGGCGATTTCGTGCTTTGGAAGCCCTCCACCGATGGCCTGCCGGGCTGGGACAGCCCCTGGGGCCGCGGCCGCCCGGGCTGGCACATCGAGTGCTCCGCCATGTCCTGGCGCTATCTCGGCACGGAGTTCGACATCCATGGCGGCGGGCACGACCTGCTCTTCCCGCACCATGAGAACGAGCTGGCGCAGTCGGTCTGCGCCTTCCCCGGCAGCCGCTTCGCGAAATACTGGCTGCACAACGGCATGCTGCTCGTCGATGGCGAGAAGATGTCGAAGTCGCTCGGCAATTTCCGCACGGTGCGGGACATCCTGGAGCGCGGCGCCTGGGCCGGCGAGGCGTTCCGCCTGCTGCTGCTCAAGACCCACTACCGCGCCGCGCTGGATTACACGGTGGAGCGGCTCGACGAGGCCCGCGCCGAGCTGGACGATTTCTACGCCCTCCTCGCCCGCGACCTGCCCGCCCCGGAAGAGGACGACGCGCTGGTGGCCGAGATGGCCGAATGGGCGCTCGAACCTCTGGCCGACGATCTGAACACCCCGCTGGCCATCACCCGCCTGCGCGACCTGCGCACGCTGGAGAATGTGGCGACGGTGGGCGGCTCGGCCACCAACCTGCTCTCGCGCATCGGGCGGACCTGGCAGCCGGGCTCCGGCCAGGCGGCGGCGGCGCTGCGCGCGGCGGCGGGGGTGCTGGGCCTGCTCGGCACCGACCCGCAGGCCTGGCGCCAGGGCGGCGCGGCGGACGACACGGCGGCGATCGAGGCCGCCATCGCCGCCCGCCTCGCCGCGCGCCGCGCGAAGGACTGGGCGGAGGCGGACCGCATCCGCGCCGCCCTCGCCGCCCAGGGGGTGGTGCTGGAGGATGGGCCCGGCGGCACCACCTGGCGCCGCGCCTGAGTCTCAGGCGCCGCGGCGGGCCGGCCGCGGCGGCGCCAGCCGCTCGCGCAGCCGGAACAACGCCCGCAGCGCCAGCGCCCCCGCCCCGGCAATGCCGACCCACAGCGCCGGGCGCAGGCCGAAATCGATGTCGAGATTGGCCTGCAGCACCGGCAGCGGCGGCACGCCCGTGGCCACTGCGTACCAGCCCGCCTCGACCAGCGCGGTGCCGAGCGCAGCACCCAGCGCCAGCAGCGCCAGCCGCCCCAGCCCCGGCGCGCCGCCCTTCGGCGCCAGCAGCCGGTAGCCCAGCAGCCAGAGCAGCAGCCCGGCCATCAGCACCGCCTCGGTCACGTCGATCTTGGATTGCAGGGCGAAATGCACCACCGCCAGCGCCGCCAGGGCATAGACCACCCGGTGCAGCGCCTGCCAGCGCCGCCCGCCCAGGCGCCGCACCCAGCCATCGGTGGAGGTGACGCCCAGCACCGCCAGCCCCAGCAGCGCCACGAAGCCGATGGTGAGGTAGATGCGCAGCACGATCTCGCTCGCCAGCTTCGGCAGGTCCCATTTCAGTTCGGCGGCGTAGAGCACCAGGTGCAGCAGCGCATAGGCCAGCGCCCCCAGCCCCACCATGCGCCGCACCAGCATGATCCGCGGCCAGCGGAACAGTTGCCGCAGCGGCGTCACCAGCAGGGAGAGCCACAGGATGCGCACCGCCCACAGCCCGGTGGTGTGGATCGCCTCCATGATCGGCCGCCCGCCGAGCGCGCCCTGCGCCGCCTGCGCCGCCAGCCACAGCCCGGGCAGGAACAGCGCCGCCAGCACCGCCGCCTTCAGCGGTGAGAAGGCCCCCTGGCGGTCCTGCCAGGGCGGGGAGAAGGCGGGGGCGAGGCTGCTCATGCGGGCTCCGGCGCTGGGGTGCCGGCAGCATGTGGGCATGGCCGGGCACGCCGCCAGCCTGCGGCGGTGTATCGGCCTGTCACGGAGTGCCACGCGCCGCGCCAGCTGGCTTGATCGGCGCGCCTCTTGCCTTCCCATGGGGGGAAGCCCCCATCTCTGCGGCAGGATTCCCTGCCGGAGTGACCCAGCCGATGCCCCGCCTTTCCCTCCTCCTGCCCGCCCTGGCCGCGTTGCTCGCCGCCGGCCCCATCCTCACCGCTCCCGCCCTGGCGCAGCACGCCCACCAGCACGGTGCCGCCGCCGCCCCTGCCCCTGCCCCGGCGGACTCGCCCGCCACCGCCGCGCTCAAGGCGGCGAACGCGAAGATGCACAAGGACATGGACATCCCGTACAGCGGCGACCCGGACAAGGATTTCGCCCGCGCCATGATCCCGCACCACCAGGGTGCCATCGACATGGCCCGGGTGCAGCTGCAATACGGCAAGGACCCGGTGCTGCGCCGGCTGGCCGAGGAGATCATCCAGGAGCAGGGTCGGGAGATCGCCCTGCTGCGCACGATGGTGGACCCGCCGCGCCGCTGATCGGCCCTTTCGCGGCGGGCCGTGGGCGGCTATCGGGGGCGCCCTGTGCGCGAAGCGCGCGAGACCCGAAGGATGACCCGCCCATGACCGGCCGCGACGGTGGCGCCGACCTGAAGCCCATGCCGGGCGAGAGCCCGATCATCGTGCTGGTGCGCCCGCAGCTGGCCGAGAACATCGGCAGCACGGCGCGCGCCATGGCCAATGGCGGGCTGTTCCACCTGCGCCTCGTCGCCCCGCGCGACGGCTGGCCGCAGGAGCGGGCCTGGTTCGTCTCCTCCGGCGCGCAGCGCATCCTGGACGCCGCCACGGTGCACGAGACGGTGGCCGACGCGGTAGCCGATTGCCACCGCGTCTTCGCCACCTGCCCCAGGCCGCGCCACGTCGTCATCCCGGTCCGCACGGCACGCGGCGCGGCGGAGGAGCTGGTGGAGATCTGCCAGGGCCGCGCCTTACGCAGCGCCGTGCTGTTCGGCCCCGAGCGCGCGGGCCTCGAGAATGACGACATGGCCTGTGCCGACACGCTGGTGCGCTACCCGCTGAACCCGGAGCACATGTCGCTCAACCTGGCGCAGGCGGTGATGATCCTGGCCTATGAGTGGTGGAACGCGGCGGTGGACCGCACGCCGCCCCGCCAGCTGATGACCAACGAGACCCGCGTGGCCACCAAGGGCGAGCTGGAGGGCTTCCTCGGCCGGCTGACGGCCGAGCTGGATGCCTGCGGCTTCCTCGACAATTTGCCCAAGCGCCCCGGCATGGTGCGCAACCTGCGCCACTGGTTCCAGCGCGGCGAGGTGACGGAGCAGGAGCTGCGCACCCTGCACGGCGTGGTCACGGAACTCTCGCGCGGGCGGATGAAGCGCGGCCGCCCGGCCGAGCAGGACCCGCCGCTGCCCTGGGCCGGGGCGGAATAGGGCCGCCCCAGAGCAAGAAATCCGACTTGATGGAATCCTCCAGTCGGATTTCTTGCTCTAGAAAACATGGCTGCTCTAGCCGCCGAGGCGGCGGATCGGCACGCGCTCCGTCGTCAGCGCCGCGGGCCAGCTCCAGAGCCGCTCCACCAGCACCAGCCCGACCGCCAGCGCCAGGGCCGCCAGCATCACCATCGCCACGCGGCGGGAGGGCGGGCGGCGCACCAGCCGCGAGAGGAAGAACAGCAGCCGTGTCAGCGGGTCCACGGCCGCGGCCCCTCACCCCACCTGGCGGGTGATCGTGCGGAGCGTGACGAACTCCTCCGCCGCCGTGGGGTGGATGCCGATGGTGCGGTCGAAATCCTCCTTCGTCGCGCCGGCGACGATGGCGACCGCGATGCCCTGCATGATCTCCGCCGCATCCTCGCCCAGCATGTGGGCGCCCAGCACGCGGCGGGTGCGGCGGGAGACCACCAGCTTCATCAGCGTCTTGCGCGCCGCCTTGCTGATGGTGTGGCGCATCGGCGTGAAGCGGGCGACATAGACGTCGATCGGCCCCTGCGCGGCGGCGGCCTCCTCGCTCAGCCCCACCGTGGCGGCGGGGGGCGAGGTGAAGATCGCCGTCGGCACGTTCTGGAAGCTGGCGGTGCGCGGGTGGCCGCCGAACAGCGTGTCGGCCAGGGCATGGCCCACGGCGGTGGCCACGGGGGTCAGGTTCAGCTGGTCCGTCACGTCGCCGATGGCGAAGATGTGCGGCTGGGCGGTGGCCTGCTCCAGCGTCACCGGCACGCAGCCCGAGCGGCCGGGAGCGATGCCGGCGCGCTCCAGCCCCAGCCCGTCGGTGTGCGGCACCCGGCCGGTGGCGAACATCACCTGGTCCGTCTCCAGCACCAGCCCGTCCTCCATGGTCAGGCGCACGCCCTCCCCCGCCTTCTCCAGCCGCGCCGGCATCTGGCCGGGGTGCAGGCGGATGCCCTGGTGGCCCAGCGCCTCGGCCATCGCCTCGCGCAGGTCGCCATCCATGCCGCGCAGCGGCAGCGGCTGGCGGTAGAGCAGGTCCACCTCCGAGCCCAGGCCGCGCAGCAGCGAGGCGAATTCCAGCGCGATGTAGCCGCCGCCCACCACCACGATGCGGCGCGGCCGCTCCTTCAGGGTGAACAGATCGTCCGAGACCAGGCCCAGCTCGGCGCCGGGGATCTCCGGCCGCTGCGGCCGCCCGCCCACCGCGATGACGATGCGCTCGGCGGTGATGCGCTGCCCGCCCACATCCAGCGTGTGCGGGTCGAGGAAGGTGGCGCGGGCATTGAAGGTGGTGACGCCGGCATTGCCCAGCAGGCGGGCGTAGATGGCGTTCAGCCGCGCCACCTCGGCGTCGCGCGCCGCCACCAGCGTGGCCCAGTCGTGCTCGCCCTTCTGGTTCCGCCAGCCGAAGGCGGGGGCCTCCTCGGCCCACTGCCCGTATTCGGCGGCGTGCACCATGATCTTCTTCGGCACGCAGCCGACATTGACGCAGGTGCCGCCCCAGAAGCGCTCCTCCGCCACGCCGACCCGGGCGCCGTGCCCGGCCGAGATGCGGCCGCACCGGACGCCGCCCGAGCCGCCGCCAATGACGAACAGGTCGAAATCATAGGCGCTCATGCGGCGGGACCCCTCTGCCATGCTGCCGCTGCAAGAAGGGGCGCCCCGGCGCCCGCGTCAACCCGTTCCCGCACGCGGGGCTGGCCCGTTCACCCCGCGCAGGCCGCCTCCACGCGCAGCGCCGCATCCAGCGCCGCGCGCCCGGCCACGCCGTCCACCACCACCGGCGCGCCGTCGAGGCAGGCGGCGACGAAGGCGGCCTGCTCGGCCTCGAGGTTGTCGTGGTCCTGCCAGGAGAGGGTCTCGATGCCGTGGCCGGGGAGCTGCTCCAGCGGCGCGCCCCGCCCCTTGCGCACCAGGGTCATCTCGCGCGCCAGGAAGTCCAGCCGCGCGACGCCCTCGGTGCCATGCACCACCAGCCGCCGCTCCATCGCCAGGCTGGCGCGGCTGGCGGTGATGGTGGCCTGGGCGCCATTGGCGAAGCGCAGCCGGGCGTTGGCGAAATCCGTCCGCTCCGAGACCATCGTGGCGCCGAAGGCCTCCACCCCCACGAGGTCGGCGCCCGCGAGCGAGAGCACGAGGTCGAGGTCGTGGATCATCAGGTCCAGGATCACGGTGATGTCCAGGCTACGCGGCCGGAAGGGGGCGACGCGCACCGCCTCCATGTAGAGCGGCCGGCCGACGCCGCCGCTGCCGCGCAGCGTGGCCATGCCGGCGCCGTAGCGCTCCACATGCCCCACCTGCAGCACGCGGCCGAGTGCCGCCGCCTCGGCCACCAGCGCGTCCGCCTGCGCCAGCGTGGCGGCGATCGGCTTCTCGATGAACACGTGGCAGCCCGCCGCCAGCGCCGCCATGCCGAGTCCGTGGTGGAAGGCGGTGGGGGCGGCGATGATCACGGCATCGGCCGCCGCCATCAGCGCCCCGGCGCTCTCCCAGGCGCGGGTGCCGGCCTCGGCCGCCACCTGGGCAGCGCGCGCCGGGTCGGCGTCGGCCAGCCCCAGGAACTCCACGCGGGGGAATTCCTGGCGGGACGCGCCGGCCGCCTTCAGCGTGTGGAACCGCCCGAAATGCCCCGCCCCGATGACGCCCAGCTTCAGCCGCATGCCCTGCCCGATCCCTCTGTCCGAGGCGGCGGGATGTAGCAGAGAGTTGCCGCCGATGCATGGTGGGTTGCATCGGCGGCGGCGGGGCAGCATTTTCCGCACCCTCTAGCTTGGGGGGCCTTCTCGGCCATGCTGTACTTCGCGCGGTGGAAGGTCGCCGCCATTCTCGGCGTCATCCTGCTGGGTGTTCTGCTGTCTCTGCCCAATGTCGTGCCGCGCTCGGCCATTCCGTCCTGGCTGCCGGCGCGGCAGATCTCGCTTGGCCTCGACCTGCGCGGCGGCTCCTACCTGCTGCTGGAGGTGGACCTGAACGCGGTGGTGCGCGAGCGGCTGGAAAGCCTGGCCGATGGCGCCCGCACCCGGCTGCGCCAGGCCAATATCGGCTACCTGAACCTGCAGGCGCAGCCCGCCGCCAACAGCCTGACGCTGCGCGTGCGGGACCCGGCGCAGACCCAGGCGGCGCTCGCTGCGCTGCGCGAGCTGGCCAACCCGGTGCCGGTGGGCGGCGGCGCCACCGCCCCCGATGTGGAGCTGGCCAGCCAGCCGGACGGCACCATCACCGCCACGCTCAGCGAGGCCGCGCTGCGGGCGCGGGCCGGCGGCGCGGTGGAGCAGTCCATCGAGATCGTCCGCCGCCGCATCGACGAGACGGGCGTGGCCGAGGCGCTGATCGCCCGCCAGGGCCAGAGCCGCATCCTGGTGCAGCTCCCCGGCGTCGAGGATCCCAACCGGATCAAGGAGCTGCTGGGCCGCACCGCCCGCATGACCTTCCGCCTGCTGGACGAGAACGCCAATCTGCAGGCCGCCGTGCCGCCGCCGGGCGTCGAGTTCCTGGAGGGCGAGCAGCCGGGCACGCGCTACCCCGTCCGCCGCCGCATCGAGGTGGACGGCGCCAACCTCTCCGACGCCCGCGCCGGCCAGGACAGCCGCAACGGCGAATGGGTGGTGAACTTCACCTTCGACTCCGTGGGCACCCGCCGCTTCGCCGACATCACCCGGCAGAATGTCGGCCGCCCCTTCGCCATCGTGCTGGACAACAAGGTGATCACCGCCCCCGTCATCCGCGAGCCGATCACCGGCGGGCGGGGCCAGATCAGCGGCAATTTCAACGCGGCGGGCGCCAACGACCTGGCGGTGCTGCTGCGCGCCGGCGCGCTGCCCGCCCCGCTCACCGTGGTGGAGGAGCGCACCGTGGGCCCCGAGCTGGGGGCGGACGCGATCCGCGCCGGCCTGCTCAGCCTGGCAGTCGGCGCCGCCTTCGTCATCGGCTACATGGGCTTCGCCTACGGGCTGTTCGGCTGGTTCGCCAACCTGGCGCTGGTGGTGAACATCCTGCTGCTGGTGGCCGCCCTGTCGCTGCTCGGCGCCACCCTCACCCTGCCCGGCATCGCCGGCATCGTGCTGACGCTGGGCACGGCGGTGGACGCCAACATCCTGATCAACGAGCGCATCCGCGAGGAGGTGAAGGCAGGCAGGCCGCCGATCAGCGCGCTCGAGGCCGGCTTCACCAAGGCCTCCGGCACCATCATGGACAGCAACCTGACCAACCTGATCGCCATGGCCTGCCTCTACGTGCTGGGCTCCGGCCCGGTGCGCGGCTTCGCCGTCACGGTGGCCATCGGCACCATCGCCTCGATGTGGTCGGCCACCGTGCTGGTGCGGCTGATGGTCTCCGCCTGGTACCGCTCCCGCCGCCCCAAGACCCTGCCGGTCTGAGGAGACGCGCCCCATGTTCCTCTCCCGCCCGCTGTTCCGGATCGTCCCGGACAACACCCAGATCGCCTTCATGCGCGGCCGCGTGCTGGGCATCGCCTTCTCCGCCCTGCTCTCGGTGCTCTCCCTCGGCCTCGCCTTCTATCCGGGGCTGGAGAAGGGCATCGACTTCCGCGGCGGCATCATCATGGAGATCCGCACCCAGGGGCCGGCCGACCTCGGCGCCCTGCGCGGCGCCATGGGCGGCCTCGACCTCGGCGATGTCGGGCTGCAGCAGTTCGGCGACGACAGCACCGTGCTGCTGCGCCTGCCCGTGCAGGGCCAGGAGGGCGAGGAGGGCGCCACCCAGGCCGCCGTCAACGCCGTGCGCGGCGCGCTGGAGCAGGCGGCGCCGGGCGCGCGCATCCTGCGCACCGAGGCGGTGGGCAACCGCGTCTCGGCCGAGCTGTTCGCCAACAGCCTGATCGCCCTCGGCATGTCGATGCTGGCGATGCTGGTCTACATCTGGTTCCGCTTCGAGTGGCAGTTCGCCGTCGGCGCCATCGTCACCCTGGTGCTGGAGACGACCAAGGTGGTGGGCTTCCTCGCCATCACCCGCATCGAGTTCAGCCTGACCACGGTGGCGGCGGTGCTGACCATCATCGGCTTCTCGATCAACGACAAGGTCGTGGTGTACGACCGGATGCGCGAGAACCTCCGCAAGTACAAGACGATGCCGCTGCGCCAGCTGATCGACAAGTCGATCAACGAGACGCTGAACCGCACCGTCGGCACCTCGATGACGCTGCTGCTCTCCGCCCTGCCGCTGGCGCTGTTCGGCGGCGACGCGCTCTCCGGCTTCGCCTGGACGATGGTGTTCGGCATCATCGCCTCCACCTCCTCCTCCATCTTCATCGCCGCGCCGATCCTGCTCTTCCTGGGCGAGAACCGGCTGCGGCGGGGCACCGAGGCGCCGGCGCCGGCAGCCCCGCCGGGCGCCGCCCCGCGCCGCTGAGGCAGCGCCCGCAGCGTACCCGCCGCCGCTGGCCCTGCCGGGGCCAACGGCGGCGGGCACACCCTGCCCTTCGATCCGCCCCGAGCCGGACAGCGCCGGCGCCCTGCACGCCGGCGCCTTCGCCCCTTCCTCGAGCGCCAGCCCCGCCGCTCCGGCATCCGGCCGCGCAACCTGCACGGCGCGGGTGGGCCGGGGGGCACCCCCCCGGCAATGGGCGCTGAATTGGTGCCTTCTCCCTGCCCTGCCTGGTCTGCGCGCCGCCTGGCTGACCGGGCTTGGCATCACCGAGGCGGCGCGGCTGGAGCTGCTGCCGGACCTGCCAACCCCCGGCCGAGCAGGGCCTGCCGCTGGCGGCAGCGCAGCACCGTGCCCTGCTGCGGCCCGGCCCATGGCTCCCCGGCGGAGGCCGAGGCGCTGCCCGCCAAGGCCGGCGCCATCGCCGCCGCAGCCGGCAGGCCCGGATGGCGCAGGAGATCACCTCCTGGCAGCAGAGGTGGAAGACCACAGCCTGAGACGGTAGCGCTGCCTGCTCTCAATAATGAGAATATGCTCATAATTGTCATGGAGACAGACCGGAAACAAATTATTAATATGCGGCTCGAAGGACCCCATGCCGCACCCATCCGTTCTGCGCCAGCCGGCCGTGCCATTCCGCACGCTCGTGCTGGCCGATGACCCTGCCATCCTGACCGCCGCCCGAATGGCCTCGAACGCCGCGGGCGACATGGCGCCGCTGTTCGTCGCCTCAGGGCGCGAGGCGCTGCGCCAGCTGTTCCGCGCCGATGACCGCCCGGCGCGGCTGATCTGCCAGCCCTCCACCGCCGGCGAGAGCTGGCCGGCCCTGATGGCCACCGCCCGCGACCCCTTCGCCCCCACCGGGCTGGTGCTGGTGCGGGAGCAGCAGCGGCCCCCGGCCGAGACGGCGGGCCTCGTCAGCGTGCCGCCCGAGGTGAAGGCGCTGACCCGGGCGCTGCGCACCCTCTCCGCCTGGCCGCCGCAGATCCCCACCGACGACCCGCACGAGCTGGCGCTCGGACTGGCGCGCGGCGAGATCGCGGTACGCTACCAGCCGGTGCTGAACCTGGGCGACCGCCGGCCGGTGCTGCTGGAGGGGCTGGCCCGCTGGCAGCGGCGGGACGACACGCCGCTGAGCCCGGACCTCTTCGTGCCCCTGGCGGAGCGGCACGGGCTCTCCCGCGCCCTGGCCCAGGCGGTGGCGCTGGTGGCCTTCACCGAGATGGCGCCACGGGCGGCGCGGCTCGGCAGCCAGATCAGCCTGAACCTGCCGCTGGAACTGATGCTGGAGCCGGAAACGCTGGGCTGGCTGCGCCGCCTGCTGGCCAGCACCCGCTTCCCCCCCGGCGCGCTGGTGCTGGAGCTGACCGAGACGACGCCGGTGCGCGACCGCGCCGCGCTGCGCCGGGCGCTGCGCCATTTCGGCGCCGCCGGCCATGCCGTGCTGATCGACGACATGGGCCTCGACGACGACCGCGCCGCGCTGCTGGAACTGCCCTTCGCCGGCATCAAGCTGGACCGGCACCTGGTCTCGGCCATGCCGCGCAGCCGCCGCGCCCGCGCCCTGGTGCAGCGGCTGGTGGCGCGGGCGCATGCGCGGCGCATGAGCGTGACAGCCGAGGGCGTGTCCAGCGCGGCGCTCTGGCGCGCCGCCGCCATGGCCGGGGTCGACCGGGTGCAGGGCTATGCCATCAGCCGCCCGTTGCCCGGCCCCGCCCTGCCCGCCTGGGCCGCGGCGCACAGCCTGCCGCCGCGGCTGGCGCCCGGCGGCGCCGGCGCCCGGCAGCGGCGCCGCGCCTAGGCTTCAGCCGTAGCATTCGCGGTAGAGCGCGACGATCTCCTCCGCCTCCGGCACGCGCGGATTGTTGCCCGGGCTGCCCGAGGCCAGGGCCTGCGCCGCCATGGTGCCGAGCCGCGAATCCCAGGCCGCCGGGTCGATGCCGAACTGGCGCGGGCTCGGCACGCCGAGTTCCTGGTTCAGCGCGCGCAGCTCGGCCAGCAGCGCCTCGGCAGCGGCGGCATCCGGCGTGGCGGCGTCGGCCAGGCCCATGAGGCGCGCCGCCTCGGCATAGCGCGCCTGCCCCGCCTTCAGCCCGAAGCGCGTCACCGCCGGCAGCAGCATGGCGTTGGAGAGGCCGTGCGGCACGTGGAAATGCGCGCCGATCGGCCGGCTCATGCCATGCACCAGCGCCACCGAGCTGTTGGAGAAGGCGAGGCCCGCCAGAGTCGCCCCCTCCATCATCGCCGCGCGCGCCGCGCGGTCCTGCGGGCTGGCATAGGCGGTGCGCAGGTTGCGCGCGATCAGCGGCATCGCGGCGCGGGCATAGAGGTCGGAGAGCGGGCTGGCGCGCTTGGAGACGAAGGCCTCCAGCGCGTGGGTCAGGCTGTCGATGCCGGTATCCGCCGTGATGCGCGGCGGCACGCTGAAGGTCAGCTCGTAATCCACCACCGCCGCCAGCGGCAGCGCACCGAGGCCGGCGATCAGCATCTTCTCGTCCCGCTCCGTGTCGGTGACGATGGTGAAGCGCGTGGCCTCGCTGCCGGTGCCGGCGGTGGTGGGCACGCAGATCACGGGCAGCGCGGCGCGGTCGGCGCTGGCGGGCACCTTGAAGTCCCGCATGTGCTGGCCGGGGGCGGCGGCGGTCAGGATCGCCATGGCCTTGGCCGTGTCCATCGGGCTGCCGCCGCCGAAGCCGATCAGGCAGTCATGCGGCACCTCGCGCAGCACGGCGACGCCCGCGGCCACGGTGGTGTCGGTCGGGTCGGCCACGGTGTCGGAGAAGACGCGGGGCGCGATTCCGGCGGCGGCCAGCGGCGCCAGCACGCGGTCGATCATGCCGGAGGAGACCATCCACGGGTCCGTCACCACCAGGGGCTGGGAGAGGCCGAACTCGCGCAGCAGGGCCGGCAGCTCCGCCAGCGCGCCGCCGCCGATCAGCAGCTTGCGGGGGGCGACGAGGGATACGCTCATGGATGTGTCCTCCTGCTCGGTGGCCGCCGGTCGGGCGCCGGCGTGGTGGAAATGGCTTAGCCCCGCCCGCAAGGCCCGTCAGCCCCCCAGGCTTTCCTGCCTTTGCCCATTCCCATGCCCCCTGGCGGAAGCGCCTGGGCTCGGGGAGGATGCTGGCCATCATGCTCCTGCTGTTGCAATCCACGCCGCTGCTGCTGCTCCTGGCGCTGCTTCTCTCCGGCCGGGCCGGGCCGGTGGGCGCCTGCCTCGCCGCCCTGGCCGCCGCGCTGCCGGCCATCGCCCTCACCCTGCCGCCGGCGGCGGAGGCGGGCGGCCTGCCCGGCTTCCTGGCGCGCGAGGCGCTGCGCGGCGCCTGGCTGGCGGCGCAGCCGGCGGCGGTGCTGCTGGGTGGCCTGCTGTTCCACACGGCGGTGACGCGACTCGCCCCCGCCGAGGCCACGCCCCACCCCGCCACGCCGCGCCGCGTCTTCGCCGCCACCCTGCTGGGCGGCGCCTTCGTCGAGAGCGTCACGGGCTTCGCGGTGGGCGGCGTCTTCGCCCTCGCCACGCTGCGGCGCATGGGGCTTTCCGGCGCGCCGGCGGGCGCGCTGGCGCTGCTGGCGCTGGTGCTGGTGCCCTGGGGCGGCCTCGGCCCCGGCACGGCGCTGGGCGCGGCGCTGATCGGCCAGCCGGCGCAGGCGGTGGCGCTGGCCACTGCCTGGCCCAGCGCGCTGTGGATGCTCTGCCTAGCGCCGGTGCTGTGGCGCGTCTCGGCCGCCGCCGGCGTGCCGGTGCCGGGGCCGGAGCGGCTGCGGCAGATGGGGCTGATGGCGGTGGTGGCGGCGCTGCTGCTGGCCGCCAACCTCGCCCTGCCCTTCGAGGCGGCGGGCATCATCGCCACCGGCCTGCCGCTGCTCTGGGTGCTGTGGCGGCTGGAGCCGCCGCAGGGCGTCGCGGGCTGGCGGCGCGCGGCGCGGGCGCTGGCACCCTGGGCGGGGCTGACGCTGGCGCTGCTGCTGGCGCGCTCCTGGCAGGGGGCGCCATCCATCCGCCCCTTCCCCGACCTGCCGGCGTTGACGCTGACGCATGTGGCGGTGGTGCTGTGGTGCGTCTCGGCCCTGCTGCTGGCGCTGCGCGCGCCGGGGGCGCTGCCGGCGGCCTGGGGCGCGCTGCTGCGGGCGCGGCGCCCGGCGCTGGCCATGCTGCTCTACGTGCTGCTCGGCCGGCTGCTGGCGGGGGCGGGGGTGGCGGCGGCGCTGGCGCAGGCGGCGGCCGGGGCGCTCGGGCCTTTCGCGGCCTATGCGCTGCCGCCGCTCGGGCTGGTCTCGGGGCTGGTCACCGGCAGCAATGTCGGCTCCAACGCCGCGCTGATGCCGGTGCAGGTGGCGCTGGGGCAGGCCGCCGGGCTCACCCCCGTGCAGGCCGCCGGGCTGCACAACTTCGCCGGCGCGGCCGGCGCCGGGATGAGCTTCGCCGTCACCGCCATGATCGCGGCCCTGCTGGCCGATGGCACGCGGCCGGCGCGCTTCTGGCGGCTGCTGTCGCCGGCCTTGGTGGCGGTGCTGCTGATCGGCTGGGGGATGCTGTGGCTGGAGGCCGGCGCGGGGAGAGGGTAGGCCCCTCCCCGCCCTGCCTCACGCCCAGCCGGGGCGGCGCTTCTCGCGGAAGGCGGCGAGGCCCTCCCGCCCCTCGGCCGAGGCGCGCTGCATCCAGGATTCGGTGGCCAGCTGCGCCATCTCGCGCGGCGAGAGGGCCAGCCCGTTCGCCTCCAGCAGCGAGCGCTTGGTCACGGCGATGGCGCCGGGGGCGGAGAGCATCGTCTCGGCCAGGATCTCCTCCAGCCGCGCCTCGATCACCTCCGCCTCGTGCACCTCGTGCACCAGCCCGATGCGCAGCGCCTCGGCCGCGTCGAACCGCTCGCCGGTGATGGCGTAGCGCCGCGCCTGGCGCAGCCCCATGGCGTGCACCATGTGCGTCGAGATCGGCGTCGGCGCCACGCCGACGCGCACCTCGCTCAGCCCGAACAGGGCGGCCGGTGTCGCCAGCGCCACGTCGACGCAGCACACCACGCCGCAGCCGCCGCCGAAGCACGCCCCCTGCACCACGGCGAAGGTGGGGCGCGGGAACTCGTTGAGCCGCGCCATCGCCTCGGTGGTGGCCATGGAGGCGGCGAAGGCCTGCTCCGGCGTGGCGCCGGCGGCCTCGCTCAGCCAGTCGATATCGGCGCCGGCCTGGAAGTGGCGCCCCGCGCCGCGGATCACCAGCGCCCGCAGCGCGGCATCCCGGCCGAGCTGCTCCAGCCCGTCGGTCAGCGCCGCCAGCAGCGCGCCATTGTAGGCGTTGCCCCGCTGCGGGCGGTTGAGCGTGACGGTGGCGACGCCGCGCGCATCGACCTCCAGCAGCACCGGTTCCTCGGACATGCCCTGTCTCCTTCCCTGGATGTGTTCGGCCGATCCTGCCACGCCGCGCCGGCGGGGGCGAATTCCGCCGGCGCCCGATCTGCTCTAGACCACGCCCTCAGGCACGGAATCGAGGAAGCCCATGCAGACCCACGGCCACTGGATCGGCGGCAGGAGCATCGCCGCGGAGCGGCACATCCCCGTCATCAACCCCTCCGACGGGCACGCCTTCGCCCGGATCGCGCGCGGCGGGCAGGCCGAGATCGACGCCGCGGTGCGCGCGGCGCAGGCGGCGCTGGATGGCCCCTGGGGCCGCCTCTCCGCCACCGAGCGCGGCCGCCTGCTGACGCGGCTCGCCACGCTGATCGAGCGCGACGCCGAGGCGCTGGCCCAGGCCGAGAGCCGCGATGTCGGCAAGCCGATCCGCCAGGCCCGCGCCGACGCCACCGCCTGCGCCCGCTACTTCGAGTTCTACGGCTCCAGCGCCGACAAGATGCATGGCGACACCATCCCCTACGCCGACGGCATGACGGTGCTGACGGTGTGGGAGCCGCATGGCGTGACCGGCCACATCGTGCCGTGGAACTACCCGATGCAGATCGTCGGCCGCTCGGTGGGCGCGGCGCTGGCCATGGGCAATGCCTGCGTGCTGAAGCCGGCCGAGGACGCCTCCCTCTCCTCGCTGATGCTGGCGGAGCTGGCGGCGGAGGCAGGTTTCCCCGAGGGGGTGTGGAACGTCGTCACCGGCCTCGGCGAGGAAGCCGGCGCGGCACTGACGGCGCATCCCGGCATTTCCCACGTCTCCTTCACCGGCAGCCCGGAGGTGGGCACGCTGGTGCAGGCGGCGGCGGCGCGGAACACCATCCCCGTCACGCTGGAGCTGGGCGGCAAGAGCCCGCAGCTGGTGTTCCAGGACGCCGACCTCGACACGGCGGCGGCGACGGTGATGAACGGCATCATCCAGAATGCCGGCCAGACCTGCTCGGCCGGCTCCCGCGTGCTGGTGCAGGCCGGCATCTTCGACCGCTTCGTGGCCGACCTCGCCGGGCGCTTCGGCCGCCTGGAGGCCGGCCCCGCTGAGCGCGACCTCGACCTCGGCCCGGTGGTGAACGCCGACCAGCAGAAGCGCGTCAACGGCTTCCTCGACTTCGCGCGCAATGATGGCCTGAACCTCGCCGGCCGGGGCCGCATCGCCTCCAACGCGCCGGAGGGCGGCTACTACGTGCAGCCGACCCTGCTGGCCGACGTGGCCCCCACCCACCGGCTGGCGCAGGAGGAGGTGTTCGGCCCGGTGCTGACCGCCATCCGCTTCACCGACGAGGCGGAGGCGCTGGCCATCGCCAACGGCACCCAGTTTGGGCTGGTGGCGGGGGTGTGGACGGCCGATATCGGCCGCGCCATGCGGCTCTCGCGCGGCATCAAGGCCGGGCAGGTCTTCGTCAACAACTACGGCGCGGGCGGCGGCGTGGAGTTGCCCTTCGGCGGCGTGAAGCGCAGCGGGCATGGCCGCGAGAAGGGCTTCGCGGCGCTGGCCGGCTTCGCCGCGCTCAAGACCATCGCCATCCGGCACGGCTGAGGCGGCGGGCATGGCGCGCACCGCCCTGGTCTATCTCGGCGCCGCGCTGGCGGAGATCGGGGGGTGCTACGCGCTGTGGATGGTGCTGCGGCTGGGGCGCTCCGGCTGGTGGCTGCTGCCGGGGCTGGCCAGCCTGGCGCTGTTCGGCGCGCTGCTCACCCTGGTGGAGAGCAGCGCCGCCGGCCGCGCCTTCGCCGCCTATGGGGGCGTCTACATCGCCGCCTCGCTGGGCTGGATGTGGGCGGTGGAGGGGGCGCGGCCGGACCGGTGGGACATGGCGGGCGCGGCGCTCTGCCTGGCCGGCGCGGCGGTCATCCTGCTCGCGCCACGCGGCGCCTGAGGCGCGGAACCCGCGGCCCCCTGCGCCGTTCTCCCTGAGGTCAACCCAGGAGGACCGGATATGGCCGAGCCGAACAAGCCCGCCGACGAGAAGAGCCAGGACCCCAAGCCCGGCCAGCAGCCGGTGGACGAGAAGACCCAGGAAGACGCCGCCAAGGAGCGCGAGAAGACGGGCGGCTACCAGTAGCCCCGCCCGGGCGGCGCGGCCTTCAGCCCGCGCCGCCCAGCCGCGCCAGCCGCAGCGCGATCAGCAGCGCCGCCAGCAGCGCCACCCCCACCAGCGCAGCCACCCCGGCCCAGCCCGCCGCCGCCCAGGCGAGGCCGCCCGAGGCGCCCATGATGCTGGCCCCCATGTAGTAGGCGAAGAGGTAGAGGGAGGAAGCCTGTGCCTTCGCCGCACCGGCGCGCTGCCCCACCCACGCGCTGGCCAGCGCGTGCGAGCCAAAGAAGCCGAAGGTGAGCAGCGCCAGCCCCAGCACCAGCAGCGGCAGGCTCGCCGCCAGGGTGAGCGCCAGCCCGGCCAGCATGGCCAGCACCGTCAGCCACAGCACCCGCCGCCGCCCGAACCGGTCCGACAGCCCGCCGACGAAGGCCGAGCTGCCGATGCCCACCAGGTAGACGCTGAACACCAGCGCCACGAGGCCGTGCGGCAGGCCGAAGGGCGGCGCCAGCAGCCGGAAGCCGACATAGTTGTAGACGGTGACGAAGCTGCCCATGAACAGGAAGCCCAGCGCGAACAGCCAGCGCAGCCCCGGGTCGCGCAGATGCGTGGCGAAATTGGCCGCCAGCCCGCCCCAGGCCAGCGGCCGCGGGTGGAAGTGCCGCGAGGGCGGCAGGCTGCGCCAGAACACCAGGGCCGAGGCCAGCCCCAGCAGCCCGATGACGCCCACCGAGCCGCGCCAGCCCCCCGCCTCCAGCAGCAGCCCGGAGACGACGCGCCCGGCCATGCCGCCCATCGCCGTGCCGCTGATGTAGAGGCCCATGGCATAGCCGCTGGAGCGCGGGTGCAGCTCCTCGGTGATGTAGGCCATGGCCACCGCCGGCAGGCCGCTGAGCGCGATGCCGAGCAGGGCGCGCAGCAGCAGGAAGCTCTCCCAGCCCGGCGCGAAGGCGGCGGCGATGGTCAGCAGCGCTGAGGCCAGCACCGAGACCAGCATCACCGGCTTGCGGCCCAGCGCCTCGGAGGCGGCGCTGGCCAGCAGCATGCACACCGCCATCACCGCCGTGGGCAGGGAGAGCGCCAGGCTGCTCGCCGCCGGGCTGATGGAGAAGGCTTCCGCGAAGGCCGGCAGCAGTGGCTGGGCGCAGTAGAGCAGCGCGAAGGTGGCGAAGCCGGCGCAGATGAAGGCCAGGTTGGTACGGCGGAAGGCCGGCGTGCCGCGCTCGATATAGGGCGCCTCGTCGGCGGCGGGCTGGGTCATGAAGCGGTCCGGGCGATGGACCGCGCAACATGCGGCATGCCGGGGGCCCGGTCACCGCCTGTCCCCGCACCGTGAGAACGGTTGCGTCGCAACACATTGAAACCGGCCTGTGCCTCCCCTAGAAGTGACGCCACAGGCGGCGCGGGCCGAACCGCGCCGTGGGAGGACATGACGCCATGAGCATGCTGCGCCGCCACGCGCTGGCCTTCGGGATGGCCGCCGGCTTCACCGCCATCCTGGCCGCCGGCCCCGCCCGCGCCCAGACCGAGATTACCGTCCAGCACCCGCTGCCCACCGCCAACAGCCACTACGGCGCGGGCGCGACGGCCTTCAAGGAGACGCTGGAGAAGCTCTCCAACGGCAAGTACCGCGTCACCATCCAGCGCAACGACAATGAGCGCGAGATGATCGAGAGCGTGCAGATCGGCACGCTGGACTTCACCATCACCTCCACCGGCCCGGTCGGCAATTTCGTGCCGGAGGTGCGGACGGTGGACGTGCCCTTCCTGTTCCGCGACTACGCCCATGCGCGCGGCGCGCTGGATTCCGCCATCGGGCAGGAGATCCTGGCGAAGTTCCAGGCGCGCGGGCTGGTCGGCGTGATGTGGATGGAGAACGGCTTCCGCCACCTGACCAACAGCCGCCGCGAGGTGAGCACGCCTGCCGACATCCGCGGCCTGAAGGTGCGCACCATGGAGAACCAGGTGCATATGCGCGCCTTCTCCACCCTCGGCGCGCTGCCCACGCCGATGGCCTTCTCCGAGCTGATCCCGGCGCTGCAGCAGGGCACGGTCGATGGCCAGGAGAACCCCATCCCCGTCATCGTCGCCAACAACATCAACCAGGTGCAGAAGTACCTGACGCTGACCGGCCACGTCTACTCGCCGGCGCTGCTGATCGGCTCCCCCGCCCTGTGGGGCCGGCTGAGCGCGGCGGAGAAGACGATGTTCATGGAGGCCGCCAAGGCCGGGCGCGACGCCAACCGCGCCAAGGTGACGGCCGACGAGCAGAGCGGCGTGGACGAGCTGCGCCGCCGCGGCATGACCGTCGTCACCAGCGTCGATACCGCGCAGTTCCAGACGGCGCTGGCGGCCGCCTTCGCGCAGTACGAGAAGGAGCTGGACGGCAAGCTGCTGGCCCGCCTGCGCGACTGGAAGCCGGCCCAGTAAGCCCCCCCGGCCAAGCACCCCCGGCCAAGCACCCCGGCCACCCCCCCGGCCAGGCCCGCCGCGCCGCCCGCTCCATGCGGGCGGCGTCCCGCTTCTCCCGGCAAGCCTCTCAGGATCTCCGACCCATGCCGACCACGCACCGGGCCGCCGCGCGGCGCAACCGCCCATGAACACCGTGCCGCTGCTCGTCATCGGCGTGGCCAGCCTGCTCGGCACGCTGCTGGCGCTCTGGATCGGCGCCCGCGCCGAGCCGGCGCGCCGCGCCATCCTCGGGCTCGACCGGGTGGCAACGGAGCTCGCCGCCGTGGCGGCCTGCCTCGCCCTGGCCGTGGCCTGCTTCGCCGGGCTCTGGCAGGTGATCGCCCGCTTCGCCACCGAGACGCCCTCGGTCTGGAGCGAGGCGCTGGTGCGCACCGCGCTGATCTGGATGGCCATGCTCGGCCTGGCCGTGGCGCTGCGCGCGGGGGCGCTGGTCTCCATCGACATGGCGCACCGCTACAGCCGTGGCGGCCTGCGGCGCGGCCTGGAGGCCGCCTCGCTGGCCTCCAGCCTCTCGCTGATGGGCGTGCTGTTCTGGTTCGGCTGGAGCATGGCGCAGCGCGTGAAGTTCCAGGAAATGGCGGGGCTCGAGGTCTCGATGTCCTGGGGCTACGCCGCCATCCCGCTCGGCGCGCTCTTCGCCATGCTGGGCGCGCTCGGCAATTTCCTCGACCGCCGCTCGGCCGAGCTGGAGGCCGCGGTATGACCGGCGCCATGATCACCGTGATGCTGGTGGGCTTCGCCGCCGGCATCCCCGTCGCCGTCGCCATCGGGCTGGCCGCTATCCTCGGCATCGAGGGCTGGACGCGCTTCCCGATGATCGTCGCGGCGCAGCAGATCTTCGTGGCGCTGGACAAGTTCCCGCTCGCCGCCATCCCCTTCTTCATCCTGGCGGGCAATTTGATGGATGTGGGCGGCATCAGCCGCCGCCTCGTCGAGTTCGCCAAATCCATGGTGGGCGGGGTGCAGGGCGGGCTGCCGGCAACCTGCGTCATCACCTGCATGATCTTCGCCGCCATCAGCGGCTCCTCGGTGGCCACCACCTTCGCCATCGGCACCATCATGATCCCGGCGCTGGTCAAGCACGGCTACCCGGTGGGCTTCGCGGCGGCGCTGCAGGCCACGGCGGCCGAGCTCGGCGTCATCATCCCCCCCTCCATCCCGATGATCCTCTACGGCGTGACCACCCAGGTCTCGATCCCCGAGCTGTTCATCGCCGGCTTCGTGCCGGGGGCGCTGGTCGCCGGCGCGCTGATCGCCACCGTGCTGGTGTGGTGCCGCATCAAGGGCTGGGGCAAGCAGGATGGCGACGGGCGCCTGCCCTTCCTGGCCGCGCTGCGCCAGGCGGGCTTCGCGCTGCTGATGCCGGTGGTGGTGCTGGGCGGCATCTATGGCGGCGTGGCGACGCCGACCGAGGCCAGCGTCATCGCCGTGTTCTACGCCATCCTCGTCGGCATGTTCCTCCACCGCGAGCTGTCCTGGCGGGACCTCTACCCGATCTTCCGCAAGTCGGTGATCTCCTCGGCGGTGATCATGTTCATCATCGCCTGCGCCGCGTTGTTCTCCTACCTGCTGAACCGCCAGGGCGTGCCGGACGCCGCCGCCGCCTGGCTGGTGGAGACCTTCGACGGCGCCGGAAGCTTCCTGTTCGGCGCCAACATCTTCCTGTTCGTCGTCGGCATGTTCGTCGAGACCAGCGCCAGCATCATCGTGCTCGCGCCGATCCTGGCCGACGCGGCGCAGCGCTTCGGCATCGACGGGGTGCATTTCGGCACCATCATGGTGGTGAACCTGGCGCTCGGCATGATCACGCCGCCCTTCGGCGTGAACCTCTTCGCCGCGGCGCAGGTGGCCGGCTGCGGCATCGAGACGATGATGCGCTATCTCTTCGTCTTCATCGCCGTCATCATCGCCTGCCTGATGCTGATCACCTATGTCCCGGCGCTGACCCTGGTGCTGCCGCACCTGATCTTCCGCTGATGCGCGCGCCCGCGCGGCCCGTCGCGCGGGGCCTCAGCCCCCGCGCCGCCCGCGCCCACCTCGCCGCCGACCCCGTGCTGGGGCCGGTGGTGCGGCAGGTGGGCGCCATGACCCTGAAGCCCATCCAGCGCGAGCCCTACGAGGCGCTGGTGCGCGCCATCGCCCACCAGCAGGTGCATGGCCGCGCCGCCGAGGCGATGCTGAACCGGCTGATCGCCCTCTTCCCCGGCCAGGACTTCCCGCACCCCGAGGGGGTGCTGGCCCTGCCGGAGGAGGGCTTGCGCGGCTGCGGCTTCTCCGGCGCGAAGTGCGCCGCCATCCGCGATATCGCGCTGAAGAGCGTGGGCGGTCTGGTGCCGACCCGCCGCGCCGCCGCCCGCCTGCCCGACGAGGAGCTGGTCGAGCGGCTGGTGGCGCTGCGCGGCGTCGGCCGCTGGACGGTGGAGATGCTGCTGATCTTCACCCTCGGCCGGCCGGACATCCTGCCGGTGGACGATTTCGGCGTGCGCGAGGGCTACCGCCTCGCCGCCGGCCTCGATGCCCAGCCGAAGCCGAAGGCCCTGGCCGAGATCGGGCTGGCCTGGGCACCCTACCGCTCCGCCGCCGCCTGGTATCTCTGGCGCGCGGCGGATCTCCACAAGGAAGGGAAGTTCAAGGCGCCCCAGGCGATTTGAAGAATCTTCTTTTTCTGAAGAAAAAGAAGCAAAAAGACTTTGTCAGTCTGATGCCGCGCTATCGGTCGGCGCACCGCAAACTGACAAAAGTTTTTTTGGTTCTTTTTTCCAAAAAAGAACGTCTTCCTCAATCTGCCCGGATATTCGCCGCCCGGGCGATTTCCTTCCACCCGCTGATCTCGCGCGCAAGCCGCGCCGAGACCGCCTCCGGCCCCTCGAAGCGCACCAGCGAGCCGGCCTCGAAGGCGCGGCGGCGCAGCCCCTCCTCGGCCAGCGCCGTTTCCATGGCTTTTGAGAGTTGCACCCGCACCTCGGCCGGCACCGCCTTCGGCGCGTAGAGTGCGAACCAGACATTCAGCGGCAAATCGCGCAAGCCGCCCGCCTCGGTCAGCGAGGGGATCTCCGGCAGGCCCGGATGCCGCCCGTTGGAACTGACGCAGAGCGGCCGCACCCGCCCGTCTCGCACCAGCGCCACCAGGGGCGGCGGCGAGTTCATGTAGAACTGGATGCGGCCGGCGATCAGGTCGCTGATCGTCTCCCCCGTGCCGCGGTAGGGCACGTGCAGCATGTCGATTCCGGCGCGGGACTTCAGCAGCTCGGTGCCCAGGTGGTGCATGGAGCCGTTGCCGGCCGAGGCATAGCTGAGCTTGCCCGGGTTGGCCTTGGCGTGGGCGATGAACTCCGGCAGCGTCTTCGCCGGCACCGAAGGGTGCACCACGAAGAGCTGCGGCGTGTCCGAGACCTGCCCGATCGGCACGAAATCCTCGGTGGTGCTGACGCTGCCCGTGCCGCCGATGGCGGCGCGCCCGGCCATGGTGCCGCAATAACCCATCAGCAGCGTGTGCCCGTCCGGCTGCGAGCGGGCCACATGCATCAGCCCGATCACGTCGTTGCCGCCGGGGCGGTTCTCCACCACCACGGGCTGGCCGAGGATCTGCGCCATCGGCTCGGCGATCAGCCGCGCCGCGTAATCGGTGCCGCCCCCGGCCGGGATCGGCACCACGATGCTGATCGGCCGGCTGGGGAACTTCCCCTGGGCGATGGCCGGCCGCGCGCCGCTCCAGGCCACCGCCGCCAAGCCCGCTGCACCCGCCAGCACGCCGCGCCGGCCGGCACCGTTTCCGTTGAATCCCGTCATCGCATTTTCCTCCCCCTGTGCGCCGGCTTATCCGCCGGTCGCGCTGTTATGGTGGCTAAGGCATCGCCGCGGAGATGCCCCCATCGACGATGAGCTCCGTGCCGGTGATGTGCCTGGCCTCGTCGGAGGCCAGGAACAGCACGGCATGGGCGATGTCCCAGGCGTCGCCCATCTGGCCCATCGGCACCTGGGCGTTGCGCTTCGCGATGAGCTGGGCCGCGTCGTTGGCGCCGAGCTGGCGCACCAGCCGGTGCTCGACGAGCGGCGTGTGCATCAGCCCCGGCACCACCGTGTTGCAGCGCACCCCCTGCCGCGCCTGCTCCATGGCGACCGACTTGGTCAGCGCCACGATGCCGTATTTCGAGGCGCTGTAGGCGATGTGCGGCCGGTCCGCGCTCATCCGCAGCGCGGCGATGGAGGAGAGGTTGACGATGGCCCCCTTCCCCCGGGCGCGCAGATGCGGCAGCGCGTGCTTGCAGCAGAGGAAGGCGCTGCGCAGGTTGAAGTCGATCTGCCGCTCCCAGTCCTCTTCGGAAAGACTCTCGGCACCGCCGGGGAAGGAGCCGCCGACATTGTTCACCAGGATGTCGATGCCGCCATAGGCGGTGACGCAGGCCTCCACCGCCTCGGCCACCTGTGCGGCGGCGGTGACGTCGGCCACATGCGCGGTGGCCTCGCCGCCCTCGGCGCGGATGATGGCCACCGTCTCCTCCGCCGCCTCGGCACGGTTGTCGAGCGCGAAGACCCAGGCGCCCTGGCGCGCCATCAGCACCGCCGTGGCCTTGCCATTGCCCCAGCCCGGCCCTGCCGAGCCGGCGCCGGTCACGAAGGCCACCTTTCCATCCAGCCGCAACATGCTCAAAGCCCCCCGCTCACGCGCGCACGGCGGCGCAGAGGCCGCCATCGACCAGGATTTCCGTCCCCGTGATGTATTTCGCCGCGTCCGAGGCCAGGAACAGCGCGGCCTCCGCCACGTCCCAGGCCTCGCCCATATGGCCCATCGGCACCTGGGCGTGGCGGCGGGCGTAGAAGGCGTCGCGGTCCAGCCCCGTCTCGCCGCTGGCGAACTGGCCGGCGAGCTTCTCGACGAGCGGCGTGTTCATCAGCCCCGGCAGCACGCAGTTGAGCCGCACGCCGCGCCGCGCATAGTCCACCGCCACCACGCGGCTGAACTGCACCAGCCCCGCCTTGGCCGCCGCGTAGCCCGCCTGCGGCTTGCCCGTGTAGCGGATGGCCGCCGTGGAGGCGATCGAGACCACCGCGCCCCTGCCCTGCGCCTCCATCAGCGGCAGCACCGCCTTGACGCAGAGGAAGGCGCTCTTGAGGTTGACGTCGATCTGGCTGTCCCAGACCGCCTCCTCCATGGTCGCCGGGTCGCCCGGCAGGGAGAGGCCGACATTGTTCACCAGGATCTCCACCCGGCCGAGACGGGCGACGCAATCGGCGACCAGAGCCTCCACCGTGGCGCGGTCCGTCACGTCGCCGGTGCCCACCAGCATCTCGCCGCCCTCGGCCCCGACGAGGCGCTGCGTCTCCGCCGCCGCCGCGGGGTCGCGGTCCACGCCATAGACGCGGGCGCCGGCGCGGGCGAAGGTGACGGCGATGGCCTTGCCATTGCCCCAGCCCGGCCCCTGCGAGCCGCAGCCGGTGACGAAGGCGACGCGCCCCTCCAGCGCCCTCACGCGGTGATGTCCGGCAGCGGGTCGCGCGCATCGACGCCCATCGCCTCGAGGAAGCGCGAGACCATGTTGTAGGCGCCGATCGTGGCCGTCAGCTCCACCAGGTCGCGCGCGTCGAGCCGCTGGCGCACCGCGGCGAAGACCGCGTCCGGCACATGGACCTCGCGGGTCATCGAATCGCAGTAGGCCAGCACGGCGCGCTGCGTGTCGTCGAAGGCCCCGCTGCCCTGCCAGTCGGCCAGCGCGTCGAGCTGCGCCTGGGTCATGCCTTCCTTCAGGGCGATGGGCGCGTGCTGCTCCGCCTCGTAGGGCGCGCCGTTGAGATGGGCGATGCGCATGATCACCAGCTCCCGCAGCGCGCCCGGCAGCGTGCATTCATGGCGGATGGCGGTGAGGTAGCGCAGCCATCCCTCGGCCACCGGGCCGCTGTGCAGCAGCATGGCGTAGAGGTGCAGCAGGCTGCCCCGCTCGCGCACGATGCGCTCCACCAGCGGGCGCGTGGCGGGCGCGTTCGGGTCGGCATAGGGAATGCGGGCCAAGGGCGTTTCCTCATCCTGCGGGCCGGCCCTGGCGTCATCGGCGCTCTGCTGGCGGGGGCGGCCTGCGCGTTTCCTGGAACGGTTCTTGTTGGTCTCCGTCCACGGAACACCAGCGGGCCGCCGGGGTCAACCGGCCCCGCCCTTCAGCCCCCGGCCCTGCCTTCAGCCCAGGAAGGCGCCCAGCGCCGCGACGAAGCCTTCCGGCTTCTCGGCGTGCAGCCAATGCCCCGCCCCCTTCACCGTGCCGAAGCGCGCGGCGGGGAACAGCGCGCGGAACAGCGGCCGGTGCTCGGGGCGGATGTAGTCGGAGTTCTCGCCGCCCAGCACCAGCGTCGGCCCCCCGAAGCGGGCACCTTCCGGCAGCGGCGGCGCCGCCTCGATGGCGGGCAGTGCGGCAGCGATGGCATCGAGCCCGATGCGCCATTGCGGCGGCTTCGCGCCGAGGTCGAGGTTCTGCAGCAGGAAGCCGCGCACCCCGGCCGAGGGCACCGCATCAGCCAGCGCCGCATCCGCCGCCCGCCGCGTCAGGCCGGGCGCCAGTTCCAGCGCCAGCATCGCCTCGGCATAGGGGCGGAAGGCGGGCGGGTAGGCCACCGGCGCGATGTCCGCCACCACCAGCCGCGCCACCGCCTCCGGCCGGGTCAGGGCGAGGGTCATCGCCACCTTGCCGCCCATCGAGTGGCCGAGCAGGTCCACCGGGCCGGTGCCGAGCGCCGCCAGGGTCTCGGCCACATCCTCCGCCAGCGCCGGGTAGTCCATCGCCGCATCGTGCGGCGACTGGCCGTGGTTGCGCAGGTCGAGGGCGACGACGCGGCGGTCCGCCGCCAGCATCTTCTGCACGCTGGCGAAGTTCTGCGCCTGGCCGAACAGCCCGTGCAGCAGCACCAGCGGCGCACCCTCGCCCAGCTCGACCGCGCGCAGCCGCATGGCCTCTCCCCCTCAGCCGCGCGTGGCGACGATGACGCTGGCGGCGATCAGACCGCCGCCGATGATGACGTCCCACCCCACCGGCTCGCCCAGCCAGAGGGTGGAGATGACGACGCCGATGGCCGGCGCCAGCAGGAAGCCCACCGCCGCCACCGCCCCCGGCAGCCGGCGGCCCGCCTCGATCACCGCCCAGGTGCCGAGCGGCGCCACGATCCCGCCGATCAGCGCCGCGTGCCAGTAGGCGCCGGGGCCGATGCCGCCCTGCGGCTCGCGCAGCAGCGCCATCGGCAGCAGCACCATGCCGCCCAGCAGGAAGCACCAGGGCAGGTTCTCCAGCATGGTCTGGCGCGGCGGGAAGCGGCGCGTGGCGATGATGGCGCAGGACCAGAGCAGCGCCGCCAGCACCAGCATGCCGTGGCCCAGCAGCATGTCGGGGTCGCTCCAGTCCACCGCCCAGGGGCCGGCCAGCGCCGCCACCCCGGCGAGCCCCAGCCCCGCCGCCACCCAGCGCTGCGCCGAGACGGCCTCGCCCAGCAGCAGCACCGACATCGGCACCAGCCAGTAGATGGTGACGTTGGCCAGCACCGCGGTGCGCCCCGCCGGCACCAGCGCCACCGCCATGTGCGACAGCGCGAAGAAGCCGCCAAGCTGCAGGAAGCCCACCGCCAGCACCGCCGGCCAGTCCTGCCGCGCGGGCCAGCGCAGACGCCGCGTGGCGGCCAGCAGCAGGAACGCCACCAGCGCCCCCAGCAGGGTGCGCGAGACGGCGAACCAGAGCGGCGTCGCGTCCGCCAGAGCCGCCTTGGTGACGGGCCAGGCCCCGCCGAACAGCGTGACCGCGATGAGGAGTAGGCGCAGATCGGCGAGGCGGAGCATACGCGCGGGCTACTCTGCGACAGTCAGCATGATCTTGCCGATATGCGCGCTGCTCTCCATCAGCGCGTGGGCCTCGCCGGCCTTGGCCAGCGGGAAGGTGGCATGGATCACCGGCGCGCATTCGCCGCGGGCCAGCAGCGGCCACACCTTCTCCTCGAGCGCGCGGGCGATCTCGCCCTTCTCGGCGGTGGTGCGCGGGCGCATGGTGCTGCCCGTCACGGTCAGGCGCTTCACCATGATCGGGCGCAGATCGACCTTCTCCGCCTCGTGCCCGCTGAGGAAGGCGATGATCACCAGCCGCCCGTCCTTGGCCATGCAGCGCAGGTTGCGCTGGAAGTAGTCGGCGCCGACCATGTCGAGCAGCACGTCGACGCCGCGCCCGTCGGTCAGCCGCTTCACCTCGGCGGTGAAATCCTGCTCCTTGTAGTTGATGGCGGCGTCCGCGCCGAGCTTCAGCATCGCCGCGCACTTCTCCGCGCTGCCGGCGGTGGCCAGCACCCGGGCGCCGAACGCCTTGGCAAGCTGGATGGCGGTGACGCCGATGCCCGAGGTGCCGCCATGGATCAGCACCGTCTCGCCCGCCGCCAGCCGGCCATGGCCGAACAGGTTGGCCCAGACGGTGAAATAGGTCTCCGGCAGGGCGGCGGCGCGCAGCGCGTCGAAGCCCGCCGGCCAGGGCAGCGTCTGCGCCTCGGGCGCGGTGCAGTACTCGGCATAGGCGCCGCCATTGGCCAGCGCGCAGACCCGGTCGCCCACCTTGTAGCGGCGCACCTCGGCGCCCACGGCCACCACCTCGCCGGCCAGCTCCAGCCCGGCGATGGGGCTGGCACCGGGCGGCGGCGGATACAGCCCCTTGCGCTGCTGCACGTCGGGCCGGTTCACGCCCACCGCCATCACGCGCACCAGCACCTCGTCCGGCTTCGGCTGCGGCACGGGGCCGCGCGCCGGCACCAGCACCTCGGGACCGCCGCCCTCGCCATGGTCGATATAGGTCATCTCCGCGGGCAGAGTCGCCATGGTGTCGTTTCCTTACGCGTTTCGGTATGGCAGGCTCCGGAGGGTCGACGCACCGCCGCGTTCCGTCAAGCCAAGCACGAGCATGTCACATGATGCATCATGGCGGCCCCGCCCCGGCCGCGCCGGCCCCGCGCCGTGCCCTGCTGGCGTTGCTGGCCGCTCCTGCCGTGATCGGCCGTGCCGCGGCGCAGACGCGTGGCCCCCTCCCCGCCGGCCCGGAGTTGCGCATCGGCGCGCTCTACCCCGCCTCCGGCCCGCTGGCGCTGCTGGGCGATGAGAGCTTCCGCGGGCTGGAGCTGGCGGTGGAGGCGCGCAACGAGGCGGGCGGCGTGTTCGGCCGGCCGCTGCGGCTGGTGAAGGCGGAGGCCAGCGACGCCCCCCAGGCCGCCGAGGCCGTGCGCCGCCTGACCGGCACGGAGCGCGTGGCGGCGGTGTTCGGCAGCGGCGTCTCGCCGCTCTCCTTCGCCGCCTCGCAGGTGGCGGAGCTGGCCGGCATTCCCTACTTCGAGCTGGGCGCGGTGGCCGATTCGATCACCGCGCGCGGCTTCCGCTACCTGTTCCGCAGCTGCCCACGCGGGCAGGATTTCGCCGCCCTGTCGCTGCGCGCCACGCGCTGGCTGCTGCCGCTGCTGTGGCGGATGCCGCTCTCCGGCCTGCGCCTGGCCATCCTGCACGAGGACGCGCTGCACGGGCAGAGCGTCGCCGCCGCGCAGGAGGCCGGGCTGCCGGCCGAGGCCACGCTGCTCGGGCGCTTCGCCTATGGGCCGGGCGGGCAGGACCTGCCGGGGCTGGTGCAGCGCCTGCGCGCCGCCGATGCGCAGCTCCTGCTGCACACCGGGCACGAGGCCGATGTCATGCTGCTGTTCCGCGCCATGAAGGAGGCCGGCTGGCGGCCGCGCATGGTGATCGGCGGCGGCGGCGCCTACAGCATGGTGGACACGGCGCGCAGCCTGGGCTCGGGCTTCGAGGGGGTGATGGTGGTGGATTTCCCGCCCTACGCCACCACCGGGCGCATGGGAGCCGATGCGCGGCAGCTCGCTGAGGCCTACCGCGCCAAGTACGGGCACGACCCGCGTTCCTGCCACAGCCTCGCCAACCATGCGGGGGCGCGCATCTTCCTCGACGCGCTGCACCGCGCCGGCTCGGCCGACAAGGAGAGGATCCGCGCCGCCGTGCTCGCCACCACGATCGAGGAGCGCGACGCGCCCTTCGGCTGGGGCGCGGCCTTCGACGAGACGGGGCAGAACCTGCGCGCCCAGCCCGTGCTGGCGCAATGGCAGGCCGGGCAGGCGCAGGCCGTGTTCCCCGACAGCGCCGCGGCGGCGCTGCCGCGCGGCGAGATGGGATGAGGGCGCCGGGGAGGCCTGCCGCCCCGGCGCAGCCTCTCGTCAGTCGGCCTTGATGCCGGCTTCCTTGATGATCGGCTCCCACTTGGCGATCTCGTCGGTCAGCCACTTCCGGGTCGTCTCCGGCGTGGTGTCGCTGCGGGTCTGCATGGTCAGGTCGGCCAGGCGCGCCTTCACCGTGTCCATTGCCATCACCTGGTTGATGAGGGCGTTCATGCGGGTGACGACCGGCTCCGGCGTGCCGGCGGGCGCCAGCACCATGTGCCAGGTATAGGCCTCGTAACCGGGCACGCCCGCTTCCTGGAAGGTCGGCATGTCGGGCAGCTGCGGGATGCGCTGCGCCGAGGAGATGGCCAGCCCCTTCACCTCGCCGCGCTGCACGAAGGGCAGCGCGCTGTTGGCGACGTCGAGCATCATCGTCACGGTGCCGTTCAGCAGGTCCGGCATCGCCGCCGCCGAGCCGCGGTAGGGCACATGGTTCACCTTCAGCCCGCCCGCCTGCTTCAGGAACAGCTCGCTGGCCAGGTGCAGCGCCGCGCCGTTGCCGGTGCTGGCATAGTCGTACTTGCCCGGGTCCTTCTTGAGGAGCGCGATCAGCTCCTGCAGCGAGTTCACCGGCACGTCCTTGTTCACCATCATCAGCATCGGGATGGTGCCGGCCAGCGCGACGGGGGTGAAATCCTTCACCGGGTCGAAGGGCAGCGTCGGGTAGATGGCGCGGATCGCCGCCTGGGCGATGGTGGTGTAGAGGAAGGTGTGGCCGTCCTTCGGCGCCTTGGCCACCGCGTCGGCGCCCACCACCGTGCCGGCGCCGGTGCGGTTCTCGACGATGACGCGCTGCGGCAACAGCTTGGACAGCTCATCGGCAATGAGGCGGGCGGGGATGTCGGTCGGACCGCCGGCGGAGAACGGCACCACGAGGCGGATGGGCTGGTTCGGCCAGTTGCCCTGGGCACGCGCCAGGCCGGGGACCAGGGCGGGCGCGGCCAGGGCGGCGCCCAGACCCATCAGGTTCCGACGGTTCAGATGCATGTCTCGTTTCCCGGTTCCTAGAAGTGCGGCCTATATCGTGGCGCGGGGGGGCTCTCGTCCAGCCCCGATCAGCCCGCCGGGCGGGCGCCGAGCGGCGCCAGGAAGCCCGCCACGTCCTCGAGCACCGGCGCGCCGGCCAGCCCCAGGCCGCGCACCGGCCGCGCCAGCGCGCCGACGATGCCGACATGGCCGAGCCCCGGATAGAGCACCAGCCGCGCCCGCGCGCCCGGCCGCGCCGCCAGCTCGCGCGAGCGGTCGGGGCTCACCGTGTCGTCCGCCAGCCCGTGCAGCAGCAGCAGCGGCGGGGCGCCGCGCAGCGCCGCCTCCGCGGCCGGGGCCGCCGTGGCGCGCCCCCCCGGCGCGGCGGCGAAGGCGGCGCGCAGCAGCGGCGAGTCCGGCTGGAAGTCGTAAGGCCCGGCGAGGCCGATGGCGCCGGCCAGGGCCTCCCGCCCGTCCGGCCCCAGCCAGCGCGGATCGGTGGCCAGGGCGATGGCGATGAAGGCGCCGGCCGAATGCCCCATCAGCACCAGACGCCGACCCGCCGCCGCCGGCGCCTGCCGCAGCCAGGCGACCGCCGCCGCGCCATCCTCCAGGAAGAGCGGCCACGGCCCCTCCGGCATCAGCCGGTAGTCGGGAATGGCGACGGGGCAGCCAAGCCCGGCCAGCGCCTCGGCGACGAAGACGTAATCGGCCTTCGCGCCGCTGCGGAAGCCGCCGCCATAGAAGAACACCACCAGCGGCGCGCCCGGCGCCGGCTCGGCGGGCTCGTAGAGGTCGAGGCGCTGGCGCGGCAGGCTACCGGAGGCGATGTCCCGCCGCCGCGTGAAGCCGCCCGAGGGCACCAGCGCGTTGACCAGCGCCGCCGGGCTGCACCCCGCCAGGGCCGCCGCCCCCGGCAGCGCCAGCAGCGGCGCCAGGGCGCGGCGGGTAGGCCGAGATCCGCTCAATGGTGGTGGTGGTTCGCGCAGGAAGCCCCGCTCCCCTGCGCCTCCGGCCGCGCCACCGGCACCGCCACGGCGCGCTCGAGCACCCGGGCGGCACGGAAGCAGAGATCGTCGCGCAGCTGCGCGGCGGCGAGCTGCACGCCGCGCGGCATCCCCTCCTCGTCCAGGCCGAAGGGCACGGTGATGGCGGGCTGGCGGGTCAGGTTGAAGGCGAAGGTCCAGGGCGCCCAGTCGCGCCACAGCGCCTCGGTGGGCTTGATGGTGGGCGCGTCGGCGTCGAAGGCGGCGGTCGGCGTGGTGGGGCAGAGCACCAGGTCGTATTTCAGGTGGAAGCGCGCCGTGGCGTGCGCCGCCTCGGTGCGCATCGCCTCGGCGCCGAGGAAGTCGATGGCAGACATGCCGCCCTCGCGCTCCGCCACTTCCTCGAGGCCCTTGTCCAGCAGGGCGCGCTTCTCGGGGGCCATGGTGTTGACCAGCCGCGCCAGCGCCACGCCCCAGACGCGGCCGAAGATGTGGCGCGTATCCGGCAGCTCGGGGTCGGCATCCTCGACGATGGCGCCGTGCTCGGACAGCACGCGGGCGGCGGCCAGCACCGCCGCCTCGCCCTCGGCATCGATCGGCGGCGCGTAGCCCAGGCGGCGCACCACGGCCACGCGCAGCCCGGCCACGCCGTCCTCGATGCCGGCGCGCCAGTCGCGCGGCTCCTCCTGCACGCAGAACGGGTCGCGCAGGTCGGGGATGGCCATGGCGGACATCATCAGCGCCGCGTCGCGCACGCTGCGCGTCATCGGCCCGGCGCAGGAGACCTGGCCGAAGGCGCTGTGCGGCCATTGCGGGATGCGGCCATAGCTCGGCTTCATCCCCACCAGCCCGCAATAGGCGGCGGGGATGCGGATGGAGCCGCCGGCATCGGTGCCGATATGCATCGGGCCGAAGCCCGCCGCCCCCGCCGCGCCCGCGCCGGAGGAGGAGCCGCCCACTGTGCGCTGCGGGTTCCAGGCGTTGCGGCTGATGCCGTGCAGCGGGCAGTCGCCCGGCGTCTTCCAGCCGAACTCGGTGGTGGTGGTCTTGCCGAAAATGACGGCGCCCGCCGCCTTCAGGCCGATGACGGCCGGCGCGTCCTCCGTGGCGGGGGTGGCGTCGGTGGTCTTGCTGCCGCGGCGGGTCGGCATGCCCTGCACGTTCAGCAGGTCCTTCACCGTCACCGGCACGCCGTCCAGCGGCCCCATCGGGCGGCCGGCGGACCAGCGCGCCTCCGACTCGCCGGCCTGGGCCAGGGCGCGCGGGTTCAGCATGGCGAAGGCGTTGACCCAGGGGTTGTAGCGCGCCACCCGCTCCATCACCGCCTGCAACGCCTCCACCGGCGAGAGGCGGCGGCGGGCATAGAGGGCGAGGAGCTGCTCGGCCGACATCAGGGCCGGATCGGTATCGGACATGCTGGATTCCGCTGTGGTCGGTAAGGCAGGACCGGGCACGGGGCGCGCCGGCAGGATGGCGCAGATTGCCCCGGCCGGGCGCCGCGCGCCAGCGGCCGGGGTGGCAGGCATCCGGGAGGGGGGTTTGCGGCGGGCGCGGGGCGGCGCAGGATCGGCCGGCCACACGCGCAGGAGCCCCGCCATGAGCGCATCCGAAAACCCGCAGAAACCCTGGGAATGGCCCGAGGAGCATTGGCGCAGGATCGTCGGCCGCGCCTATGGCGGCCGCAGCCTGGCGCCGAGATCCTGGCCGAATGGCGCGCGCTGCGCCGTGGCGCTCTCCTTCGACGCCGACCACGAGACCATCCCGCTGCGCGACTCCGACGAAAGCCCGATGCGCATCAGCCAGGGCCAGTACGGCGCGCGCCAGGGCGTGCCGCGCATCCGGCGCCTGCTGGAGCGGCAGGGTATCAAGGCCAGCTTCTTCTACCCCGCCGTCTCCGCCCTGCTGCACCCGGAGGAGGTGCGCGGCGTGGCCGAGGCCGGGCATGAGATCGGCATCCATTCCTGGATCCACGAGGCCAACACCACCCTGCCCCCCGGCATGGAGCGCGAGCTGACGCTGCGCGCCGCCGAGACGCTGGAGAAGGTCTCCGGCACCCGCCCCGTCGGCATCCGCACCGCGAGCTGGGACTTCTCGGTCGACACCATGTCGATCATCCGCGAGATGGGGCTGCTCTACGATTCCTCGCTGATGGCCGATGACGAGCCCTACGAGCTGATGGCGGATGGCGAGCCCACCGGCATCGTCGAGCTGCCGCCCGAGTGGATCCGCGACGACGCGGTCTATTTCAACATGGTCCGCTTCTCCGGCCTGCGCCCCTACACGCCGCCCTCGGCGGTGGAGGAGATCTTCAAGGCGGAGTTCGACGGCGCCTATGCCGAGGGCGGCACCTTCCTGCTGACCATGCACCCGCATGTCATCGGCCACCGCAGCCGCATCACGCTGCTGGAGCGGGTGATCGAGCACATCAAGGGCCATGAGGGCGTGTGGTTCGCCACCCATGCCGAGCTGGCGCAGTGGTGCAAGGACCAGTCGGCCCTCTGAACCGACAGAAAAAAGATGGGGGTGCGGGGGAATTCCTTCCCCCGCCCTTCCTTCGGCGGCGGCGTTTCCGCACTCTGGGGGCATGATCCCCGCCCGCCCCTTCCGCCTCCTCCCCAATCCGCGCCACGGCACGCCCGGCGTGGTGATCCTGCCCGAGAGCGGCTTCCGCCGCGCCGCCGCCGAGATCCGCTCCTGGCCCGGCCATGCCGAGACGCCGCTGCACGCCCTGCCGGAACTGGCCGCCTCGGCCGGCGTGGCGGCGCTGCACTACAAGGACGAGGGCGGCCGCTTCGGCCTGGGCAGCTTCAAGGCGCTGGGCGGGGCCTATGCCGTGGCCCGGCTGCTGGTGGCCGAGCTGGCGCGGCGCGGCGTGGCACAGGCCGCGAGCGTGGCCGATCTGATCGGCGGGCGCCACGCCGAGGCCACCGCCGCCATCACCGTCACCTGCGCGACGGATGGCAACCATGGCCGCTCGGTCGCCTGGGGCGCGCGGCGCTTCGGCGCGCGCTGCGTCATCTTCGTGCACGAGCATGTCAGCCAGGGGCGGCGGGATGCCATCGCCGCCTATGGCGCCGAGATCCGCGTGGTGCCGGGCCATTACGACGACGCCGTGCGCGAGGCCGCTTCCGTGGCGGAGCGGGAGGGCTGGTTCGTCGTCTCCGACACCTCCTGGCCCGGCTACACCGAGGTGCCGCGCGACGTGATGCAGGGCTACCGGCTGATGGCCGAGGAGGCCCTCGCCGCCCTGCCCGCGCCGCCCAGCCATGTGTTCATCCAGGGCGGCGTCGGCGGCGTGGCGGCCGCTGTCTCGGTGCAGCTTCGCGCCCGCTTCGGGGAGGCGCCGCGCCTCGTCGTGGTGGAGCCGGAGCGCGCCGCCTGCCTGCTGGCCAGCGCCGAGGCCGGGCACGCCGTGGCCGTGCCCGGCGAGCTGGACACGCTGATGGCCGGCCTGGCCTGTGGCGAGCCGAGCCTGCTGGCCTGGCAGGAGCTGGAGCGCGCCGCCTTCGCCTTCATGGCCGTCTCGGACGACAGCGCGGTGGACGTGATGCGCCTGCTGGCCCGCCGCGACTCGCCCATCACCGCGGGCGAGAGCGCCGTGGCGGGGCTGGCCGGGCTGCTGCTGGCGTCCGCCGACCCCGCCGCGCGGGCCGCGCTGGGGCTGGATGGCGGCAGCCGCGTGCTGCTGTTCGGCACCGAGGGCGCGACCGACCCGACCCTCTACGCCCGGCTGGTGGGAGAAGGCTGAGCCTTCCCCTCCCTTACTGCGCCACCCTCTGGCGCCAGAGGGCGCGCACCGCCTCTTCCAGCTGCCGCATGGCGAAGGGCTTGCCGAGGAAGCCCAGGCCCGGCCGCAGCTCGGGCGGCACCTTCACCGAGGCCTCGTTGTGGCCGGTCACCAGCAGCACCGGCAGGCGCGGATGGATGTTGCGCGCCTCCACCGCCAGCGCCATGCCATCCATCCCCGGCAGGCTGAGATCGGTGAGCATCAGCGCCGGGGCCGGGTTGGACCGCAGCCAATCCAGCGCCTCCTCCGCCCGCCCCGCCTCGGCCGGGCTGAAGCCGAGGATCTCGATCATCTGCGCCAGGTTCATGCGGATCAGCAGGTCGTCCTCGACCACCAGCACGGTGCTGCCTTCCGGCCAGCCTTCCTCCCCCGCCTCGCCGGCCGGTTTGCCGGGCGTGGCGGGCGGCGGGGAGGAGGGCGCCGCCTGGAGCGCGGGACGCACCACGCCAGGCACCGCCTCTGGCTGCGGGGAGCGCGGCCGCTGGAGCCCCGCCGTCATGTCCTGCCCAGGCTCGCTGTAAATCCTCACATCGCCCCCGATTGCTTCATGCTTCAATAACCCCGCGACAAGCCGGGCGCGGCGGGTAACGGTCCGGGGCCGCTCCTTGGCGTGCCCGGGACCATGCCCAACCCTGTCCTGCGAACAGCCGGCCGGATCCGTGCCTGGCTTCGCCCCACATGACAGCCGGAGCGGGTCCCGTCCAGGGAAGCCTCGGGAAGGTCGGCCATGCGCCGGCCCACGGGGGCTCGTCCAGGGGCGGGCTTCACGCGCGGCGTCAATTTCGCCACCCTGCTCCCCCGGACAGGAGAATGGAGAGGCACATGAGCGCCACCGAGGAAAAGATCGCCGCCTGGCTCGCCACGCGGCAGCCCGAGATGCTGGCCGAGCTGGAGGCGATGGTGAACACGGATGGCGGCAGCTACGACAAGGCCGGCGTCGATGCGGTGGGCGCGCGCATCGCCGATTTCTGCGCCCGCCACGGCATCCGCGTGGAGACGGTGCCGGGCGCGCAGCATGGCGACTGCCTGCGCGCCCTGGTCGAGGGCGGCGAGGCCACGGCCGGCAGCGGCAATGCGCGCCGCAACATCGTGCTGATGGGCCACCGCGACACCGTCTTCCCCAAGGGCGAGCCGCAGCGCCGGCCCTTCCGGGTGGAGGGCGGCATCGCCACCGGGCCGGGTGTCGCCGACATGAAGGCGGGGCTGGTGCAGAACATGTTCGTCCTCGCCGCCTTCCAGGCCTGCGGCGGCGCGCCGGGGCCGCTGGTCGGGCTGTTCACGGGAGATGAGGAGATCGGCTCGCCCGAGGGCCGGCCGGTGATCGAGCGCGAGGCGCGGGCGGCGCGCGTGGTGTTCAACAGCGAGCCGGGGCGGCCCACCGGCAATGTGGTGATGGGCCGCAAGGGCGGCGTGTTCATGGTGATGGACATCGAGGGCAAGGCGGCGCATTCGGGCGCCAATTTCGAGGCGGGTATCAGCGCCATCGAGGAGCTGGCGCGCAAGGTGCAGGCGCTGCACGCGCTGACCGACCTGCCGCGCGGCATCACGCTGAATGTCGGCCTCGTCTCCGGCGGGCAGAGCGTGAACACCGTGGCGCCCTGGGCGCAGGGGCAGATCGATCTGCGCTACGTCCACCCCGAGGACCGCGACGAGGTGATGGGCCGCATCCACGCCATCGTGGAGCGGAGCTTCCTGCCCGGCACGAAGGCGCGGCTGACGATCAAGGGCGAGTTCCTGCCGCTGGCGAAGAACCCCGGCACCGAGGCGGTTCTGGCGGCCTACCAGGCGGCGGCGGCGGAGAGCGGCTTCGCCACCGAGGGCGAGTTCGCCGGCGGCTGCGCCGACAGCGGCTTCACCGCCGCCATGGGCGCGCCGACGCTCTGCGCCGTGGGCCCGGTGGGCGGCAAGGCGCACAGCCCGGAGGAATATCTGGAGGTGGCCTCGCTGGTGCCGCGCGCCCAGGCGCTTGCCCGCGCCATCCTGAAGCTGGACGCCGCCGGGCTCTGAGCGGGTCCACGCCGGGGGGGGAGTGGCTCCCTCCCCGGCGCCTTCTCAGCCCAGCCCCGCCTGCTGGCCGCAGCCCTCGCCCTGCCGGCGATAGACCTGCAGCCCGTCCACCACGCCGATCTGCCGGTAGCGCGCCCAGACGGCGGCGAAGCCCGGATTGGCCTGGGAGAGGATGGCGGGGTAGTTCATCGCCTCGCCGCGGCGGTCCACCACCACGAGGTCGGGGCAGCCTTCCATGAAGTCCTGCACCACCCAGTGGCGGATCGGCCATTCGGCCGGCGCCTGCCCGTCCTGCCGGGCGCGCCACAGCTCGCCGCGCAGCGCCCACATCGAGTCGAAGCGCGAGGCCCAGGTGACGTTGGTGTCGTTCAGCACCGGGAAGCCGAGGCCGATCCACTCCGAGAAGGCCACGTAGCTGCGCACCTTCTCGCGCTTGATCAGCTTCTCCAGCCGCACCTCGGTGGAGAGGTCGGGCTCGACGGCCAGCACCACGCGCTCGTAGAGGCGGTGGGAGGTCTTCTGCACGTAGAGGGCCAGCGGCACCATCGCCAGCCCCATCAGCGCGGCGCGCCAGCGGATCGGCCGGGCCTGCTGGCGGGCGGCCTCGGCGCACCAGAACAGCAGGGCGAAGACCACCGTCATCATCGCCGGGATGCGGTGGTAGAACCAGTTCTTGCCATCGAGGAACATGGCGATGGTGGCGGCGGCGGCGAAGGCCGTCAGCACCAGCATGATGCCGGAGGCGGGCGTGCCGCGCGGCGTGCACAGCGTCAGCAGCGCGGCGGTGCCGAGGCCCAGCAGCAGCAGCCAGGATTCCTGCACGAGCTGCCACAGCCCGGTATCGGTGCCGCCATAGAGGGTGACAGCCAGCGGCACGGCGCGCTGGATGAAGGCCGGCTCCAGCACCAGGATGCTGATGACATAGAGCACCGCCGCCAGGAAGGCGATGACCGGCGCGATGCGGATGCGGAAGCCACGGTGCAGCCAGCCGGCCAACTCGATGGCGGCGAGGCCGAGCAGGTAGCGCGGCTTCAGCGCGCAGCCAAGCCCGGCCAGCACGCCGCTGCCGATGAGGGCGCGGGGCGAGACGGGCAGCCCCTCCAGCGCGCGGATCAGCAGCGCCAGGTGCGGCAGCACGGCGATGACCAGCAGGTGCTCGCGCTGCGCGAACTCCACCCCCGGCATGGCCAGCAGCACGCAGGAGATGGCCGCGAAGGTGGCGGGCGGCCGCTCGAACACCGGCGATGTGCCGCGCAGCCAGCGCGCGCTGGCCCAGGCGGAGAGCAGCGCGCCCGCCGCCACCATCGGCAGCGCCACCTGCTTGGCCGTCAGCCCCAGCGCGTCGGCGATCATGACCGGCACGGCACTGAGCCAGATGATCAGCGGCGGGTTGACCTCGACGAGGTCGACATACAGCTCCTGCCCGCGCAGCCATTGCCGCGCCACCCAGAGCAGCCAGGCGACATCGTCCTTCATCGGCGCGCGCAGCAGGGTGAACAGCACCACCGCCAGCGTGACGCCGACGACACCCAGGCTCAGCACCGTCAGCCGCGTCTCGGGACGCAGCCGGCGGCGGACGGGAGCGAGGTTATGCGGCGCTCCCGGAAGGCTGTGACTCACGCGAATCCCCCTCGAACCAGCCCAGCGGCCCATTTCTCAGGATGGGCTCGCATTCCGGTGAGATTGCGGCAAGGCCTGCCACAAAGCGACAGCGTGACCAAAAATTCATGTTGATTTTCAGGCCGCAACCTCAGGCTGCGCGCGCGGCGGGTTCCACCCCCAGGAGGCTGCGCGCCACCGCCTCGGCGGTCTTGATGCCGTCCACGCCCGCCGAGAGGATGCCGCCGGCATAGCCCGCCCCCTCGCCGGCCGGGAACAGGCCGCGCGTGTTCAGGCTGTGGCCGTCGGCGCCGCGCTTCACCCGCACGGGCGAGGAGGTGCGCGTCTCCACCCCCGTCATCACCGCGTCCGGCCGGGCATAGCCGCGGATCTGCCGGTCGAAGGCGGGCAGCGCCTCGCGGATGGCGGCGATGGCATAGTCGGGCAGGCAGGCGGCGAGGTCGGTCGGCGTCACGCCCGGCTTGTAGGAGGGGATGACCTCGCCCAGCGTGGTGGAGGGGCGGCCGGCCAGGAAGTCGCCCACCGTCTGGGCCGGCGCCCGGTAGTCGGCGCCGCCGGCGTGGAAGGCGGCCTCCTCCAGCCGGCGCTGCAGATCGATGCCGGCCAGCGGCCCACCCGGGTAGTCCTCCGGCGTGATGCCGACGACGATGGCGGCGTTGGCGTTGCGCTCGGCCCGCGAATACTGGCTCATGCCGTTGGTGACGACGCGGCCCGGCTCGGAGGCCGCCGCCACCACCGTGCCCCCTGGGCACATGCAGAAGCTGTAGACCGAGCGGCCATTGGCGCAATGGTGCACCAGCTTGTAGTCGGCCGCGCCCAGCGTCTTGTTGCCGGCGTGCTCGCCGAAGCGGCAGCGGTCGATCATCCCCTGCGGGTGCTCGATGCGGAAGCCGATGGAGAAGGGCTTGGCCTCGATATAGACGCCGCGCGCGGCCAGCAGGTCGAAGGTGTCGCGCGCGCTGTGGCCCACCGCCAGCACCACGTGGTCCGCCTCGATGACGCTGCCATCGGCCAGCGCCACGCCGCGCATGGCGCGGCTGCCGTCCGGCGCGGTGTCGATCAGCAGGTCGGTGACGCGGCTCTCGAAGCGGTACTCGCCGCCAAGCTCCTCGATGGTCCGGCGCATGCTCTCCACCATCGTCACCAGGCGGAAGGTGCCGATATGCGGCTTGGAGACGTGCAGGATCTCCTCCGGCGCGCCGGCCTTGACGAACTCCTCCAGCACCTTGCGGCCATGGTGCAGCGGGTCCTTGATCTGGCTGTAGAGCTTGCCGTCGGAGAAGGTGCCGGCGCCGCCCTCGCCGAACTGCACGTTGGATTCCGGGTGCAGCACGCCGCGCCGCCACAGGCCCCAGGTGTCCTTGGTGCGCTCCCGCACCACCTTGCCGCGCTCCAGGATGATGGGGCGGAAGCCCATCTGCGCCAGCACCAGCCCGGCCAGCAGCCCGCAGGGCCCGGCGCCGACCACCACCGGCCGGCGCGTGAACCCCGCCGGCGCGTGGCCGACGAAGCGGTAGCGCATGTCGGGCGTCGGGTTCACATGCGGGTCGGCGGCGAAGCGGCGCAGCAGCGCGGCCTCGTCCCGCAGCAGCAGGTCCAGCGTGTAGATGAGGTGGATGGCGCTCTTCCGGCGCGCGTCGTAGCCGCGGCGGAAGACGTGCAGGTGCAGCAGGTCGGAATCGGGAATGCCGAGGCGCGCCAGCGCGGCCTCGCGCAGCGCCTCCGGCGCATGGTCGAGCGGCAGCTTCAGTTCGGTCAGTCGCAGCATCGGGAGGTTGTTATCCACCAGGGTGAGCGAAGGCGCGCTGTATAGCGCGCCCGCCCGGCGCGGAGGAATGGCCTCCCCCGCACCCCTCCCCTTCCCGGGCCGCCGGGCTTCAGCCGGCGGCGACGCGCAGCGCGGCGCAGACCGTCTCCACCTGCGCGTCGGTCAGCTCGGGGTAGATCGGCAGGCTGAGCACCTCGCGGCTGGCCACCTCCGTCTCGGCGCAGCCGGCCGGGCCGGTGGGGGTGCGGCCGCGGTAGGCCTCCTGCTGGTGCACCGGCACCGGGTAGTGGATGCCGGTGGCCACGCCCTGGGCACGCAGCCGCGCCGCCAGCTCGTCGCGCTCCGGGCTGCGCACCACATACTGGTGGAACACATGGATATCCCCCGCCCGGCGGAAGGGCGGCGCCAGCGCGGTGCCGGCCAGCGCCGCGTCATAGGCGGCGGCGATGCTCTGCCGGCGGGCATTGCTGGCCGCCAGCAGCGGCAGCCGCACCCGCAGCACGGCGGCCTGGATCTCGTCCAGCCGGCTGTTCACGCCGACGCTGTCCGAGAGGTAGCGGTGCTTCCAGCCATATTGCCGGATGGCGGCGATGCGCTCGGCCAGCGCCTCGTCCGGCGTGGCGAGAATGCCGGCATCGCCCAGCGCGGCCAGGTTCTTGGTCGGGTAGAGGCTGTAGGCCGCGGCGTCGCCGAAGGTGCCGAGCATGCGGCCCGCCTGCATCGCGCCATGCGCCTGGGCGCAATCCTCGATGACATGCACGCCCGCCGCGCGGCAGGCGGTCATGATACGGGCCATGTCGCAGCCCTGGCCGTAGAGATGCACCGGGATGACGGCGCGGATCGGCGGCAGGCCCGGCGGCGGGTCCTCCAGCACGGCGGCCAGCTCGTCCGGGTCCATGGTGAAGGTGTCGGGGTCGATATCGAGCAGCAGCGGCGTGGCGCCGACCATCTCGATCGCCGCCACGGTGGCGACGGCGGTGTGCGAGACGGTCGCCACCGTCATGCCGGGCCCGATGCCGAGGCCGCGCAGGATCAGCATCAGCGCATCGGTGCCGTTGGCGCAGCCCACGGCGCGGGAGAGCCCCGCCCATTCGGCGAACTCACGCTCGAAGGCGGCGCATTCGGCGCCCAGGATGTACCAGCCGGAGCTGAGCGCGCGCGAGAGCGCCGCGTCGATCGCCGGCTGGTGGGCGCGGTAGGCGGCGCCCGGGTCGGCCTGCGGAACGGTGATCACGGGCATGTCCATCTGCCCTTCTCCTTGGAGCGGTATCGCCAGTCAGAGGTAATCGGTGAGACGCGGGCGGAACCATTCGAGGCTGCGGCGCAGCCCCTCCGGCAGGGTCACGGCCGGGGCCCATCCGGTCGCGCTGCGGAAGCTCGTGTCGTCGGCGTGGAAGCTGCCGATGTCGATGGAGGCGCGCTCGGCGGGGAATTCCCGCGTCACGTAGCGGCCCTCGCCGCCATTGGCGGCGATGGCGGCCTCGGCCAGCTCGGTGAGGGAGACCGGGCTGGCGCCGCCGAGGTTGAAGGCGCGGCCGGCGCAGGCGGGGGTCTCGGCCGCCGCCAGGAAGGCCGCCACCACGTCGTCCAGATAGGCGAGGTCGCGCAGCTGGGCGCCGCCCCACACCTCGAAGGGCTCGCCCTCCAGCAGGCGGCGGAACCAGATGCCGAGGAAGGTCTGCCGCGCATCCTTCACCCGCAGCCGCGGGCCGTAGCAATTGGTCAGCCGCAGCGAGACGACGGGGCGGCCCTGCACGCGGCCCTCCATCAGCCAGTACTGCTCGCCCGCCAGCTTCGAGACGCCATTGGCGTCGGGCGGGTTGATGGGGTGCTTCTCGTCCACCGGCAGGTAGTGCGGGCGGCCGTAGAACTGGCGGGTGGAGGCATGCACCACGGTGGCCTTGGGCGCCCCCGCGCGCAGCGCCGCGATCAGGCGCAGCTGCGCCGTGGCGTTGATGGCGAGGTCGGTGAAGGGGTCGGCCATGCTGCCGGCATGGCTGGTCTGGGCCGCCATGTTGAACAGCACGTCGATGCCCGCGACATGCGGGGCGAGGTCGGCGTCGCGCAGGTCGGCCTCGACCAGCCGGACGCCGCTCTCCGCCAGGTTGGCGCGGTTGGCGCCACCCTCGGGCAGCAGCGCGTCCAGCGCCGTCACCTCGGCGCCGAGGCGGCACAGGGCGTGGCACAGCCCGCTGCCGAGGAAGCCCGCGCCCCCGGTGACCAGCACGCGCCGGCCCCGCCAGAAATCGGCGCGTCCCCCGGAGGGGGCAGAGGCGGAAACGGGGCCGGCCGGAACAGGCATGGGGTGATTCTCTGTCAGCGGAAGCCAAGGCTGGCCGGGGATTGCGGCGGAAGCGGGGCCGCGCCATGGCAGCATGGCCCCGGTTTCCGCCCCAGCCGCTCCCCGGCCACCAGGACGGCGCGGACGTTCACATTTCCGCGATTGACGCGCAAGCGCCAGCTGCCGCCGGGCGCGGGTTGGCCGTCAGCGTGGCGCCAGGGCCACGCCGGTGATCTCCACCTTCCAGCGCGGATCCACCAGCGCGCCCTGGATGGTCATGCGCGCCGGCTTGTGCCCGCGGTCCAGCCAACGGTCCCAGGCGCGGTTCATGGCGGGGGCGTCGGCGATGTCGGCCAGCACGATGTTCACCTGCAGCAGGGCGCGCTTGTCGGTGCCCGCCTCGGCCAGCAGCGCGTCGATCTGCGCCAGGATGTCGGCCGTCTGCCCCTCGGCGTCGAGCGAGGCGTCGTCGGCCACCTGGCCGGCCAGGAAGACGAAGCCATTGGCAACGGTGGCACCGCAGAGGCGTTCCTCCTCCGCCAGCCGGCGGATGGGCGTGTTCGTCTCGTTCATGGGCAGGTCCTTCTCGAATCGGATGGGAGAAAGCGTGGCATGGGTGTGTGGATGCGGCGAGAGGTGGCGGCCGGGGATGGCGACGGCCCGTCCCAGGCCCGGCGTGGCCTCAGCCGCGACCTGATCGCCCGCGCCTTCCAGGGCACGATGCGGCGGCGCCCCACCGTGCCGCAGCCGCCCCCCTGCAACCTCGGCGGGCTGCTCGACTGCATCGAGGAGGCCTGCGCCAATGCCGAGACCGTCTCCGGCCAGGCGATCCTGAACCAGATCGGCCAGCGCTCCTTCGGTGCGCTGCTGCTGCTGCCGGCGATCATCGTGGTCTCGCCGCTCTCCGGCATCATCTTCCTGCCCACGGTGATGACGGTGATCATCGTGGCGATCTGCGGGCAGATGCTGCTGGGCCGGCGCGAATTCTGGGTGCCGCGCGCCGTGACCGGACGCAGCGTGCCCTGCCGCCGCGTGCACCAGGCGCTGGGCTTCCTGCGGCCGCCGGCGCGGATCATCGACCGCGTGCTGAAGCCGCGCCTCGTGGCGCTGACGCAGGGGGTGGGCACCCACATCATCGCGCTTGCCTGCCTGCTGCTGGCGCTGCTGATGCCGCCCATGGAGATGGTGCCCTTCACCACCAGCATCGTGGCGGGCGTGATCAGCGTCTTCGCCCTGGCGCTGGTCTCCAATGACGGGCTGATGGCGCTGCTCGGCTACGGGCTGAGCCTGGCGCTGGTGGGCACGCTGGGCAGCCTGTTCCTGTTCTGAGGGGGCGGCTCAGCCCGTCAGGTGCGGCCGGCGCAGCAGCCGGGGCAGGATGCCGTCCACCGGCCCGGCCAGGGCGGACAGCACCCAGACGCCGCCTGCCACCAGCACGATGGACGGCCCCGTCGGCAGGTCGAGGTGGTAGGAGAGCAGCAACCCGCTGAGGCTGGCGGCGAGCGCGATGCCCACCGCCGCATACGCCATGCCGCCGACGCTGCGGCCCCAGTGGCGGGAGGCCACGGCGGGCAGCATCATCAGCCCGACCGCCATCAGCGTGCCCAGCGCCTGGAAGGCGGCCAGCACGTTCAGCACCACCAGCACCAGGAACAGCAGGTGCCACAGCCCGCCCCGCGCCCTCGCGGCGGCGGCGAAGCCGGGGTCGAAGCACTCCAGCACCAGCGGCCGCCAGGCGAAGGCCAGCGCCAGCAGCGTCAGGCTGGAGATGCCGGCCATCATGAACAGCGCCGGGTCGTCCACCCCCAGCACGCTGCCGAACAGCAGGTGGGACAGCTCCACCGAGCCGGCGCGGGTGGAGATGAGCGTGACGCCGAGCGCCAGCGCCAGCAGGTAGAGCGCGGCCAGCGCCGCATCCTCCCGCCCGCCGGTGGCGCGGGAGATGGCCCCCGCCCCCACCGCCACCACCAGCCCAGCCACCAGCCCGCCCACCGACATGGCGGTGACGGAGAGCCCCGCCACCAGGAAGCCGGCGGCGATGCCGGGCAGGATGCCATGCGCCAGCACGTCGGCCGTCAGGCTCATCCGCCGCAGCACCAGGAACACGCCGAGCGGCGGCGCCGCCAGCGAGAGGGCGAGGCAGCCCACCAGCGCCCGGCGCAGGAAGCCGAACTCGGCGAAGGGCGCCCACAGCAGGTCGTAGAGGGGCAGGCCGTAGAGGGAAAGCCCGCTCATCAGGCGGCGCTGCGCGCGTCCGGCGGCAGGCCGCAGGCCTCGGCGTCGGCATCCCAGCCCTCGGACATCATGCGGGCCTTCAGCCGGTTGGCGGCGGTCAGCACCTCGGCGGTCGGGCCCCAGGCGATGGGCTCGCGCGCCAGCAGCAGCGTGCGCGGGAATTGCTGCCGCACCAGCTCGAGGTCGTGCAGCACGGCCAGGATGGTGCGGCCCTCGCCATGCCAGCGGTGCACCAGCGCCAGCAGGTCGGCTGCGGTGCGGGAATCGACGGCGTTGAACGGCTCGTCCAGCAGGATCACCGGCGCGTCCTGCACCAGCAGGCGGGCGAACAGAACGCGCTGGAACTGGCCGGTGGAGAGGCTGCCCACCGGGCGCCCCTCGAACCCCTCCAGACCCACCGCCGAGAGGGCCTCGCGCGCCGCGCGCTTCTCGGCCGGGCGCAGGGCGCGGAAGGCGCCGGCGCGCGACCAGTGGCCGAACATCACCACGTCGAGGCAGGAGATGGGAAAGGCGCGGTCCAGCGCCGCGGCCTGCGGCAGCAGCGCGATGGCGTGGCGCGGCGCGCGCAGCCCGCCCTCCCGCGCCGGGTGCAGCCCGGCGATGGCGCGCAGCAGGGTGGACTTGCCGGCGCCGTTGGGGCCGACGATGGCGGTCAGGCTGCCGGGCGCGAAGCGGCCGGAGATGTGGTGCACCGCCGGCCGGCGCCCATGCGTCAGCGTCAGGTCGGTGAGGGTGATGCCCGCCGCGTCCACGCCGCTCATGCCGCCAGGGCCCAGAACACGCCGCCCCACAGCAGCGCCAGCAGCAGCGCCGCCAGCACGAGGCGCGCCAGGGCGCCGGAGGAAAGGGCCAGGGGGTCGGCCAGTGGAAGGGTGGGGAGCATCGCCATATGTTATGAAATAACATCTTCTCCGGCGCAGACAAGCCGCACACCGGGGGATCGTGGCCAGGCACGGCGTATTGTCGGGCGTGCCGCCTCCCGCCAGGGGGTGTGGCGCACTACCTTCGGCGGGATGCCTGCCACGCCCCCTCCCCCGGCTTCCCTTCCCCCGGACTCCCTCCTCCCGGACCCCGACGCCGAGCTGCGCCGCAACCTCGTCCGCCACCGGCGCTTCGCCACCGGCCTGCTGGTGCTGATGGCGGCGCTGATGCTGGGCGCCTACCAGCTGCCGCCCGGCTACTGGGCGGAGCTGCTGCAGGCCTCGGCCAAGGCGGGGCTGGTGGGCGGGCTGGCGGACTGGTTCGCCGTCACCGCGCTGTTCCGCCGGCCGCTCGGCCTGCCCATCCCGCACACCGCCATCATCCCCAACCAGAAGGCGCGGCTGGGGCGCGGCCTCGGGCGCTTCGTGGCCAACCACGTCTTCACCGAGGCGGAGTTGCAGCGGGTGATGGCGCGGGTGGACGTGGCCGGGCTGCTGCGCCGCGTGCTGGCCGACCCGGCCACCGCCCGCCCCGCCGCCGAGGCGCTGGCCGCCAGCCTGCCCGCCCTGCTGAACGCGGTGGAGGATGGCCGCGCCCGCCGCCTGATCCAGCGGCTGCTGCCACGCATGGTCTCCGGCCCCGGCGCGGCGCGGCTGCTGGCCCGCATGCTGCGGGCACTGATGGCGGGCGGCCAGCACCAGGCGGTGTTCGGCCTGGCGCTGGAGCAGCTCAAGGCCCTGCTGGCGGCGAAGGAGGACGATTTGCGCGCCGCCATCCAGGCGCGGGTGCGGGCCGAGGGCGGCGCGCTGGTGGGCTGGCTGGCCGGCGCCGCCGTGGCCCGCCGCATCCTCGGCACCATCAACCAGGAGCTGGACCGCACGGAGCCGGGCGACAGCACGCTGCGGATCGCCTTCGAGGCCTGGCTGAACACCGAGATCGAGAAGCTGGAGACCGACCCGGAGCGCGCCGCCGCCATCGGCCGCGCGCTGCGCGAGGCGGCCTCCCACCCCACCGTGGCGGCCTGGCTGATGGATGTGTGGGGCCGCCTCAAGCGCAGCCTGGCCGCCGACGCCGCCGCCCCGGACAGCCGCGCCGCGGCGATGATGGAAGGGCTGTTCGCCAATCTCGGCACCCTGCTGGAGGAGGACCCGGCAGCGCGGGAGCGGGTGAACACGCTGGCGCAGCAGGCGGTGCGCGGCACGCTGGGCGCCGCCCAGGGCCAGCTGGCCGACTTCATCGCCGGCGTGGTGGCGCGCTGGGACACGGCGACGGTGGTGGAGAAGATCGAGCTCCGCGTCGGGCGCGACCTGCAGTTCGTGCGGGTGAACGGGACGCTGGTGGGCTTCCTGGCGGGGGGCGCGCTGTTCATGCTGCTCACGGCGGTGTTCGGCCGCGTGGCGCATTGACCCGGCGCGGCTCAGCGCCGCTCGGGAGCCGGCCGCGGCTCCGCGCCCTGCGCACGCAGCCAGGGGTTGTGCTCGACCAGCACCCGCAGATCGGCCTCCACCATGGACAGTACCATGGCGGCCAGCATCTGGCCCGTCGCCCAGGCGGCATCCTGCGCCTCCGCCACGGAGCGGATGACGGTGTCCATGCGCTGGGGCGCAGTCTCCCGGGTGGTTCTGGAAGGCAGAGGCATGGGTTTTCCGCAGGTGCAGGCGCCTCTTGCCCATCTATCCTGCCGGCGACGAGAGATTATTATTTCGCCATGAATACGAAAAATAAGAATATTATCATTTTCTGTTAGCGCCGGTTTTTCCAGGTGTCGCCCGTGCTGTCGCGGGACCAATTGTTTCGCCCTGTCGGCTGCCGGAAAATTCTTCTTGCGAGCTCCGGGAAAGACCTGCATCTGCAGCATGACAATTATGCGCCAGCCATGGCGGCATCGCTCCTGTGCCCCGCGCAAGAACGGGTCGAGATTTGCACGACGCTGATTCGCCTCCGCCTTGCCCGGACCGGAGCTGCCCACCGCCCGGCCAGGCAGGCGGCCCTTCCTGCGCCCCGGCTGCACCGGCGGATCTTCGCGCCCTCGCCGCGATGGAGCGCGAGCTGCTGCATTCCGCCATCCGGCGCGCCCTGCGGCACATGATGGGCGACGCGCAGGACCCCGCCGCCTTCCTGGCCGACGTGCAGGGGGAACTGGCTTCGGTCCTGGCCGGCGCGGAGCAGGAAAGCCAGGCGCTGCTGCTGGCCGAGTTCGAGGCGGTGCTGCGTTGCTTGCGGGCCGAGGCATCCCGCCCCGCCGCGCCGGGCAGGAGCGGCCCGGGCGCCGCATGAGGGCCGCCCGCGCCATGCGGGCCGTGCCGCCAAGGTTGCTTCCCGCCGCGCGGAGCGTTAAACGCCCGCCGCCCGGGCCGTGGCGGTCATGCCGCCTGCCCATTCGTTCCTTCAGCCCGATGAAGCAGGTGCCAAGCCCATGAAGCAGCAGGCCAACCAGATGCGGCCCGGTCAGGTCATCGAGTATGAGGGCCGGCGCTGGACGGTCCTGAAGATCCAGATCATCACCCCGGGCAAGGGCGGCGCCTTCATCCAGGTCGAGATGCGCGACATCAAGACCGGCACCAAGAAGGACGACCGCTGGCGCACCGCCGACACGGTCGAGCGCCTGATGACCGAGGACAAGGAGTTCACCTACTCCTACGCCGATGGCGAGAACCTCGTGCTGATGGACCCCGAGACCTTCGAGCAGACGATCGTCCCCGGCGCGATCCTGGGCGACCGCCTGCCCTTCCTGGCCGAGAACATGACGGTCTCGGTCAAGCTGATCGAGGGCGACCCGGTGGCCATGGAGCTGCCGCAGACCGTGACGCTGGAGGTGGCCGAGGCCGACCCGGTGGTGAAGGGGCAGACCGCCTCCTCCTCCTACAAGCCGGCCGTGCTCTCCAACGGCGTGAAGACCATGGTGCCGCCCTTCGTCACCGCCGGCGAGAAGATCGTGGTGAAGACCGAGGACGCCTCCTACGTCGAGCGCGCCAAGGGCTGATCGCCCGCCACCCGCCGCCGGCCCCCTGCTGCCCGGGGCCGTCGGCGGGGCCAGGGCCTCCTGCCCTGGCAGATGAGGCGCGGAAGGGCTCTCCCTTCCGCGGAGCAGCGCCTTCCGTTTTGCCGGAGTTCCCCCCGCCGTGGCCGCATCCGCCCGCCTCTCCCCCGCCCTCAACGTCGTCGTGGCCGCCGCCCAGAAGGCGGGCCGCCGCCTGCTGCGCGATTTCGGCGAGGTGGAGCAGCTGCAGGTCAGCATGAAGGGCCCCGGGGACTTCGTCTCCCAGGCCGATCTCCGCGCCGAGGAGACGCTGCGCGCCGAGCTCGGCCGCGCCCGCCCCAACTTCGCCTTCCTCGGCGAGGAGCAGGGCGAGAGCGGCGGCAATGACTGGGAATGGCGCTGGGTGATCGACCCGCTGGACGGCACCACCAACTTCCTGCACGGCATCCCGCACTGGGCGGTGTCCATCGGCATCGAGAAGCGGCTGACCGAGACCACGAGCGAGGTCGTCGCCGGCGTCGTCTACAACCCCGCCGCCGACGAGCTGTTCTGGGCCGAGAAGGGCAACGGCGCCTTCCTCAACGACCGCCGCCTGCGCGTCTCCGGCCGGCGCGACATGCTGCACGCGGTGTTCGCCACCGGCATCCCCTTCGCCAAGGTGCAGCGCAAGGCGGAGTTCAGCGCCACCCTGGCCCGGCTGATGCCGCAGGTGGCGGGCGTCCGCCGCATGGGCGCCGCCGCGCTCGACCTCTGCTGGACCGCCGCCGGCCGCTACGAGGGCTACTGGGAGCTGGGCATGGCGAAGTGGGATATCGCCGCCGGGCTGGTCATCCTGAAGGAAGCCGGCGGCTACGCCACCGATCCCGAGGGCGGCGACTGCTACGCCAACGGCCATGTGGTGGCCGGCAACCCGCACCTGCAGCCGAAGCTGCGCGAGGTGGTGCAGGAAGGCATCGCCCTGGTCGGCCGCGCCCGCGGCGAGGGCTGAAGCCCGGATCAGGGGGGCGGGCGGCGCCATGGGCCGCGGCCTCTCTCCGGCACCGGCCGGGCGCGCGCCGGGCCGGGCGGCCATGCCCTTTCTCCCGCGGCCGCGTTTCCCCTGCACGAGGATGTCGGCTAGGCTGCGCGATACAATGCGCCCCCGCTTCCGCTTGCTCCGCCCCCTCCTGCTGCTGGCCGTGCCGCTGGCCCTGGCGCAGCCTGCCCTGTTGGGCCCGGCCCAGGCTCAGCAGCCTGCCACCCAGCAGTCTGCCACCCAGCAGCCTGCCACCCAGCCCCTGCCCGCCGATCCGCCCCCCAGCGCGCCCCAGCCGCCGGACCTCAGCCGCCCGCCCCAGCCGGCCGAGGCCCTGCCGCAGCCGGCCATCGCCCTGCCGCGCGGCATGGAAGCCCTGGCCGGCGGCGGATGGCGCCTGAATGGCGAGGCCGCGCGCGGCCGGCCCGAGGCCGCCAGCCGCGCCGCCCTCACCGAGATCGGCCGCTGGCTGGCCGGGCGCACCGAGGGGCGCGTGACCCTGCTGGCGCAGGTGGCCGGCCCGGCCGAGGATGCCTCGGCCGCGCGGCGCGATTCGCTGGCCAACGGCCTGGCGCTGCGCCAGATCCTGGAAGCCGCGGGGCTGGACGGCACCCGCATCGACATCCGGCCCCTCGGCCGCACCGAGGAGGCGCGCGACAGCATCGTGCTGCTGCCGCCCAGCGCCAACCGACAGACCCAGAGCCAGGCCCGCCCATGACCCGCCCAACCCACTACCTGCTGCGAATGCTCGCCTTCCTGGCGGCGGTCGTGGCGCTGGCGGCGCTGCTCTCGGCCGAGCTGGCGCGCGCCTTCGCCGCCAACCCGCTGCTGAACGGCGTCATCCTGGCGGTGCTGCTGATCGGCGTGGCCTGGAACATTCGGCAGGTGCTGGCGCTGAAGCCGGAGGTGGAGTGGCTGGAGGGCTTCCGTGCCCCGCGCCCCGGCGCCGGCGGCGCCAACCGCCCCGCGCCGCGCCTGCTGGCGCCGATGGCCTCGATGTTCGCGGCGCGGCGCGGGGAGCGCCTCTCGCTCTCCGCCACGGCCATGCGCAGCGTGCTGGACGGCATCGCCTCCCGCCTCGACGAAAGCCGCGAGCTGTCGCGCTACATGACGGGGCTGTCGATCTTCCTCGGCCTGCTCGGCACCTTCTGGGGCCTGATCCTGACGATCGGCGCGGTGGCCGATGTCATCAACTCGATGTCGGTGGGCTCGGGCGACCTGAACCAGCTGTTCAACCAGCTCAAATCGGGGCTGGCGCAGCCGCTCACCGGCATGGGGGTGGCGTTCTCCTCCTCCATGCTGGGCCTTGCCGGCGCGCTGGTGCTGGGCTTCCTCGACCTCACCGCCGGGCAGGCGCAGAGCCGCTTCTACTCCGAGCTGGAGGAATGGCTGGCCGGCGTCACCCGCCTCTCCTCCGGCGTGCTGGGCGGCGATGGCGAGGCGGGCGGCGCCGTGCCCGCCTATGTGCAGGCGCTGCTGGAGCAGAATGCCGAGAACCTCGAGAACCTGCAGCGCATCATGGCGCGCGGCGAGGAAAGCCGGGCCGCCTCCTCCCAGGCGCTGCACACGCTGACCGAGCGGCTCTCGATCATGGCCGAGCAGATGCGTGCCAACCAGGTGCTGATGCAGCGCATGGCCGAGGCGCAGTCCGGCCTCGCCCCCACCCTGGCGCGCCTGGCCGAGGCGCAGACTCATGCGCAGACGCACGGGGCGCTGGACGATGCCTCGCGCGCGCATCTGCGCAACCTGGAGGTCTACATGGCCCGGCTGGTGGAGGACCTGGCCCAGGGCCGCGCCCAGTCCACCGCCGAGATCCGCGGCGAGATCAAGATCCTCGCCCGCACCATCGCCGCCCTGGCCGAGGAAGGCCCGCGATGACCCCGACCCTCCCGCGCGGCGGGCGCTGAGGCCATGGCGCTCGGACGGCGCGGCCCGCGCGAGGGCATGAACGCCTGGCCCGGCTATGTGGACGCGCTCTCCACCCTGCTGATGGTCATCATCTTCGTGCTGCTGGTCTTCGTGCTGGCGCAGGGCTTCCTCTCCGTCGCCCTCTCCTCGCGCGACCAGGCGCTGGACCGCCTGAACCGGCAGGTGGCCGAGCTGGCCGAGATGCTGGCGCTGGAGCGCGGCCAGGGCGAGGAGCTGCGCGCCAATCTCGGCCGGCTGACCGAGGAGCTCCGCCTCGCCGCCACGGCGCGCGACGCCGCCCTCTCGCAGCTCTCCGGCCTGCGCGACGAGCGCGAGCGCGGCACGGCCGACCGCGAGGCGCTGCGTGCCGAGCGCGACCGCCTCGCCGCCCGGCTGGCCGACCTGGAGCTTTCCGCCGGCGGCGCCGCCAGCCGCATCGCCAGCCTGGAGGAGCGGCTGGCCGAGGCGCTGTCCCGCGCCGAGGCGATGGGCGGCAACACCGCGCAGACACTGCGCGACCTGACCGCGGCCCGCCGTGCCCTGGCCACCGAGCGTGGCATGCTGGAGGCCACCCGCGCCCAGCTGGCCGAGGCCCAGGCGCGTGCCGGCGGCGCCGAGCAGGCACGCGACCGCAACGCCGCCGAGCTGGCCGAGGCGCGCCGCCAGCTTGCGGAAACGCAGCAGGCCGTGGCCACGCTGCGCCAGGAGATGGAGGCGCTCAACCGCACCGTGGCGGCCGACCGCGCCACCATCGAGGCAAGGCTGGCCGATCTTGCCCGCCTGACACAGCAGATCCAGCAGCTGACGGCGCTGCGCGACGAGCTGGAACGCCGTGCCGCCGAGGCCCTGGCACGGGCGGGCGCCGAGGAGCGCGCGCGCAGCGCCGCCGAACAGCTTGCGCGCGGCGAGGCCGAGCAGCGCCAGCGCGCCGAGGCGGCCACCCGCGCCGCCGAGGCGGCCCGCCAGCAGGCCGAAGCCACCGCCGCCCAGGCCAACCAGGCCCGCCAACAGGCCGAGGCCACCGCAGCCCAGGCCAACCAGGCACGCCAGCAGGCGGAGGCCACCGCCGCCCAGGCCGTCCAGGCACGCCAGCAGGCCGAGGCCACCGCCGCCCAGGCTAACCAGGCCCGCCAGCAGGCCGAGGCCGCCGCCGCCCAGGCCGCCCAGGCCCGCCAGCAGGCCGAGGCCGCCAGCGGCGAGCATGTCCGGCTGGCCGAGAGCGCGCGCGCCCAGGTGGCGCTGCTGACCCAGCAGCTCGCCACGCTGCGCGCGGAACTGTCCCGCATCGCCGCGCTGCTGGATGCCGAGGAGCAGTCGGGGCGCGACAAGGACGCGCAGATCAGCCAGCTCGGCCAGCGGCTGAACGCCGCCCTCGCCGCGCGGGTGGAGGAATTGCAGCGCTACCGCAGCGACTTCTTCGGCCGCCTGCGCGAGGTCCTGGGCGACCGCCCGGAGATCCGCACCGTCGGCGACCGCTTCGTGTTCCAGAGCGAGGTGCTCTTCCCCGTGGGCAGCGCCGAGCTTTCCGGCGCCGGGCAGCAGCAGCTCCGCGCCCTGGCGCAGGTGCTGCTCGACGTCAGCCGCCGCTTCCCGCCCGACCTGCCCTGGGTGCTGCGCGTCGATGGCCATGCCGACCGCAACCCGATCCGCGGCGGGCGCTTCGCCAGCAACTGGGAGCTGTCGGCGGCGCGCGCCATCGCCGTGGCGCAGCTGCTGATCGCCGAGGGCCTGCCGGCCAACCGGGTGGCGGCGACCGCCTTCGGCGAGCACCAGCCGATCGACGAGGGCGATTCGGCCGAGGCGATGGCCCGCAACCGCCGCATCGAGCTGCGCCTGACAGACCGCTGAGGCCCGGCCGCCGAGACTGGGAAGAACCTGATTGCGAGAGGCGGGACTCGAACCCGCATGACCTGAGGTCGGACGATTTTGAGTCGTCTGCGTCTACCGTTCCGCCACTCTCGCGCGCGGTGCGGCCCCTCCTGTAGCGCAAGCCGGCGGCGGCGTCACGCGGTTGCGCGCTGCCGTCACGCTTCAGGCGGCGCGCCTCAGGTCATCGGCACCATCACGTGCCGCGCGAAGCCGGGGCGCCCGGCCAGGGTGCCGTACCAGCGGCGCAGCTCCGGCAGCTCCGGCCGCTCGATCGGCAGGGCGTGCCAGCGATGCGCGAAGATGCCGAGCACGATGTCGGCCAGGGTGAAGGTGTCGCCCTCGATGAAGGCGCGGCCCTCCAGCTGGCGGTCCAGCAGGGCCCACAGCTCCGCCGCCTGCCGCCGCGCCGCCTCGGCGGCGGACCAGTCCCGCTCCGGCTCGGGGATGCGGACATGGGTGAAGAACAGCGTGGTCATCGGCTTCGAGAGATGCGCGAGCTGCCAGTCCATCCAGCGCTCGATGCCAGCGCGGGCGCGTGGCGCGTCCGGGTAGAGGGCGGCCGCGGCCGGCGTGGTGCTGGCCAGGTAGCGCAGGATGGTGTTGCTCTCCCACACCGCCCAGCCATCCGGCTCCTCCAGCGTCGGCACCAGGGACATGGGGTTCTTCGCGGTGTAGCCGGCCTCCCGCGTCACGCCGAAGGCGCCGCCGGCGTCCCGCCGCTCGTAATCCAGCCCCGTCTCCGCGCAGAACCAGAGCAGCTTCATGACGTTGCTGCTGTTGGCGCGGCCCCAGATGATCGGCATGCGGTGCTTCCCCTCCCCGGATGATGCGGGGCGGCACGGTATGCGTGGCACGCCAGCCGGTCCAGCCCGCACGGCGCTTGACCCCGGGCGTCGGCGGCGCGACGTTCCGGCTCCAGGCCCCCCTCCGTCCCGGCGCCCTTCCGGCGGTGCCCAGGCGGCGGCCCGCCCGCCCAGGAGCCCGCATGAACCAGTCCGTCCCCCAGCCCTTCCCCCTCCGTGACGCGGCCGGCCTGCTGGACCCTGTCTGGAGCCGAATCCGGCAGGAGGCGGAGGCGGCCGCGGCGCAGGAGCCGGAGCTGGCCGGCTTCCTGCACGCCGCCGTGCTGCAGCACGAGAGCCTGGAATCCGCCCTGGCCAGCCGCGTCGCCGCCCGGCTCGACCATGCCGACCTGCCCACCGCCCTGCTGCGCCGCAGCCTGGAGCGCTTCCTGGAAGAGGACCCGGCGCTGCGCGAGGCGGTGCGCAGCGACATCATGGCGGTGGTGGACCGCGACCCGGCCACCTCCCGCGCGCTGGAGCCGCTGCTCTACTACAAGGGCTTCCACGCCCTCACCACGCACCGCATGGCGCATATCCTGTGGCGGCAGGGGCGGCGGGACATGGCGCTGTGGCTGCAATCGCGCGCCTCCGTGGTGTTCCAGACGGACATCCACCCGGCGGTGCGGATCGGCCGCGGCATCTTCCTCGACCACGCCACGGGCCTCGTGGTGGGCGAGACGGCGCTGATCGAGGACGATGTCTCGCTGCTGCAAGGCGTGACGCTCGGCGGCACCGGCAAGGAGGGGGGCGACCGCCACCCCAAGATTCGCCGCGGCGTGATGATCGGCGCCGGCGCCAAGGTGCTGGGCAATATCGAGGTGGGCGCCTGCGCCCGCATCGCCGCCGGCTCGGTGGTGCTGAAGCCGGTGCCCTCCTGCACCACCGTGGCGGGGGTGCCGGCCCGCGTGGTGGGCCAGGCGGGCTGCGCCGAGCCGGCCCGCGCCATGGACCAGATGCTGGACCCCGCCGAGGATTGATGCGCCGCCTCCTGCCGACCCCGCTGGCCGTGGCGGCGCTGTCCGCCGCTGCGCCGCTCCTCGCCATGGCCACCGAGCGCTGGGGCGGGCTGAACCCCTGCCTGCTCTGCCTGTGGCAGCGCTGGCCCTACTGGCTGGGCGCCGCGCTGGCGCTGCTCGGCCTGCTGCTGCCGCGCCGGCTGATGCTGGCGCTGGCGGGGCTGGCCATCCTCGGCTCCGCCGCCGCGGCGGCCGTGCATGTGGGGGTGGAGGCGAAGTGGTGGCCCTCCCCCCTGCCCGGCTGCGCCGCGCCCACCGCCGGCGGCGCCCGCAGCGTGGAGGAGCTGATGAACAGCCTCGCCGCCGCGCCCGCCAAGCCCTGCGACGAGCCGACCTATCTCATCCCCGGCCTGCCGGTCTCGATGGCCGGGATGAACCTGATCTACGCGCTGGGGCTGGCGGGGCTGGCCTTCGCCGGGGCGCGGCAGCGGGGCTGACACGTCTCCCGCGAAGTGCGAGAAAGATTTCCTCCATACCACCGGGGCGTTCCATGTTGCGCTACCTTTTCCTCCCCGCCCTGGTGATGCTGTTGCAGGGCTGCGCCGTGGCGGGGACGCAGGGCACCCTGCCGCAGCAGCGCCTCGCGGACCGGCTGCCGCCGCGCATCGGCGACTTCGCGCGGCAGGAGGTGGCGGCGATCGACGGCAATTCCGGCAATCTGCGCATCCGCTACGCCGAGCAGGCGCAGGGGGCCTGGGCCTCGGTGTTCGTGCTGAGGCCGCCCGGCGCGCCGCTGCCCGACGGTGCCGGCTCGGAGGCGGTGCGGCGGGATGTCGCGGAGGCCGCCCTTGTCATCAGCCTCTACGCCGCCGCCCAGCCTGGCACCCGGATCGAGCGCGGCCCGGATTTCAGCATGACCGCGCAGGGCAAGGCGGTGCCCAGCCTGCGTTGCGCCGAGTTCCGGATGGGAACCCCGCAGATCCCCGTGCTGAAGCGCGAGATGGTGTGCAGCAGCGGCGTCGAGGGGATGCTGGTGCGCGTCCGTGCCACTGTCCGGCACAATCCGAAGGATATGGACCCGGCGCATCTCTACCTCAGCGGCTTCTCCGGCCGGGTGACGGAGCTTATGCGCGGGGCGGCGCAGCCCACGGCGGCGGAGAGCGGCCCGCCCGCGCGGCCGGCCACAGGCACGCCCGAGGCGCCGTTGTCCGGCCCGCTGCAGCGGCTTTGAGGCGCGCCGCTCAGCTCTCCAACTCGGTGTCCCAGTAGAGGTAGTCGCGCCAGCTCTCATGCAGGTAGTTGGGCGGGAACATCCGCCCGTTGTCCTGCAATTCCCACCCTGTCGGCTGGCGCGGCGTGCAGCGGGGGAACATGCGGATCTCCTGCGGCAGCTTCGAGCCCTTGCGCAGGTTGCACGGGCCGCAGGCGGTGACGACGTTCTCCCAGCTGGTGCGGCCGCCCCGGCTGCGCGGGATCACATGGTCGAAGGTCAGCTCCTGGGTCGGCCGCTCCTCGCCGCAGTAGACGCAGGAGAAACCGTCGCGCAGGAAGACGTTGAACCGCGTGAAGGCCGGGCGCCGCGCCGAGGGGATGTAATCCTTCAGGGCGATGACGCTGGGCAGGCGGATGGTGTGGCGCGGCGAGCGCACCGAGGTCTCGTATTCCGACAGCACCGAGACGCGGTCGAGATAGACCGCCTTCACCGCGTCCTGCCAGGACCACAGCGAGAGCGGAAAATAGGACAGCGGACGAAAATCCGCGTTCAGCACCAAGGCCGGGAAGCCGCCGGGAGATCCTCCCAGGCTTCCCGCAGACATCCCGTCAGGCAAGCGCCGCTCCTTTCAAGCTGCGCGCATCAACCGCTGGGGCCGGACCGGGCGGGCAGGCCCCAGATATCGTGGCGCCGCCGGTGTGCACGGGATTCATGCCAGCCCCGCGCGGCCGGTGCAACCTCCGGCCGCGCGGGTTTCACCACGCTGTCATGCGCCGGGGCCGAGCCGGGCCGCGGCGCGCTGCAAAAACAGGGCGCCGGCGGAGAGCCCCGCATCGTCGATGCCATGCGCCAGGCGCGGGCAATAGAGCGCCTCCACCGGCACGCCGGCGGCCTTGAGGGCGGATTCGGCGGCGCGGCTGCTGGCGGCGGGCACCACCTCGTCCACCTCGCCATGCACCAGCAGCACCTCGGGCCGGCCGGCGATCTCGTCCGGCAACAGCTCCTCGCCGATCAGCCGGCCGGAATAGGCCATGATGCCGGCCGGCGCGGCCTTGCGGCGCAGCCCGGTGAACAGCGCCATCATCGCGCCCTGGCTGAAGCCCATCAGCACCACGGCGCTCTCCGGCAGGCCGGCGGCGGCGGCCTCGCGGGCGATCAGCTCGTCGAGCAGCGGGCGGGCGGCCTGGGCGCCGGCCAGCAGCGGCGCCGGGCGGCGGTCGGCCAGGCTGAACCACTGGCGGCCATAGGGCCCGCCCTCGCAGGGCTGCGGCGCGTGCGGCGAGACGAACAGCGCCTCCGGCACCGCCTGCGCCCAGTGCGGCGCCAGGTCGATCAGGTCGTTGCCATCGGCGCCGTAGCCGTGCAGCAGCAGCACGAGCAGCTTCGGCGCGCCCCCTGCCTTCGGTCCCCAACGCGGTCCATCGAGTGCGGCCATGCGGCATCCCCTTGCTGCGATCCGGCCGCATCCGCTACGCGCGATCGGCCATGGCCGCAACCACCGTCACCCGCTTCGCGCCCAGCCCCACGGGGCGCCTGCATCTCGGCCACGCGCACAGCGCCCTGCTGGGCTGGCGCATCGCCCGCGAATCGGGCGGGCGCTTCCTGCTGCGCATCGAGGATATCGACCCCGTGCGCTGCCGCCCGGACTTCACCGCCGGCATCCTGGAGGATCTGGCTTGGCTGGGGCTGGACTGGGACGGGCCGGTGCGGGTGCAATCCGCCCACCTGCCGGAATATGGCGCCACGCTGGCGCGGCTCTCGGGGATGGGCCTGCTCTACCCCTGCTTCTGCACCCGCGCCGACATCGCCCGCGAGGTGGCGGCGATCGGCCACGCGCCGCACGGGCCGGACGGGCTGCTCTACCCCGGCACCTGCCGCCGCCTGGGCGCGGCCGAGCGGGCGGCGCGAATCGCCGCCGGCGAGCCCTATGCGCTGCGGCTGCACATGGCGGCGGCGCTGCGGCGGGTGGCGCGCCCCCTCGCCTTCCTGGAGCTGGGCCTGGAGGGCGGCCCGCGCCGGCTGCGCTGCGACCCGGCGCGCTTCGGCGACGTGGTGCTGGCGCGCAAGGACATCCCCGCCTCCTACCATCTCTGCGTGACGCAGGACGACGCGCTGCAGGGCGTGACGCTGGTGACACGGGCGGAAGACCTGCGGCCGGCGACCGACCTGCACCGGCTGCTGCAGGCGCTGCTGGGCTGGCCGGCGCCGCGCTACCGCCACCACCCGCTGCTCACGGGGCCGGACGGAAAGCGCCTCTCGAAACGCGACAACGCCCCCACCCTGGCGGCGCTGCGCGAGGCGGGCCACAGCCCGGCGGCGGTGCGGGCGATGGCCGAAGGGGCGGCGCCGGGCTGATCCGCCCCGCGCCGCCGGAAGCCGGCCCTCAGGTGCGGCCGTAGGTGTCCTCGAAGCGGACGATGTCGTCCTCGCCGAGATAGGAGCCCGACTGCACCTCGATCAGGGTGAGCGGGATCATGCCCGGGTTCTCCATGCGGTGCACGCAGCCGAGCGGCAGGTAGATGGATTCGTTCTCGCGCAGCATGATCCGCTCCGCGTCGCGCTCGACGATGGCGGTGCCGGCCACCACCACCCAGTGCTCGGCGCGGTGGAAGTGCTTCTGCAGGGAAAGCTTGGCGCCGGGCTTGACCGAGATCTTCTTCACCTGGAAGCGGTCGCCCTGGATCAGCCCCTCATAGTGGCCCCAGGGGCGGTACATGCGGCGGTGCTCGGTGGCCTCCTTGCGGTTGGCCGCCTTGAGCTGCTCCAGCAGCTTCTTCACGTCCTGGGCGCGGTCGCGGTGCATGGCCAGCACGGCGTCGTCCGTCACCACCACCACCGCATCCTCCAGCCCGACGACGCCGGTCAGGATGCCCTCGGTGCGGACGTAGCAGTTGCGGGCCTGGTACAGCTCCACCGGGCCATGGGTGGCGTTGCCCTGGGCATCCTTGGGCGAGACCTCCCACAGCGCCGCCCAGGAGCCGACATCGGACCAGCCGAGATCGGCGGGCACCACGGCGGCGTGGCTGGTCTTCTCCATCACCGCGTAGTCGATGGAGATGTCCGGCGCGCGGGCGAAGGCCGCGGGGTCGAGGCGGATGAAGTCGAGATCGCGCGTGGCGCCTTCGACCGCGCCGCGCACCGCCGCCAGCAGCTCGGGCGCCAAGCGCTCCAGCTCGGCCAGCAGGGTGGCCGCGGTGGCCACGAACATGCCCGAGTTCCAGAGATGGCTGCCGCCGGCCAGGAAGCGGGCGGCGGTCTCGGCGTCGGGCTTCTCGACGAAGCGGCTCACGGCGGAGACGCCGTCGAGCCCCTCCAGCGGGGCGCCGCTCTCGATGTAGCCGTAGCCGGTCTCGGGCGTGGTCGGCTTCATGCCGAAGGTGACGATACGGCCGGCCCGCGCGGCCTCGGCGGCCCTGGCGAGGGCGGCGTGCATGGCGGGGGTGTCGCCGATGGCGGCATCAGCCGGCATCAGCCACAGCACGCTGCGCGTGTCGTCCTCATGCGCCAGCAGCGCCGCGGCGGCGATGGCGGGGGCGCTGTTGCGGGCCATCGGCTCGAGCACGATGCGCGGATTCTCGATCCGCGCCTCGCGCAGCTGCTCGGCCACCAGGAAGCGATGCTCCTGGTTGGAGATGATCAGCGGATCGGCAAAGGCCGGGCCGACGGCACGCCTCGCCGTCTCCTGCAGCATCGTCTGCTGTGACAGCAGGGGCCAGAACTGCTTGGGAAACCCTTCGCGGGACAGCGGCCAGAGACGGCTGCCCGTCCCGCCGCACAACACCACCGGCACGATCCGATGCTGCCCCGTTTCCGCCATTTGCGCCGCTCCGTTCGTCAATGTGAGGCCAGCATAAGGAACGGCCTAGAAAAGAAAAGCCGTCCTGAGCAATTGACCCAGAACGGCCATAAAAGCTGTAACTGTTTACAGGATCAGCCGGCCATCGCCTCTTCTTTCTTCTTGCGCAGGCCGGGCAGCAGCATCAGGCCGAGGGCCAGGGCGCAGATCGCCAGCAGCACGCCGCTGATCGGGCGCTCGACGAAGACCATCGGGTCGCCGCGGGAGAGCAGCATGGCGCGGCGCAGGTGCTCCTCCATCATCGGGCCGAGCACGAAGCCCACCAGCAGCGGCGCCGGCTCCATCTTGATCTTGGCAAAGATGTAGCCAAGGATCGCGAAGAACACCGTCTGATAGACGCCGAAGACGCTGTTGTTGATCGAATACACGCCGATCGCGCAGAAAGTCAGGATCGCCGGGTACATGTACTTGTAGGGCACCTGCAGCAGCTTCACCCACATGCCGATCAGCGGCAGGTTGATGACCAGCAGCATCAGGTTGCCGATCCACATGGAGCAGATCAGGCCCCAGAACAGGTCCGGCTGGCTCTCCACCATGCGGGGGCCCGGCTGGATGCCCTGGATGATCAGCGCGCCCACCATCAGCGCCATGACGGCGTTGGAGGGGATGCCGAGCGTCAGCAGCGGGATGAAGGAGGTCTGCGCCGCGGCGTTGTTGGCGGCTTCCGGCCCGGCCACGCCCTCGATGGCGCCGTTGCCGAAGTCGGCCTTACCGCGCGACATCTTCCGCTCCATCATGTAGGAGCCGAAGGAGGCCAGCGAGGCGCCGCCACCGGGCAGGATGCCCAGCGCCGAGCCCAGCACCGTGCCGCGCAGCACCGACGGGGTGGCGCGCTTCCACTCCTCCTTGGTGAGGAACAGGCTGCCCACCTTGGTGGAGAGCACGCTGCGGACCTCGGGACGCTCCAGGTTCAGGATGATCTCGGCGATGCCGAAGACGCCCATCGCCATGGCGGCGAAGTCCAGCCCGTCCGACAGCTCAGGAATGCCGAAGGTGAAGCGCTGCTGGCCGGTCTGCACGTCGGTGCCGACCAGGCCGAGCGCCACGCCCAGCACCACCATGCCGATCGACTTGATGACCGACCCTTGTGCCAGCACCGAGGAGATGACGAGGCCGAGCAGCATCAGCGAGAAGTAGTCCGCCGGGCCGAAGGAAAGCGCGATGCTCGTCAGCAGCGGGCCGGAGGCGGCGACCAGAATGGTGGCGATGGAACCGGCGAAGAAGGAACCCAGCGCCGAGATGGCCAGCGCCGCGCCGGCGCGGCCGTTGCGCGCCATCTTGTAGCCTTCCAGCGTTGTCACCACCGAGGAGACCTCGCCCGGCAGGTTCAGCAGGATGGCCGTGGTCGAGCCGCCATACTGCGCGCCGTAGTAGATGCCGGCGAGCATGATCATGGCGGTGGTGGCCGGCTGGCCGAAGGTGATCGGCAGCAGCAGCGAGATGGTGGCCACCGGGCCGATGCCCGGCAGCACGCCGATGGCCGTGCCGATCAGGGCGCCGAGCAGCGCGAACAGCACGTTGTCGATGCTGAGCGCGACGCTGAAGCCGTGGGCCAGATTGGCGAAAAGCAGTTCCATGGGTTTCCGGGCGCCTCAGAAGGTCGGCCAAACGCTGACGCGGATGTCCAGCTCGTAGATGAACACCCACCAGCAGAGCGCGAGCAGGAAGACGACACAGCCCAGCACGCCGAGCGGACGGTGCTTGGGCTCGGCCAGGGCCGCCACCACCACCATCGCGGTGATGGCCAGGAACAGGCCGCCCTGCTCCAGCAGCACGCCGAAGACCGTCATGCCCGCCAGCACCAGCGCCAGCTTGCGCCAGCCCGGGCTGACGGCCGCGACCGCGAAGCCGATGAGCAGCGAGATACCCAGCGCGTACCAGTTGGCCGAGAGGGCCGGCATCGCCGCCAGGAAGGGGTAGGCCACCAGCACGACGCCGATGGCGATGGCCAGGGTGACGAAATCAAGCTTGGTCCACTTCTCCAGCGGATCCGAGCCGCCGCGCAGCGAGATCGCCAGCACGATCGCGCCGAGGCCCAGTTCCAGCCAGAACACCAGCATCGGCATGTAGCCGGGGCCCATGCGCCGCGCCGAGCCAAGCGTGTGCTCGGTGTTCAGCCATAAGCCAATAACTGCCAGCGCCACCAGTAACAGACCGGAGGCGAGGTCTTTCGCATTGATCCTCATGCCGATTCCTTCTTGAACCCACGCGCCGCAGGCACGCGCCCTTGTTTCTTCGGAGAGCGGAATAAGCGAGCCGCGAGGGCTGCCGCTGGATACGCGGGTGCCCTGCCTCCGCCGGAGCCGGGACAGGGCCGCACGCGGGCGGGACGATGGTCAGGCCATCATGCCAGCCGGCTTGCAGCATCTTTGCGAGCAAGGCCGTCGGCATTTCCAGCCAGCGGCCTCCTCAGTCCGCATTGCGGTTATGGCCTGCCCCTCGCATCCTCCCCCCAGGCGCTGAATGGAGCGGCAACCTATGGCACCGGAACACATCGGGGCAAGGCACCAGATATTCATTAATAAAAGTTCATGAATGTTGCAGCGCAATATACTTCCGGAAGAGTGCCGGCCCGCTGGCAAAATGGGACAATCCAGAGCATGACAAACGAATTTCTGTTCAATGACCCGGGGCAGTGGCTACATGAGCGGGCCCTGGAGCAGAGCGGCCGCCTCATCGCTTTGCGGCGCGATATTCACGCCCACCCCGAACTCGCCTTTGAAGAGACACGCACGGCAGGCCTTGTCGCGGCGGAGTTGAGCCGCCTCGGCATCACCCACCGCACCGGCGTGGGCCGCACCGGCGTGCTGGGCGTGATCGAGGGTGAGCGGCCCGGCCCGACGCTGGCCATCCGCGCCGACATGGACGCGCTGCCGATCCATGAGGAGACGGGCCTGGCCTATGCCAGCACCGTGGCGGGCAAGATGCATGCCTGCGGGCACGACATCCACACCGTCACCCTGCTCGGCGTCGCCGGGCTGCTGAAGGAGCTGGCGCCGCGCCTGGCGGGGCGCGTGGTGCTGGTGTTCCAGCCGGCCGAGGAGACGCTGGAAGGCGCCGCCGCCATGATCGCCGACGGCGCGGCGGATGGCATCGACATGGCGCTGGGCTTCCACAACCACCCGGACATGCCGGTCGGCCGCTTCGGCTATGTGCGGGGTGCCTGCCTGGCGGCGGCCGACCGCTTCGACCTCGTCATCCGCGGCAAGTCCGGCCACGCGGCGCACCCCTACGCGGCGGTGGACCCGATCGTGGCGGCAGCGCATTTCGTCACCCAGGCGCAGACCGTGGTCTCGCGCGAGGTGAAGCCGCTGCACCCGGCGGTGGTCACCATCGGGCAGTCGGTGGGCGGCACCACCTATAATATCATCCCCGAGCGCGTGGCGCTGAAGGGCTCCGTCCGCACCCTGCACGCCGCGGCGCGCGACACCGCCGAGGCGGCGTTGCGCCGGCTGGCGCAGGGCCTCGAGACCGGCTTCCGCGTGCAGGCCAGCATGGACTACCAGCGCATGGTGCCCGCCCTGGTGAACGACGACCGGGTGCTGGACCCGGCGCTCGCCGCGCTCGGCGCGCAGTTCGGCGACGGTCTGGTCGCGGAGGGCGAGCCGAGCATGGGGTCGGAGGATTTCTCCGCCTTCGCCAGCCGTGTGCCGGCCTTCCAGCTGCGCATCGGCTCCGGCGCGCCGGGCCGCAGCGATGCCCTGCACAATGCCGGCTACCAGCCGGACGAAGGCTGCATCCCCGCCGGAGTCGAGGCGCTCTCGCGCATCGCGCTCGACCTGCTGTCGCGCCCTGCGTGAACCGGAGCTAAAATCGACATGAAGATCTGTGTATTCGGCGCCGGCGCCATCGGTGGCCATGTCGCCGCCCGCCTGGCGCTGGGCGGCGCCGAGACCAGCGTGGTGGCGCGCGGGCCGCAGCTTGCCGCCATCCAGCGCGACGGGCTGACCATCGAGGCGCCGGACGGTGCCCGCACGGTGCGCGTCGCCGCCGGCACCGCCGCCGAGCTCGGCCCGCAGGACGCGGTGATCGTCACCGTCAAGGGCCCCTCCCTGCCGCAGGTGGCCGAGGCGATCGGGCCGCTGCTCGGGCCGGAGACCACGGTGGCCTTCGTCATGAACGGCATCCCCTGGTGGTATTTCGACCGCCATGGCGGCCCGCTGGACGGCCGCCGCCTGCCCGCCATCGATCCGGGCGACGCGGTGCGCGAGGCCATCGGCGTGGAGCGCACCCTGGGCGGCGTGGTCTATTCCGCCTGCACCGTCATCCGCCCCGGCGTGATCAAGGTGGAGCACGCCAACAACCGGGTGATCCTGGGCGAGGTGAATGGCAGCCCTTCCCCGCGCGCCCAGGCCATTGCCGACGTGCTGACGCGGGGCGGCATCTCGGGCGAGGTGACGGAGGCCATCCGGCGCGAGGTGTGGGCGAAGCTGATGGGCAATCTCAGCCAGGGTCCCTTTACCATCCTCTCCCGCCAGGGCATCGGCGGCACGCTGGCGGACCCGGCGGTGCGCGCCGCCATCCTGCGGGCGATGCGCGAATCGATGGCGGTCGCCGCAGCGCTCGGCCACCCCTTCGAGTACGACCTGGAGAAGCGCGTCGCCGCCTCCTCCAAGCTCGCCCACAAGCCCTCCATCCTGCAGGACCTGGAATTGGGGCGGCCGATGGAGGTGGAGGCGCTGTTCCGCACGCCGCTGGAACTCGCCCGCATGGCGGGGGTGGAGACGCCGACGCTCGACCTCTCCGTGGCGCTGGCCACCCAGGCCGCCACGGCCGCCGGGCTCTACGCGCCGCCCGCCGGCTGAGGCGCCGGCCCCGCCGCCACTCCGGCCGGGGTGGCGGCGGCCGGCAGGGCCGTCTGCCCCAGCACCCAGCCTTCCCAGCGCCGCACCCAGGGGTCCTCCGGCACGAAATCCGGCCGCGCGCCATCCAGCACGCCGATCAGGCAGAGCAGGCCGAGCAGGCTGTCGAACCGGTCCTCGCCGGCGGCATCGGTGCCGCAGCCGCCCAGCACCACCTGCTCCAGCACGCGGGAGGGCCGCATGCCGCGCCGCGCCATGGCGAGCAGGAGGGAGGGCCCGGTGGCGCGCCGCGCCTCGTGGTCGCGCTTGCTGCCGGGCAGGACGATGCCGAGATGCCGCATCGCCTCGGCCGGGTACACCTCGGCCAGCACGGCGTGGCCGGGCTCCAGCAATTCCAGCAGCCCGCCCTGGAACGGCCAGAAGCGCAGCCGCGCGCCCACCGCCAGGGCCGGCGCCAGCCAGTCCCGCCAGGCGGCGATGGCCGCCTTGCCGGATTGGTTGGCCCCCAGCGTCCAGAACACCGGCGCGCCGGCCGGGCGCTCGGCCGTGGCCAGGTCGCACAGCCGGCAGAGGCCGGCGGCGTCCGGCAGGCCGAGGGCGCGGGCATGGGCCAGCCGCGTCATGCCCTTCAGCCCGCGCGCCGGGTAGAAGGGGCGCTCGGGCGAGACGGTCTCCAGCGTCGGGCTGACCAGGAAGAAATCCGGCGAGGCGTGCAGCCCGCGCAGGAAGTGGCAGAAATCCCGCTCCGGCCGCCCGGCGGCGAAGCCGCGCGGCAGGCCCAGCGGCAGGTCGAGCCCGAGCGCCAGCGGCACGCCCTCGGCCAGCAGCCCGGCCACCAGCCCGGCGGGGTCGCCCACCGGGCGCGGCGCCTCGGCGCGCCACTGCCCGCCGCGCCGTCGCGCGATGCTGACCCAGCGCTTGCGCGGATCGATGCTCCAATCCGCATGCGCCGCGATCATTGAGGTATCGTCGTTCGCCGGAGAAAGCCGCATGCCCTACACCCGCACCGCACGCCTGCTGCACTGGGCCACCGCGCTGGCTGTGCTGGCCATCGCCGTGCTGGGCCTCTGGATCGCCTGGGCGCCGCCGCAGGAGGAGGCCCTCAAGCTCCGTCTCTACAACATTCACGAGAGCCTCGGCATCAGCGTCCTGCTGCTGACGCTGCTGCGCCTGGTCTGGCGCCGCCGCCACCCGCCGCCGCCGATCCGCCCGCCGCCGCCGGCGCTGCTGCACCGCGCCGCCTTCGCCACCCATGCCGCGCTCTACGCGCTGCTGCTGGCCATGCCGGTGGTGGGGTTCCTGGCCACCAATGCCTGGGGCTTCCCGCTGCGCTGGTTCGGGCTCGTCCCCCTCCCCAGCCCGCTCGGCCGGCACGAGGCCCTGGCCCCGCTGCTGACCGCCCTGCATGGCTGGATGGCCCTGGCGCTGGGCCTGCTGGTGGCGCTGCACGCCGCCGCCGCCCTCTGGCACCACTGGGGCCGGGGCGACGACACGCTGCGGCGCATGCTGCCGGGCCTGCCCCCGCCCGGCGGCACGCGACCGGCGGCCCGGGGCTGAAGGCCGCCCGCGCGGCGGCTCAGCCGATCGGCTTCTGCGCCCGCTCCAGCAGGCGGGCAAAGAAGCCGGGCTTCTTCACCGGCTCGGCGGCCTTGGCCGTGCGCGCGGCCAGGGCCTCGCGGTCCTGCGTCTTCATCGACAGCCACTTCTCCAGGCTCACGCCCGCCTTGGCGGCGCGCTTCGCCTCATAGGCCCGCTGCCCCTCGGTCATCCGCACCGGCTGCTGCACCTTGCCCGTCATGTCCTGTTCCTCTTGCCCCGGCCATCCCGGCCTGCCGCCGGGGGGTGAATGCCGCGCCGCGCGCCGGCCCGCAAGCGCTTCCCCCGCGCCCCCCGCAAAGGGGCTTGCATGAGCATGGCGAGGCATGACCCTCTGCCGCCATGGAAGCAAAAGTCAAAGCCGGCCTCTGGGCCCAGATGGCGCTGCGGCTGGCCGACATGGCCGGGCAGCCCGGCATGGTGCTGCGCAAGGGAGACCCGGATTCGGGCGGCATCCTGTGCGTGCTGCGGGGGCGGGAGGGCTGCGTGGTGCTGAGCCAGGCGCGCGACGGCGAGGGCCGCCCGGCCTGGATGCGCGGCACCGGCCCCGCGCCGGTGCCGGAGCCGGTGGCGGAAGCCTATGTGGAGCGGCAGGTGAAGCGCGACCCGGATCTCTGGGTGCTGGAGTTCGAGACGCCGGACCTGCAGCCGCCCTTCGAGGCGAAGATCCTCTGACAGCGGGAGCCGGAGGGAGTCCCTCCCCGGCTCCCTCCCCTCCCTTCCGCGCCGAGGCCGGCAGGCCGGCTCAGAGCACCAGGTCGAGCGAGGCCAGGGCACCGGCGCCCTGGCCCAGGAAGCCGAAGCTGACCGTGGCATCCTCGGCGATGCCGCCATTCCAGGCGGCGTTGCGGATCACGTAGCCGGCGGCATCGTGCGAGACGATCTCGGCGTTCCAGATCTGCGTGATCTCGTAGGGCGTGTCGATCCGCAACTGCCAGCCCTGCACCGCGCCGCTGCCCTCGTTGGTCAGCGCGACGCTGGCCTGGAAGCCGCCGGCCCAGGCGTTCACCACCGAGACGCTGCCCTCCAGCCCGCCATCCTCGACCGGCGGCGGGGGTGGCGGCGCCACCGCATCGTCATCCAGGATGGTGCCGGTGCCGCTCATGTCGCCGGCCGTGGCGCCGCGCGGGTTGGAGAGGACGACCGAAAAAGTCTCATCCGCCTCATGCAGCACATCGGCGGCGATGGCGACGGCGATGGTCCTGCTGGTCTCCCCCGCCTCGAAGCGCAGCGTGCCCGCGGCGGCGGTGAAGTCGGCCAGGCCCGCGGTGCCGGGCTGCGTGGTCCAGTCCACCAGCACCGCCTCCGCCGCCGGGGCGGAAAGCGTGACAGTGAAGAGCATGGTCCGGCCGCAGCCATCCGTCTCCCCGCCGGCCGGCAGGTCGCCAAGGTCGAACTGCAACGGCTCGAGCCATTGCATCTTGGCCTCGATCACCGTGCGCCAGTCATCGGCGAGGATGCCGCCCGTATCGCCGGAATTCGGGTTCCAGGACCACCAGGTCCAGCTCGCACCCTGCTGGCCGGCGGCGATGTCGCGGTCGCCATCCAGGTCGAGGTCGCCCGAGAGGTAGCCGGTGATCGCCTCCAGCCAGAGCAGGTCCTTCGGGTCCTGCAGCTTGGTGCCGAATTCGCCGAGCAGCACGGGGGCGATGTTCTCGCGGTAGAGATAGCCCCACATCTGGTCGAACTTGGCCGCCAGCTGGCCCTCGAAGCCGGGCTGCTGGAACCAGGGCTGGGCATGGATGGAATTCGGGTAGTCATGCGCCGAATAGACCAGCTTGTCGGCCACGGAGAGCTGGATCGGCCGGTCCCGGGCGCCCATCAGGTTGCCGCCCCACCAGTAGTTGCTGCCCTGGTAGGTGCCGATGCCCTCGACGATGATCAGCCAGTCCGGATTGGCGGCGAGCACGGCATTGCCCGCCCGCTCGGCCGCCGCCGCCCAGTCATTGGCGCCGCCGCCGCCCCAGTTGCCGTTGTAGGGCTCGTTGTGCAGGTCGGCGCCGACCACGGCCGGCTTGCCCGCATAGCGGGCCGCCAGCATCGACCAGTCGGCGATCCACTGCGCCTCAGAATAGCCCGCCTCGTACCACAGCCCGTTGCCGGAGGTGCCGGCGCCGGCGCTGTTGCGGTGGTGGTCGAGGATGATGCGCAGCCCAATCTGGCCGGCGTAGTCGATGATGCGGTCCATCACCTGCAGGCCGGAGAGGCCCTGCAGCTCGGGGCTCTTCGAGAAGTCGATGCCGTTGGGCGCGGCGTTGCTGTGCAGCAGCTCGGAGGAGAAAGGCAGGCGGATGGTGTTGAAGCCCTCCGCCTTCATCTGGTCCATCATCTCCTTGTAGCCGCGCGCCCAGAGGCCGTGCGGCGCCAGGTTGGCCGATTCCAGGCCGAACCAGTTCACCCCCGCCAGCTTCACCGCCTGCCCGCCGGCGTCGACGATCTGGTTGCCCCGCGTGCTGAGGGCGCCGGCCGCCCCGCCGCCTCCGCCCGTGCCGGCCGGGTCGCCCTCCACCACGCTGGCGTCGCCGATGGCGATGCGGGGCGGCGGCGGGGCGGTGTCGTCGTTGCGGATGGTGCCGGTGGCCTCGGCATCGGCCAGCGTCGCGCCGGAGGGGGCGGAGAGGCGCAGCAGCAGCGTCTCGTCCGCCTCCACCGCCGTGTCGCCCAGCACCTTCACCCGGATGGTCCTACTGGTCTCGCCGGCAGCGAAGGTCAGCTGCCCTTGCAGCGCGGTGTAGTCCACGCCGGCGGCCGCGGTGCCATCGGTGGTGGCGTAGTTCACCGTCACCGCCGTTGCGGCGGCGCGGTCCAGCGTCACGGTGAAGACCAGCTCCCGCGTGCCATCCCCGCCTTCCATCACGCTGGCATCGGTGATGGAGAGGGCGGGCGGCGTGTCGCCACCCGTCGTGGGCATGCCGTTCAGGCTCAGGCCCTGGGGCAGGCTGGCGGCGCTGCCGGCCGCCTGGAAGCCCAGGCTGACGGTGCCATCGGGCGGCACCACCGCGTTCCAGCTCAGGCTGCGCAGCACATACCGGGTGCCGACATGGCTGACGATCTCGGCGCCCCAGAGATTGGTGATCTCGAATCCGGCATCGAAGGCGATGGTCCAGCCATTCAGCCCTCCTGCCCCGCCCTGCACCGCAAGATTGCCGATGAAGCCGCCGCTCCACTGGTTGGACACGCTGTAGGTGAGGGTTGATGCCACGGGCATCGTCTCCGCCGGTGAATGGTGCGGCCACCATATCCGAAGCGAAGGGCTGGATCGAACCTTTAGATTTTATTACGATGCGTGCTTATCGCGCCTGGAGCGATCCGGCAGCGCGTGGCCGCCGGACCTTGCCGCCCGGCTTCAGCCGGGCATGGCCATCTTCACCGGCGGCTTCAGCTCCGGCGGCAGCGGGCAGACATAGGGGGTCGCCTCGGTGCGCGCGGCGTGGTCGGCCTTGGCACGGGCGATCAGGCCCGGGTCGCGCAGCGCCTCGACGGCGACGCCCGCCATCACCTTCGCCACATGCACCATGCCCTTGTGCGCGATGCCCGACTTGCCCTGCGCCGTGAGCTGCCAGCTATGCCCCGGCGTGCCGATGGCATAGGTGGCGCCGCGCGCCTGCACGGTGGGCACCGCCCAGGAGACGTCGCCCACATCGGTGGAGCCCACCATGGCCGCGCCTTTGGCCTCGAGCGGGATGATCTGGTCGGCCAGCGGCACGCCCTTGCGCACCGGCACGCCCATCCGCTTGAAGGCGCTGGCGATGTCCTCGTCCGAGAGGGTCTTCTGGAACTCGGCGGCCAGAGCGCGGTCCTCGTCGTCGAAGGGCGGCGGGCCGAGATGCTCCAGCTGGTCCTGCATGGCGCGCTCCAGCGGCGTGTTGGCCAGCAGGTTGGAGACGGCGGAGACCACCTTGGTGGTCACGCTGGTCTCGGTCATCAGCGCCGCGCCGTCGCCGATCTTGCGCACGCGGGCGATCAGCGCCTGCAGCCCCGGCAGGTCGGTGGCGCGGATCAGGTAGCGCACCTTGGCCGTGCCCTGCACCACGTTCGGCGCGATGCCGCCAGCGTCGAGATAGGCGTAGTGGATGCGCGCGTCGCTCGGCATGTGCTCGCGCATGTAGTTGACGCCGACATTCATCAGCTCGACGGCATCGAGCGCCGAGCGCCCGAGATGCGGCGCGGCGGCGGCGTGGCTGGAGCGGCCGACGAAGGAGAAGTCGATGCGGCAATTGGCCAGCGAGTTCGCCTCGTTCACCGCGGCGAAGGGCGCCGGGTGCCAGGAGATGGCGATGTCCACGTCCCGGAAGCAGCCCTCGCGCACCATGAAGGCCTTGGCGGCGCCGCCCTCCTCGGCCGGGCAGCCATAGTAGCGCACGCGGCCCTTGATGCCGTTCTTCTCCAGGTAGTCCTTCACTGCGGTCGCCGCCAGCATGGCGCCGGCGCCCAGCAGGTTGTGGCCGCAGCCATGGCCCACCCCGTCGCCGGGCAGCGGGCGATGCTCGGCCACGCCGGCTTCCTGGCTGAGGCCCGGCAGCGCGTCATACTCGCCGAGGATGGCGATGACCGGGCCTTCCTCGCCCGCCTCTCCCATCACTGCGGTCGGGATGCCGGCGAGCTCGGTGGTGACGCGGAAGCCATGCGCCTCCAGCGCCGCCTTGTGCTCGGCGGCGGAGCGGAACTCGGCATAGGCCAGCTCCGGCATGCCCCAGACGCGGTCGCTCAGCTCGATGAAGGCGTCCTGATGCGCCTCGACCAGGCGCCAGATTTCCTCGGTGTTGTGCATCGCCACCCCCTCGTTCCGATTGGTGGCCGTCAAACTGCGTCCGGGGCGGCGGCTTGTCGAGGCCCCCGCCCCGCCCGGGCGGGACCGGCGGCGGTTCATCCTTTCCTAACCGCGTTCTCGTAGGCTGCGCCAACGCCAGTTCCTGAGACGACCGGCCCGGGGGCCGCAGAGCGGGGAGCTTCCTCATGTTCGACATCGCCATCCGGGCCCATGGCTTCGTCGCCGCCGGCCATGCCGCTGGCGCCGAGATGCGGCGCGCCGAGCAGCGCCGCGCCCTGGCGGCCCGGCACGTCGCCGCCACCAGCCACACGGATGGCGAGCATGGGGGCGGCGGCAATGCGGGCGCCGACACCGGCGGGCGCGCCCCGGCCGGCGCCACCTTCCCGATGCCGGAAGCGCCGGATGGCGGGGAGAACCCCGCCGAGGCGACCCCGCCCACCGCCTTCGCCACGATCCAGCACCGCTACGAGGCCAACGGCAGCGCCGGCCATGAAAGCCAGGAGCGGGTGGAGGACAGCCTCGACATCCTGGGATAAGCGGGGCGCGGAAGGCCGCCGGCTCAGGCCCCGCCGGCGGCCAGGGCCTCCAGCCGGCGCAGGCCGCGCGCATCGGCCAGCACGGCGGCCAGCTCGGCCCGCGGCAGGCGGGTGGCCTCCGCCAGGCTCTCCGCTTCCTCCAGCCGCGCGAGGCCCAGCAGCAGCGCCGTGTCCAGCGGGTCGAGGCGCGGGCGGCGTGGCGGCGGCAGCATGCCCCGGTGCGCCTCCAGCAGCGCCGGCTCGCGGAACAGGCGCAGCACATCCGGCTCCGGCGCCGCCGCCGTCAGTTCCTGCTGAAGCTGGCGGGCGCGGGCCAGCACGACTGGGGTCTCCCGCTCCTCCGGCGTCAGCAGCAGGCCGAGGCGCCGCAGCCCGACGCCGATGTCGCGCCGCGCCGTCAGCGCTGCCAGCGGGATGGCCAGCGCCAGCCCCAGCACGACGGGCGACATCCACAGCGCCAGATAGGGCGAGACCAGCCAGGCGGCGCCGCCGAAGGCCAGGCCGAACAGCGTGTGCCGCCAGTAGAGCCGCGCCACCTGCCCCAGCGGCAGGCTGCCATCGTCCCGCCGCTGCGCGTTCCAGCCGGAGTCGCGGCCGAGCAGGATGCCCACCACATCGACCGACTGGGTCAGCATCGTCACCGGCGCCAGCAGGCCGGCCACCAGCGTCTCCACCAGTATCGAGAGGAAGGCGCGGATGGCGCCGCCGCTGCCGCGCCGGTCCCGCGCATGGAACAGCAGCGCGAACCACGCCATCAGCTTCGGCGCCAGCAGCAGCGCCATGGTGCCGATGAACACCCACATGGCGCGCACCGGATCGACCACCGGCCAGTCGGGGAAGAGGCTGGGGCCGGCGGGGAAGTATTCGGGGCGGATGAAGCGCGCCTGGATGGCCAGCACCACGCCCATCACCAGGAACAGCAGCCAGATCGGCGCGGTGATGTAGCTGCCGATGCCGGTGAGCAGGTGCAGCCGGCTGACCCAGTGCAGCCCGCGCGCCGGCAGCACCGACGCGTGCTGCAGATTGCCCTGGCACCAGCGCCGGTCGCGGATGGCGAGGTCCATCAGCGAGGGCGGGCTCTCCTCATAGGTGCCGCGCAGCCAGGGCACCATGTGGATGGCCCAGCCGGCGCGCCGCATCAGCGCCGCCTCGACGAAATCGTGGCTCATGATGTGGCCGCCGAAGGGCTTGCGGCCGTGCAGCTCCGGCAGGCCGGCCGCATCGGCGAAGGCGCGGGTGCGGATGATGGCGTTGTGGCCCCAGTAATTGCCCTCCGCCCCGTGCCACCAGGCGATGCCCTCGGCGATCAGCGGGCCATAGACGCGGCCGGCGAATTGCTGCATCCGCGCGAACAGCGTGTTGCCGCCGGCGATGATCGGCAGGGTCTGGATCAGCCCCACATCCGGGTGGCGCTCCATGGCGTCGGCCAGGCGCAGGATGGTGTCGGCCTCCATGACGCTGTCGGCGTCGAGCACCAGCATCTGCGGGTAGGCATCGCCCCAGCGGCGAACCCAGTCGGCGATATTGCCGGCCTTGCGCTCCGTGTTCTTCGCGCGGCGGCGGTAGAAGATGCGGCCATGGTCGCCCGTGCGCTCGCGGAGCGCCAGGAAGGCGGCCTCCTCGGCCACCCAGATCTCGGGCTGGGTGGTGTCGCTGAGGATGAAGATGTCGAACCGCTCCAGCGCGCCGGCGGCGGCAAGCGATTCATGGATCGCCTGGAGGCCCGCCATGACGCGGGAGGGGTCCTCGTTGTAGGTCGGCATCAGCAGCGCGGTCTTCACGCCGGGCATCGGCGGCGGGCCATCGGGGGCGATGCCGAGCCGCCGGTCCGGCCCCGCCAGCAGGCGCAGGAAGCCGCACACCGCGCTGCTGAAGGACAGCGCGATCCAGGCGAACAGCACCACGAACAGCACCAGCACGATGCCCTGCAGGGCGGTGGGCTTGCCGCTGCCCAGCACCAGCCACATCTCGCGCGCGGCGAAGGCGGTGAGCGCGATCGCCGCGCCGATCACCAGCAGCCGCCGCAGCCAGACCAGCGTCAGCTGCGAGGGGCGGCCGCCCGGCCGCACCGTGGGGCGGGCGCGGAGCGACTGCACCGGCATCGCCAGCGGCGCCTCCGGCGGCAGGGCCCGCCAGCCCTCCTCTCCAGGCGCCGGAGGGGCGGCAGCCGGCCGCGTCACGCCGTCCATCGGTACAGCAGCGTCTCGGCCACCGCCTCGGGGCCGGCCTTCAGCTCGGCGCGCAGCTCGACGGCGCGCGCATCGCCGGGGAACAGGTCGAAGCTGATGCGCCAGCCCTGGGTCTCCGGGTTGCGCTGCACCACCACGTTGCGGACCTCGCCGCGGCTGGCCGTCACCAGCGCCTCGGGCTTCGCATCCGGCGCCAGGTTGTCCAGCGCGCCGCCGGTGGCGTCGATGACGAAGAGCCGCCCGCCCTGTGTCCAGGAAGCGCCGGAGCGGGTGGACATCAGCCGGCCCAGCTCCGGGCTGCCCGGCGCCTCGTCGCACCAGTGCAGGCGGAAGGTGTAGCGGTACTCGCCCTTGGCGCGCAGCGGGTCCTTCGGGCGCCAGAAGGCGACGATGTTGTCGTGGATCTCGCCGCTGGTCGGAATCTCGACCAGCTGCACCGCCCCCTCCCCCCAGTCGCCGATCGGCTCCACCCAGAGGCTCGGGCGCTTCTCGTAGCGTGCCTCCAGGTCCTCGTAGCTGTCGAAATCCCGCCGCCGCTGCATCAGGCCGAAGCCGCGCGGGTTGACATCGCCGAAGGCGGAGAGCTGCAGGTCGCGCGGGTTGTTCAGCGGGCGCCAGACGCGCTCGCCGCGGCCCGTGAACATCAGCAGCCCGTCGGAATCATGCACCGCCGGGCGCCAGTCGTCGCGCCCCGCACGGTTCAGCGGCGAGAACCAGAACATGCTGGTCAGCGGCGCGACGCCGGCCGTCGCCATGTCCACGCGCGGGAAGATGGTGGATTCCACGTCGAACAGCGTGACGCGGCCGGGGCGGATGCCGAAGCGGAAGGCCGCGGCGCAGGAGGGGCTGTCGAGCAGCGCGTGGACGGTGATGGCGTTCACCCCCTCGCGCGGGCGCTCGATCCAGAAGGCGCGGAAGAGCGGGAACTCCTCGCCCTTCGGGTCAGCCGTGCCGATCGCCAGGCCACGCGCCGAGAGGCCGTAGATCTGGCCGCGCGCCACGGCGCGGAAATAGCTGGCGCCGAGGAAGGCACAGACCTCGTCGTAATACTCCGCCCTGTTGATCGGCGCGTGCAGGCGGAAGCCGGCGAAGCCGAGATCCTCCGCCGCCGGGCGCGGCATGTTCTGGAAGTCGAACAGCTCGGGGCTGTAGCGGATGGGCCGCGCCATGCCGCCCGCCACCTCGTACATGTCCACGCGCGACTTGTAGAGGAAGCCGCGGTGGAACATCTGCGCCTGGAAGGGCAGCCCGCCCTCGCGCCACAGCGCCTGCGCCGGGCGGTAGCGGATGTCGCGGTACTGGTCGTAGGTCAGGTCGGTGAGGCCCGAGGGCAGGCCGTCGGGCGGCGCCTTGTAGGGCTGCTGCGCCAGGCGCCGCGCCGTCTCGCGCACCGTGCCGGGGTCGAAGGGCGTCTCGTCGGGACTTGCCGCCTGGGCCTCGGACAGATGGGTCGTCTCCTCCGCCAGGAAGACGGTGGAGAGGGACAAGGCGGCGAGCATGGCGTCGCGGCGGTTCACAGCAGGCAACTCCCTTTCCGGCGGCGACCAGCGAACGCGCGGGGGGGCGGCGGGTTGCGCGCCCGGCCCCGCTGACGCTGACCGGCCCCGATCAGGCGCCGCGAATGCGGTTAAATTCGGCCTTTTTCAAGCCACCGCCGTGAAGCTGCCATCCTCGGCCAGATAGGAGAGAACGCCGGTGCGGATGTCGAAGGAGCCGCCATGCAGCGCCAGCGTCCCTTCCGCCACCCGGCTGGCAACCCACGGAAAGGTCATCAGGTTGCGCAGGGAGAGCTTCACGGTCTCCAGCTCGCACTGCGCCTGGGCGGCCTCGGCGTCGGTCGGCTCGCAGGCCAGGGTGCGGCGGCGCGCCTCCTGCGCGATGCCGGTCATCCACGGCTCGACGAAATCCTGCGCCCCGGGTGGAAAGCCGCGCAGCAGCGCCTGCACGCCGCCGCACATGGCATGCCCCAGCACGATGATGCGCGGCACCTTCAGCACGCAGACGCCGAATTCCAGCGCCGCGCTGGTGCCGTGGTAGGAGCGGTCCGGCTCATAGGGCGGCACGAGGTTGGCCACGTTGCGGACGATGAACAGCTCTCCCGGCGCGGCGTTGAACACCATGCCCGGATCGACGCGGCTGTCGGAGCAGGCAATCACCAGGGCCCGCGGGCTCTGCCCGTCCCGCGCCAGGTCCTGGAACAGCCGGCGGCGCTCCGGCCACACCTCGGCGCGGAAGCGGCGGTAGCCATCGAACAGCGTGTCGAGGTCATCCGGCTTGCCGGCGGGCGGCTGATTCGGCGGGTTTTCCATGAGGCATCCCTGGTGGCAGGTGAATTGGCCGTTTCCTCGCGCGGGGAGATGCGCGGTTTGCGGCCCGTGTCAACAGCCGCCCCGCTCACCCGACACGCAGCAGGTGGTTGTCCCAGGCGCCGCGCGGCCCCGGCAGCGGGCGCGTGGCGCCGCTGCGGGCATCGGCCTCCAGCAGCGCGCCATGGCCGCTGGCCAGGATGAAGCGCCCCGGCGCGCCGGCCGGCGCCACGCCGCAGACATCGCCCAGCGGCACCGAGCCCAGCGCGCGCCCCGCCGCCAGATCCCAGAACAGCGCCACGCCGCCGCGCGGGCTGGTGGCCGCCAGCACCGCCCCGGCGGAGTCGGTGGCGACGCTGCCGATATAGTTGCGGCAGGCGGCGCGCAGCGTCTCCGGCAGCGCCAGCGGACGCAGCGCCCCCTCGCCCCGCTGCACCGCCAGCAGCGGCACGGCCTCCGCCTCGTCGCCCTCGAACTGCATGGCCACCGCCGTGCCGCCCGGCACCGGCGCCAGATGGCGGATGGAGAGCCGGTTCATCGCCGGCGCAAAGCGCGCCGTGGACAGCACGCGCCCGTCGCGCGGGTCGAGATGCACCAGGGACGGGTCCATGCCCGCCGGGTCGAGATTCGCCCGGGGCGCATCGGGGTGGGTCAGGATGCCGCCATTGGCCACCACCAGCGCCGCGCCCCCGGGCGCGAGGCGCATGTCGTGCGGGTCCCGCCCGCCGGTCGCGAACTCGGCCACGCGGCGGAAGCCGTCCGTGGCGTCGTAGACGCCGATCAGCCCGGCGCCGTCCGCCACCCGCGTCTCGGTGGCGTAGAGCAGCCTGCCATCCGGCGCGAACAGGCCATGCCCGTTGAAATGCCGGTCCTCCGGGGGCGCGAAGCCCTGCCGCAGCGTGCCCGTGGCGAGGTCGGCCACCAGCGCCTCCCAGCCCGGGCGGCGGCCGAACACCACCACCAGCGGCCGGGCGGGATGCGCGGCGAAGCCATGCGCGCGGGCCGTGAGCCGCAGGTCGAGCGGCACGCCGCCATCGCCGGGGGCGAAGGCGCCGGCATGGTCCCCCTCCCCCGGCACGCGCCAGGCGCCCAGCACCAGGGGCGAGGCGCCGCGCGCCGGGCGCCGCGGCCAGGAGGCGAGATCGGAGGCCAGCAGGGCGCCCAGCAGCAGGTCGCGGCGGCGCACCCGGTCAGTCCCCGTCCAGCGCGTTGAAGCCGAGCGGGATGCCGAGCGCCGGCGCCAGCCGCTGGGCCAGCAGCGCCTTCAGCGCCGCCGCCTCCCGCTGCACCACCGCCACCGCCTCGCGCCGGGCCGGGTCGCCGATGGCCGCCTCCAGCGGCAGCGGCATCGCCGCGGCCGAGGCGCCGAGCTGGGCGAAGGCACGGTCCAGCAGCCCTTTCAGCTCCGCCTCGCCGCCGGCCGCCAGGGCGGGGGCGAAGGCCCTCTCATAGAGTGCGCGCGCCGCCGCGAGGTTGGCCTGCACCGCCTGCCCCGAAAGGCCGCTGCGCCATGCCTCCAGCAGCTGCGCCCGCGCCGTGCCGGCCGAGCTGCCGAGAGCACGCGTCAGCTTGCGGTCTGCCACCATCTCCACCGCCGCGTGCAGCGCCTTGAACAGCTCCAGCGTCGCCTCCTGCGGCGTGGCGTAGGGCGGGCGCGGCTCGGCGAGCGCGGCGCCGTAGGGGGTCTCGCCGCCGGTCCAGCCGGCCAGCATGTCCTGCGCCAGGGTGGAGAGATTGCCGCCGATGGCGCGCAGCAGGGCGCCCCTATAGGCTGCCTCGGCATCGCCGGCGCGCAGCCGCGCCACCGCCTCCTCGCCATAGAGCAGCCGCTCCAGCGCCGGCAGGCCCTGCGTCGTCACCTGCCCCAGCGCGTTGGCGCGGGCCTCCAGCGCCGCCGGGTCGCGCGCCGCGATGGCGGCGGAGAGGTCCCGCCCGATGGCGTTGCGCGGGTCGGGCCAGAACTGGATGCGCGGGTGGCGGCTGAACAGCTCCGCCGGCCCCACCCGCACATGCTGGATCTCCTGCCAGGCCAGCATGGCGCGGGCGAAGCCTTCCCGCGCCGCCTCCAGCGCCGGCTGCTCCTGCGGGGTCCGGGCCAGCGCGTCCAGCCGCGCGGCGAGGTTGGCCGTGGCCTCGGCGAAGCGCCGGTAGGCGGGCAGCAGCACCTGCTCCACCGCCGCGCGGTTGAGGGCGCGGAAGGCGGCCTCGTCCGGCGCGGCGCGCGCCGTGCCGGGGGCGAGCAGCCGCAGCGGCACGGCCAGGATGCCGAAGGACAGGAGGGCGCGGCGAGCGAGCGGCATCAGAGGGAATCCAGAAAGGTCAGCAGGGCGGCGCGGTCCTCGGCGCGAAGGCCCAGCACCCGGTCGCGGGCCTGCCGGGCCTCGCCACCATGCCACAGGATGGCCTCCGGCGCCGAGCGCGCGCGGCCGTCATGCAGCAGCCCGGCACCGCCGGGGCGGGCGGTGGCCAGGCCAAGGCCCCAGAGCGGCGCGGTGCGCCAGTCCTGCCCGCCCGCCTGCCACTCGGCGTGGCCATCGGCGAGGCCTTCCCCCATGTCGTGCAGCAGCAGGTCGGTATAGGGGGCGATGGGCGCGCCGCCGGCCGTCGCCAGCCGCGGGCGGTGGCAGGCGGCGCAGCCCAGCGCGCCGAACAGCGCCTCGCCCTGGCGCACCCCGGGCGCCTCCACGGCACGGCGGGGCGGAGGAGCGAGGTTGCGGGCATAGAACACGGTCAGGGCGAACAATGCCGGCGCCACCTCGGGCTGGTGGGGCGCTGCCCCGCCATGCGGCGCCTGCCGGCAGGCGGGCTGGGCCGGGGTGCAGTCGCCCCAGGGGTCCGGGCGCGGCGGCGTCGAGAGGCCAAGGTCGAGCGCGAAGGCGGCGGCGGCCTGTTCCGGCAGGTCCGGCTCCGTCGCCTTCCACCCGAAGCGGCCGAGCCGCCCGCCGGCGACGCGGTTGGGCCGGCCGCGGATGCCGTCGCCATCGCGGTCCTGCGGATCGGCGGCGGCGAGGATCTCCGCCTCCGGCACCTGCTCCAGCAGGCCGAGGCCGAGCAGAGGCGGCGAGAGCCGGAGCGAAAGGCGCAGACCCGGATCGGGCGGGCCATGGCCAGGTTCCTCCAGCCGGGGGCGCGGCTGGCGCAGCGCCACCACCAGCCCGTCGGCCAGGGTGACGCGGTGCTCCTGCCAGCGCGGCGCGAGCCGCCCCTCCCCCGGCAGGCCCGGCGCGGAGAGAGGCTGCAGCTGCGCGCCATAGCGCGGGTCGGGGATCAGGCCGAGGCGCCCCTCCTCCAGCAGCGCCCGCTGCGGCGGCGTGGCGGCGGGGATGGACAGGCGCGCCACCAGCCCCGCCGGCACCTCGCCCGTGCCGGGGGGAGAAGGACCGCGCCCGGCGCGCGGGTGGCAGCTTTCGCAGGCCCGGGCGTTGTAGAGGGGGCCGAGCCCATCGGCCGAGCGGGTCGAGGCGGGCGCCGGCACCCAGAGGCGCTGGAACACGCTCTCGCCCAGGCGGAATTCCAGGCGGGAATCCCGGTCGGCGGACAAGGCTGCCCCGGCCGGCAGGGCCAGCGCGGCCAGGGCGGGAACCACCAGCAGCCGGGCGCGGCGCCACACGCCGCGCCGCCAGGGAAACGCCGCCACCGCCGGCGCGGCTACTTGAAGACCTTCGCGGGGTCGTCGAGGCTCTGCGAGCCTTCCACCGAGAGGGCGGGCAGCTTCAGCGCCGCCACCACGCGCTCGATGCTGCGCGTCTGCGCCACCAGCGCGTCGATGCCCGCCTGGATGGCGGCGTTGCCCTCCCGGTTGCCCTCGGCCAGCATCTGGTCGTAGGCCTCCACCGTCTCGGCGCGCCTCGCCAGGGCGTCGAAGGCGGCCAGCGTCGCGGCGAGGCGGGCGTCCATCTCCTCGCGCAGGCGGCGGTCCGTGCCATCCACCAGGTTGCGCAGGCTGGCGCCGCGCAGCACGCGCCCGTCGGCGCGGCGATACTCGCCGCGCCACACCGCCACCATGCCCAGCACATTGCCGCGGTGGCTGTTGTGCGTGTTGTCCGAGAAGCAGTCCTGCTCCTCCTCCGGGTCGTGCAGCAGCAGCCCGAGCTTCATCCGCTCCCCCGCCAGCTCGCCATAGGAGAGGCTGCCCATGCCGGCCAGCATGGCGGCCAGCCCTTCCGGCGCCGGGTTCGCCGCCAGCCGCCGGCGGATGGCGCCGCCCGGCGACCATTGCGCCACCATCTCCTCCAGGTCCTTCACCAGCAGCCCGGTGACGATGCGCAGATACTGCCCGCGCCGGTCGGCATTGGCGGCAGTGGTGTAGTCGGTGAAGGGGCGCCGGCCGGCGCCGGGGCCGGTGCCGTTCAGGTCCTGCCCCCAGAGCAGGAACTCGATGGCGTGGTAGCCGATGGTGACGTTGGCCTCGACCTCCCCCGCCTCGTGCAGCGCTTCGAGGGCCTCCGCCGTCAGCGCCGAGAGGTCGCGCGTCTCGTCGCCCAGGCGCAGGCTGCGGGAGCCGATGATGTTGGCGGCATAGAGCGGGTTCTCGTCGCTTTCCGTGCCGTAGCCGGCATCGACATCGTCGATGAGCCCCTCATCCAGCGGCCAGGCGTTCACGCGGCCTTCCCACGCATCCACCTCGGGGTTGCCGAAGCGCAGCGTCTCGGTCTGCGCGTAAGGCGCTCGGGCGGCGATCCAGGCACGGCGCGCGGCGGCGAGCCCTTCCTCCGAGGGAGCGGCGAGGAAGCTGTCCACCGCCTGCCGCAGGGCGCGGCCCGTCTCCAGGCAGTCCTCGAACATCGCCTGGCCCAGATCGGCGTAGTGGCGCAGCACGGCGCGCTGGCCGGCCTGCCCGGGGGCAGCCGCGGAGAAGGCGGGGCGCATCCTCGCGGCCAGGGCGGCGGGGGCAAGGAACAGGCCGGCGGCCAGGGTGCGACGTTGCATGGTCGATGCTCCGGGTGCGGGCCCTGCTGGTATTGCAAGCAAGTCGCACTTGCAAGAATCACCGCACGGCTTGTTGACGAAAAGTAACCGCACGTCCTAAAGGAAATGCGAAGCATTCTCATTCGCAGGATTCGCCGATGACGACCCAGAGCGGGACCAAGCCCCCGACATCGCATGCCGCCTGGATGGCGGGCCTCGCCATGGGCCTCCCTGGCGCGGCCCTGGCCCAGGGCGCCGCGGCGCCCGAGGGCGGGCTGGTGCTCCCCACCGTCGATGTGCAGGGCACCGCGCCGGCCAACACGCTGCAACGCGCCGCGCCCGTCTCCCGCCTGCCCGGCTCGGTGCAGGACACGCCGCAGGTCATCAACGTCATCCCGCGCGAGGTGCTGGAGCAGCAGAACGTCACCACGCTGGAGCAGGCGCTGCGCAACGTCCCCGGCATCACCGCCTCGATCGGCGAAGGCAATGGCGGCGTGAACGGCGACCAGTTCCGCATCCGCGGCTTCGCGGCGCAGAACGACATCTACACCGACGGGCTGCGCGATTTCGGCGCCTACACGCGCGACGCCTTCACCTACGAGGATGTCTCCGTCATCAAGGGACCCTCGGGCTTCGCGCTGGGCAATGGCACGGTGGGCGGCGCCGTCGCGGTGGGGCTGCGCACGCCGCGCCTCGGCAACAGCTACTCGGCCACCGCCACCGGCGGCAGCGGCCCCTATGCCCGCGGCACGCTCGACATCAACCAGCAGATCGGCGAGACCACCGCGCTGCGGCTGAACCTGATGGGCCAGTCGAGCGAGGTGGTCGGCCGCGACGGGGTGGACAGCCGCCGCTGGGGCATCGCCCCCTCGATCGCCTTCGGCCTCGGCACCGACACCACCCTGACGCTGCACTACCAGCACTACGAGTATGACAACGCCACCGATTCCGGCATCCCGGTGGTGACGGCGCCCGGCAGCACCATCGGCCGTCCGCTGACCGAGTACGGCCTGCCGCGCGGCACCTGGTACGGCCTCAGCAGCGACCGCGACGAGGTGACTACGGACGTCTTCACCGCACGCCTGAACCACACGGTGAATGACTGGCTGACCCTGGCCAACGACACGCGGGTGAGCTTCATCGACCGCGACTACGCCAGCTCGATCGTCAGCTGCGCGGCGGCGAGCTGCGTGACCCCCTGGTTCCGCAACCGCAGCGGCACGGTGACGGCGAGCGGCGCCGGCAACCCGTACCATCAGGAAAGCTGGGCGGTGCAGAACGTCGCCACCGCCACGGCGCGCTTCACCACCGGCCCGCTGCGGCACGAGCTGGTGGGCGGCATCGACCTGATGTACGAGGATTTCGAGCGCACCGGCTACGGCTACACCGGCACCCGCCCGGCGCTGTCGGTCTTCGGCGGCCAGGGCGACATCGCGCTGGACCGCGGCGCGCCCAGCTACCAGCGCAACGGCAGCAACACCACCTACGCCGCCTTCCTGAGCGACCGGCTGTGGCTGACGCCGGAATTCTCCATCATCGGCGGCGTGCGCGTCAGCCGCTTCGAGGTGGAATACGACACCGTCACCTACTCCACCGGCGTGCGCGCCGAGGCCAAGCCCAGCCACACCGTGGTCGACCCCCGCGCCTCGCTGGTGTGGGAGCCGGCGCCGAACCAGACCTACTACGCCACCTACTCCACCTCGACCACGCCGCCGGGCTTCCTGTTCAGCACGCAGCCCTTCACGGCCAGCGGCTTCAACAGCAATTTCGACCCGGAGCGGAACACGCTCTACGAAGTTGGCGCCAAGGTCGGCTTCCTGGAGAACCGGCTCGGCCTGTACGGCTCGCTCTACCGGATCGACAAGAAGAACTCGCAGACCCCCGACCCGAACGGCGACGGCAGCACCTTCATCCAGACCAGCGACGAGCAGCGCAACCAGGGCATCGAGATCGGCCTGACCGGGCAGGTCACCCCCGCCTGGATGATCAACGCCAGCTACACGGCCATGGACAGCGAGACCACCAAGTCCACCACCGCCGCCAATGTGGGCAAGAAGGTGCAGTTCGTGCCCGACCACGCGGCCTCGCTCTGGACCACCTACGAGCTGGGCGCCCAGACGCCCTGGAACCTGACCCTGGGCGGCGGCGTCACCTGGCGCGACAAGGTGTTCCTCAACGCCGCCAACACCGCCGAGGTGCCCGCCGCCCTCACCGTCGACGCGCTGGTCTCGCACCGCATCAACGACAATCTGCGGGTGCAGGTGAACGGCTACAACCTCGGCAACGCGCTGAACTATGACGGGCTGTGGGCCAACCGCGTGATCCCCTCGGCCGGGCGCACCATCCTGTTCACCCTGGCGGCGGATTTCTGAGCCGCGCCGGCGCGTCCGGGGCGCCGCCGCGCGGCGGCGCCCCTCCCCCACCCTCCCGCTGAAACGACATCATCATGCTGGTCCGCATCCCCCAGGTCCTGACCCCCGAGGAAGTCGCCCATTGCCGCCAGGTGCTGGAGCGCGCCGCCTGGGTGGATGGCCGCGTCACCGCCGGCGAGCAATCCGGCAAGGCCAAGCACAACCTCCAGGTGCCGGAGGATTCGCCGCAGGCGCGCGAGCTGGGCGACATCATCCTGCGCGCCCTCGGCCGCAACCCGCTCTTCACCACGGCGGCGCTGCCGCTGCGCGTGTTTCCGCCGCTGTTCAACCGCTACGACGTGGGCATGACCTTCCACGCCCATGTGGACAACGCCATCCGCTTCCTCCCCGGCGCCATGCAGCGCATCCGCACGGATGTCTCCTCCACCCTCTTCCTCACCCCGCCCGAGGAGTATGAGGGCGGCGAGCTGGTGATCGAGGACACCTACGGCACGCAGAGCGTGAAGCTGCCGGCCGGCGACATGGTTCTCTACCCCGCCACCAGCCTGCACCGCGTGGAGCCGGTGACGCGCGGCAGCCGCTGGTCCTCCTTCTTCTGGACCCAGTCCATGGTGAAGGATGACGGCCAGCGCCGCCTGCTCTACGAGATGGACCTCGCCATCATGCGCACCCGCGCCGACCTGCCGGACAACCACCCCGGCGTGCTCGGCATGACGGCCGCCTACCACAACCTGCTGCGGCAGTGGGTGGAGATGTAGCCCGCGCCTTCAGCACGTCCGCGGCCGGAAAAGCCTGCCGCGCCGTGCTTTCCACACAACTGCTTGACAGACCAGACCCCACGCAAAAGCTTGTTGCTTTGCCGTGTACGTCCCGTCATGGAGGGCGCCGGCGTGTTCTGACTGCCCTGGGCGCGGTACCCGGTCCGCCCGGCTGCGCGCAGGGCCTGAGCCGCCGGATACCCCTTCAGCCCGGCCTGGAACGGCCGACCCAGGACCGCCTTCCATGATCAGATCCCGGCCCGTCGAAATCGACGGCCGCTTCGTCGGCGTCGCGGTGACCCAGGACGGCTCGCTGCGCTTCATCGCCATCGATCCCGCCGCACGGGGCGCGGAGGGAATCATCTTTCCCACCCCGGCCGCCATGCAGCGCCGCGTGCGCGCCGCCCTGCAGGAAACCGGCCTGCCGCCGGTGCGCCAGGCCGGCTGAGCGGCAATCCGGCCGGCTTCTCTGGCGGCGACGCCATGAAGCCGCCATTCTCTGCCCTCCATAGGGGCGTGAGCTGACGCGGGATTCCATGGAACGGCTCCTACCCGCGTCTTTCGGCCCCATTGTCTGTGAGGGAATGACTTGGTGCGTATCGTTGTAACGGGCGGCGCGGGCTTCATCGGCTCGGCGCTGGTGCGCCATCTGGCGCTGGATCTGGGCGCCGCCGTTCTGGTGGTGGACAAGCTGACCTATGCCGGCGACCGCCGCTCCATCGCCGCCTGCGAGGACAAGCCGGGCTTCGCCTTCCTGGAGGCCGACATCGCCGACGGCGCCGCCATGCGCGCCGCCTTCGACGCGTTCCGCCCCGATGCGGTGATGCACCTGGCGGCCGAGAGCCATGTGGACCGCTCGATCGCCGGCGCGGCGCCCTTCGTGCACACCAACGTGGTCGGCACCTTCGCCCTGCTGGAGGCGGCGCGCGGCTACTGGAACACGCTGGAGGGCGAGGCCAAGGCCGCCTTCCGCTTCCTGCACGTCTCCACCGACGAGGTGTATGGCTCGCTTGGGCCGAACGACCCCGCCTTCAGCGAGACCACGCCCTACGACCCCCGCTCGCCCTACTCGGCGACCAAGGCCTCCTCCGACCATCTGGCGCGCGCCTGGCACGAGACCTACGGCCTGCCCACCATGGTCACCAACTGCTCGAACAATTATGGGCCGTACCATTTCCCCGAGAAGCTGATCCCGCTGATCATCCTCAACGCACTGGAGGGCAAGCCCCTGCCCGTCTACGGCGATGGCAGCAACGTGCGGGACTGGCTGTTCGTCGAGGACCATGTGAAGGCGCTGGCCACGGTGGTGCGCCAGGGCCGCCCGGGCGAGACCTACAACATCGGCGGCAAGGCCGAGATGCGGAACATCGACGTGGTCGAGGCGGTGTGCGACCTGCTGGACCGGCTGCGCCCGGACCCGGCCGGCCCGCGCCGCCGCCTCATCACCTTCGTCACCGACCGCCCCGGGCATGACCGCCGCTACGCCATCAACCCGGAGAAGATCGGGCGCGAGCTGGGCTGGCAGCCGCAGGAGACCTTCGCCACCGGCATCGAGAAGACGGTGCGCTGGTACCTGGAGAATGCCTGGTGGTGGCAGCCGCTGCGCGAGGGCCGCTATGCCGGCCAGCGCCTCGGCCTGCTGGAGACCGGAGCCAAGGCCGGCTGATCCGGCGCCGCGCGCCGGCGCGCGGCTTCGTGATGACCAGGGGCGGCAGCCGGGGATCGGCTCCGCCCCCCAGTCTCGACAAGGGCTTGCCGGGTGGTCCTGCAGCGCCCTGGCAAGCCGCCATCCAGGCGCAACGGAACCGTTGCAAAGGCTTCACGAGTTTTGCCTTGTCGCGCCCGGACGGGGTTGATTGTCTGGCACGGTCGTCACCGGTTTTCCGAGAAGGGCGCCCCTGATGCCCGAAGGCTGGATCCCCAAGGCCGAAGACCTTACCCTCTGCCTCAGCGGCTATCCCATCCGCATCCGGCTGCATATCGGCCGGCCACGACCCTATACGCTGGAGGTCGATGGCACCGCCCCGCGGGCCTATTCCTCGCTCGCGCTCGCCCGTCACGACGCGATGTGCAGCGCCGCCGAGTGGGATGCGATGATGGAACGGGCGCTGTCCGGCAGTACGGCGTGACGGAAGCGCCCGGAGGAAGGACGCAAAAAAAGCCGGCAACCATCCGGCTCCGGCTTCCGCAGATCCCGCAAGGGAGGGTGGGAATGGTGGGCGCACTAGGGCTCGAACCTAGGACCCGCTGATTAAGAGTCAGCTGCTCTACCAACTGAGCTATGCGCCCCACCGGGATGAAACGGCGTCTCCGCCGGCCGCATCCGTGGGCGGGCTTTTAGCCGATCCGCCCGCGAAGGCAACCCTCTTTCGTGACTTTTTCACTCCCGCGCGGCACCGAACTCGGCGTCGCGATGCACATGCACCGACATCAGCAGGCCGAAGCCCAGCATCGAGGTGAGCATGGCCGAGCCGCCATGGCTGATCAGCGGCAGCGGCACGCCGCCCACGGGAATGCTGCCCGTGACCATGGCGATGTTGACGAAGACATACATGAAGTAGTTCACGCCAAGCCCGAGCGCGACCAGCCGCCCGTACTGGTGCCGGCAGCGCAGCGCCACGGCCAGCGCGAAGAACACCACCAGGGAAAGCAGCACCAGCGTCGTCATGGCGCCGACCAGGCCGAACTCCTCGGCCAGCATGGTGAAGATGAAGTCGGTCTGCTTCTCGGGCAGGAAGTTCAGGTGGCCCTGCGTGCCCTGGAGGAAGCCCTTGCCCCAGATGCCGCCCGAGCCGAGCGCGATCTTGGACTGGATGATGTTGTAGCCCGCGCCCAGCGGGTCGCTCTCCGGGTCGAGGAAGGTGTTGATGCGGGCGCGCTGGTAGTCGTGCAGATGCTCATAGGCGATCGGCGCGATGACGGCCGCGGCGCCGATCAGGATGGCGAATTTCCACCAGCGCACCCCGGCGGCCCAGAACACCGCGCCGCCGATCATCAGCGTGATCAGCCCGGTGCCGAGATTGGGCTGCTTCAGGATCAGCCCGACCGGGATCAGCGTCGCCAGGATCGGCGGCAGCAGGAAGAGCGGGTTGCCGGCGCGCTCCCAGCTGGCGCGGTGGAACCAGTGGGCCAGCGCCAGCACCAGCATGATCTTCATCAGCTCCGAGGGCTGCAGCTGGATCGGCCCGAGCTCGATCCAGCGCTGCGCGCCCTTGCCCACCTGCCCGTGCAGCGCCACCAGCACCAGCAGCCCCACCCCCGCCAGGTAGCCCAGCCAGGAGAGCCTCGCGATCAGGCGGATGTCGATCATGGCGATGGAGAGCATCATCACCAGGCCGAAGCCGAAGCGCAGCGCGTGGCGGCTGGCATAGGGCTCCGGCGCGCCGCCCCCGGCCGAGTACAGCGCCACATAGCCCACCGCCGCCACGGCGCAGAGCAGCAGCACGAAGCTCCACGGGATCAGCCAGAGCTTCTCCAGCACGCCGGTGCCGCGGTCGCGCAGCAGCAGGCGGCGCTCGAACACCATCATCGGCGGCGCTCCCGTTCGGGTGGCGGGGGATCGGGTGGTGGGGGACCGGGTGGCGGGGGATCTGGCGGGGCGGCGGCCTGCTGCTGCGGCGGCGCGGGCGCCGCGGCCACCACGGGGCGGAGGCGGTTCATCACCTCCACCATCACGTCGCGCGCCAGCGGCGCGGCGGCGCCGGAGCCGCTGGTGCCGTGCTCGACGACGACGGAGATGGCGTATTGCGGGTTCTCATAGGGCGCGAAGGCGACGAACAGCGCGTGCGGCCGCCACTCGCGCGGCAGGCTCTCCACCCGGAAGCCGCGCTCGCGCTGCTCGCGCGAGACGCGGCGCACCTGGGTGGTGCCGGTCTTGCCGGCCATGCTGCCCATGGCGGCGGGCAGGCGCGCCACGCGCGCGGTGCCGCCCTCCTCATTCACCACCGACCACATCGCCTCGCGGATCAGCCGCAGGTCGCGCTCCGGCAGGCCGAGGCCCGGCCAGTCCTCGGCGCGCACGCCGCGCACGGCGCGGCCGGAGACGGCATGGGTCAGGTGCGGCTGCACCGCCCGCCCCGTGGCCAGCCGCGCCGCCATGGTGGCGAGCGAGAGGGGCGTGAGCTGGTAGAAGCCCTGGCCGATGCCATGCACCACCGTGTCGCCCAGGTTCCAGGCCTTGCCCTGGCGGGTGCGCCATTCGCGCGTGGGCACGAAGCCGGCGCGGGTGCCGGGCAGCTCCAGCTCCAGATCGACGCCGAGGCCGAGGCGCTTCGCCATGGCGGCGATGCGGTCGATGCCCATGCGGCGCGCCACCTCGTAGAAATAGACGTCGCAGGAATTCTTCAGCGCCGCGCGCAGGTCCATGTTGCCGTGGCCGCGCCGCTGCCAGCAATGGAAGCGGCTGTCGCCCAGGTCGTAATGGCCGGGGCAGAAGATGCGCTCGGTGGGCGTCACCACCTTGGCCTCCAGCGCGGCGAGGCCCACCACCATCTTGAAGGTGGAGCCGGGGGCGTAGAGGCCGTTGGTGGTCTTGTTGATCAGCGGCGTGGCGCGGCTGCGCGTCCATACCCGCCACTGTGCCGAGGAGATGCCGGAGCTGAACAGGTTCGGGTCGAAGGAGGGCTGGCTGGCCATGGCCAGCACCTCGCCGTTTCGGGCATCGAGCACGACAACGCTGGTGCCCTCCTCGATCCGGTTGCGCACCGCCTTCTGCAACTCGGCATCGATCGAGACCTGCAGGTCCTGGCCGCGCACGCCCTCGCGCCGGTCCAGCTCGCGGATGACGCGGCCGACGGCGTTGACCTCCATCTGCACCGTGCCGGCGCGGCCGCGCAGCAGCCGGTCGTGGTGCCGCTCGATGCCGCTGCGGCCGACGCGGATGCCGGGCAGCAGCAGCAGCGGGTCGTCGTCCTCCTCCGTGTCGGCGGGCGGCGCCACATAGCCCACCACATGCGCCAGGTGCTCGGCATAGGGGTAGTGGCGCGTGGTGCCGACATCGACGCTGATGCCCGGCAGGTCCGGCGCGTTCACCTCGATGCGGGCCATCTCCTCCCAGGAAAGGAACTCGCGCACCACGACGGGGACGAAGCGGCGGCGGCGGCGGATGTCGCGCTCGATGCGGGCGCGCTCCGCCTCGCTCAGCGGCACGAGGTGGCTGAAGGTCTCCAGCGTGGCGCCGACATCCTCGGTCTGCTCGGCGGTCAGCAGCACGCGCCAGTTCAGGTCGTTGGCCGCCACCACCCGCCCGTCGCGGTCCAGGATGCGGCCGCGCGGCGGCGCGATGAGGCGGGTGGAGACGCGGTTCTCCTCGGCCAGCGTCGCGTAGCGCTCGCCCTCCTCGAGCTGCAGCTTCTGCAGCCGGTAGCCCAGGAAGCCGAACAGCCCGAGCTGCCCCGCCCCCAGCAGCAGCGCCCGCCGGGTGAACACGCCGCGGCGGCGTTCCTCGTCCCGCTTGCTCATCTCAGGCCAGATCCTCCGCCCGGCGCATCGCCTTGTGCATGCCGGTCAGCAGCGCCGCGACGCCCGGGTAGAAGCCGGCGCTGAGGGCGAACTGCACCAGGGCGGGCGCCAGGGCGGGCAGCCGCCAGGAGAGCACGGCCTGCAGCACGAAGCCCAGCGCCGCCGCCGCCGCCGCGACCCCCGCATAGACCAGCCACACCACCCAGAAGGATTGCCGCGCCAGGAAGCGGCGGATGCGCAGCACCAGCCCATGCGTCAGCAGCAGCGTCAGCACGGCGATGCCGGGCGGCGCGAAGCCCAGCAGATCCTGCAGCAGCCCGAGCAGGAAGCAGAGCGGCGGCCCCATCGTGCCGGGGCGGAACACCGACCAGAAGAACACGCAGCCCAGCGTCACCGCCGGCAGCGCCGAGGGCAGGCCCACCGGGGTCGAGACCAGCACCATCAGCAGCGCCGTGCTCACGGCGGGGAAGGCGGCGCGCGCCAGCGCGTCCAGCCGGCGCAGCAGGCCCATGGGTGGCTGCGGCCGCCCTTTCATGCGGGGGTCCGGCCCGGCTCAGCGCCGCGCGCGCGGCTCGGGGCGGGCCACCGCCTCCGGCGGCAGGATGCCGGAGAGGCCGAACTCGAAGATGCGCAGCAGATCCAGCCGGTCCAGACGGGCGAACAGCTCCACCTCGGCCACGCCGCCCTCCGTCCAGCGCACCATGCCCACCGGCAGGCCGGCGGGGAACACATTGGCCTCGGCGCTGGTCACCACCCGCTCGCCTTCCTGCGGCGGCGCGCCCTCCGGCCAGTGCTGCAGGCGCGGGCGCTCGCCATTGGTGCCCACCATCAGGGCGCGGGAGCGGCTGCCCTCCAGCACCACGGGGATGCGGCTGTTCATGTCGGTCACCAGCAGCACGCGGGCCGAGCGGCTGCCCACCTCGCTGACGCGCCCGGCGAGGCCCCGCTCGTCCAGCGCCACCTGACCCTTGCGCGGGGTCTGGCCGGGCTGGAGGGAGAGCAGCACGGCACGGGCATAGGTGCCGCCGGCATCGGCCACCACGCGGGCGGTCTGGAAGCTCGCCGCCCCTTCCGGCACGTAGCGGAGCTGGCGTCGCAGCAGGGCGTTCTCCGTCTCCAGCGCCAGGGCGGCGGCCTGCCAGCGGTGCAGGCGCTCGTTCTCGGCGCGCAGCCGGGCATTCTCCTCCCGCATGGCCGCCAGGAAGCGCAGCTCCTGCACCGCGTCCCGCACCGTGCCCATCGGCTCGGCGATGACGCCGTAGATCGGCGCCAGGGCGTCGGCCAGGGTCATGCGGGCACGCTCCACCAGCACCGTGTCGGCCTTGCCGAGCAGCATGGTGCCGAAGGCGGCCGCCACCAGGACGGGCATGGACAGGCGCGCCAGGGCCTGACGCAGCGGAATGCTGAGACGGATCACACGGCCTCCATCCGCCCCGGAGGGGCGGCGCTATGCGTTAATACATGGAGGGTAACGCTTAATACATGGAGGAGAGCACGTGGCGGAGGCGCTTCATCTCGTCGAGCGCCCGCCCGGTGCCCAGGGCGACGCAGGCCAGCGCATCCTCCGCCACGGAGACGGGCAGGCCGGTGGCCTCGCGCAGCACCTGGTCCAGCCGCTGCAGCAGCGCGCCGCCGCCGGTCAGCACGATGCCCTTGTCCACGATGTCGGCCGCCAGCTCGGGCGGCGTGTTCTCCAGCGCCACCTTCACCGCCTCGACGATCTGGCTCACCGGCTCGGCGATCGCCTCGGCGATCTGGCGCTGGCTCACCACCACCTCGCGCGGCACGCCGTTCATCAGGTCGCGGCCCTTCACCTCGGTCATCGGGCCTTCCTCGCCATAGTCCGGGTAGGCGGCGGCACCGATCTCCATCTTGATCCGCTCGGCCGTGCTCTCGCCGATCAGCAGGTTGAAGTGGCGGCGGATGTAGCTGATGATCGCCTCGTCCAGCTTGTCGCCGCCGACGCGCACGCTGCGGGCATAGACGATGCCGCCCAGGCTGATGACGGCCACCTCCGTCGTGCCGCCGCCGATATCGACGATCATCGAGCCGGAAGGCTCCGTCACCGGCAGGCCGGCGCCGATGGCCGCGGCCATCGGCTCCTCGATCAGCAGCACCTTGCGGGCGCCGGCGCTCTCCGCGCTCTCCTGGATGGCGCGCCGCTCCACCGCCGTGGAGCCGGAGGGGACGCAGACGATGATCATCGGCGAGGCGAAGGAGCGCCGGTTGTGCACCTTGCGGATGAAGTGCTTGATCATTTCCTCCGCCACCTCGAAATCGGCGATGACGCCGTCGCGCAGCGGCCGGATGGCGGCGATGTTGCCGGGGGTGCGGCCCAGCATCATCTTGGCCTCCTCGCCCACCGCCAGCACCTGCTTGCGGCCGCGGATGTCCGCGATGGCCACGACGGAGGGCTCGTTCAGCACGATGCCCCGGCCCTTGACGTAGACCAGCGTGTTCGCCGTGCCGAGATCGATGGCCATGTCGGCCGACAGGAAGCCGAACAAGCGGGAGAACATCCAGGGATACCTTCCGAGGGGGACAGACAGCGGGCATCCGCTCGGCGGCAATCCGTCGCGGAGAGGCGCCGTGGATTACCGCCCCCCGCCGCCCCGCTCAAGCGTCATTCCGGATGACGAAGCGGCAACCTTCCGCCCCCTGCCCCGTTGCAGGCGCATGACTCTCTGAACCCTTCAAGGAGCACGATCATGAGGAAGTCCTCTCTCGCTCTGCTGGCCCTCGCCAGCATCGGCCTCGGCGCGTGCGGCTACTCGACCGGTGACCGTGCCGCCTCGGGCGGCCTGCTGGGCGCGGGCGCCGGCGCGGCGGTGGGCTCCCTCACCGGCAGTGCCGGGACCGGTGCCCTGCTGGGCGGCGCCGCCGGTGCGGCGGGCGGTGCCCTGACCCGCGGCGACCAGGTCAATCTCGGCCGCCCCGTCTGGCGCTAAGCTGTTTCTGGCGCTGAGCGGCTTCCAGCGGCCCCCGGGGCCGCGCCGTGCCGGAGCGCCGGGCAAGTGACATGACGGAACGCCGCGGCACCACGAGGAGCCGCGGCCTTTCGCGTTCTTCCCCTGCGGTCGCCGCACCCCGGGGCGTGGCGCCACCGGCCCGCCTGCGGCTATCCCTTCCCTGCCAGCCTGGCCGCACCGTGCGGCCCCTGCGGGAGAGGAGGAGCCGGGACACCGGCCAGCACGCCATGCCATCTGCCAACTCCTGCCCCGGCACACCGAAGCCTGCGGTGCAGCGCGCATGATCCCGCCCCTCGACGCGGCGGACCGCTCCCTGATCGCCCTGCTGCGCGCCGATGCGCGGCAGCCGCTCACCAGCCTCGCCGCCGCCACCGGCCTCTCCCGCGCCACGGTGAAGGCGCGCATCGACCGGCTGCTGGAGCGCGGCGTCATCCAGGGCTTCACCATCGTGCTGCGGCACGAGGCGGAGCGGGCGCCGGTGCGCGCCATCACCCTGGTCGAGATCGAGGGCAACGCCACCGACCGGGTGACACGCCGCCTTCAGGGCCTTCCCCAGGTGGTGGCGGTCCACGCCACCAATGGCCGCTGGGACCTGGTGCTGGAGGTGGAGACGGAAAGCCTCGAGGCCTTCGACGCGCTGCTCCGGCAGATCCGGCACATCGAGGGCGTGGCCAATACCGAGAGCAACCTGCTGCTAGCCCGCCGCAAGGGCTGACGGTTTGCGCGAAGTGGCCCGCCATTCTGCGCAATCAACCCGCCCTTCTGCGCATTTCTCCGGCTTCTTGCTGAGCCGCTCTCGTCCCCAGACTGCCCGCCACGGCCCCGCTCGGGGCTGCTGGCGGAGGCGAAGGCATGACGATGGGCGGGCAAGGCTGGGTGGTGTTCGGTGCGGCGGCGGATTGGGGCGCCGGCCGGCGCGGTGCCGCTGAGGGTCCTGCCGCGCTGCGCGCCGCCGGCCTGCTGGAAGCCCTCGGCACCGCCGCCGAGGACCGGGGAGACCTCCCCGCCCCCACCCCCCTGCCCCCGGCTGCCCTGGTCCCCGCTGCCCTGGTCCCCGCTGCCCTGGCCCCCTCTGCCCTGGCCCGACTGCGGCCCGAGGGCCCGGCGCACCACCTGCCCCGCATCGCCGCCTGGGTGCGCGCCATCCGCGCCGAGGCCGCAGCCATCCTCGCCAGCGGCCGCCGGCCGCTGCTGCTGGGCGGCGACCACAGCCTGCCCATGGGCTCGGTGGCGGCCAGCGCCACAGCCGCCGCCGCGGCGGGCCGGCCCCTCTACCTGCTCTGGATGGACGCGCATGGGGATTTCAACACCCCCGCCACCTCGCCCAGCGGCAATGTGCACGGCATGGCGCTGGCCGCCCTCTGCGGCGAGCCCGGCCTTGGCGATCTGTGGGGCGCGCCAGCGCCGCCGCCCGTGGCGCCTTCCCGCCTTGCCCTGCTGGGGGTGCGCGACCTCGACCCTGGCGAGGCCCGGCTGCTGCGGGCGCGCGGTGCCGCCGTGCTCGGCATGGACCGGTTGCGCGCGGAAGGCCTGGCCCCGCTGCGCCGCTTCCTGGAGGAGGCCGTGGCGGCGGGGGGCTGGCTGCATGTCAGCCTGGATGTGGACGTGCTCGACCCCACGCTGATGCCCGGCACCGGCACCCCCGTGCCGGGCGGCCTCTCGCTGGAGGCGCTGGCGGCGGCGCTGGCCCTGGTGCGCGGGAGCGGCCTGCTCCGCGCCCTCGACCTGGTCGAGCTGAACCCCGGCCTCGACCCCTCGGGCGCCAGCGCCCGCCGGGCCGTCGCCCTCGTCGCGCCGCTGCTGGCCACCCCCGCCCTGCGCGACGCCGCCTGAACCCTGCATGGAGGAGAGCCCGTCATGTCCGTGCTTCCCGGCCTGATCCGCACCGAGCAGGAGCTCGGCGCGCAGAACTACAAGCCGCTCGACGTCGTGCTGACGCGCGGCCAGGGCGTCTGGGTGTGGGATGTCGAGGGGCGCCGCTATCTCGACTGCCTCTCCGCCTATTCGGCGGTGAACCAGGGGCATTGCCACCCGCGCATCCTGGCCGCCATGGTCGAGCAGGCGGGGCGCCTCACCCTCACCTCCCGCGCCTTCCGCAACGACCAGCTCGCGCTGTTCTACGAGGAGATCGCGGCGCTCACCGGCGCGCACAAGGTGCTGCCGATGAACAGCGGTGCCGAGGCGGTGGAGACGGCGCTGAAATGCGTCCGCAAATGGGGCTATGCGGTGAAGGGCGTGCCGGAGGGCCGCGCCGAGATCATCGTCTGCGACGGGAACTTCCACGGCCGCACCCTCGGCATCGTCGGCTTCTCGACCGACCCGGAGGCACGCGGCCAGTTCGGCCCCTTCGCCCCCGGCTTCCCCGTGGTGCCCTTCGGCGACGCGGCGGCGCTGGAGGCGGCCATCACGCCGCACACCGTGGCGGTGCTGGCCGAGCCGATCCAGGGCGAGGCCGGCGTCATCATCCCGCCCGCCGGCTATTTCCGCCGGGTGCGGGAACTCTGCACGCGGCACGATGTCGTGCTGGTGCTGGACGAGATCCAGACCGGCCTCGGCCGCACCGGCCGCCTGCTGGCGGAGGAGCATGAGGGCATCGAGGCGGATGTGACGCTGGTGGGCAAGGCGCTCTCGGGTGGTTTCTACCCGGTTTCGGCCGTGCTCTCGAATTCCGACGTGCTGGGCGTGCTGCGCCCCGGGCAGCATGGCTCCACCTTCGGCGGCAATCCGCTGGCCTGCGCCGTGGCGCGCATGGCGCTGCGCGTGCTGATGGAGGAAGGCATGGTGGGCAACGCCGCCGCCCAGGGGGCGCATTTCCGCGCCGGGCTGGAAGGCATCGGCGGTGGCCTCATCCGCGCGGTGCGCGGGCGGGGGCTGATGCTGGCGGTGGAGCTGCACCCCGAGGCCGGCGGCGCCCGGCGCTACTGCGAGGCGCTGCGCGAGCGCGGCATCCTGGCCAAGGACACGCACGACCACACCATCCGCATCGCGCCGCCCCTCGTCATCACGCGCGGCGAGGTGGAGTGGGCGGTGGAGCAGTTCGAGGCGGTGTTGGGGCACTGAGAGGAAGAGTCCCGGGGGCGCTGCCCCCGGCCCCCGCCGGGGGGATAGTATCCCCCCGGACCCCGCCATCGGGTCAGGCGGTGCGCATCATCTCCGGCGGCGCGGTGCGGGCGCGCTTGGAGAGCAGCTTGTTCAGCGCATGCACATAGGCGCGGGCGGAGGCGATGATGGTGTCCGTGTCGGCGCCCTGGCCGTCCACCAGCTTGCCTTCCTCCTCCAGCCGTACCGTCACGCGCGCCTGCGCGTCGGTGCCGCCGGTGACGGACTGCACGGCATAGAGCTTCAGCGTCGCCTTGTGCGGCACCACCTGCTGCAGCGCGTTGAAGGTGGCATCCACCGCGCCATCGCCGCCGGCCACGGCCTCCACCTTCTCGCCATCGATCTCCACCGCCAGCGAGGCGGTGGGGCGGGTGCCCATGCCGGTGGCCACCGTCAGCGCCAGCAGCTTCAGCCGGTCATGGCCGCGCACCACCTCGTCATCGACCAGGGCGACGATGTCCTCGTCGAACACGCTCTTCTTGCGGTCGGCCAGGTCCTTGAAGCGGCGGAAGGCGTCGTTCAGCTGGTTGTCGCCCAGCGTGTAGCCCAGGCTCGCCAGCTTGTCGCGGAAGGCGGCGCGGCCGGAATGCTTGCCCATCACCAGCGCGTTGGTGGCCCAGCCGACGCTCTCCGGCGTCATGATCTCGTAGGTGGTCTTGTCCTTCAGCACGCCATCCTGGTGGATGCCGCTCTCATGCGCGAAGGCGTTGCGGCCGACGATGGCCTTGTTCGGCTGCACGTCGAAGCCGGTGATGGTGGCCAGCAGGCGGCTGGTCTTGAGGATGTTCTGCGTGACGATGCCGGTGGTGTAGGGCATGGCGTCGGCGCGGGTGCGCAGCGCCATCGCCACCTCCTCCAGGCTGGCATTGCCCGCCCGCTCGCCGATGCCGTTGATCGTGGCCTCCACCTGCCGCGCGCCGGCCTCCAGGCAGGCCAGGGTGTTGGCCACCGCCAGACCCAGATCGTCATGGTTGTGGGCGGAGAAGATCACGCCATCGGTGCCCGGCACCCGCTCGCGCAGCATGGTGAAGATGCGCGTGAGGTCGGCCGGAATGGCATAGCCCACCGTGTCCGGCACGTTGATGGTGGTGGCGCCGGCCTTGATGGCGGCCTCGACGCAGCGGCACAGGAAGTCGGGGTCCGTGCGGCTGCCATCCTCGGCCGACCATTCGACATCCGCCACGTGGTTGCGCGCCAGCGAGACGGATTTGGTGATGGCCTCCAGCACTTCCTCGCGGCTCATCCGCAGCTTGACGCGCATGTGCAGGTCGGAGGTGGAGAGGAAGGTGTGGATGCGCTGGCGGGCGGCGGGCTTCACCGCCTCGACGGCGCGCAGGATGTCGCCCGGCGCGGAGCGCGACAGGCCGCACACGACGGGACCGTCCTTGGCGAAGCGCTGCGCGATGGACTGGACGCTCTCGAAATCGCCCTGGCTGGCGATGGGGAAGCCCGCCTCCATGACATCGATGCCCAGCTCGGCCAGGGCCTCGGCCATGCGCAGCTTCTCCTCCAGGTTCATGGAGAAGCCGGGGGACTGCTCGCCATCGCGCAGCGTGGTGTCGAAGACGATGACGCGCTTGTCGTCGATGGTGCCGAAGCTGGGATGGTTGATGGCCATGGGGCGTTCCTTCGTTGCTTGACTCGAGCCGGGCAGGCATGGGCGCGCGAGGCACCCAGGGGTCCCCCTGAGCGATGCCGGCCAGTCAGCCGGGCGTCACGCCCAGGGGCGGCTAAGTCGAAGGAGAAGGAGGCCGGAAAGGGCGCGCGCGGCGACGGCGGCGGAACCGTTCGTCAGGCCGTGGATGCGCGCGGCGGCGTTCATGGAAGAGACGATAGCAGGCCCGCGCCCCGCCGCAAGCGCTTTCTTCCCCTGAATCCGCCCCTGTCCCTCGCGCGGTCACGCCGCCTGCACGGCCTGCAGGAAGGCATCCGATTTCTGCCGCAGCGCCACGGCCTGCCCGCTCAGCTCGGCGGCGGAGTCCAGCACGCTGCCCGCCGCGTGGCGCGTCTCCTCCGCCGCGCTGCTCACATCGGCGATGCGGCGGCTGACGGCGCCGGCGCTGTCCGATACCTGCGCGGCGCTGCGGGCGATCTCCTGCGTGGCCGCCGCCTGCTGCTCCACCGCGGCGGCGATGGCGGAGGTGACCTCGTTCATCCGCTCCACCGTGGCGCCGATGCCGCGCAGCACGACCACCGCCTCGGCGGTGCTGCCCTGGATGGCCTGGATCTGCTGGCCAATCTCCTCGGTGGCGCGGGCGGTCTGCCCGGCGAGGTTCTTCACCTCGGAGGCGACCACGGCGAAGCCCTTGCCGGCCTCCCCCGCCCGCGCCGCCTCGATCGTGGCGTTCAGCGCCAGCAGGTTGGTCTGCCCGGCGATGTCCTGGATCAGCTGCACCACGTCGCCGATGCGGCCCGCCGCCTCCGACAGGGCCTGGATGGTGACATCGGCGCGGCGGGTCTCGCCCGCTGCCTCCTGCGCCACGCCGGCGCCGCTCTGCACCTGCCGCGTCACCTCCGCCACGCTGGCGGCGAGCTGCTCCGCGCTGGCAGCCACCGCCTGCACGCTGGCCCCGGCGCGCTCCCCCTCCGCCGCCACCGCGCCCGCCTCCTGGCCGGAGCGGGTGGCGCTGGCGCTCATGCCACGCGCCGCCTCCTGCAGGGCGCCGGCCGAGCGGGCGACGGCATTCACCACTGCCCCCACCTCCGCCTCGAAGCCGGCGGCGAGGCGGGATTGCGCGGTGATCAGCGACCAGCTCAGCATCGGCCCCACATAGCCGCCCTGCGCATCGCGGATGGCGGTGACGCGAAGCGCCAGCACCTCGTCGCCCAGGCGGATCTTGGCGGCGTAGGGCAGGCGCGCCGGGTCGGCCAGGATGTCGCGGATACGCTGGCGCTGCGCCGGCGGATGGAACAGATCGACGCTCTGCCCCGCGAGTTCCTCCACCCGGCATGGCAACGCGTGCTGCAGCGGCCGCAGCCCCTCGCGGCTCGCCTCGTTCAGATAGGTGATGCGGAACCCGTCCTTCGGATCGGCGGTCATGACGCCGAGCGGCAGCTGCTCCAGCATCTGGCTCTGCGCGAAGGCACGGCCGACCGTGGCCTGCAGCGCCTGCATGGCCTGGGCGATGGTGCCGATCTCGTCGCGCCGCCCGAGGCCCGGAACGCCGGCCGTCGTCTGGCCCGCTGCCAGCGCCGCCATCGCCGCCGCCAGACGGCGCAGGGGAGTGCCGATGGCGCGGGCGTTGATCAGCCCGAGCAGCAGCAGCAGCAGCGCCGCCGTCAGCCCCAGGATCAACATCGTGTGGCGGGCATTCTCCATCGCCGCCTCCAGCCGCAGGCGGCCTTCCTCGCTGGCGCTGGCCACCTGCGCGCCGGCATCGTCCAGCGCCTTCTCCAGTCGCTCGCGGTTGGCGACCACCCCATCCTGGCGCAGCCGGTCGATCTGCTCCAGCGCCTCTAGGATGGCACCGCCGGCATCGCCGACCTGCCTCGCCTGGTCGATCCAGTCGCGCAGCGCGGCGTCGCCGGCGGCAAGCCGCGCGGCGCCGCGGAGATAGACGCGCGACTGCTGGATGGCGCTGCGCACGCGGCGCATCTGCGTGGCCTCGCCCGACAGCATGTAGTCCTGCAGGCCGAGGCGGATCTCGGTGATGGCGCGGTGCAGGGTGAGCAGGCTGCCGCGCGTCTCCTCCCGCTGCGCCGCAGGCTGCGAGAACTCAATGCTGCCCATCACCACCTCGAACAGCCGCTCGTATTCGCGGCCGAGGGCGGAGAGGCGGTCGCGCGTCTCCAGCACCGCGCGGCGCCGCTCGGTCACGGCGTCGCGCACCTGGGCGTATTCGCCGAACAGGGCCAGCGCCGCGTCCAGCGTCTGCCTGACCCGGCCGCCCGCCGCCTGGCGCTGGGCTTCCTGCACATGGCCGCGGGCGCGCTCCATCTCCTGCGCGCCCTGGCTCCGGGCGGCTTCCAGCGCCTGGAGGTTCTGCGCGTTGACGACATCCCGCAGCTGCACCCGCGCCGCCTGGATGGCTGTGCCGGTCAGGTGGAGCTGCATCTCCACCTCGTCGGCCACCAGCTCCGCTTCGCTCTCGAGCCGAATGGTGTCGAGGCTCCGCCAGACGCCGCCCACCATCAGTCCGAGCAGCAGGACCGGCACCAATGCCGCCAGGGCGAGCCTGCGGCCGACGGTCATGGAAAGGGGAAAGACGGGCATGTTGCCTCCAGGTCATTCCCCTTGTGGCAAACTCTCCTGAAACGCCGGTAAACGCGGCGACCGGCCCGGCATGGCCGTCGCCGCCCCATGGCGCCGCCCGCCTCAGCCCCGGGGCGGATGCACCCTCAGCCAGTGCCGCGCGATCTCCTCGCGCGTCGCCACCCAGACGTCGCGCTGCGCCACGACATGGTCGAGGAAGCGCGCCAGGGCGGCGGCGCGCCCCGGCCGGCCCACCAGCCGGCAATGCAGGCCGACGCTCATCATCTTCGGCGCCGTCTCCCCTTCCCGGCGGAGGAAGTCGAAGGCGTCCGTCAGGTGCTGGGTGAAGCCGTCATTCGCGGTGAAGCCGGGCGGCACCGCGAACTTCATGTCGTTGTTGTCGAGCGTGTAGGGGAGGACCAGCAGCGGCCGGCCGGCGGCGGTGACGTAGTAGGGCAGGTCGTCGTCATAGGCGTCGCTGTCGTAGAGGAAGCCGCCATGCTCGGCGACGAGGCGGCGCGTCCGCTCGCTGATGCGGCCCGTGTACCAGCCCACGGGCGGCTTCCCCACCGTGCGGGCGATGGTCTCGACGCATTGCGCGATGTGCCGCCGCTCGGTGGCCTCGTCCACCTCCTGGTAGTTGATCCAGCGCCAGCCATGGCTGGCCACCTCGTGCCCCGCCTCGGCGAAGGCGCGGCCCACCGCCGGGTTCAGCTCCAGCGCACGGCCGACGCCATAGACCGTCAGCTTCAGCCCGCGCTCGGCGAACATCCGCAGCACGCGCCAGACGCCGGCACGGGCGCCGTAGTCGAACTGGCTCTCCTTGCCGATGTCGCGCATCCCGAGCACCGGGTTCCCGCCCGGCGTCTCGTTCAGGTAGATCTCGCTGCCGGCATCGCCGTTCAGCACGCTGTTCTCGCCGCCCTCCTCGTAGTTCAGCACGAAGGAGAGGGCGAGCTTCGCGCCGCCCGGCCATTGCGGGTCGGGCGGGTTGGGGCCGTAGCCGGCGAAATCGCGGGGGTAGCCGCTTTCTGGGGCGAGGATCGTCATGGGAAGGAAGCTTGGCGGCGCCGCGCGCGGCGCGTCAACCGGCCGCTGCGGGACGAGTCACAGCCTGGGGCGAGGCGCATCCGGCGGGATGAAGGTGATGGGCACCTGGAGCGAGATCGGCTCACCCCGCGCCACCAGCGCCGCCGGCGGCGGCGGAAGCGGCGCAGACGACAGCACGATGGCGAGCGCGGCGGCGTCGAACAGGGGCTCGCGGGAGGAGCTGACGATCTGCGGCGTGTAGATCCCGCCATTCTCGGCCACGGTGAAGCGCACCCTCACCGTGCCGGATGTCATGGGCCTCGCCCGGCCGGGATCGTGCGGGAAATAGCGCTTGCTCTGGATCTTCCGGCTGACCTCGCCGCTCCAGCTGGCCAGTTCGCGCTGCTGTTCGGGCGTGAGGGCCGGGGAGGTGGCGCAGGCGCCCAACTCCAGAAGGCCCAACCCCAGAAGCAGGCCCAGCGCCGCCATGCGCAACTTCCCCACGCCACGATTCTCCCTGCCGGGCTGTTGCGCTCAAGCTCTAGAGCGGAACAGCCTTGGTGGGAACCATCCTCCGCCGCCCTGCTCAGCCCGCGCCGGAGGCCGCCACCTTCCCGTGCACGAGGGACTGGATGAAGCCCAGCTTCCGCACCACCGCCGGCGACAGCACGAAGGGGTAGAGGTCGGCCGCGCCCATGCAGCGGTTGAGGCTGTTCACCGCCGCCGTCAGCGGCACCCAGGCTTCCATCACGGGCTGGATGTCGGTGGCCCTGTAGGGGTCGAAATCCACCTCGGCGCTCATCTCGCCGGTGCGGTCGGCGCGCGGGTCGATGCCGATGCCGAAGGCGCGCGCCATCTCCAGCGTGTCGATGATGTGCAGGTAGTGCGCCCAGGTCTCGGCGAAATCCTCCCAGGGGTGGGCGGTGGCGTAGGTGGAGACGAAGTTCTCCTGCCAGTCCTCGGGTGGGCCCTCATTGTAGTGGCGTTGCAGCGCGGCGCCGTAATCCTGGCTGTCGTCGCCGAACACGGCGCGGCACTCCTCCAGCCGGCCGCCGTCGCGCACCAGCCGGTCCCAGAAGTAATGGCCGGATTCGTGGCGGAAATGGCCGAGCAGGGTGCGGTAGGGCTCGCCCATGCTGGTGCGGCGCCGGACGCGCTCGGCATCGTCCGCCTCGGCCAGCGCCAGGGTGATCAGGCCGTTGTCATGCCCGGTCATCACCTTGGGCCCCTGCTCCGCCGGCGGATCGGCCAGGAAGTCGAAGGCGAGGCCCTCCTCGGGGTCCTCCTGCCGGGTCCTCATCGGCAGGCCGAGGCGCAGGAAGCTGTACATGGCGCGGCGCTTGGCCGTCTCGATCCTGCGCCACTGCGCCGCGTGCGCGGGGTTGGAGAGGTCGGGGATGGTCCGGTTGTGACGGCAGGCGAGGCAGAAGGTGTCCGCGCTGTCCTCCGGCACCAGCCAGTTGCAGGCATCGTGCGCGGCATTGTCGCAGAAGCGGTGCAGGCGGGCGGCATCGGCGCGCGGCCGCCAGAGCTGGCCCACCGCCTGGGAGGAGGTCTCGGCCTGCGCGTTCTCCGCCGGGCCGTCCGCCGCCTGCCCGGCGGCCTGCTGGGCCGAGGCGGCGCCGTCGGTGGCCTGCACCACGCCGCCCTCCGGCTCCGCCGGGTCGAGCGCGGAGAGGCGGTTCACGCCGGGCACATAGCCCAGCGTGGCGCCGCAGGATTCGCAGCGGGTGTTCTCGAAGTAGAGGAGCTGCCCGCAGACCTCGCAGTTGAAAAGCCGCATGCCACTGTTCCTTGCCGCCCGGTGCCATCCATCCGGGCGAGGCAGGAACGGGCCGCGCCGCCCGCGGTTGCCGGGCGGGAAACGCCGCCATGAGCCGCAGGCACGAAAAGGGGTGCCGAGGCGCCCCGTCCCGGTTCAGTTCTTGGCCTTGTCGACCAGCGCGCCCTTGGTGATCCAGGGCATCATCGAGCGCAGCTTGGTGCCGACCTCCTCGATCGGGTGCTCGGCCAGGCGGCGGCGGGTGGCCTTGAAGCTCGCCTGGTTGACCTTGTTCTCCAGCATCCAGTCGCGGGTGAACTTGCCCGACTGGATGTCGTTCAGCACGCGCTTCATCTCGGCCTTGGTCTCGGCGGTGATGATGCGCGGGCCCGTCACGTACTCGCCATACTCGGCGGTGTTGGAGATCGAGTAGTTCATGTTGGCGATGCCGCCCTCATAGATGAGGTCGACGATCAGCTTCACCTCGTGCAGGCACTCGAAATACGCCATCTCGGGGGCGTAGCCGGCCTCGACCAGCGTCTCGAAGCCCGCCTTGATCAGCTCGACCAGGCCGCCGCAGAGCACGACCTGCTCGCCGAACAGGTCGGTCTCGCACTCTTCCTTGAAGGTCGTCTCGATGATGCCCGAGCGGCCGCCGCCGACGGCGGAGGCGTAGGAGAGCGCAATCTCCAGCGCGTTGCCCGAGGGGTTCTGGTGCACCGCCACCAGGCAGGGCACGCCGCCGCCCTTCTGGTACTCGCCGCGCACCGTGTGGCCGGGGCCCTTCGGCGCGATCATGAACACGTCGATGTCGGGGCGCGGCTCGATCAGGTTGAAGTGCACGTTCAGCCCGTGCGCGAAGGCCAGTGCGGCGCCTTCCTTCATGTTGGCGTGCAGGTGGTCGCGGTAGAGGTCGCCCTGGCCCTCGTCGGGGGTCAGCACCATCACCACGTCGGCCCACTTCGCCGCCTCGGCGGGCGAGAGCACCTTGAAGCCGGCGGCCTCGGCCTTCTTCGCGGAGGGGCCGGGGCGCAGGCCGATGGCCACCTCGGCCACGCCGGAATCGCGCATATTCAGCGCATGGGCATGGCCCTGGCTGCCAAAGCCGATGACCGCGACCTTCTTGGCCTTGATCAGGTTCACATCCGCATCACGGTCGTAATACACGCGCATCTCTGGCGCACTCCCCCGAAAGGTTCACTCACTCCACGGCCGGGCCCCCTGCCCCGCCGCGCATCCTCGTCCGGGGGAGCCCCCCCCGGCCGCGCTCAGACGGTCAGGCTGGCGGTGCCCCGCGCGATGGCCACCGCGCCGGTGCGGCTGACCTCGGCGAGCCCGATCGGCCGCATCAGGTTGATGAAGGCATCGAGCTTCTCGGCATTGCCGGTCATCTCGAAGACGAAGCTCTCGGTGGTGGCGTCCACCACGCGGGCGCGGAAGGCGTCCGCCAGGCGCAGCGCCTCCTGCCGGGCGGAGCCGCTGCCCACCACCTTGATCAGCGCCAGCTCCCGGTTGAGGTGCGGCCCCTCCAGCGTCAGGTCGGCCACCTTGTGCACGGGCACCAGCCGGTCGAGCTGCGCCTTGATCTGCTCGATCACCATCTCCGTGCCGGAGGTGACGACGGTGATGCGCGAGAGGCGCCCCTCGGCGTCCACCGGCGCCACGGTCAGGCTGTCGATGTTGTAGCCGCGGCCGGAAAACAGGCCGATGACGCGGGCCAGCACGCCGGCCTCGTTCTCCACCAGCACCGCAATGGTCGCGGCGCGGTGCGTCATGTCGGATGGGTCAGGCATGGTCTGTCCTGGGAAGGATCGGTCGGGATGAGGAGGCGGAAGCTGTGGGCGGGTGCCGGCGCTCAGACGAGCGCCGTCCCCTCATCCGTCACCCCGGCGCCGCCGCTGATCTGGTTCGAGGCCAGCAGCATCTCGTTGTGCGCGGCGCCCGAGGGGATCATCGGGAAGACGTTTTCCTTCTGGTCCACCGCGATGTCGGCGATCACCGGGCGGTCGATGGCGATCATCTCGCGGATCACCCGGTCCAGGTCGTCCGTGCTCTCGGCGCGCAGGCCCACGCCGTGGAAGCTCTCGGCCAGCCTGACGAAATCGGGCAGCGCCTCGGAGTAGCTCTCGGAGTAGCGGCCGCCATGCAGCAGCTCCTGCCACTGCCGCACCATGCCCATGTACTGGTTGTTCAGGATGAACACCTTCACCGGCAGGCGGTACTGCGCCAGCGTCGACATCTCCTGGATGTTCATCAGGATCGAGGCCTCGCCGGCGATGTCGATCACCAGCGCGTCCGGGTGCGCCACCTGCACGCCCATCGCCGCCGGCAGGCCATAGCCCATGGTGCCGAGCCCGCCCGAAGTCATCCAGCGGTTCGGCTTCTCGAAGCCGAAATACTGAGCGGCCCACATCTGGTGCTGGCCCACCTCGGTGGAGATGAAGGTCTCCTTGCCGCTCTGCCGCGTCAGCTCGTAGAGGCGCTTCACCGCGTGCTGCGGCTTGATGATGCGGCTCTCCTGCACGTAGTGCAGGCAGTTGCGGCCGCGCCACTCGTCGATCTGGCGCCACCAGCCGGCCAGCGCCTCGCGGTCCTGCGTGGCGCCATCCGCCTCCCAGGCGGCGATCAGCGCGCGCAGCACGGAGGCCGCGTCGCCCACGACCGGCACCTCGACCTTGACGTTCTTGTTGATCGAGGAGGGGTCGATGTCGGCGTGGATCTTCAGCGAGTTCGGCGCGAAGGCGTTGAGCCGCCCGGTCACGCGGTCATCGAAGCGGGCGCCGATGTTGAACATCACGTCGCACCCGTGCATGGCGAGGTTCGCCTCGTAGGTGCCGTGCATGCCCAGCATGCCCAGGAACTGCGGGTCGCTCGCCGGGTAGCAGCCCAGGCTCATCAGCGTGTTGGTGCAGGGCATGCCCGCCATCCGCACGAACTTCGTCAGCAGCTCGGAGGCTTCCGGCCCGGCATTGATCACGCCGCCGCCGGCATAGACCACCGGGCGCTTGGCGCCCTTGAGCATGGCCACGGCCTTGGCGATCTGCGCCGCGTCCGGCTCGGTCTGCGGGCGGTAGGAGCGGTGCTCCACCTGGGGCGCCGGCTTGTAGGGGCCCTTGCCGATCAGGATATCCTTCGGCAGGTCGATCACCACCGGGCCGGGGCGGCCGGAGCGCGCCACGTAGAAGGCGTCGTGCACCGTCTCGGCCAGCTTGTCGATCTGCTTGACCAGGTAGTTGTGCTTGGTGGCGGGGCGGGTGATGCCGGTGGTGTCCGCCTCCTGGAAGGCGTCGTTGCCGATCAGGTGGGTCGGCACCTGCCCGGTCAGGCAGACGATGGGGATGCTGTCGAGCAGCGCGTCCACCAGCCCGGTCACGGCGTTGGTGGCGCCGGGGCCGGAAGTGACCAGCACGCAGCCCACCTTGCCGGTGGAGCGGGCATAGCCTTCCGCCGCGTGCACCGCCGCCTGCTCGTGCCGCACCAGGATGTGGCGGATGGCGTTCTGCTGGAAGATGGCGTCGTAGATGGGCAGGACGGCGCCGCCCGGATAGCCGAAGATGACCTCTACGCCCTGCTCCTTCAGCGCGCGCAGGACGATCTCGGCACCCGTCAGGGACTGGGTGTCGGATGCGGCGGGAAGGATGGCGGAAGACATGATGCTTCTGGCTTTCCTGTGGCTGTTTGCCGGGCGCGTTCTCCGCCCGGGCCCCCGATCTACGCGCCCCGGTGCGCCACGTCAACGCGCGAACAAACAAACGCGAAAATTTCCCCCAATTCTCTTTCCGAAAATTGCTCTAGATGCGTGACACGCGCATGGATCGTATGCGTCTCGCTCGGGGCGGCCAGCGTCTGGTGGCGGAACCAGGTGGCCTGGCGCTTGGTGTACTGGCCGATGGCGAGGCAGGCGCGCCGCCCCGCCTCCGCCCGGTCCCAGCGCCCGGCCAGCATGGCGGCCAGTTCCGGCACGCCATGCGCGCGCATCGCCGGCAGGGCGGGGTCGAGGCCGCGCGCCAGCAGGGCGCGCACCTCCTCCACCGCGCCCGCGCGCAGCATCGCCTCCCAGCGCAGGCCGATGGCCTGGCGCAGCGCCTCGCGCGGCGGGTCCAGCCGCAGCGCGGCGAGGCGCCAGGGCGTGCCGTCCGGCAGCCGCGCCGGGCCGGTGCCGCCTTCCGCCAGCCAGGTTGAGAGGCCGCGCCCGGTGCCGCGCCACACCTCGAAGGCACGGGCCAGGCGCTGGCTGTCGGTCGGGCGCAGCCGGGCGGCGGTCTCCGGGTCGGCCAGGGAGAGCCGGGCATGCAGCGCCGCCGGCCCCTCCGCCGCCAGCAGGCCGCGCGCCTCCTCCCGTGCCGCCTCGGGGATGGACGGGATCTCCACCAGCCCCTCGGCCAGGGCGCGGAAATACATCCCCGTGCCGCCGCACAGGATGGGCAGGCGCCCCGCCGCATGGGCCGCGGCCATCTCCGCCAGCGCCCGCTCCCGCCACCAGGCCACGCTCGCGGCCTCGGCCGGGTCGCGCTCGCCATAGAGGCGGTGCGGCGCCTCCGCCTGTTCCGCCGCCGAGGGCTGTGCCGTCAGTACCGCCAGCCCCGCATAGACCTGCATGCTGTCGGTGTTGATCACCACGCCGCCGAGCCGCGCGGCCAGCCCCAGCGCCAGGGCCGACTTGCCGCTGGCGGTGGGGCCGGCCACCAGCAGCGCCAGCGGGCCATGCTCCAGAGGTTCACGCGGAGATGGTTGATCCGTCATCGGCCAACGGGCATGGTCCGCCCCCCATGCAGCATGTGCTCACCCTGATCGCGCCCGCAGGCCAACTGCAGGCGCCCCTCGCCGCGCGGATCCGTTCCGCGCTCATCGATATCGGCGCCGACGCCGCCACCCCCGAATGGCTGGCCGAGGGCGAGGCGCTCGACCTGCCCTTCGCCGGCCTCGCGCCGGAGCAGGCGGACGCCGCCGCCCGCGCCGCGCTGGAGGGCGCGGCGGTGGACTGCATCGCTCAGCCCGCCGAGGGCCGGCGCAAGCGCCTGCTGATCGCCGACATGGACAGCACCATCGTCACCAGCGAGACGCTGGACGAGCTGGCCGCCTATGCCGGGCTGAAGGAGCGCGTGGCCGAGATCACCCGCCGCAGCATGAATGGCGAGATCGACTTCTCCGCCGCGCTGCGCGAGCGGGTAGCGATGCTGAAGGGCCTCTCCCTCTCGGCGCTGGAGGCCACCTGGGCGGAGACCCGGCTGATGCCGGGCGCCGCCGAGCTGGTCGGCACCATGGTGGCGCATGGCGCGCATTGCGCCCTCGCCTCCGGCGGCTTCACCTGGTTCACCGGGCGGGTGGCGGCCCAGGCCGGCTTCACCAGCCACCACGCCAATGTGCTGGAGGATGATGGCAGCGCCCTCACCGGCACCGTCGCAGAGCCCATCTTCGACCGCGACGCCAAGCTCGCCACCCTCAAGCGCCTCTGCGCCGAGCTGGGGCTGCCGCTCTCGGCCAGCATCGCCGTGGGGGATGGCGCCAACGACCTCGCCATGCTCGGCGCGGCCGGCCTCGGCGTGGCCTACCGGGCCAAGCCGGTGGTCGCCGCGGCGGCGCGGGTTCGGGTCGATCATGCGGATCTGCGCGCCCTCCTCTTCGCGCAGGGGTATCGCGCGGGAGAATTCGTCTCGTAAAGGGACGCACATAAAAGAAAGGCCGGGGGAATGAATTCCCCCGGGCCCCCTTCTTCTTTCTGTCAGTCGGGCAGCAGGCTCAGCCGGGGTTGCCGCTGCGCTCGGGCTGCAGGCGCAGCGGCACGAAGCGCTGGCCCTGCCCGTTCTCGATCAGCATCAGCGCGCTCGGGCGGTTCTGCTTGCGCAGCCGGGCGATCTGCTCCTGCACCTCCTGCGGGGTGGAGACGCGGTTCTGCTGCACCTCCAGGATCATGTCGCCCGCCGTCAGGCCACGCTCGGCGGCGCTGCTGCCGGGCGAGACCTCGGTGATCACCACGCCCCGCGCATCCTCGCGCAGGCTGAAGCGCTCCCGCGTCTCGGGCGAGACCGGCGCCACCTTCAGGCCAAGGCCGGACAGCTCCACGGCAGCACCCGGGCGGGCCTGCTGCGGCGCCGCGCTGGCGGCGGCCTGCTGCTCGGCCGGCAGCTCGGCCACGGTGACGCGCACCGTCTCCTCCTTGCCGTTGCGCCACACCACCACGGGCGCCTCGGTGCCGACCTTGGTCTCGGCCACGATGCGCGGCAGCTGCCGCATCTCGCGCACGTCCTGGTCGTTGAACTTCAGGATAACGTCGCCGTTCTGGATGCCGCCCTTGGCGGCAGGGCCGTCCTCCTGGGCGCGCGCCACCAGCGCGCCGCGCGCGCCGCCGGGCAGGGCCAGGCTCTCGGCGATCTCATCCGTCACCTGCTGGATGTTCACGCCCAGCCAGCCGCGCCGCACCCGGCCGCCATCCCGCAGCTGCCCGATGATGTTGCGCGCCAGGTTGGAGGGAATGGCGAAGCCGATGCCGATCGAGCCGCCGGAAGGCGAGACGATGGCGGTGTTGATGCCGATCACCTCGCCCTTCACGTTGAACAGCGGGCCGCCCGAATTGCCGCGGTTGATGGCGGCATCGGTCTGGATGAAATCGTCATACGGGCCGGCATTGATGTTGCGGCCGCGCGCCGAGACGATGCCCGAGGTAACCGAGCCACCGAAGCCGAGCGGGTTGCCGATGGCCAGCACCCAGTCGCCCACCTCGGCCGTGTCGGAATCGCCGAAGGGCACCACGGGCAGCGGCTTGTCCGTCTTCACCTGCAGCACGGCGAGGTCGGTGCGGCTGTCGGTGCCCACCAGCTCGGCCTTCAGCGTGGTGTTGTCGTGCAGCACCACGTTGATCTCGTCGGCACCGTCGATGACGTGGTTGTTCGTCACGATGATGCCGGAGGCGTCGACGATGAAGCCCGAGCCCTGGCTCTGCTGGCGGCGCGGCGGCTGGCCGGGACGGGCGCCCGGCGGCCGGTTGCGCTCGAAGAACTCGCGGAACAGCTCCTCAAAGGGGCTGCCCGGCGGGGCCTGCGGCATTTCCGGCGCATCCGGCCGGTTGCCGCGCGCCTGCAGCGTCTGGCTGGTCTGGATGTTGACCACCGAGGGCAGCAGCTTGCGCGCCAGCGGCGCGAAGCTCTCCGGGGTGGTGGCGACGGGGCCCGGCGCCGCGGGGGTGTTGGGCGCGACGGTCGCCGGCTGGGCCACGGCCCGCAACGGCTGGGCGAGCGGCACCGCGGCGACCGTGGCACTCAGGATCAGGGTGGCGAGACGCATCGGCAAACCTCGCTTGCGACAAGCAGAACCCGGACGGGGATCGGTCCGGCATGGGGGAGAGAATGGGGCGGCGCGGGCGGCGCCGGAAGGGCAGCCGGACCCGAGCATGATGGAAAAGCTGTTACAAAAAGCTTCGCCCCGGCTGCGGTTGCAACCGGGGCGGGCCTTCCTGTCACAAAGATTGGCCCGCGCCTCAGGCGCGTACCAGCAGCGTCGCCGCCACCACGGCCACCACGGCGACGCCAAGCCCGACCAGCCGAAGCCGCTCCGACGGCTGCAGGGCGAGAGTGGCCAGGGCGCGGCGCATGGCGCCGGGGAAGGCCGCGTAGAGCAGCCCCTCCAGCGCCAGCACCACCGCCATGCCGGCCAGGACCTGGAAGGCGGTCACGCCGCTATCCGGTTCAGTTGGCCGGTGCCGGGTTGGCGGGCGCCGGGCTGGCGGGCGCCGGCGCGGCCTGAGCCGCGGCGCCGTTCGGCTCCGCCTCGGCCCCTGGCGTCGGGCGCACGCCCGGCACCGGAAGGCCCGGGCGGCTCTGCCGGAAATAGCGGAAGAACTCCGAATCCGGCGTCAGCACCAGCCGGGTCTCGCCCTCGGAGAAGGCCTCCCGGTAGGCCTGCATGGCGCGGTAGAAGCCGAAGAACTCCGGGTCCCGCTGGTAGGCCTCGGCGAAGATGCGGATCGCCTCCTGCTCGCCCTGGCCGCGCAGCGTGTCGGCCTGCGCCTGGCTCTCGGCCAGGATCACGGTCCGCTCGCGGTCGGCCCCGGCGCGGACGCGCGCCGCCACCTCGGCGCCCTCGGCGCGCGCCTCGCGCGCCACGCGCTCGCGCTCCGACTGCATCCGGCTGAGGATGGCCTGGGTGTTCTCCTCCGGCAGGTCGGCGCGGCGGATGCGCACATCCTCCACCGCCACGCCGAAGCGGCGGGCCTCCTCGTTCACCTGGCGGTTGATCTCCGTCATGATCCGCGCGCGGTCGGAGGAGAGCACGGCCAGCAGCGGCTCGTTGCCGAGCACGCGGCGCAGCGCCGAGACCACCACCGAGGAGAGCCGGGCACGGATGCCCGCCTCCTGCGCGCCCACCGTCTGGAAGAACAGCAGCGGGTCGGTGATGCGGAAGCGGGTGAAGCTGTCCACGATCAGCCGGCGCTGGTCGCTCAGGATCACCTCCTCGCCCGGCGCGTCGTAGTCGAGCAGCCGGCGGTCGAAGCTGATGACCGTCTGGATGAAGGGGATCTTGGCGTGCAGGCCTGGGTCGTTGATCACCCGGATCGGCTCGCCGAACTGCGTCACCAGCACCTGCTCGGTCTGGTGCACGGTGAACAGCGAGGAGGCGGCGGTGGCGATGCCCACCAGCACCACGCCGCCCAGCAGCAGCATGCGGTTCATCGGGCGCCTCCCTGCGCGTTGGCGCGCGGCGGGTTCAGCACCGCGGGCGGGGCCGGCGGCGCGGCGGCGGCGGCGGCGCGCGGCGGGGCGGCGGGCTGCGTCGCGCCATCCAGCGGCAGGTAGGGCACCACCCCCTGCAGGCGGTCATCCACCAGGATCTTCGGGTTGCGCCGCAGGATCTCCTCCATCGTCTCGAGGTAGAGGCGGCGGATCGTCACGTCCTGCGCCACCTGGTAGGCGGAGAGGATGGAGGTGAAGCGCGACGCCTCGCCGCGGGCGCGGGCGACCTGGCTCTCCTTGTAGCCTTCCGCCTCCTGGATCATCCGCTGGCCCTCGCCGCGGGCGCGGGGGATGATGTCGTTGCGGTAGGCCTCGGCCTCGTTGCGCATGCGCTCGCGGTCGGCGTTGGCGCGCTGCACGTCGCGGAAGGTGTCGATCACCTCGGCCGGCGGCTCCACCTTCAGCAGCTGGATCTGCGCCAGCTCGATGCCCGAACCGTACTGGTCGAGGATGAACTGGGTGCCGGTGCGCACCGCCTGCTCGATCTCGGCACGCGCCTCGGTCAGCGCCGGCTGGATGGGGGTGCGGCCCACCACCTCGCGCATCACGCTCTCGGCCGCGAGCTTCACGGTCTGCTCGGGATTGCGGGTGTTGAACAGGTACTCGCCCGCGTCGCGGATGCGCCAGAACACCGCGAAGTCGATGTCGATGATGTTCTCGTCACCGGTCAGCATCAGGCTTTCCTCGATCACGTCCCGGGCGGGGACGGGACGGGTCAGCGGCGCGTCGCTGGACGCCCGGAAGCCGACATCGATGCGGTTGATGCGCGTCACGCGCGGCGTGGTCACGCTCTCCACCGGCCAGGGCAGGCGGTAGTTCAGGCCCGGCATGGTGGTGCGGTTGAAGGCGCCGAAGCGCATCACCACGCCCTGCTCGTCCGGCTGCACGCGGTAGATGCCGCTGGCGGCCCACAGGCCGAGCAGCACCACGGCGCCGATGCCGATCCACTTGCCGGTGCCGCCACCACCCGGCAGGAAGCGCCGCAGCGCGTCCTGCGCTTGGCGGATGGCCTCGTCGAGATCAGGGCCGCCGCCGGGACTGCGCCCGCCGCCGCCGCCCTGTGGCGGTTGTCCCCAAGGTCCACCGGGGCGTGGATTGCCCCAAGGGCTGCCTCCTTGGCCGGATCCGCCGCTACTGTTCCAGGGCATAGGCTGGCTGCTCTCCCGTTACGTGTGCTCCCGGCCACAGACGCTTGCGCACAGACGGTGCATGCGCGACAGGGCCGGACCATATGTCGCCCTGTCCGGGCCAAGGCGCAATCCATGCGGATCACGCCACGGCGAGGGCGGGGCCGATATTGTCCGGTATGAAGGGGTTTTCAAGCGATGTCGGAGTCACTGTCGGAGGCCGTGCGCGCGGCGCTCGCCACGCTGCGGGACCCGGAGAGCGGGCAGGACGTTGTTTCCTCCGGCATGTTGCAGGGGCTTTCGGCGCGGGACGGCATGGTGCAGTTCGCCCTCGCCGTGCCGCGCGAGCGCGCCCGGGCGCTGGAGCCGCTGCGCGCGGCGGCCGAGCGCGCGGCGGCCGCCGTGCCCGGCGTGCTCTCCGCCACCTGCGTGCTGACGGCGCACCGCGACATCCCCGCGCCAACCACCCCGCACGCGCACGGGCATGACCACGCGCATGGCGCCGCCCCGGCGCCGGGCACCGCCCGCGCCACCCGCCCCGCCCCGGGCCAGGGGCCGATGCTGCTGCCCGAGATGACCTCCATCATCGCCGTCGCTTCGGGCAAGGGCGGCGTCGGCAAGTCCACCACCGCCGTCAACCTCGCCGTGGCCCTGGCCGCGGACGGGCTGAAGGTCGGGCTGCTGGACGCCGACATCTACGGCCCCTCCCTGCCGCAGATGCTCGGCACGCGGGAGAAGCCGCGCGCCACGGGAGGGCGCATCATCCCGCTCTCCCGCTGGGGGCTGAAGGCCATGTCCATCGGCTTCCTCGTCGAGGAGGAGACGCCGATGATCTGGCGCGGGCCGATGGTGATGGGTGCGCTGGAGCAGATGCTGGGCCAGGTGGAATGGGGCACGCTCGACGTGATGGTGGTGGACATGCCCCCCGGCACCGGCGACGCGCAGCTCACCATCAGCCAGCGCGTGCCGCTGGCCGGCGCCGTCATCGTCTCCACCCCGCAGGACGTGGCGCTGATCGACGCGCGGCGCGGCGTGCGCATGTTCGAGAAGGTGAAGGTGCCGGTTCTCGGGCTGATCGAGAACATGTCCTACTACTGCTGCCCGAATTGCGGCCACACGGCCAACATCTTCGGCCATGGCGGGGCGCGGGCCGAGGCGGAGCGGATGGGGGTGGAGTTCCTGGGCGAGCTGCCGCTGAAGCTCGAGATCCGCGAACTGGCCGATGCCGGCACGCCGATCGTCATGGCGCGGCCGGAGAGCGAGGAGGCGGGGCGCTACCGCGCCATCGCGCAGCGGCTGCGGCGGAAGCTGGGCGAGGCGGCGAAGGGGCCGCGCATCGTCATGGAGTGAGGCGGCGGCGCCCCAGCCGGTAGCCGAGCCAGAGGGCGGCCACGACGAGCAGCGCCGTGGCCGCGTCATGCACCACGAAGGTGATGACGGCCCAGGCCAGGGCCAGCACCGCCCAGGCCAGCCAGAGCCCGAAGGAGATGGCCGCCAGCGCCATCATCAGCGGGAAGCCCAGCAGCAGCACCAGCAGCAGAATCACCCAGAACATCGTCCATGCCTCCCCCGCAGCCAGGGCCTGCGGGCCGTCCTCACGCGCCCCGGCGGGCGCCGGACGCGGCGCCCCTGCCCTTCTCCTGGCCGCGCATCATGCCGCGCTGCGGCGCCGTGGAGCGCCCGAGCGCGAAGCCGCCGACGCCAGTCAGCAGCAGCAGCGCGCCCAGATCGCCCACCATGGCATGCGCCAGCGGGATGCCGACCAGCAGCACCGCCACGCAGATCCACACCGCCAGCCACCGGCGCCAGGAGAAGCCGCCCAGCAGGCCCTTCAGCCGCCGCCACAGCCCGGGGCGCGGCGGCGCGGCGGCCTTGCCGCGGCGGGGCGCGCGGGCGGTGCTGCCACGGGGTGCGGCGGCCATGGCGCGGGCCTCAGGCGGCGCGGCCGAGCTGCTCCATCAGCTCGCGCCATTCCCGCTTGGAGAGGCCGCTCTGCTCCTGCGTCACCGGCTCGCCCGCCAGCAGCCGCTTCACCACGCCGAGCATCTGCGCCGAGAGGGTGACGGCGCCGAGCCGGTAGTCGCGGAACGCCTCCGCCACCGCCGGCACCCAGGCATCGAGCACGGCGAGCATCGCCTCGGCATAGACGCGGATCTCGTACTGGGCGTGCGCGTCGGCCCGCAGCCGCAGGAAGTGCAGCAGGTTGTGCAGGTCGGTCTTCCAGTACCACTGGGTGTAGGCGTTCAGCGTCAGGTTCATGCGCGCCAGCTCGCGGGCCAGGCCCTGGCGGGCGGGGTCGAGCGTGTTGCCCGCCTCGTCGAGGTTCAGCATGGCCTGGTAGTGGTCGTAGTTGCGCATGGCGTCCTGGCGCAGCAGCTCCAGCACCTCGGCCGCCTCCTGCCCTTCCAGCACATCCCCCCGCCCCTGCCGGTTGCTGGCCGACTGCGCGGCGAGCTGCGCCGGGGCGGGCAGGTAGAACTCCCGGTCCATGATGGAGTAGCGGGCCGAGTACTCGTTCACGTTGGCGGTGCGGTGGCGGATCCACTGCCGCGCCACGAAGATCGGCAGCTTCACATGGAACTTGATCTCGCACATCTCGAAGGGCGTGCTGTGCCAGTGCCGCATCAGGTAGCGGATCAGGCCACGGTCCTCGTTCGCCGCGCGGGTGCCGCGGCCGTAGGAGACGCGCGCCGCCTGCACCACCGCCGCGTCGTCGCCCATGTAGTCCACCACGCGGACGAAGCCGTGGTCCAGCACCGGCAGCGGCTCGAACAGCATCGCCTCCAGGGCCGGCACGGTGGGGCGCCGCGTCTCCGTCCGCGCCGCCTGCGCTTCCGAGAGTTCCTGACGCTGCGCGGCGGTGAGTTCCATGGGTTCAGATCCTGGGCGTGCGGAAGCCGCCACGGCCGGAAAGCCGGAAGGCGGAACCGGAGAAGGCGCGAAAGGCAGTGAGGCTCGGGGCGGTGGCCCCGGGCTCCGGGTCGCGCAGGGTCTAGCCAAAAGGGGGCCATCCCACCAGCGCCGATCTGCGGGGCCCGGTGCGCGGCACACATGCGGAAGTGCACGACCTTCACGGCATGTTGATCGCCCGGCCTGCCGTGTCCTGGTCCGGGCTCACCCGCTCATGACACCGGAGGCCCGCCCCACGCGGGCGGTCCGGTCGGCAGAGTTCCAGCACGGCCGGGGCCGGCCGCCTCCGGCACGCCAGAGGTGTACAAGCCAGAGATGTGGGGCGGGCGGGCGCGGCGCTTTTCCGGAAGCGCCCCCTCGATTTCCGCCGCGGGGCGGCCTATATCGTCGTCGTCCCCTCGGGGACTATGGCGATAAACGGCATGTGGAATAAGCGTTGCGGACCCGGGGGCAGTGCCCGGCGTCTCCACCAGCATCGCCGCCAGGGATCGTCTGGCGGGCTTCTGGGGACGAAACAGGCTCGACGCGCGTGGTAAAGCCATGTCTTTTGCCCGGCATTGTACCGCCGTTATCGGGCTAAATCACAAGTGCCAACGATAATGGTCGCGAGACCATGGCGCTCGCTGCCTAACAATAGGTAAGCGCGGTCCGGGGGGAACCGGGCAACAGAATCCCCCCACTGATTTGCCGCTCCCGTCCCTTTCCTGCGCTGGACCACTTCCCGCACCTGGGGAGCATCCGGTATGGGTCATGCGTTTTCTGGGCGTCTGCCGGGGTATGCTGCATGACGGATGAGACCAGGCAGGCGGAAAGCCTGCTGCCTTACGATCGCTGGACCGAGGACGCCATGCGCGAGGTCGCGCTGCGCGCCCTGGAACATGCGGGCGAGCACGGCCTGCCCGGTGAGCACCACTTCTACCTCACCTTCCGCACCGACCGGCCTGGCGTCGCCATTCCCGGTCACCTCAAGGCCCGCTACCCGGAGGAGATGACCATCGTCCTCCAGCACCAGTTCTGGGACCTGAAGGTCGACCGGGAGCAGGGCTTCGTCACGGCCGGCCTGTCCTTCGGCGGGGTGCCGGCGACGCTGGTGATCCCGATCTCCGCCCTGACCGCCTTCTGGGACCCGCATGTGCGGGTGGGGCTGCGCTTTCCCTCGGCCGAGGCCGCTGAGGCGGCGGCGCCTGCCGGGGCCGAGGTCGCGCCCTCTCCGATGGCGGAGCAGCCGGAGGCCGAGGCCCCTGCCCCGGCCGAGCCGGAAGGCCCCGCCCAGGTGGTGAGCCTCGACGCCTTCCGCCGCCGCCCGACCCGGGATTGAGCGGCACCGCCCTCCCCCGCTGACGCCACGGGCAGGCCCCGCTTCGGGGCCCGTGCCGGTTGGCTTGCCCGGCGGGCTGCACTACCTCTTTCCCGGCGCGACGCTGCCCGTCCGGCGGCGCCCTGCCCCTGCTGTCCTGCCTCTGCCGAGCTGCCGGAGCGTCCGATGACCCCTGACAACATTCCCCCCGCCGCCCCTCTGGCCGATACCCCGCTGAACGACACCGACGCGGGCACCCCGGTTTCCCAGCGCAGCAAGGGCTTCCAGTACTCCCCCATGCTGCCGCTGGGCGAGGACCGCACCACCTACCGCAAGCTGCCGATCGAGGGGGTGAAGGTCATCGAGGTCGAGGGCAAGAAGGTCCTCAAGGTCTCGCCCGGGGCGCTGGAGCAGCTGGCCTTCACGGCGTGCAAGGAGGTGTCCCACTTCCTCCGCCCCGGCCATCTGGAGCAGCTGGCCAAGATCCTGAAGGACCCCGAGGCCAGCGCCAATGACCGCTTCGTGGCGCTCGACCTGCTGAAGAACGCCTCCATCTCGGCCGGCGGCGTGCTGCCCATGTGCCAGGACACCGGCACCGCCATCGTCTTCGGCAAGAAGGGCCAGCGCGTCTGGGTCGAGGGGGATGAGGAGGAGGCGCTCTCCTACGGCGTGCACCGCACCTACACCGAGACGAACCTGCGCTACTCGCAGATGGCGCCGCTCTCGATGTTCGAGGAGGTGAACACCGGCAACAACCTCCCCGTGCAGTTCGACATCTACGCCTCCCCCGGCGACCACCATGCGGACGAGTTCCACATGATGTTCGTGCTCAAGGGCGGCGGCTCGGCCAACAAGACCTTCCTCTTCCAGCAGACCCGCGCCGTGCTGAACAAGCCGAAGCTGCTGGCCTTCCTGGAGGAGAAGATCAAGACGCTGGGCACCTCCGCCTGCCCGCCCTACCACCTGGCCATCGTCATCGGCGGCACCTCGGCCGAGACGACGCTCAAGACGGTGAAGCTGGCCTCCACCCGCTACCTCGACGAGCTGCCCGCCACCGGCGACAGGTCCGGCCATGGCCTGCGCGACCGCGAGCTGGAGCAGGAAGTCCACAAGCTGACGCAGAATCTGGGCATCGGCGCGCAGTTCGGCGGCAAGTATTTCTGCCACGACGTGCGCGTCATCCGCCTGCCCCGCCACGGCGCCTCCCTGCCCATCGGCATCGGCGTCTCCTGCTCGGCCGACCGGCAGATCAAGGCCAAGATCACGCCCGAGGGCGTGTTCCTGGAGGCGCTGGAGCACGACCCGGCCCGCTTCCTGCCCGAGACCACGGACGAGATCCTGGGTGGCGAGGTGGTGAAGCTCGACCTCAACCGGCCGATGGACGAGATCCGCGCCGAGCTGTCGAAGCATCCCGTGAAGACCCGCGTCTCGCTCACCGGCACCATCGTCGTGGCGCGCGACATCGCCCACGCCAAGCTGCAGGAGCGGCTCGACCGTGGCGAGGGCCTGCCGCAATACCTGAAGGACCACCCGGTCTACTACGCCGGCCCGGCCAAGACCCCCGAGGGCCTGCCCACGGGCTCCTTCGGCCCCACCACGGCGGGCCGCATGGACAGCTACGTGGCCGCCTTCCAGGCCGCCGGCGGCAGCCTGGTGATGCTTGCCAAGGGCAACCGCTCCAAGGCCGTCACCAACGCCTGCAAGGCGCATGGCGGCTTCTATCTCGGCTCGGTCGGCGGCCCGGCGGCGCGGCTGGCGCAGGACTGCATCCGCAAGGTCGAGGTGCTGGAATACCCGGAGCTCGGCATGGAAGCCGTCTGGCGCATTGAGGTGGAGGACTTCCCCGCCTTCATCGTGGTGGACGACAAGGGCAACGACTTCTACGACGGGCTGGAGTAAGAGCGCGGCCATGCTGGCGCTCCGCCCCAATTGCGAATGCTGCGACCGCGACCTGCCGCCCGATTCGCGGCAGGCGCTGATCTGCTCCTTCGAGTGCACCTTCTGCCGGGACTGCGCCACGGCGCGGCTCGGCGGGCGGTGCCCCAATTGCGGCGGAGAGCTGGTGGCCCGCCCCGTGCGCCCGGCCGACAGGCTGGCGCGCTTCCCGGCCCAGGCGGAACGGGTCCGCCGGGCGCAACCCTGCCCCGCCGCCACGGGCTGAGGAGCACCGCATGGAACGCCGCCTGATCTCCTCGGGCAGCCGCTTCGAGGAAGAGATCGGCTACTCACGTGCCGTGGTGGTGGGAGACACCGTCTATGTCTCCGGCACCACCGGCTACGACTACGCCACCATGACCATCGCCGAGGGCGTGGCGGAGCAGTGCGAGCAGACCTTCCGCAACATCGCCGCCGCGCTGGAGCAGGCCGGCGCCACGCTCGACGACGTGGTGCGCGCCACCTTCATCGTGCCGCGGCGGGAGGACTGGCCGCTCTGCTGGCCCGTCACGCGGAGGTGGCTGGGCCGGGCCCGCCCGGCCTCCACCATGATCCATGCCGGGCTGCAGACGGATGCCATGCGGATCGAGATCGAGGTGACGGCCCGGCTGCGTCCGGCGCCGCATGAGCCGGCGCGCGGCGAGGGAGGAAGCTGAGCATGCGTTTCGCGGTGGACCGGCTGGATCACCTGGTGATCACCTGCCGGGATGTGGAGATCACGGCCTCCTGGTACCAGCGCGTGCTGGGCATGGACCGCGAGGCCTTCGGCGAGCAGCGCCGCAACGCGCTGCGGTTCGGCGGCCAGAAGATCAACCTGCGCCCGGAGACGGCGACGCAGGAGGATTGGTTCACCGGCCCCGCCGCCGCCCCGGGCTGCCAGGATCTCTGCTTCGTCGTCGCCGTCACGGCGCAGGACGTCATCGCCCACCTGCACGAATGCGGCGTGACGGTGGAGCTGGGGCCGGTGGCGAAGGCGGGGGCCCTCGGCCCCATCACCTCCGTCTATTGCCGGGACCCGGATGGCAACCTGATCGAGCTGGCCACCTACGGCGCCCGCGCCTGAGGGCAGGCGGCGGCCCCGCGCCGGGCGCAGGCCCGGCGCGCCATCATCGCGCCCCTGCTTCGCCTTATTCCGGCGCCAATCGGCGCTATAGTGGGAGGATAGAGCCCAGGAGGGCGACCCACATGACCCCGTTCCGCTCCTTGTTCCTTGCCGGTGCCGCCCTGGCGGCCATTGGCCTCGCCAGCCCAGCCGCGCAGGCGGGGGACTGGCACCGCCACCGCGGTGGCGGCAATGGCGGTGCGGTCGTGGCCGGCATCATCGGCGGCCTGGCCGTGGGCGCGCTGGTCGGCAGCGCCGCCACCGCCCAGGCGGCACCGCCGCCGGCCTACTACTACGCCCCGCCGCCGCCGCCCGTGGCCTATTACGCGCCGCCGCCGGTGGCTTACTACGCACCGCCGCCCCCGCCGCCCGTGGTGTATTACGAGCCGCCGCCGGTCGCCTACTACGCGCCCCCGCCGCGCCGCCACTACGGCTGGTGAGCCGTGACCGCGCCGCGGGGCATATCCGGCGGCGTGGCAACCTGTGCGGGGTCTGCTTCGCTCCCTACCTGAACCGGACCGCAGGAAGGGACATCCCATGCCCGAGACGCACGCAGAGACCCGCACCGAGACGGACAGCCTCGGCACCATCGAGATCGAGGCTGCCCGCTACTGGGGCCCGCAGACCGAGCGGGCCCGCCGCCTGTTCCGGATCGGCACGGAGCGCTTCCCGCGCATCCTGATCCGCGCCGTGGGCCTGCAGAAGCAGGCCGCCGCCGAGGCCAACAAGGCGTTGGGCGAATTGCCGGCCGAGATCGCCGACCCCATCATCGCCGCCGCCGCCGAGATCGCCGCGGGCGAGCGCGATGCCGACTTCCCCCTTCCCGTCTGGCAGACCGGCTCCGGCACCCAGACCAACATGAACGCCAACGAGGTCATCTCGAACCGCGCCAACGAGATGCTGGGGCAGCCCCTCGGCACCCGCAAGCCGGTGCATCCCAATGACCACGTCAACCGCGGCCAGTCCTCCAACGACAGCTTCCCCACCATGATGCACATCGCCGCCACCGAGGCGGTGGAGCAGCGGCTGATCCCGGCGCTCGGCGTGCTGCGGGCGGCGCTGGAGAAGCGGGCGGCGGAATGGGGCGACATCGTCAAGGTCGGCCGCACCCACCTGATGGACGCGGTGCCGGTGACGCTGGGCCAGGAATTCGCCGCCTGGGCCGCGCAGGTGGCGCATGGCCAGGACCGGCTGCGCGGCGCCCTGCCCCGGCTGCGCCTGCTGCCGCAGGGCGGCACCGCCGTCGGTACCGGCCTCAACCGCCATCCTGACTTCGACACCGCCTTCTGCGAGCGGGTGCGCGCGCTCACCGGGCTCGACTTCCAGCCCAACCCCAACAAGTTCGAGGGGATGGGGGCGGAGGATTCCTTCGTCGAGCTGTCGGGGGTGCTGAACACCCTGGCCGTGTCGCTCACCAAGATCGGCAACGACATCCGCCTGCTGGGCAGCGGGCCGCGCTCCGGCTTCTCCGAGCTGGTCGTGCCGGCGGACGGGCTGTCCTCCTCCATCATGCCGGGCAAGACCAACCCGACGCAGTCGGAGGCGCTGACCATGGTGGCGGCGCAGGTGATGGGCAACCACACCGCCATCACCGTAGCCGGCGCGCAGGGCCACCTGGAGCTGAACGTCTTCAAGCCCGTCATCATCAACGCCACGCTGCAATCCGTGACGCTGCTGGCCGACGCCGCCGAGAGCTTCGCCCACAACATGGTGGAAAAGCTGGAGCCGAACCGGCCGCGCATCGCCGAGAACCTGGCGAAGTCGCTGATGCTGGTGACGGTGCTGAACCCGCGCATTGGCTACGACAAGGCGGTGCAGATCGGCAAGAAGGCGCTGGCCGAGAACCTGACGCTGCGCGACGCCGCCGAGCGGCTCGGCTATGTGAAGCCCGAGGATTTCGACGCCTGGGTGAAGCCGGAGGAGATGGTCAGCCCCGGCGCCACCCTGGCCGGGGCCGGGTGAGCCACCGCCGATGACCGGCGCCCACCTCCAGAAGCGCTCCTTCACCCTGGCCGGCCACCGCACCAGCGTGGCGCTGGAGCCGGCCTTCTGGGCGGCGCTGGAGGCGATGGCGGCGGCGGAGGGGCTGGCCCTCTCCGCCCTGGTGCAGCGGCTGGACGCGGCGCGGGAAGACCCCGAGCTGCCGCTGGCCAGCGCGCTGCGGGTGGCGGCGCTGCTCGGCCGCGGCGCCGGCTAGGGCCTGCCCGGAAGAGCCGTTCAGCCCTTGTCGCGCATCAGCCGGGCCTTGTCGCGCTGCCAGTCGCGCGCGGCGATGGCGTGGCGCTTGTCGGCCTTGTTCTTGCCCTCGCCCAGGCCGAGCACGACCTTGGCGATGCCGCGGTCGTTGAACAGGATCTCCAGCGGCACCAGCGTCACGCCCTCGCGCGCCACGGCGCCGGTCAGGCTCTCGATCTGCTTCTTCTTCAGCAGCAGCTTGCGCGGCCGGCGCGGCTCGAACTGCGAGACGAAGCTGCCCGCCTGCCATTCCGGGATGTAGCAGTTGAACAGCCACAGCTCGCCGTCGCGCTCGCCGGCCCAGGCCTCGGCGATGGCGGCGCGGCCGGCGCGCAGGGACTTCACCTCCGGCCCCATCAGCACCAGCCCGGCCTCGTAGGTGTCGCCGATCTTGTAGTCGAAGCGCGCCTTGCGGTTCTGCGCGGCGGTGCCGTGGGAGATCAGCGATTTCTTGCGGGGCTCGGCCATCGTTCTCTCAGTCTCGTCCCCGCCGGGGGTGGGAGGGTGGCGGCGGGGAGGCGTTGGGCAGGAAGGAACGGCGCCCGCCCCGCCCCGGTTTCAGTGCGGCGGGCGCCTCAGTTGAGCAGGCCGGCCGTGACCATGGCCGCCTTCACGCGCGCCCGGGTGGCATCGGCCACCGGCGCCATGGGCAGGCGGCAGAAGGCGGAGGACTTGGCCAGCAGGCTGGCGGCGTACTTCACCGGGCCGGGCGAGGTCTCGCAGAACATCGCGTCGTGCAGCGGCGTCAGCCGGTCCTGGATGGCCATCGCCTCCTCGATCCGCCCGGCCTCCCAGGCGGCGTGCATCTCGGCGCAGAGGCGCGGCGCCACATTGGCCGTCACGCTGATGCAGCCCACGCCGCCCGCGGCGCGGAAGGCGAGCGCCGTGTGGTCCTCGCCCGAGAGCTGGCAGAAATCGGTGCCGCAGGCGAGCCGGGTGTGCAGCGGGCGGGTCAGGTTCGCCGTCGCGTCCTTCACGCCGATGATGTTGGGGTGCTTCGCCAGCCGCGCCATGGTCTCGACCGACATGTCGATCACGCTGCGGGGCGGGATGTTGTAGATGATGATCGGCAGGTCCACCGCGTCGGCGATGGCGGTGAAGTGCAGGTAGAGGCCTTCCTGCGTCGGCTTGTTGTAGTAGGGCGTCACCACCAGGGCGGCGTCGGCGCCGGCCGCCTTGGCGTGGCGGGTCAGCTCGATCGCCTCGGCCGTGCTGTTGCTGCCCGTGCCGGCGATCACCGGCACCCGCCCGCCCGCCGCCTCGACGCACAGCGCCACCACGCGGTGGTGCTCCTCATGCGACAGGGTCGGGCTCTCGCCGGTGGTGCCCACGGGGATGAGGCCGCTGGTGCCCTCGGCCACCTGCCAGTTGACGAAATCCTGGAAGGCTTTCTCGTCCACGGCGCCGGCCTCGGTCATCGGCGTGATCAGCGCGACGAGGGATCCCTTGAACATCGGACGAGACTTTCCTTCCCGGAGTGGCTGGCGGCGTGGCGCGGCGGCGCGCCCGCAGAGGCGGGAAGCTAGGCGCGGCGGCGGCGCCACACAAGCGGCACGCGCGCATGGTTGCCCTTCCGCCGCGCGGGACAAGGCGGGACCGATCGGCTAGGGTCCGGTCCCATGTGCCCCGCGCCGCGCCGCCCTGGCTTCCGCCCCGCCCTCCGCCACCGCCTGCTCGCCGCTCCGCTGCTGGCCCTGGCCTTCCTCGCGCCGCCTCTCGCCGCCACGGCGGAAGCGCAGCCCTGGGCGACGGAGAGCGCCCGCGCCACCGGCCGCGCCGCCATGGTGGCCGCGCAGGCCGGCCGCTGGAGCGAGGCCGAGAGCATTGCCAGCCAGGGCGCCGACCCGCTGGCGGCGAAGATCTTCACCTGGCTGCGGCTGCAGGTGCGCGGCCTCGCCACGGCGCAGGAGGTGGCGGACTTCACCGCCGCCAACCCGGCCTGGCCGCTGCCGCAGACCCTGGCGCTGCGCGGCGAGGAAAGCCTGCCGGTGCTGGCCGACGACGCGCTGGTCCTGCGCCTCTTCGCCCGCACCCCGCCGCGCGGCCTGGTGGCGGTGCGGCAATATGCCGAGGCGCTGCAGCGCCAGGGCGACGCCGCCGGCGCCCGCCGCGCGGTGCAGGAAGGCTGGCGCGACGCCCCCGCCGACCCGGGCGCGGAGGCCGGCTTCCTGGCCGCCCTCGGCAGCGTGCTGACGCCGGCCGACCACCGCGCCCGCTATGAGCGCCTGGCCTGGGCGCGGCAGGGCGCCGCCGCCGCGCGGATGCTGCCGCTGCTGCCGCCCGAGGCCCGCCTCGCCGCCGAGCTGCGCCTCGCCATGGCCGCCGAGCAGCCGGGCGCCGAGGCCGGGGCGCTGGCCCGCGCGGGCGAGGATCTCGGCCTCTCGCTGGAGCTGGCCCGCTATCTCCGCCGGCAGGAGCGCGACCGCGAGGCCGCCGCCGTGTGGCAGCGCGCCGAGCCCCTGCAGCGTGACCTCACGCCCGAGGCGGCGCGTGCCGTCTGGACGGAGCGGCAGGTGCTCTCGCGCAAGCTGCTGCGGCTGGGCGACGTGCCCAACGCCTACCGCACCGCTGCCCAGCATGGCCAGAGCGCCGGCGAGGGGCTGCACGAGGCGGAGTTCCTGGCCGGCTTCATCGCGCTGCGGCGGCTGGAGGACCCGGCCCGCGCCGCCCGCCATTTCGCCGTGCTGGGGCGGGACAGCGACAGCGTCATCACCAATGCCCGGGCGCATTACTGGCGTGGCCGCGCCGCCGCCGCGCAGGGGCAGGCCGAGGCGGCGCGCGGCCACTACGCCGCCGCCGCCGCCCTGCCCACCGCCTTCTACGGCCAGCTCGGCGCCCTGGCGCTGGGCGAGGGCGCGCCGCAGCTGGCCGCGCGCATCGCCGCCACCCGCCCGCCGCAGCCCGCCCCCGGCGCCGCCGAGGCCTTCCTGGAGAAGGAGCTGGTGCAGGCCGTGCTGACCCTCGCCGACCTCGGCGACACCGCCCGCGCCCGCCTGTTTCTGCTGCGGCTGGAGGAGACGGCGCCGGACGCCGCCGAGCAGGTGCTGACGGCGCGGCTGGCCAACAGCATCGGCCGGCAGGACCATGCCGTGTGGGTGGCGCGCCGCGCCGGGGCCGACGGGGTGATGCTGCTGCCCGAGGGCTGGCCCACCCCCTACGCCCTGCCCGCCACCGCTTCGCCCAATGGCACCGGGGTGGAGCCCGCCTTCGTCTATGCGGTGACGCGGCAGGAGAGCAATTTCGACCCCACCGCCCTCTCCCCGGCGAATGCGCGGGGGCTGATGCAGCTGCTGCCCGGCACCGCCACCCTGGTGGCGCGGCAGCTCGGCGTGCCGCACCAGCCCGGCTGGCTCACCAGCCAGCCGGAGCACAATCTGCGGCTCGGCGCACAATATCTGGGCGACCAGCTTGCCCGCTTCGGCAACCTCGCCATGGCGGCGGCGGCCTACAATGCCGGGCCGCGCCGGGTGGATGAGTGGCTCGTCACCTATGGCGACCCGCGCCCGCCCGCCGCCGCCGGCGGCCAGGACATGATCGACTGGATGGAGCAGATCCCCTTCTCCGAGACCCGCAACTACGCCCAGCGCGTGGTGGAGAATGCCGTCATCTACCGCGCCCTGGCCGGCGAGGGCGCGCTCGACCACCCGCTGAAGCCCTGGCTGCCGGTGGGCGTCGCGCGCTGATGTCCGAGCCGATGGCGCCCGCCCCCCTTCCCGTTCCCACCCCCGCCCTGGCGGCGGGCGGGCTGCTGCCGCGTCTGGTGGCCAGCATGGGCGGCGTGGGCTTCCTGCGCCCGGCGCCGGGCAGCTGGGGCTCCGCCCTGGTACTGCCGGCGGCGCTGCTGGGGCCGGAGGGCTGCCTGGCGCTGGCCGCCCTGCTGGCCCTGCTCGGCTGGTGGGCGGTGGAGCGGCTGCCCGAGGCCCGCGCCGATCCCGGCTGGGTGGTGGTGGATGAGGGGGCGGGTCAGTGCCTCGCCCTCGCCGCGCTGCCGCTCGGCGCCGGAGCACCGGGGCTGATCCTGGCCTTCCTGCTGTTCCGCCTGTTCGACATCGCCAAGCCCGGCCCGGTGGGCTGGGCGGACCGCCGCAAGGGCAGCACGGGCGTGATGCTGGACGACATCATCGCCGGTGCCCTGGCCGCCACCGTGATCCTGGCGCTGCGTGCCGCCGCCGCCGCGCTCGGCCTGCCCGAGGGAGGGTTCTGACGATGCTGGACGCCACCACCCGCGCCGCCGCCGCCACCCTGCTGGCGGAGTTGCAGGCGCTCGGCCTGACGCTCGCCACCGCCGAGAGCTGCACCGGCGGGCTGGTCTCCGCCGTGCTGACGGCGGTGCCCGGCTCCTCCGCCACGCTGCTGGCCGGCTATGTCACCTATTCCAACGCCGCCAAGGCGCGGATGCTGGGCGTGCCGGAGCCGATGCTGGCCACGCATGGCGCCGTGTCGGAGCCGGTGGCGCGCGCCATGGCGGAGGGTGCGCTGCGCGATTCCGGCGCCGACCTCGCCGTCTCGCTCACCGGCATCGCCGGGCCGGGCGGCGCCACGCCGGGCAAGCCGGTGGGGCTGGTGCACATCGCGGCGAGCCGGCGCGGGGGGGAGACCCTGCACCGGCGTTGCGTCTTCCCCGGCGACCGGGATGCGGTGCGGGCGGCCAGCGTCGCCACCGCCCTCGGCCTGGTGGGCGAGCTGGCCCGGGAGAGCGCCGCCCCCGGGGGCGCGCCGGTCTAGGCACGGCCGCGCCTCCTGTTCCGCTCGCGGTAAAAGGATTTCACCGCGCCGCCCTGCGCCCTTATGACACGGCAGCCGAAGCGGAGCGGCACCCTGGAACGCCCCCTCCCCCCGCGCATCCCGCAATCTGGCCGGGTGACTTCATGAATTCGACCGAAGAACTGACCATACGCCTGCGGCAGCAGGCGCTGATCGCGGAGCTCGGCCTTGCCGCGCTGCGGCGCGAGGGGCTGCAGCCCCTGCTGGAGACGGCGGCGCGGCTGGCCGCCGAAGGCATGGGGGGCAGCTTCAGCAAGGTGCTGGAATACCAACCCGAGGATCAATGCTTCCTGCTGCGGGCCGGCATGGGCTGGCGCGAGGGCAATGTGGGCACGGCGCGCATCGGCAGCGACATGGAAAGCCCGGCCGGCTTCGCCTTCCGCAGCGGCCGCCCCGTCATCTCCAACCATCTCGCCGGCGAGAGCCGCTTCCGCACGCCGGCGCTGATGGCCGAGCACGGGATCCGCCGCGCCGTCAACGTGGTCATCCGCGGCGAGGCCGAGCCCTTCGGCGTGCTGGAGGTGGACAGCCGCGACGATGGCGACTTCACCCCGCGCGACGTGAACTTCCTCCAGGCCCTGGCCAACACGCTGGGCCTGGCGCTGGACCGCGAGCTGCGGGAGCGCGAGATGCAGCGTCTGGCCGAGCTGGCCGCCGCCCGCGCCCGCGAGGCGGAGGAGGCGGTGGCCGCGCGCGACGCCCTGCTGCACGAGAAGGACCTGCTGATGCGGGAGGTGGACCACCGGGTGAAGAACAGCCTGACGGTCACCCGCTCCCTCCTCTCCCTGCAGGCCCGCCTCTCGACCGGCGGTGCGCGGGAGGCGCTGGAGGAGGCGGCGCAACGCGTCTCCACCATCGCCCTGGTGCATGACCGGCTCTACCGTTCCGACCGCATCGGCTCGGTGGAGCTGGGCGACTATCTCGGCGGGCTGTGCAGCGACCTGGAGCGCTCGGCCGGGCTGCGCGACTCCGGCCGCCCCATGCGTGTGCTGGCCGATGCGCATGAATGCCCAGCCGACGAGGCTATCACCATTGGCCTCATCATCACCGAGGTGGTGACCAATGCCGCCAAGTATGGCGCCGGTGCCGTCTCCATCCGCTGCCTGCGCGACGACGCCACCGGCGGGCTGCGGCTGGAGGTGACGGACGAGGGCGGCGGCATGCCGCCCGGTTTCAACCCGGCGGAGAGCGACGGACTCGGCATGCGGCTGATCCTGGCGCTGAGCCAGAAGCTCGGCGGCGAGCCATGCTGGGAGGGCCCGACCTTCCGCCTCGATATCCCCGACCCGGCCTCGCTGCGGGAATGATCCCGCCGCGGCGTCCCCGCAGCCGGGGGGGGCGCGGCATCTTTCACCGCCAAAGCGGGGCGGCGGGCCACCTTGCCGCTGGCGCCGCCCGCGGAACGCGGCTAAGAGCGCACCGCCATGATGACCGTCCTGCTCGTCCTGCATCTGTTCGTGACCCTCGCGCTGATCGGCGTCGTCCTGCTGCAGCGCAGCGAGGGCGGCGGGCTCGGCATCGGCTCCTCGCAGGGCATGGGGTCGTTCATGAGCGGCCGCGGCACCGCCAACCTGCTGACCCGCACCACCGGCGTGCTGGCCACCCTGTTCATGGTGCTGGCGCTGGCCATGGCGCTGCTCGGCCGTGGCGAGGCCCGGCGCGGCTCCATCCTGGACGCGCCGCCGCCGCCCGCCGCCACCGGCGAGCAGCCGCTCCAGCCCAACGCGGCGCAGCCCGCCCCGGCCCAGCCGCCGGCGGCGCCGCCCCCGGCCTCCGTGCCGACCAACTGATCCGCCGAATCGGGCGCCGGGGGACCCCCCCGGCGCCCGAACCGCTTTTATGGGAGCCCTGCCCTGGCGGCGGCGCCCGAACCAAGGGTCCGGCCGGACCCTTGCATTGTGGAAACATCAGCCTTGCCGTGCCGCCGGGTTCCCGGCGGCCGCGCGGCGCGTTAGAAAGGTCGCCCATGACGCGGTTCGTATTCATCACCGGCGGCGTGGTTTCCTCTCTCGGCAAGGGCATCGCGGCGGCAAGCCTCGGCGCGCTCCTGCAGGCGCGGGGCTACAAGGTCCGCATTCGCAAGCTTGACCCCTACCTCAACGTCGATCCGGGCACGATGAGCCCGTATCAGCACGGCGAGGTGTTCGTCACCGACGACGGCGCCGAGGCCGATCTCGACCTCGGCCATTATGAGCGCTTCACCGGCGTGCACGCGACCAGGGGCGATTCCTTCACCTCGGGCCGCATCTATGCCGACGTGATCGCCAAGGAGCGGCGCGGCGACTACCTGGGCGGCACCGTGCAGGTCATCCCGCACATCACCGACGCCATCAAGGAAGCCGCCAAGGCCGACACGGACGGGCTGGACTTCGTGCTGGTCGAGGTCGGCGGCACAGTGGGCGACATCGAGAGCCTGCCCTTCCTGGAGGCGCTGCGCCAGCTGCACAACGAGCTGGGGCCGCAGCGCAGCCTGTTCATGCACCTCACCCTGGTGCCCTACATCCCCTCCGCCGGCGAGCTGAAGACCAAGCCGACCCAGCACTCGGTGAAGGAGCTGCTCGGCCTCGGCATCCAGCCGCAGATCCTGCTCTGCCGCTGCGACCGCCCGATTCCGGAGAATGAGCGCCGCAAGATCGCGCTGTTCTGCAACGTGCGGCCGGAGAGCGTGATCCCGGCGCTCGACGCCTCCAGCATCTACGCCGTGCCGTTGCAGTATCACGCCGAGGGGCTGGACCGCGAGGTGCTGCGCCATTTCGGCCTGTCGATCTACGGCGAGCCGGACCTGTCCAACTGGCAGCGCATCGTCCACCGGCTCGATAACCCGGAGGGCGAGGTGAAGATTGCGGTGGTGGGCAAGTACATCACCCTGCTCGACGCCTACAAGTCGCTGGCCGAGGCGCTGGCCCATGGCGGCATCCAGCACGGCGTGAAGGTGAAGCTGGACTGGGTGGACAGCCAGATCTTCGAGACGCCGAACGCGGTGGAGCGGCTCTCCGGCGTGCACGGCATCCTGGTGCCGGGCGGCTTCGGCGAGCGCGGCGCGGAGGGCAAGATCGAGGCGGTGCGCTTCGCCCGCGAGCGGAAGATCCCCTTCCTCGGCATCTGCTTCGGCATGCAGATGGCGGTGATCGAGGCGGCGCGGAACCTGGTCGGGCTGGACAAGGCCTCCTCCACCGAGTTCGGCCCCAGCGAGGAGCCGGTGGTCGGCCTGCTCACCGAGTGGCTGCGCGGCAATGAGCGGGAGAAGCGCCATGCCGAGGGCGATCTCGGCGGCACCATGCGCCTCGGCGCCTATCCGGCCGCCCTCACCGAGGGTTCGCTGGTGCGGCAGGTCTATGGCCAGGCGCAGATCGAGGAGCGCCACCGCCACCGCTACGAGGTGAACATCGGCTACCGCGAGCGGCTGGAGGCGGCGGGGCTGCGCTTCTCCGGCCTCTCGCCAGACGGGCTGCTGCCGGAGATCGTCGAGTATCCGGACCACCCATGGTTCATCGGCGTGCAGTACCATCCGGAGCTGAAGTCGAAGCCCTTCCAGCCGCATCCGCTCTTCGCCGGATTCGTCGGCGCGGCGGTGAAGCAGGCGCGGCTGGTCTGACCCTGCCCCGCCGCGGCGGCCTTCCTCCGGCCCTTTAACGGTAATGAAATAACAAGAGCCGAGACTGGCGCCATCCCTCCCGGGGATGGCGCTGGTGCCGTCTGGAGCGGAGGAGCGGGCGAAGGCACGGGCAGGAATGGGTGTTGCCACTACGGCGTTGAACAGGCGTGCGCCGCTCCTGCGGCAATCCGCCATGTTCGTGCTCGCCTGCGGCCTCGTGCTGTCGCTCCTGGCCTGGCACATGACCGCCCGCCGGACCGATGAGGAGGCCAGCCGCAGCTTCCAGCAGGCCAGCCAGCACATCACCCGCCTGGTGGAGGAGCGGATGCTGCGGGCGCTGGACCTGGTGGCCGGCTTCCGCGGCCTGTTCAGCGTGCACCGGCATGTCAGCCGCGCCGAGTTCCGCGAGCATTTCAACAGCCTGCACCTGCCGGAGCGCTTCCCGGGCGTGATCGCCATCCAGTACGCGCCCCTGGTGCCGGCTGCCGAGAAGGCCGCCTTCGAGGCCCAGGTGCGGGCCGATACCAGCCTCGACCCGCATGGCTATCCGGACTACGCCATCCACCCGGCCGGCGAGCGGGACTTCTACATCCCGGTCCTCTACAACGAGCCGATGGCCGGCAACGAGGCCGCCTTCGGCCACGACAACACCGCCGAGCCCAGCCGCCGCCGCGCCATGGAGCGCACGCGCGACACGGGCGAGCCGATCGCCTCCCCGCCCCTCACCCTGCTGCAGGGCGCCGCGGGCTTCGTCATCCGCCACGCGGTGTACCGGCGCGATGCGCCGCTCTGGACGGAGGCGCAGCGGCGCGCCGCCTTCCTTGGCCAGGTGAGCGGCGTGTTCCGGACCACGGACCTGCTCTCCTCCCTGCTGGAGGAGCATCTGAAAGGCTACCGCATCCGCGTCGAGGACCGGGGCGACGCGCGGGAGGGGCAAGGCCCGGCGGCGCTTCTGTTCGACAGCCAGGCGGCCCACGCCTCGCCCGCCAGCCTCCTCGGCGCGCCGCAGCGGCTGGAGGCGCCGCTGACCGTGGCCGGGCGCGTCTGGGTGGTGGAGGTCAGCCGGCCGGCCACCCTGCCGCATCTTGCGCCGCTGCCGGTCGCCGTGCTGCTGAGCGGCGTGGCGCTGACCCTGGTGGTGCGCTGGCTGCTGCTCGGCATGGCCCGGCATTCCGACAGGACCGCCGAGATCGCGGCGCGGCTGGCGCATGAGGCGACGCACGACGCGCTGACCGGCCTGCCCAACCGCCTGCTGCTGGAACAGCGGCTGAAGGAGGCGCTGGAGACCGCGAAGCAGGACCAGACGCGCCTGGCGCTGCTCTTCATCGACCTCGACCGGTTCAAGGCCATCAACGACACGCTCGGGCACGAGGCGGGCGACGTTGTGCTGCGGCAGGTGGCACTGCGCCTGCGCGGCGCGCTGCGCCCGACCGACACGGTGGCGCGGCTCGGCGGCGACGAGTTCGTGGTGCTGCTGTCGGTGCCGACGGGCAACCTCTGGCGCGGCGTGGCGGACCGCATCCTGGCGCTGATCACCCAGCCCATGACCTATGGCGAGCACCGCCTCTCGGTCGGCGCCAGCCTCGGCGCCGCCCTCTATCCCGAGCACGGCACGGATGCCGCGGCGCTGCTGCGCCATGCGGATGACTCCATGTACGCCGCCAAGCGCGGCGCCAGCCTCGCCACCGCCCCTCCCGCGCCGTCCAGCCGCGCCGGCTGACGCGGGAGCGTCCCGGCCGGATATGGCAGGGCGGATACGGAATCGTGGGTGGCCGCGCCCCTTGCCCTCACCGCCCCACTATCCTATCCGCGCAGGGTCCGACTTACCCCGTCCGACATATCCAGAGGGACCCGGAATGACCGCCATTGCCGACATCATCGCCCGCGAGATCCTCGATTCGCGCGGCAACCCCACCGTCGAGGTCGATGTCGTGCTGGACAGCGGGGCCATCGGCCGCGCCGCCGTCCCCTCGGGCGCCTCCACCGGCGCGCATGAGGCCGTCGAGCTGCGCGACGGCGACAAGGCCCGCTTCCACGGCAAGGGCGTGCAGAAGGCGGTCGCCAATGTCGAGGGCGAGATCTTCGACGCGCTCTCCGGCATGGATGCCACCGAGCAGGTCAAGATCGACGAGACGATGATCGCGCTCGACGGCACGCCGAACAAGTCGCGTCTCGGCGCCAACGCCATCCTCGCCGTGTCGCTCGCCACCGCCAAGGCATCTGCCGAGCATTACGGCGTGCCGCTCTACCGCTATGTCGGCGGCGTCTTCGCCCGCACCCTGCCGGTGCCGATGATGAACATCATCAATGGCGGCCAGCACGCGGACAACCCGATCGACATCCAGGAATTCATGATCATGCCGGTCGCCGCCGGCTCCTCCGCCGAGGCCGCGCGCATCGGCTCCGAGGTGTTCATGAGCCTGAAGAAGGCGCTGCACGATGCCGGCCACAACACCAATGTGGGCGACGAGGGCGGCTTCGCGCCGGACCTGAAGTCGGCCGATGAGGCGCTGGGCTTCATCGCCAAGGCCTGCGAGGCCGCTGGCCACCGCGTCGGCGAGGACATCATGTTCGCCCTCGACTGCGCCTCCACCGAGTTCTTCAAGGGCGGCGTCTACGACATGGAGGGCGAGGGCAAGAAGCTCGACGCCGCCGGCATGGTGGACTACCTGGCGAACCTCTGCGCCAAGTTTCCCATCATCTCCATCGAGGATGGCTGCGCCGAGGATGACTGGGAGGGCTGGAAGCTGCTGACCGACCGCCTCGGCGGCACGGTGCAGCTCGTCGGCGACGACCTGTTCGTCACCAACCCCGAGCGGCTGCGCCAGGGCATCGAGCGCAAGACCGGCAACTCGATCCTGGTGAAGGTGAACCAGATCGGCTCGCTGACCGAGACGCTGGAGGCCGTCGAGATGGCGCACCGCGCCGGCTACACGGCCGTCATGTCGCACCGCTCGGGCGAGACGGAGGACAGCACCATCGCCGACCTCGCCGTGGCCACCAACTGCGGCCAGATCAAGACCGGCTCGCTCTCCCGCTCGGACCGGCTGGCCAAGTACAACCAGCTCATCCGCATCGAGCAGGGCCTCGGCCCGGCCGCGCGCTATGCCGGCCGTTCCATCCTGAAGCGCTGAGGCGCGGCCGGAAGGCCGGGGGCGCAGCCGCCCCCGGCCTTCGCCTCCTCGCTTTTTCGTGGCCGCCGCGCCACGCTGCCGCGCGAAACCAGGAGCGACCGCTATCCTCCTCTTGCACAACACCTTTCACCTGCCGTTAATCCTTCTTGCAGTGCGGTGCGGTGCGGTGCGGTGCGGTGCGGTGTGCGGAGTGGGATCGATGCGGGCCATCAAGCGGACAATCCAGGTTCTGTGGCTGCCGCTGATCTTCGCGGGGCTGATCTGGCATTTCGCGTGGTACGCGGTGCACGGGCCCCGCGTGGGTTCGCTGGCGCGCGAGGCGAAGGCGGCCGAGATCGAGACCGCGCGCATCACCCTGGCCCAGGCCGAGAGCGAGCGCGACGCCATGGAGCGGCGCGTCGCCGGCCTGCGCGGCGACCGCATCGACCGCGACCAGCTCGACGAGCGCGCCCGCGCCCTGCTCAACATGGTGGGCAAAAACGAGCTGGTGATGCCCTACGGGCCCAACAAGCGCCTCTACTGAGCGGCCTCGTCCGCGCCCGCGAGGGCCAGCAGCGCCCGTGAGGCGCGGCTGGAATAGCGCTCCCGGTGCCGCAGCGCCTTGAAGCTGCGCGGCGGCAGGACGATGGGCGCCCGCACCAGCAGGCCGGCGGCCAGATGCGGCCCCGCCGCCCGCTCGGACACCACCGTGGCGCCGCCATCGGCCTCCACCGCCGCCAGCACCGCCTCGTTCGAGGGCAGTTCCAGGATCACCGAGAGCGCCTCGGGCGCCAGCCCGGCGCCGCGCAGCAGCTCCTCGAAGGCGGCACGGGTGCCGGAGCCGGCCTCCCGCATCACCCAGCGGCTTTGCGGCAGGTCGGCGAGGCGGAGCGATTCGGCCCGCGCCCAGGGATGCCGCGGCCCCACGACGATGACGAGCTGATCGCGCGCCAGCACCGCCTGGCGCAGGGCCGGCTCGGCCACCTCGCCTTCCACGAAGCCGAGCTCCGCCTCGCCGCGCAGCACCGCCTCCACCACGCTGGTGGTGTTGCCGGCGCCCACTTCCACCGCCACGCCCGGACAGGCGGCGTGGAAGCGCACCAGCAGCGGCGGCAGCCAGTAGCTGGCCACGGTCTGGCTGGCCTGCACCCGCAGCGTGCCGCGTAGCGTGCCGCCCAGCTCGGAGAGCACCAGCTCCGCCGCCTCGGCGCGAGCCAGCACGGCGGCGGCCTCGGTGCGGAAGATGCGCCCCTCCGTGGTCAGTTCGATACGCCGGCCGATGCGGTGGAACAGGGCGATGCCATGCCGCCCCTCCAGCGCGCGGATGGCGGCGCTCACCGCCGATTGCGTCAGGTGCAGCGCCGCCGCGGCGCGGGTGACATGCTCGCGCTCGGCCACCGCCAGGAAGATGCGGAGCTGTTCCAGGGTCACGCGGGGTCTCCCAAGGACAACCGTTCGATTTTATCGAACGGAATGACAAGAACAACGCGTTGGATCGATGATACGGCGCGCGGCAGGATGGGCGTCACCCAAACGCCACGGTTCTGTCATGCCGCCTGTTCCTCCTGCCCTCGCCGCCTCTCCGGACAAGAATACCGGGCATCCCGCCCTGGCCTGGCTGCGGCGCATGGCGCCGGGCGTGCTGCTCTGCGCCGTCGTCGGCGGTGCGGCCGCGCTGCTGTCGCAGGCGCAGGCGCATTTCCTCGGCCGGGCCTGGCTGGATTCGCTGGTGCTGGCCATCCTCATCGGCACCGTGCTGCGCAGCCTGTGGGTGCCGCCCGCCCGCTTCGCCCCCGGCATCGGCCTCAGCGCCAAGACGCTGCTGGAGGTGGCGGTGATGCTGCTCGGCGCCTCGCTCAGCGTCACCGCCATGCTGGCGGCGGGGCCGGCGCTGATCCTGGGCATCGGCGTGGTGGTGCTGCTGGCCATCGCCTTCAGCTACGGCCTCGGGCGGCTGCTCGGCCTGCCGAAGCGCATGGCCATGCTGGTGGCCTGCGGCAACTCCATCTGCGGGAACTCGGCCATCGCCGCCGTGGCGCCGGTGATCGGCGCCCAGGCCAAGGACGTGGCCAGCGCCATCGCCTTCACGGCGGTGCTCGGCGTCGGGGTGGTGTTGTCGCTGCCGCTGCTGGTGCCGGTGCTGGGGCTGAGTGAGCTGCAATACGGCGTGCTGGCGGGCCTCACCGTCTATGCGGTGCCGCAGGTGCTGGCGGCCACGGCGCCGGTGGGGGCGCTCGCCGTGCAGCTCGGCACGCTGGTCAAGCTGGTGCGGGTGCTGATGCTGGGGCCGGTGGTGCTGGGCCTCTCCCTGCTCGCCGGGCAGCGGGAGGGGAAGAAGCCGGGTGGGCAAAAGCTGGGCCTGGCCAAGCTGGTGCCCTGGTTCATCCTGGGCTTCCTGGGGCTGATGGCGCTGCGCGCGCTGGGGCTGATCCCGCAGGCACTTCTGGCGCCGCTCGCCACCCTGACAGGCGTGCTGACGCTGCTGGCCATGGCGGCGCTGGGGCTCGGCGTCGATGTGCGGATGGTGGCCAAGGCCGGCGGGCGGGTCACCGCCACCGTGATGCTCTCGCTGCTGGCGCTGGGGCTGGTCAGCCTGCTGCTGATCCGGCTGGTCTGAGCACCGAAAAAAGGCCGGGGGAAGGAATTCCCCCGGACCCCTATCTTTTTGCTTCGAGTCTCAGCGCTTGGCCTCGATGGCGTCCCAGATCGCCTTCTCCAGGTGCACGCCGTCGAAGCGGGCCAATTCCTGCAGGCCCGTCGGCGAGGTGACGTTGATCTCGGTCAGGTAGTCGCCGATCACGTCGATGCCGACGAAGATCAGGCCGCGCTCCTTCAGGGCCGGCCCGATGCGGGCGCAGATCTCCTTGTCCCGCTCGGTCAGCGCCACCGCCTCGGGGCGGCCGCCGACATGCATGTTGCTGCGGCTCTCCCCCTCGGCCGGCACGCGGTTGATGGCACCCATCGGCACGCCATCCACCAGGATGATGCGCTTGTCGCCCAGCCGCACGGCGGGGAGGTATTGCTGGATCATCAGCGGCTCGCGCGAGCGCTCGGCGAAGATCTCCAGCAGGGAGTTGAGGTTGCCATCCTCGGGGCGCAGGTGGAACACGCCCGCCCCGCCATTGCCGAACAGCGGCTTGACGATGATGTCGCCATGCTTCTGGCGGAACTTCCGCACCTCCAGCGGGTCGTGCGTGATGATGGTGTCCGGCATCAGCTCCGGGAACTGCATCACGAACAGCTTCTCCGGCGCGTTGCGGACATGCACCGGGTCGTTCACCACCAGGGTCTTGGGGTGGATGTGCTCCAGGATGTGCGTGGCCGTGATGTAGGCCATGTCGAAGGGCGGGTCCTGCCGCATCAGCACCACATCCATGGTGGAGAGGTCGTGCTCCGCCGCCTCGCCCAGCGTGTAGTGGTTGCCCTTCTCCCGCCGCACCTCGACCGGCTGCATCCGCGCCAGCACGCGGCCCGAGGCCAGCGTCAGGTCCTTCACATGGTAGTGCCAGAGCTGGTGGCCCCGCGCCTGCGCCTCCAGCATCAGCACGAAGGTGCTGTCGCCGTCGATGTTGATCCCCTGGATCGGGTCCATCTGGACCGCGACCTTCAAGCCACGCGCCATGGAATGCTCCGTGTGTGCCGTTTCGTCGCCCCAAGTGGTGGCATTGCGGGGCGCGGAATGCCAGGGGGCGTGGCGGCGGCCCATTGACCAAGCCGCCGCCACGCCCGATTCATGGGCGCATGACGATCCTCACCGGCAAGGCCAGGCTGGCCGGCGTGCTGGGCTGGCCGGCCTCGCATTCGCGCTCCCCCCGGCTGCATGGCCACTGGCTGCGGCAGCACGGCATCGATGGCACCTACATCCCGCTCCAGGTGCGGCCGGAAGACTTCGCGCAGGCCGTGCGCGCCCTGGTCTCGCTCGGCTTCCAGGGCGCCAACGTCACCATCCCGCACAAGGAGGCGGCCTTCGCCCTGTGCGATTCGGTGGCGGAGAGCGCCCGCCGCGCCGGGGCGGTGAACACGCTGGTGTTCCGCGAGGGCCGCATCGAGGGCTCCAACACCGATGGCTACGGCTTCCTGGAGAGCGTGCGGGAGCAGGCCCCGGGCTGGCGGGCGGCGGATGGCCCGGCGGTGCTGCTCGGCGCCGGCGGCGCGGCGCGCGCCATCGCGGCCGCCCTGCTCGACGCCGGCTGCCCGCGCCTGACCCTGGTCAACCGAAACCGGGCGCGCGCTGAGGCGCTGGCCGGGGCGCTGGGTGGCCCCGTCGCGGTGGCCGAGGCGCCGCCGCTGGAGGGCGCGGCGCTGCTGGTCAATTCCACCAGCCTCGGCATGGCCGGCCAGCCGCCGCTGGAGATCGACCTCGCCCCCCTCCCCGCCCATGCGGTGGTGGCCGATGCCGTCTATGTGCCGCTGGAGACGCCGTTGCTGGCCGCCGCCCGCGCCCGCGGCCTGCGCGGCGTCGACGGGTTGGGGATGCTGCTGCACCAGGCGCGGCCCGGCTTCGCCGCCTGGTTCGGGGTGGAGCCGGTGGTGGACCGGGCGCTGCGCGACTTCGTCGCCGCCGACATCCCGCGCCACCCCGCATGAAAGTGGCTTCGTGAAGATCTGGGGCCTGACGGGCGGCATCGGCATGGGCAAGTCCACCGCCGCCGCCACCTTCCGGCGGCTCGGCGTGCCGGTGTTCGACGCCGACGCCGCCGTGCATGCCCTGCAGGGCCCCGGCGGCCGCGCCGTGCGGCCGATCGGCGAGGCCTTTCCCGGCACGGTGCGCGACGGCGCGGTGGACCGCGAGGCGCTGCGCCGCGTCGTGCTGGCCGACCGCGCCGCGCTGCGCCGGCTGGAGGGCATCGTCCACCCGCTGGTGCGGGCGGAGGAGCGGCGCTTCCTGGCCCGCGCCCGCCGCGCCGGGCGGCGCCTCGTGGTGCTCGACATCCCGCTGCTGTTCGAGACCGGCGGCGAGGCGCGGTGCGACGCGGTGGTGGTGGTCTCCGCCCCCGCCGCCGTGCAGCGCGCCCGCGTGCTGGCTCGCGGCGGCATGACGCCGGAGCGTCTGGACGCCATCCTCGCCCGCCAGACGCCGGATGCCGAGAAGCGCCGGCGCGCCGACCATGTCATCCGCACCGGCCTGTCGCGCGGCCATGCGCGCCGGGCCATCCGCCGCCTGCTGGAGAATGACCGATGAGCCGTGCCCTGGTGCTCGACACCGAGACCACCGGCTTCGACCCCGCCACGGGCGACCGCGTGCTGGAGGTGGCGGCGGTGGAGCTGGTCAACCTCGTCCCCACCGGCCGCTTCTACCACCAGCTCATCGACCCCGAGCGGGAGGTGCCGGAGGAGGCGGCCAAGGTGCACGGCTTCACCTGGGACATGCTGCGGGACAAGCCGAAATTCGCCGAGATCGCCCCCGCCCTGCTGGCGTTCCTGGGCGACGACCCGGTCGTGGCGCACAACGCCCCGTTCGACTTCGCCTTCCTCGATTTCGAGCTGAAGAAGGCCGGCCACCCCGTGATCGACCGGGCGCGCATGGTGGACACGCTGGTGCTGGCCAAGAAGCGCTTCCCCGGCCTGCCCAACAGCCTGGACGCGCTCTGCCGCCGCTACGGCATCGACAACTCCATGCGTACCGCGCACAACGCGCTGCTCGACGTGCAGCTGCTGGCGCAGGTCTATCTGGAGCTGATGGGCGGCAAGCAGCCGGACCTCGCCTTGGCCTCGGCCCCGCGCGTGGCGGCGCCGGCGGCGATCGAGCTCGATGCCGCGCCGGTGGCGCGCGCGCCGCGCCCGGTCGTGCCGAGCGAGGCGGAGATCGCCGCCCACACCGCCTTCCTGGGCAAGCTCAAGGACCCGGTCTGGGCCACGCTGCTCGGCGGCGGGGAGAAGCCTGGCGGCTGAGGCGCCGCCTTCAGCTGTTCCAGTCGGGCGCGAAGTCGGGGTTCACGCGGCGCCAGTCCTTCGGCAGCGCGTCGATGGCGGCGACATCCGCCGCGTCCAGCCTCTCCGCCAGCGCCACGGCGTCGAGATTGGCCTGCTGGCTTTCGCGCCGGCTGGCCTTGGGGATGGCCACCACCATCTCCTGCCGCAGCAGCCAGGCCAGCGCCACCTGCAGCCCCGTGGCGCCGTGCCTGCGGCCGATCTCCGCCAGCACCGGCTGGCTGGCCAGCGCCCCCTGCCCCAGCGGCGAATAGGCGGCGAGCGCGATGCCGCGCGGCCGGCACCACTCCAGCAGCGGCTGCTGCGAGAGCAGCACATGGTATTCCACCTGCAGGCAGGCGGGCTCCGCGCCCATCGCCTCCAGCTGCCGCATCAGCCCGAGCGGGAAGTTGGAGACGCCCCAGCGGCGCACCAGCCCCTCCGCCTTCGCCTTCTCCAGCGCCGCCACCGCCGCGGCAAGGTCCATCTCCGGCGACGGCCAGTGGATCAGGAACAGGTCGAGATGGTCCGTGCCCAGCTTGGCCAGTGAGCCTTCCAGCGAGCGCCGCAGCGCGGCGGGGGCCAGGTTGTCGTACCAGACCTTGCTGGTGAGGAAGACATTCCCCCGCGCCACGCCGGAGGCGGCGAGGCCGGCCCCCACCTCCGCCTCGTTGCCGTAGCGGTCGGCGGTGTCGAGATGGCGGTAGCCGAGCGCCAGGGCGCTCTCCACCGCCGCCTGCCCCTCCGGCCCGGCCAGCTTCCAGGTGCCGAGCCCGAGCTTGGGGATGGCGATGCGGGGCGAGCGGGCAAGCGGGATCATGCGGTCTTCCTCGGCGGGGGGTGGCAAAAGACGGTGCGGCGGGAACCGTGGCGGCCACGGCAGGTTGCGCGGCGCAACCTGGGCCATGCCTCCGGCGTTTCCCGCGGCAGGCGGAAGATGCGCGCCACGCTGCCTTCAGCCGGGCTCCTGTGCCAGGGCACGCCGGGCGGTCTCCGCCAGGAAGCCGCTGGCCACCGGCAGCACGGCGTCGTTGAAGTCGTAATGCGGGTTGTGCAGCTCGCATCCACCCTCGGCCGGGCCGTTGCCGATCCAGACGAAGGCGCCAGGAACCTCATGCAGGAAGTGCGAGAAGTCCTCCCCGGTCATGGCGGGCCCGATGTCGCGGCGGAGCGTGGTCACCGCCGCTGCCGCGCCGGCCGCCAGCTCACGCGCCTCCGGGTGGTTGGCGGTGACGGGCACGCCGCCCCAGACGCGGCTGGTGGCCTGCACGCCGAAGGTGGCCGAGACGCCCTCCGCCACGCGCTGCAGCCCCGCCTCGATCTCCCGCCCGACCTCCGGCTTGATGAAGCGCATGCTGCCCTTGATGGTGACGCGGGCGGCGATCTGGTTCTCCGCCTCGCCGCCATGGATCATGGTCAGGCTGACGACGCCGGTTTCCATCGGGTCGAGGTTGCGCGCCACGATGGACTGGCAGGCGACGATGGCGTGGCCGGCGGCCACCATCGGGTCGCGCGTCAGGTGCGGCAGCGCGGCGTGGCCGGCATGGCCCTCCACGACGATCTCGAAGCGCCGGCCGGCGGCCATCACCGCGCTGTCATGCACCGCGATGGTGCCCGCGGCCAGGCCCGGCCAGTTGTGCCAGCCGAAGATGCGGTCCATCGGGAAGCGCCGGAACAGCCCGTCGCGCACCATGGAGGCGGCGCCGCCGCCGCCCTCCTCGGCCGGCTGGAACACCAGCCGCACCGTGCCGGACCAGCTCTCATCCTGCATCAGCAGCGCCGCGGCGCCGAGCAGCGCCGTGGTGTGGCCGTCATGTCCGCAGGCATGCATCACGCCCGGGTTGGTGCTGCGCCAGGCCAGGTCCTGCGCCGCCTCCTCGATCGGCAGCGCGTCCATGTCGGCGCGCAGGCCGACGCTGCGGTTGCTGCCGGGCCGGTGCAGGGTTGCCACCACGCCATGACCCCCAACATCGGTGACGATGTCGGTCACACCCAGCTCCCTCAGCTTGTCCACCACGAACTTGGCGGTTGGCCCTTCATGCAGGGTGAGGCTGGGGTTGGCGTGGAGATGCCTGCGCCAACGCGTGAGTGTTTCGGCAAGAGTCGGATCCATGTGCTAGGGCATACTCCCTAAGACGATGCGCCTCAAATCCCGACTTGCCCTTGTCGCCCTGTCCGCCGCCGTCGCGGGTGCCCTTCCCCTCACGGCCATGCTGCGCGCCTTCGCCCAGCCTGCGCCGGAAAGCCGGGGGGCGGAAAGCGGGGCCGCAGGCACGCCGGCCGCCAGCCAGCCGGAGGTGCCGCAGGACGAGGCCAATCTCGCCTATACCGTGGCCCTGCCGGAAACCGGCGACGAGGCGCTGGACACCGCCATCCGCAATGCCTCCGCGCTGGAGCGGCTGCGCGAGAGCGCGCCGGTGGATGCCTACGGGCTGATCGGCCGCGCCCTGGCCGAGACCGACAACATGCGCGATGCACTGCGCTCCGAGGGCTATTACGGCGGCAGCGCCCGCATCGCCATCGACGGTCAGGCGCCGGACAGCCCGGGCCTGGCCGAGCGCCTGCTGGCGCGCGAGGGCAATGCGGAGCCGGTGCCGGTCTCCGTCATGGTGGAGCCGGGGCCGCAATACCGCCTGGCGCCCGTGCGGCTGCAGGCCGAACCCGCCGGCGCCTCGATCGCCGATGCCGGGGAGACTGGCCTGAAGGAGGGCGACCCCGCCCGCGCCCAGCCAGTGCTGGATGCCGAGGGGCGGCTGCGCGACGCGCTGCGCAATGCCGGCCATCCCTTCGCCGCCGTGCGCCGCCGCGTGACGGTGGACCATGACACGAACCGCATGGAGGTCACCTTCACCGTGGCCCCCGGCCCGCGCCCGCAATTCGCCCGGCCCGGCGTCAGCGGCGAGGAGCGCACCGACAGCGACCTGCTCGCCCGCATCGTCGCCCCGATGCAGGGCCAGGGCTATAGCCAGAAGGCGATCGACGACAAGCGGCGGGACCTGCTCAGCCTCGGCGTGTTCAGCACCGTGCGGGCCCGTGCCGGCGAGCGGCTGGACGAGGCGGGCGACCTGCCCCTCACCTTCACCGTGGCCGAGCGGCCCCTGCACGCCATCGGCTTCAGCGCCGCCTACGAGACGCGCTACGGCCCCACCTTCAGCACCTACTGGGAGCACCGCAACCTGTTCGGCGGCGCCGAGCGGCTGCGGCTGGAGGCGGAGGTCAACCGCCTCGGCACCACGGGCGACACCAGCGACACGGGCGGCAAGATTGGCGCCAGCCTGCGCACCCCCTGGTTCGCCGGCCGCAACCAGACCCTGACCTTCGACATCGCCGCGCTGCGCGAGCGCCCCGACGCCTATGACCGCGACGCCTTCACCCTCGGCGCGCTGCTGGAGCGGGAGTTCTCGCCCCGCCTGACCTATGGCTTCGGCCCGCAGATCGAGTTCAGCCGCGTCACCCAGGACAATGTGACGACGAACTACCAGCTGCTCGGCCTGATCGGGCAGCTGCGTTGGAACGACACGGACAACCCGCTGAATCCGAGCCGCGGCATCCGTGCCGCGCTGCTGGTCAACCCGATCTATTCGCTGGGCGAGAGCAATGCCTTCACCCGGCTGCGCGCCCAGGGCAGCACCTATTTCGACGTCAGCGGCGACAAGGGCAGCATCATCGCGCTGCGCGGCGTGGTGGGCAGCATCGTCGGCGCCTCCTTCGGCGGCGTGCCGCCCGACAAGCGCTTCTACGCGGGTGGCGGCGGCTCGGTGCGCGGCTATTCCTACCAGTCCGTCGGGCCGCGCACGGCCAGCGACGAGCCGGCGGGCGGCCTCTCGCTGGTGGAGGGCAGCGTCGAGCTGCGCCAGCGCATCAGCGGCCCGATCGGCATGGCGGCCTTCGTCGATGCCGGCTCCGTGACGCGCGACCCGACGCCGGATTTCGGCAACCTCAAGGTCGGCGCCGGCCTGGGCGTGCGCTACCTCACGGCCATCGGTCCGCTGCGCGCCGATATCGCCATCCCCCTCAACAAGGAGAGCGGGGATTCCGCCTTCGGCCTTTATGTCGGCATCGGGCAGGCTTTCTGATGCGCCGGGTGCTCCGCTGGGCCCTGGGCCTGCTCGCGATTCTGATTCTGCTGCCCGTGCTGCTGCTGGGCGGCGTGCTGGTGGGCGCCAACACCGCGCCCGGCCAGCGCCTGCTGGCTGACCTCGCGCAGCGTTTCGTCCCGGGCCTGACCATCGAGGGGCTGCACGGCCCCATTCCCGGCGCCCCCGGCTTCGCCCGCCTCACCATGGCCGATTCGCAGGGGCCCTGGCTGGAGGTGGAGGATGCCCGCCTCGACCTCGACCTGCGCGCCCTGCTCTCGCGCGACCTGCGCATCGAGGCGCTCACCGCCCGCCGCGTGGCGCTGCTGCGCCTGCCCGAGGCCGGCGCGCCCGCCCCAGAGCCCGAGCCGCAGACCACCGAGGGCGGCCCCATCCCCACCCTGCCGAACCTGCCCGTGGCGGTGCATCTGGAACGCCTCGCGGTGGAGCGCATCGAGATCCCGCGCGAGCTGGTGGCGGCCACGGTGGAGGAGCACGGCCCAGCCCCCCATGGTCCCTCGGGCTTCGCCCTCTCGCTGAACGGCGAGGCCAGCCTCGTCGCCGCCGCCCTGCAGGCGAAGCTCGCCGTGCAGCGGCTGGAGGCCGAGGGCCGGCTCGACCTGGAGCTGGGCCTCGACCCGCAGGCGCGGCTGCTGGCCGACCTGCGCGCGCAGGAGCCGCCCGGCGGCGTGCTGGCCACTGCGCTCGGCATCCCGCAGGCGCCGGCCGACCTCACCCTGCGGCTGGACGGCCCGGCCAGCGGCGCCGATCTGCGCGCCCGCGCCGCCTTTGGTGAACTCGCCGGCTTCAACGCCGAGGGCCGCGTGGCGCTGGACGCGGCGGGCGGCGGCGCCCTCACCCTCGCCGGCCATCTCGACGCGCCGGCCAACCTGGCGCCCGAGCCGGTGCGCGCCATCGACTTCACGCTGGGCGCGAAGCTGCCCGCCGGCGGCCAGCCGGAGCTGGAGAATCTCCGCCTCTCCGCCCGCGCCGGCGAGATCACCGCGCGCGGCAGCCTGGCGCTGCTGGAGGCCGAGGCGCGCATCGCGAACTCGGCGGAGCTGGCGCCGCTGGTGCCGGAGATCATCGGCTGGGAGGGTATCACCCTCACCGCCCGGGTGGAGGATGGCGAACGCATCCAGGCGCAGCTCCGCCCGCGCGGCCTGCGCGGCCCGGACCCGATGGGCGCCGTGCTCGGCCCCAACCCCGAGGCCGACTACCGCGGCACCGCCTTCCGCATCGACAGCCTGGAGGTGCGTGGCCAGGGCGCCCGGCTGCATGTCGAGGGCAGTGGCTGGAACGTGCTGGACCTCACGGCGCGGCTCGATGTGCCGGAATTGCAGGCGATCCGCCCGGAGCTGTCCGGCCCCATTGCCGTCGATGCCCGCGTCACCGGCCCCGCGGCCGACCCCGCCATCGCGCTCAAGGCGGCCAGCCCCGGCCTGTTCGTCGCCGGGCGGCGCGTCGAATCGCCGGAGCTGGTGGCGGAGATGCCCTCCATCAGCGGCATGGCCGGCACGCTGCGCCTGACCGGCCGGGCCGAGGGCCAGCCCATCGCCCTTGCCCTGCGCGCGGCGCAGGAGGGCGAGCTGGTGCGGCTGGCCGAGGGCGATATCACCTTCGGCCCCATCCGTGGCCATGTGGACGGCACGCTGAACACCGCCACCACCCTGTTCGACGGCACCGCCACCATCGCCGCCGAGAACCTGGCGCCGCTCTCCGAGCTGGCTGGCCAGCCGGTGGCCGGGCGGCTGCGCGTCGAGGCGAAGCTGGCGCCGACCCCCGAGGGCCGCCAGAGCATCGACGCCCGCATCGAGGCGCCGAATGTCGAGGTCGGCGGCCAGCGCTACAGCGCCAACGCCCTGGTGAAGGGCACCGACGCCGCCTTCGACTGGAACATCCGCGCCGGGCTGCCCCAGGCCAATGTCGAGGGCCGCGGCCGCTTCAGCCGCAATGACGAGGGCATGCGGGTCGATATCGCCGCGCTGGAGGCGGCGCAGGGCGAGATGGGCATCCGCCTCGCGGCACCCGGCGCCATCCTGCTGCCCAATTCCGGCGCGGTGGAGATCCCCGGCCTGCGCCTCGCCGCGCGGCCGGCGGGCAACCTCACCGTCAGCGGCCGCTGGGGGCCGGAGCGGGCCGACATCCGCGTGGCGCTGGCCGCCCTGCCTGCCTCGCTGGTCAACATGTTCGCGCCCGAGCCGCGCCTCTCCGGCACCGTGGTGGGCGAGGCGCGCATCACCGGCCCGACCAGCGCGCCGGAGGTCAACGCCACCCTCAACGGCACCGGGCTGCGCGCCGAGGCGCCGTGGTCGCGCGGCTGGCCCGCCGCCACGTTGCGCGTCGAGGCGCAGCGGGCCGGCAACGGCGCGGTGCGGGCCAGCGCCGCGCTGCGCATGGGCAGCATGGTGACGCTCGACGCCCGCGCCGAGCTGCCGCAGGGGCCGGGGGCCGAGGCGCCGCTCTCGGCCAGCCTCAGCGGCCAGGCCAACCTCCAGCCGCTGCTGACGCCGAGCCTGGGTGGCAGCGCCAACCGCGTCACCGGCCGCATCGTGCTCGATGGCGGCGCCTCCGGCACGCTGGGCGCGCCCGCGCTGAACGGCACCGCCACCCTCTCCGGCGGCGAGGTGCGCAACCCGCTCTTCGGGCTGCGCCTCACCGGCATCAACGGCCGGCTGCGCGCCAGCGGCGACCAGGTGCTGCTCGAGAACTTCGTGGCCCGCGCCGGCAATGGCAGCATCACCGCGCGCGGCAGCGCGCAGCCGCTGGCCGCCGGCATCCCGATCGACATCGCCATCACCGCGCGCGACGCGACGCCGGTGCAGAGCGAGTTGGTGACGGCGCTGCTGGATGCCGACCTCCGCTTCACCGGGCCCTTGCAGACCGACCCGGCGCTGGGCGGCACGGTGCGGCTGCGCCGGGTGGTGGTGAACATCCCGCAGGCGCTGCCAGGCGGTGGCGTGGCCACGCTGGGCGATGTGCGCGAGCGTGGCGCCGGCGCCCCCGCGCCACCCGAGCCCGGCCCCGCCGCGCCGCCCATCCGGCTGAACGTGACGGTGGAGGCGCCGCAATCCATCCTGGTGCGCGGCCGTGGGCTCGACGCGGAGCTGGGCGGCACGCTGCGCGTCGGCGGCACGGCGGCGGACCCGCAGCCGGCGGGCGCCTTCACCATGCGGCGCGGCACCTTCCAGCTGCTCGACCGGCGCATCGTCTTCAACCGCGGCGCCATCACCTTCACTGGCGACCTGCAGCCGCACCTCGATTTCGAGGCCAGCACCAATGCCCAGGGCGTGACCATCACCATCACCGTCACCGGCGAGCCCGGCAAGCCGGAGATCAGCTTCACCTCGGAGCCGGAGCTGCCGCAGGACGAGGTGCTGGCGCGGCTGCTGTTCGGCCGCCCCGTGGACAAGCTCTCGCCGCTGGAGATCGCGCAGCTCGCGGGGGGCGTCGCCAACCTGGCCGGCGTCGCGCCCGGCGGCGGGCGCGGCTTCCTCGGCCGGCTGGCGGACCGGCTGGGGCTGGACCGGCTCGGCGTCGGCAACCAGGAGGGCGGGCTGGAGAACCCCTCGGTGCAGGCGGGCGGCTATGTCGGCCAGGGCGTCTATGTCGGCGTCGAGCAGGGCGCCGAGGGCGGGCCGCGCGTCGGCGTCGAGGTGGAGCTGACGCCGCGGCTGAAGCTGGAGAGCAGCACCGGCGGCGAGACGGGCGAGCGCATCGGCCTTTCCTACGAGTTCGAGTACTAAGCCGGGGAAGACCGCCCCCCGGCGCCCGTTCCTCCCCATCGCCGGCTGCGCTATGCTGCGGCCATGGACGCGGAGCGATTCAGGCAGGAGCCGATCGACCTGGGGCCCCTGCCGGGGCTGCTCGGGCATCTGCTGCGCCGCGCCCATACCCGCATGTTGCTGGATTTCACCGAGAGCACGGCCGAGTTCGGCATCACCTCCGGGGAGTTCGCGCTGCTCTGCCTGGTGGAGGCCAATCCCGGCATCACCCTCGGGCAGCTCGCCACGGCCGCGGCGCTGGACAAGTCCACGCTGAGCCCGGCCATGCAGCGCCTCACCGAGCGCGGGCTGGTGGAGCGGCATGCGGTTCCCAGCGACCGGCGCGCCCAGGCCCTGCGCCTGAGCGCCGAGGGGATGGCGCTGCTGCCGCCCTTCAAGGCCCGCGTGGGAGAGCATGAGGACCGGATCGCCCAGCCGCTGGACGCGGCGGAGCGGGAGGCCCTGCTCTGCCTGCTGCGCAAGCTGAACGGTCTCTGAGACGCCTCTCCTTCCTCTTTCCCTGCGCGCCCGCACAGGATGCGCGGCCCCTGCCACAAGGACATGACGACCATGCGTGCGTTCGACGGCCAGCTCTCCGGCAATCGTCCCATCTCCCGCACCACCGAGGAGAAGAAGCGCCAGCTGCGCGACCTGAAGGAGGCGCTGGCGGCGCTGAAGCCGCACGCCGCCGCCTCGCTGCGGGAGTCGCTGACCGCCAAGATCAAGGCGCTGGAATCCGAGCTCGCGCCCCGCCGCTGATGCCGCTGGCCCGCCGGCCCTCCGCCGCGCTGGCGGGCATCGGGCTGATGCTGCTGGCCGCCCTGTGCGGCGCGGGCGTGAATGCCTGCTACCGCGCCGCCCTGCGCGAGGGGCTGCCGGTGCCGCTGGTGCCCTTCGCGCGCGGGCTGATCACCCTGGCCATCCTGTCGCCCTGGATCCTGCGCGCCGGCCCCATCGCGGCGCTGGCCACGCGCCGGCCGAAGCTGCACCTGGCGCGCGGTGCCGCCGGCATCGCCACCTTCCTGCTCCAGCTCCTCGCCATCACCCTGCTGCCGCTGGCCGACGCGGTGGCGATGATGAGCGCCCGCCCGCTCTGGGTGCTGCCGCTGGCGGCGCTGCTGCTGCACGAGGCGGTGCGGCGCGACCGGGCGCTGGCCGCCGCCATCGGCTTCGTCGGCGTGCTGATCGTCGCGCAGCCCGGCGGCAGCCTCTCGCTCGGCACGCCGGCGGCGCTGGCGGCGGGGATGTGCAGCGCCCTGGTGCTGATCACCTTCCGCGCCCTTTCGGCCACCGAGCCGCCGGTGCGGGTGGTGGCCTGGTACTCGGTGATCTCGGTGCTGTTCTGGGGGCCGGTCTCGGCCTTCGTCTGGCAGACGCCGAGCCTGTTCGCCCTGGCCATGCTGGTGGGCGGCACGCTGTTCGCGCTGGGCAGCGACCTCGCCGCCTCGGCCGCGGCGCGGCGGGCGGAGGTCGGGCTGCTGGCGCCGATCGAGTATGCGCAGATTCCGGCCAGCGCCATGCTGGGCTGGGCCATCTATGCCGAGCGGCCGGGCCTGGCGCTGCTGGCCGGCACGGTGGTGATGCTCGGCGCCACCCTCTACCTGGTGCGGCGCGGCCGCTGAGGCCGCGCCGGTTCCCCGGGCTTCAGGAGGCCTTCTGGCCGGCCTCGGCCTTGCTGCCGGCCGGCGCTTCCGGCGCGGCCGCCTTGCCGGCGGGGGCGTCGGCGCCGGGCTTGGGCTTCTCCGGCGCCGGCAGTTCCACCTCGATCGCCAGCGTGCTCATGTCGCCGCCGCGGTCGAGCGAGATGTTCACCGCCTTCGGGTCGATGGCGACGTAGCGCGCCACCACCTGGATCAGCTCCTTCTGCAGCCGCGGCAGGAAATCGTCGCCCGTGCGGCTGATGCGCTCATGCGCCAGCACGATCTGCAGCCGCTCCTTGGCGGCACCCGCGCTGGGCGGCGGCTTGCTCTTGCCCCGGAAGACGTCGAGCCAGCTCATGCGGCCCTCCCCCCGAACAGGCGCGACAGGAAGCCCCGCTTCTCCGGGTCGATGAAGCGGTGCGGGCGGTCCTCGCCCAGGAAGCGGGCGACCGCGTCCTTGTAGGCCTGGCCGGCGTTCGACACGTCGTCCAGGATCACCGGGCTGCCGGTGTTGGAGGCCTTCAGCACGCTCTCGCTCTCGGGGATGACGCCGAGCAGCGGGATGGCGAGGATCTCGCGCACATCCTCGAGCTTCAGCATCTCGCCCCTCTCCACCCGCTCCGGCGCGTACCGGGTGACGAGGAGGTGCTCCTTCACCGGCTCCTTCTTCTCCTCGGCGCGGCGCGACTTGGACTGCAGCACGCCGAGGATGCGGTCACTGTCCCGGACGGAGGAGACTTCCGGGTTGGTGACGATGATCGCCTGGTCGGCGAAGTAGAGAGCCAGCAGCGCGCCCTTCTCGATGCCGGCGGGGCTGTCGCAGACGATGTAGTCGAAATCCTGGCTCAGCTCGTCGATGATCTGCGCCACGCCCTCCTTGGTGAGGGCGTCCTTGTCCCGCGTCTGGCTGGCAGGGAGGATCGAGAGGGTGTCCACCCGCTTGTCGCGGATCAGCGCCTGGTTCAGCCGCGCCTCGCCGCTGATGACGTTGACGATGTCGAACACCACGCGGCGCTCGACGCCCATGATGAGGTCGAGGTTGCGCAGGCCGACGTCGAAGTCGATGACCACCGTCTTCTTGCCGCTCTGGGCGAGACCGGTGGCGAAGGCGGCGGAGCTTGTGGTCTTGCCGACCCCTCCCTTGCCCGACGTCACCACGATCACTTGCGCCATTGGTCTCTCCTCTCTGCCGGGTGGGAAGCGGGCTCAGCCCAGCCGGTCAAACCGCATGTTCTCGCCGATCAGCCGCACCTGCGCCGGCTTGCCGATCGGCGCGTCCGTCAGCCCCTCCCGCACGGCGTAGTAGCCGGCGATGGAAACCAGTTCCGGATCGAAATTCAACGCGAAGACGCGCGCTTCCATGTTGTCGGCCCCGCCGGCGATGGCCCGGCCCCGGAGGGCGCCATAGACGTGCAGGTTGCCGTCCGCAATCACCTCGCCGCCCGGATTGACCGTGCCGTTGATGATAAGATCGGCACCCTGGGCCCAGATGCGCTGGCCAGCGCGCACCGCGTGGTCGACGATGACGGTGGGGCGCATCGACCCGGGCGGCAGCGGCGGCGCGGGCGGCGGCTCGCTGCTGGCGGCGGGCGGGGGCGGCGGCGCCAGCGCCACCTCCTCCTGCGCGCCGGCGGCACGCAGCGGCGGCAGGCCGGCGCTCTGGGCTGCGGCCTTCATCTCCGGCGAGCCGCCCACGGTGCCGATGGGCATGATCTCGATGCGGCGCAGCTCGGCCGCGAGGGTGGCGAAATCCACCTCGTGCGGCGCCACCGCCAGGTCGTCCAGCCCGATCACCAGCGGCGCGAAGCGCAGGAAGCCGGGCGCGCGGCGGAACTGGTCGCCGAGGGCAGGAACAATCACCTCGTGCCGTGGATCGAGCAGCCGGAGCACCAGCAGATTGAAATTCGCGCCGCGCAGCCGGAATGGCTCAAGGCGGGGATTGGCGGCGGGTGCTGACATCGTGCGCGGAAACGATCCTGGCTGGTCGGGTTGCGGGACTCCGGCAGGCCGGGCGGGCCGGCGGCGGCATATTGCCACCGATCGGCGCCCTGTTCGCCAGGAATTCTTCTTTTATACAAGGCCCACGCGCCAGGGCGAAGCCCGGGCCGCGCAAACCCCGCCCCCCCGCGCGGATTTTTGCCGCCGGGCGTGGGCGGCGTGCCACAGCCCGCCCCGCATTGCAGCCCCGCATCGCAGCCCCGCATCACGACAAGGACCGCGCCCCGCGCATGAGCAAGAGCATCCCCCGCCGGGCCGAGTACCGGCACTTCCAGGACATCCCCACCCGCTGGGGCGACCAGGACAGCTACGGCCACATCAACAACGCCGCCTACTACTTCTACTTCGACACGCTGGTGGCGCTGTTCCTGGCCGGGCGCGGCCTGCAGCCCACCCCGGCCGATCCCGGCTCCAGCCTGGCCGTGGTGGTGGAGACGATGTGCCGCTTCCACAGCCCCGCCCATTTCCCGGATGTGCTGGCGGGCGGGCTGCGGGTCGCGCATGTCGGGCGCAGTTCGGTGCGCTACGAGATCGGGCTGTTCCGCCCGGGCGAGGACCTGGCCTGCGCCGAGGGCCACTTCATCCATGTGCAGGTGGACGCGGCGACGCAGCGGCAGACCGTGCCGGTGCCGCCGGCCCTGCGCGAGGCGCTGGCACCGCTGCTCGTCTCCCCGCCGGGCTGACCCGCCGCGGCGCAACTGCACAAGGGGTGGGCGGCCGCCGCACCCGCCGGGCAGGCCCGGGGACCGCCGGCCCCGGCCTCGCCCGGCGCGGCACGCCGGTTGCAAAGGGCCAGGACGGCCCGAGCAAGGAGTGTCCCGGCATGTCGCATCCCCACCGCTGCACGGCGCCCTTGAAGGACCGCCACCCAGGTGGGGCGAGGCGATGATCCCGCCTCCGCAGGCCGCGCCGCAGGGTGGACGGACGGTGCTCCGCCGCGGCGGGCCGGGCCTCTCGGCGGCGGAGCTGGCCGGCCAGTGGGCGGAGGATTCGCGGGCGCTGCGGGCCGCCCGGCCCGGCAGGCTGGACCTTCCCTACGCGGCCGCCGAGGCCTGCCGGTGGGATCTCTACCCCGCCATCGACCCCGCCGCGCCCTGCGTGGTGCTGCTGCATGGCGGCGGCTGGCGGGAAGGCGGCCGGCAGGGCTTCGGCGCGCTGGCGCAGGGGCTGCTGGCGCATGGCTGGTCGGCCGCCCTGCCCGGCCACAGCCTGATGCCGGAGGCCAGCCTGACGCGCATCGTCCGGCAGGGTCACCGCGCGCTCGACTGGCTGGCGGCGCAGGGGCCGCTGCACGGCATCACCGGGCCGGTGCTGCTCTGCGGCTGGAACTCCGGCGCGCATCTGGCCGCCATGCTGCTCGGCCATCCGCGCGTGAAGGCCGGGCTCGGCCTTTCCGGCCTCTACGAACTGGAATCACTGGAGGAGAGGCTGGGGCTGACGCCGCTGGAGGTGGAGGTGCTCTCGCCGCAGCGCCTGCCGGTGGTGCGCAAGCCCTTCGCGCTGGCCTATGGCGAGGCGGAGCCGGAGGCGGCGCAGCGGCAGTCCCGCGCCTTCCACGCGCTGCGGCAGCGGGAAGGCTGCGCCGCCCCGCTGCTGCCGCTGCCCGGCCTGGACGAGGCGACGCTGCTGGAGACGCTGCGCGCGCCGGACGGCCTGCTCTGCCACGCGGCGCGCGCGCTGATCGAGGAGGCCTGAGGGCCGGCGGCCGGGGCCCGGGGGACAGCCTCCCCCGGGCGGGGACGCCTGTTAGCCGCGCGTCCCGGCTTCCGCCGACTTGCGCTCGATCAGCTCGATCTTGTACCCGTCCGGGTCCTCGACGAAGGCGATCACGGTGGTGCCGAACTTCACAGGCCCCGGCTCGCGCGTGATCTTGGCGCCCTCGGCGCGCAGCTTCTCGCAGGTGGCATAGACATCCGGCACGCCGATGGCAAGATGGCCGAAGGCGTTGCCCAGCTCGTACTTGTCCACGCCGTAATTGTAGGTCAGCTCGATGACGCCCGCGCCGGTGCTCTCCGGTGCGTAGCCGACGAAGACCAGCGTGTACTTGCCGTCCGGCACGTCGTTGCGGCGCAGCTCCTGCATGCCGAGCAGGCGCGTGTAGAAATCCACGCTCCGCTCCAGGTTGCCGACGCGGATCATGGTGTGCAGGAAGCTGCTCATGGGGTGTTTCCCTGTCAGGAGATGGTTTCGGACCAGGCTTCGTGCGACGGGTCGATGGCCAGCAGGAACAGTCCGGCCGCCTCGGCCGCCGCGGCGGTCGCCGCACGGTCGACGATGATGGTGCCGTTCGCCTCGATGGCAATACCGCGCAGGCCGGCAGCGGCGGCATTGGCCACCGTGTCCGGCCCGATGGTGGGCAGGTCCACCCTCCGGTCCTGGCCCGGCTTCAGGATCTTCACCAGCACGCCGCCCGGCCCCTCGCGCCGCAGCGTGCCGGCGCGGGCCAGCATGGCGTCGGTGCCCTCGATCGCCTCGACGGCCAGCACCAGCCCCTGCTGCACCACCGCCCCCTGCCCCACATCGACGGCGCCGAGCGCCCGCACCACGGCGAGGCCGCGGCGGATGTCGCGCCGGGCATCCTCGTCCGGCAGATGGGTGGTCAGGGCGGTGGGGTCGCGCACCAGCAAGTCCTCCAGCACGGCATAGGCTTCCATCGGGTTGAAGCCCTCCTCGCGCAGCACGCGCAGCACGGCGGTCAGCAGCGAATCGTCGCCGCCGAAGGCACGCATGCCGATGCGCGGCAGCATCCTCGCCGCCCCCGCATCCGGCCGCAGCGCGAAGAAGCTGGGGCGGGAGACGCGGCCGGCCAGCACCAGGTCGCGCGCCCCGGCGGCGCGCAGCCACTCCAGCATGCGGCCGGCGGCGCCGAGGCGGCAGACGATGTGCGGATAGGCCGCATAGTCGCGCGGTTCGCCGAAGCCTTCCAACACCACCACATGCGGCACGCGGCCGGCGGCGGCGGCGGCGGCGGCGGCGCGCTGCGGCAGCAGCCCGCCGCCGACGATCATCCCGAGCGGCGGCATTCCAGGCCGCGGCATGACGGGCGAAGACACCGGCTCAGGCCCCGGCGCCTGTCACGCCGCGGCCTCGGCGCCTTCCTCCTCATCCAGCAGCTCGCGGCCGGCGCGGCAGAGGCCGCGGCGGCTGTCGGCGCGGATGAAGGCCAGGATCTCCTGCACCACCGGGTCCTCGCCGAAGCTGGCCTCGGTGATGTCCACGCGGTCCTGGAAGACGCCGGCGGTGCGGAACAGGCTGCGGTAGGCGGCGCGCAGCGTGTGGATCTGGCTGCGCGGGAAGCCGCGGCGCTTGAGGCCGATCAGGTTCAGCCCGGTCAGCCGGGCGCGGTTGCCCATGACGGCGCCGAAGGGGATGATGTCCGCCTCCACGCCACTCATGCCGCCCACCACCACCTGCCGGCCGATGCGGACGAACTGGTGGATGGCCGCGCCGCCGCCGACGAACACCGTGTCGGCGATCTCGACATGCCCGCCCAGCATCACGTTGTTGGCGAGGATGACGTGGTGGTCCAGCGTGCAGTCATGCCCGACATGGGCGTTGACCATCAGCAGGCAATCCGCGCCCACGGTGGTGATGCCGTGGCCGCCGATGCTGCCGCGGTGCACGGTGGCGTGCTCGCGGATCATGGTGCGGGCGCCGATGACCACGCGGGTGGGCTCGCCCCTGTACTTCAGGTCCTGCGGCGCCAGGCCGATGGTGGCGAAGGGGCTGACCTGCACCTTCTCGCCGATCTCGGCATGGCCCTCGACGATGACATGGGAGGTGAGCACCACGCCTTCGGCCAGCACGGCGTCCGGCCCGACGGTGCACCACGGCCCGATGCGGCAGCCTGCGCCGATGCGCGCGCCCGGCGCGACGATGGCGGTGGGGTGGATCTCGGCGGTGGGGTGGATCGGGTCGGGGGCTGTGTTGTCTGTCTGCGTCACGCGATCGAGCATCCGCTCAGCGGTCCATGATCATCGCGGCGTAGCTGGCTTCCGCCACGGCGACGCCATCGACGCGCGCCACGGCATTGAACTTCCAGACATTGCCGCGCTGACGGTCCTTGTTGATGTGAATCCGCAGCTGGTCTCCCGGCACCACGGGGCGGCGGAACTTGGCGTTCTCGATGCTCATGAAATAGACGATCTTGCCATGCGCGCTGGGGCCGAGCGTCTCGACCACCAGCACGGCGGCGGTCTGCGCCATCGCCTCGATGATCAGCACGCCCGGCATCACCGGATGGCTCGGGAAGTGGCCCTGGAAGAACGGCTCGTTGATGGTGACGTTCTTGATGCCGATGGCACTCTCGCCCAGCTTCATCTCCACCATGCGGTCGAGCAGCAGGAAAGGATACCGGTGCGGAATGGCGCGCATGATGCGCGCGATGTCGCAGGTCTCCAGATTCTGCTTGTGCGCCGCCTCGTCCGAGGCCGGCTGTTCTTGCTGGTCCATGCCGATCAGTCCGTATGTCCTGGCCGCCCTGCTGGCGGCCCCTTCTGTTCTGCCGTTTCCCGGGCGGTGGCCGCAGCGGAGCCGGTTCCCTTACGGGCACCCAATTTCCGCAGGTAGAGCGCGGCCCGCAAGGCATCCTTCACCGGCATCGCGGGGGAACCGGTCACATCCTGCCCAGGCGGCACGTCGCTCTGGACGCCGGCCTGAGCGCCGATACGCGCCTTGCTGCCGATGGTCAGGTGCCCGGTCAGCCCGGCCTGGCCGGCGATGGTCACGTAGTCGCCAAGCCGGGTGGAGCCGGAGATTCCGACCTGCGCGACGATGACGCAGCCACGGCCGGTGCTCACGTTGTGGCCGATCTGCACCAGATTGTCGAGCCGCGTGCCGGGGCCGAGCACCGTGTCGCCCAGCGCGCCGCGGTCGACGCAGGCATTGGCGCCGATCTCCACCTCGTCGCCCAGCCGCACGCGGCCGAGCTGCGGAATGGTGACGTAGCGGCCCTCCGGCGTCGGCGTGAAGCCGAAGCCCTCCTGCCCCACCCGCGCGCCGTGGTGCAGCGTGACGCGGTGGCCGGCGATGCAGCAGATGGCGCTGGCATGGGCATGGATGCGCGCATCGTCGCCGAAGACGCAGCCGGGGCCGATCACGGCATGGGGTCCGACATAGGCGCGCGCGCCCAGCACCGCGCCGGCGCCGATCACGGCATAGGGCCCGACCTCGCTGCCCTCCCCCAGCACGGCGTCGGCGGCGACGACGGCGGTGGGGTGGATGCCGGGCAGCGGCGCGGGCGCCGGGTGGAACAGCGCCGCCACGCGGGCGAAGGCCAGGTGCGGCGCCGGCGAGGGCAGCGCCACGCAGCCTTCCGGCACCTGGCCGGCCAGGTCCGGCGGCAGGATGACGGCGCCCGCCCGGCTCTCGCGCAGCGCGGCCAGGTGGCGGCGGCCGTCGAGGAAGGCGATCTGCGCCGGCCCCGCCTCGTGCAGCGGCGCCACATCCTCGAAGAGGCGCGCCGCATCGGCGCCGAGACTGCCTTCCGGCAGTCCGGCCACCGCGGCGATCCGGTCCAGGCGGTGCGGGCCGGTGCCCGCGTGGAAGCGCGGGTCAGCCGCCATCGCGCTCAGTTCCGCCGCGGCGCCTGCTGGCCCTGGCCCTGCTGGGCCGGACGGGCCGCCGCGGGAGCGGGCGCCGGGGCATCCTCCGCCGCCAGCGTCACCGACTTCAGCACCTTGTTGAGCTGGGTGGAGACCTCGCCCGTCAGGTCGAAGGGGGGCTCGTTGTAGATGACCACGGCGCGCGGCAGCACCATGTTCACCTTGCGGCTGGCCGAGACCTGGCGGATCACCACCGCCAGCGCCTGCTCGATCTCCTGCAGCGCCTGCTGCGCCGCCTGCTCGATGTTGCGGCTGCGGTCGCGGAAGATGCGCTGGCTGTCGGTCACCCGCTCCTGCAGGTCGCGCTCCTTGGTGCGCAGTTCCTCGGGCGAGAGGCTGGCGCGCTGGTTGACGAGCTGCTGCTGCTCCTCGCGCCAGCGGGTCTGCTCACGCTGCAGGTCGTCGTTCAGCTTCTGGCGCCGCTTCTCGATCTCCTCGCGCACCTTGTTGAAGGCGGTGGAGTTGCGCTGCACCTCGGGCACGTCGACGATGCCGATGACGGCATTCGGCGGCGGCTCGCCGGGCGGCAGCGGCGCCGGGTTGGGCTGCACGGCGCGCTGCGCGGGGCGCTGCTGCGGCGCCTGGGCCGGGCGCTGGGCAGGCTGCTGCTGCTGCGCCTGGTTGGGAGGAACGAACCACTCCTGCTGCTGGGCCATCGCCACCCCGCCCGAGAGCAGGGTGGAGGACATCAGGGCCATCGCAAGCGCTGCGGAGACGCGTCGCGCCATGTTCGGGAAACTCCGTCGTATTAGGCTCAGAAGCGCGTGCCGAAGCCGAAGCGGAAGACCTGCGTCTCGTCGTAGGACTTCTTCACCAGGGCCTGCGCCAGGTCGATGTTGATCAGACCGAACGGGCTGCGCCACGAGATGCCGACGCCCGCGCCCACGCGGGGGGACGAGTCATCGACGATGTTGGGGGCGGAATCGATGCCGGTGAGCGAGCCGACATCGACGAAGGCGCGGCCGAGCAGGCCAAGCTCGGACGGCACCGGGAGCGGGAAGCGCATCTCGGTGGTCTGCGTCCAGATGGTGCGGCCGCCCAGGGCGTCCTGCGTGCTGGTGTCGCGCGGGCCGGCGCCGGCGACGGCGAAGCCGCGCAGGTTCTCGCCGCCGAGGAAGAAGCGGTCGATGATCCGCTCATCCTTGTCGCGCCCGCCATAGCTGAACATGTGGCCGACGCCGGCGGAGATGGCGAGCACGTAGTCCGGGTCGCCCAGCAGCCGCTCGAAGGGCACGTAGTAGGTGCCGTCGAGGCGCGTGCGCAGGTAGTTCACGTCGCCGCCGAGGCCGGCCAGGTCGGTGCCCAGGCGCAGCACGTAGCCGTCGCGCGGGTCGAGGCGGGAATCGCGCGTGTCGTAGGTCAGCGTCTGGCCGACCTGCGACAGGACGGTGACGCCCTTCTGCTCCTGGATGTAGATCGAGGCGTCGTCCAGCACGTTGAACACGTTGCGGCGCGACAGGGTGTAGGACCAGGACTGGCGCAGCCGCTCGTTGAACTCGTAGCCGGCGCGCAGGCTGAAGCCGGCGCGGCGCTCCTCGTAGCCCGAATAGTCGGTCAGGTCGCGCACCACGTAGAACAGGTCGACGCCGACGGCGAGGTTGCGGTCCATGAAGGACGGGTCGGTGACGGAGAGGTCCACCTGGCTGCGGCGCTGCGCCAGGGTGGTGTTCACCCGCGCGTCGATGCCGGTGCCGAGGATGTTGCGCTCGCGCAGGCCGAGATCGGCCAGGGCGCCGGCATCGGTGGAGTAGCCGCCGCCGATCGAGATCTCGCCCGTGGCGCGCTCGGCGACATTGGTGTTCAGGTTCACCTGGTCCGGCGTGGCGCCGGGCACCGGGTTGATCTGCACGTCCTGGAAATAGCCCAGGTCGCGGATGCGCTGGCGCGAGCGGCGGACCTGCGCGGCGTTGAAGGCATCCCCCTCGGCGATGCGGAACTCGCGGCGGATGACGCGGTCCTGCGTGCGGGTGTTGCCGGTGATGTCGATGCGGTTGACGTAGACGCGCTGGCCTTCCTTCACCTCGAAGACCAGGTCCACCTTGCGGCCCTGGCGGTCGCGCGTCACGCGCGGCTCCACCTCGACGAAGGGCGCGCCGGCGAGGTTGGCCTCGTCGGTCAGGGTCTGCACCATGCGCTCGACGGCGTCGCCATCGTACCGGTCGCCGGGCGAGATCTCCATCACGCGCTGCAGGCGCTCGGCGGTCACGTTGCGCAGGGCGGAGGTGATCTCCACCTTGCCGACGCTGTAACGCGGGCCTTCGTTGACGGTGTAGGTGACGAAGAAGCCGCTGCGGTCCGGCGCCAGCTCGGCGGTGGCGCCGGTGACGTTCGCATCGGCGTAGCCCTGGCGCTGGTAGTAGCGGCGCAGCAGCTCGCGGTCGAAGTTCAGCCGCTCCGGCTCATAGGTGTCGGAGGAGCTGAAGGGGCGGTACCAGGCCGCCTCGCGCGACGAGACGATCTCCTTCAGCCGGCTGTCGGAGAAGTTCTCGTTGCCGACGAAGTTGATGCGGCTGATCAGCGCCGCGTCGCCCTCGGTGATCTCGAAGACGAGGTCCACCCGGTTCTGGTCGCGCTCGATCACCTTGGGCTCGACGCGCGCGGCGAAGCGGCCGCGGCGGGCGTAGAGCTCCAGCAGGCGCTGGCGGTCCGCCTGGGCGGCGGCGGGGGTGAACACGGCGCGCGGGCGCAGCTGCACCTCGGGGCGCAGCGTGTCGTCCGAGAGCTTGCTGTTCCCCTCGAACGCCACCTGGTTGACGATCGGGTTCTCCTGCACCCGCACCACCACCCGGTCGCCCTGGCGGCCGATCTGCACGTCGCGGAACAGGCCGGTGGCGAAGAGGGTGCGGAGGCTGCGGTCCAGCCGGTCGGAGTCGAAGGCGTCCCCCGGCTGCACCAGCATGTAGGAGCGGACGGTATCCGCCTCGATGCGCTGATTCCCCTCCACGTCGATCTGGCGGATGACGCCGTTGGCGGGCTGGGCCGCGGCGGCGGCGCCGCGCCTTGGCTGCGCCACCGCCTCGGGCGGGAGCAGCACGGGCACGAGGCAGGTGGCGGCGAGCAGGAGGGCGCGGGTAGCGTGCAAAGGTCGGATCCGGGCCGGTTGATGGGGGCCAAGGGAAAACCGCCGAAAACGGGGCGTCTCGGGCCGCGGGAGACTAGCGGGGAACAGCGCGCCCCGCCACCCCCACTTGCCCATCGGCCGTTCAGGAAGTTTCAGCAGCCACCCCAAGGCCTTACCGGCCGAGGCATCAACATCGCCTGAGCCGGGCGGGGAAGGAGGACCCCTCCCCCGCCTGTCCGGTCAGCCCACCAGCCCGCTCACCCAGCGCACCACGCCGAGGCTCGAGAGGTCGTTGAAGGTGGCGAAGATGAACAGCGCGATGAGCAGCGCGAAGCCGGCGCGGAAGCCGTACTCGATCGCGCGCGGCGGCAGCGGCCGGCCGCGGATGGCCTCGGCGGCGTAGAACAGCAGGTGACCGCCATCCAGCACCGGGATGGGGAAGAGGTTGATCAGCGCCAGGTTGACCGAGAGGATGGCCATGAAGGAGACCAGGCTGGCGATGCCGAGCTGCGCCACCTGGCCCGAGATCTGCGCGATGCGCAGCGGCCCGCCCAGCTCCTCCGTGCCGCGCTGGCCGGCGATCATCTGCCACAGCCCGGCCAGGGTCTGCACCGTCACGTCCCAGGTCTGGGCGGCGCCGGCGGCCAGGGCGCTGAAGGGGTTGAGGCGGTTGAACTCCGGCGCCCCGCCGGAGATGCCGAGCACGCCCACCGTCGCCTCGCCCGCGGCGCGGCTGTCCGGCGTGGCGCGCAGCGCCTGCTCCTGGCCGCCGCGCTGGATGCGGATCTCCACCGGCTGGCCGGCGCGCGGCTGGATATGCGCCTGGATCTGCTCGAAGCGGCTGACGGCCGCGCCGTCGAGGCTGAGGATGCGGTCGCCGGGCAGCAGGCCGGCGCGGGCGGCGGCGCTGTTCTCCACCACCGTGCCGACCGTGGCGGTGGGCTGGGGCTGCCCCACCGTCATGTAGAGGCCGGCGAACAGCGCGGCCGCCAGCAGGAAATTGGCCACCGGCCCGGCGGCGACGACGATGGCGCGGTCGCGCACCGGCTTGTCGTGGAAGGTCTCGCCCTGGCGCCAGCGGGCGCGCTGCTCCGGCGTTGCGTCGTCCGGCCCCTCCTGGCCGTGCAGCTTCACGAAGCCGCCCAGCGGCAGCCAGGCGATGCGCCACTCGCAGCCGCGCCGGTCCACCCACTGGCGGATCGGCCGGCCGAAGCCGATGGAGAACACCTCCACATGCACGCCGCGCCAGCGGGCGGCGAGGTAGTGGCCCAGCTCATGGATGAAGACGAGCACGCCCAGCACCAGGATGAAGGCGATGATGGAGCGGAAGGGCTCAGGCAGCATGTCCAAGGTCGCGTCTCCGGCCGAGGCGGGCAGCGCCGCGGCTTGCCGAGGGGGGTGCCGGGCCGGCGGGCCGGCGGCACGAAGTCATGCCGCGCGCCGCGCCGCGCGGGTTCAGGCGGCGCGGCGGGCGGCGCGCGCCAGGGCATCCTGCCGTGCCGCGGCGTCCAGCGCCAGAACGGCGGGAATATCGGGGATCGGGGGGGCGCCCAGCGCCGCCAGCGTCTCCTCCACCACGGCGGCGATGTCGAGGAAGCCGAGACGGCGCTGCAGGAACAGGCCGACGGCCGCCTCGTTCGCGGCATTCAAAATGGTGGGGGCCCCGGCCCCGGCCCGCAAGGCCTCCCGCGCCAGGCGCAGCGCCGGAAAGCGAACCGGGTCGGGGGCGAAGAACTCCAGCCGCGCCAGGGCGGCGAGGTCGAGGCGCGGCACATCCACCGCCATCCGCGCCGGCCAGGCCAGGGCGTGGGCGATGGGAGTGCGCATGTCCGGCGAGCCGAGCTGCGCCAGGATCGAGCCGTCGCAATACTGCACCATGCCGTGCACCGCCGATTGCGGGTGCACCAGCACGGCCAGCTTCGCCTCCGGCACGGGGAACAGCCGCGCCGCCTCGATCAGCTCCAGCCCCTTGTTCATCATGGTGGCCGAATCGATGCTGATCTTGGCGCCCATCGACCAGACGGGGTGGCGCAGCGCCTGCTCGGGCGTCACCTGCGCCATGCGCTCCAGCGGCATCTCGCGGAACGGCCCGCCCGAGGCCGTGAGCACGATCTGCTCGATCGCCGACGGGTCGCGCGTGTCGAGCGCCTGGAAGATGGCGTTGTGCTCGGAATCGACCGGCAGCAGGGTGGCGCCGCTGGCCCGCGCGGCGGCCAGCACGAGGTCGCCGGCGCAGACCAGCGCCTCCTTGTTGGCCAGCGCCAGCGTGCCGCCATGGGACAGGGCGGCCAGGGTGGGCTCCAGCCCGGCGGCACCGACGATGGCGGCCATGGTCCAGTCCGCCGGCCGCGCGGCCGCCTCCAGCACCGCCTGCGGCCCGGCGGCCGTGGCGATGCCGCTGCCCTCCAGCAGCCGCGCCAGCTCGGCGCCCGCTGCCGCGTCGGCCAGCACGGCGATCTGCGGGCGCAGCCGCAGCGCCTGCGCGGCCAGCCCCGCGGCATCCCGCCCCGCGACCAGCGCGACGACGGGGAAGCGCCCCGGCTCCGCCGCCTCCAGCAGCGCCACGGTGCTGCGGCCGACCGAGCCGGTGCTGCCCAGGATGGTGACGCTGCGCGGAGCCAAGGCGCCGGGGATCACCGCCACAGGGGCACCCCGTAGCCGACGCCGAAGGCCAGCAGGGCGGCAACCGGCGCGGCCGCCAGCAGCCCGTCCAGCCGGTCCAGCAGCCCGCCATGCCCGGGGATCAGCATCGAGGAATCCTTCACCTTGAAGTGGCGCTTCACCGCGCTTTCCAGCAGGTCGCCGAGCTGGGTGGCGATGCCGAGCAGGGCGGCCACGATCAGCACCTTGGCGACGTCCGGGTTGCCGGGAGCCAGCCAGTCGGCCGCCAGCCAGCCGATGCCCATGCTGCTGAGCAGCCCGCCCGCCGCGCCCGACCAGGTCTTGCCCGGCGAGATGGCCGGCGCCAGCTTCGGCCCGCCGATCAGCCGGCCAACCAGATAGGCGCCGATGTCGCTGGCCCAGACCACCAGGAACAGGAACAGCACGTTGCCGCGCCCGGCGTCATTGTCGTGCCGAAGCTCGATCAGGGCGATGCCGGCGATGCCGATGTAGAGCACCCCGGCCGCCAGCCAGAGCGAGGGCGGCGGGGGCGTGCGCCGGCGCAGACGCGGCGCGCCGATCCAGGTACCGAGGAAGCCGGCGAAGAGGCAGGCCAGCGCCGGCACCGTCAGCCCGAACACCGAGAGGGCGCAGGCGACGAACACCGCCGCCGGAACCGCGACACCCGGCCAGGCGCGGCTGCGCAGGCCGCAGAGCCGCACCCACTCCCAGGTGAGCAGGGCGATGGCGACGGTCATCAGCGCCGTCCAGGGCACCGCGCCGAGCCAGATGCACAGCACCGCCCCCGGCCCCAGCACGGCGGCGGAGAGGGCGCGCTTCTTCAGGTCCCGCCAGCGCTTGGCGGAATCGGCGGCGGGGGAGGTCGCGGGCGGCTGGGCCATGCCTCAGCCGGCGCCCACGCCGAAGCGCCGCGAGCGGCGGCGGTACTCGGCCAGGGCCTCCTGGAGATGCGTGGCCTGGAAGTCCGGCCACAGCACGTCGAGGAAGACGAACTCGGCATAGGCCGCCTGCCAGAGCAGGAAGTTGGACAGGCGCTGCTCGCCCGAGGTGCGGATGATCAGGTCCGGGTCCGGCATGCCCCGGGTGGAGAGGCGGGCCTCCAGCGCGGCGGCGTCGACCGTCTCCGGGTCGATGCGGCCGGCGGCGACCTCGCGCGCCAGGGCGCGGGCGGCGGCTGCGATCTCGGCCCGTGCGCCGTAGGAGAGCGCCACGGTCAGGTTCAGCCTGCTGTTCTGCGCGGTGGCCGCTTCCGCCTCGGCGATGGCCGCCATCATCTCCGGCCCGAAGCGCTCCCGCTCGCCGATGACGCGCAGCCGCACGCCGTTCTTCGCCAGCGCGCCGACCTCGTGGCGCAAATAGAGGCGCAGCAGGCCGGTGAGGTCGCGCACCTCGTCGGCCGAGCGCTGCCAGTTCTCGGAGGAGAAGGCGAACAGGGTGAGCCAGGGCAGCCCCGCCTCCCCCGCCGCCCGGACGGCACGGCGCACCGCCTCCACCCCCGCCTTGTGGCCAAGCGCCCGCGGCAGGCCCCGTGCCTGCGCCCAGCGGCGGTTGCCGTCCATGATGAGGCCCACATGGAGGGGCCCACCCTGGGGACCAGCCGTCTGGGAGGAAGGGGTCTCCGCCAGCGCCGCCACGGCGCCGCTGGCCAGAGTCTGGTTGAGAGGCGCCGCGCTCATGCTGCCACGCTGTTCCAGGACGTCCTCAGACCGCCTTGATGTCCTTTTCCTTCTCGGCGAGCAGCTCGTCGACCTTCTTGATCATCTGGTCGGTCAGCTTCTGCACCTCGTCGGACCACTTCGCCGCCTCGTCCTTGCCGATCTCGGACTTCTTCTCCCAGCCCTTGATCTGCTCGTTGCCGTCGCGCCGCACGCCGCGCACCGCCACCTTGGCGGCCTCGGCATACTTGGCCGCCTGCTTGGCCAGCTCGTTGCGCCGCTCCTGCGTCAGCGGCGGCAGCGGCACGCGGATCACCTGGCCCTCGGCCTGCGGGTTCAGCCCGAGGCCGGAATCGCGGATGGCCACCTCCACCGCCTTGGCGGCCTGGCGGTCCCACACCTGCACGGAGAGCATCGAGGGGCCGGAGACGGAGACATTGGCCACCTGGTTCAGCGGCTGGTTGGCGCCATAGACCTCGACGCGGATCGGCTCCAGCAGCGCCGGCGAGGCGCGGCCGGTGCGCAGGCCGGAGAATTCCTTCCTCAGCGACTCCATCGCGCCGTCCATGCGGCGGGCCAGGTCCTGTTTCAGCGTGCTCAGATCGGCAGGTGCGGCCATGGCGCGGGCCTCCTTCTCTCTCTTATTGGTCCACGACGGTGGTGAAGCGGCCCTCGCCCTGCATCACGGCGGTGAAGGCACCCTGCTCGTGGATGTTGAAGACGATGATCGGCAGCTTGTTCTCGCGCGCCAGGCTGATCGCGGCGGCGTCCATCACCGCCAGGTCGCGCGCCAGCATGTCGAGGTAGGTGAGCGTGACGTAGCGCTCGGCATTCGGGTTCTTGCGCGGGTCGGCGGAATAGACGCCATCGACCTGCGTGCCCTTGAACAGGGCGTCGCAGCGCATCTCGGCGGCGCGCAGCGCGGCGGCGGTGTCGGTGGTGAAGAAGGGGTTGCCCGAGCCGGCGGCGAAGATCACCACCCGCCCCTTCTCCATGTGCCGCTCCGCCCGGCGGCGGATGAAGGGCTCGCAGACGCTGCTCATCGGGATGGCGGACTGCACGCGGGTGGGCACCCCGGCCCGCTCCAGCGCGCTCTGCATGGCCAGCGCGTTCATCACGGTGGCCAGCATGCCCATGCTGTCCGCCTGCGCGCGCTCCATGCCGGAGGAGGCGCCGGCCACGCCGCGGAAGATGTTGCCACCCCCCACCACCACGCAGACCTCGACCCCGAGCGCCACCACGCCCTTGATGTCCTGGGCGATGGCGCGGACCGTGGCGTTGTCCAGCCCGTAGTCGCGCGTCCCCATCAGCGCCTCGCCCGAGAGCTTCAGCAGGACACGCTTGTAGATCGGGCTCGGCATCGGTTCGGTTCCAGCATCAGGGGGCAGGGTGCGCAGGAGCGCGGCACGATAGGCAGCGGGCCGGTGCGCGGCAAGCACACGGCATCGGGAGCGTGGCACTTCCCGGCCGCTCCGGCGGGAAATCGCACATCCCGCGCGGCTGGCGCCGCAGCGGTATGCGGATGCGGAAAGGCGGGAGCGACGGCCGCATGGCCGTGCCCCCGCCCCTTCCTGTCAGGCGCGGATCAGACCGTGCCGGCGGCCGCCGCGACCTCGGCGGCGAAGTCGCTGCTCTGCTTCTCGATGCCCTCGCCGAGCTGGAAGCGGGCGAAGCCCGTCAGCTTGGCGCCGGCCTTCTGCACCACGGCCTTCACGCGGCTCTCGCCGTCATGCACCCAGACCTGCTCCAGCAGCACCACTTCCTCGTAGTACTTGCGGATGCGGCCCTCGACCATCTTCTCGATGACGGCGGGGGGCTTGCCGGAGGCCTGGGCCTGCTCGGTCAGCACCGACCGCTCGCGCTCCAGGGCGGAGCTGTCCACCGCGGAGATGTCGAGCGCCTCCGGGCGGGTGGCGGCGACGTGCATGCCGATCTGGCGGCCCAGCGTCTCCAGCGCCTCGATCTCCGAGGCGGCCTCGAGCGCCACGACCACGCCGATCTTGCCCAGGCCCGGCTTCACCGCCGAGTGGACATAGGTCGCCACCGCGCCGGACGGCACGGTGAAGCGCTTGGCGCGGCGGATCGTCATGTTCTCGCCGATGGTGGCGATCAGGCGGGTCAGCTCGTCCTGCACCGCGTGGGTGGTGCCGGGGTAGGTGGCCGCCTTCAGCGCCTCCACATCCTCGCCCACCGAGAGGACCAGGCCGGCCACCTCGGAGACGAAGTTCTGGAACAGCTCGTTGCGCGCCACGAAGTCGGTCTCGGCGTTCACCTCGACCATGCCGGCCACCTGCGGGCCGGTGGCGGTGCCGATCAGCCCTTCGGCGGCCACGCGACCGGACTTCTTGGCGGCGGCGGCAAGGCCCTTCTTGCGCAGCCAATCGATGGCGGCCTCGGTGTCGCCACCGTTCTCCACCAGCGCCTTCTTGCAGTCCATCATGCCGGCGCCGGTCTTCTCGCGCAGCTCGCGCACCATCGCGGCGGTGATCTCAGCCATGGGGATGCTCCTGTCTCGCGGTCTGGTTCAGGCGGTCTGCGTCAGGCCTGGGGCGCCACCGGCGCGTCCGGGCCGCCAACGGCCGCCTCGGCCTCGGCCACCGCCGCGCCCTCGACACCCTCGGCCACGGCGCCGTCGATGCCCGCCAGGTCGTCCACCGGCAGGTCCTCGCCCGCGCCGATGTCGACGCCGGAGGCCTGCAGCTCGGCGCTGATGCCGTCGAACACGGCGGCGGCCATCAGGTCGCAATACAGGTTGATGGCGCGGATGGCGTCGTCATTGCCCGGGATCGGGAAGGCCACGCCCTCCGGATCGGCGTTCGAGTCGACCACGGCGACAACCGGGATGCCGAGCTTGTTGGCCTCCTCGATCGCCAGCTTCTCCTTCACCACGTCGATGACGAAGATGATGTCCGGCAGGCCGCCCATCTCGCGGATGCCGCCCAGCGCGCGGTCGAGCTTCTCGCGCTCGCGCGTCAGCATCAGGACTTCCTTCTTGGTGAGGCCCTGGGTGTTGCCGCCGAGCTGCTCGTCCATCTGCTTCAGGCGCTTGATGGAGCCGGTGATGGTCTTCCAGTTGGTCAGCATGCCGCCGAGCCAACGGTGGTTCACGTAGTACTGGCCGCAGCGGGTCGCGGCCTCGGCCACGTACTCGGCGGCGGACTTCTTGGTGCCGACGAACAGCACGCGGCCACCGCCGGCCACCACGTCGCGCACGGTGCGCAGCGCGCGGTCCAGCATCGGCACGGTCTGCTGCAGGTCCAGGATGTGCACCTGGTTGCGCACGCCGAAGATGTACGGCGCCATCCGCGGGTTCCAGCGGCGGGTGTGGTGGCCAAAGTGGACACCGGCCTCGAGCAGCTGGCGCAGGGAAACTTCGGGCATCGCCATGGGGGCGGTCCTTCACGTCACGTCCGGTTGAGCCTCCGCGGCGCTAAGCCCGGGATGTCTCCCCGGGACCGGACCCTGCTCGCCCGGAGACGGAAGGGCGCACCGCGTGCGGAATGACCGGCCTGGGGAACGGACCCGGGCCGGCGCGGGCCATATGGCGCAACCGGCGCCCCGCCGCAAGCCCTATCGGCCCTGCCGCCCCCGGCCCGCAGGCTGCGGGCCCGGGGCGTCAGCCCGGCGGCGCGGAGAGCGCGACCACTCCGGGCAGTACCTTCATCTCCTGCGTCAGCCGGGGCGAGACGTTCCAGCGGCCGGGCAGCATCACCTCCACCTCCTGCCCCTCGGCGAGGCGCGGCACCAGGATGACGGTGCCCTTGCCCTGCCCCTCGCGCGCCAGCAGGGCGCGGATCGGCTCCACCGCCGCCATGTCCTCGATGCCGAGGCGCAGCATCTGCCCCACCCCGCTCGCCGCCTTGTCGAGCGATTCCACGGCCTGGGCGGTCAGGCGCAGGTTCTCGCCATCCATCCGCGCCTCGGCCGTGATCAGCAGCGCGGTGCCCTCCACCAGCAGGGGCCGGTTCTTCAGCAGCGTCTCGGAGAACAGCGTCACCTCCACGCTGCCGGAGGAATCGGAGAGCCGCACCCAGGCCATGCGGCTGCCGGTGCGGGTGGTGCGCTCCTTGCTGTTCACCACCGTGCCGGCGATCTTGAGCATGCCCGCCCCCGCCTCGGCCCGCATCTGGAGCTGGGCAATGGGCGTGGTGCGCAGCTTGCGCAGCACCTCCTTGTAGGTGTCGAGTGGGTGGGCGGAGAGGTGGAAGCCCACCGCCTCCGCCTCCTGGCTCAGCCGCTCGAGTTCCGGCCATTCGTTCACCTGCGGCATGCGCAGCGGCTCGGGCTTCGCATCCCCGCCGCCGAACAGGCCGATCTGGCTGGAGGTCCGCTCCTCGGCGGCCGCCTGGGCGCGGCGCAGGATCACCTCGGCGCTCGCGGTCATCCGGGCCCGGTTCTTCTCCAGGCTGTCGAAGGCGCCGGCGCGGGCCAGGTTCTCCAGCTGCATCTTGTTCAGCAGCTTGGGGTCCACGCGCTGGGCGAAGTCGGCGATGGAGCGGAACGGCCCCTTCCCGTCCCGCGCCTTCACCATGTCCTTCATCGCCTGCATGCCGACGCGCTTCACCGCGGCCAGGGCGAAGCGGATGCAGGGCTTGCCGTCCTCCTCCCGGATCTCGGTGCGGAAATCGGCGGCCGAGCGGTTCACGTCCGGCGGCAGGACAGGGATGCCGAGGCGGGCGGCCTCCTGCATGTGGTTGGCCAGCTTCTCCGTCTTGTCCATGTCGAAGGTCATGGAGGCGGCCAGGAAGGCCACCGGGTAGTTCGCCTTGAGATAGGCCGTGTGATAGGCGACCAGCGCATAGGCCGCGGCGTGCGACTTGTTGAAGCCGTATTCCGCGAACTTCTCCATCAGGTCGAAGATCTCGCCCGCCTTGGCCTCCGGCACGCCGTTCCTCACCGCGCCATCGACGAAGATCTTGCGCTGCGCCTCCATCTCGGAGCGGATCTTCTTGCCCATGGCGCGGCGCAGCAGGTCGGCGCCGCCGAGGCTGTAGCCGGCCACGTCCTGGCTGATCTGCATGACCTGCTCCTGGTAGACCAGGATGCCGTAGGTCTCCTCGACCAGGTGGCGCATGGCCGGGTGCACCGGCTCCCAGGGCTCGCCATGCTTGCGGGCGCAATAGGCCGGGATGTTGGCCATCGGGCCGGGGCGGTAGAGCGAGACGGCGGCGATCAGATCCTCGAAGCGGTCGGGGCGCATCATGCGCAGGCAGTCCCGCATGCCCTGGCCTTCGAACTGGAACACCCCGGCGGAATCGCCGCGCGCCAGCATCTCGTAGGTCTTCTTGTCGTCCAGCGGCAGGGTGGCGAGGTCGATCTCGATGCCCTGCTCGGCCAGCATCTCGACCGCCCGCTGCAGCACGGTGAGCGTCTTGAGGCCGAGGAAGTCGAACTTCACCAGGGAGGCGTTCTCCACGTACTTCATGGAATACTGCGTCACCAGCATGTCCGAGCGCGGGTCGCGGTAGAGCGCCACCGTGTCGATCAGCGGCTTGCGGCCGATCACCACGCCCGCCGCATGGGTGGAGGCGTTGCGGTAGAGCCCCTCCAGCACCAGGGCGGTCTCCATCAGCCGCTCCACCGTCTCGTCCGCCTCGCGCATCTCCTGCAGCCGCGGCTCGCCGTCGATCGCCTGCTGCAGCGTGACGGGCTTGGCCGGGTTGAACGGGATCAGCTCGGCGATCTTGTTCACCTGGCCATAGGGCATGCCCATGACGCGGCCGACGTCGCGCACCACCGCCTTGGCCTGGAGGCGGCCGAAGGTGATGATCTGCGCCACCCGGTCCTCGCCATATTCGCGGCGGACATACTGGATCACCTCGTCCCGCCGCTCCTGGCAGAAGTCGATGTCGAAATCCGGCATCGAGACGCGCTCGGGGTTGAGGAAGCGCTCGAAGAGCAGGCCGAAGCGCAGCGGGTCGAGGTCGGTGATCAGCAGCGCCCAGGCGGCAACCGAGCCGGCGCCCGAGCCGCGCCCCGGCCCCACCGGGATGCCCTGCCCCTTCGCCCACTGGATGAAGTCCGCCACGATCAGGAAGTAGCCCGAGAAGCCCATCTTCTCGATCACGTCCAGTTCGAAGGTCAGCCGGTCGCGGTAGACGGCGCGGGCCTCCGGCGTGGCGGGAGTGCCCTGGGCGTCGAGCCGCGCCTCCAGGCCGCGGGCGGCCATGTCGCGCACCGTCTCGGCCTCGGTCATGCCGGGCTGCACCTTGGGGCAGATGGGCAGCTCCGGCTTGCGGCTCTCGGCCATGATGGCGCAGCGGCGGGCGATGGCCAGGGTGTTGTCGCAGGCCTCCGGCAGGTCGGCGAAGAGGCGGCGCATCTCCGCGGCCGACTTGAAGTAGTGCTCGGCGGTCAGGCGGCGGCGGTCGGGCTCGGCCAGGGTCCGCCCCTCGGCGATGCAGAGCAGCGCGTCATGCGCCTCGTACATGCCGGATTTGGCGAAGTAGACATCGTTGCCGGCGACGATCGGCAGCCCGGCGGCATCGGCCAGCGCCACCAGGGCGGGGTCCAGCCCGCGCTCCACCTCCAGCCCGTGCCGGGTCAGCTCCACCGCCAGCCGGTCGCCGAAGCTCTCCTTCAGCGCGTCCAGCAGGTGCCGCGCGGCGTCGCGCCTGCCCTCCTGCAGCAGCCGCCCCAGCGGGCCGCAGGTGCCGCCCGTCAGCAGGAACACCCCCTCCGCGTGCTGCTGCAGCAATTCCAGCGTGATGGCCGGCTTGCCAGACGGATCGTCCCGCAGGAAGCCGTGCGAGGAGAGGCGCTGCACATTCTCCAGCCCCTGCGCGTTGGTGGCCAGCGCCACCACGCAATCCGGCGCCAGGCGCAGCACCTCGGGGCGCGGGTCGGCGGCGGAGCGGGAGAGCCAGAGCTGGCAGCCCATGATGGGCTGCACCCCCTTGCCGGCGCAGGCCTTGGCGAATTCCAGCGCGCCGAACATGTTGGCCGTGTCGGTCAGCGCCACGGCCGGCTGGCCGTCCGCCCGCGCCAGCTCGGCCAGCTTCTCCGCCTTGATCGCCCCCTCGGCCAGGGAATAGGCGGAATGGGTGTGCAGATGGACGAAGCTGTCGGTCATGCCGCCTTTCTAGCACGGCCGCCCCGGCGGGGGGATGGCCCAGCCGGGCCGGGCGGCCATGCGCCGGCCACCCCGCCCCTGGCCGAGACAGCGGGAAGCGCCTATCTCCGCCGCCATGCGGCAGGGAGCGCGGCGATGAACTGGTTCACCGGCTTTGTGGTCTATTTCCTGGTCTGGTGGACGGTGCTCTTCGCCGTGCTGCCGATCGGCGTTCAGCCCGACAGCGAGGGCGACACCGCCACGGGCGGCTGGCGCGGTGCGCCGCAGGCGCCCGGCCTGCTGAAGAAGGCGCTCCTGACCACCCTCATCTCGGCCGTCATCTGGGCCGGGCTGGCATGGGTGATCAACAGCCCCTGGCTGAGCTTCCGCGAAGGCTGGCTGGCCATGCCTACCAATTAGGCTGTCAGGCTAGAAAAAGAACCGCATCTGCCCGCTTTTGGGCAGATGCGTTGCGGGCGCCTATTTTTATGGCGATTGACGGGTGATTTTGCGTTGCGGCGCCAGAGGGGGCGCTGCACCATCAGTCCCAGGAAGAGAGCTGGTTCTCTTCCTGCCGTGTGACTGGCGTTTCCTCCCTAAACTCGGGCCGCACCTTTCGGGGTGTGGCCCTTTTTTCTGTTTGTATCGCCCGAGCGACGACATTCCAAGCAAAAAGCCGGAACGATCATCGAAAAATGTCGTCAACCGTGAATTAATCGTATTTTTATTGCGGCGCAGCATGGAGCAGGGCACCTTGCCCCTCTCCCCCTGGCGCATCCGGCGCCGCGCCCTTACCTTCCGCCGGCCGTAGTCCGACCGGAGCTGAATCCCTTGCGCCTCTCCCGCGCCTTCCTGCCGACCCTCAAAGAAATCCCCGCCGAGGCCTCGATCGCCTCGCACAAGCTGATGCTGCGCGCCGGCATGATTCGGCAGACCAGCGCCGGCATCTATGCCTGGCTGCCGCTCGGCCTGCGCGTGCTGCAGAAGGTCAGCCAGATCGTGCGGGAGGAGCAGGACGCCGCCGGCGCCCAGGAGATCCTGATGCCGACGATCCAGAGCGCAGAGCTCTGGCGCCAGTCCGGCCGCTACGACGACTATGGCAAGGAGATGCTGCGCATCACGGACCGGCATGAGCGCGAGATGCTCTTCGGCCCGACCAACGAGGAAATGGTGACGGACATCTTCAAGTCCTACGCCAAGTCCTACCGCGACCTGCCGCGCAACCTCTACCACATCCAGTGGAAGTTCCGGGACGAGATCCGCCCCCGCTTCGGCGTGATGCGCGGCCGCGAGTTCCTGATGAAGGACGCCTATTCCTTCGACATGGACGCCGAGGCCGCCCGCCTCTCCTACAAGAAGATGTTCGTGGCCTATTTGCGCACCTTCGCCCGCATGGGGCTGAAGGCCATCCCGATGCGCGCGGACACCGGCCCCATCGGCGGCGACCTGTCCCACGAGTTCATCATCCTGGCCGAGACGGGCGAGAGCCAGGTCTACCTGCACAAGGACCTGCTGGAATTCGACGTGCTGGCCCAGAAGCCCGACTACGAGGGCGACCTGAACCCCACCGTCGATTTCTGGACCAGCCGTTACGCCGCCACCGACGAGATGCATGACGAGGCGGCCTGGAACGCCATCGGCGCGGAGAACCAGGTCTCGGCCCGCGGCATCGAGGTCGGCCACATCTTCTATTTCGGCGACAAGTACTCGAAGTCGATGGGCCTGACCGTGGCGGGGCCGGACGGCAACCCGCTGGTGCCGCAGATGGGCTCCTACGGCATCGGCGTCTCCCGCCTGCTCGGCGCGCTGATCGAGGCCAACCACGACGAGGCCGGCATCAAGTGGCCGGATGCCGTGGCGCCCTTCCGCTGCGCCATCCTCAACCTGAAGTCCGGCGACCTGGCGACCGACGCGCTGTGCGAGAAGCTCTACGCCTCGCTCGGCCAGGAGGCCGTGTATGACGACCGCCCCGAGCGCGCCGGCGTGAAGTTCAACGACGCCGATCTGGCGGGCTATCCCTGGCAGGCCATCATCGGCCCGCGCGGCGCCGCCAACGGCATCATCGAGCTGAAGCGCCGCGCCACGGGCGAGCGCCAGGAGGTCTCGATCGAGGCCGCGCTGGCGCAGATCCTCGGGAAGTAAGGGACGGCATGTTCGGGGCGTTCGAACGGAAGGTCGCGTTCCGCTACCTGCGGGCGCGCAAGGGCGAGCGCTTCGTCTCGGTGATTGCCGGCTTCTCGCTGGTGGGCATCGCGCTTGGCGTCGCCACGCTGATCATCGTGATGAGCGTGATGAACGGCTTTCGGCAGGAATTGCTGGGCCGCATCCTGGGGCTGAACGGGCATCTCGGCATCCATGCCGCGGGCCCCGGCGGCCTCCGGGACTATGACGATATCGCCGAGCGGGTGCGGCAGCTTGCGGGCGTGGCCAGCGCCACCCCGCTGGTCGAGGGGCAGGTGCTGCTGACCAGCGAGGCCGGCGGCGCCACGGGCGGCCTCGCCCGCGGCATCAAGCCGGAGGATCTGCGCGCCCGGCCGCTGCTGGCGGGCAACATCCGCGCCGGCTCGCTCGACGCCTTCCAGGGCGAGGACGCCATCCTGGTCGGCACGCGGCTGGCGCAGAAGCTCGGCCTGCGGATCGGCGACAAGGTGACGCTCGTCTCGCCGCAGGGCCGCGCCACCGTCATCGGCACCGTGCCCCGCCTGCGCGCCTACACGGTGGTGGCGATGTTCGAGGCGGGGATGAACGAGTATGACAGCTCCTACGTCTTCCTCCCCCTCCCCGCCGCGCAGCTCTACTTCCAGATGCGCGACGCCGCCTCGCAGATCGAGGTCTTCGTGCAGGACCCGGACAATGTGCGGGCGGTGACGCGCGAGATCACCCAGGCGCTCTCCCCCACCCCCGTGCGGGTGCTGGACTGGCAGGCGGCCAATTCCTCCTTCTTCGCCGCCGTGCAGGTGGAGCGGAACGTCATGTTCCTCATCCTCACCCTCATCATCATCGTGGCGGCGTTCAACATCGTCTCCTCGCTGATCATGCTGGTGAAGGACAAGGGGCGCGACATCGCCATCCTGCGCACCATGGGCGCCACCAGCGGCGCGGTGATGCGCATCTTCCTGCTCTGCGGCACCTCGATCGGCGTGCTCGGCACCGCCATCGGCTTCGGCCTCGGGCTGGTCTTCTGCCTCAACATCGAGCACATCCGGCAGTTCCTGCAATCGCTTACCGGCACGCAGCTGTTCAGCCCGGAGGTGTATTTCCTCACCCGCCTGCCGGCGGTGGTGGACCCGAGCGAGGTGACGCAGGTGGTGCTGATGGGCCTCGGCCTCTCCCTCCTGGCCACGCTCTACCCCTCCTGGCGCGCCGCGCGCACCGACCCGGTGGAGGCGCTCCGCAATGAATGAGCCAAGGCTGCGCCTGGCCGCCGTCGAGCGGCGCTACCGCACGGAGGCGGGCGAGCTGCCCGTGCTGCGCGGTGCCGATCTGGTGCTGCGGGCGGGCGAGATCGTGGCGCTGGTGGCGCCCTCGGGCACCGGCAAGTCCACCCTGCTGCACCTGGCGGGGCTGCTGGAGAAGCCGGATGGCGGCGAGGTGTTCATCGACGGCCGCGCCGCCGGCACGCTGGGCGACGAGGCGCGCAGCGCGCTGCGCGGCCGCAACATCGGCTTCGTCTACCAGTTCCACCACCTGCTGCCGGAATTCACGGCGCTGGAGAATGTGGTGCTGCCGCAGATGGCGCTCGGCACCGCCGAGAAGGCCGCCGCGCAACGCGCCCAGGAACTGCTGGCGGGCTTCGGCCTGGAAGGCCGCGAGCAGCATCGCCCCGGCCGCCTCTCGGGCGGGGAGCAGCAGCGCGTGGCCATCGCCCGCGCGCTCGCCAACCGCCCCGGCCTGCTGCTGGCCGACGAGCCGACCGGCAACCTGGACGTGGCCACCTCGGACCGGGTCTTCGCGCAATTGCTGGAGGCGGTGCGGGGCGCCGGCGTGGCGGCACTGATCGCCACCCACAACCCGGATCTGGCGGCCCGCATGGACCGCGTCGTCACCCTGCGCGATGGCAAGGTGGTCGCGGCCTGAAGAAGTGCTTGGAGTGACGTTCTTTTTTGAAAAAAAGAACCAAAAAACTTTTGTCATTTTGGCGCTTGCTTGCTGATCGCGAAACGCCAGACAAGAGAAGTCTTTTTGCTTCTTTTTCTTCAGAAAAAGAAGAAAGAAAGCTGAGGGGAGCACCCCCTCAGCTTTTTGCGTTCAGACCCGGAGCAGGTGGATCTCGACGCTCGGCCGCTTGCGCAGCCGGCGCCCCATCGCCTTGCGCAGCGCGGTGCGGGCGGCGTCGCGCAGCGTGTCGTCCTCCCGCTTCAGGGCGGGCGGCATGTCGGAGACGGCGCGGGCCAGCTCGTCGGCAATCTGCCCCGGCTCGCTGTCGCCCATGTCGAACAGGCCGGGGGCGGAAACCACCGGGTTGCCCAGCACGCGGCCCGACTGATCGACCGCCAGCGAGGCCATGACGATGCCGTTGAACAGCATCCGCCGCCGCGCACCCAGCACGCCGCCTTCCAGCGGCAGCAGCCTCTCGCCATCCAGCGCCAGCTGGCCGGTGGGCACCCCCTCCACCACATCCGGCGTGGCGTTGCCGGAGAGCGGGCCGAGGCGCAGCACGTCGCCATCCTCCACCAGCACCGGCGTGGCGCCCATCTCGCGGGCCAGCGCGGCATGCTCCTGCAGGTGGCGCCACTCGCCATGCACCGGCACGGCGAAGCGCGGCTTCACCAGGCTGTAGAGGCGCTTCAGCTCGTCCCGCGCCGGGTGGCCGGAGACGTGCACCATGTGGTCGTCCGCCGTCATCACCCGGCAGCCGCCGCGGGCCAGCTCGTCCTGCATGCGCAGGATGGCGCGCTCATTGCCCGGGATCATGCGGGAGGAGAAGATCACCGTGTCCCCCTCGCCCAGCGAGATGCGGGGGTGGGTGTCGGCGGCGATCTTGGACATGGCCGAGCGCTGCTCGCCCTGGCTGCCCGTGCAGATGATCAGCAGCTGGTCGTCCGGCACGTCGTCCGCATCATCCTCGTGGATGAAGGGCGGCACCTCGCGCATGTAGCCGCATTCGCGGGCGGCGGCCTCGGCATTGCGCAGGCTGCGGCCGAACAGCGCCACCTTGCGCCCCGCCGCCTGGGCGGCCAGCGCGATGGATTCCACCCGCGCCACATTGGTGGCGAAGCAGGTGACGGCGACACGGCCCTTGAGCTGGCGGATCAGCGCCGTGAGGTTGCGGCGCACCTCGCCCTCGCTGCCGGAATGGCCTTCCACCAGGGCGTTGGTGCTGTCGCACACCATGGCCAGCACGCCTTCCCGGCCCAGCTCGGCGAAGGCCGCCTCGTCGGTCGGCTCGCCCACCAGCGGGTCGGGGTCCAGCTTCCAGTCGCCGGTGTGCAGCACCGTGCCATAGGGCGTGCGGATGGCGATGGATTGCGGCTCCGGCACCGAATGGGTGACGCGGATGAACTGCAGGCCGAACGGCCCAAGCTGCAGCGTGCCGCCGAGCGGCACGGTGATGAGCTTGACCTGCCCCATCAGCCCGGCCTCGCCCAGCTTGCGGCGCAGCACGGCGGCCGCGAAGGGGCTGGCATAGACGGGGCAGCGCAGCTGCGGCCAGAGCGGTGCGACGGCGCCGAGATGGTCCTCATGCGCGTGGGTGATGACCAGGCCCAGCAGCTTGTCGCGGCGTTCGGCCAGCCAGGCGGGGTCAGGCACCATAACTTCCGCCTCGGGCTGCTCAGCCCCGCCGAAGCCGATGCCGCAATCGATCGCCAGAAGCTGCCCGTCGCAGCGATAGACGTTCAGGTTGAGGCCGATCTCCCCCGTCCCGCCGAGCGGGATGAAGGCCAAGTCTCCGTTATTGTTCATTGATGCTCGCCAGTGGTGATGTTCATGAAGTCTTGCCCCAAGGGGCAGGTTCCTTGGCCCTCGTCAGTCCAGCGCCCTTCCGGGGCCCTGGCGCGTCAGGCAAACTCGTAAAAGAACAAATGGGGCGCAGCGGCGGAAAAGCCAACCGCCACTCCTCAGATGGGGCGCGCCGCGTCTTGCCTCCGCAGCGGCCATCCAGGCCGGTGGCGCTGCCGCAAACCCACGCCATCGAGGCCTCAACAGGCCTGAGTCGCGCCCGTTCCCGTCTCATCTTGTTCACATAACCCCAGCCTGGGGCCAAATGCATCGGCAGAACGCGGTCTGGACCAATCACGGATTGCGGACGGCGCTGCTCATGCACCCATGGCTGGCGCCGCCAGAACCTCGCCCGAAGCCAGGGCGCGGCGGCCGGAGGCAGTGTCCAGCAAAAGGCGGCCATCGTCCGACAGGCCCCGATAGCGGCCCTCGAAGCCGCCTTCCGGCCGGCTGAGCCTCAGGGTGGCGCCCAGGGCCGGGCCGCGTGCCGCCCAGGCCTCCCGCACGGGGGCGAAGCCTTCCATGGCCTGAATCCCGCGCCAGCGATCCACCGAGGACAGGAGCGACCAGGCAAAGGCGACCGGCTCGGGCGGGATGACGCCGGTCTGGCGCAGGCTGGCGGTGGGCCGGTCGGGCAGAAGCGGAGCCTCGGCCAGGTTCACGCCGATTCCGAAGACCAGCCAGGCGATGCCTCCCCCCTCCCCCGGCGCGGCCTGGGTGAGGATGCCGGCGCATTTGGCACCATCCAGCAGCACGTCATTGGGCCATTTCAGGCGCAGGCGGTCCGGATCCGGCAGCAGCGGCGCCAAGGCCTCAGCCAGCGCGACGGCCATCAGCAGCGACCATTGCGGCAGTTCCCGCGCCGAGCCCTCGGGGCGCAACAGGAAGGAGAGGTAGAGATTGCCTGCGGGCGAGCGCCAGGACCGCCCCTGCGTGCCGCGCCCGGCGCTCTGCCGGCGTGCCAGGATGGCCAGCCCCTCCGGCTCGCCCGCCTGGGCGGCGGCCAGCACGCCATCCTGCGTGCTGGCCAGTTCGTCATGAACGCGCAGACGCCACGCGCGGGCGGCGCCTGTCACCCTCACCCCACCAGAGCGGCCACGGCCGCCTGCGCCGCGGCCAGGAAAGGCGCCGGAAAGGCGAAGAAGAACACGGTGAACAGCCCGGTCCCCGCCAGGACGACGGAGAGGCTGGTCGGGCGCGCATCCAGCGCCTCGCCCGCATCGAAGTACATCACCTTGATGACGCGCAGATAGTAGTAGGCGGAGACGGCCGAGGTGAGCACGCCGACCACCGCCAGGGTCCAGTAGCCGCCATAGACCGCCGCCAGGAAGACGTAGAGCTTGCCGAAGAAGCCGGCGAGCGGCGGGATGCCGGCCATGGAGAGCATGAACACCGTCATGGCCAGCGCCATGGCGGGGTCCGTCCTGCCGAGGCCGGCGAGGTCGTCGATCCCCTCCAGGGCGCGGCCGTTGCGGCGCATGGCCACCAGCACGGCGAAGGCGCCGACATTGGTGAAGAGGTAGATGGCCATGTAGAGCAGCAGGCCGCGGATGCCGAGGTCGCTGCCCACCGCCAGGCCCATCAGCGCGTAGCCGATATGGCCGATGGAGGAATAGGCCATCAGGCGCTTGATGTTCTTCTGCCCGATGGCGGCAAGCGCGCCGAGGATCATGGAGCCCAGCGAGGCCAGGATCAGCACCTGCTGCCATTGCTCCACCAGCTCCCCGAAGGGGCCGGCGGCGACGCGGGTGAGCAACGCGATGGCCGCCACCTTGGGCGCCGAGGCGAAGAAGGCCGTGACCGGGGTCGGCGCGCCCTCGTAGACATCCGGCGTCCACATGTGGAAGGGCACGGCCGAGACCTTGAAGGCCAGCGCCGCCAGCACGAAGACGAGGCCCACCACCAGGCCGAAGGGCACGCCTTCGGTGGCGCTCACCGCATCGGCGATGCGGTCGAAATTGGTGGAGCCGGCGAAGCCATAGATGAGGCTCGCGCCATAGAGCAGCAGGCCGGAGGCCAGTGAGCCCAGGATGAAGTATTTCAGCCCCGCCTCGGCCGAGCGCTCGCTGTCCCGATTGAAGGCGGCGATGACGTAGAGCGAGAGCGAGAGCAGCTCGAGGCCCAGATAGAGCGCGATCAGGTCGTTGGCCGAGACCATGACCATCATGCCGAGGCTGCTGAACAGCAGCAGCAGCGGGAACTCGAACTTGGCGAGCCCCTCCTTCACGTTCCAGTCCATCGCCACGAGCAGGCCGAGCGCGGCGCCGGCCAGCACGAGGAGCTTCATGAAGCGGGTGAAGGCGTCCGACACATACTGGCCGGCGAAGGCGGTGCCCTCCGGCTGCGCCATCACCAGCACGGCGGCCAATAGCATGGCGCCGAACACGCCCATGTTGATGGCGAAGCTGGTGTCGCGCTTCGGCAGCACGCCGGCGACCAGCGCCGCCAGCCCGGCAAGCGCCAGCACCAGCTCGGGGAGGACGAGGGTCCAGTTCATACCGGTCACATCCCGGCCAGGCGCGGCAGCGCCATCGCGGCCTCATGCCGCGAGACGAGGGCCGCCACGCTGGCCTCGAAGAAGGAAAGGAAGGAAGACGGGTAGATACCCATCCACAGCGTCAGCAGGATCAGCGGCGCGAAGGTGACGTATTCGCGCGGGCTGAGGTCCAGCAGGGCCTTCAGGTCCTCGCGCGTGATCTTGCTGAACACCACCCGGCGGTAGAGGTAGAGCATGTAGCCCGCGCCCAGGATCATGCCGAGGGCGGCGCCGAAGGCCACCCAGGGGTTGGCATGCCAGGCGCCGACGATGACCAGGAACTCGCCCGGGAAGCCGGCGGTGCCGGGCAGCGCGACCGAGCCCATGGTGAACAGCATGAACACCATGGCGTAGCTGGGCATGATCTTGGCGACGCCGCCGTAGCGGGCGATCTCGCGCGAGTGCACCCGGTCGTACAGCACGCCCACGCAGAGGAAGAGCGCGCCGGAGACCACGCCGTGGCTCAGCATCTGGAAGATGGCGCCCGAGATGCCCTGGTGGTTCAGGGTGAAGATGCCGATCGTGACGATGCCCATATGGGCGACCGAGGAATAGGCGATCAGCTTCTTCATGTCCTCCTGCGCCAGCGCCACCAGCGAGGTGTAGACCACGGCGACGACGGAGAGGGCGAAGATCAGCGGCGCGAACCACTCGGTGGCCTGCGGCAGCAGCGGCAGCGAGAAGCGCAGGAAGCCGTAGGCCCCCATCTTCAGCAGCACGCCCGCCAGGATGACGGAGCCGGCGGTCGGCGCCTCCACATGGGCGTCAGGCAGCCAGGTGTGCACCGGCCACATCGGCACCTTCACGGCGAAGGAGGCGAAGAAGGCCAGGAACAGCCACATCTGCGTGCTGGGCGCGATGGTCAGCTCGAAGATGGCGGGGATCGAGGTGGTGCCGGCCTGGTACCACAGCACCAGCATGGCCAGCAGCATCAGCAGCGAGCCGAGCAGCGTGTAGAGGAACAGCTTGTAGGCGGCATAGACCCGCCGCGCACCGCCCCAGACCCCGATGATCAGGAACATCGGGATCAGCACGCCCTCGAAGAAGATGTAGAACATCACCACGTCGAGCGAGGAGAACATGCCGACCATCATCGTCTCGAGGACGAGGAAGGCGATCATGTATTCGCGCACGCGGCTCTGGATGGCCTCCCAGGAGGAGAGGATGCAGAGCGGCGTCAGCGCCGTCGAGAGCAGCACGAACAGCACCGAGATGCCGTCCACGCCCATGTGGTAGCCCAGGCCGAACTCCGGCATCCAGCTCATCTGCTCGACGAACTGGAAGTCCGCCGTGCTCTTGTCGAACTGGAACCACAGGATCAGCGAGAGCCCGAAGGTGATCAGGCTGGTCCACAGCGCCGTCCAGCGGGCGTTGGAGGCGACGACCGCCTCCTCCCCCCGCACGAACAGGATGATGCCGGCGCCCACCAGCGGCAGGAAGGTGAGCAGCGAGAGCAGGGGAAAACCCGCGGCGTTCATCGGCCGACCCCGAACAGGAAGATGCTGACGAAGAGGACGAGGCCGATGATCATGGCGAAGGCGTAGTTCGCCACGCGGCCCGTCTGGAAGCGCACCACGCGGCCGGAGGCCTGCGCCGTGAGGCTGGCGGCGCCGTTCGGCATGCCGTCGATGATCTTGACGTCGCCCACCTTCCAGAGCTGCACGGCGAGGCGGCGCAGCGGTTGGACGATGGCGCGGTCATAAAGCTCGTCGAAGTACCACTTGTTGAGCAGGAAGCGGTACAGCCCCGGCACCGCCGCGGCGATGCGCCCCGGCAGGTGCGGCAGGAACATGTACAGCACATAGGCCAGGACGATGCCGGCGACGCCCACCACCGTCGGCGCCAGCGGCACCCAGGAGGGAACCTCGTGCGCCTCGTGCATGATGTGGTTGTGCGGCGCGTTGACGATCGAGCCGTTCCAGAACTCGGCCCAATGGTGGCCGACGAAGTCGCCGGAGAAGTAGGCGCCGGCGAACAGCGCGCCGACCGCCAGCCCGAAGAGCGGGATCAGCATGACCGCCGGGCTCTCATGCACGTGCTCCATCGTGTGATGGTCCGCGCGCGGCGTGCCGTGGAAGGTCAGGATGATCAGGCGCCAGGAGTAGAAGGCCGTCATGAAGGCGGCGACGATGCCCATGAGGAAGGCGTACTTCGCCGTCCAGCCATGGCCGGCATAGGCCGCCTCCAGCACGAAGTCCTTCGAGTAGTAGCCGGCGAAGTAGGGCACGCCGGCCAGCGCCAGGGAGCCGATCCAGAACATGGCGTAGGTGACCGGGATCTTCTTCCAGATGCCGCCCATCTTGCGGATGTCCTGCTCGTCCGACATGGCGTGGATCACGGAGCCCGCCGAGAGGAAGAGCAGCGCCTTGAAGAAGGCGTGGGTGAAGAGGTGGAACACCGCCGCCTGGTAGGCGCCGACACCGATGGCGAAGAACATGTAGCCGAGCTGCGAGCAGGTCGAGTAGGCGATGACCCGCTTGATGTCGTTCTGCACCATGCCGACGCTGGCGGCGAAGAAGGCCGTGGTGGCGCCGATGAAGGTGATGAAGCCCAGCACGTTCGGCGCGTACTCCACGACGGGCGACATGCGCGCCATCAGGAACACGCCGGCGGTGACGAGCGTCGCCGCATGGATGAGGGCGGAGACGGGGGTCGGGCCCTCCATCGCGTCCGGCAGCCAGGTGTGCAGGCCGATCTGGGCCGACTTGCCCATGGCGCCCAGGAAGAACAGCAGCGCGATCACCTCGACCACCGGGAAGCCGGCGAAGGTGACCTGACGCGCCGCCTCGACACCCTGGAAGATGGTGTTGAACTCGATGCTGCCGAAGGTCCAGAAGGTCAGGCCCATGCCCAGCATGAAGAAGAGGTCGCCCACGCGGTTGACGATGAAGGCCTTCATCGCCGCGCGGTTGGCGCTCTCCTTCTCGTACCAGTAGCCGATCAGCAGGTAGCTCGCGAGGCCGATGCCCTCCCAGCCAAAGAAGAGCTGGAGCAGGTTGTCGGCCGTCACCAGCATGAGCATCATGAAGGTGAAGAGCGAGAGATAGGCGAAGAAGCGGGGCTGTGTCGGGTCATGCGACATGTAGCCGACGCTGTAGAGGTGGATCATGGTGGAGGCGACCGTCACCATGCCCACCATCACCGCCGCCAGCGTGTCGTAGCGCAGCGCCCAGGAGAGCTGCAGCCCGCCGACATCGAGCCAGGTGGCGATCTCCAGCGTGGCCGGCGCATGGCCGTAGGCGACCTGGATGAAGGCGCTCACGCCGCAGATGGCGGCCAGCGCCATGCAGATCACGCTGGCCCATTGCGCCGCCTTGTCGCCGATCCAGCGGCCGAAGAAGCCGGAGATGCAGGCACCGAGCAGCGGGAAGAAAACCGCACCGACATACATGGGCTTAACCCTTCAGGGTGGAGATATCCTCCACCTCGATGCTGCCGCGATTGCGGAAGTAGATGACGACGATGGCCAGGCCGATGGCCGCCTCGGCCGCCGCCACGGTCAGGATGAACAGGGCGAAGACCTGGCCGGTGAGGTCCTGCAGGGCGGCCGAGAAGGCCACCATGTTCAGGTTCACCGAGAGCAGCAGCAGCTCGATCGACATCAGGATGACGATGACGTTCTTCCGGTTGAGGAAGATGCCCAGCACGCCCAGCACGAAGAGGATGGCGCTCACCGTCAGGTAGTGGCCAAGACCGATGGTCAGCATCTCAGTGGTGCCCCCCGCCGTGATGGTCGTGGTGGTCGTGGCCCACCGCCTTGGGCTTCGGCGCCTCCGGCAGCGGCCGGCGGATGATGCCGAGCTGGCCGAGGCCGGCGCGCGAGGGCGGGTTGGCGAGCTTCACCGCCTCGGCCCGCGCCACCTGCACGCCGATATCCTGCCGCTTGCTGTTGGCCGGCTTGTCGCGCAGCGTCAGCACGATGGCGCCGATCATCGCCACCAGCAGGATCAGCCCGGCCACCTGGAACAGGTAGATGTAGTCCGTGTAGATCAGCTGGCCCAGCGCCTCGGTGTTGGTCACCTCTGGGCCCGGCGTCGCGTTCAGCCGCAGCGTGGCGGCGTCCGGCGCGAACTGCCAGCTGCCGAACACGAAGAGCAGCTCGAGGAACAGGATGCCGCCGATGACGGCGCCGATCGGCGCGTAGCGCTGCAGCCCCTCCCGCATGCGGCTGAAATCGATGTCCAGCATCATGACGATGAAGAGGAAGAGCACCGCGACCGCGCCCACATAGACGATGACCAGGATCATCGCCAGGAACTCGGCCCCCGCGATCAGGAACAGCGCCGCGGCGTTGAAGAACGCCAGGATCAGGAACAGCACGCTGTGCACGGGGTTGCGGCTGGTCACCACCATGACCGCGGACGCGATCAGGATGGCCGCGAAGACATAGAAGGCGAGTGCGGCGATCATCGCAGCCCGCCCGCGTGCAGATGCAGCATCATGGCACCGTTCCGAGAGAGCCGTCCTGGCAGGAGGACGGGGCCGTGAAGGAAAGCCGCGGGGGAGGCACGGACCGGACCGCCCCCGCCGCGGAACTCAGCGGTAGGGCGCGTCGAGCTCGAGGCGCTTGGCGATCTCCGGCTCCCACCGGTCGCCATTCGCGAGCAGCCGATCCTTGTTGTAGATCAGCTCCTCGCGCGTCTCCGTCGCGAACTCGAAATTCGGCCCCTCGACGATGGCATCGACCGGGCAGGCTTCCTCGCACATGCCGCAATAGATGCACTTCGTCATGTCGATGTCGTAGCGCGTGGTGCGGCGGCTGCCATCCTCGCGCGGCTCGGCCTCGATGGTGATGGCCAGCGCCGGACAGATCGCCTCGCACAGCTTGCAGGCGATGCACCGCTCCTCCCCGTTGGGGTAGCGGCGCAGCGCGTGCTCGCCCTTGAACCGGGGCGAGAGCGCGGTCTTCTCGAAGGGGTAGCTGATCGTGGTCTTCGGACTGAAGAAATACTTCAGCGTCAGCGCCATGCCCGAGGCCAGCTCGGTCAGCAGCAGGCTGCGCGCCACGCGGTCAAGCGTTGCCATTTCTCACCTCGCCGCGCGGGGGTAGCCCGCGCCACTCATATCGACAAGCGTCATCATCGCGACAGGGCACCTCATACCGGCAGCCACCCCGTCAGCTTCAGCACGAAGGCCGTCAGCACCAGATAGACCAGGCTGAAGGGCAGGAAGATCTTCCAGCCCAGCCGCATCAGCTGGTCGTACCGGTAGCGCGGGAAGGTGGCACGCACCCAGATGAAGGTGAACAGGCAGAGCATGATCTTGAGGATGAACCAGATCGGCCCCGGCACCCAGTTGAAGGGCGCGATGTCCATCGGCGGCAGCCAGCCACCCAGGAACAGGATGCTGGTCATCGCCGACATGAGGATCATGTTGGCGTATTCGCCCAGGAAGAACAGGGCGTAGGTCATGGAGGAGTATTCCACCATGAAGCCCGCCACCAGCTCCGACTCGCCCTCGGCCAGGTCGAAGGGCGGGCGGTTCGTCTCGGCGAGCGTCGAGATGAAGAAGATCACGAACATCGGGAAGAGCGGGATGGCGAACCACACCGTCTTCTGCGCGCGCACGATCTCGCTCAGGTTCAGGCTGCCCACGCAGAGCAGGACGGTCACGATGACGAGGCCCATCGAGACCTCGTAGGAGACCATCTGCGCCGCCGAGCGCAGCGCGCCGAGGAAGGCGTACTTGGAGTTCGAGGCCCAGCCGGCGATGACGATGCCATAGACGCCGAGCGAGGAGATGGCCAGCAGGTAGAGCACGCCGACATTGATGTCGGCGATCGCCCAGCCATCATTCACCGGGATCACCGCCCAGGCGATGAGCGCCAGGATCAGCGTCAGCATCGGGCCCAGGATGAACAGCGCCCGGTTGGCGCCCGACGGGATGATGGTCTCCTTCAGCAGCATCTTCAGCGCGTCGGCGAAGGGCTGCAGCAGGCCGAAGGGGCCGACCACGTTCGGGCCCTTCCGCATCTGCATCGCCGCCATCACCTTGCGCTCGGCATAGGTGAGGTAGGCCACCGCGATCAGCAGCGGCACCAGCAGCGCCAGGGTCTGCGCGACCGTCAGCGCCAGGATGCCGATGGGGGATGCGAGGAAAGCGTCCATGCCGCGTTACTCCGCCGCCAGCTTGGGTGTGGCGTCGTTATAGATGCGGCTGCACTCGGCCATCGTCTCCGAGGCGCGGCTGATCGCATCCGCCTGCCAGTAATCGGTGATCGGGAGGGTGAAGGACGTGGCCTCCGGCGCCGCGCCCTCCGCCAGCCTCGGCCCGGCGGTGTCGTGGCAGCCCTCGGCGATCCGGCCATCGACCATGCCGAAGACCGGATTCGCCGCCGCCATGCGGGCCCGCAGCGCGTCCAGCGTGTCGAAGGCGAGGCTCACGTCCAGCGCCGCGCCGGCGGCGCGGATGATGCGCCAATCCTCCCGCGCCTCGCCCGGCGGGTGCAGGGCCATGCGGCCCCGCTGCACCCGGCCCTCGGTGTTGACGTAGGTGCCGTCCTTCTCCGTGTAGGCCGCGCCGGGCAGGATGACATCCGCCCGCGCCGCCGCCCGGTCGCCATGGTGGCCCTGGTAGATGACGAAGGTGCCGGGCGGGATCAGCCCGGGCTCGAAGCCATCGGCGCCCAGCAGCCACAGCGCATCGACGCCGCCGCCCAGCATGCCGGCCAGGTCCAGCCCGCCCTCGCCCGGCACGAAGCCGGCATCGAGCGCGCCGACCTGCCCGCCGAACAGGTGCAGCATGTTGAAGCCGTGCCACTCCGGCGTCAGCGCGCCGACGCTCTCGGCCAGCGCCCAGGCGGCGGCCAGGATGGCGGCGCCATCCGGGCGCGCCACGGCGGCGCGGCCGAGCACGATCATCGGGCGCTTCGCACCCTTCAGCACCTCGGCGAAGGCGTGGCCGCCATCGCGCAGCGTGGCGAGGGCGTCAGGCCCCTCCCCCAGATGCTCGGCCTTGTAGGTGAGGTCGAGCCCGGCCGGGCCGATGCTCGCCACCTTCAGCGCGCCGGAGGACCAGCGCTTGCGGATGCGCGCATTGAGCACCGGCGCTTCCTTGCGCGGGTTGGTGCCGATCAGCAGCAACGCATCCGCCTCGTCGATGCCGGCGATGCCCGAGTTGAACAGGTAGTGGTCGCGGCGCGAGACATCGATCGCCGCGCCATCCTGCCGGCAGTCGAGATTGGCCGAGCCGAGGCCCACCATCAGCTCGCGCAGCGCGAAGGCGCTCTCGGCGTCCACCAGATCGCCGGCCACGGCGCCGAGACGCTGGCCGGGGATGCCCTTCAGCCGCTCGGCGACGACCGCGAAGGCCTCCTGCCAGGAGGCAGGCTTCAGCTTGCCCTCGACGCGGATCCAGGGGCGGTCCAGCCGGCGGCGCTTGAGGCCGTCGAAGGAGAAGCGGCCACGGTCGGCCATCCACTCCTCGTTCACCTCCTCATTGATGCGCGGCAGGATGCGCAGCACCTCGGGCCCGCGCGTGTCCACGCGGATGGCAGCGCCGACCGCGTCCAGCACATCGACGCTGTCCGTCTTGCGCAGCTCCCAGGGGCGGGAGACGAAGGCGTAGGGGCGGCTGGTCAGCGCGCCGACCGGGCAGATGTCGATCAGGTTGCCGGACAGCTCGGTGGTCAGCGCCTTCTCGACATAGGTGCCGATCTGCATGTCCTCGCCGCGGCCGGTGGCGCCCAGCTCCGGCACGCCCGCGACCTCGGTCGCGAAGCGCACGCAGCGGGTGCACTGGATGCAGCGGGTCATGATCGTCTTGACCAGCGGGCCGAGATACTTGTCCTTCACCGCGCGCTTCTGCTCGCGGTAGCGGCCGCCCTGGCCGCCATAGGCGGTGGCCTGGTCCTGCAGGTCGCACTCGCCGCCCTGGTCGCAGATCGGGCAATCGAGCGGGTGGTTGATCAGCAGGAATTCCATGACGTTGCGGCGGGCGTTGCGGACCAGCGCGCTGTCCGTGAACACCTTCATGCCGTCCGCCACGGGGTAGGCGCAGGAGGCCACCGGCTTCGGCGCCTTCTCCACCTCGACCAGGCACATGCGGCAATTGCCGGCGACGCTCAGCCGCTCATGATAGCAGAAGCGGGGAATTTCCTTCCCCGCTGCTTCGCAGGCCTGGAGGACGGTGGCCCCGTTCGGGACCTCGACCTCGATGCCGTCGATCGTGACCTTCGCCATGGTCTTACTCCGCGGCCAGCGGCATGGCGCCGCCGCTCTTTTTGGCGTGGTATTCCCGGATGCGCTCTTCCATCAGCGGGCGGAAGTGGCGGATCAGCCCCTGCACCGGCCAGACGCCGCCATCGGCCAGCGCGCAGATGGTGTGGCCCTCGATCTGGCGGGTCACGCTCTCCAGCACGTCGATCTCGGCGATCTCGGCGCGGCCCTCGACCATGCGGTCCATCAGGCGCTTCTGCCAGCCCATGCCCTCGCGGCAGGGGGTGCACTGGCCGCAGCTCTCATGCTTGTAGAACTGCGCGAGGCGGGCGATCGCCTTGATGATGTCGGTGGACTTGTCCATCACGATCACGCCCGCCGTGCCGAGGCCCGACTTGTGCTCGCGCAGCGCGTCGAAATCCATCAGCACGTCGTCGCAGATGTGCTTGGGCAGCAGCGGCGTCGAGGAGCCGCCGGGGATGACGGCCAGGAGGTTGTCCCACCCCCCGCGCACGCCGCCGGCATAGCGCTCGATCAGCTCCCGCATCGGGATGCTCATCTCGGCTTCCACATTGCAGGGCTTGTTCACATGGCCCTGGATGCAGAAGATTTTTGTTCCCACATTCTTCGGGCGGCCGAAGCTGGAGAACCAGCTTGCGCCGCGCTTCAGGATGGCGGGCACCACCGCGATGGTCTCGACGTTGTTGACCGTGGTCGGGCAGCCATAGAGGCCGACGGCGGCGGGGAATGGCGGCTTCAGCCGCGGCATGCCCTTCTTGCCCTCGAGGCTCTCGATCAGCGCCGTCTCCTCGCCGCAGATATAGGCGCCGGCGCCGCGGTGCACGTAGAGGTCGAAATCCCAGCCGCTGCCCGCGGCGTTGGGGCCGAGCAGCCCGGCCTCATACGCCTCGTCGATCGCCGCCTGGAGGACCTGGATCTCGTTGTAGTACTCGCCGCGCACGTAGATGTAGCCGGCATGCGCGCCCATGGCGACGCCGGCATAGAGGCAGCCTTCGATCAGCAGGTGCGGATCGTTGCGGATGATGTCGCGGTCCTTGCAGGTGCCCGGCTCCGACTCGTCGCCATTGACGACGAGGTAGGAGGGGCGCCCATCCGGGTTCGACTTCGGCATGAAGCTCCACTTCATGCCGGTCGGGAAGCCCGCGCCGCCACGGCCGCGCAGGCCGGACTGCTTCATCTCCTCGATGATCCAGTCCCGCCCCTTGGCGATGATGGCGGCGGTGCCGTCCCAGCTGCCGCGCCGCTGCGCATCCTTCAGGTTCCACGGATGCAGGCCGTAGAGGTTGGTGAAGATGCGGTCCTTGTCGCTCAGCGCCATGGTCTCACTCCTCCCCCGCGCGGCCGGGGGCCGCATGCCGCATGGGAATATCCAGCACCGTCTCCGGCCCGCCGATTGGCGCGCTGCCCTGGCGGCCCTGCATGCTGCCCGGCTTCGGCCGCTCGCCGCGCTTCAGCGCCTCGAGCAGCTTCACCGTGCTCTCGTAGTCCATGTCCTCGTAGTAGTCGTCATCCACCTGCAGGATCGGCGCGTTCACGCAGCCACCGAGGCATTCCACCTCGGTCATGGTGAACAAACCGTCCTCGCTGGTGTCGCCATAGCCCTTGAGGTGGCCGGCATCCTTGCAAGCCCGGAGAACCTCGTCCGAGCCACGCAGCCAGCAGGGCGTCGTGCCGCAGACCTGCAGGTGAAACCGGCCGATCGGCTTGGTGTTGAACATGAAGTAGAAGGTGGCGACCTCGTAGACGCGGATCGGCGCCATGCCGAGGCGCTCCGCGATCGTGTCCATCGCCACGCGCGGCACCCAGGCGCTGCCGGTGGCGCGCCCCATCTGCTTCTGCGCGACGTAGAGCAGCGGAATGACGCCGCTGGCCTGCTTGCCTTCCGGATAGCGCTTCAGGATCTTCTCGATCTGCGCCTCGCTCTCGGCGTCGAAGGCGAAGCTCGCCGGCTCCTCGTGGTGGGGGGAATGCGGGGCGCTCACCGGTCGATCTCTCCGAACACGATATCCAGGCTGCCGATGACGGAGACGGCGTCCGCCAGCATGTGCCCCTTCGACAGCTTCTCCATCGCCTGCAGATGCGCGAAGCCAGGGGCGCGGATCTTGCAGCGATAGGGGCGGTTGGTGCCGTCAGCCACCAGATAGACGCCGAACTCGCCCTTCGGCGCCTCGACCGCCGTGTAGGTGGAGCCCGCCGGCACGTGGTAGCCCTCGCTGTAGAGCTTGAAATGGTGGATGAGCGCCTCCATCGAGCGCTTCATCTCACCCCGCCGCGGCGAGACGATCTTGCTGTCCGGGATCTTGACCGGGCCGCCGGGCATCTGCGCCAGGCACTGCTTGATGATCTTCAGGCTCTCGCGCATCTCGGCGATGCGGACCAGGTAGCGCTCATAGCAATCGCCATGGCTGCCCACCGGGATCTCGAAGTCGAGCTGGTCGTACACGTCGTAGGGCTGGCTGCGGCGCAGATCCCAGGCGCAGCCCGAGGCGCGGATGCAGGGGCCGGAGAAGCCCCATTCCATCGCCTCCTCGGCCGTCATGATGCCGATATCGACGGTGCGCTGCTTGAAGATGCGGTTGCCCGTCAGCAGGCGCTCGATGTCGTCGACGAATTTCGGGAACTGCTCCGCCCAGGCCGCGATGCGGTCGGTCAGCCCGGCCGGCAGGTCCTTCAGCACGCCGCCGGCGCGGAAGTAGTTGGCGTGGTAGTGCGAGCCGGAGGTGGCGTCGTAGAACTCCAGCAGCACCTCGCGCTGCTCGAAGCCCCAGAGGCTCGGCGTCGTCGCGCCCACATCCAGCGCATAGGTGGTGATGTTCAGGATGTGGTTCAGGACGCGGCTGATCTCGGCGAACAGCACACGGATATACTGCGCGCGGATCGGCGCCTCGATGCCGAGAAGCTTCTCGACGGCCAGGGCGAAGCAATGCTCCTGCGCCATCGGCGCCACGTAGTCCAGGCGGTCGAAATAGGGCAGCGCCTGGAGGTAGGTCTTGTGCTCGATCAGCTTCTCGGTGCCGCGGTGCAGCAGGCCGATATGCGGGTCGGCACGCTCCACCACCTCGCCCTGCATCTCCAGGATCAGGCGCAGCACGCCATGCGCCGCCGGATGCTGCGGGCCGAAATTGATGGTGTGGCTGTCGATCTCGACCGTGCGGGTGCCGCCGGCGGCCGGGGTGTCTTCGGTGCTCAGGCTCATTCGCGGCCGATCCGGTTCAGATGCACCTTCTCGTCGCCGGGCAGCGTCGTCATGCCTTCCCAGGGCGAGAGGAAATCGAAGTTGCGGAAATCCTGCGTCAGCTTCACCGGCTCATAGACCACCGCCTGCCGCTCCGGGTCGTAGCGGACCTCGACGAAGCCGGTCAGGGGGAAGTCCTTGCGCAGCGGATGCCCCTCGAAGCCGTAATCGGTGAGGATGCGGCGCAGGTCGGTCTGGCCCTCGAAGACGATGCCGTACATGTCCCACGCCTCGCGCTCGAACCAGGTGGCGGAGGGCCACAGGTCGACCACGGTGGGCACGGGCGTCGCTTCATCGGTCGTGGTGATGACGCGGATGCGGTGATTGTGGGTCATCGAGAGGAGGTTGTAGACCACCTCGAAGCGCTCCGGCCGGCCAGGCCAGTCGACGCCGCAGATATCCATGCACTGCTGGAAGGCGAAGCGCGGATCGTCGCGCAGCATCTGCAGCACGGCGTGCAGGGCTTCGCGCCGCACGCGGATTTCCACCTCGGCGCCGCGCGCCACCTGGGAGCCGAGCACGGCCCCCTCGGGGATGGCGCCCAGCACGGCGGCGAGCAGGGCCTCATTCGCCGTCGGCGCGCGCGGCGCCTCGGCGGTCTCGATCGCGGTCTGGTCAGCCACGGAGGATGCTCCCCGTCCGGCGGATCTTCTTCTGGAGCTGCAGCACGCCATAGACCAGCGCCTCGGCGGTCGGCGGGCAGCCCGGCACATAGACGTCCACCGGCACGATCCGGTCGCAGCCGCGGACGACGCTGTAGCTGTAGTGGTAGTAGCCGCCGCCATTGGCGCAGCTGCCCATGGAGATGACCCAGCGCGGCTCGGCCATCTGGTCATAGACCTTGCGCAGCGCGGGGGCCATCTTGTTGGTCAGCGTGCCGGCCACGATCATCACGTCCGACTGGCGCGGCGAGCCGCGCGGGATGACGCCGAAGCGGTCGAGGTCGTAGCGCGGCATGTAGGCATGGATCATCGGCACGGCGCAGCAGGCCAGGCCGAAGGTCATCGGCCACAGGCTGCCGGTGCGCGCCCAGTTCACCACCTTGTCGATATTGGCGACGACGAAGCCCTTATCCTCGATCTCGCCGGTGACGCCCTTGATGACGGCGTCCTGCTCGGGGCCCGGCGGCAGACCCTGCCGGTTCCAGCTCAGGTCGCTTTGGTTGCTCGCGCTCATTGGCGGCTCACTCCCAGTCCAGGGCGCCTTTGCGCCATTCGTAGATGAAGCCCACCGTCAGCACGCCCAGGAACGCCATCATCGAGAGGAAACCCAGCCAGCCGATGTCGCCCAGCGCCACCGCCCAGGGGAACAGGAAGGCCACTTCGAGGTCGAAGATGATGAACAGGATGGCGACGAGGTAGAATCGCACATCGAAGCGCCGGCGCGTGTCGTCGAACGGCTCGAAGCCGCACTCATAGGCGGAGACTTTTTCCGCATACGGTTTCTGGCGGGCCGCCAGCACGCTGCCGCCCACCATCGCCACGGCGATGCCCGCGGCAATGGCCAGGAAGACCAGGATCGGGAAATAGTTCGCCAGCAGGGGCTGGGTCATGATGCGTCCGTCCCTCGGGCCTGCGGCCCAACAGTGCCATGCGCAGGGAAGCGCATGGCCAGTCACGCCACGGGGCATGCCGTAGCGCAACGCTGGGCGGACATTACCCCCCCAACGCACGCTTCGCCATAGCCCGGAGGGCATTGCTGAACATTGAAAAATGAAAGCGACGCAAGCCAAAACGCCGCCCCGGATCTCCCCGGGGCGGCGTTTTGCCGATGCGACTGGCGCGAGTGACGGGGCTCGAACCCGCGACCTCCGGCGTGACAGGCCGGCGCTCTAACCAACTGAGCTACACCCGCTTGCGTCGTGGGGCGGGAAATACGGCGCCGCCCGGTTTGTGTCAATCGGCGAAAAGCAGATTAGCGCCGATTGATTTGATGCAGAACTGACCAGCTCCCGCTGGGCCGCCCTGCGCAGGATTGGGCACTGACGGATTCGAACCGCCGGCATCCTCGGTGTAAGCGAGGCGCTCTACCGCTGAGCTAAGTGCCCGCACAGCAGGGCTGCGATACCCTCCCCGCACGCCCTTGGCCAAGCCTTAAAACAACACGGGGCCGGCATCGCTGCCAGCCCCACGGCCCTGCCCCGGCCAGACCGCGGCCGGAGAACGCGCGGAGTCTCAGTTCAGGTCGTCCTTCAGCGCCTTGCCGGCCTTGAAGCGCACCGTGACGGACGCGGCGATCTCGATCTCCTCGCCGGTGCGCGGGTTGCGCCCCTTGCCGGCCTTGCGGCGCGAGGTGGAAAACGTGCCGAAGCCCACCAGGCGGACTTCCTGCTTCGCCTTCAGCGACTGGCTGATCGCGTCGAACACCGCGTCGAGCACCTCGCCGGCCTTGGCCTTGGAAAGCTCGCCCGTCTCGGCGACAACCGCGACGAGATCCTGTTTGTTCACGTGGTTCATCCTCGCCCTGGGGGGTCGGGGCCAACGGAAGCCGGCCCGTATCGTCGGCGACACTAGGCAGCCGATTTTTCCGCCGTCAACGCCGCGCTGAAGGCAAGCCGGCCGGCCGCGGCCAATTTCCGGGGCTGATGCAGCCCGGTCACGGCGCGAGCGTCGCCATGCCCCTGGAAGCCACAAAAAAACCCGGGGAAGGTATCCCTCCCCCGGGTTCAGAAGCCTGTCCGGCGCGGCCTGGAGGCCGCGCCAGAGCGAATCAATGCGGCAGGCTGGCCGGCTGGGCGGCCTTGCCATCGGCGGCGGCCGGCGGGGCCTCCTCCGGCTCCGACCAGTCGATCGCCTCGGGCGGGCGCGCCAGCGCCTTGCTGATCACCTCGTCCACATGCGAGACGGCGTTGATCGTCAGCCCCTTCTTCACGTTGTCCGGGATCTCGGCGAGATCCTTTTCATTGTCCTTGGGGATGAAGACCGTGGTGATGCCGGCGCGCAGCGCCGCCAGCAGCTTCTCCTTCAGCCCGCCGATCGGCAGCACGCGGCCACGCAGCGTGATCTCGCCCGTCATGGCGACATCCTTGCGCACCGGGATACCGGTCAGCACGGAGACGATGGACGTCGCCATGGCGATGCCGGCGGAGGGGCCGTCCTTCGGAGTCGCGCCCTCCGGCACGTGCACATGGATGTCCCGCTTCTCGTACAGCGTCGGCTTGATGCCGAAGCTGGCCGAGCGGCTGCGGACATAGGACAGCGCCGCGGAGACGCTCTCCTGCATCACGTCGCCCAGCTTGCCGGTGGTCTGCACCTTGCCCTTGCCGGGCACCAGCACCGACTCGATGGTCAGGATCTCGCCGCCCACCTCGGTCCAGGCCAGGCCGGTGACGACGCCCACCATGTCCTCCGCCTCGGCCTCGCCGTAGCGGAACTTCTTCACGCCCGCGTACTTCTCGAGGTTCTTGCGGTTGATGGCGACCTTCTTGGCCTTCTTGGAGACGATCTCCTTGACGGCCTTGCGGGCCAGCCCGCCCACCTCGCGCTCCAGGTTCCGCACGCCGGCCTCGCGCGTGTAGTAGCGCACCAGGTCGAGCAGCGCCTCGTCCGTCACGCTCCACTCGTTCTCCTTCAGCCCGTTGGCCTCGGTGACCTTGGGCATCAGGTGGCGGCGGGCGATCTGCACCTTCTCATCCTCGGTGTAGCCGGGGATGCGGATGATCTCCATGCGGTCCAGCAGCGGCTGCGGCATGCGCAAGGAGTTGGCCGTGGTGACGAACATCACGTCCGAGAGGTCGTAATCCACCTCCAGGTAGTGGTCGCCGAAGGTGGAGTTCTGCTCCGGGTCCAGCACCTCGAGCAGGGCCGAGGACGGGTCCCCACGCCAGTCGGCGCCGAGCTTGTCGATCTCGTCCAGCAGGAAGAGCGGGTTGGAGGTCTTGGCCTTCTTCATGCCCTGGATGACCTTGCCCGGCATGGAGCCGATATAGGTCCGCCGGTGGCCGCGCACCTCCGCCTCGTCCCGCACGCCGCCCAGCGACATGCGCACGAAGTTGCGGTTGGTGGCCTTGGCGATGGACTTGCCGAGGCTGGTCTTGCCGACGCCCGGGGGGCCGACCAGGCAGAGGATCGGGCCGCGCACCTTGGGCGAGCGCGACTGCACCGCCAGGTACTCCAGGATCCGCTCCTTCACCTTGTCCAGCCCGTAATGGTCGGCGTCCAGCACCTCCTCGGCCTTGGCCAGGTCGTTGCGGACCTTCGACTTCTTCTTCCACGGGATGGAGAGGATCCAGTCGAGGTAGTTGCGCACCACCGTCGCCTCGGCGCTCATCGGCGACATGGAGCGGAGCTTCTTCAACTCGCCCAGCGCCTTGTCGCGCGCCTCGGGGGAGAGCTTGGTGGCCTTGATCTTGGCCTCCAGCTCGGCCGACTCGTCCTTGCCGTCCTCGCCCTCGCCCAGCTCCTTCTGGATCGCCTTCAGCTGCTCGTTCAGATAGTACTCGCGCTGGGTCTTCTCCATCTGCCGCTTGACGCGGTTGCGGATGCGCTTCTCCACCTGAAGAACGCCGATCTCGCTCTCCATATGGGCGAAGACACGCTCCAGCCGGGCCGAGACGCTGCCGATCTCGAGCAGCTCCTGCTTCTCGGCGATCTTCAGGTTCAGGTGGCTGGCGACCGTGTCCGCGAGCTTGGCCGAATCCTCGATCTGGTTGATCGAGACCAGCACCTCGGGCGCGATCTTCTTGTTGAGCTTGATGTACTGCTCGAACTGCCCGACCACGGTGCGCGCCAGCGCCTCGATCTCGGGCGACTCGGCGGCATCCTCCTCCTGCGGGGCCGTGTAGGCCTCGAAGTACTGGTCGGTTTCCTTGAAGCCGAGCACGCGCGCCCGCTTGCCACCCTCGACCAGGACCTTGACGGTCCCGTCCGGCAGCTTGAGCAGCTGCAGCACGGTGGAGACGGTGCCGACATCGTACAGGTCCTCGGCGCCCGGGTCGTCCTGCGCGGCGTTGCGCTGGGCGACGAGCAGGATCTGCTTGTCCTCCCGCATCACCGCCTCCAGGGCGCGGACGCTCTTCTCCCGGCCCACAAAGAGGGGAACGATCATGTGGGGGAAGACGACAATGTCCCGCAGCGGCAGCACGGGGAGCAGTTCACCGCTCGTCAATTCGGGTTTCTTATCCGCCATAGGGGACCTCACTCAGGACAGTCGGCGCAGGCCCGCCCGCTTCTCGGCACGGCCCCGCGCCACGGGGTTCTCCCAGGAGATGGGATCGGCCGGTGCGCTGGGCAAGCCATGCAGGCCAGCCCCGCGTTCCAGGCCGGGCCGACCTCATGCGGAAGACTGCTCCGCCGCCCGTTCACCATAGATGAACAGGGGGGCGGCGCGGCCTTCGGCCACCTCCTTGTTCACCACCACCTCCTCGACATCTTCCAAACCGGGAAGGTCGAACATGGTGCCCAAAAGAATGCCTTCCATGATGGAACGCAGCCCGCGGGCGCCCGTCTTGCGCTGGATGGCGCGGGTGGCGACCGAGCGCAGCGCGTCCTCGGTGAAGGTCAGCTTGGTGGCCTCCATCTCGAACAGGCGCTGGTACTGCTTGACCAGGGCATTCTTCGGCTTGGTCAGGATCTCGATCAGCGCCTTCTCGTCCAGGTCGTCGAGCGTGGCGATGACCGGCAGGCGGCCGATGAATTCCGGGATCAGGCCGAACTTCAGCAGGTCCTCGGGCTCCACCTCGCGCAGGATCTGGCCGGTGCGGCGCTCATCCGGCCCCTTGACCTCGGCGCCATAGCCGATGCCCGAGCCCTTGCCGCGGCCGGCGATGATCTTCTCGAGGCCGGCGAAGGCGCCGCCGACGATGAAGAGGATGTTCGAGGTGTCGACCTGCAGGAATTCCTGCTGCGGGTGCTTGCGCCCGCCCTGCGGCGGCACGGAGGCCACGGTGCCTTCCATGATCTTGAGCAGCGCCTGCTGGACGCCCTCGCCCGACACGTCGCGCGTGATCGAGGGGTTGTCCGACTTGCGGCTGATCTTGTCGACCTCGTCGATATAGACGATGCCGCGCTGGGCCCGCTCCACATTGTAGTCGGCCGACTGGAGCAGCTTGAGGATGATGTTCTCGACATCCTCGCCGACATAGCCGGCCTCGGTCAGCGTGGTGGCGTCGGCCATGGTGAAGGGCACATCGAGGATGCGCGCCAGGGTCTGGGCCAGCAGCGTCTTGCCGGAGCCGGTGGGGCCGACCAGCATGATGTTGGACTTGGCGATCTCGACTTCGCCGGTCTTCGCGCCGTGGGCCAGGCGCTTGTAATGATTGTGCACCGCAACCGAGAGCACGCGCTTGGCGTGTTCCTGCCCGATCACGTAATCATCCAGCACCTTGCAGATCTCGCGCGGGGTCGGCACCCCGTCACGGGACTTCACCAGATGCGTCTTGTGCTCCTCACGGATGATGTCCATGCAGAGTTCGACGCACTCGTCGCAGATGAAGACCGTCGGGCCGGCGATGAGTTTGCGTACCTCGTGCTGCGACTTGCCGCAGAACGAGCAATACAGGGTGTTCTTTGAGTCGCCGGACTTGCTCATGCGCGCTCCTGGACCCCCCGGCGTTGGGCCGGGCGATCTTGCGGGACTGTAGCCCCCCTGTCATCCAGGGGGAAGTTGGAACAGGGGCGGGCGGCCCGCGCCGCTCCCACCCCCGCCCTGCGGGTCTGCCCCGGGACTGTGCGGCCCCGGTGCCATGTCACCCCTTCGGCGCTTCCGCCGGGGTCGTGGGCCGCTCCTCGACCACCTGGTCGATCAGCCCGAACTCCTTCGCTTCCTCGGCCGACATGTAGCTGTCGCGCTCGAGCTTGCGCTCGATCTCCTCGATCGGCTGGCCGGTGTGCTTCACGTAGATCTGGTTCAGCCGCTTGCGCAGCGCCAGGATCTCACGCGCCTGGATCTCGATGTCCGTGGCCTGCCCCTGCGCCCCGCCCGAGGGCTGGTGCACCATGATGCGGCTGTTGGGGAGGGCGAATCGCTTGCCCTTCTCGCCGGCCGTCAGCAGCAGGCTGCCCATCGAGGCGGCCATGCCGAGGCAGACGGTGCTGACCGGGCTGCGGATGTACTGCATGGTGTCGTACATCGCGAGGCCGGCCGAGACCACGCCGCCCGGGCTGTTGATGTAGAACGCGATATCCTTGTTCGGATTCTCGCTCTCCAGGAACAGCAGCTGGGCGCAGATCAGCGACGACATCTGGTCGTAGACCGGACCCGTCAGGAAGATGATCCGCTCCTTCAGCAGGCGCGAATAGATGTCGAAGGCCCGTTCGCCCCGGGCGGTCTGCTCGATGACCATCGGGACGAGGTTGTTGTACAGTTCGACCGGATCGCGGTCCCGCATTTTGCATCCTCTCGCGGCAGCGGGTGCCCCGGAACCCTCCCGCGGGCCCCTGCCCGCGGCGCCCCGGCACCGGCCCGCCACCGTCACCCTAAAGCTTCACAGGTTAACATGGGGCAGCCGGAGCCGGCGCGAAAGAGGGCCGGCGCACATGGCAGCGGGCCGGGAGCGGCAAATCCACCCCCGGCCCGCGGTCTCACCTGGCCCTGAGGCGGTGCTCAGCCGGCCGGATCGGCCGAGAGCTCGCCCGCCGGCACTTCCTTCTCGGTGACCTGGGCCAGTTCGAGCATGAAGTCGACGACCTTCTCCTCGAAGATCGGGGCGCGCAGATTCTCGATCGCCTGCGGGTTCTTCTGGAAGAACTCCAGCACCTGCCGCTCCTGGCCCGGGTAGCGCTGGGCCTCGGTGCGCATGGCGCGCGAGAGCTCCTCGTTCGTCACCTGGATGTTGTTGCTGCGGCCGATCTCGGACAGCAGCAGCCCGAGGCGGATGCGGCGCTCGGCAATGGCGCGGTAGTCGCTCTTCAGCGCTTCCTCATCCTTGCCCTTGTCCTCCTCGTCCAGCTGCCCGGCCTTCAGGTCGGCCTCGACCCGCTGCCAGATCTGGGCGAACTCGGCCTCCACCATCGAGGGCGGCACCTCGAAGCTGGCCTGGGCCGAGAGGGCGTCGAGCAGCTTGCGCTTCACGTTGAGGCGGGAGAGCTGGTCGTACTCGCCCTGCAGCGTCTCGGTGATGCGCTGCTTCAGCTCGTCCAGGCTGGCCAGGCCGAGCTTCTTGGCGAACTCGTCGTCCAGCGCGGCATCGACCGGCTTCTGCAGCTTCTTGGCGGTCAGCTCGAAGCGGGCCGGCTTGCCGGCCAGCTCGGCGGCGCCGTACTCGGCCGGGAAGGTCACGTCCACATGGCGGGTCTCACCCACCTGGATGCCCTCCAGACCCTCGGCGAAGCCGGGGATGAACCCGCTGCCGCCGATCTCCACCGGCATGTCCGTGCCCGTGCCGCCGGGGAAGGGCTCGGAAAGCCCGGCCGCATCGCCACCCTGGCGCAGGCTCGCCTGGGTCACGGTCAGGATGGTGTCGTCCTGCTTGCCACCCAGCTCGATGCGCACGCTGACGCGCAACTGGCCCTTGGCATCCGCCGGCACGGTCCAGCTCGCGGTCACGGGCGACTCGGCCGGGCCAGGATTGGCGATCTGCGTCTCGCCGGACTGCAGGACGGTGCCGCCGTCCTGCAGCTCGAAGAACACGACCGACTTGGCGCTCTCCGGCAGGGCGGCGTCAGCCTTCCAGCGGAAGGACAGCGTCAAGGAAGCGCCGCCTTCGGCAGGCAGTCCGGCCGCGAAGACGATGCGCGCCGCCTTGGTCTCCGAAAGCTTGACCTGGGCGCCACCTTCCGCCGGCTCCAGGCTCCCGCTGCCTTCCGCGTGGGTCAGCTTCCAGCTCTGCACCGGCTCGCCCGAAAGCAGCTCCTTCCCCTCGACCAGCCGCCCGACAAAATCCGTCACCACCACGTCGCCCTGGGCGGCGGGGCGGGACTCGGCCACATCCTCCATGGCGCGGTTGCGGGAGGCGATGCCTTCCAGCGCCTTGGTGACGTCCTCGTCGCCCACCTTGGCCACCGGCTTCTCCAGGCTGATCGCCGAGAAATCGGGCAGCGGGATCTCGGGCAGCTGCTCCAGCTCGATCTTGAACTCGAGGTCGGCGCCCTCCGAGAAATTCACCAGCTCGATCTTGGGCTGCATGGCCGGGCGCAGGCCGCGCTCGTCGATCACCGTCTTGGTGACCGACTGCACCTGCTCCTCCAGCACCTCGCCCATGATGGCGGAGCCGTAGCGCTGCTTCACCACGCCCATCGGGATCTTGCCGGGGCGGAAGCCCGGCATGCGGATCTCCTTGGCCAGCGAGACCAGACGCTGATCGCGCGCCGCGGCGATATCAGCCGCCGGAACCACCACGGTAAAGGCCCGCTTCAGCCCCTCGGCTGCCAGCTCGGTCACCTGCATCGCCACACCATGCTCCTGAAATTCAGTCCTGCGCCGGTCGCCGGTGGTGCGGGCGGAGGGATTTGAACCCCCACGGCTTGCGCCACTGGAACCTAAATCCAGCGTGTCTGCCAGTTCCACCACGCCCGCGAACGCAGTCCCGGCGTCTCCATAAGGGGGCGCGTTTAGCGCAGTGGCATCGTCTTTGAAAGGGTCCCCGCCGTCATCGGCGCCCATTCCATCCCGCTTGCGCGGCTGCGCGGCGCCCGGCACACAGTCTGGACGATGCCCGAGGTCCGCATGAGCACCGCCACCACAGCCTCCTCCCCCGCCCTCCACGCGCCGCTGGACGACCTGCCGGAGCGCATCCGCGCCCTGTCCACCAACCAGATCGCCGAGATCGCCGATCTGGGGCGGGACGACCCGGAGGTGATCAAGCTCTGGATCGGCGAGGGCGACCTGCCCACCCCGCCCTTCATCGTCGAGGCCGCCGCCGCCGCCATGCGGGAGGGCCAGACCCGCTACACCTACGCCCTCGGCCTGCCCCGGCTGCGCCAGGCGCTCTCCGACTACCACCGCCGCCACTGGGGGGTGGAGGTGCCGGCCAGCCGCTTCACCCTCACCGCCGGCGGCATGAACGCCATCATGCAGGGCCTGCAGGCCGTGCTCAGCCCGGGCGACGAGGTGATCTTCCCCGCCCCCCACTGGCCGAACCTGGCCGAGACGGTGCGCGTGCTGGGGGGCAGCCCGGTGCCGGTGGCGCTGCGCCAGACCGAGGCGGGCGGCTTCCACCTGGCGCTGGAGGACATCGCCGCCGCCATCACGCCCCGCACCCGCGTCATCGCCATCAATTCCCCCTCCAACCCGACCGGCTGGGTGATGCCGCGGGCCGAGATGGAGGCGGTGCGCGACCTCGCCCGGAAGCACGGCCTCTGGATCCTGTCGGACGAGGTGTACAACCACTTCACCTACGGCAACGCCATCGCCCCCTCCTTCCTCGAGATCTGCGACGGCACGGACAGGCTGCTGGTCAGCAACACCTTCTCGAAGAACTGGGCGATGACCGGCTGGCGCGCCGGCTGGCTGATCTTCCCCGAGGGCATGGCCGCGGTGTTCGACAACCTCGGCCAGTACAACACCACCAGCATCCCCACCTTCATCCAGTACGCCTGCATCGCCGCGCTGGAGCAGGGGGACGACTTCATCCGCACCATGGTGGGGCGCTGCCAGGAGAGCCGCCGCATCATCTGCGAGGGGCTGGCCGCCATCCCCGGCATCCGCGCCGAGGCGCCGGAAGGCAGCTTCTACGTGATGTTCTCGGTGGAGGGGGAGACGGACGCCAAGGCCCTCGCCGTCCGCATCCTGCGCGAAGCCAAGGTGGGGCTGGCGCCGGGCACCGCCTTCGGGCCCTCCGGGCAGGGCAAGCTCCGGCTGTGCTTCGCCATCGACACGGCGCTGGCACGCGAGACGGTGCGGCGGCTGAGCGAGTTCTTCAGGAAGTAAAAAGGGCCGGGGGAAGGAATTCCCCCGGAAGCCCCCTTCTTTTCTCTGTCAGCTTTCCAGAAGCGCCTGGGCGCAGGCGTCCAGGATGGCGTCGGTGTCCAGGCCGTATTCCCGGTAGAGGTCGGGGATGTCGCCGGACTGGCCGAAACGGTCCACGCCCAGCGGCACCACGCGCTGGCCGCGCACCGCCCCCATCCAGGCATGCGCCGCCGGGTGGCCGTCCAGCACCGAGACGATGGCGGCACCCGGCGCCAGCGGCGCCAGCAGCCGCTCGATCGCGGACGACGCGGCCCCGGGCCCCTGCCGCGCCGCGCGGCGCGAGGCCAGCCAGCCGGCATGCAGCCGGTCCGGGCTGGTGACGGCGAGCAGCCCCGCCCCCGGCTCCTCCTCCCGCAGCGCCTCGAAGGCGGCCATGGCCTCCGGCGCCACCGGGCCCTGGTAGGCGATGGCGATGCGCGCGCCGGGCTCCGGCGCCACCGCCCAGTAGCCGCCGGCGATCACCGCCGCCGGGTCCAGCACCCGCTCGGGCTGCACGATACTGCGGGTGGAAAGCCGCAGCCACACCGCCGAGCCATCCGGCTGCTGCATGTGGTGGAAGGCGTGGCGCAGCAGGATCGCCAGCTCATCCGTGTGCGCCGGCTCGTAGCTCGCCAGCCGGTCCTGCGCGATACCGAGCAGCGGCGTGTTGCTGCTCTGGTGCTGCCCGCCCTCCGGCGCCAGCGTCAGGCCGGAGGGGGTGGAGACCAGCAGGAAGCGCGCATCCTGGTAGCAGGCATAGATCAGCGCATCGAGGCCGCGGTTGACGAAGGGGTCGTACACCGTGCCCACAGGCAGCAGCCGGGCGCCGTGCATCCGGTCCGCCAGCCCCAGCGCGCCCAGCACCAGGAACAGGTTCTGCTCGGCGATGCCCAGCTCCACATGCTGCCCCTTGGGCGACATGCCCCAGCGCTGCGCGGAAGCCAGCTTGGCATCGCGGAACACGTCGTTCTTCAGGTGCCGGTCGAAGATGCCGCGCCGGTTCACCCAGGGGCCGAGGCTGGTTGAGACCGTCACGTCCGGGCTGGTGGTGACGATGCGGCTGGCCATCGCCTGCGTCTCGCGCCCGCCGCGGCCGATCTCGGCCAGCATCTCGCCGAAGCCCGCCTGGGTGGAGAGCATCCTGTTGGGCGGCAGGCGCGGCGGGCTGAGCGTGGCCGGCACCGGCACCTCGGACGCCGAGAGGCAGCGCCCCTCCGGCGTCAGCTTCTGCGCGAAGGGCAGGCCGGCCAGGAAATCGGCCAGCTCGTCCTCCGGGATGTCGAGCCCCTCGAAGCGGTCCCACTCATGGCCGGGGCGGATGCCCATCTCGGCGCGGAACACCTCCATCTGCTCGCGGGTCATCAGCCCGGCATGGTTGTCCTTGTGCCCGGCGAAGGGCAGGCCCATGCCCTTCACCGTGTATGCGATGAAGCAGGTGGGCTGGTCCCCCGCCGCCTCCTGGGCGCGGAAGGCCTCCGTCAGCGTCTCGATGTCGTGGCCGCCGAGATTGGTCATCAGCGCGCCCAGCTCCTCGTCGGTCAGCGGGTCGATGATGGCGCGGATGCCGTCGATGCGCCCCAACTCCGCCAGCAGCGCGGCCCGCCAGGCGGCGCCGCCCTGGAAGGTGAGCGCCGAGTAGAGGCTGTTCGGGCAGTCGTCGATCCAGCGGCGCAGGTGCTCGCCATCCTCGCGGGCGAAGGCGGCCTCCAGCTTGCGGCCGTATTTCAGGGTGACGACGTTCCACCCCATGTCGCGGAACAGCCCCTCGATGCGGCCGAACAGCCGGTCCGGCACCACGGAATCGAGGCTCTGGCGGTTGTAGTCGATCACCCACCAGACATCGCGGATGTCGTGCTTCCAGCCCTCCAGCAGGGCCTCGTAGATGTTGCCTTCATCGAGTTCCGCATCGCCCACGATGGCGACGTGCCGCCCCTGGGGCATGCCCTCCCGCGCCAGCCCGTGCAGGTGCACATAGTCCTGCACCAGCGCGGCGAAGGAGGTGAGCGCCACGCCGAGGCCCACGGAGCCGGTGGAGAAATCCACCTCCGCCCCGTCCTTCACCCGGCTCGGATAGGGCTGGATGCCGCCGAACTGCCGCAGCGTGGCGAGCTTCTCCCGCTCCTGCCGGCCCAGCAGGTAGTTCACCGCGTGGAACACCGGCCCGGCATGCGGCTTCACCGCCACCCGGTCCTGCGGCCGCAGGATGTCGAAGTAGAGCGCCGTCATGATCGCGGCGACCGAGGCGGAGGAGGCCTGGTGCCCGCCCACCTTGAGCCCGTCCCGGTTGGGGCGGATGTGGTTGGCGTTGTGGATGGTCCAGGCCGAAAGCCAGAGGAGCTTCTTCTCCAGCGCGCGCAGGAGGCGGAGGCGCCGGGCGGGGTCTTCCGCGGCGCGCAGCGCGCGCCGGTCTGGCGTGGCGTTCATGGGCTCCCCTTTCCGGGTGATCTGGTCCTGGACCAGGCCAGCCTAGGAGGCTTTGGGCCCGCCACCAAGTCACCGCATGTTCACCACTTGACCTTATCAACCGGGACGAGGCGGCCGTCGGATTGGTGCAAGGTCGCAGGCTTGCCGTCTGCACAAAGGTCCTTCCCCATGCCGCACGATTCTCTGCCCTCCGCGCGCGGCTGCCTCGGATGCCGCTCGGAGGCCCTGGCAAGCCTGCCGCCGATCGCTATGGCCTTCCAGCCCATCGTCGCCCTGGTCCCCGGCGGCACCGCCATCTTTGCCTATGAGGCGCTGGTGCGCGGGGCGCAGGGGGAGCCGGCCAGCCACGTCCTCGCCCAGGTGGGGCCGGACAACCGCTATGCCTTCGACCAGCGCTGCCGCGTGCAGGCGATCGAGCAGGCGGCGGCGCTGGGGCTGGGCGGGACGGAGGCCTCGCTCTCCATCAACTTCATGCCCAACGCCGTGTACGAGCCCCAGGCCTGCATCCGTGCCAGCCTGGAGGCGGCCCGCCGCGTCAGCCTGCCGCGCGAGCGCCTGATCTTCGAGTTCACCGAGGGGGAGGCGATGGCGGACCCCGCGCACCTGCTGAACATCCTCTCCACCTACCGCGCCACCGGCTTCCGCACCGCCATCGACGATTTCGGCAGTGGCTGGTCGGGCCTCAACCTGCTGGCCATGTTCCAGCCCGATATCGTCAAGCTCGACATGGGGCTGCTGCGCGGGGCGGATACGGACGCCGCACGGCGCATCATCCTGCGCCATACCGTCGCGATGTGCCGGGACCTGTCCATCCAGGTGGTGGCGGAGGGCGTGGAGACGGAAGGCGAGCTCCAGGTGCTGCGGGAACTCGGGGTCACGCTGTTCCAGGGCTATCTGTTCGCGCGGCCCGGCTTCAACGCCCTTCCCGTCCCGTCTCCCCTGCCGAGGTGAGGTCCCCGCCCTGGGACCAGGGCCGACTAGTCGTCCCCGGACTGTGGTTCAGGGGCTACGGGTTCAGGGCCCGCTGCGGGCCAGCTTGCGCAGCGCGGTGGCGGCGGCGCGGCTGCCCTCGCCGACATAGCCCTCGTGGTAATCCTCGATCTTGGCCGGATCGTAGAGATAGTTGACCATGAAGCCGAGGCTCTCGCGCATTCCCTTCTCCGAGATGTCGCCGCGCCAGCAGATCCGCTCCACCCGGGCGCCATTCGAGAGGTGGAAATGCCCCACCGGGTCGCGCGCACGGCGGCCGCCGCGGCCGGTCTCCAGCACGAGGTAGCGGGCGCAGAGCCGCGTCAGCACCGGCTCGGTCTTCGGCCCCCACCCTTCGGTCAGCGGCCGGCGGCCGCCCAGCAGCGCGCGCAGCGCGGCATTGCCGTCGGCCAGGCCGGAGAGCTCGACAAGCTGCTTGTTCTCCTCCTCCGTCAGCAGCTTCGGGTGCGGCTCGATGAGCTGCTCCTCCAGCCAGCGGCGGAAGCCGGGAATGGGGGAGAGGGTGGAGAAGGTCTTGAGGTTCGAGAACTCCTCCGACAGCAGCGAGACCACCCGCTTGATCAGGAAATTGCCGAAGGAGATGCCGTCCAGCCCGCGCTGGCAATTGTTGATGGAGTAGAAGATGGCCGTGTCCGCAGCGCGGGGGTCCTGCACCGGGGCGCGCTCGTCCAGCAGCGTCTGCACCGAGCCGGACAGCCCCTTCACCAGCGCCACCTCGACGAAGATCAGCGGCTCCTCCGGCATGCGGGGGTGGAAGAAGGCGTAGCAGCGGCGGTCGGAATCCAGCCGGTTCTTGAGGTCCCGCCAGGTGCGGATGCGGTGCACCGCCTCGTAGCCCACCAGCTTCTCCAGCAGCGCGGCAGGCGAGTTCCAGTCGATCCGCCGCAGGTCGAGGAAGCCGAGGTCGAACCAGCTTCCCAGCAGGCTGCGCAGGTCGGCGTCCAGCGCCCGCAGCATCGGGTCGGCCCCCATCAGCCGCACCAGGTCGGCGCGCAGGTCCACCAGGAACTTCATGCCGTTGGGGATGGAGGTGAACTGCGTCAGCAGCCGCAGGCGCGGCGGCTCCAGCACCCGGCGCAGCTTCGCCTTGGCGCTGGCGCGGGCAGCGGCGTCCGGCGCCGCGCTCACCTCGCGCATTGCCCCCTCCACCGCTGCCGGGTCTGAGTCGAAGCCGGCCAGCGCCCTGAAGAAGGCCACCCGTCCTGTCTCGTCCAGCCCCAGATAGGCCTGCGCCAGGTCGGCGGCGCGTGCCCGGGCGGAGACCTCGCCACCGCGCGCCTCCAGGCAGGCGCGCATCCGCGCCTCCCAGGACAGCCCCTCGGCCGGGGTGGAGACAGAGGAGGCCATGTCCCGCCACAGCAGCGAGACCTTCTTCAGCGCCCGATCGAAGAAGCCGACTTCGGCGACGGCGACATCCGACATTGATCCCTCCTCCATTCAGCCCGGGCCGGGAGACCCTCGACGGCAGTGTGGACCACGCGATCCTGAAATCTGATGAAACATGTGGTGAGCAATCTGCCGCAGCCCAGGGTCAAAAGGAAAGGCGTGCGGCGATACTCGCGCCGATTTCCGGCAGCAGCGCCTCCGCCACCAGCGGCGCCTGCGGCGGCGCGCCGCCCAGGGCACGGAACGCCGCCTCGCCATGCAGCCACACGGCGGCGCAGGCCGCCTCGAACGGCGCCATGCCCTGCGCCAGCAACCCGGCCACCAGCCCGGCCAGCACATCGCCGCTGCCGGCGGTGGCCAGGGCGGGCGGCGCATGGTCGTTGATCGCCACACGGCCATCCGGCGCGGCGATGATGCTGTCGGCACCTTTCAGGACCGTTACCGCGCCGGTCCGCGCGGCGGCGGCGCGGGCGGCGGCCAGCCGGTCGGCGCCGGGCGGGCCGAAGACGCGGGCGAATTCCCCGGCATGGGGCGTCAGTACCGCCGTGCCATGCAGCGCCCCGGGGTTGCCGGCGGCAGCCGTCAGCGCGCCGCCATCGGCCACCACGGCGCGCCCGGCCCGCACCACCTGGCGCAGCACCGCCAGCGCCTCCGGCCCCGCCGGCAGGCCGGGGCCGAGCAGCCAGGCATTGCGCCGGGTATCCTCCAGCAGCGCCGCGGGGGGCGCCTCGGTCACCAGCAGCCCCGGCTCGCCGGCGCGGAACAGGGCGGCGGTGGCGGCATCCGGCGCCGCCACCGTCACCAGACCGGCCCCGGCCCGCCGCGCGGCCCCGGCCGCCAGCCGGGCGGCACCCGGCATCTCCGCCCCGGCCAGGAGCGTGACATGGCCCAGGCTGAACTTGTGGCTCCCGGCATCACGGCGCGGCAGCGCCCACAGCCCCGGACCGTTGCGGAAGGCGCGCGGCCCGATGCCGGGCAGCACGCTCTCCGGCAGGCCGATCTGCGCCAGCTCGACCGTGCCGCAAAGCGCCCGCCCCGGCAGCAGCAGGTGCCCCGGCTTCTGGCGGAAGAAGGTGACGGTGAGTGCCGCCTGCGGCGCGAAGCCGCCCAGCGGCTGGCCGGTGGCGCCATCCAGCCCCGACGGGACATCCACCGCCACCAGCGGCGCCGCCACGCCGCGCAGCAGCGAGGCCAGATCCGGCGCCAGCGGCCGCGCGAGGCCGGCGCCGAACAGCGCGTCGATCACCAGCCCGGCCCGGCCGATCTCGGTGGCATCCAGCGGCACCACCGGGCCGCGCCATTCGGCGGCCACCATGGCGGCGTCGGTGCCCGGGCGCGGAGCCGCGAGCGGCGCCACGGCCACCGGCCAGCCCGCCTGCTCCAGCAGGCGCGCCGCCACATAGCCGTCGCCGCCATTGTTGCCGGGGCCGGCCAGCACCAGAACGCGGCAGGGGCGGAAGCGCCGGCGCACCGCGCGCGCCACCGCGCCGCCCGCCGCGCGCATCAGCGCGAGGCCGGCATGGCCGGCGGCGGCGGCCGCGCGGTCGGCCTCCGCCATCTCGGAGGGGGTGAGGAGGGCGTCGATCATCATGCCAGGCCAGGCTAGCGCGCTCGGGATGTGGCGGGAACGCGCCCTGCCCGGCGGCGTTGCGCCCGGCCGGGCCGGATTGCCCAGCGGGCGGGCAGAACCGTGCCGCCGCCCGCGCTTTCCGGCCCCACCCCCTGGCGCGGCGCTTGCTTCGCCTGGGCTGGGCTGGCAGTTGGCCCCCGGTCAACGGGACCGGCAGGGTGGAGGTGCGGCATGGCGGCGGTGGAGCGACCTTTCGTCGAGATCGATCAGGTCTCGATGCGCTATGGCGGGGCCGAGGGCACGCTGGCGCTGCGCGATGCCACGCTCTCCGTGGCGCGGGGCGAGTTCGTCGCCGTGGTGGGCCCCTCGGGCTGCGGCAAGTCCACGCTGATGAAGCTGGTGAGCGGGCTGTGGCCCTCCAGCGCCGGCAGCGTCATCGTCGGCGGGCAGGAGGTGGACCGGCCGCTGCCCATGGTGGGCATGGCCTTCCAGAACCCCACCCTGCTGCCCTGGCGCACCATCCTGGCCAATGTGATGCTGCCGCTGGAGGTGGTGGAGCCGCACCGCCGCCGCCTGCGCGCCGAGCGGGCCGCCTATGAGGCGAAGGCGCGGCAGCTTCTCGCCATGGTCGGCCTCGCCGGCTTCGAGGGGAAGTACCCCTACCAGCTCTCGGGCGGCATGCAGCAGCGCGCCAGCCTCTGCCGCGCCCTGATCCACGACCCGCAGCTGCTGATGCTGGACGAGCCCTTCGGCGCGCTCGACATCTTCACCCGCGAGGATCTCTGGGCGCAGCTGCAGGAGGTCTGCCTGACGCTGAAGCCCACCGTCATCCTGGTGACGCACGACCTGAAGGAGGCCGTGTACCTGGCCGACCGGGTGCTGGTGATGTCCTCCCGCCCCGGCCGCATCCTGGCCGAGCGGCGCGTCCCCTTCCCCCGCCCGCGCCGGCTGGATGACACCTACACCGCCGAGTTCCAGGCCCTGGTGCACGAGCTGCGCGACCACATCAACGCCGCCCGCCAGGGGCAGGAGACCGACCATGCCGCATGACGCCGGCCCCCAGGGCGAAGGCGCCCCAGCCCCGCCGCGCGGCGACGCCCCAGCCCCCCGCCGCGGGGACGCCAATGCCCGGCGCGTGGAGGCGATGGCCGCCGCCGCCCGCCGCCGCCGCCGGCTGCAAGGGATGCTGCCCTGGCTGATCATCCTCGGCACCTTCCTGCTGTGGGAGGCGGCGGTGCATGGCTTCGCCATCGACGCCTTCATCCTGCCCGCCCCCTCGGCCATCGCCGCCAGCATGGTGCAGTGGTGGCAGCCGCTGCTGGAAAATGCCTGGCAGACGCTGATGACGACGCTGGTGGGCTTCGGCCTGGCCATCGTCTTTGGCCTGGCGCTGGGGGTGGCGATCGGCTCATCCACCCTGCTCTACCACGGGCTCTACCCGCTGCTGATCGGCTTCAACTCGGTGCCCAAGGTGGCGGTGGTGCCGATCCTGGTGATCTGGTTCGGCATCGGCACAGTGCCCGCCATCATCACCGCCTTCCTGATCAGCTTCTTCCCGATCGTGGTGAACGTGGCCACCGGCATCGCCACCGTGGAGCCGGAGCTGCGGGACGTGCTGCGGGCGCTGGGCGCCCGGCCGCTCGACATCATCCGCAAGGTGGGGCTGCCGCGGGCGATGCCCTATTTCTTCGCCTCGCTGAAGATCGCCATCACGGTGGCCTTCGTCGGCTCGATCCTGGCGGAGACGGTGGCGGCCAACAAGGGCATCGGCCAGCTGATGATGCTGGCCAGCAGCCGCTTCGACGTGCCGCTGGTCTTCGCCGGGCTGATGGTCACGGCCTTCATGGGCGTGGCCATGTACGCGGTGGCCGCCGCCATCGAGCAGCGCACCACCGGCTGGGCGATGCGCGGCCAGGGTGAGCAGCAGGTGTCGGGGGTGGGCGGCGCCTGAGCCGCTTCCCCGGGCTTTGCGTCAGGCGCTGCGCACCTCGCTCATGAAGCCATCCATCGCCTGGCGCAGCGAGCGGGAATGGCCGCCGAGACCGCCGGCCGCACTGCTGAGCTGCCCGGCCACCTGACGGGCGGAGGAGGCATCCGCCTCGAAGCCGCGCATCATCTCGCTGACGCGGCGGTTGCCGGCGGCGGCCTGCTGCACGGTGCGGGCAATGGCGTCGGCCGTCTGGCCCTGCTGCGCGACCGCCTCGGCGATGGCGGCGGCGATCTGGTTGATCTCGTCGATGGTGCGGGCGATGTTCTCGATCGCGGCCACCGCCTCGCGCGTCGCGCCCTGCACCTGCCCGATCTGGCCGCTGATCTCCTCCGTGGCCTTGGCCGTCTGGTTGGCGAGGTTCTTCACCTCACTGGCCACAACCGCGAAGCCCTTGCCCGCCTCGCCGGCCCGCGCCGCCTCGATGGTGGCGTTCAGCGCCAGCAGGTTGGTCTGGCCGGCGATGCTGTTGATGAGGCTCACCACGTCGTCGATCCGCTTGGCGCCCTCGGCCAGGGCCTGCACCACCGTGTCCGTGCGGCGGGCATCCTCCACGGCGCGGGCGGCGATGCGGGTCGCCTCGCCGAGCTGGCGGCTGATCTGGCCGACCGAATTGGTGAGCTGCTCGGCCGAGCTGGCGGCCGCCTGCACATCCTGGTCCGCCCGCGCGGCGGACTGCGCCACGGTGCCGGACACCTCGCCGATGCGGCCCGCATTGCCGACGATGACCTGGACAGCCTCCTCCATCTGCCGCACCGACTGGCCGAGCTCCTCCACCACGCCGCTCATGCGTTGCTCGAAGGTGCCGACGAGACGGTTGGTCAGGCTGGTCCGCGCTGCCTTCTCGGCCCGCGTGAAACACTCCAGCAGCAGCTCGCAATGCAGCCAGGCGACATGCGAGAGGCTCAGCCGCAGGGCGAATTTGCGGGCCGCCTCCCGCCGCACCCAGCCGGGGCCGGGCGGGTTCAGGCCCAGCTCCTCGCTGATCAGGTTCAGGGTGGTGACACCGCAAAGGCCGACCCCGTAGATCGGCATGCCATGGCGGTGCAACGCCACCCCCAGCGCCTCCGCCGATTCCAGGAATCCCGCATCCAGCTGTCCCGTGGCCACCCGCTGCCAGTGCGCCACCCGCAGGCGGTGCACCTCCGGGTGGCGCAGGGCCGCCATCGCCTCCGGCCAGCTGGCCAGGCGGGAGAGGCCCCGCTCCAGAAGGCCCGGCAGGGTCTTCTCGGCGAAGTCGCGCAGGCTCGGAAGCACTTCCAGATCCTCCGCGGTGATGCCGAAGGTGGACAGGCGCTGCCGCAGCTCGGGTGGGATGGAAACTGTCATGCGGAACCTCTGGCCGTGGGGCGGCAAGCGTTGGATGTTTCAGGCGCTTCGACTCTGTACGAAGAGGATTAAGGAAACGCTGAGTGGGCCTTTCCCCGTGCCTCGGCCGGCCCCGCCCGGCGGACGCGCAAGATGATTGCGGCCGTCACTGGCGTCACGTTAGAAAGTTTGGAGGCCGCCCGACCGCCGCCCGCCGTCCGGAAGACATAAGGAAACCGTCCATGGTGCAACGCCGCCATCTGCTGGGGCTGGCCTCCGCCGCCCTCGCCGCGCCCACCCTGCTCGGCCCCCGCCCCGCGCGCGCCGAGGAGGTGACGCTGCGGCTGCACCACTTCCTCCCCGCCGTCTCCAACGTGCACCGCAACTTCCTGGCGCCCTGGGCGAAGAAGGTGGAGGAGGCCTCGGCCGGCCGGCTGAAGATCCGCATCTTCCCCGCCATGCAGCTCGGCGGCGCGCCGCCGCAGCTCTACGACCAGGCGCGCGACGGCGTGGCCGACATCATCTGGACCCTGCCCGGCTACACCGCCGGCCGCTTCCCCCGCATCGAGGCGCTGGAGCTGCCCTTCACCGCCAACCGCAGCGGCCTGGCCAATGCCCGCGCCACCCAGGCCTTCGCCGAGAGGCACCTGGCCGAGGAGTTCGGCGAGGTGCACCCGCTCTGCTTCTGGTCGCATGATGGGGGGCTGATCCACTCCCGCAGCCCGGTGCGGAAGCTCGAGGATCTGCGCGGCATGAAGCTGCGCTTCCCGACCCGCCAGGCCGGCGAGGGGCTGCGCGCGCTCGGTGCCGCGCCCGTCGGCATGCCGGTGCCGCAGGTGCCGGAGGCGCTGACCCAGGGCGTGCTGGACGGCGCCGTGGTGCCGTGGGAGGTGGTGCCCTCCATCAAGCTGCAGGAGCTGGTGCGCAACCACACCGCCTTCCCCGGCAGCCCCACCTTCTATGTCGCCACCAACGTGCTGGCGATGAACAAGGCGAAGTACCAGTCTCTCCCCGCCGACCTGCGCGCGGTGCTGGATGCGCAATCCGGCCAGGCCGCCGCCGCCATGGTGGGCGCCATGCTGGACGAGCAGGCCGTCATCGTCTCCGAGCAGGCGCGCCGCCGCGGCAACACGCTGATCGAGCTGGAGCCGGCCGAGGCGGAACGCTGGCGCGCCGCCTGCGCGCCGGTGACGGAGGCATGGCTCGGCCAGATGCAGGGGCGCAATGTCGATGGCGCGGCCCTGCTGGCCGATGCCCGCGCGCTGTTCGCCCGCTACGCCGCCTGAAGCCGCGGCCCGGGCGGGCCGTCCGCGCCGCCTCCGCCGGCCGGCTCCCCACGCCCGGGGCCAGCCGGCGTCCCGCCCGAACGCCGCCGCCCCAGGAAGCCCCCCCATGACCCCCGCCCCCTGCCGGAGCCGTACCCAATGGCCCTGACCGCCTCCCCCGGAGGCCGGCCGCAGCATGGCCCGGTGGCGCTGCTCTGCCGGGCGCTGATGCTGGCCGGCGGTGCCATGCTGCTGGCCACCGCCCTGCTCACCGCGGCCAGCGTGCTGCGCCGCTGGCTGCTGGGCCAGCCCATCCCGGGCGATTTCGAGCTGGTGCAGGCCGGCTCGGGCCTCGCCGTGTTCGGCTTCCTGGCCTTCGGCACGCTGCGGCGCGCCAACATCCTGGTGGACAGCTTCACGAGCTGGCTGCCCACCGGGCTGTGCCGCGTCATCGACGCCTTCTGGAATCTCGTCTGGGCCGCTGCGGCGGCGCTGCTGGGCTGGCGCATGGTGCTCGGCGCGCTCGATGCGTGGCGCAGCGACACGCGCAGCATGGTGCTCTCCATGCCGCTGTGGTGGGCCATCGGCCTCGGCGCGCTGGCGCTGCTGGCCACCGCCCTGGCGGCGCTGCGCTGCGCCCTGCAGCCGGCGGAGAAGACATGAGCGAGGAGTTCCTGCTCGCCGGCACCGGCTTCGGCGCGCTGCTGCTGCTCATCGCGCTGCGGGCGCCGGTGGGTCTGGCCATGCTGCTGGTGGGCGCCTTCGGCTACCAGCACATCGTGGGGTGGGAGGTGCTGGCCAACTACCTGAAGGCCACGCCCTGGCATCTCTTCGCCAGCTACACCTTCTCCGTCATCCCCCTCTTCATCCTGATGGGTGCCATCGCCGAGCGCGGCGGGCTGGCGGGCGACCTGTTCACCGCCGCCCAGGCGCTGGTGGGCCAGCGGCGCGGGGGCCTGGCCATCGGCGTCATCGGCGCCTGCGCGGCGTTCGGGGCGGTGTGCGGCTCCTCGGTGGCCACCACCGCCACCTTCGGCCGCGCCGCCCTGCCGGAACTGCGCCGCCACGGCTACGAGCCCGGCCTCGCCGCCGGCACCATCGCGGTGGGCGGCACGCTGGGCATCCTGATCCCGCCCAGCGTCATCCTGGTGGTCTATGCCATCAGCACGGAGCAGAACATCGCCAAGCTGTTCATGGCGGCGCTCATCCCCGGGCTGCTGGCGGCGGCGCTCTACATGCTGGCCATCCTGCTGCTGGCGCGGCGCCGGCCGGAGGCGATGCCCCCCGCCCCCGCCCTCTCCGCCGCCGGGCGCCGCGCCGCGCTGCGCGCCGTGCTGCCGGTGCTGGCCATCGCCGTCATCGTCGTCGGCGGCATCTATGGCGGCGTCTTCACGCCGACCGAGAGCGCGGCCATCGGCGTCGTCGCGACGCTGGCGGTGGCGCTGCTGCGCGGCAGCCTGGGCCTTGCCGGGCTGTGGCAGGCGCTGCGCGGCACCGCCGAGACCACGGCGATGATCTTTGTCATCCTGCTTGGCGCCGAGGTGTTCAACGCCTTCCTGGCGCTGACCCAGGCGCCGGACCTGCTGGCGCTGTGGATCTCGGAGCAGGCGCTGCCGCCCTACGGCATCCTGGCGCTGCTGCTGCTCAGCTACATCCTGCTCGGCGCCGTGATGGACGAGCTGGCGATGATCCTGCTGACGCTGCCGATCTTCTTCCCCGTCGTCACCGCGCTCGATTTCGGCTTGGCGCCGGAGGAGACGGCGATCTGGTTCGGCGTGCTGGTGCTGGTGGTGGTGGGCATCGGCCTCACCGCGCCGCCGATCGGGCTGAACGTCTTCGTCGTCGCCGCCCTGGCGCGGGACGTGCCGATGGCCCGCATCTACCGCGGCGTGCTGCCCTACCTGGCCATGGACGTGGTAAGGCTGCTGCTCTGCGTCGCCTTTCCGGCGCTGCCCCTTGCACTGGTGCGGTGGCTGGGCTGAGCCGCATTTCACGGGGTATTGACCGGCGCCACCGCGGGCGCGACCGTCGCGGCACATCGATACAAGGCGGATCGGCAAAAGCCATGTTCATCCAGATTGCGGATCATCTGGTCCATTGCGTCGTCGAGGGTCCGCAGGATGCGCCGCCGCTGGTGCTGCTGCACTCCATCGGCACCACCCAGCATGTCTGGGACCCGCAGGCCCCGGCCCTGGCGCGGTGCTTCCGCGTCATCCGCCCCGACATGCGCGGCCACGGCCTCACCGGCGTGACGCCGGGCGACCACACGATGCAGGGGCTGGCGCGGGACGTGGTGGCGCTGCTCGACGCGCTGGGCATCGCGCGCGCGCATGTGGCGGGGCTGTCCATCGGCGGGCGCATCGCGCTGCAGCTGGCGGCGGACTTCCCGGAGCGCGTCGCCTCCCTGCTGCTGATCGGCGCCGCGCTGGAGTACCCGGACCCTGCCACCTGGCAGGCGCGCATCGACGCCGTGCGGGCCGAGGGCACGCAGGTGCTGGCCGATGCCGTGATGCCGCGCTGGGTGTCGCAGCCCGACGCGCCCTCCGGCCTCGGCCTGCGCACCATGCTGCTGCGCACCGACGCGGAGGGCTATGCCGGCGCCGCCGCCGCCCTGCGCGACGCGCGCGCCGCCGGGGTGGAGGGCCGCGTGCGCGCCCCCACCACCCTGCTGGTGGGCGAGCTGGACCCGGCCTCGCCCATCGCGGCGGCCGAGGCGCTGCGCGACGGCATCCCCGGCGCCGGCCTCGTCGTTCTGCCAGGGATGCGGCACATCCCGAACTACGAGGCGGCGGAGACGGTGACGGCGGCGATGCTGGCGCATCTCGGCGCCCTGGCCGCGCCCGCGCCGGACCCGCTGGAGGCGGGCCTCGCCGTGCGCCGCGCCGTGCTGGGGGAGGCGCATGTGGCGCGCGCCAGCGCCGCCGTCACGGCGCTGGACGCGCCCTTCCAGGACTATATCACCCGCAACGTCTGGGGGCAGATCTGGACCCGCCCCGGCCTCTCCCGCCACGCGCGCAGCCTGCTGACGCTCGCCATGATGGCAGCCCTCGGCCGGCATGAGGAGTTCGTGCTGCATGTGAAGGCCACGCGCCAGACCGGCGTGACGCCGGAGGAGTTGGCCGAGCTGCTGCTGCAGGTGGGCGCCTATGCCGGCGTGCCGGTGGCCAATCACGCGCTGAAGCTCGCCAAGGAGACGCTGCGCGCCATGGAGGAAGCGACATGACCGAAAGCCCGGCCGGCTACCGCCGGCCCCGGCCCGGCACCCAGCCGGGCTACGACGTGCCGGATTACGGCAGCACGCGGCTGCGCCACCCCGTGCGCCCGCTGCTGCGCGTGCCGCACGGCCCCACCGAGACCACCGCGCCGGCGATGAGCCCGGCCCTCTACGCGCCGATGCCCGACATGACGCGCCATGCCGGCGGCGAGGCGGTGGGCGAGCGCATCATTGTCGCCGGCCGGGTGCTGGACGAGGATGGCCGCCCGCTCCGCGGCACCATGCTGGAGATCTGGCAGGCCAACGCCGCCGGCCGCTACGCCCACCCGGGCGACACGCACGACGCGCCGCTCGATCCGCATTTCTCCGGCCAGGCGCGGGTGTTCACCGACGAGGAAGGCTGGTACCGCTACACCACCATCCGCCCCGGCGCCTACCCGTGGGGCAACCACCACAATGCCTGGCGCCCGGTGCACATCCACTACAGCCTGTTCGGCGCCGGCTTCGCGCAGCGGCTGATCACCCAGATGTACTTCCCCGGCGACCCGCTGCTGCCGCTCGACCCCATCTTCAACGCGACGCCCGATGCCGCCGCGCGGGAGCGGCTCGTGGCGCGCTTCGACCTCGGCATCACCCAGCCGAACCACGCGCTGGGCTACCGGTTCGATATCGTGCTCCGTGGCCGTGCCGCGACGCCCTTCGAGGAGGACCACCCGGAATGAGCGGCGCGCGCGCCACCGCCAGCCAGACCGCCGGCCCCTACTGGCACCTGATCGACCATCCCGAATGGGCCGACCTGCTGCGTGCCGACGGGCCGAATGCCGGCCTCGCCACCAGCCGCATCGAGCTGGCCGGGCGCATCGCCGACGGCGCCGGCAGCCCGGTGACGGATGCGATGGTGGAGATCTGGCAGGCCGACGCGGATGGCCGCTACGACGGCGCCTTCCACGGCTTCGGCCGCTGCGCCACCGACCGCGAGGGGCGCTACCGCTTCGTCACGCTGCGCCCCGGCCCGGTGCCGGCGGCCGGCGGCGGCAATGGCTGGCAGGCGCCGCATGTGGCACTCTCCATCTTCGCCCGCGGGCTGCTGAAGCCGCTCGTCACCCGCCTCTACTTCGCGGGCGAGGCGCTGAACGAGACCGACCCGCTGCTCGCCGCCATCGCCGAGCCGGAGCGCCGCGCCACCCTGATCGCCCGCCCCGAGGGCGCGGCGCGCTGGGTGCTCGACCTCCGCCTGCAGGGCGAGGGCGAAACCGTGTTCCTGGAGATCTGAGCCGCATGCTTTCCGTCAACCCAGCCGATGGCGCCGTGCTCTCCGTCCTCTACGGCACCGATGCCATGCGGGCGGTGATCGGCGAGCGGGCCTTCATCGGGCAGATGCTGGCGGTGGAGGCGGCGCTGGCCCGCGCCCAGGCGCGGCTCGGCATCATCCCCGAGGAAGCCGCCACGGCCATCGCCGAGGTGGCCTCGATCGAGAAGCTGGACCTGCCGGCGCTGGCGCGCGCCACGCGCAACACCGGCTACCCGGTGGTGGGGCTGGTCAAGCAGCTCTCGTTGCTCGCCGGCACCGAGGCGGGGCGCTGGACCCATTGGGGCGCCACCACCCAGGACATCATGGACACCGCCATCGTGCTCCAGCTGCGCGAGGCCTTCGCGCTGCTGGGCGCCGACCTGGACCGGCTGAACCAGGCGCTGGCCCGGCAGGCGCGGGAGCACCGCGGGCTGGTGATGGCGGGGCGCACCCACCTGCAGCACGCGCTGCCCGTCACCTTCGGCTACAAATGCGCCATCTGGCTCTCGCCGCTGATCACCATGCGGGAGCGGCTGGACCAGCTGCTGCCGCGCCTGCTGAAGGTGCAGTTCGGCGGCGCCGCCGGCACCCTCGCCTCGCTGGGCGGGCGTGGGCTGGAGGTGGCGGAGGCGCTGGCGGAGGAGCTCGGCCTCGCCATGCCGGACGCGCCCTGGCATGTCGCGCGCGACACCATGGCGGAGGCCGTCTGCTTCCTCGGCCTGCTCACCGGCGCGCTCTCCAAGCTCGCCACGGACGTGATGCTGCTGATGCAGAGCGAGGTGGCGGAGGTGTTCGAGCCGCACGCACCGGGGCGCGGCGGCTCCTCCACCATGCCGCAGAAGCGCAACCCGATCGCCTGCGAATACGTGCTGGCGCAGGCGCGTGGCGTGCACGCGCTGGTGCCGCAGATGCTCGGCGCCATGGCGGTGGACCAGGAGCGCGGCACCGGCCCCTGGCAGGCCGAGCCGCTGGCCCTGCCGCAGGCCTTCACCCTGGCGCATGGCGCGCTGGCCCAGGCCGTCACCATCGCCGAGGGGCTGACGGTGGATGGCGCCCGGATGCGCCGCAACCTCGATGCCAGCGGCGGCCTCATCATGGCCGAGGCGGTGATGATGGCGCTGGCCGAGCTGATCGGCCGCGGCACGGCGCATGATGCGGTGCACCATGCCTGCGACGTGGCCCTGGCGGATTCCATCCCGCTGGCCGAGGCGCTGCGCCGCGACGAATGCATCAGCGCGGCGCTCGACGAGGCGGCCATCGCCCGGCTGACCGAGCCGGCCAACTATCTGGGCGCGACGGACGCCTTCATCGACCGGGTGCTGCAACGGCTCGACCCGTAGCCACCGCCGGGGAGGGAGAAGGGCTTCCCCTCCCCCGGCCGCAGGCTCAAGGCTTCCGCACGGGCACCTGCTCGAGGCGGAGCTGCGGGGTCTGGCCGCCTTCCCAGGCATTGGCGCCGGGGGCCACCTCCGGCACCGGGATCTCGGCGCGGGCGCGGCGCTTCGCCGCCGTGTCGATGCCCAGCTTCTCGTCCCGCGCCGCGAGCTTCGCCGGGTCGAGCTGGCCGTCGGCGGTGTAGCCCATCATCAGCCGCGGGATGCCGAGCGGCAGGGCGTCGCCACGGTCCACCTGCCAGGTGTGCCAGGTCTTGCCGTAGGTGGTGGAGAGCTGGCGCATCGCCACCGTCTCCACCGCCTCCGGCACGCCGGGCATGGCCAGCTGGCCGGAGGTGGTCTCGTAGTGGTGGCTGTGCCAGAGCGGCTTCTCCTCCTCCGGCAATTCGCGGAACAGCCGCTCCGAGACGATGTACTCGATGCCGATCAGCCGCGCCCCTTCCTCGTTGCTGTCGAAGATGACGCACTGGTGCATCTCCTCGGTCAGGTGGGTGCAGTAGTGGTGCGCCTCGACCGGGCGGCCCGCCTCGTCGGCGTAGAAGTGGAAGCCGTTCAGGTAGAGGTCCATGGCGTTCAGCGGCGCCTTGGCCTGCAGCAGCGCCGCCCCCGCGCCGAGCGCCCGGCTGCGGGTGGAGGGCGGCCCGCCCGGCACCTCCGGCGCCGCCGCGTGCTGGGCGCGCGCCTGGCCGCAGGCGCAGAGCAGGGCGCCGGCCCCGGCCGCCAGGCTGGCGCCGAAGGCGCGGCGGCCCGTCGGTGATTTCAGGCGGTTCATGGTATCCTCCCGGTCCGTGGCGATGGGGGCGGAACCGGGCGGGCACGCGCTCGTTCCCGCCTCCGGGCCAGGGCCGGGCTTGGCCCGGGGTGGAAAACCGGGCTATCCCGGAAGCCAGACCCATGGCCCGGGAGGGATGCCCAACGATGAAGCCCGTGTTCCTCCTCGCCCTGCTGGCAGTCCTGCCGGGCTGCAACGCCGTGCTCTCGGAAGGCTCGGCCGACCTCGCCGGCATCGGCGGCGCCGCCCTGGCCGACGCGGTGACGGACAATGGCGCGGTGGCCGCCGGCATCGGCATCGGCGTGCAGTCGGCGGCGCGGGCGGGGCTGCAATACACCCAGCGCCGCCTGCAGCGCGCCGAGCAGGACAGCATCGCCAGCGCCGCCGGGCCGCTGCCGGCGGGCCGCGTGGCGCGCTGGTCGATCGCCCACAGCCTGCCCATCGCCGAGGACCGCGCGGGGCAGGTGACGGTCAGCCGCGAGATCGGCGCCCTCTCGCTGCGCTGCCGCGAGATCGTCTTCTCGGTGGAGGCCGAGAAGCAGGCGGCCGATTTCTACACCGCCATCATCTGCCAGAACGGCACGCGCTGGAAATGGGCCAGCGCCGAGCCGGCCACCGAGCGCTGGGGGGCGCTGCAGTGAGGCGCCTTTCCCTGGCGGCGCTGCCGCTGGGCGCGCTGCTGCTGGGCGGCTGCGACCTGATCGGCGGCATCGCCGGCGGCGTCTCGGGCGCCACCACCGGCGCCGTCACCGCCAACCCGGCGGTGGGCTACGCGGTGGGCCTCGGCGTCCGCTCCGCCACCAACGCCGCCATCGGCGGCTGGATGCGCGGGCTGAAGCGGGACGAGCAGGACGCCATCGCCCGCGCCGCCGGCGAGATGGCGCCGGGCGAGAGCCGCCCCTGGCAGATCGCCCACGAGCTGCCCTTCGGCTACAGCGACGCCGCCGGACAGCTCCAGGTGACGCGGGTGATCGACACGCCGCTGGCCGCCTGCCGCGAGGTGCTGTTCTCGGTGGCCGGCGACAAGCCGGAGGCGCCGCCCGAGGGGCTGTTCGTCGCCACCGCCTGCCGCCAGGCGGAGGGCTGGAAATGGGCCAGCGCGGAGCCGGCGGTCGATCGCTGGGGCGCGTTGCAGTAAACGCCCCCGGCCGGAAAGGCCAAGCTTGGCAGGGGGTGGAAACACCGCCATATCCGCCCCCACCGATGCGAACATTGCCGGAACCTTTTGCAAGCTGGTTCGCCGCGCGCGGCTGGCGCCCCCGCCCGCACCAGCTGGCCATGCTGGCGGCCGCCGAGGCGGGGGAATCCGCCCTGCTGGTGGCCCCCACCGGCGGCGGCAAGACGCTGGCCGGCTTCCTGCCCAGCCTGGCCGGCCTGCACCGCGCGGCCCGGGCCGGCACCCCGCATGAGGGGCTGCACACGCTCTACATCTCGCCGCTGAAGGCGCTGGCGGTGGACATCGCCCGCAACCTGACGGCGCCGGTCGAGGAGATGGGCCTCGATATCCGCATCGAGACCCGCACCGGCGACACCCCCGCCAACCGCCGCGCCCGCCAGCGCGCCGAGCCGCCACACATTTTGCTCACCACGCCGGAGAGCCTGACCCTGCTGCTCTCCCTGCCCGAGGCGGCGGCGATGTTCGGCAATCTCGAATGCGCCGTGGTGGACGAGGTGCACGCCCTGGCCGGCGGCAAGCGCGGCGACCAGCTGGCGCTCTGCCTGGCGCGGCTCTCCACCCTGGCGCCACGGCTGCGCCGCGTCGGCCTTTCCGCCACCGTGGCGCACCCGGAGGCCATCGCCGCCTGGGTGGCGCCGGACGCCCGGCCCGAAAGCGTGCGGCTGGTGCGCGCCACCGGCGGCGCCGCGCCGGCGCTCGACGTCATCCTCCCCGAGGGGCGGCTGCCCTGGGGCGGCCATATGGGGCTGGCCTCGATGCCCGAGGTCTATGCCCGGCTGCGCGCGGCGGCGGTGAGCATCGTCTTCGTCAACACCCGCGCCCAGGCGGAGCTGGCCTTCCAGGCGCTGTGGCGGCTGAACGAGGAGAACCTGCCCATCGCGCTGCACCACGGCTCGCTCACCGTCGAGCAGCGCCGCAAGGTGGAGGCGGCGATGGCGGCGGGGAAGCTGCGCGCCGTGGTCGCCACCGCCTCGCTCGACCTCGGCATCGACTGGGGCGCGGTGGACCAGGTGATCCAGGTCGGCGCGCCCAAGGGCGTGGCGCGGCTGCTGCAGCGCGTGGGCCGCGCCAACCACCGCATGGACGAGGCCAGCCGCGCCGCGCTGGTGCCGGCCAACCGCTTCGAGGTGATCGAGTGCCGCGCCGCCGTGCAGGCCGTGGCCGCCGGCGAGGTGGATGGCGACCCGCCCCGCCCCGGGGGGCTCGACGTGCTGGCCCAGCACATCCTGGCCATGGCCTGCCACGCCCCCTTCCACCCCGACGACCTCTATGCCGAGGTGACCCGCGCCGCACCCTACGCCGCCCTCGCCCGCCAGGATTTCGACGACGTGCTGCGCTTCGTCGCGGATGGCGGCTACGCCCTCTCCGGCTATGAGCGGTTCCGCAAGCTGTTCCAGGACGCCGAGGGGCTGGTCCATGTGCGCGGGCCCCAGGTGGCGCGGCAGCTGCGGATGAACCTCGGCACCATCGTCGAGACGCCGCTGATGAAGGTGCGGCTGCGCGGCGGCCCGGTGCTGGGCGAGGTGGAGGAATGGTTCGTCTCCACCCTGGAGCCGGGGCACACCTTCATCTTCGGCGGCCAGGTGCTGCGCTACGAGGCGCTCGATGTCAGTGCCGTCATCGTCAGCCGCGGCGGCGAGGGCGAGCCGCGCGTGCCCGCCTATGCCGGCAGCCGGCTGCCGCTCTCCACCCACCTCGCCCGCCGGGTGCGCGGCATCCTGGCCGATCCGCGCCAGTGGCGGGCCCTGCCCGCGCCCGTGCGGGACTGGCTGAAGCTCCAGGCCCACGCCTCCGAGCTGCCCCCCGCCGAAGGGCTACTGATAGAAAGCTTCCCGCGCGGCGGGCGGTGGTTCACCGTGGCCTACTGCTTCGAGGGGCGGCTGGCGCACCAGACGCTGGGCATGCTCGTCACCAAGCGGATGGAGCGGCTGGGGCTCGGCCCGCTCGGCTTCCTGGCCACCGACTATGTGGTGGCCACATGGTCCGCCTTTCCCGTGGCCGACGCCGCTGCCCTCTTCACCGAGGACCTGCTCGGCGAGGAGCTGGAGGAATGGATCGCCGACAGCTCCATGCTGCGCCGCACCTTCCGCAACATCGCCACCATCGCCGGGCTGCTGGAGAAGAACCACCCCGGCCAGGAGAAGTCCGGCCGGCAGATGACCATGGGCGCCGACCTCATCTACGACGTGCTGCGCCGCCACCAGCCGGACCACATCCTGCTGCGCGCGACGCGCGCCGAGGCGGCGGCGGGGCTCACCGATGTCGGCCGCATCGGCGCGCTGCTGGCGCGCATCCAGGGGCGCATCCGCCATGTGGAGCTGGAGCGCGTCTCGCCGCTCGCCGTGCCGGCGCTGATCGAGGAGGGGCGGGAATGGGTGTCGGGCACCGCCGAGGACACGCTGCTGGCCGAGGCAGAGGCGCTGGTGGAGGAGGCAACCGAGGGCGCCGAGCACTTCACCGGCACGCTGGGGCTGGAGATGCTGGACCCCCACCCCACGCCCCGCCCGCCCCGGGAGCCACGCGGGGCGCGCCGCCCGCCGCGCTACGCCCGGCAGAAGCTGCGCCACGGCGCGCATTGAGCGCCGCATCGGCGCCCGCGCCCCAAAACGCCCCTTCCCGCCCCGCCCTCCGTCCGGTAACGCAGTTGAAGCAATGATTTCCGCTCCCTTGCATCTGGCTGGCGAACGCCTGGCCCTCGATCCGGCCGGCGCGCTCTTCTGGCCGGCGCAACAGCTGCTCGTGCTCTCGGACCTGCATCTGGAGAAGGGCAGCCACTTCGCCGCGCGCGGCCAGCTGGTGCCGCCCTACGACACGCGGGAGACGCTGGCGCGGCTGGCGGCGCTGCTGCGGCGCTACGGCCCGGCGCATCTGGTCTTCCTGGGCGACAGCTTCCACGACGCCGCCGGCGCCGCCCGCCTGCACGCCACGGACCGCGCCACGCTGCTGCACCTGCTGGCGGGGCGGCGGGTGAGCTGGGTGCTGGGCAACCACGACCCGCTGCCGCCCGAGGCGCTGCCCGGCGAGGCGGTGGAGGAGCTTTCCCTCGGCCCGTTGCTGTTCCGGCACGAGGGGCAGCCCGGCGCCCGCCCCGGCGAGGTCAGCGGCCACTTCCACCCCCGCGCCGCCATGCCCACGCGCTGCGGCCCGGTGGAGCGCCCCTGCTTCCTCGCCGATGCGCGGCGGCTGCTGATGCCGGCCTTCGGCGCCTATACGGGCGGTCTCTCCATCACCGCGCCGCCCGTGGCGGCGCTGTTCCCGCGCGGGGGCCGTGCCTTCCTGCTGGGGAAGGAGCGGCTGTTCAGCTTCGCCGTCGGCCCGATGAAGCACCTCGCGGCCCTCTCCAAGACGCGGCCCGAGCCCACATCGGTGCCATGACCGAGACACCCCCCACCCTGCTCTGGCTGCGCCACGATCTGCGCCTGGCCGACAACCCCGCCCTGCATGCCGCCGCGGACGGCCCGGTGCTGCCCGTCTATATCCTGGACGATGCCGCCGCCGGGCGCTGGGCGCCGGGCGGCGCGCATCGCTGGTGGCTGCATCACAGCCTCGCCGCCCTCGCCGCCGCGCTGGAGCGGGCCGGCGCGCCGCTGCTGCTGCTGCGCGGCGAGGCCGCCACGCTGATCCCGCGCCTCGCCGCCGCGACCGGCGCGAGGACGGTGCAGGCGGGGCGCCTCTACGCGCCCTGGGCGCGCGCGCGGGACGAGGCGGTGGCGAAGGCGCTGGAGGCCGAGGGCCGCACGCTGGCGCTGCACAATTCCGGCCTGCTGGTGGAGCCGGAGCGCATCCGCACCCAGCAGGGCAAGCCCTACGCGGTCTACACCCCCTTCTCGCGCGCCGTCATGGCGCTGGGCGACCCGCCGCCGCCCATCCCGGCGCCGGGCCGGCTGAAGGGCGTGAAGCACCCCTGCCAGGGCGAGAAGCTGGCCGGCCTCGGCCTGCTGCCCCGGCAGCCGGACTGGGCCGCCGCCTTCCCCGAGTACTGGACCCCCGGCGAGGATGGCGCCGGGGCCCGGCTGCGCGACTTCGTGGACGGCATCGCCGAGGGCTATGACCGCGCGCGCGACTTCCCCGGCGAGGACGGCACCTCCCGCCTCTCGCCGCACCTGCACTGGGGCGAGATCTCGCCGCGCCAGGCCTGGCACGCGGCGGGCGGCATCGGCGACACGACGGCCCGGCAGACCTTCCGCAAGGAGCTGGTCTGGCGCGAATTCGCCCACCACGTGCTGTGGCACAACCCGGCCCTGCCGGAGCAGCCGCTGCGCGCCGAATACGCGAAATTCCCCTACCAGCCGGACCCGGCGCTGCTGCGCGCCTGGCAGCGGGGCCAGACGGGCTACCCCATCGTCGATGCCGGCATGCGCCAGCTCTGGCGGCATGGCTGGATGCACAACCGGGTGCGGATGATCGTCGGCAGCCTGCTGGTGAAGCACCTGCTGCAGCCCTGGTGGGACGGCGCCGCCTGGTTCTGGGACACGCTGGTGGATGGCGACCTGGCCAACAACAGCCTGAACTGGCAGTGGATTGCCGGCAGCGGGGTGGATGCCGCGCCCTATTTCCGCATCTACAACCCGATCATGCAGGGCGAGAAGTTCGACGCCGGCGGACAGTATGTCCGCGAATTCGTCCCCGAGCTGGCGAAGCTGCCGGACAGGTGGCTGCACCGCCCCTGGGAGGCGCCCGCCGAGGTGCTGCGCGGCGCCGGCGTGGCGCTGGGCCGGACCTACCCCAACCCGGTGGTCGATCACGAGGCCGGGCGCGCCCGTGCCCTGGCCGCCCTGAGATCGTTGAAAGGGGTGGAATGACGCTCTCCGCCACCGCGCTGCTGCCCCGGATCCGGAACGACTACGCAGGGCTGCGCGTGGTGGGGGACGTGCATGGCGACGCCCGCGCCTTCGCCGCCGCCATCGAGGGGGCGGCGGAAAAGCGGCTCTTCGTCCTCCAGCTCGGCGACCTGACCGACCGGGGGCCGGACAATCCGGCCACGCTGCGCATGGCCTGCGACCTGCTCGATGCCGGGCGCGGCCTGTTCATCCTGGGCAACCACGACCACAAGCTGCGCCGTGCCCTGGCCGGCGCCCTGGTGCGGCCGGACCCCGAGGGGCTGGGCGTCACCCTGGCGCAGCTCGAGGCCGCGCCGGACGGGCCGGTGCTGAAGGCCCGCGCGATGGAGGCCATCGGTCAGGCGCCGGCCTGGCTGCGGCTCGGGCCATGGCTGTTCGTGCATGGCGGCTTCCATCCGCGCATGCTGCGCGAACCCTCGCCGCCCGAGGCCGGCACCCACAAGCCGGAGGGGCTGGTGCCGCGCGCGCTCTTCGGCCAGGTGACCAGCCGCACCCGCGCCGATGGCTACCCGGAGCGGCTGCACAACTGGGTGCACCGCATCCCCTCCGGCATCACCGTCTATTGCGGGCACGAGATGCGCAGCCTGGATGGCCGCCCCTATGTGGCGGTGGCCGCCGCCGGCGGCCGGGCGGTGTTCCTCGACACCGGCGCCGGCAAGGGCGGCCACCTCTCCTGGATCGACCTGCCCTGGTAGAACGGGGGTTTCTCCCCCTTTGCTGCAATCGGTTCGGAACAACCGCGCCCTCCCGCGGTTCTATCCCGGATGCCACGGGAGAATGCCGATGCCGGCCCAGACGGACCCTGAAGCCGTTCTGCGGTTGGCGGAGGAGGAGTTGCATGTCGAGGCGCGCCGGCGCGAGACAGGCCGCGTGCGCGTCTCGGTCCGCACCGGGACCATAACGGAGGAGGTCGGGCAAAGCCTGCGCAGCAGCCATGCGAGCGTGGAGCGTGTGCCGGTCGACCGTGAAATCCAGGAGGTTCCGCCGACGCGGGAAGTGGATGGCGTCCTGATCATTCCGGTGGTCGAGGAGGTGCTGGTCGTCGAGAAACGGCTGGTGCTGCGCGAAGAGATCCATCTCCGCATGGACGAGACGGAGGAATGGGTGCGGCAACCCGTCGAGCGGCGGGTTCAGCATGCCGTTGTCGAACGGCTGGCACCCGAAGCGGACGATTCCTCCATCGACCCGGGCAAAGACATCTCGTGACGAATTGGCGATCTGAGGAGAAGCCCATGACCTGCACCATTACCGGCCTTTTCGACACCCGCGAGGCGGCGCAGCACGTCGTCGACCACCTGACCAGCCATGATGGGGTGGACCGCAATCTTGTCCGCATCCATGGCCGGGAAGAGCAAGCTGCCACGGGGACCATGCAGGGCGAGGAGGACCAGGGCGTCTGGGCATCCCTGAAGAACCTCTTCATGCCGGACGAGGACCGCTACGCCTATTCCGAGGGCATTCGCCGCGGCGGCATCGTCGTCTCGGTGGAAGTGGCCGACGAACAGGTGGACCACGCCATGGACGTGTTCGAGAGCAATGGCGCCGTGGATCTCGACTCGCGTGAGGTCGAGTGGCGGGGCAGCGGCTGGAGCGGCTACAACGCCGGCACCTCCGCCTCCACGCCGAGCATGACCTCCGTGCCGGGCGGTGTCGGCATCGCCTCCGGCGCCGGCATGGGCGGTGGCGCGGTTGCGGCGGGCGGTGACGCGGTCGCCGCGGGCGGCATCGCGGGCCTCACCGGCAGCGACCAGGCCGGCAGCGATCGGGCCGGCAGCGACCGGATCGGTAGCGGCGGGACCGGCAGCGACCTGCCGCAGACGAGGCGGGATGCCGCCGTCCTGGGCGGCGAGCGCGACGTGATCCCGGTGGTCGAGGAGCAGCTTCGCGTCGGCAAGCGCGAGACGGAGCGGGGCCGGGTGCGCGTGCGTTCCTACGTGGTCGAGACCCAGGCGACCGAGCAGGTCTCCCTCCGCGACGAGCATGTCAACGTCGAGCGCCATGCCGTGGACCGCCCCCTCACCGATGCCGATGACGCCTTCCGCGAGCGTACCATCGAGGCGGTCGAGCATGGCGAGGAGGCGGTCGTTTCCAAGGAGGCCCGGGTCGTCGAGGAGATCTCGCTGAGCAAGGATGCCAGCCAGCGCCAGGAGACGGTGCACGAGAACCTGCGCCGCCAGGAGGTGGAGGTGGAAGACGACCGCTCCGGCACGACGAGCCCGATGCCGCGTAACCCCGCCTGATACCGCGACCTCCGGGGGCGGGGCGGCCGGCTCAGGGCACGGCCAGCCCGTGCCGGTCCCGCTTGCGGAGTGCCGCGGCGAGGCGCCTATCCTCCTGGCGAGGCCTCGTGCAGCGCCGCATCCGCCGCCCCGGCTGCTGGGGCGGCGCTGGCATGCGTCCCCACCATTCCGTGCATGAACCACGCAGGGCGGTGCCGCCCTGGGTGGTTTCCTTCCACCGGCTCCTTCCCTTCCAGCGCCGCCCGCGCCTCCCGCGGCGATGGACGCGACACACCCGGCGCCCTGGCCAGGTTGCGCTCGGGAGCCAGGCGGTCGCCAGGGCACGGGATGCCTTCCAGCATCGGCTTTCCCGGACAGGCGGCGATGGCGGCGGCGAGGGGTGGCGGCCGGATTGGATCAGGAATGGTCGGTATCCGGCAGGTATGGTAAAATCTTTTTGCCATAATCTCCGCGCCGGATGGAACAGGCGCCATCGAGGAGAGCCCCATGCCGCCCGTCACCAACATCGAGGACCTGCGCCGCATCGCACGGCGGCGCATTCCGCGCGCCATCTTCGATTATGCCGACCGCGGCTCCTATGACGAGGCGACGCTGCGCGCCAACCGCGACGACCTCTCGGCCCTCAAGCTGCGCCAGCGGGTGATGATCGACGTCTCCGACCGCAGCACCGCCAGCACCATGCTGGGCGAGCCGGTGGCCATGCCCGTGGCCATCGCCCCCACCGGCCTGACCGGCCTGTTCCACGCCGATGGCGAGATCCATGGCTGCCGCGCGGCGCATGCCTTCGGCATTCCCTTCACCCTCTCCACCATGTCGATCTGCTCGATCGAGGATGTGGCGGAGGCGGTGGGCAAGCCCTTCTGGTTCCAGCTCTACGTGATGCGCGACCGCGGCTTCGCCCGCTCGCTGGTGGAGCGCGCCATCGCGGCCCGGTGTTCGGCGCTGGTGCTGACGCTGGACCTGCAGATCCAGGGCCAGCGGCACCAGGACATCAAGAACGGCCTGGCCGTGCCGCCGAAGCTCACCGTGCGCAACATGCTCGACGTGGCGACCAAGCCGCGCTGGGCGCTGGAAGTGCTGCGCGGCAAGCGCAAGACCTTCGGCAACCTGAACGAGGCGCCGGGCGCCAAGGACGGGATCAACACCCTCTCGCACTGGATCGCCGGGCAGTTCGATCCCTCCCTCTCCTGGAAGGATGTCGCCTGGATCCGCTCCATCTGGCCGGGCAAGCTGATCCTGAAGGGCGTGCTGGACGTGGACGACGCCCGCATCGCCGCCGATACGGGGGCGGATGCGCTGGTCGTCTCCAACCATGGCGGGCGGCAGCTCGACGGCGCCCCCTCCTCCATCTCCGTGCTGCCCGCCATCGCCGAGGCGGTGGGCGACCGGATCGAGGTGATGTTCGACGGCGGCATCCGCTCCGGCCAGGACGTGATGAAGGCGCTGGCCCTCGGCGCCAGGGGCTGCATGATCGGCAAGTCCTGGCTCTACGGGCTGGCGGCGGGCGGCGAGGCGGGCGTCGCCCAGGCGCTGCGGATCATCCGCAAGGAGCTGGATGTCTGCATGGCGCTGACCGGCGTGAAGGACATCCCCGGCATCACGGCCGAGGTGCTGCACGCGCCACGCCGGGGCGATGTGGTGCGCTCCGGCGGCTCGCGGCTGGAAGCGGCGGAGTAGCCGCCGCCTCAGGCGGCGCGCAAGGCGGAGAGGAAGCCGTCCATCTGGACGCGCAACCCGCCGGACTGCTGGGCGAGGTCGCCGGCCGCGCCGCGCACCTCCTCGGCGGCGGCACCGGTGCGCGCGGCATCCTCGCTGACGCCGGCGGCGTGGTGCGAGGCCTCCTGCGTGCCGGAGGCCGCCTCGGCCACGGCGCGGCCGATCTCCTGTGTCGCCTCCGCCTGCTGCTGGGCCGCCTCCGCCACGGCGCCGGTCGCATCGTTCAGTTCGCGGATCATCCGCCCGATCTCGGCAATCGCCTGCACCGTCCGGCCCGTCTCGGCCTGCATGGCGGCGATCTGCTGGCCGATCTCCTCGGTCGCCCGGGCGGTCTGGCTGGCCAGGTTCTTCACCTCCCCGGCGACCACGGCGAAGCCCTTGCCGCTCTCCCCGGCCCGCGCCGCCTCGATCGTGGCGTTCAACGCCAGCAGGTTGGTCTGGCCGGCGATGCCGCTGATGAGCTGCACCACGTCGCCGATCCGGCTTGCCGCCTCGGAGAGGCCGCGCACCGTGCGGTCGGTGTTCGCCGCCGCCTCGGCCGCGGCCTGGGCGCGGGCGGCGCCGGCGCGCACCTGGCGCGCCACCTCGGCAATGCTGGCGGTCAGCTCTTCCGCCGCCGCCGCCACGGTCTGCACATTGCCGCTGGCCTGCTCCGAGGCACGCGCCACCGCCGTGGCGCGGCCATTGCCGCTGGCGGCAATGTCCACCATGTTCGCCGCCGTCGAGTCCATGCGCGCCGCCGAGGCCGCCAGGGTGCGCAGCACCTCCGCCGTCTCCCCCTCGAAGCGGCGCAGCAGCGTGTCCACCCGCTCGGCGCGGGCGAGCTGCTGGCGCTGCTCCTCCTGCTGCGCCGCCGCCATCGCCTGGCGCTCGGCCGAGTTGGCGCGCAGCGTCTCGATGGCCGAGGCCATGCTGCCAAGCTCGTCCCGGCGGTCACGGCCGGGGACGACCAGGCTCAGCTCGCCGCCGGCGATGCGCGTGACCAGCTGGGTGAGCGCCTGCAGCGGCAGCACCACCCGGCGCAGCAGCAGCAGCACCGAGATCCCGGCCATGGCGGCGGCCAGCATGGCCAGGCCAAGGGCCGCGGCGAGGCGCAGCCGGGCCCTGGCGGCGCCCGCCTCCACCAGCGCCATCGCGCCGTCGAGCGCCGCGTCGCGCAGCGACAGCATCCGCGCCTGGGCCACGATCGACCAGGGCCGGTACTCCTCCGCCGGCATGGGCCAGATGACAGGGCGCCCCTGCAGGGCCTGCCAGGCGCGTTCGAGGTGCTGGCGCCAGCGCGGCTCGCTCTCTCCCTGGAAGACACGGCGCTGCTCCTCCAGCGCCGCCTGAAGCGCCGGGTTGCTCGGCAGAGCGGCGATCAGGCGCTGCGCCGTCTGCCAGGCCTGCTCCACGCGTCCGGTCTGCTGCAGGGCGGCGTCCATTCCGGCCGCCGTCACCGGCTGGCCGAGAACCCAGGAGGAGATGGCGGTGTTGCGCCGCCCGGCGAAATCGCGGGCCTCCATCACGGCATTGGCCACCTCCAGCACCAGCCCGGCATCCGGCGCCATCTCCACCACCTGGCGGGAGGCCGCCGCTGCCAGCCGCGCCATGGTCTCCACGCCGCTGTTGCGGAGCTGCTGGGCGGCGGTGGGCATCGCGGCATCGCGCTCCGCCAGGGGCCGGCGCATCTCGGCCAGGCCGCGGTCGCGCATCTCCGCCACGCGGGCAAGGAGGTCCCGCACCGGGGCGGCGTCGAGCCCGGCGGCGGCGACGCTCTCCACCGCCTGGCGCAGCAGCCGGTCCGTTTCCGGCGCGGCGCGCTGTGAGCTGGCGATGTCCGGGGCCGGGCTGCGCAGCAGCGGGCTGTAGGCGCCGACCTCCACGGCTACCGCCGTCTGCGCGCGCTGCGCGTCGCTGACCGCGCGGGTCGCCAGCCCCGCCCGGCTGGCCCGGCTCCAGTCGTCCCACGCATCGGCGGACTGCCAGAGGGAGGTGATGCCGCCCGTCACGGCCACGCCGCAGAAGCAGACAAGAAAGAAGGTGCGGATACGCAAGGTGGAGCTTCCTTGTCCTGGCGGCTCATTCCTCTTGTGCGGCACGAGGTGAAGCAATGGTGAATGCTGTGTCGCCGAGGCATGTGCGGCGCGAGGCCGCCTCAGGCGGGCTCGTAGCGCACGGCGCTGCCATCGTCGCCGCGCATGGTGAAGCCCACCCAGCGGCCGGCGGCGTCGTAGAGCGCCACCATGTCGCGGGCCGGCCAGCGCCAGCGGGTCATCCCGTCCGCCCGGTCCCGCAAGGGCGGCTCGGTCAGCAGCAGGCCGCTGCCGGCGTCGAAGAGCGGGCGGTCGAGGTGCTCCGGCGCCCACCAGGAAAGCGGTGCCGCCGTGGCGGGCAGGGCGACGGCCCCCTCGGGCCCGGTGCCGCGCAGCCCCTCGGCGCCGGACCGCAGATCCAGCAGCTGCACCTTGCCGTCCTTCTCCAGGCGCGAGGCGAAGCCCACCAGCCGCCCGCCCTCCCAGCGCTCGGCATAGTCGTGGTGGTAGCGGAACACGGTGAAGGACAGCAGCTTCACCTCCAGCGCCACCACGGTGCGCGTCACCCCGCCCGGCTCCATCCGCACGCTGTGGGTGCCGATCTCCCGCCCCTCCCGCAGCACGCGGAAGCGGTAGCCGCCGGCCGGCATCGCCCCCGCGGGCGGCGCGGCCAGCAGCAGGGCCGGCAGCAGCGGCGCGGCGAGCAGGGCGCGGCGGCGCATCAGCCCTTGCTCCGCAGCGTGGCGCGCCCGCCATCGGCGCCGATGACCTGGCCGCTGATCCAGCCCGCCTCGGGCGAGAGCAGGAAGGCGGCCAGCGCCGCCGCATCCTCCGGCGTGCCGAGTCGGGGCACCGGGTGGAGCTTCGCGATCGCCTCGGCCATCTGCGCGTTGGCGGTGAGGGGCGCGGCCATCTCGGTGCGCATCAGGCTGGGCGCGATGGCGTTGACGCGGATGGCGGGCGCCAGCTCGGCGCCCAGCGCCACCACCAGCCCCTCCACGGCGCCCTTGGCGGCGGCAATGGCGGCATGGTTGGGGAAGCCCGCCCGCGCCGCGATGGAGGAGAACAGCACCACCCCCGCGCCACCCATCCCCTCGCCGCCCGCCGCCAGCGCAGGCTGCGCGGCCTGGACCGCCAGCGCGGCGCCCATCGCGTTCAGCCGGAAGGCTTCCAGGAAGTCGGCCGCCGTCAGCCGCTTCAGCGGCTTCAGCGGGATCGAGCCGACGCAGTAGGCCAGCCCGCCGAGGCGCGGCCCGGCCGCGCCGATGGCGGCGGCCAGCGCCTCCGGGTCGGTGGCGTCGGCGGCGGCATGGGGGGCGCCCAGCTCGCCGGCCAGCGCCGCCAGCCGCGCGGCGTCGCGGGCGATGAGGAAGGGCTCGTCGCCCCGTGCCGCAAGGCGCCGCGCCAGGGCACCGCCCACCCCCCCGGTGGCACCGATCACCACGATCCGCTCGGCCATCCGCATCTCCTCGGTCTCTGTTGCGCCTTCTGCCAGATGGGCGGCCCGCCGCGAAGCGGAACCCCGCGCCGGCCACGCCCCTGCGCCCCCTGCCGCGCGCCCTCCCCCGCGACAGATGCCGCGCCGCGTGCCAAACTGCCGAACATGCGGCAATTGCTCCTGCTACGGCACGCGAAATCCTCCTGGGACGATCCCAGCCTGCCGGATCACGCCCGCCCGCTCAATGCGCGCGGGAAACGCGCCGCCGTCGCCATGGCGGGGGTGATGCACGGCCTCGGCCTGTCGCCGGACATCGTGCTGGTCTCCTCCGCCCGGCGCACCCTGCAGACGCTGGAGGCGCTGGCCCCGCTGCCGGACAGCCCGATGGTGGAGCCGATGGACGACCTCTACCTGGCCCCCTGGCAGCGCCTGTTGGAGACGCTGCGCGAGGCACCGGAGACGGCCCGCAGCCTGCTGCTGATCGGCCACAACCCGGGCCTGCACGACCTCGCCCTGGCGCTGGCGGGGCCGGCGGGCATGGCCGGCAAGGCGCCCGGCACGCAGCGCCTGGCCGATGGCTACCCCACGGGCGCGCTGGCCGAGTTCGCCATCGCCGCGCCCTGGCGGCTGCTGGAGGCGGGCGGCGGCCGGCTGGTACGCTTCGTGGCTCCGAACGACCTGCCGGAAATGGCCGTCTGAACGATGACCCTGTGCCTTGACCTGACGCTGCCGCCCGAGGCGGCGGCGAAGCTCTGGCGGCATTCCGCCCTGGCCGCGCGCGGCCGGCCGCGCGCCACCGCCGAGGCCTGGGACTGGCTGGACAGCGCCGGCGGCACGCTGGCCAAGGCCGGGCTGGCGTTGCGCTCCGGCGCGCGGGGCGGCCGCCGCCTCTGCCCGCTGCGCGTGCCGGAGGATGAGGCTGCGCGGCCCGGCGCCACGCCCTCCGGCACCTCCATGGCCGGCCTGTCCCTGCCGGGCACGCCCCTGCCGGAGGGCACCGTGCTCCCGGCGGACGCGGTGCCGGCGGAAGCGGGCGAGGCGGCGCTGCTGCCCGTTGCGCACTATGCGGGCCGGGTGGCGCAGTCGCCGCCCGATTCCGCCGGCGCCGCGCTCCGCTGGCGCACCGGCACGCTGCGCGCGGGCGAGCGGCAACAGGCCGTGGCCTTCCTGACCCTGGAGGGGCCGGCGGAGGCGGTGCTGGCCCTGGCCACCGCCCTGCCCGGCCTGCCCGCCGCCGCCGGGCTGGACGAGCTGGCGCTGGCCCTGGCCCGCGGCACCCCGCCCCGCCCGCGCCGCAAGGGCGCGCCCGACCTCGGCGGCGCCACGACGCCGGACGACGCGCTGGCGCTGGCCATCGCCCACCTGACGAATGTGCTGCTGGCGCAGGCGCCGCTGGCCCGCCCGGAGGCCGGGCCGGAGGCGGTGCACCAGCTCCGCGTCGCCGCCCGCCGGCTGCGTTCCTGCCTGAAGGCCTTCCGCCCGATGCGGGACGGGCCGGCCCTGCGCGCGCTCGATGCCGGGCTGCGGGACCTGGCGCGGGGGCTGGGCGAGGCGCGCGAATGGGACGTGTTCCTGGGCGGGCTGGGGGCCGAGCTGGCCACGGTGCTGGGGCCGGACCGGCGCTGGGCGCAATTGCTGCGCGCGGCGGGGCAGCGCCGGCTGGAGGCCTATGCGCGGCTGCGCGCCACCCTGGAGGGCCCGGCCTTCCACACCCTGGCCTGGCAGGCGGTGCGCCTCGCGGCGACGCGGGACTGGGGGGCGCCGGACGGCGCCGCGGCGGAGGCGCCGCTGCGCGCCCAGGCGGCCGGGCTGCTGGCGCGCCGCCGCCGCAAGCTGCTCAAGGGCGGGCGGGAGATCGAGTCGCTGGACGACCACGCCCTGCACGAGCTGCGGCTGGAGGCCAAGAGGCTGCGCTACGTGGCGGAGCTGTTCGCGCCGCTCTGGCCCGGCAAGCCGGCGCGGCGCTTCCTCCGGCGGATCGGCGCGTTGCAGGAGGCGCTGGGGCTTTCCAACGACACGGTGGCGGCCCGCGCCCTGGTGGCCAGCCTGCAGGGGGGCAAGGGCACGGGCGCGCCGGGCTGGGCGATCGGCCTGGCGGAAGGCTGGGCGCTCTCGGCGGGGCGCGACACCCGGCCCGCCGCTCTGCGCGCCTGGCGCCGCTTCCTGCGGGCCGAACCCTTCTGGGACGATGGCTGAGCGCCGGGAGTCTTCAACCGGCGCTTGAATCTCCCCGCCCGGCTGGGTTAACGCTTTGCGGCGTGTTGACCCGTCGCCGCATCTTCCGCCCCGCCCCCGCACCGCGCCGCTGGCGCGGTTTCGCGCTCGGCTCCAGCCTGGCCATGCTGGCCCTGGCGATGGCCGGGCTCGGCCTTCCCGCCAACCTCTTCGGCTCCGCCCCGCGCGAGCAGGACTGGGTGGCCAGCGCCGACAGCGTGCGGGTGGTGGATGGCGACACGCTGCGCCTGGGCGAGCGCACGCTGCGCCTGGCCGGGCTGATCTCCCCCCCGCGCGGGCAGACCTGCACCACGCCCGGCGGCGTCGGCTTCGATTGCGGCGGCGCCGCGGCCGAGGCGCTGGCGCGGCTGGTGCAGCGCAGCGACATCGCCTGCCGCGTGCGCGGGCGGGACCGCTTCGGCCGGGCGCTCGGCGTGTGCGAGGCGGGCGGAGTGGAGACCAACACCGCCCTGGTGGCCGCCGGCTGGGCGCTGGCCGAAAGCGGCGCGGCCGGCCTGCAGGCCGCCGAGGCCGCGGCGCGGAGCGCCGGGCGGGGCCTCTGGTCCCACCCCGCCGGCGCGCCGGAAAGCTGGCGCGCGCGCCCCTGAACGGCCCTTCGCCACCCGGGTTCCATCCTGCCCTCGCGGCACCAGCCATGCACCCCCCGGATGGACAAGTCCGCGGGGCGACGCCTAATCTTGCGCTGCATCATAGACGGCGCCGGCCCGACTGGCGCCGCCCCCCCGATAAGAGGACGACGCCATGAGCAGCACGGCCAAAGGGTCCGTCACCGTCACGCTCGACGGATCCAACAAATCCGCCACACTGCCGCTGATCCAGGGCTCGATCGGGCCGGACGTGTTCGACATCCGCAAGCTGTACAGCGAGCTCGGCGTCTTCACCTTCGACCCCGGCTATGGTGGCACGGCGGCCTGCGAGAGCGCCATCACCTATATCGACGGCGACCAGGGCGTCCTGCTCTACCGCGGCTACCCGATCGAGCAGCTGGCCGAGAAGTCGAACTTCCTCGAGGTCTCCTACCTGCTGCTCTACGGCGAGCTGCCGACCAAGGAGCAGCTGGCGAAGTTCGACCGCGGCGTGACGCTGCACACCATGCTGCACGAGCAGCTGCGCACCTTCTTCAACGGCTTCCGCCGCGATGCGCACCCGATGGCCATCCTGTGCGGCGTGGTCGGCGCGCTCTCCGCCTTCTACCACGACAGCCTCGACATCTCGGACGCCAAGCAGCGCGAGATCGCGGCCTACCGCCTGATCGCCAAGGTGCCGACCATCGCCGCCTGGGCGTACAAGTACTCGATCGGCCAGCCCTTCGTGTACCCGCGCAACGACCTCAGCTATGCCGAGAACTTCCTCTACATGCTGAACGCGGTGCCGGCCGAGGAGTGGAAGCCGAACCCCATCCTCTCCCGCGCCATGGACCGCATCCTGGTCCTGCACGCCGACCATGAGCAGAACGCCTCCACCTCCACGGTGCGCTTGGCCGGCTCGACGGGCGCCAACCCCTTCGCCTGCATCGCCGCCGGCATCGCCGCGCTGTGGGGCCCCGCCCATGGCGGCGCCAACGAGGCGGTGCTCAAGATGCTGGACGAGATCGGCAGCGTCGAGAACATCCCCTCCTTCATCGAGAAGGTGAAGGACAAGAACTCCGGCGTGAAGCTGATGGGCTTCGGGCACCGGGTCTACAAGAACTTCGACCCGCGCGCGAAGATCATGCAGGCCACCTGCCACGAGGTGCTGAGGGAGCTCGGCATCAAGGACGAGCCGCTGCTCGACCTCGCCATGGAGCTGGAGCGCATCGCGCTGTCGGACGAGTATTTCGTCTCCCGCAAGCTCTACCCGAATGTCGACTTCTATTCGGGCATCATCCTGAAGGCGATGGGCATCCCGACCCACATGTTCACCGTGCTCTTCGCCGTGGCGCGCACCGTGGGCTGGGTGAGCCAGTGGAAGGAGATGATCGAGGAGCCGGGCCAGCGCATCGGCCGCCCGCGCCAGATCTACACTGGCGCCACGCAGCGCGACGTCACGCCGCTCGACAGCCGGGCCTGAACCCGGCCGCCCCGGGCGCGCGCCCGGGGCCCGGCAACGCACTGGAACACGCCCCGCCCGGCCCTGCCGCGGCGGGGCGCTGCATTTCAGGGCAGTTCAGCCGGTGCGGGCGGCGATCAGCGCCTCAGCCTCCACCGGCAGGACCGGATCGGCGCGCAGCGGCTGCAACGGCACGACGTTGCTCGGCATGACGGCGACGTAGCGGAAGGAGACCTCGCTGGTCGGCAGGAACGCGGCGCGGCACTGGCGGCGCGAGAAGTGCAGCCCCTCATCGGCCGGGTCGCGCGCATACTGGGCGCCCATGACGAAATAGCCCCCCGGCGCGCGGCCATAGGCCCGCTGCAGCATCGTCAGCATCAGGTGCCAGCCGGTGCCGTTGCGCGTATCCCGCGCGCCGGATTCCAGGAAGTAGGTGTTGGGGCCGAAATCGATGCCCGCGAAGGCGGCCATGTCCTCGCCGCCGCCCCGCGCCACGGCGAGGAAGTTGTTCTGCCGCAGCGCCATCAGCCGCATGGCGAAGCGCAGGAAATGCCGCGCCAGCCGGAAGTCGAGCTGCTTGCGCTCCGCCAGCATGGATTTCAGCGCCTGCAGGGCGGGCCAGCGGCGCAGCGTCTCCCGCCCCTGCCGGATCTCCACCGCCAGGTCGGCGAACTGCTCCTGCGCCCGCTTGGCGTTGCGCCGGGCATTGCTGCTGAGGCCGCGCAGATAGGCCTCCCAGCTGCCCCATTCCCGGAACGAGACCGCATGCACGGTGATGGGCTCGACCGCGGTGACGGTGACGCCGGGGATCGCGGCCAGATCGGCCTCGCGCGGCGCTTCGAGGCTCCATTGCGAGCCATAATGATACTCGCCCGCCCCGAGCCGGCCGAGCACCGCCTGCATCGCCTCGGGCCACAGCTGCTGCTCCTCGGGCAGCAATTGCAGGCTATCGGCGAAGACCCGCCGCCGCAGGCTGATGCCCACGGCACACTGGCCGATCTTCCGCCGCTCGCCACCACGCACCGCGTGGATCTCGAGCAGGCGGAGCCGGTAAGGCAGGTGATGATCGAGCTGCCAGAGGGCCAGGGCCCCGTGCGCGCAGCGAAACGAAGCTCCGCAACGCTGCGCAAAACGGTCCCATTCCGCCACGCCGGCGGCGCAGTCGGAGATGACGAGGTTTGTCGACATGGACGGAGAGCTGCCGTGCTTTTTGTGGATGCACCCACCGGGACGGCAGGAGCAGCGCAGCATATCATCGCAAGATTTCGACAAATTCAGTTAATTGGTGAATTCTCATCCACGGATCATGTCTGAGACTCATTACGCAGCAAGGTGCTCGAGCTTGTGATCCGGGTTATCCGGTTAAGCGTCTGTAACAGAGCTGTTGCGCAGGCCCCGTCTCCGCTTGGCGGGGGCCGTGTGCGCGCGCCGCCTTGAGCAGCCAGCGCAGGCCACGGGGCGTTTACGGCAGCGCCCGAAGGCCCGCCGAACGGCCTGCCCGGCAGCCGCGGCCATGCCGCAGGCATATGCCTCCGGCCAGGCACGGCAGCCATCGGCGGAGGATCGTTTGGAAGGATGTACAGACGCCCAGACCGGGCCAGGGCTACAAAGCCTTGGCGTCCCCTAGGGGATTCGAACCCCTGTTACCGCCGTGAGAGGGCGGTGTCCTAGGCCTCTAGACGAAGGGGACTGGAGGCGTCGTGTGAGGGGGCTTCTATCGGGTGGTGCGGCCCCGATCAAGAGGCCGAAGTTCCATTTCCGCATCCGGAACGCTTTTTTCCCGTGCCGCCGCCTTGGCGGCGGGATGCCGCCCATCGCGGCAGGCCTGGCTGCAGAAGCGCACCTCATCCCACACCCGCGCCCACTTCCGGCGCCAGGCGAAAGGCCGGCCGCAGCCGGCGCAGGGCTTCTGCGGCAGGTTCGGCTTCTGGTGCGGCATCGGCCTCCTCCTCCGGCAGCCCGGGCTCACTCGCCCAGGCGGATCTCCCCGGCCACGCGGCCGCCCCGCGGATCGACCAGCAGGATCCGCGCGCCATCGGGCCGCTCCACCCACACGGCCAGCCGGCCATCCAGCACGGCGATCTGACCGATCCGCGAACCAGGCGGCTGGCGCAGGGCGAGATCCGTGCTAACCCCGCTGGCGATCCCGTTGGCGACCCCGCCGGCGGCGCTGTTCATCCGCTGCACCAGCGCCACCACCAGCGCCACCGTGGCGACGATGATCATCACCCCCATCACCACCACAAGAATCTTGAGCCCGCGCACCGACACCCCCCGCACCGAAATGGCCGAGCCCGGCCCCATGCCGGACGGCCCCCATGACATACTCGCCGGCCCCGGCGATGCGGGCAGCCGCGCCGACCGGTTCCTGGCCGGCGCGATAGGCACGTTGTCCCGCTCCCGCGTCAAGGCGCTGATGGAGGCGGGGCATGTGACGCGCGACGGCGCGCCGCTGACCGACCCGTCCGAGGCGGTGCGGCCCGGCGCGCTGTACCGCGTGGCGCCGCCCGCGGCCCTGCCGGCCACGCCGCTGGCCCAGGACATTCCCCTGACCATCCTGTTCGAGGATGCCCACCTGATCGTGCTGGACAAGCCGGCGGGGCTGGTGGTGCACCCTGCCCCCGGCAACCAGGACGGCACGCTGGTGAACGCCCTCCTCGCCCATGCGGGCGAGGAGCTGACCGGCATCGGCGGCGAGAGGCGGCCGGGCATCGTCCACCGTCTGGACAAGGACACCTCCGGGGTGATGGTGGTGGCGAAGAGCGCGGTGGCGCACCAGATCCTCTCCGAGGCCTTCGCCAACCGCGACCTGGAGCGGTCCTACCTGGCGCTGGCCTGGGGCGTGCCCGCGAAGCGGCAGGGGGAGATCGAGGCGCCGGTCGGCCGCCACCCGACCGACCGCAAGCGCATGGCCGTGGTGAGCCGGGGCGGCAAGCCGGCGCTGACACGCTTCGTGACGGAACGTGCCTGGAGCAGTGCCTGCGCCCTGCTGCGGTGCCGACTCGCCACGGGCCGGACCCACCAGATCCGTGTGCACCTGTCGCATATCGGCCATCCGCTGGTGGGGGATCCGGTCTATCTGCGGCGCTTGCCGGCCGCCGCGAAGGGTCTGCCGGACGCGGCGCGGGACACGCTGCTGGCCTTTCCGCGGCAGGCGCTACACGCTGAAACCCTTGGCTTTAACCATCCCGTAACCGGCGCTGCGCTACGGTTCTCCGCGCCCTTGCCGCCCGACATGCAGGCCCTTCTCACATTGCTGGACAGTAACCCGGCGTAACCCGACTATTACAGTCGGGATTTTCTTGCGCAACCCGGCCAACAAGAGTAGCGTTCACCTGTCGCCAACGCCGGGTGCCACCACCAAGGCGCGGCCGTCGGAACCGTCCTTATTCTTGTGACCCCTGGACGGGTCGGCGCGTCAGGGCTTGCGCGGGGACGACCGGACCTATCGCCCGGAGCTCGCCGTCACAGGGGCTCCCGGCCGGTGCAGGAGGCAGATGCTGACCATGGCTTCCACTTCAATGATCCCTATTGCTCCTGAGGGCAATCTTTCCCGCTACCTCCAGGAGATCCGCAAATTCCCCATGCTTTCGCCGGAGGAGGAATTCCGCCTGGCGAAGGAGTGGAAGGACAATGGCGACCAGCAGGCCGCGCATCGTCTCGTCACCTCGCATCTGCGCCTCGTGGCGAAGATCGCCATGGGCTATCGTGGCTACGGCCTGCCCGTCGGTGAGCTGATCAGCGAGGGCAATGTCGGCATGATGCAGGCTGTCCGCCGCTTCGATCCCGACCGTGGCTTCCGCCTGGCCACTTATGCCATGTGGTGGATCCGTGCCGCGATCCAAGAGTACATCCTGCATTCGTGGTCGCTCGTGAAGATGGGCACCACGGCCGCGCAGAAGAAGCTGTTCTTCAACCTGCGCCGCCTGAAGGGCCAGATGGCCGCCCTGGAAGAGGGCGACCTGCAGCCGGAGCAGGTGGAGAAGATCGCCCGCGTGCTGCAGGTTCCCGAGCAGGACGTGGTGTCGATGAACCGCCGCCTGGCCTCGCCCGACAATTCGCTGAATGCCCCGGTGCGGGCCGACAGCGAGGGCGAATGGCAGGATTGGCTGGTCGATGAGAGCGAGAGCCAGGAATCCGAGATCGCCGAGCGGCAGGACATGTCCAACCGCCGCGAGCTTCTCGGTGAGGCTCTGAAGACGCTCAACGAGCGCGAGCGCCATATCCTGATCGAGCGCCGCCTCAAGGACGAGCCGACCACGCTCGAGGAGCTGTCGCAGCAGTACAACATCTCGCGCGAGCGGGTGCGGCAGATCGAGGTGCGCGCCTTCGAGAAGCTCCAGAAGAGCATGAAGACGCAGATCATGGAACGCCGCCTGACGGCCGAGTGAGAACCAGGGGAAGCAGGCCTTCCCCTGGAACCCGCCTCCCTCTCTCGCACGGCAGTTCCGGGGCGCCACTGGCGCCCCGAAGCGTTTCAGGCGGAGGCGTTTCAGGCGAGCGGGTCGTGGCCCCAGTTCATCAGGCTATGGCGCCAGCGCGTGTCCGTCACATCGCCCTTCGGGCGCTGCTTGCCATGGCGGTGGACGTAGCCGATGACCTTGCGCATGTCGGCCAGGTCTTCCTCCGACAGATCCGCCTGCCTGCGCGCCTTGATCTCCAGGATGCGCTGGCCCATCCGGTGGCCCACCGCCTCCCCCTGCCCCTTGCCGGTGACCCTCTCGCCCTCCGGCGTCATGCCGACGCTCTGGCTTTCCTCGCCGCCAAGCCATTCGCGCAGCGCGGCGGGCGCCATGTTCACCACCTTGCGGAATTCCACGATGGTCTCGTCGCGGTCGCCGCTCATGCGTGCTTCTCCAGGGCTTCCTGAAGCTGCGCCTTGGTCATGCGGGAGCGGCCGCGGATGTCGCGGCGGCGCGCCTCCTGCATCAGCGTCTCGCGCGTGGGGGCTTCGCTGGCACGGGCGCGGGCGGCCTTGCGCGCCACATCCGGCGGCTGGGCGCTGAACTGGCGGCCCTTGCGCGTATCCGCCCGCTTCTTGGCGGTGCTGCGGTCGTATTCACCCTTGCTGAGGGTCTCGCGCGCCTTGCGCGGAAGGTAGCGCTCCCCCGTCTCGGCGCTCTTCGCGCCGGAGCGGGTGCCCCAATCCTCGTCCTGCCACTGCTTCAGATGGTTGTCGGCGCTCCTGGCGCCTTTGTAGCCGCCGCCCGCCGCCTTGTATTCGGCGGTGGCGCGCTGCGCCTTGCGCGCGGACCACTGACCGGGCCTGCCGCCCTTGTCCTCGCGCGTGACCTTGGCCTTGACCGTCTCCCAGAGTTCGGGATCGGTCTTCCGGGCGGTGCCGGCCATGCCTGCCTCCATGAAGGGATGGCAGGAAAACGGCCGGTCACCGGTTCCGGTTGCCCCGCTGCAGGCAGGGGGCGCCAGGGGGCGTGGCCCCCTGGCCCATCGCCTCAGCCCGCGAAGGGGTCGCTGACGAGGATGGTGTCGTCGCGCTCGGGCGAGGTGGAGAGCAGCGTCACCGGCGCCTCCACCAGTTCCTCGATGCGCTTCACGTACTTGATGGCGGTGGCCGGCAGCTCCGCCCAGGAGCGCGCGCCCTGGGTCGACTGGGTCCAGCCTTCGAGCGTCTCGTAGATCGGCTCGGCCTTGGCCTGGGCGCCGAGGGCGGCGGGCAGGCGCTTCACCACCTCGCCGTCGATCCGGTAGCCGGTGCAGATCTTCAGCTCCTCCAGGCCGTCCAGCACGTCGAGCTTGGTCAGCGCCAGGCCCTGGATGCCGCCCACCTTCACCGCCTGGCGCACCAGGCAGGCATCGAACCAGCCGCAGCGGCGAGGCCGGCCGGTGACGGTGCCGAACTCGCGCCCGCGCTCGCCCAGCCGCTTGCCCACATCGTCGAACAGCTCGGTCGGGAACGGGCCGGAGCCGACGCGGGTGGTGTAGGCCTTGGCGATGCCGAGCACGGTGCCGACACTGTGCGGCCCAACGCCGGCGCCCGCCGCCGCGTTGCCCGCCACCGTGTTGGAGGAGGTGACGTAGGGGTAGGTGCCGTGGTCGACGTCCAGCATCACCGCCTGGGCGCCCTCGAACAGCACGCGCTTGTTGCTGTGGCGGGCCTCGTCCAGCCGCTCCCACACCGCCTCGGCATAGGGCAGCAGCTTGGGCGCGAGCGCCACCAGCTTGTCCAGCAGCTCCTGCTTCTCGAAGGTGGCGGCGCCGAGGCCCTTGAGCAGGGTGTTGTGGTGCAGCAGCAGCTCGTCGAGCTTCTGCGAAAGGGTCTCCGGCTCCGCCAGGTCACAGAGGCGGATGGCGCGGCGCGCCACCTTGTCCTCATAGGCCGGGCCGATGCCGCGGCCGGTGGTGCCGATCTTGGCCTCGCCGCGGGCTTCCTCGCGCGCCTTGTCGATCGCCGGGTGCAGCGGCAGGATCAGCGGCACGTTCTCGGCGATGCGCAGGTTGTGCGGGCCGACATCCAGCCCCTGCCCCCGCACGCGGGAGATCTCGCCCAGCAGCGCGTCCGGGTCCAGCACGACGCCGTTGCCGATGACGCCGAGCTTGCCGCGCACCACGCCGGAGGGCAGCAGGCTCAGCTTGTAGGTCTGGTTGCCCACCACCAGCGTGTGCCCGGCATTGTGGCCGCCCTGGAAGCGGACGACGATATCGGCCCGGCTCGCCAGCCAGTCGACGACCTTGCCCTTGCCTTCGTCGCCCCACTGGGCGCCGATGATGGCGACATTGGCCATGGTCAAGCAATCTCCTCGATCGGCGCGGCGCTGTCTCCGCGCAGGATGTGGCCGCAGCGGAGTTGCCGCGGCGTGTCGGCGGACGAAAGCGCCGCCACCGTGATGAAACCTTGCATGCGCAGCCGCGCCGCCGCCGCCGGGTCGCTGCCCAGCGGGAGGAAGACGCGGCGGGGCGGCGGCCCGGCGGGCGCCGCGCGGCGCACCGCGTCCGGATAGAGCGTCATGCCCGTGGCCGCCTCCTCGCCGCTGCGGTAGCGGCCGCCGCGCGCGAGCTCCCCGGTGTTGCCCGGACCATAGAGGGTGAAGGCCACCCCGACATGATACTGCAGCCCGCGGAACTCCACCGGGTCCAGCGTGATGCGCAAGCCCGGCGCGCGGGCGCGGATGGCGGCGACGATGGCCGCCGCGTTGTCGGCGATGGCGCGCGCCTCGGGCGGCAGCTCGGCGTCGCGCAGCGCGGCGAGCGCCCGGTCGGCGGGGCCTGCGGCGGTGAGCAGCGCGGCGAGGCCGATGGCCGGCGGCCCGGCGATGGCGGCCAGCTCCGCCACGGCGGCGGCGTCCTTGCGGTCCAGCGCGCGGGCGAGGCGGCGGCGGAGGTCGCCCTGCACCCCGGCGGCATCGAGCAGGGCGGGCGCCATGGTGGGGAGCGTGATGTCGAGGCTCGGCGCGGCGATGCCGACAGCCGCCAGCGCCTCGACCCCGAGCAGCGCCACCTCGGCATCCGCCTCGGCGGAATCGGCGCCGATCAGCTCGATGCCGGCCTGCGGGATCTGCCGCTCCGGCGCCAGCTGGCTGCCCTGCACGCGCAGCACCTGGCCGGAGTAGGAAAGGCGCAGCGGGCGCGGCACATCGGCCAGCCGGGTGGCGGCGATGCGCGCCACCTGCGGCGTGGTGTCGGCGCGCAGCCCCATCATGCGGTGGCTGCCCGGGTCCATCAGCCGGAAGGTCTGCTCGGCCACGGCGGCGCCGGAGCCGGCCAGCAGGCTGTCCTCGAATTCCAGCAGCGGCGGCTTCACCCGCTCATAGCCATGGCTGGCGAAGACCGCGAGCATCGCCTCCACCAGCGCCGCCTCCCGCGCCGCCTCGGGCGGCAGCAGGTCGGAGAGGCCGGAGGGCAGCAGGGCAGGGTTGGGCAGGTCTTCGGTCATGGTTCCGGAGGCCGGGGCGCCGGTCGAAGGGCGCGGCACGGGGTCAGGGGCAAACGGCGGCTGTGTGGCAGCGCAAGGCGGCGGGGGCAAGGGCGGATCGTCGCGCGGATGCGCGGGCCTGCTCCCGGCATTGCGCGCAGCGGCGCGAGGCCCCCGCCCCGCCCGCAGCGCCGCCCACCCCTGGCCCCGCCCGGGCGGCGCCTTATCTGCAGGACATGCAACGCCGCCACGCCCTCTCCCTGCTTGTCCTTCCCCTGCTGGCCCTTCCCCTGCTGGCCGCCTGCGCCGGCGGCGAGGATGCCGACCGCCGCATCGGCGGCTACGCCGTCGGCTTCGGCGACCGCATCCACGCCGCGGCACTGCGCGCGCCCTGGGAATTCGGCGACCTGTCGCGCTGGCGGGGGCAGCCCGGCCGCGCCGCCCCGGCGGTGGCCGATCTCGAGATCCTGACCGACGGGCTGGCGCGCGACCCCTACTGGTCGCCCGAGACGCCGCCGGACGTGGTTGTCCTGCTCGGCCAGGCGCGCGCGGCGGTGCGGGCGCGGCTCGGCATCAGCGGTGGCGCCTCCCCCGCGGTGGTGGTGGCGGCGCTGACGCAGGCGGCGGAGATGCTGGAGAGCGGCCGCGCTCTCCTGGCCGCGCCGGCGCTGGAGCGGCCGGGCTTCGGCCTGCCGGGACTCGGGACGCTGGAGCGCCTGTCCACCCTGCCCGCCCTGCGCGAGACCGAAGCGGCCGCCAACGCCGCCGCGGCCGAGATCGGCCGGCGCGCCGGCGGCGACGGCTGAGCCGCCTCCCAACCGGTTTAATTCCGACTGGTTTATTTCCTCCGGCCCGAAGGCGCGGTCTATGCTGCGCCGCAGGAACGATCGCCGGGATCCTGCATGTCGATTCACGTCGCGCTGACGCACCGCACCCGCTACGCCTATGATCGCCCCGTCAGCCTGGGGCCACAGACGATCCGGCTGCGGCCGGCGCCGCATGCCCGGACCCCGATCCTCTCCTACGCGCTGAAGATCGAGCCCAGTCCGCACTTCCTGAACTGGCAGCAGGACCCGCAGGGCAATTTCCTCGCTCGCGTCGTCTTTCCCGAGCCGGTGCGGCATTTCGAGGTGACGGTGGACCTGGTGGCCGACATGGCCACCATCAACCCGTTCGACTTCTTTCTGGAGCCGGAGGCGGAGCAATGGCCCTTCGCCTACGACCCGGTGCTGGAGCAGGAGCTGGCCCCCTTCCGCCGCGCCGAGGCACCCGGCCCGATGCTGCAGGGGCTGCTGGCCGAGGTGCCGCGCGAGCGGCAGAGCACCGTCGGCATGCTGATGCGGCTGAACGGGCTGATCAACCAGCGCGTCTCCTACATCGTGCGCCTGGAGCCGGGCGTCTGGGCGCCGGAGCGGACGCTGGCCGAGGGCCGCGGCTCCTGCCGTGACAGCGCCTGGCTGCTGGTGCAGCTGCTGCGCAACCTGGGCTACGCGGCGCGCTTCGTCTCCGGCTACCTGATCCAGCTGGTGGCCGACCAGAAGCCGCTGGAAGGCCCCGAGGGCCCCACCGAGGACTTCACCGACCTGCACGCCTGGGCCGAGGTCTATCTGCCCGGCGCCGGCTGGGTGGGGCTGGATGCCACCTCCGGCCTGCTGGCCGGCGAGGGCCACATCCCGCTGGCGGCGACGCCGGAGCCGCAATCCGCCGCCCCCATCTCCGGCCTGATGAGCAAGGCCGAGGTGAGCTTCGACTTCGGCATGGGCGTGCGCCGCATCCGCGAGACGCCGCGCGTCACCAGCCCCTACGCGGAAGCGGCCTGGGCCGCCATCCAGGCGGCGGGCGAGGCGGTGGACGCACAGCTCGCCGAGGGTGGCGTGCGGCTGACCATGGGTGGCGAGCCCACCTTCGTCTGCGCCACCGACCAGGAGGCGCCGGAATGGAACACCGCCGCCCTCGGCCCCAGCAAGCGCCGCTACGCCAACCGGCTGCTCAACCGGCTGCTGCCGCTCTGGGCGCCGGGCGCCGCCGTGCAGCACGCCATGGGCAAGCACTACCCGGGCGAGCAGCTGCCGCGCTGGGCGCTGAACGCCTACTGGCGGGCCGATGGCGAGCCGGTCTGGCAGGACCCCGCCCGCCTCGCCGGCGACGACGACACGGATGACGCCACGGCGCAGGACGCGCGGGCCTTCGCGCGCGCCCTGGCCGCCCGTCTGGGCCTGGCCGAGAGCTATGTGCAGCCGGCCCATGAGGACATCCACCACTACCTGTGGCGGGAGAAGCGCCTGCCGGCCAACGTCGTCGCCGAGGATTCGAAGCTGCGCGACCCGCTGGAGCGGGCGCGGCTGGCCAAGGTGTTCGGCCAGGGGCTTTCGGCCGAGGTCGGCTCCGTCCTGCCGCTGCGCCGCCGCGCCGACGGCTCCGGGGAGAACGGGGGCTGGGAGAGCGGACTGTGGCTGTTCCGGCACGACGACCCGATCTTCCTGCTGCCCGGCGACTCGCCGATCGGCTTCCGCCTGCCGCTGGAAAGCCTGCCCTGGGCCGACCCCGCCAGCATCCCCGCGGAGTTCGAGCGCGACCCCTTCGCGCCGCCCGGCCCCTTCCCCTCCGCCCAGGCGCTGCACGACCAGCGCTCCCTGCCCGGCGCGCCGGCGCCGCGCGAGGGCGCGCCCGGCTTCCCGCTGCGCCACCAGCCCCTCCCCGGCCAGGGCCTGCCCTCCGCTGGCACGGCGGGTGGCCCGCTGCCCGGCGCCGCCGCGCTGCGGCAGGCACCGCCGCCGCGCCGGGAAGCCCCCGTGCTCGGGCGGGAGGAGCCGGGGCTGGTGCGCACCGCCCTCACCGTCGAGGCGCGGGAGGGCAAGATCCATGTCTTCTACCCGCCGCTGCACATGGCGGAGGACTGGCTGGCGCTGACCGCCGCCATCGAGGACACCGCCGCCGCGCAGGGGCGCAAGGTGGTGCTGGAAGGCTACGGCCCGCCTTCCGACCCGCGCCTGCTGAGCTTCTCCATCACCCCCGACCCGGGCGTGATCGAGGTGAACATCCACCCCGCCCATTCCTGGGCCGAGCATGTGGCGCGCACCGAGCAGCTCTACGCCCTGGCGCGCGAGGAAGGGCTGGCGGCCGAGAAGTTCATGCTCGATGGCCGGCATGTCGGCACGGGGGGTGGCAACCACGTGGTGATGGGCGGCGCCTCGGTGGAGGAAAGCCCCTTCCTGCGCCGGCCGGACCTGCTGAAGTCGCTGCTCGGCTTCTGGCACAACCACCCGAGCCTCTCCTTCCTGTTCTCCGGCCTGTTCATCGGGCCGACCAGCCAGCACCCGCGCATCGACGAGGCGCGGCAGGATTCGCTGAACGAGCTGGAGATCGCCTTCCAGCAGGTGAAGCCCTTCCAGCCCGCGCCGCCCTGGCTGACCGACCGGCTGTTCCGCAACATCCTGGCGGACATGACGGGCAACACCCACCGCACCGAGTTCTGCATCGACAAGCTCTACTCGCCCGACCATGCCGGCGGCCGGCGCGGCCTGGTGGAGTTCCGCGCCTTCGAGATGCCGCCCAACCCCCGCATGTCGGCGGCGCAGATGCTGCTGATGCGCGCCGCCGTGGCCGCCTTCTGGCGCACGCCCTATGAGCGGCGCCTGGTGCGCTGGGGCAGCCGGCTGCACGACGACTTCATGCTGCCCCACTACGCGGCGCAGGATTTCGCCGATGCCATCGAGGAGCTGAGGAGCCTCGGCGCGCCGCTGGAGACGGCGTGGTTCGACCCGCATTTCGCCTTCCGCTTCCCGCTGGTGGGCGAGGTCTCGCTGCATGGGGTGGGCCTTGAGCTGCGCCACGCGCTGGAGCCCTGGCACGTGCTGGGCGAGGAGAATTTCGGCGGCGGCACCGCCCGCTTCGTGGACAGCAGCACCGAGCGGCTGCAGCTGCGCGCCAGCGGCTTCGCGCCCGAGCGCTTCACCCTGGCGGTGAACGGCCACGCCCTGCCGATGGCCTCCACCGGCCGCGCCGGCGAGTTCGTGGCCGGCGTGCGCTTCAAGGCGTGGTCGCCGCCTTCCGCCCTGCACCCGACCATCCGCGCCCAGGCGCCGCTCACCTTCGACCTGTGGGACAGCTGGACCGGCCGCTCCCTCGGCGGCTTCACCCACCACGTGGTGCATCCGGGCGGGCGCAACTACGAGCGCTTCCCGGTCAACGCCAACGAGGCGGAGGCGCGCCGCCGGGCCCGCTTCTTCCCCTTCGGCCACAGCGTGGGCGCGGGCACGCCGCCGGCGCCGGTGGACTCGCCGGAGCTGCGCCGCACGCTCGACCTGCGCCGCCTCGCATGATACCGGGCGCGGGGTGAACCTTCCCGCACCGCCCCCCGCCGTGCCCCCCGCTGTGCCCGATGAGATGGTCGATGGCCGCGGCCAGGTGCGGCCCCATTGGCGGCGCCTGCTGGCCGCCTTCTCCGACCTGCCGCAGGACTATGCCGGGAACGGCATCGGCGAGGCGGCGCGCCGGCTGGACCGCGCCTTCGAGGATGAGGGCATCACCTCCCTGCTGCCCGGCGCCGCCCAGGCCAGCCGCGCCTGGCGCTGCGACCCGGTGCCGCTGCCGCTGCCGGCGCGCGAGTTCGCCGCGCTGTCCGAGGGGCTGTCGCAGCGGGCGCGCCTGCTGGAGCGGCTGCTGGCCGATTTCTACGGGCCGCAGGCCCTGCTGGCCGAGGGGCTGGTGCCGCCGGCCCTGGTCTTCGCCAACCCCGCCTTCCTGCGCCCCTGCCGCGCCGAGGGGCGCGCCCCCGCCGGCCCGCTGCTGACCACCTACGCCGCCGACCTGCTGCGCGGCCCGGACGGCGCCTGGCGCGTGCTGGCCGACCGCACCAGCCGTGCCGCCGGCATCGGCCACGCGCAGGAGAACCGGCGGATGCTGGCCCGCGTGGTGCCCAACCTGTTCCGCGGCCAGCAGGTGCGCCCGCTGCGCCCCTTCTTCGACCGCTGGCTGGATTCGCTCCAGCGCCTCTCGCCACGCGGCCCGGACAACGCCGCCATCGCCCTGCTGACCCCGGGGGTGCACCACCCGCTCTGGTTCGAGCATGTGCTGCTGGCCGGCGAGCTGTCCTGCGCCCTGGTCGAGCCGGGCGACCTGACGGCGCGCGGCGGCGCCCTGTTCCTCAAGACGCTGAAGGGGCCGCAGCCGGTCGATGTGCTGCTGCGGCGGATGGACGGGCGGCACCTCGACCCGCTGGAGTTCGGCGGCCATGGCGGCGTGCCAGGGCTGATGGACGCGGCGCGCAACGGCACGCTGCGCATTGTCAACGCCCCTGGCTGCGGCATGGTGGAGGCGCCGGCGCTGGCGGCGCTGCTGCCCGCGCTCTGCCGCCGCCTGCTGGGCGAGGCGCTGCTGCTGCCCTCGGCGGAGACGCACTGGCTGGCCGGGCCGGAGGCGCTGGCGATGGTGCTGCGCGACCCCGGCCAGTGGCTGCTGCGCCCCGCCTTCGACGGCGGCGCCGCCGCCCGTCACCCGGCGCGGATGCCGGAGGCGGCGCGCGAGGCGCTGCTGCGCCGCGTGGCCGAGCGCCCGCAGGACTGGGCGGCGACGCGCGACATGCCCCCTTCCGTCGCCCCCTGCGCCGATGGCGAGCGCCTCTCCCCCCGCCCGGTGGTGCTGCGCCTGTTCCTGGCGCAGGACGGGGCGGAATGGCAGGTGATGCCGGGCGGCCTTGCGCGCGTGCCGGGCGATGCCGAGGCGCTGGCCGGCCGCCTGCCGCAGCAGGGCCTGGCCAAGGATGTGTGGGTGCTGGCCGAGGAGGGCGCCGCGATCCTCGGCCCCGCCGCCCTGCCCCGCCAGCCGCTGCCGATCCGCCGCGCCACGGGCGAGCTGCCCTCCCGCGTGGCCGACAACATGTTCTGGCTCGGCCGCTACGTGGAGCGGCTGGAAGGCGCGGCGCGGCTGATGCGCGCGGCGCTGGCGCGGCTGGAGCGCGGCCCGCTGCTGCCGCGCGAATTCGCCGAGCTGACGGCGCTCTCCGCCGCGCTGCGCCATGCCGGGCTGGTGCAGGCCGAGGACATGCCGAGCGGCGCCGCCAGCGGCGCGCTGCAGGCGGCGCTGTGGCGCGCGCTGCGCGAGGGCGGCGCCGTCGGCCGGCAGATGGCCGAGATCGCCCGCCTCGTCGAGGCGGTGCGCGACCGGCTGACGGGCGACATACACACCCTCTTCACCCTGCCGCTGCGTGCCGTGCAGGTGCAGGCGGCGGCGCAGCACCGCGGCCAGCAGGGGCTGGAGGAGGCGCTGGCCGGCGTGCTGCGCTACTCCGCCGGCGTGGCGGGCGCGGCGGCGGAGAACATGGTGCGCGCCGGCGGCTACGCCTTCCTCGACCTCGGCCGGCGGGTGGAGCGCGCCCAGGCCATCGCCGCGCAGCTCGGCTTCGCGCTGGACCAGCCGGCCAGCCGCATCGAGGGCGGGCTGCGGCTGGCGCTGGAGCTGTGCGACAGCGTCATCACCTACCGCAGCCGCTATCTCGGCGTGCTGCAGCCCGCGCCGGCGCTGGACCTGGTGCTGGCCGACCCCGGCAACCCGCGTGGCCTCGCCTTTCAGCTCCACGCCATCCGCCGGCTGCTGACCGACATCGATGGCGGGCCGGAGCACGACCTGCTGCCGCAGGCCGAGGCGCTGCTGGCCACGGTGGAGGACATGCCCCTGGCCGTGCAGGCGGCGCGCGACCCGGCGCTGGCGGCCGTGCAGATCGCCCCGCGCCTCGCCACGCTGGCGGGCGAGGTCGCCACCCTGTCGGACAACATCAGCCGCCGCTACTTCGCGCTGCTGCCGCCCGCGCAGTCGCTGGGGCAGGAGATGGCGGAGGAGCCCTCCGTGCTGTTCTGGGGCGCCGCATGAGCCACCCCCGTATGAGCCGCTGGCGCATCCGCCACGCCACGATCTACCGCTATGCCGAGGCGGTGGACATGGCCAGTCACATGCTGCACCTCTCGCCGCGCCCGCTGCCGCACCAGCAGCTGCGGTGGGAGACGCTGGCCTGCGCGCCGGAGCCGGCGCGCGTCTCCTCCGGCCTCGACCATTTCGGCAACCGCGTCACCTGGCTGTTCCTCGACCGGCCGCATGCCCGCTTCGAGGTGGTGGCGGAGGCGGAGATCGACGTCGCCTTCCCGCCGCCGCCGCCCGCCGCCGCGACCCCGCCCTGGGAGCAGGTGGCGGCCGAGGCGGCGCGCAGCGGCCCGGTGGCGGAATTCACCTTCCCCTCCCCCATGCTGCCCGAGCATGCCGGGGCGCGGGACTATGTGGCGCAGTCCTTCACCCCCGGCCGCCCGGTGCTGGCGGCGCTGCGGGAGGTGACCACGCGCATCTACCGGGACTTCGCCTTCCGCGCCGGCGTCACCGGCATCGCCACCCCGGTCTCGCAGGTGCTGGCGCAGCGTGCGGGCGTCTGCCAGGACTTCACCCACCTGATGCTGTGCGGGCTGCGCGGCCTCGGCCTGCCGGCGCGCTACGTCTCGGGCTATATCCGCACCCTGCCGCCACCGGGCGGCACCAAGCATCTGGGCTCCGACCAGTCGCATGCCTGGGTGGGGGCCTGGCTCGGCCCGGCGCATGGCTGGGTGGACCTCGACCCCACCAACGACCTGGTGGTGCGCGACGAGCATGTGGTGCTGGGCTGGGGCCGGGACTTCCACGACATCTCGCCGCTGCGCGGCATCATCCTGGGCGGCGGCCGGCACAGCCTGGAGGTGGCGGTGGACCTCACCCCCGCCTGAGCGGGGCACGCCACACCGCCTCTTGACCACCCGCACCCTGCAACGGCAACGCCCGCGCCCTATTTCCATCGCGAGGCCGCCCCGCGCCACCGCCCGCCATGGCCTGCGCCGTGCCGGTCAAGAACAGCAGGAGATGTTCCATGGCGGCCGCTCCGCCCAGCCCGTCGGCGTCGCCCGGCACTCTGCTTCCGCCCGGACGCGACACCGCACTGGATGTCTGGCGCGGCCTGGCGCTGATCACGATCTTCATCAACCACGTCTCCGGCAACATCCTGGAGAATGTGACGCACAAGAATTTCGGCTTCTCGGACGCGGCCGACCTGTTCGTGATGTTCGCCGGCTACGCCGCGGCGGCCGCCTATTTCAGCCGCTATGCCATCGGCCAGCGGCTCGCCGTCTCGCTCAAGGTGGCCAGCCGCGCGGTCAGGCTCTACACCACGCACCTGGCGCTGGTGGTGCTGGGGGGCGCGGTGTTCGCGCTCGGCGTCATCCGCACGGGCGATTTCGGCCTGTTCTCCGTCATCGCGCTGGAGCCGCTGATGATGGACCCGGCCGAGGCGCTGGTCTCCGCCGTCACCCTCGCCTACCAGCCCGGCTTCCTGAACATCCTGCCGCTCTACTTCGTGCTGATCGGCATGCTGCCGCTGCTGCTGTTCGTGGCCTCGCGCAGCCTGTCGCTGGCGGTGGTGCTCTCGGCGGCGCTCTACACGGCGGCGGGGCTCACCGGCACCAACCTGCCCGCCTACCCGCTGCCCGGCGGCTGGTTCTTCAATCCGCTCTCCTGGCAGTTCCTGTTCGTCATCGGCTTCGCGCTGGGGGCGCGGCGCAACCGGCTGGGCGCCGCCATGCCCTATCACCGTGGCGCCTGGTGGGCGGCGCTGGCCTATCTGGTGCTGGCGCTGGTGGTGACGCGCGGCCCTGGCCTGCCGCCGGCCGGCTGGATCCCGCTGCTGCCGGATTTCCTGACGGTGCCGGAGAAGCAGTTCCTGTCCGTGCCGCGGCTGCTGCATGTCCTGGCGCTGTGCTACGTGGTGGCGCACTCGCCGCTGCAGGGCTGGGCGCGCGGCCTGCCGTCGCGCCACCCGCTGGCGATGATGGGGCGCCATTCGCTGCCGGTGTTCTGCACCGGGCTCGTGGTCAGCATCACCGGCGTGGCGCTGAAGCAGACGGGCTTCGACGGTCCCGTGTTCGACATCGCCTATGTCACCGCCGGGGTCGCCACCCAGATGCTGGTCGCGGGGCTGCTGAGCCTCACCGAGAAGCGGCGCGGCGGCAGCCCGGCCGGCCTGCCGGCCGCGGTGCAGCCTTCCTGATGCGGGCCGGCCGGAGAATGGCGGCGCTGATCGGCGCCGCGCTGCTGGCGGCGGCCCCCGCCCGGGGCCAGGCGCCGCCGCCGGTCGGCACCGACAACGTCCCCGCCGCCTGCACCGTGCCGGACGAGTTGCGCGACCTCGGCCGCCCCCTGCCGCGCATGGCCGGGCTGCTGCAGGAGAAGCGGCCCATCCGCATCCTGGCCATCGGCTCCTCCACCACGGCGGGGGCGGGGGCCTCCTCCCCCAGCCATGCCTATCCGCCGCGGCTGAAGGCGGCGCTGGAGCGGCTGCTGCCCGGCATCGCGGTGACGGTGCGCAACAACGGCGTGGGTGGCGAGGTGGCCTCCACCACCCTGGCCCGCATGCGCGTCTCGGTGGAGGAGTGGCAGCCGGACGTGGTGCTGTGGCAGCTCGGCACCAACGACGCGCTGCGCGGCATCACCCCCCAGGCCTTCACCCAGGTGCTGCGCGAGGGGGTGGAGCTGGTGCAGCGGCGCGGGCTCGACCTGGTGCTGATCGACCCGCAATCCTTCCCCGGCATCCGCGACGCCGACCGCTACGAGGATTTCGTCGAGGGCATCGCCGCCGTGGCGGCGGAGAAGCGGCTGCCGCTGATGCGGCGCTACACCATCATGCGCTTCTGGCAGGCGCTGCCGCAGCCGGTGCTGATGCTCTCGGCCGACGGCTTCCACATGAACGACCTTGGCTACCAGTGCATGGCCGAGGTGCTGGCGGGCGGCATCGCCCGCCGCGTGACGGCGGCGGACTGAAGGCCCGCCGCCGGCCTCGCCTCAGTTCGAGCCGGCCAGGAAGCGCGCCGCCGCCTCCGCCAGGACCTCGATGCCGAGCGCCAGATCCTCCTCCTTCGTGTCCTCCGCCCAGTGGTGGCTGATGCCGCCGATGGAGGGGACGAACATCATCGCCGCCGGCATCACCTTGGCGATGTACTGCGCGTCGTGCCCGGCGCCGCTCGGCATCACCTGCCAGGCGCCCGGGGCCAGCGCCTCGGCCGCGGCCGAGAGGGCGCGCATCATCCCCTCGTCGCACAGCGCGGGGGTGGCCTTGGCGACGCTGACCAGCGTGGTCTCGCAGCGCTCGCGGCGGTTGCTCTCCTGCACCAGCCTGCGCAGCCCCGCCTCCATCTCGCGCAGCCTGTCCATCGACACGTCGCGGAACTGGAACAGCACGTCGGCCCGGCCGGGGATGATGCTGGGGGCGCCCGGCTCCAGCGTGATGCGCCCCGTGGTCCAGGTGCTGCGCTCGCCGCAGAAGCGCGGGAACTCGGCGTCGATGGCGGCGAGCAGGCGCACCGCCGTGAGCCCCGCATCGCGCCGCTCGGCCATGGTGGTGCCGCCCGCATGGTCCTGCTGCCCCTCCACCAGCAGCCGCCACTGCCAGATGGCGACGATGCCGCTGACGACACCGACCTGAAGCCCGGCCCGCTCGAGCTGCGTGCCCTGCTCGATATGCATCTCGAAGAAGCCCTTGTAGCGGGCCGGGTCGATCCGCAGGCGCGGCAGGCCCTCCAGCCCGGCCGCCTTCAGCGCCGCGCGCAGCGGCGTGCCGTCGGTGCGGTTGCGGCTGCGGTCGATCTCCTCCTCGGAGAGTTCGCCGATGATCGAGCGGCTGCCGAGGAAGCCGCCCTCGAAATGCCCTTCCTCGTCGGCGAAGGCGCAGACATCGACGGGCAGGCCGGCGCGGGCCAGCGCCAGCCCCGCCACCACGCCGAGCGCGCCATCCAGCCAGCCGGCCTCGTTCTGGCTCTCGATATGGCTGCCGACCAGCAGGTGCGGCCCCGCCCCCTTGTGCCGGCCGAAGACATTGCCGATGCCGTCGATCGAGGCCTCCAGCCCCACCTCCTCCATCTGCCGCATCAGCCAGCGGCGGGATTCCATGTCCTGCGGCGAGTAGGTCGGGCGGTGCACGCCGGTCCTGAACGCGCCGATCCGGCGCAGTTCGTGCAGGTCCTGGAGGAAGCGGGCGGAATCGGTCTGGGGCATGGTCTCATCCGGCGAGGTCAGGATTGGGAAGGTCTGGCTGTCGGGCTTTCTCGCAAGAGCCGTGCCGAGCAGCATGGACCGGCCAGCATGGACCAGCGAGCATGGACCGGGAAGCGCGCGCCGGGAACTACCGGCGCCGCCGCCCGAGGATACCGAGGCCGAGCATCAGCCCCAGCGCCAGCACGGCCGAGGCCAGGATGGCACCCAGCGCCCACCAGAAGCCGCCCGCTGCCTCGGTGCCGGGCAGATCCGTGGTGTTCATGCCGAAGATGCCGGCGATGAGGCTGGGCGGCAGCAGCAGGGCGGTCAGGATCGACAGCACCAGCAGGCGCCGGTTGGCCTCACCGGCGACCAGCGAGGCCAGCTCGTCCTGGGCGATGCGGCCACGGTCCTGCAGGCCCTGGGTCACGCGCAGCGCCATGCGGAGCCGGCGTTCCATCAGCGCCGGCGCATGGCCGGCGGCCTCCAGCCAGCCGCCGGGCGCCTCGGCCAGCTCCTCATAGGCCAGGGCCAGCGGCTCGATGCGCCGGTGCAGCAGCAGCGCCGCGCGGCGCAGGCCGGAAAGCTCCGCGCGGCGGTCATCCTCGCCCCGCAGCAGCTCCTCCTCAATCCGGTTCAGTTGCGCCGCGATGCCGGCGCCGCAGCGCCCGACGCCGGCCAGCACCTCGCGCAGGATGCTGTCCCAGCGCGCCGCCGGCTCGGCGCCCGGCATGGCCACGATGCCGCGGTGATGCGTCGCCCGCATCGGATGCCGCCGCGCGGTGATCAGCAGCGCCGGCGTCAGCGCCACGGTCAGCAGCCCCATCCGCTGCGGGTCGGGCTCCGCCCCGTCATCGTGGTGGAAATCCGGCACCGCGCCGGACAGCACGCCCTCGCGGAGTTCCAGGTGCGGCGCCTCGGCCCGCTCCAGCAGCGCCTCCACGGCGAAGGGCGGCAGCGCGCGCGGGGCCTGGGTGGCCAGGGATTGCAGGAAGGGCCGGGCGCGGGTGTCGGTCAGGTCGAGGTGCAGCCACAGGCCGCCCCCCTCGGGGTGCCGCCGCAGCAGCGCATCGACGGCCGCCTCGTCGAGCGGCGCGTCGCTGTCCGGGTGCCATCCCCAGATCAGGCCGTAGCCGCGAGGCGGCCTGATGGCGGGCGCATCGATCATGCGGCGGAATCTCTCCCCGGCCATGCCACGGCGCAGGGAAGCCCAGGCCATGGCGGAAGGCAATCCGCCCATGGCTGGCGGCGCGCCGGCGCGGCAAGAACTTTCCATGTCCGGCCCGCGACGGCGCGCGCCTGGCGGCCTCAGCGCGATTCCAGCGTCAGCCCGCCATCGACCACCACGGTCTGCCCCGTCACCATCGCCGCCCCCGCGAGCAGGAAGCCGATGACCTCGGCCAGGTCCTCCGGCTGGCAGCGGCGCTTGAGCAGCGCCTTGTTGGCCGAGGCCGCGCGGCGCTCCTCCGTCCATTCCACCATCCAGGAGGAATCGACCGCGCCCGGCGCCACCGCGTTCACCCGCACCTCGGGCGCCAGGCCACGCGCCAGATTCTTGGTCAGGCTGACGACGCCGGCCTTGGTGGCGCCATAGGCCATCGAGCTGCCGGGGCTGTCGAGCCCGGCGATGGAGGCGACGTTGACGATGGCCCCGCGCGCCGCCTTCAGCGCCGGCGCCGCCGCCTTGGCGCAGCGGAACACGCCGAGCAGGTTCACCTGCAGCACCGTCTGCCACAGTTCCTCGGTCAGCCGCTCCAGTGCGGAGGGCGGGATCAGGCTGCTGGTGCCGGGGGTGCCGGCGTTGTTCACCAGGAAGTCCAGCCGCCCGCCGAGATCGGCCACCGCCTGCTCCACCATGCGCGGTCCGTCCGCCGCGTCGCCCACATTGCCGGGGGCGGAGAGCACGTCATGGCCGGCGGCGCGCAGCTCGGCCACCACCTGGGCGCCGCGCGGGTCGCCGGCCAGGTGGTTGATGGCGACGCGGCAGCCGCCCTCGGCCAGCAGCTTCACCGTGGCGAGGCCGATGCCGGAGGCGCCCCCCGTCACCAGCGCCGTGCGGCCGGAGAGTTCGTAGCGGATCATGTGGGCTCCTTGCTGGGCGAATGCGCGTATCCGGCCATCGGGCCGATCGCGCGGAAGGCGCGCTTGAGGGCGAGCAGCCGGCGGTCCCGCTCGGCCAGGATGGCGGCGGGATCGTAATCCTCCCCCGGGGGGCCCCAGTCGTAGAGGCCGCGCCCGGCCATGACGCCGGTGCGGCCCTCGGCCAGCGCGGCGTCCAGCGTGGTGCTGTGGCCGCTCGGCGTGGGCGGCGTGTACATGCGGTTGGCCAGCGCCTGGGCGGAGAGCGGCAGGCCGGTGAGATCGCCCTTGGCCATCTGGCCGAGCAGCAGCATCCGCAGCGCGAGGCCGTGGATGATCGCCTCGTCGATCTCCTGCGGCGTGGCGTAGCCCTCGTCCATCAGCCGGTAGCATTCGAGGGAGAGCGCCGACTGCAGCCGGTTGGCGATGTAGCCGGGCAGGAAGCGGCGCATCACCAGCGGCACCTTGCCCATGGCGGCGAGCATGGCGCGCACCTCCTCCAGCAGCGCCTCCGGGCATTCCGGGCTGCCGACGAGATCGACGAGGTCGACGAGATAGGGCGGCGTGTACCAGTGCATGATGATGGCGCGCTTCAGGCGGCGGGCCGGCATCAGCGGGAAGACGTCGAGATAGGAGGTGTTGCTGGCGAGGATGGCCTCCTCCGGCATCAGCCGGTCCAGCTCGGCGTAGAGGGCGCGCTTCGGATCGGGCTTCTCGATGATGGCCTCGATCACCAGCCCCGCCTCGGCCACCGTGGCGGCGAGACCCTCGTGTAGCGTGACGCGGGCGCGCAGATCCTCCGCCGAGAGGCCGCCCGCCTCGCCGGCGGCCTCCAGCGTGGCGCGGGCCTTCTCCATCAGCCCAGGCGCACGGGCCAGCGCCTCGGCGCTGGTGTCGGTCAGCGTCACGCGGTGGCCGCCGATAGCGAAGACCAGCGCCAGCGCATGGCCCATCAGCCCGGCGCCGATGATGGCGATGTTCATGGGGTTCAGCCTTCCGGGGTCCAGGGCTCGGGCGCGCGGTGGTCGATGCCGGTCATCACCTCCACCACCACCGTCTCGTCCGATGCCATCGCCTCGCGCAGGGCGGGGCCGATCTGCTCCGGCCGCTCGACGCGGATGCCGCGCAGGCCGAAGCCGGCGGCGAGCGCGCAGAAATCGGTGTGCGCGCCGAAGCGCAGCAGCGTGCCCGCCACCTCAGGCCGGTTGCCGGCGGCGCGCACCAGGTTGGGCCAGCCCTGGCCGAAGCCCTGGTTGTTGTTCACCACCAGCGTCACCGCGATGCCGCGGCGCTTGGCCGTCTCCAGCTCGGTGAGGTGGTAGTAGAGCGCGCCGTCGCCGCTGTAGCAGACCACCTTGCGCGCGCCCGCCGCGCATTTGGCGCCGAGCGCGGCCGGGAAGGCCCAGCCCAGCGAGCCGGCGGCGCGGAGATATTGCTGCCCCGTGCCGTTGAACTCGATGAGCGTGCCGGTCCAGATGCCGGAATAGCCGGTATCGGCCACCAGGATGCCATCCTCCGGCAGGGCGGCGGAGATCTCGGCACAGAGCCGGGCGGGGTCGATCGGCGTCTCGTCGCTGGCCAGGCGCGGCGCCATCTCCTGCCGCCACGCCGCCACCAGGGCGGCGGCCTCGTCGAGGAAGGCGCTGTTGCGCTCCGGCGTGCCGAGCACCTCCAGCAGCGCCTCCAGCGTCGCGCGCGGGTCGCCGCAGACGGAGATCTCCGCCGGGCAGCGGTCCAGCTCCAGCGGGTCGGCGTCGATCTGCACGATGGGCGTGCCGGGCGCGGGCACGCGCCAGGCATGGGTCACCTGGTCGCCGCCGTCGCTTCCCACCATCAGCACCAGCCCGGCGCCATGCACCACCTTGTTGGCCGGCGGCGCCGAATAGCTGCCGACGACGCCGACATGCAGCCGGTGCCGCGTCGGCACCAGCCCGCGCGCGCCGAGGCTGGTGGCGACCGGCGCCTGGAGGCGCGTGGCCAGCTCCAGCAGCTCCGCCCCGCAGCCGGAGAGCGCCGCGCCGTCGCCGGCGACGATGGCGATTCGCGGCTCCTCCAGCAGGCGGCGGGCGAGGCGCGCCACGTCGCCCGCATCGGCCACGGGGCGGTGGCGCGGCGCGGTCCAGGCGGAAAGGTCGGCCGCCTCGGCGCCGGTGTCGCCCTGCTCGACGATCTCGGCCATCAGCCCGTTCAGGTCGAGATGCACCGGGCGCGGCGGCGCGGCGGTGGCGGCGGCCCAGCCCTGGCGGAACAGGCGCGGCAGGTCGGAGGCCGCCTCCACCGCCATGCCCGCCTTGGTGACGGGGGCGAAGAGCGGCGCGTGCGCCACCTCCTGGTAGGCGTTGCGGTGCTGCGCGTGGGGCGGCTTGCGGCCGGTCAGCGCCAGCATCGGCACGCGGCCGAGCCAGGCATCCTGCAGCGCCGCCGCCAGGTTGGCCGCGCCCACCGACTGCGCGGCGACGATGCCGGGCCGGCCCGAGACGCGGGCATAGCCATCGGCCATGTAGGCGGCGCCCTTTTCCGAGTGCGCCAGCACCGGCTGCACCCCTTGTTCCTCCAGCGCCATCAGCGTCGGCCGCAGCACGGCGTCGATGAAGAAGACATGGCTCTGGCCGGAGCGCGCGATGCTGCGCGCCAGCCACTCCCACCCTTTCAGGCTCATGGCGTCGTTTCTTCCCGTTTCCTCATGGGCGGTCAGCCTGCCCCCGGGTGGCGGCGCCGGCAACCCCTCCGGCCTGCCATGTGAAGCCCGTGCTTGCCTTTGCCGCCCCCCTCCGCTACCGCCCCGCCATCCCATGACCCAGCCCAGCACCCTTCCCGACCGCCGGGATGCAGGTCCAAAGCCCGAGCTGCGGGCGGAGGATTTCGACTTCGCCCTGCCCGAGGCGCTGATCGCCCAGTCCCCCGCCCGCCCGCGCGACGCGGCGCGGCTGCTGGTGGCCGCCCCCGAAGGCGTGCGCGATGCCGGCGTGCTGGAGCTGCCGGACTGGCTGCGCCCCGGCGACCTGATGGTGGTGAACGACACCCGCGTCATCCCCGCGCGGCTGCGCGCCGGGCGCGGCGAGGCGCGGCTGGAAATCATGCTCAACCGCGCCGAGGCGGGGGGCATCTGGCACGCGCTGGTCCGCAACGCGAAGAAGCTGCGGCCCGGCGATATCCTGTCGATCGAGGGCGCGCCGGAGCTGGCGCCGCGCGTGGTGGAGCGGCAGGAGGGCGGCGCGGTGCTGCTCGATTTCGGCCCCGACCAGGGGCTGCTCGCCGCCGCGCTGGAGCGCGCGGGGGAGATCCCGCTGCCGCCCTACATCGCCCGCCCCGAAGGCCCGCGCCCGGAGGACCGGGAGGACTACCAGCCGATCTTCGCGCGGCAGCCCGGCGCGGTGGCGGCGCCCACCGCCAGCCTGCACTTCACCCCCCGCCTGCTGGCGGCGCTGGCGGCGCGCGGCGTGGCGCAGGTCTCGCTGACGCTGCATGTCGGCGCCGGCACGTTTTTGCCCATCCGCGCCGAGAACCCGCGCGAGCACAGGCTGCATGCCGAGTGGGGCGAGATCACCGAGGCCGCCGCCGCCGCCATCAACGGGACGCGGGCGAAGGGTGGCCGCATCGTCGCCATCGGCACCACCGCGCTGCGGCTGCTGGAGAGCGCGGTGGACGAGAAGGGCGTCATCCATCCCTTTCGCGGCCTGACGGACATCTTCCTGCTGCCCGGGCATGTGTTCCGCTCGGCGGACCTGCTGCTGACCAATTTCCACCTGCCGAAATCCAGCCTGTTCATGCTGGTCTCGGCCTTCGCCGGCACGGCGCGGATGCGCGATGCCTATGCCCATGCCGTCGCCCAGGGCTACCGCTTCTACTCCTATGGCGATGCCAGCCTGCTGTTCCGGGAGGACACCGCCCCATGACGCTCCACTGGAGCTGCCAGTGCCAGGACGGCAAGGCCCGCGCCGGCACGCTGCACACCGCGCATGGCGATGTCGCCACCCCGGTCTTCATGCCCGTCGGCACCGCCGGCACGGTGAAGGGCATGACGGCCGATGCGGTGCGCGCCACCGGCGCCAACATCGTGCTGGGCAACACCTACCACCTGATGCTGCGCCCGGGTGCCGAGCGCGTCGGCCGGCTCGGCGGCCTGCATAAAATGATGGACTGGCACGGCCCGATCCTGACCGATTCCGGCGGCTTCCAGGTCATGTCCCTCTCGCAGCTCCGCAAGCTGGACAAGGACGGCGTCACTTTCCAGAGCCACATCAACGGCGAGAAGTTCCGCCTGACGCCGGAGCGCAGCATCGAGATCCAGCATTTGCTGGATGCCGACATCACCATGTGCTTCGACGAATGCACCCCCTTCCCCGCCACGCATGAGGTGGCGGGAAAATCCATGCGGCTGTCGATGGACTGGGCCGCCCGCTCCCGCGCCGCCTTCGTCGCGCGGCCGGGCTACGGGCTGTTCGGCATCCAGCAGGGCAGCGTCTTCGAGGATCTGCGCGCCGAGAGCGCCCGCGCCCTGACGGAGATCGGCTTCGAGGGCTACGCCATCGGCGGCCTCGCCGTCGGCGAGGGACAGGCGGAGATGTTCCGCACCCTCGACTTCTCCGTGCCGATGCTGCCCGAGACGCATCCGCGCTACCTGATGGGCGTCGGCACGCCCTCCGACCTGATCGGCGCGGTGATGCGCGGCGTCGACATGTTCGATTGCGTGATCCCGACGCGCTCGGGCCGCACCGGCCGCGCCTATACCAGCCACGGCGTGGTGAACATCCGCAACGCCCGCCACGCCGAGGACACCGGCTCGCTGGACCCGGAATGCGACTGCCCCGCCTGCACCCGCCACTCCCTCGGCTACCTGCAGCACCTGTTCAAGGCGGGGGAGATGCTGGGGCCGATCCTGCTCACCTGGCACAACATCCGCTACTACCAGCGCCTGATGGCGCGGCTGCGCCAGGCCATCCTCGATGGCCGGCTGGCCGAGGAGGCCGCCGCCCTGGAAGCCGGCTGGCGCAAGCCCGAGGAGACCCCCGTATGACCGCTTCTCACGACGTCTCCGGCCTGACCATGCTCGGCCAGGCCACGCGCCAGCCGCAATCGCCCGAGGAGGCGGTGCTGGAGCGCGTGCCCAACCCGCATCCCGGCCGGCGCTACTGCGTGCGCTTCACCGCGCCGGAGTTCACCTCGCTCTGCCCGCTGACGGCGCAGCCGGACTTCGCCCATCTCGTCATCGACTACATCCCCGGCGACTGGCTGGTGGAGAGCAAGAGCCTGAAGCTCTACCTCACCAGCTTCCGCAACCACGGCGCCTTCCACGAGGCCTGCACGGTGGGCATCGGCGTCCGGCTGGCCGAGGTGCTGGACCCGGTGTGGCTGCGCATCGGCGGCTACTGGTATCCGCGCGGCGGCATCCCGATCGACGTCTTCTGGCAGACCGGCGCGGCGCCCGAGGGCGTTTGGGTGCCGGCGCAGGACGTGCCGAACTACCGTGGGCGCGGGTAAGAAGCCCGCCCCCGCCACCACGCCTGAAGGCCGGGCGGCGGAGATCCGCGACCAGGCGCTGGCGCTCGGCTTCGACGCGGTGGGCTTCGCCCCCGCCCATCTCGGCCCGGAGGTGCGGGCGCGGCTCGACGCCTTCCTCGCCGCGGGCATGCAGGGCGAGATGGGCTGGCTGGCCGAGCGCGCCGAGCAGCGCGCCCACCCGCGGGCGCTCTGGCCCGAGGCCGTCTCCGTCATCGCGCTCGGCATGAATTACGGCCCGGCGGAGGACCCGCTCGCCCTGCTGGAACGGCGGGACCGCGGCGCCATCAGCGTCTATGCCCGCAACCGGGACTACCACGACATCGTCAAGAAGCGCCTGAAGGCGCTGGCCCGCTGGATGGTGGAGCGCTGGCAGGACAGCGCGCTCAAGGTGTTCGTCGACACCGCGCCGGTGGCCGAGAAGCCGCTGGCCCAGGCGGCGGGGCTGGGCTGGCAGGGCAAGCACAGCAACCTCGTCAGCCGCGCGCACGGCTCCTGGCTGTTCCTGGGCGAGGTCTACACCACGCTCGACCTCGCCCCCACCGGCGCCGAGGCCGACCATTGCGGCCGCTGCACACGCTGCCTGACCGCCTGCCCGACCGATGCCTTCGCCGCCCCCTACCGGCTCGATGCGCGGCGCTGCATCTCCTACCTCACCATCGAGCATCACGGCCCCATCCCGCACGAATTCCGCGCCGCCATGGGCAACCGCATCTATGGCTGCGACGACTGCCTGGCCGTCTGCCCCTGGAACAAGTTCGCCGCCGCCGCGCGCGAGCCGGGGCTGATGCCGCGCGAGGACCTCACCGCGCCGCGCCTCGCGGAACTGGCGGTGCTGGACGATGCCGGCTTCCGCGCGCTGTTCAGCGGCTCGCCCATCAAGCGCATCGGGCGGGACCGCTTCGTGCGCAACGTGCTCAACGCCATCGGCAATTCGGGCGACGCCACGCTGCGCCCGGTGGCCGAGGCGCTGCGCGCCGACCCGTCGGCGGTGGTGGCGGAGGCGGCGGCATGGGCGGCGGAACGCCTGGCAGGGACGGCAGGATGAGCAGCCCGGCGGGATGATGCGGGAGGCCGATATCGCGTTAACCTTTTGTTCAACGATATCAACTGCTTCTTGAGAGGCGCACAGGGCGCTGCCACGCCGTCTCATTTTTTGTAGAACCTCTGCGGAAGCCGGCGCCAGGCCGGCCAGCACCGCAGAGGAACCCCGATGAGCGACAAGCCGATCATGGGCTTCGCCTGGTACGACCAGCAATCCTTCGACGCCCTGCGCAACTTCATGCCGGACATGAGCGAGCACTACGATGACTGGCTCTCCGGCGCGCAGCAGGATGTGACGCGGGCGATGGGCGAGGGCTACCGCGTCATCCGCATCGCCGTGCGGCCGGAGCCGTTCAAGGAGTGGTGCCGCCGGCGCAACATCACCATGCCCGGCCAGCAGGCGCGCCGCGCCTTCGCCGCCGAGCAGGCCCGCCTGCTGGTGCGCGCCGAGCGGCAGGATAAGGGCCTGTTCAGCCTGTTCTGAGCCCGCCCCGCTTGACGCCCGCCCCCGCCGCGCCGCAATCCGGCGGCGCAGCCAGGAGAAGGAGCGGGGCGATGGACGAGGGCGCGCTGGTACTGTTCAGTGGCGGGCAGGATTCCGCCACCTGCCTGGCCTGGGCGCTGGACCGCTTCCCCCGCGTGGAGACGCTGGGCTTCGACTACGGCCAGCGCCACCGGGTGGAGCTGGAATGCCGCGCCGCCTTCCGCGAGGCGCTGCCCGCGGCGTGGCAGGCCCGCCTCGGCCCGGACCACACCCTGGCGCTCGACGCCCTCGGCGCCGTCTCCGACACGGCGCTGACCCGCGAGACCGAGATCGCCATGCAGGCGGACGGGCTGCCTAACACCTTCGTCCCCGGCCGCAACCTCGTCTTCCTCACCTTCGCCGCCGCGCTCGCCTACCGGCGCGGGCTGCGCCACATCGTCGGCGGCATGTGCGAGACGGATTTCTCCGGCTACCCCGATTGCCGGGACGATACCATCAAGGCGATGCAGGTGGCGCTGAACCTCGGCATGCAGCGCCGCTTCGTGCTGCACACGCCGCTGATGTGGCTGAGCAAGGCCGAGACCTGGGAGCTGGCCGAGAAGCTCGGCGGGCAGCCGCTGGTGGAGGACATCGTCGAGCGCACCCACACCTGCTACCGCGGCGAGCGCGGCGCGCGCCATCCCTGGGGGCATGGCTGCGCCGCATGCCCGGCCTGCGAGTTGCGCGCGAGGGGCTGGGCGGAGTACCAGTCGCGCCGCTGACGCTTCCGTCAGTGCGGATGCTCCCGCCCAGCAATGGAAAACTCGCAGATGACCGACACGCGCCGCATCGAGGGGTTCGCGGCCCTCATCGCCTTCGGGCTCACCATCCCCGCCGCGAACTGGCTGATCGGCCATGCCGGCACCGTCTGCGTGCCGCAGGGCCCCTGCCTGATTCCGGTGGCGCCCGGCGTCATGGCCCCCTCCGGCGTGCTGATGATCGGCCTCGCCCTGGTGCTGCGGGACCTGGTGCAGCGCCGGCTCGGCCTGACCCCCGCCTGGCTGGCGATCGCCGCCGGCACCGCCATCTCCGCCCTTCTGGCGCCGCCCGCCCTGGTGCTGGCCTCCGCCGCCGCCTTCCTGCTCAGCGAGACGGCGGACCTGCTGGTCTACACGCCGCTGCAGCGGCGCAACCTGGTGCTGGCGGTGCTGGCCTCCAGCCTGGTCGGGCTGGTGGTGGACAGCGTGTTCTTCCTCGGCATCGCCTTCGGCGACCTGGGCTACCTGCCGGGGCAGGTGCTGGGCAAGCTGTGGATGGTGCTGCTGGCCCTGCCCTTCGCCGCCTGGCTGCGCCGCGCCGATGCGCGCCGCGGCATACAGCCCGCCTGAGCAGCCCGCCTGAGCGACCCGCCGCGCCACCGGGTGTGACGGGCGGATGAAGGGGCGGCGCGGTTTCCCGCGTCGCTCTGGCAACCAAGGCGGGGCTGCGGCATAGAAGCCGGCAGATGCACCCCACCGCCCCCGAAGCCCCCGCCCCCGTCCCGCCGGACCCTTTCTGGGAAGCCCTGCTGCGCCAGCGCGCGGCCGGCGGCGCGGTGCCGGAGGGCAACCCCCACGCGGCGCTCTTCGCCCCGCTGCTGGCCCCGCCCGGCGCGCCGGATGGCTGCCTGGTGCTGGGGCGGCTGGCGCAGACGCTGGACGGGCGCATCGCCACCGCCTCCGGCTCCAGCCAGTGGATCGGCGGCGCGGGGGACATCACCCACACCCACCGGCTGCGCGCGCTGAGCGACGCGGTGGTGGTCGGCGCCGGCACGGTGCGGCACGACGACCCGCGCCTGACCACCCGCGCCGTGCCCGGCCCCAGCCCGGTGCGCGTGGTGCTGGACACGGACCGGCGCCTCGGCACCGGCTATGGCCTGTTCGCCCCCGGTGGCCCGCCCACCCTGCTGGTCTGCGCCGAGGATGCCGGCGGCAGCGACCGGCACGGCGCCGCCGAGGTGCTGCGCGCGCCGCGTGCCGCCATCGGCGGGCTCGATCTCCGCGCCCTGCTGCCGCTGCTGGCGGCGCGCGGGCTGCGGCGGCTCTTCGTCGAGGGCGGCGGCCTCACCGTCTCCCGCTTCCTCGCCGCCGGCTGCCTGGACCGGCTGCACGTGACGGTGGCGCCGGTGCTGCTCGGCTCCGGCATCCCCGCCTTCACCCTGCCCGAGGCGGCGCGCATTGCCGACGGGCTGCGCTTCACCTGGGCGGTGCACAGCCTGGGCGAGGACGTGCTGTTCGACATCGCGCTGCACCGCGCCCGCCCCGCCGTCTGCACCCCCGTCTGCACCGCGCCGGGACAGCCGCCGGAGCCGGCGGCGCCATGAGGGCGCGCGCCTTCTGGGCCACGGCGCCCGGCCAGGGGGAGATCCGCGCCGAGACCCTGCCGCCGCGCGGGCCGGAGGAGGCGCTGCTGCGCGCCCTCGCCAGCGGCGTCTCGCGCGGCACGGAGCGGCTGGTGCTGCATGGCCGCGTGCCGGAGAGCCAGTGGCAGGCCATGCGCGCGCCGCTGCAGGAGGGCGAGTTCCCCTTCCCCGTCAAGTACGGCTACGCCGCCGTGGCGGTGGTGGAGGAAGGGCCGGCCGCCCTGCGGGGCCGCCGCGTCTTCTGCCTGCACCCGCACCAGGACCGCTTCCTGGCCCCGGCCGGGATGTGCAGCCCCGTGCCGGATGCGGTGCCGGACCACCGCGCCGTGCTGGCCGCCAACATGGAGACGGCGCTGAACATCGTCTGGGACGCGGCGCCCATCCCCGGCGAGCGCGTGCTGGTGATCGGCGCCGGCGTGGTCGGGCTGCTCTGCGCCTGGCTCATCGGCCGCTTCCCCGGCACGTGCGTCACGGTGCAGGACACCGACCCGGCGCGCCGCGTCGTGGCCGAGGCGCTGGGCGCGCGCTTCGCCCTGCCGGAGCAGGCGCCGCCCGAGCAGGAGCTGATCCTGCACGCCTCGGCCAGCCCGGAAGGGCTGCGCGCCGCGCTCACGCTTGCGGCGATGGAGGCGCGCATCGTCGAGGCCTCCTGGTATGGCGACCGCAGCGTCTCCCTCCCCCTGGGCGAGGCCTTCCACGCCCGCCGCCTGACGCTGCGCTCCAGCCAGGTGGGCAGCGTCTCCCCCGCCATGCGCGGCCGCCGCAGCCATGCCGAGCGCATGGCGCTGGCCCTCTCCCTGCTGGCCGACCCGGTGCTGGACGCGCTGGTGGGGCCGCGCGTGCCGTTCGAGGCGCTGCCGGCCTGCATGGCGGCGCTGCTGGCGCCGCCGCCGCCCGGCCATCCGGCGCCACTCTGCCCCGTCATCACCTACGGCGCCGCCGCGCCAGCCGCCCCAGAGCAAGGATTGACCCGCGCATGTTCAGCCTGACGGTCGCCGACCACATCATGGTCGCCCACAGCTTCCGCGGCGAGGAATTCGGCCCGGCACAGCGCGTGCACGGCGCCACCTTCGTGGTGGAGGCCGAGTTCCGCGCCGCCCGGCTGGACGCGTCGAACCTGCTGGTGGACATCGCCGCCGCCCGCGTCGAGCTGCGCCGCATCCTGGACGCGATCGACTACCGCAACCTCGACACGGTGCCCGAATTCGCCGGGCAGAACACCAGCACGGAATTCCTCTGCCAGCACATCCACGGCCGGCTCGGCGCGGCGGTGAAGGATGGCCGGCTCGGCGAGAGCGGCCGCAAGGTGGAGGCCATCAAGGTGCTGCTGCGCGAGAGCCCGCTGGCCTGGGCCGCCTACGAGGCCGCGGTCTGACGATGGACCTCGCCCTTCTCGTCCCCGGCCCCTTCAGCGCCATCTCCGGCGGCTATGGCTATGACCGCCGGCTGGTGCAGGGCTTCCGCGCGGCCGGCCACGCGGTGCGCGTGGTGGAGCTGGAAGGCCGCCACCCGCTGCCCGACGCCGCCGCCCAAGCCTCGGCCCGCGCCGCGCTGGACGCCATCCCCGAGGGCACGCGGCTGATCATCGACGGGCTGGGCCTGCCCGCCTTCGCCCCCTTCGCCGACGAGCTGGAGGCGCGTGGCGCGGTCGGGCTGATCCACCACCCGACGGCGATCGAGCCCGGCTTCGCGCCGGAGGAGCGCGAGGAGCTGCGCCAGCGCGAGACGCTGCTCTTCCCGCGGCTCGCCCGCCTCGTCGCCACCTCCCGCCTCACCGCCGACCGGCTGCCGCTGGAATTCGGCGCCGACCCGGCGCGCATCGGCGTGGTCGAGCCGGGCACCGACCCGGCGGAGCGCTCGCAAGGCTCGGGCGGCCCCGGCTGTGCCATCCTCTCGGTGGCGGTACTGGTGCCGCGCAAGGGGCATGACGTGCTGCTGCGCGCCCTGGCCCGCCTGCCCGACCTCGACTGGACCCTGACCATCGCCGGCGGCGCGCGCGACAAGGTGCACGCCCAGGGCCTCGCCGCCCTGGCGCGGGAGCTGGGCATCGACCAGCGCGTGACCTTCGCCGGCGAGGTGCAGCAGGAGGCGCTGGACGCGCTCTACGCCCGCGCCGACCTTTTCGCCCTGGCCACCCACTGGGAAGGCTACGGCATGGCGGCGGCCGAGGCGCTGGCGCGCGGCCTGCCCGTGGCCATCACCGCTGGCGGCGCCATCGCCGACGTGGTGCCGAAGGCGGCGGGGGTGATCGCGGCGCCGGGCGATGTCGCCGCCCTCTCCCGCGCCATGCGCCGCCCGATCTTCGACCGCACGCTGCGCGCCGAGATGGCCGACGCCGCCTGGGAGGCCGGGCAGCGCCTGCCGCGCTGGGCCGACCGCGCCACCGCCTTCGCCGCCGAGCTGGAGCAGGCTGCCCGATGAACCGCCCCGCCCCCGAGGGCTTCGACGGCGACTGGCTGGCGCTGCGCGAGCCCTTCGACGCCCGCGCCCGCAGCGCCGACCTGGCCTTCGCCCTGGCCGACGCGCTGCCGCCGCGCCCGCACCTGCTCGACCTCGGCGCCGGCACCGGCTCCCTGCTGCGCTGGCTGGCGCCGATCCTCGGCCGCTCGCAGCACTGGACGCTGGTGGATGCCGACCCCGCCCTGCTGCAGCGCGCCTTCGCCACCATCGAGGAGCGCGCCATCCTCGCCGGCTGGACCACCACCTGGCCGCGCGACACCACCCTGCTCGTCCACACGCCGCAGGGCGTCTGGCGCGTCGAGGCGCTGGTGGCCGACCTCGCCGCCGGGCCCCGCGCCCTGCCGCTGGAGAAGGCGGACGGCATCGTCAGCACCGCGCTGTGCGACCTCGTCTCCCGCCGCTGGGTGCGGCGCATGGCGGAGGCGCTCGCCATCCCCTTCTACGCGGCGCTGAACGTCGATGGCCGCGAGGGCTTCTACCCCTCCCACCCGGCCGACCGGCTGCTGGCGCGCGGCTTCCGCCGCGACCAGATCCGCGACAAGGGTTTTGGTGGCGCGGCGCTTGGCCCCGCGGCGCCGGCGGCCATGGCGGCGGCCTTCCGCGCCCGCGGCTTCGCCGTCCGCACCGCGCCGAGCCCGTGGATCATCGGCGCCAACACGCCGGTGATGGCGGACTCGCTGGCCGAGGGCCATGCCGGCGCGGCGCTCGCCGCCCTGCCGCGCGGCCATGGCCCCGCCATCCGCGCCTGGGCCGAGGCGCGCCGCGCCCAGGCGATGCGCGGCCGCCTCTCCGCCCGTATCGGCCACACCGACCTCCTGGCCCTGCCGCCGCCGCCGAAGCGGCGGCGCTGAGGGGGCTTTTTCGTCCCGGCGGCGGGGCGTGCTACCCTGCCGCCGGAACTGAGCGAGGAGAATTGCCCCGATGCCGTTGCTCGGCTGCATCGCAGACGATTTCACAGGCGCCACCGATCTCGCCGCCATGCTCGTTGCCCATGGCATGACGACGGTGCAGGTGATCGGCGTGCCGCACGGCCCGCTGCCGGAGGCGGATGCCGTCGTCGTCGCGCTGAAGTCGCGCACCGCGCCGGCCGCCGAGGCGGTGGCCGAGAGCCTCGCCGCCTGCGAGGCGCTGCTCGCCGCCGGCGCGAGGCAGATCTTCCTCAAGTACTGCTCCACCTTCGACAGCACGGATGCGGGCAATATCGGCCCGGTGGCGGATGCGCTGCTGAAGCGGCTGCAATCCGGCTTCGCCATCGCCTGCCCGGCCTTCCCGGCGAATGGGCGCAGCGTGTTCCAGGGCCACCTCTTCGTCGGCGCCGCGCTGCTCAGCGAGAGCGGCATGGAGAACCACCCGCTGACGCCGATGCGCGACGCCAACCTGGTGCGCGTGCTCTCGCGCCAGACGGAGGGCGGCGTCGGCCTCGTGCCCTTCGCCGTGGTGGAGCAGGGCGAGACCGCCATCCGCCAGGCCTTCACCCGGCTGCGCGATGGCGGCCGCCGCTACGCCATCACCGACGCGGTGACGGAGGCGCATCTGCACGCGCTCGGCCGCGCCTGCGCCGGGCATGCGCTGGTGACGGGCGGCTCCGGCATCGCCATGGGCCTGCCGCAGAATTTCCGCGACCAGGGCCTGCTGCCCGACCGCTCGGACGCCGACGCCCTGCCCGCGCCGCGCGGCGCCATGGCGGTGCTGGCCGGCTCCTGCTCGCGCGCCACGCTGGCGCAGATCGGGCTGGCGCGGCTGCACGTGCCGGTGCTGGAGCTGGACCCGCTGGCCACGCCCGACGCCGCCGCGCTGCTCGCCGAGGCCGAGGCCTGGATGGAGGGGAAGCTCTCCGAGGCGCGGCCCGTGGTCATCGCCGCCTCCGCCCCGCCGGAGAAGGTGGCGGCGCTGCAGCAGGCGCTCGGCCGCGAGGCGGCGGGCGCGCTGGTGGAGAGGGCGCTGGCCCGCATCGCCGCCGCGCTCGTCGCGCGCGGTGTCGGGCGGCTGGTGGTGGCGGGCGGCGAGACCTCGGGCGCGGTGGTGCAGCGGCTCGGCATCGCCACGCTGCGCATCGGCCCGCAGATCGACCCCGGCGTGCCCTGGACCTATGCCGAAACGGCGGGGGCGGAGCCGGCCGGCCTGCACCTCGCGCTCAAATCGGGCAATTTCGGCGCCCGCGATTTCTTCCTGAAGGCGTTCACGGCATGACTGAATCCGACCTGCGCGACCTGCTCTGCGAGCTCGGCGCCAGCCTCTTCGCCCGCGGCTACAGCGTCGGCAGCGCCGGCAACATCAGCGTGCGGCTGCCCGATGGCTACCTGATGACGCCGACCAACTCCTCCCTCGGCCGGCTCGACCCGGCACGCATCAGCAAGCTGGCGCCGGACTGGTCGCATCTCGGTGGCGACAAGCCCTCGAAGGAGGTGTTCCTGCACCGCGCCGTGCTGACCGCGCGGCCGGAGGCGGGCGCCGTGGTGCACCTGCACTCCACCTGTGCCACCGCCATCGGCTGCCTCGCGGCACCGGGGGAGGATGCGCCGATCCCGCCGCTGACGCCCTATTTCGTCATGCGCGTCGGCCGCCGCCTGCCGATCGTGCCCTATTACCGCCCCGGCGATTCCGCCATGGAGCCGGCGGTGCATCAGGCGGCGCTGGAGGCGCGCGCGCTGCTGCTGGCCAATCACGGCCCGGTGGTCTCCGGCAAGACGCTGGTCGATGCCGTCTATACCGCCGAGGAGCTGGAGGAATCCGCCAAGCTGGCGTTGATGCTGCGCGGCATGCCGGCGCGGGAGCTGACGCCGGCGCAGGTGGACGACCTGCTCAGCACCTTCGGCTGAGGCGCGCGCGGCCATGCCCATCACCCTCGCCCTCGTCGCGCATGACCGCATGAAGCCGGCGCTGGCCGAATGGGCGGCGCGGCACGCGGCGGAGCTGGCGCCGCACCGCATCATCGGCACCGCCACCACCGGCGGCGTGCTGCGCGAGCGCAACCCGGCCCTCGACATCCGCACCGTCAAGAGCGGCCCGCTCGGCGGCGACCAGCAGATCGGCGGCATGATCGCCGAGGGGGAGATCGAGGCGCTGATCTTCTTCCCCGACCCGCTGGCGCCGCAGGCGCATGACGTGGACGTCAAGGCGCTGCTGCGCATCGCGCTGGTCTATGACGTGCCCTGCGCCTTCAGCCCGGCGACGGCCGATCTGCTGGTGGCGGGCGGCCTGCTGCGGCGCTGACGCGCTCCGGCACCGCGCCCGGCGCGGCCCCGGGCGGCGGCGCCAGCACGCGCAGCGCACCGGGGCGGATGCGGTAGCGCAGCGGCGTCGCCATCGTCGCCACCTCGCCATCCAGCGAGACGCGCAGCACGGGCGAGGTGCTGCGGATCTCCACCTCGGGCACCCGCCGCATCTCGAAATCCCGCTCCTCCCGCAGCCGGCCGAAGGCGGCGCGCAGCGCCAGGCGCAGCATGCCGAGGCGGCTGCGCGGCCGCGTGACGCAGAGGCAGAGCACGCCCTCATCCAGCGCCTGGCGGGTGCCGGGGCGCGGCAGGCTGGTTTCGTAGACATTGTTGCCGATGAAGACGAGCGGGGTGCGCAGCCGCTCCTGCCGGCCCTCCGCGCGCACCAGCAGGCGCCGCCGCCCGAAGCGCCAGAAGATCCGCAGCGAGGCCTGCAGCATGGCCGGCCCCTTGCGCCAGCCGCTGCGGCGGCGGTGCCTGTCGCGCTCCGAGACCATGTCGGCGTAGAGGCCGACCGAGGAATTGTTGATGAAGACCCGCCCGTTCACCTCCGCCACATCCACCGTGCGAAGGTGGCCGGCGGCGATGATGGCGGCGGCCTCCTCCAGCGTGTCCGGCATGCCGAGGTCGCGGGCGAAGTGGTTGAGGGTACCGAGCGGCAACACCCCGAGCGGCGTCTCCTGCCCTGCCAGCAGCCCGGCGACGGTGCCGATGGTGCCGTCGCCGCCGCCGGCCACGATGGCGTCCCACCGCCCCGCCAGCGCGGCGCGGGTAGCCTTCTCCAGCGCCTCCCCCTCGACCTGGGTGATGCTGGCGCAGGCGCCATGCCGGGCGAAGGCGGTGGCGATGCGCAGCGAGAGATCCTCGCCGCGCACCGAGCCGCCGCCGCCATTGATGATGACCTTTACGCGCATGGCCGTTCAAGCCACGGCGCGGCCGCCGGGTTTCCGCCCGGGCGGGTAAACCCTCCGCCGGCTCAGGCCGAGAGGTCGATCTCGTCCTGCAGCGCCTCGCCACGGAAGAAGCGGCCGATATTGGCGGTGGCGCCGGCGACCTTGGCCTGCATGGCGTCCAGCGTGCCGGCGGCGACATGCGGCGTCAGCACCACGTTGTCGAGCGCGAAGAGCGGGTTGTCCGGGCGCGGCGGCTCGGGCTCGAACACGTCCACGCCCGCGGCGCGAATGGTGCCGGCCTTCAGCGCGCGGGCCAGCGCCGCCTCGTCCACCACCGCGCCGCGGGCGCAGTTGATCAGCACCGCGTCGCGCCGCATCCGCGCAAAGGTGTCGTCGCTGAACAGGTGGTGCGTCTCCGGCGTGGCGGGCAGGTGCAGCGTCACCACCTCGGACTCGCGCAGCAGCTCGCCGAGTTCCACGCGGCGGAAGCCCAGCGCCAGCTCCAGCCCCTCCGGCAGCTTCTGATAGGGGTCCGCGTAGAGGCCGCGCACCTTGAAGGGCTGCAGCAGCGCCGCCACCGCCGAGCCGATGCGCCCCATGCCGACGATGCCCACCGTGCGGCCGCGCAGGTTGCGCGAGACTGTGCGCAGCGCCGTACCCAGCCACTCGCCGCGCCGCATCGCCGCGTCGGTGCGCGGGATATGCCGCAGGCAGGCGAACATCAGCGCCAGCGCGTGCTCGCTCACCACATCGGCCGTGCCGGAGGGGTTGATGGCCAGGCGGATGCCGCGCGCGCGCAGCTCCGGGATCGGCGTCTCGCCCTGCCAGCCCACGCCCTGGTGCTGCACCAGCTTCAGGCGCGGCGCCTTCTCCACCCATTCGGGCCGCAGCACGGCGGGCGCCACGATCACCGCATCGGCGATGGCGAGCTTCTCCAGCCGCTCCGCGTCGCTGTTGGCCGAGAGGGTCAGCAGCTCGCATCCCTCGGGCAGCGCCTTGCGCCACATGGCGTAGACCGCCTCCGGCGCATAACTCAGATACAGGACGCGGTGCAGATTCTCAGTCATGGACGTTCCTCGGATGACGGGCGCGGCCGAAGCCGCGCGGCGCGCCGAGGCTAAGGCAGCCGGGCCATGCCGGAAAGCCGCCCCGGCCACAAGAAAAGGCGCCGTGTCGCCACGGCGCCTTTCCATCCCTCACATCCCGCGGATCAGCTGCCGGCGGGCGTCTCGTCCGGAGCATCCGACTCCGCCGCGGCGGGCGAGGCGGGCTCGGCTTCCGGTGCCGGCGCCGGCGCCTCGGCAGCCTTCTTCCGGCGCGGGCGCACCGCCTTCGGGGCGGGCTCGGCGTCCTGGTCGCTGTTGTTGCCCATCATCATGTCGGCCATGGCGGCGGCCTGGCGGGGCATCTCCGTCAGCGCGTCGATCATGGTCTCGCCGAGCGTCACGACGTCCTGCTTCGGCTTGCGCGGCGCCGCGGCGCGACGCCGGACGGGAGCCGCAGCCTGCGGCGCGGCGGAGGCCTGGGCGGCAGCGCTCTTGCGCGGCGCGGCGGCCTTGCGCGTCGTCGTGCTCTTGGCAGCGGCGGCGCTCTTGCGCGTCGCGGCCGCCTTCGGCGCGGCGGCCTTGCGCGTCGTCGTGCTCTTGGCAGCGGCGGCACTCTTGCGCGTCGCGGTCGCCTTCGGCGCGGCGGCCTTGCGCGTCGTCGCGGTCTTGGCAGCGGCGGCGCTCTTGCGCGTCGCGGTCGCCTTCGGCGCGGCGGCCTTGCGCGTCGTCGCGCTCTTGGCAGCGGCGGCGCTCTTGCGCGTCGCGGCCGCCTTCGGCGCGGCGGCCTTGCGCGTCGTCGTGCTCTTGGCAGCGGCGGCGCTCTTGCGCGTCGCGGTCGCCTTCGGCGCGGCGGCCTTGCGCGTCGTCGCGCTCTTGGCAGCGGCGGCGCTCTTGCGCGTCGCGGCCGCCTTCGGCGCGGCGGCCTTGCGCGTCGTCGTGCTCTTGGCAGCGGCGGCGCTCTTGCGCGTCGCGGTCGCCTTCGGCGCGGCGGCCTTGCGCGTCGTCGCGGCCTTGCGCGTCGTCGTGGTCTTGCCGGCGGCGGCGCTCTTGCGCGTCGCGGTTGCCTTCGGCGCGGCGGCCTTGCGGGTGGCGGGCTTCGCGGTCGTCTTGGCCGCCGGCTTCTTCGCCGTGGTCTTGCTGGCGGCCGCCTTGGCGGTGCCGCGCGTGGCGGGCTTCTTGGCCGCGGCCGTGGCCTTGGCCGGCGCCTTGCGGCCTGCGGTGCTCGCCTTCCGCGTGGCGGCGCTGCGTCGGCTGGTGCTCATCGCCATGGGCAGCGCGCGGGGCGGGCTGCCGGTGTTGTCTTCGCTCATGTGCTGGACTCCTTGTCTCTTATCAACCGATGCCGCCCGGCGTGGCGGGGCAGCCTCGCACCGCCTTCGCCCTGCCGCCTGCGCTGCACGCTCCGGAAAGCCCTGGCCGCAGCGGGCGCGACGAAAAGGCTCCGCACCCGATTGGCCGATGGCCCTTCGCGGTGTGGTGCCCTGTCTGGCCGCCCATGCGAGTTGTCCTTCCGAACCATGCCGCTCTCGCCGGCATCCGAAACGCACGTCGTCTCTTGACATGGATCGTGCGAATCGCGCGGAACCGGTACGCGACGGCAACACGCTATCTTCACGCGCAATCTGCTTGTCAACGAAATCCGCCAGATACCGTTGCAATAGCGGGCCGTGGAAAGTGCGATGACCCGGAACGGCGAACGCGGCGCCGTCACCCGGCGCCGCGTTCCTGCTGCGGAGGCCTTTAACGAAAGTGAATCAGCCGCGCGCCGAGAGCGCCGGCACACTGCGCTGCGCGGCCCCCGTGTAGTGCGAGAGCGGGCGGATGAGGCGGTTGTCCGCCGCCTGCTCGATGACATGCGCCGCCCATCCGGTGATGCGGCTGGCGACGAAGATCGGCGTGAAGAGCGGGATGTCGAAGCCCATCAGGTGGTAGGCGGGGCCGGCGGGGAAGTCGAGGTTGGGGTGGATGTTCTTCCGCTCCAGCATGGCGCCGGCCAGCAGGCGGCTCATCTCCATCCAGCGGCGGTCGCCCACCACCTCGGCCATCTTCTCGGCGTACTTCGTCATGGTGGGCACGCGGCTGTCGCCGTTCTTGTAGACGCGGTGGCCGAAGCCCATCACCAGCGCCTTGTGGTCGAACTTGCCCTCCAGCCACGCCACCGCCTTCGACGGCTCGCCGATCTCGGCCAGCATGTGCATCACCGCCTCGTTGGCGCCGCCATGCAGCGGCCCCTTCAGCGCGGCGATGCCGGCGGTGACGGCGCCGTGCAGGTCGGCGCCCGTGCTGGTCACGGTGCGGGCGGTGAAGGTGGAGGCGTTGAAGCCGTGCTCGGCGTAGAGGATCAGCGAGACGTCGAAGGCCTTCACCACCTCGGGCTGCGGAACCTTACCAAACACGACATGGAAGAAGTTCTCGGCGAAGGTGAGCTTCGGGTCCGGCTCCACCGGCGCCTGTCCCTTGCTGGCGCGGTGCGCGGCGGCGATGGCGGTCGGGATCTTGGCCAGCAGCCGCATCGCCTTGCGGCGCGTGGCGGGCTCGGAGGTATCCGCCGCCTCGGGGTCCTCCATGCCGAGGAAGCTCACCGCGGTGCGGATCGCGTCCATCGGGTGGGCATCGTGCGGGAAGGCCTGGATCACCTGGTGCAGCGCCGGGCTGATGCCTCGCTGCGCGGCCTCCTCGCGCCGGAACCCGGCCAGCTGCGCGGCATTGGGCAGCTCGCCGTTCCACAGCAGGTAGGCCACCTCCTCGAAGCTGCACTGCTCGGCGAGATCCTGCACCGCGTAGCCGCGATAGGTCAGGCTGTTGGTCTCCGGCATCACCTTCGAGACGGCGGAGACATCGGCGATGACGCCGACCAGGCCCTTGCGGATCTCGGGCTGGGTGTCGCTCATGGGTGTCGTTCCTTCCTTGGTGTTCTTGTCGGGCGGGCCAGGCAGAGGAGAGGCCGGGGCGCATGGTGGCGCGCCCCGGCCGGCGGGGGATCAGCCGCGGCGGGTCAGAAGATGCCCGGCTTGCCCTCGGCCAGCGCGCCGCGCGGCAGGCTGACATTGAGCAGGTGCAGCTCGCCGGCCTCCAGGCGCGGCAGGTCCTGCACCACCTCCAGGAAGCGGCGGCTCTCGCGCGGGGTGATCAGCCCCTCGGTCAGGATCTCGAACTTGCGGATGTAGTCCTCGCGGCCGAAGGGCTTCGCCCCCAGCGGGTGGGCGTTGGCCACCGCCATCTCGTCCACCAGCCTCGTGCCGTCCTTGAAGATGATCTCGACGCGCGCGCCGAAGGCCTTCTCGTCCGGGTCGGTCGAGTGGTAGCGGCGGGTCCACTCCGGGTCCTCGCGCGTCTCGATCTTGTGCCACAGCCGCACCGTGTCGGCCCGCCCCGCGCGCTTCGGCGCGTAGCTGTCCACATGGTGCCAGCGCCCGTCCTGCAGGGCGACGGCGAAGATGTACATGATGGAGTGGTCCAGCGTCTCGCGGCTGGCCTTGGGGTCCATCTTCTGCGGGTCGTTGGCCCCGGTGCCGATGACGTAGTGGGTGTGGTGGGAGGTGTGGATGACGATCTTCTCGATCGCCTCCTGGTCCGGGATCTGCTCGCGCAGCTTGAAGGCGAGGTCGATCAGCGCCTGGCTCTGGTACTCGGCCGAGTGCTCCTTGGTGTAGGTGTCGAGGATGGCGCGCTTGGGCTCGCCCTTCTCCGGCAGCGGCACCTCGTAGTAGGTCGGGCCATAGACATCGGCGCGGTTGCTCCGCCCCGACAGCACCCAGGCGATGACCGAATCCTCGCCTTCGTAGATCGGGCTCGGCGCGCCCTCGCCGCGCATGGCGCGGTCCACGGCTTCCACCGCCAGCTTCCCGGCATGGGCGGGCGCGAAGGCCTTCCAGGAGGAGATCTCGCCCTTGCGGCTCTGGCGGAAGGTGATGGTGGTGTGCAGCGCCTGCTGCACCGCCTGGTAGATCACCTCCTGCTTCAGCCCGAGCAGCGTGCCGATGCCCGCCGCCGCCGAAGGCCCGAGATGGGCGATGTGGTCCACCTTGTGCTCGTGCAGGCAGATGGCGCGCACCAGGTCCACCTGGATCTCGTAGCCGGTGGCCAGGCCGCGGATCAGGTCCTTGCCGGAGCGGCCCATGGTCTGCGCGACCGCCAGCACGGGCGGGATGTTGTCGCCCGGGTGGGAATAGTCGGCAGCGAGGAAGGTGTCGTGCATGTCGAGCTCGCGCACCGCCGTGCCGTTCGCCCAGGCCGCCCATTCCGGCGAGATCTCCTTCGACGCCGGCAGGCCGAACACCGTGGCGCCGCCCTTCCTCGGGTGGCCCAGCGCCATGGTGCGCGCGGTGGTGGGGGCGGAGCGGTTGATCGCCGCGATCGCCACCGCCGCGTTGTCGATGATGCGGTTGATGATCATCTCGGCCACCGGCTTCTGCACCGCCACCTTGTCGGCGGCGACGCCGGCGATCTTCCAGGCCAGTTGCTCCTCGCGCGGCAGCAGCGCCTTGGAGGGGTGGACCTTGACGGGGTGTTTCTTCATGGGCGGGCGTTCTCCCTCATCCGTGTGGAATAGTGGCGCTGTTGTGCGCCGCGTCCACGCCATCGTCCATTCCGATTGACGGCGCGGCACGATAGCTTTTCCGTATCGCCGATGGATTTCCGACTCCTCCGCCGCCTCGGGCATTTCCTCGCCGTCGCCGAGGAGGGCCATTTCGGCCGCGCCGCCGCGCGGCTCGGCCTGTCGCAGCCGCCGCTCACCGCGCAGATCCAGGCGCTGGAGGCGGAGCTTGGCGTGCGGCTGCTGGAGCGCACCCGCAAGGGCGCGCGGCCGACGCGCGAGGGCGAGGCGCTGCTGCCGCTGGCGCGCCGCGTGGCGGAGGATGCCGGCGCGCTGGAGGCGCTGGCGCGCGAGCTGCGCGCCGGGCGGCACGCGCCGGTGGCCCTCGCCTGCGTCACCTCTGGCCTGTTCGACCACCTCCCCCCGCTGGTGCGGGCGCTGCGCGCCGCGCGCCCCGAGGCCGCGATCGCCGTGCGCGAGATGGACACGGCCGACGCGGTGGAGGCGCTGCGCCGCGGCGAGGTGGACATCGCCCTGCTGCGGCTGGACCGCGACCGCCCGCCGGTGCGCGTGCTGCCGCTCGGCGAGGACATGCTGGTGGCGGCGCTGCCCGAGGGCCACCCGCTGCTCGCCGCCTACCCCGAGGCGCTGCCGCTCTCGGCGCTGGCCGGCGCGCCGCTGCTCACCCTGCCGCGCTCGATCAGCCCGGCCTATTTCGACGCGCTGGTGGCCGCCTGCCGCGCCGCCGGATTCGAGCCGCGCGGCGTGCGCGAGGTCGGCTCGGCGATGGCGCAGCTCGGCTTCGTCGCCTCCGGCCTTGGCGTCGCGCTGGTTTCCTCCGGCATGGCGCGCATCCACCCGCCGGGCGTGGTGTTCCGCGAATTGCGCGGGCCGATCCGCGCCGTCGGCGTGGCGCTGGCCTGGAACGAGGAGCGGCAGAGCGAGGCGGCGGAGGATGTGCTGCGCGTCGCCCGGCAGGTGTTCAACGGCCCCGCCCCGCTCAGGCCTGGTGTGTGAGCGTACGTCCCTGGCCGGCGGCGGATTTGTGCCCCATCATCGCGCCGCAACGCTCCACACGCCGATTTTCCTGCGCGATCAGGCCATAAGCGCTTTCTTCTCAGGCGGCATGTCGGCATTGTGCGGGCGGCCAGGCCATGCAGGGGACCCTGCACGCCCGGCACACGGCCCGTTCACACCCGGGCCGGTGCGCCGGATTTGCAGGTTGCGTGGCCCGGCCTCGGCCCTGGCGGCGCCTGCCGGCGGGGCTCCTGGGGGATGCGTGGCGGAGGCACCGGGGGCGGTGCCGCGGCCATGCAGAGGGGGAAGGCCATCATGCTGGAGAACGGCATCACACAACGATGCCGCGCGGGCATCTTCGCACTGCTCGCCGCGGCCCTGCTTGTCCTGTCAACCGCGCCCGCCCGGGCGCAGATCGGCGGCAGCCGCTACGCCGCCATCGTCGTCGACGCCGGCACGGGCGAGGAGCTGCTGGCGATCAACGCCGACGAGCCGCGCTACCCGGCCTCGCTGACCAAGATGATGACGCTCTACATGGTGTTCGAGGCGATGGAGCGCGGCCGCGTCTCGGCCAGCACGCGCATCCCCGTCTCGCGCCACGCGGCGGGGCAGGAGCCCTCGAAGCTGGGGCTGAAGGCGGGCGGCAGCATCGCGGTGCGGGATGCCGTCATGGCGCTGGTCACCAAGTCGGCCAACGACGCCGCCGCCGCGCTCGGCGAGTACCTGGCGCAGGGCAGCGAGGTGCAGTTCGGCCGCATGATGACGCGCAAGGCGCAGGCGCTGGGCATGCGCAACACCAGCTTCCGCAACGCCTCCGGCCTGCCGGACGCCAACCAGGTGACCACGGCGCGCGACATGTCGATCCTCAGCCGCGCGCTGATCCACGACTTCCCCGGGCGCTACGCCTATTTCAGCGCCCGCAGCTTCCGCTACGCCGGGCAGAGCATGGGCAACCACAACCGCCTGCTCACCGAGTATGACGGGGCGGACGGCATCAAGACCGGCTACATCCGCGCCAGCGGCTTCAACCTGGCGGCCAGCGCCGAGCGCCAGGGCACGCGGCTGGTGGCCGTGGTGTTCGGCGGCGCCAACAGCCGCGAGCGCGACGACCATGTGATGGCGCTGCTCGACCGCGGCTTCGCCGAGGCCCGGCGCGGCCTGCCGCCCGACATGCTGATGGCGCGGGGGCCGTCCATGGGCGGTGCCCGCCTCGTGGGCGCGGCGCAGGCGGCGCCGATGGCCGCCCCCGTGGCGCGGGCGGTGAAGCCGTCCATCAAGCCGGCCACGCCGGCGGCCAGCCGCACCCCCCGCCCCGCCCCGCGTGGCGGCGACTGGGTGGCGCAGGTCGGCGCCTTCGCCGACAGCGGCACGGCCCGCCAGGTGGCCGGCCGCGCGGCGCGCGGCCCCGGCACCGCCCGGGTGCAGGCGGTGCGGGTGGATGGCAAGCGCTTCTGGCGCGCCCAGGTCACGGACCTCTCCGCCGCCCAGGCGCGCCGCATCTGCCGGCAGGTGCGCGGCCCCTGCATGGTGATTTCGCCCTGAGGCTCCCGGAGCCCGGCCCGCCTCCCGGGCGGCGCCGGGCGCGAATCCGCGCCGCGCCCGGTTGAGGGGAGGCCGGGCCGGGCCTAGTCTGCCCGCCGCGTTCCTCAACCCGAGCGAGGCGGACCTCCCGGCCATGCAGCTTCCCTACGACCGCGTCCTGCGCGGCAACCTCGTGCTCCCGGACGGCATCCTGAAGGATGGCTATGTCGCGGTGCGCGGCGAGAGCATCGCGGCGATCGGCGCGGGCGAGCTGCCCCCGGCGAAGCAGGTGGACGATTTCTCCGGCCGCACCATCCTGCCCGGGCTGGTGGATGGCCACATGCACACCGGCAGCGCCATCGGCTGGCCCGGCATCGAGGGTGCCACCATGTCCGCCGCCGCCGGCGGCGTGACCACGGTGTGCGACATGCCCTACGACATCCCGCGCGCCGTCACCTCGGCCGCCATCTTCCACGAGAAGGTGGAGGCGGTGCACCAGCTCTCGCATGTGGACGTCGCGCTCTACGGCACCATCCGCAAGACCGGCGGCGTGAACGAGATCGCCGGGCTGGCCGAGGCGGGCGCCTCCGCCTTCAAGCTCTCCACCTATGAGTACGACGCGGTGCGCTTCCCGCGCATCGACCACCCGACCATGGTCGCCGCCTTCCGCGAGATCGCCAAGACCGGGCTGATGGTGGCCGTCCACAACGAGGACCAGGAGCTGGTCGAGCGCCTGACCGCCGAGGCGAAGGCCAGCGGCCGGGTGGACCCGATCATGCACGCCCGCACCCGCCCGCCCCTGGCCGAGACCATGGCCGACCTCGAGATCTTCGAGATCGGGCTGGAGACGGGGGCGCATGTGCACATCGCCCATTCCTCCGTGGCCCGCGGCTTCGAGATCGCCGAGAGCTTCCGCGCCATGGGGGCGAAGGCCAGCGGCGAGGCCTGCATCCAGTATCTCTGCATGACGGAGGAGGACCTCGTCCGCCTCAAGGGCTTCGGCAAGTGCAACCCGCCCTTCCGCACGGCCGAGGAGGTGGAGCGCATGTGGGCGGCGCTGGTGGCCGGCAAGATGGCCTATGTCTCCACCGACCACGCCCCGTGGCAGCGCGAGAAGAAGCTCGGCGACGACATCTTCGCCTGCGGCGCGGGCCTCACCGGCATGCAGAGCTACGCGCCGCTGATGTATTCCATGCTGGTCGAGCGCGGCCTGCCGCTGACGCTGATGGCGAAGTACTGCGCCGAGAACACCGCCCGCTACCACGGGCTGTTCCCGAAGAAGGGCGCCATCCGCCTCGGCTCGGACGCCGACCTGCTGGTGATGGAGGAAGGCGACTTCATCTTCGACGAGGCCAGCATCCAGGACCGGCCGGATGCCCGCTGGTCGCCCTATCATGGCCGGCCGATGAAGGCGCGCGTGGCCGCCACCTATCTGCGCGGCGCGCAGGTGTGGGACGGCGCCACGGTGACGGCGAAGCCCGGCCAGGGCCGCTTCGTGCCGCGCCAGCACCGCGAGAGCGTGCTCGGCTGATGCGCGGCCTGCTGGTGGCCGGGGCGACGGTCGGAGCCTTCGCCCTCTGGATCTGGCTCACCGGGCCCGGCACCAGCCTGCCGCTCGCGCTCGGCGGCGGCCTGTTCGCGCTGCTGGCCGGGCGCGTCGCCTACCGGCTGCTGACGCCACCCTCCCCCGAGAACGACACCGGCCCCGAAGGGGCGCAAGACAGAGGAAAGCGCGATGTTTGAGGTGCGCGAGGAGAAGGACGGCAATTTCTCCGTCTGGATCGCCGGGCAGGAGCGCCTGGCCATGCTGAAGACCGAGGCGGCCGCCGTGGCGCTGATGGAAGCCTTCGAGGATTCCTGGGACGAAGCCTTCATGCAGGCCGTGGCCTCGGTGCAGGAGGACTACGCGGCCGATTTCATCGACCCCCTGCCCCCCGCCAGCAACTGAAGCCCCGCCAGCAACTGAAGCCGAGGAGAGCCCGCATGTCCCGCCGCCTCACCGTCGCCGCCGCCCAGCTCGGCCCCATCCAGAAAGCCGAGCCGCGCGCGGCCGTCGTCGCCCGCCTGGTGCGGCTGATGGAGACCGCGCACAGGCGCGGCGCCGAGGTCGTCGTCTTCCCCGAGCTGGCGCTGACCACCTTCTTCCCGCGCTGGTACGAGGAGGACATCAACGCCGCCGACCACTGGTACGAGCAGGCGCTGCCCTCGAACGAAACGGCGCCGCTGTTCGAGGCGGCGCGGAAGTTCAACATCGGCTTCCACCTCGGCTATGCCGAGATCGCCCACGAGGCGGACGAGACGGGGGTGGTGCGCAAGCGGCACTTCAACACCGCCGTCTATGTGCATCCCTCGGGCGAGGTGGTGCTGAAGTACCGCAAGGTGCACCTGCCCGGGCACCGCGAGTTCGACCCGGCGCGCAAGGTGCAGCACCTGGAGAAGCGCTACTTCGAGGTGGGCAATCTGGGCTTCCCCGTGGTGCGGGCGCCGATCGGCCAGGCCGGGCCGGTGAACATCGGCATGCTGATCTGCAACGACCGCCGCTGGCCGGAGGCCTGGCGCGTGCTCGGCCTGCAGCAGGTGGAGCTGGTAATGCTGGGCTACAACACGCCCTCCATCAACCAGGACGCCAAGGGCTTCGAGGCGCACCACCTGCGGGTGCTGCACTCCCACCTCTCCATCCAGGCCGGCTGCTACCAGAATGCCTGCTTCGGCGTGGGCGTGGCCAAGGCGGGGGTGGAGGATGGCTGCGAGCTGTTCGGCCATTCCATCATCGTCAACCCGCAGGGCGAGATCATGGCCCAGGCGACGAGCTGGGATGACGAGCTGATCGTGGCCGATTGCGATCTCGACCAGTGCACGCTGGGCCGCACCAGCATCTTCAACTTCGCCGCCCACCGCCGCCCGGAGGCCTATGGCCGCATCGTCGAGCAGACGGGCAGCGTGGCGCCGGCCGAGTGGCAGCCCGCCGCCCGCACCGCCGAGTAAACTTTCCGCAAGGTGGCGGAAACAGGGCCGCCACCGCCGCAGCCTTGCCGCGCCTCCATCGCCATCTCGGCGGTGGAGGTGATCCCATGGCTGATGAATTCCAGACCCGCCGCCGGTTCGGCCTGCTGCTGATGGGCGGCCTGCTGCTGCCGCTGGCGCCCGCCCGGGCGGACGACGACGACGATGACGATGGCCGCCGCAGTCGCGGCTGGCTGTCCGATCGCCGCCGCGACCGGGACGACGATGACGACGACCGGGATGATGACGACCGGGATGATGACGACCGGGACGATGACGACCGGGACGATGACGACGATGATGAGGACCGCCGCGGCCGGCGCGGGCGGGATGACGACGATGATGACGGTTGAGGCCGCCGCCGCCGGCATGTGCGGACAGCGGCGCTAGGAGCGGCGCCGGGCGAGACGGGAAGAGGCCTCCCCGGCTCGCCGAATGCCGCCGCCCCCTGGAGCAGAGCGCGAGCAGGCTGCTTTGCCTGATCGCGTGAAGATGCTCGTAAAAGCAACGAGCCGGAGCCTTTTCCGTGCGCCGGTGCGAGCGGAGTAGGCTCTAGCCTGTCGCCAGCAGCGCCTGCACCGCCGCCGCCTGGCAGGGCTCGATCACCGGCACGCCCGCAGCGTCCTCGACCGCCGCGCGGTGCCCGGCCATGCCGGCGCAGCCCAGGATGACGGCTTCGGCGCCCTCGGCCACCAGGGCCCGCGCCGTATCGCACAGCGCGCCGCGCGCCGCCTGCGGGTCGGTCAGCGTCTCCATCGGCAGGTTGAGGGCGATGCTGGCGGCCAGGCGCTGCTCCGCTCCCATCGCCTGCAGCGCACGCCGCTGCCGCGCCTTGGACGCCTCGACGAAGGCGATGACGCCGAAGCGCTCCGCCCGCGCCAGCGCCGCCGCCACCGCCGCGCGGAACGGGCCGAAGACCGGGCGCCGCGTCACGCTGCGCACCGCCTCCAGCCCGGGGTCGGACACGCAGGCGATGATGTAGGCCGCCGCCGGCTCGGCCTCGACCATGCGGCAGAGCGGCTCGGCCACGCCGTACCAGTCCCGCCAGGAGGCAATGGCGGGCGGACCGCCGGGCAGCGAGACCACCTCGAAGGGCGGCCGCCCTGGCAGGGCGAACTCCGCCAGGCTCTCGGCGATGCCGCGGGTGCAGCTTTCCGAGCTGTTCGGGTTGATGACGAGGATACGATGGCCCATCTGCCAGATATCCTCCGCCAGCCTGCGACCGCGCAAGGCCCCCGCTCGCGCGGCTGCTCTTGATCGCCGGGGCCGGACATGCGGTTATTGCACCGCACACGAAATGCCCGGCGACAGGGCTGAAAACGATAAAGCCAGGACCATGCCCATGGATCGCCCGCCCGAGCGCTGGGAGCCAGACCGCGCCGCCTCCACCGATACCGTGCCGCTCCCGCCGCTCACCACCATGCTGAAGCGGGGCGCCCTGAACCGCTGCCCGTTCTGCGGCGAGGGCAAGGTGTTCCGTGGCTATCTGACCGTGGTGCCGGAATGCAGCCATTGCGGCGCCGAGCTGGGCCGCCTGCGCGCCGACGACGCGCCGCCCTACTTCACCATCTTCATCGTCGGCCACCTCTTCGTCCCCGTCGTGTTCTGGGTCGAGAAGGCCTATGAGCCGCCGATGTGGCTGCACATGGCGCTGTGGCTGCCGCTCTTCACCATCGCCTCCATGCTCACGCTGCGGCCGGTCAAGGGCGCGGTGGTGGGGTGGATGCTGCGCCTCGGCCTGACCGGCAACGAGGGCGACGCCCCCGTGGTGCGCCGGCGCGACGGCACGGCCAAGCCCGTGGTGGTAAACCCCTCGGTGCAGCGTGGCGATGGCTGACCAGCGGCTGGAGCGGATTGCCCTGCCGGACACCGCCCCCCTGCCCAACCCCTATGCCGAGGCCGACCGCGCCCAGGCGGTGGCCGACCTGCTGGCCGGCAACCGCTTCGACCCCACCGGCCTGCCACCCGGCCCCTATGTGCTGCATCTGGAGGTCCGCGACGGCCGGCTGGTCTTCGACATCCACGACACGCGCGATGCGCCGCTGCGCATCATCGCGCTGGCGCTCGGCCCGTTCCGCCGGCTGATCAAGGACTACCACATGGTCGTCGCCAGCCATGAGCAGGCGGTGACGGAAGGCGGTTCCGAGGCACGCATCCAGGCCATCGACATGGGCCGGCGCGGCCTGCACAACGAGGGCGCCGAGCTGCTCTGCCAGCGGCTGGACGGCCGCGTGACGCTGGATTTCGAGACCTCCCGCCGTCTCTTCACCCTGGTCTGCGCCCTGCACCAGCGGATCTGACCCGCCCGCTTCACATGACGCGGCGGCGGCAAAGCGCCTATATGCGGGGGCCGGAATTCTCCCCCCGCCCGCGCGCGGCCACACGGACGGAGCCTGCCCCCCATGAAGATCGACGGCGTTCCCTATCGCAGCGTCTGGGTTGACCCCGAGGATGGCTGGTCGGTCCGCATTCTGGACCAGACCCGCTTGCCCTGGACGGTCGAGATCCTGCGCCTCGTGGACGAGAAGCAGGTGGCGCACGCCATCAAGTCCATGCAGGTGCGCGGCGCGCCGCTGATCGGGGCCGTGGCCGCCTACGGGTTGGCGCTGGCGCTGCGGCGCGACGATTCGGACGCGGCGCTGGAGGCCGTGGCCGCCATGCTGGGCCGTACCCGCCCCACCGCCATCAACCTGCGCTGGGCGCTGGACCGCATGCTGCGCGCGCTGCGCCCGGTGGCGCCCGGCAACCGCGCCGCCGCCGCCTACGCCGCCGCGGCCGACATCGCCGAGGACGATGTGGAGACCTGCCGCCGCATCGGCCAGCACGGGCTGCCTCTGTTGCAGGCGATCGCCGCCCGCAAGCCGGGCAAGCCCATTAACGTGCTGACCCATTGCAACACCGGCTGGATCGCCACCGTCGACTACGGCACGGCGCTCTCCGTCATCTACCAGGCGCATGATGCCGGGCTGCCGGTGCATGTGTGGGTGGACGAGACGCGCCCGCGCAACCAGGGCTCGGCGCTGACGGCGTGGGAGCTGGGCAAGCACGGCGTGCCGCACACCGTCATCGCCGACAATGCCGGTGGCCATCTGATGCAGCATGGCGAGGTGGACATCGTGCTGGTGGGCACCGACCGGGTGACGCGCCAGGGCGACGTGGCCAACAAGATCGGCACCTACCTGAAGGCGCTGGCGGCGCACGACAATGGCGTGCCCTTCTGGGTGGCGCTGCCGCACTCCACGCTGGACATGAGCGTGCGCGACGGGGTGCGCGAGATCCCGATCGAGGAGCGCGACGCGCGCGAGGTGCTGGAGACCACCGGCCAGACCTGGGATGGCCGCGTCGAGACGGTGCGCACCGCCGCCCCCGGCAGCGCCGGCCTCAACCCGGCCTTCGACGTGACGCCGGCCCGTCTCGTCACCGGGCTGATCACCGAGCGCGGCCGTTGCGACGCCTCCGAGGCGGGGCTGCTCGGCCTCTACCCGGAGTTCGCGGCCGCCGCCTGAATGGCATGGAAGGGGGCGCGCCCCCTTCCCTCCGGGCGCGTGCCGTTGCACGCTTCTTGCAAGCCGGGCGGCCATTTCCGGCCGTAACCCGGCCCTCAGGGAGTGTCTCGCCGATGCGTCGTCTTGTCCTGTCCGCCTTCCTTGCCGCGCCGCTGGCGCTGGCCGCGCTCTCCGGCGCCGCCCACGCCCAGCAAGGAGGCGCCCAGCAGCCGCTGCGCACGGCGGTGGACGGCACCTTCGCCCCCCACGCCTTCCCCAAGCTCGATGGCGGCGTGCAGGGCTTCAACGTCGATCTGTTCACCGAGGTGGCGCGCCGCATGGGCCGCCCCATCACCATCGACAGCGCCAGCTTCTCCGGCCTGGTGCCGGCGCTGAACGCCGGGCGCTATGACTTCCTGGCCGCGCCGGTGACGGTGACGGCCGAGCGCGCCGAGAACCTGCTCTTCACCGAGGGCTATCTCTACACCGAGTTCCAGTTCGGCATCCGCAAGGGCACGCCGCCGATCAAGTCGCTCGACGACATCCGCGGCAAGGCCATCGCGGTGAACAAGGGCTCGGCCTACGACGCCTGGGCGCAGAAGAACGCGGAGCGGTACGGCTTCACGGTGCAGACCTTCGACAGCCAGCCGGACGCGGTGCAGGCCGTCATCGCCAACCGCGTCTATGCCACCCTGGGCGGCAACACCACCATCCGCTACGCCGCGACGCGCGCGCCGATGCTGGTGCCGGACTTCACCATCAAGGAGACCCGCGCCCATTGGGCCGCGCCCTTCCGCAAGGACAATGCGGCGCTGCGCAACGCGGTGGAGAACGTGCTGGAATGCATGAAGCAGGACGGCACGGTGGCCAAGCTCTCTGAGAAGTGGTTCGGCAGCAAGCCGGCGGCGGATGACGCCGAGAACACCGTCTTCCCCGGCTATGGCGTGCCCGGCCTGCCCGGCCACGACGCCACCGCGCACACGCCGAACTGTGGTTGAGCGGGCAGGCTGAGGCGGGAACCACGCGGCGGGCCGGGCGTTCCTTCGCCGGAAGGAGACCGGCCATGCCGCGTGGAGACAAATCGGCCTACACGGACAAGCAGAAGCGCAAGGCGGAGCACATCGAGGAAAGCTACGAGGCCCGCGGCGTGCCGGAGGAGGAGGCGGAGCGCCGCGCCTGGGCGACCGTGAACAAGGATTCGGGCGGCGGCAACAAGAGCGGCTCGGGCCGCGGCCACCCGGACAGCAACGCCGCCGCGCATGAAGGCGGCCAAAAGGGCGGCGAGGCTTCGGCCCACCGCCCGGCGGCGGCCCGCTCCGCCTCGGCGAAGAAGGCCGCCGAGACGCGCCGGGCGCATCAGCACTGAGGGGGCAGGCCGCCCCCTCCGCCGCTCAGCGCTGCCGCCAGGGCAGCCCCTCGGCCTTCCAGCCGGCCACGGTGCCGCGGTGGCCGCCCGCGTCCGGCGGCCCCTCGAAGCCGTCCGCCACGTTGTAGGCGTGCTGGAAGCCGGCGGCCTTCGCCGCCTGCGCCGCCGCCAGGCTGCGCGCGCCGGAGCGGCACAGGAAATACAGCTTGTTCAGCGGCGTCAGCCCGGCCTTGCGCAGATGGTCCGGGAAGGCGCCGTTCACCTGCATGCTGGGATAAACCTGCCAGGGAATCAGCACCGGCTGCTTGCCGGCCTCCCCGAGATCCGGCAGCCCGACGAAATTCCATTCGGCATCGGTGCGCACATCCACCAGCACGGCGTCCGGGTCGGTGCGCAGGCTTTCCCAGGTGGCACCCGGGGTCACGTCGTCGACGCTCATGGCGGAACTCCTCTGCGTGTCCAGTCCTTACAGTGTGGGGTCGCGGCGGCGCGGCGTCCATGCCACTGGCCCCGACGCGCCGGCCGGGGCAGGATGCGCGGCAGCGTCGGGCGGCAGGAGGGTTGGGGATGGCACTCGTGGTGGCGGTGGCGCAACGCAAGGGCGGCGCCGGAAAATCGACCGTCGCGGCCACCCTGGCGACGGCGCTGGCGGCCAGCGGCCATGGCGTGGCCTTGCTGGACAGCGACCCGCAGCAGACCCTGGCGCGGTGGAACCAGGAGCGGCAGGGCCGCGCCCAGGCGGCCGCCCTGCGCTTCGAGGCGGTGGCCGGCTGGCGCATGCCGGCCACGCTGGACCGGCTGCGCCGTGAACACGACTTCCTGATCATCGACACGCCGCCGCACGCCGACACCGATTCGCGTATCGCCATCCGCGCGGCCGACCTGGTGCTGGTGCCGCTGCAGCCCTCGCATGCCGATCTGTGGGCGATGGACGCGACGCTGGATGTGGCGGCCGCCGAGCGGCGCCCGGTGCGGCTGCTGATGAACCGCGTGCCCCCCAGCGGCCGCCTGCGCGACGAGATCGCCGCCGAGCTGGCGCGGCGCGGCCTGCCGGTGCTGGCACCCACGCTGGGCAACCGCACCGCCTTCGCCAGCGCCTTCGCGCAGGGGCTGGGGGTGGCGGAAGCCGCGCCGCGTGGTACCGCCGCCGACGAGGCGCGTGCCCTGGCGCGCGCCATCGAGGACCACCGCAAGGAATGACCGGGATGACGCTTGTCTATGTGCTGCACCTGCTGGGGGCCGTGCTCTGGGTCGGGGGCATGGCTTTCGCGATCCTGGCGCTGCGGCCGAGCCTGGCCACGCTGCCCGGGCCGCAGCGGCTCGCCGTGCTGGGGGGCACCTACCGCCGCTTCTTCCTGGTGGTGTGGCACGCCATGCCGGTGATGCTGGCCAGCGGCTACGCGCTGCTGTTCGGCTGGTATGGCGGCTTCGCCGGCTCGGGCTGGCACATCCACACCATGCACCTGACCGGGCTGATCATGTCGGCCGTGTTCCTGGCCATCTTCTTCGGGCCGTGGAAGGCGATGCGCGCCGCCCTCGCCGCCGGGCAGGATGCCGCGGCGGCCGCGGCGGCCGACAAGGTGCGCCGCCTCGTCACCCTCAACCTCGTCATCGGCCTGCTCACCGTCATCGTCGCCGGCTGGGGGCGCTTCGGCGGATGAGCCTGGCGGCCGGGATCGAGCTGGTCCCCGACAACAAGGGGCCGGAGGCGCAGGCGGTGCTGGCCGGCCTCGCCACGCACCGCCGCGCCGCCATGGCAGCGCGGCCGGAGGCGCTGGAAGCGCACCCGCTCTGCTTCCTGCGGCGGGATGCCGGGGGCGTCATCCGCGCCGGGCTGGTGGGCGAGGTGACGATGGACTGGCTGTTCATCGACAAGTTCTGGGTCGATGAGAGCCTGCGCGGCCAGGGCACCGGCAGCGCCCTGCTCGCCGCCGCCGAGGCCGAGGCGCGGCGCCTCGGCGCGGTGGGGGCGCATCTCTACACCAGCAGCTTCCAGGCGCCGGCCTTCTACCGCAAGCACGGCTTCCAGGAGATCGGCCGGCTGGAAGGGCGGCCGCGGGGGCACCACCGCCTCTGGTTCGCCAAGCGCTTCGGGGCGCCGGCCGGCTGAGGGCGCCGCCGCCGGGGCGGCTTCCGAACCCGCCCTGGCTGGCGCGGTTCTCCTGCGGCGGGCGGCTCCTCGCCCGCCATCAAGGAGGCCTGCCGGCATGTCGCGTACCATCACCATTCTGCTGCCTCCGGAAAGGACCGACGCGGTGGCCGCCCGGCTTGGCGGCTGCGAAGGCGTGGTCGGGCTGGGCCTGCAGCGTGGCGGCTCGCTCAAGCCGGCCGGCGACGTGCTCACGGTGCAGGCCACCAACCAGGGTCTCGCGGCGGCCCGGCGGGTGCTGGATGAGCACGGTATCGGCACGGAGGTCGGCCTGGTGACGACCGGCAACCCCTCCAGCCTGATCGCCGCCCAGGGCCAGGACGCCATCAGCTGCGAGGATGACGAGGCGGACTGGGAGGAGATGAACACCCTGATGCGCCAGGACACCAACATCGGCAGCAACTTCCTGCTGGCGATGTTCCTGGCCGGGGTCGTGGCCGCTGCGGGCCTCTGGACCGACACGCTGCACATCGTCATCGGCGCCATGGTCATCGCGCCCGGCTTCGAGCCGATCCTGCGCGTGCCCTTCGGCCTGCTGGGCGGCCGGAACCAGGCGACGCTGCATGGGCTGAAATCCACCGCCGGCGGCTATGCCGCCCTCCTCCTCGGCGCCGCCCTCGCCATGCTGTTCCTGGGCATGGCCTCGCCCTCGGCCGCCAGCCTGGGCGAGCAGCACTGGGTGCAGTACTGGACCAAGGCGGAGATCTCCTCGGTGCTCGTCTCGCTGGCGGCCGGGGCCGCCGGGGCGGTGATCATCGCGGCGCAGCACTCGGTGCTGACCACCGGCGTGATGATTGCGCTGGCCCTGATCCCCACCATGACGATCGTCGGCATGGCGGTGGTCAGCCTGGAATTCGTGCTGGCCGGCAAGGCGCTGCTGCGCTGGGCCCTCGACGTGGTCTGCGTCGTGGCGGGCGGCGGCAGCGTCTTCCTGCTCAAGCGCCGGATGCAGCACCGCGGCGCCGCCTGAACCCGGCGCCGCCCCTAACCGGGCGGCGGGCCGGGGCGCCACGACGTGTTTATTTGTGCGGATGAGGCAATAAGCCGAAACTTGGCCATTCCTTCCGCTTTGTGCAGGCGGCCGGCGACCAGCCGGCTGCCCATCAGGCTGCCTCCCCGCATCGAGGACTACCCCCCGTGGACACACCCCAGGCCCGCGCGAATCTGCTGGCCGCCTTCCAGCTGAGCGAAGCGGACCTTTCGGCGCTGCGCGCCCAGGCGCCGCTGTTGCAGCAGCGGCTGCCCTCGCTGATCGAGAGCCTGCAAGCCCGCTTCGCGCCCTGGCCCGAGATCCAGTCCGCCCTGGCCCGGCCCGAGGTGCACCGCGTGCGGCTGGCGCACTGGCTGCGCCTGGCCAGCGGCCAGCTGGACGAGGGCTTCACCGCCTCCGCCCGCGCCCTGGCCGATGCCTTCTACCGCCATGGCGTGCCGGGCTACGCCGTGGCCATCTGCCACGCCACCGTGGCGCATGGCGTGGCCGACATGCTGGCGGAGGCGCTGGCGCCGCGCGGCCTGGGGCGCCTGTGGCCCTTTGCCGCCCGGCGACGGGCCGCCGGGCTGCGCGCCGCGCTGGTGCGCGTCGCCTGGCTGGACCTGGAGGTGCTGCTGGAGAGCTATGCCACCGCCGAACGCGCCAGCCGGCAGGCGGCGCTGCACGCCCTGGCCGGCACCTTCGAGGCGCGGGTGAGCGGCGTGGTGCAGGGCGTCGGCGCCTCCGCCGGCGCGCTGGATCAGGCGGTGCAGGTCATGTCCGGCACCGCCGGGCGGATGGGCGGTGCCTCGCACACCCTGGCCGAGGTGGCGCAGGAGGCCAGCGCCACGGTGCAGACCGTGGCCAGCGCCACCCAGGAGCTGACGGCCTCGGTGGACGAGATCCGCCGCCAGGTCTCGCATTCGGCGCAGATGACCGCGCGCGCGGTGGAGGACGCCCACCGCACGGACACGGTGGTGCAGGCGCTGGCCGAGGGCGCCAGGCGGATCGACGACGTGGTGGGGCTGATCAGCAGCATCGCCGGGCAGACCAACCTGCTGGCGCTGAACGCCACCATCGAGGCGGCGCGCGCCGGCGAGGCCGGCAAGGGCTTTGCCGTCGTCGCCTCCGAGGTGAAGAACCTGGCCAGCCAGACCGCCCGCGCGACGGAGGAGATCAGCGGCCAGATCGGCCAGGTGCAGGACGCGACGCGCGAGGCGGTGGCGGCGATCGAGAACATCGCCCGCGCCATCGGGGCGGTGGGCGAGGTTTCCACCGCCATCGCCGCCGCCGTCGAGCAGCAGGGGCAGACCACGCGCGAGATCGCCGCCAGCATCCACCACGCCGCCGAGGGCAACCGCAAGGTCAGCGCGCTGGCCGCCGGCCTGACGCATGGCGCCCAGGAGACCCAGGGCGTCGCCGCGCAGCTCACCGGCGCCGCCGGCGCGCTGGGCCGGCAGACCGACAGCCTGCAGGAGGCGGTCGGCGCCTTCCTGGCCGAGGTGCGGAGCTGACCGGCATGCCAGGGCCGGCATCCCGGCCCTGGCGCGCTCCCTCAGCCACCGCCCCCCGCACCGCCCCCCGGCCTCAGCGCTTCACCCCGAGCCGCACCTCGCGGTGCCAGATGTAGAGGCCCGAGGCCACCAGCACGGCGATGCCGGCGAAATCCCAGCCATCCGGCCGCTCGCCCCAGACCAGGATGCCCAGCGTCATGGTCCAGAGGATGCCGGAATACTCGAAGGGTGCGATCAGCGTCGTCTCGCCGCTGCGGTAGGCGGCCGTCATCAGCAGCTGCGCCAGGGCGGAGACGAGGCCCACCGCCGCCAGCAGCCCCCATTGCGCGGGCGTCGGCCAGACCCAGCCGGGAATCGCCGCCGCCGCCCCCACCACGCTGCCGCCGATGGCGAACCACAGCACGATGGCGGCGCCGCTCTCCCCCTGCGCGCCCATGCGGCGGATGGTGATCATCGCCAGCGCCCAGGCCACGGCGCCGGCCAGCACCGCCGCCACCGCGCCGCCCGGCAGCACGCCGCCGCCGCCGAAGCCGGGGCGGAGCATCAGCAGCACGCCGGCGAAGCCCACCAGCACCGCGCTGCACCGGCGCCACCCCACCTTCTCCCCCAGCAGCGGGATGGACAGGGCGGTGAGGAACAGCGGCATGGTGAAGCCCAGCGCCGTGACGGTGGCCAGCGGCAGGTGGACATAGCCGTAGAAGCTGCCGAACATGCCGATCAGCCCGTAGACGATGCGCTGCACATGCGACCACGGGTTGCGCGTGGCCAGGACCGCGCTCCGCCCTCCCGGCGGGGCGGTGGCCAGCGCCAGGGCCAGCAGCACCGGGATCGCGAAGAGGTTGCGGAACAGGATGACCTGCATGACCGGGATGGCCCCGCCCAGCAGCTTCACCGCCACGGCGGCGAGGGCGAAGGTGAGGGCTGCCCCCATGACGCAGAGGATGGCGCGGCGCGCGCGGCGAGCAGCGCGCCCCTGTCGTCAGGACGGGCCGGCGGGGCATGGACGGAGGAAATGGGGCGGCTCATGATTGTGGCGTTTCCAGACGAGGTTAGGCTGCCCCCCGCATGAAGGCCAGACCATCCCCGCGGCACCCCAAGGCGCCGCCGGTGCCGCCGCACCCGCTCTACCTGCCGGAGAGCGACGAGGTTGCCTGGTCCGGCCGCTTCGCGCTGCAGGTCGTGCGCTTCCGCTACCGGCGCAGCGACGGCACGCCCTCCGCCCTGCTCACCTGGGAGATGTGGCGGCGCGGCCAGGGCGTGGTGCTGCTGCCCTATGACCCGCGCACCCGCCGCGTGGCGCTGATCGAGCAGTTCCGCCTGCCCGCCCTGGCCGCGGGCGAGGCGCCGGTGATGCGCGAATGCCCCGCCGGCCTGCTCGGCGAGGGCGAGGACCCCGAGCTTGCCGCGCGGCGCGAGGCGGAGGAGGAGACCGGGCTGGTGCCCGACCGCGTGGAACCGATCGGCCAGTTCATGCTGATGCAGGGCGGCTGCGACGAGCGGATGCACTTCTACTGCGGCCGCGTCTCCCTGCCCGAGGCAGGGCTGCTCGGCCTGCGCGGGCTGGAGGCGGAGGGCGAGGAGACGCGCATCCTGGTGCTGCCGCTGGACGAGGCCCTGGCCCAGCTCGCCCGCAACGAGATCCGCAACGTCACGGCGGCGATGTCCCTGCTCTGGTTGCAGGTCAACGCGCCGCGCCTCGATACCGAATGGATGGATTGATGACAGAGACGCTGTTCCGCACCGAGCCCTATGCCCGCGAATGCACCGCCACGGTGGTCTCCTCGGGGCCGGAGGGCGTGGTCCTGGACCGCACCGTGTTCTACGCCCAGGGCGGCGGCCAGCCGGGGGACACCGGCTGGCTGCGCTGGGCGGGGGGCGAGATGCCCGTGAGCAACGCGGTGAAGGGCGAGGCCGGCGCGGTGCTGCACCTGCCGGCGCCCGACGCGCCCCTCCCCGCCCCCGGCACCGAGGTCACCGCCGCGCTGGACTGGCCGCGCCGCCACCGGCTGATGCGGATGCACACCACCCTGCACCTGCTGTGCAGCCTGATCCCCGGCGCCGGCGTCACCGGCGGGCAGATCGGGGTGGAGAAGTCGCGGCTGGATTTCGACCTGGCCGAGCCGCCCAGCAAGGAATGGCTGAGCGAGCGCCTCACCGCGCTCGCCGCCGAGGACCACGCGGTGGGCGAGCGCTGGATCACCGAGGCGGAGCTGGACGAGAATCCGGGCCTGGTGCGCACCCTCTCGGTGAAGCCGCCGCGCGGCGCCGGGCAGGTTCGGCTGGTGCGGATCGGCGCCGAGGCCTCGCCGGTCGATCTCCAGCCCTGCGGCGGCACGCATGTGGCGCGCACGGGGGAGATCGGCCCCGTCACCGTCACCAAGCTCGAGAACAAGGGCAAGCAGAACCGGCGCGTCTACATCACGCTGGAGGGATGAAACGCATGAACAACCTCGTTTCCACCGAATGGCTGGCGGCCGAGCTCGGCAAGCCGGACCTGCTGGTGTTCGACACCACCAAGTACCTGCCCAACGAGCCGAAGGACGCGCTGGCCGAATTCGCCGCCGCGCACATCCCCGGCGCCGGCTTCTTCGACATCGACGCCGTGGCCGACCCGGAGACGGACCTGCCGCACATGGCCCCCACCCCGGGCCGCGCCGCGCGGATGCTGGGGCAGCTCGGCATCTCCAACGCCCACCGCGTGGTGTTCTACGACCAGAAGGGACTGTTCTCGGCGGCGCGCGGCTGGTGGCTGATGCGGCTGTTCGGCCACGAGAACGCCGCCGTGCTGGATGGCGGCCTGCCGAAATGGCTGGCCGAGGGCCGCGCCACCGCCACCGGCGCCCCCGCCACGGCGCAGAAGCAGGATTTCTGGGCCGATTTCATCGCCCGCCGCCTCGCCGGCATCGGCGACGTCAAGCGCATCGTGGCCGACCGCTCGGCGCTGATCCTCGACGCCCGCGCCAAGGGCCGCTTCGACGGCACGGCGCCGGAACCGCGGCCCGGCCTGCCCTCCGGCCACATGCCCGGCGCCGCCAGCGTGCCGATCACCGAGCTGCTGGCGCCCGACATGACGATGCTGCCGCCCGAGCGGCTGCGCGCCCGCTTCGCCGAGGCGGGCGTCGATGGCAGCAAGGCGCTCGTCACCTCCTGCGGCACCGGCGTCACCGCCTGCGTGCTGGCGCTGGGGCTGGTGCAGGCCGGCCTGCCCGAGCCCGCCGTCTATGACGGCTCCTGGACCGAATGGGCCAGCCGCCCCGAAACCCCGAAGCAGAGCACCCCCTGATGCCCGACGACGTTCCCCACGGCCCGAAGCACGGCACCAACACCGGCCATGGCTTCGCCACCCGCATGGCGCATGGCGGGCGGCCCGGCGTGCGCGAGCATGGCTTCGTCAACACCCCGGTCCACCGCGGCTCGACGGTGCTCTACCCCTCCTGCGAGGCGCGCGGCGCGCTGAACGCCCGCTCGCTCGAGCAGGTGATGACCTACGGCACCGCCGGCGGACCCACGCATTTCGCGCTGGAGAACATGGTGGCCGAGATCGAGGGCGGCACCCGCGCCCTCATCACCGGCACCGGCCTCGCCGCCTGCACCCTGCCGCTGATGGCCTATCTCTCGGCGGGCGAGCACTGCCTGATCCCCGACAGCGTCTATGGCCCGACGCGCCGCGTGGCGGAGGGAATGCTGAAGCGCTTCGGCATCGAGACCAGCTACTACGACCCGACGATCGACGCCGCCGGCCTGCAGGCGCTGCTGCGCCCGAACACGAAGGTGCTCTACACCGAGAGCCCGGGCAGCCACACCTTCGAGCTGCAGGACATCCCGGCGCTGGCCGAGGTGGCGCATGCCCACGGCGCCAAGGTGCTGATGGACAACACCTGGGGCATCCACCACTTCCAGCCCTTCACCAAGGGCGTCGACGTCTCGATCCAGGCGCTGACCAAGTATGTTGGCGGGCATTCGGACGTGCTGCTGGGCAGCGTGACCGTGGCCTCGGAGGAGGACTGGGTGCGCGTGGCCTCGGCGGCGCGCGAGATCGGCCACTACGCCAGCCCCGATGATTGCTGGCTGGCGCTGCGCGGCCTGCGCTCCATGCCGATGCGGCTGAAGCACCAGTACGAGGCGGGGCTGGCCGTGGCGCGCTGGTTCGAGGGCCGGCCGGAGGTGCTGCGCGTCATCCACCCGGCCCTGCCCAGCCACCCGCAGCACGCGCTGTTCAAGCGGGACTTCACCGGCGGCTGCTCGCTCTTCGGCGTGGTGTTCCAGCCGCGCTACGACGTGAAGCAGATCAACGCGGTGGTGGACGGGCTGAAGCTGTTCGGCATCGGCGCCTCCTGGGGCGGCTATGAGAGCCTGGCGCTGCCCACCACCCAGTACATCACCCGCACCGCCACCGATGCCGGCGTGCTGCAGGGCCCGACGGTGCGCTTCCACATCGGCCTGGAGGAGACGGCCGACCTGATCGCCGACCTGGAGGCGGGGCTGGACGGCCTGCCGCGCTGAGGGCGGGCGGCGCGGGGCGCGCCTGTCGCCACCCCGCGCCGGCCGGTGCTAGCCTCCCCCTCCGAACCAGAAGAACGGGGGAACATCCATGCCGAACCGGCGCCATGTCCTGGCCGGGGCCGCCGCCCTGGCCCTCGCGCGGCCGGCCCTGCCGCGGGCCGAGACCTATCCCAGCCGCCCTGTCAGCCTCCTCATCGGCTACGCGCCGGGCGGGCTGACCGATGTGATGGTGCGGCTGGTGGCCGAGCGGCTGCAGCAGGAGCTCGGCCAGCCCGTGGTGGTCGAGAACCGCACCGGCGCCGCCACCGCCATCGCCGCCACCGCCGTGGCGCAGGCGCGGCCGGATGGCCACACCCTGCTGGTCGGCACCAACAGCCTGGCCATCAACCCGGCGCTGACGCCCGGCGCCACGCCGGCGGACCCTCTGGCGGCCTTCGCGCCCATCGGCGAGGTCTATTACAGCCCCTTCGCCCTGGCGGTGCGCCCGGAAGTGCCGGCGCGGGACCTGGCCGGGCTGATGGCGCTGGCACGCGAGAAGCCGGGCCACCTCAACTACGGCAGCTCCGGCTCCGGCTCGGTGAACCACCTGCTGACCGAGCTGCTGCTGCAGCGCGCCGGCGCGCAGATGACGCACATCCCCTTCCGCGGCGCCGGCCCCGCCCTGCTGGAGCTGCGCACCGGCCGCATCGACCTGTTCTACGCCACGCCGCTCGACGTGCGGCCGCTGGTGCAGGAGGGCAAGGCGCGGCTGCTGGCCATCTCCTCGCCCGGGCGCATCCCGAGCCTGCCGGAGCTGCCCTCGGTGGCGGAGAGCTTCGAGGGCTGCGCGGGCGTGCTGTGGCAGGGGCTGTTCGCGCCCGCCGGCACGCCGCCGCCGGTGCTGGAGCGGCTGCACGGCGCCCTCCGCGCCGCCTTGGCGGACCCGGCGCTGCGTGCCCGGGTGGAGAACCAGGGCGTGGTGCTGATGGACGGGGACGCCGCCGCCCTGCGCCAGCGCCTGGCGGCGGAGATGGCGCTCTGGCCGCCCGTCATCCGCGAGGCCGGCATCACGCCCGGCTGAGCACACCGGACCGCGAGGGATTTCCGCCGCGCCCCGCAACCCGGGGCGCGGCTGCGGCGCTTAGCCAGGGACTCCCCCAACGAGGACCTCCCTGTGCCCCCCGCGATCAACGTCTCTCGTATTTCCGAAGGGCGGCCCAACCCCCTGGGCGCCACCTGGACCGGCCTGGGCGTGAATTTCGCCCTGTTCTCGGCCCATGCCACCAAGGTTGAGCTCTGCCTGTTCGACGCCAGCGGCGAGACCGAGCTGGAGCGGATCGAGCTGCCGGAATACACCAGCGAGGTGTTCCACGGCTTCCTGCCCGATGCACGGCCCGGCACCATCTACGCCTACCGCGTGCACGGCCCCTACGCGCCGGAGGAAGGCCACCGCTTCAACCCCAACAAGCTGGTGCTGGACCCCTACGCGCTGAGCCATGTGGGCGACCTGAAGTGGGACCACGCGCTGTTCGGCTACACCATCGGGCACGAGGCGGAGGACCTCTCCTACGACGAGCGCGACAGCGCGCCCTTCATGCCGAAATGCCGCGTGGTGGACCCCGCCTTCACCTGGGGCAATGACCGCCGCCCGCGCATCCCGTGGGAGCGCACCATCTTCTATGAGGCGCATGTCAAGGGCGTCACCAAGCTGCACCCGCTGGTGCCCGAGGACCAGCGCGGCACCTATGCCGGCCTCGGCAACCGCGACGTGATCCGGCACATCAAGTCGCTCGGCGTCACCTCGGTCGAGCTGCTGCCGATCCACTTCTTCCTCAACGACGACTACCTGCTCGAGAAGGGGATGATCAACTACTGGGGATACAACTCCCTGGGCTTCTTCTCGCCGGCGCGGCGCTACGCCCGCAACCAGGACTTCGCCTTCGCCGAGTTCAAGGAGATGGTGGCCCGGCTGCACGATGCCGGGCTCGAGGTCATCATGGACGTGGTGTACAACCACACGGCCGAGGGCAATGAGCGCGGCGCGACGCTGTCCTTCAAGGGCATCGACAACGCCAGCTACTACCGCCTGCTGCCGGACCAGAAGCGCTACTACATCAACGACACCGGCACCGGGAACACGGTGAACCTCTCCCACCCGCGCGTGCTGCAGATGGTGACGGACAGCCTGCGCTACTGGGTGAACGAGATGCATGTCGATGGCTTCCGCTTCGACCTCGGCACCATCCTGGCGCGCGAGCCGCACGGCTTCGACGACCAGTCCGCCTTCCTCAAGGCCTGCAACCAGGACCCGGTGCTGGCCGACGTCAAGCTGATCGCCGAGCCGTGGGACATCGGGCCGGGCGGCTACCAGGTGGGCAACTTCGCCCCCGGCTGGGCCGAGTGGAACGACAAGTACCGCGACACGGTGCGCGCCTTCTGGGTGGGCGAGGAAGGCAAGGCGGCCGATCTTGGCAACCGCCTCTCCGGCTCGGCCGACCTGTTCGACCACCACGGGCGCAAGCCTTGGGCCAGCGTGAACTTCCTGGCCGCGCATGACGGCTTCACGCTGAACGACCTCGTCACCTACAACGAAAAGCACAACGAGGCGAATGGCGAGGAGAACCGCGACGGCCATTCGCACAACTACTCTTACAACTACGGCGTCGAGGGCCCGACCGACGACCCGGAGATCAATGCGCTGCGCGAGCGGCAGATCCGCAACATGCTGGCCACGCTCTACTTCAGCCAGGGCACGCCGATGCTGCTGGCCGGCGACGAGTTCGGCCGCACCCAGCAGGGCAACAACAACGCCTACTGCCAGGACAACGAGATCTCCTGGCTGGACTGGGATTGGGACGACAAGGGCAAGCGCCTCGCCGCCTTCACCCGCCGCCTGGCCCGGCTGCGGGACCGCTTCCCCGTGCTGCGCCGCGGCCGCTTCCTCTCGGGCGAGTTCCATGAGGCGAGCGGGGTCAAGGGCCTCTCCTGGTTCAAGCCCTCGGGCGAGGAGATGGACAGCGCGGACTGGGAGGACCCCAACACCCGTTGCTTCGCCCGGATGCTGGACGGGCGGGCGCAGGAGAGCGGCATCCGCCGCCCCGGCCATGACGTGACGCTGCTGCAGATCATGAATGCCCACCACGACGCGGTGGAGTTCACCCTGCCGGAGAGCCAGGGTGGCCGCGCCTGGATCCGCCTGCTGGACACCAACATCTTCGGCACCGAGAAGGACGTGGAGGACAAGTTCGAGATCGGCGAGAGCTACACCGTGACCGGCCGCTCCCTGCTGCTCTTCTACCTCGACAAGGAGGAGCCGGAAGGCAACTGACGGAACGCCGTGGCAGGAGGGGCGGCGCCTCCCCTGCCACGCCTCAGCCGGCCGCGCCTCAGCCGGCCGCGCAGCCGGCGCAGAGGCCCTCGACCTCCACCGTGGCGTTGCCGATGCGGAAGCCCGCGCGCCGGGCCGCGTCGTCGAGCGCATGCGCTACGGCATGGTCGCTCAGCTCCACGGTCAGGCCACATTGCCGGCAGATGAGGAATTGGTGGGCATGGTCGTGCCCATGCCCCTCATGGTGCGCGTGCCCGGCCTCGACGCAGCCGATGAAGGCGTTGAGCCGCTCCACCTTGTGGATCAGACCCTGCTCCAGCAGGAAATCCAGCGCCCGGTAGACGGTGGGCGGCGCCGCCCCCGGCCGCTGCGCCTTCAGCCGGTCCAGCAGCGCATAGGCGCCGAGTGGCTGCTCCGCCTCCAGCACCAGCTCCAGCACCTGCCGGCGCAGCGGCGTCAGCTGCACGCCGGCGCGCAGGCAGCGGGCCTCGGCCGCGTGCAGCGCCTGCTCCACCCCGCCCGGCGCGCCGTGGGGCATCCCCTCCGCGCCACCCTGCCCTGCCGCCATGCGCTCTCTCCCGAACCGTCACAGATGTTATATAGTAACCCGACCTGAGTGGAGAAACCGCCCCATGCCGGTTGCCGAACCCGATGCCCGCGCCCGCTTCCTTGCCGCCACGCGGTTCAACGAGCAGGGGCTGGTGCCCGCCATCGCCCAGGACCATGCCACCGGCGAGGTACTGATGATGGCCTGGATGAACGCCGAGGCCCTGCAGGAGACGCTGGCCACCGGACGTGTGGTCTATTTCAGCCGCAGCCGCAACGCGCTCTGGCGCAAGGGCGAGACCTCCGGCCAGGAGCAGCATCTGGTGGACCTGCGGCTGGATTGCGATGGCGACACCATCCTGGCGCTGGTGGCGCAGAAGGGCGTGGCCTGCCACACCGGCCGCCGCTCCTGCTTCTACCAGGCGCTGCGCGAGGGCGAACTGGTGCCGATCGCGGCGCCCGAGGTGGACCCGGCGGTGCTCTATGGCCGTTGATCCGGAGGCCGTTGATCCGGGGGTTGCTGAGGCTCCGTCCTTCCCGCTGCCGGTCACGCTGCTGACCGGCTTCCTCGGCGCCGGCAAGACGACGCTGCTGAACCACCTGCTGAAGCAGCCCGCGATGGCCGGCACCGCCGTGCTGATCAACGAGTTCGGCGAGATCGGGCTCGACCACCTGCTGGTGGAGACGTCCGACGAGGATGCGGTGCTGCTGCAATCCGGCTGCCTCTGCTGCACCATCCGCGGCGACCTCGCCCTGGCGCTGGGGCGCATCGCCGGGCGGGTGCGGCAGGGCCAGGCGCTGCGGCGGGTGGTGATCGAGACCACCGGCCTCGCCGACCCGCTGCCCATCCTGCAGACGCTGATGGCCGAGCCCGCCGTGGCGCGGGACTTCGTGCTGGATGGCGTGGTGACGCTGGTGGACGCGGTGAACGGCGCCGCCACGCTGGATGCCCAGCCCGAGGCGGTGCGGCAGGCGGCGGTGGCCGACCGGCTGCTGCTGAGCAAGACCGACCTCGCCCCGCCCGCCGCGCTGGCGGCGCTGACCGCGCGGCTGCGCGCGCTGAACCCGGGGGTGGTGCCGGTCGCCGTCACCGGCGGCGCGGTGGCGCCAGAGGCCCTGCTGGGCTGCGGCCCCTTCGACCCCGCCACCCGCACCCCCGAGCTGCGCCACTGGCTCGACGAGGCGGCCTGGGCGGAGCACGGGCATGAGCATGGGCACGGGGACCACCACCATGGCCATGTGCATCATGGCCACGACCCGAACCGGCACGATTCACGCATCCACGCCTTCTGCCTGACCTACGACACCCCCCTGCCCTGGGAGGGGCTGGCCACCTGGCTGGAGGTCCTCACCGCCACGCGGGGCGATGCGGTGCTGCGGGTGAAGGGCATCCTGGACCTGGAGGGACAGGACCGGCCGGTGGTGATCCATGGCGTGCAGAGCGTCTGGCACAATCCCACCTTCCTGCCGGCCTGGCCGGCGGGGCAGCCGCGCCGCTCGCGGCTGGTGTTCATCCTGCGCGACCTGCCGCGCAGCGCCATCGAGGAAGGACTGGCCGCCTTCTGCCAGGCCGCGGCGGCCGAGGCGCGCATCGCGGCCGGCTGAGCCGGCTGCGCCGTGGCCGTTCTCCAGCCCGTGCTTTGACGGGGCCAAACCCAGGCGCTTCCCTGGCTTTAACACCACGATGAACCACCGCACCGGAGAACGCCCATGCCGCTGACCATGCCGGAGGAGATCCTCCTGCTCATGCTCGATGACGAGACGGGCCGCCTGACCGACCGCGCCGCGCCCTCGGGCGACTACGCGCTGACCGGCGCCATCCTCGCCGAGTTGCTGCTGGAGGAGCGCATCGCCACCGAGCCCGGCCGCCTCTCGGTGCGCGACGCCACGCCGACGGGCGACGCGGTGCTGGACGAGGTGCTGGGCCGCATCGCCGCCGAGGCGGAGCCGCGGGGCAACCGCTGGTGGATCGAGACCCTGTCGCGCGACGCCGACCGCCACCGCGACCACTATTTCAACCGCCTGATCGAGCGCGGCATCCTGAAGGCGGAGGAAGGGCGCTTCCTCTGGATCTTCCCCGAGCGCCGCTACCCGCAGATCTCCGACAAGGAGGAACGCGAGGTGAAGGCGCGGCTGATGAACGTCATCTTCGAGGAGGGCGTGCCGGAGCCGCGCGACTGCCTGCTGATCGGGCTGACGCGGGCCGCCGGGCTGTTCCCGATGCTGCTGGCCCCCACCGAGCTGGAACGCGCCCAGCCGCGCATCGACGCGGTGGCCGACATGGAGCAGCTCAACCGCAGCCTCTCCGCCGCGGTGCGCGACATCTTCAACGAGGTGGCCCGCTACGCCCCGATGATGTGAGGCCCCGGCGCGGCGCCGCCCCGCAGCGCGGGGCCAGCCCGCGCGTTGCACGATCCATGAGCCAGACCATGACCCCATCCTCCCCCGTCGCCCTCGTCAGCGGCGCCGCGCACGGCATCGGCGCGGGCATCGCCAGCCACCTGAAGCGGGAGGGCTGGCGCGTCGTCACCGCCGACCTCAACCCGGGCGAGGCCGGCACGCGCCATGTCATCGCCGATGTCTCGGACGAGGCGGCGGTCGGTGCGCTGGTGGACGGCATCGCGCGGCAGGAGGGGCGGCTGGACGCGCTGGTCTGCAATGCCGGCATCATGGTGCGCAAGCCGCTGGCCGCGCTCTCCCTCGCCGAATGGAACAAGGTGCTGGGCACCAACCTGACCAGCGCCTTCCTGCTCGCCCGCGCCGCCGAGACGCTGCTCCGCGCGGCGCGCGGCAGCATCGTCACCATCGCCTCCACCCGCGCCCACATGTCGGAGCCGGACACGGAATCCTACTCCGCCACCAAGGGCGGCATCCTGGCGCTGACCCATGCGCTGGCCGTCAGCCTCGGCCCCGACGTGCGGGCCAACTGCGTCAGCCCGGGCTGGATCGATGTCAGCGGGGAGGCATTGCGGCCGGAGGACCACGCGCAGCATCCCGCCGGGCGGGTCGGGCGCGTCGAGGACATCGCGGCGCTGGTGGCGTGGCTGGTGGGGCCGCAGGCGGGCTTCGTCACCGGCGGTGAGTTCGTCGCCGATGGCGGCATGACGCGGAAGATGATCTACGCCGAATGAGGCAGGCGGGGAGAGCACGGCTCCTCCCGCCGCCGTGGCGGCGTGTCAGCGTATCGCCACGCCGCGCTCGCCCGCCGCCTCGCGCTCGGCGATGAGCCGCTTCTCCTGCTCCGCCCCCGCCGCATCCGTCAGGAAGGTGAACAGCGCGAAGCGCCGCCCCTGCGTGACGGGCTGCGCCTCGTGCAGCAGGTCGCAGCAGAACAGCGCCGCGCCGCCCGCCTCCGGCTCGTAGAGGTCCGGGCCGAATTCGGGGAAGCGCAACGCGCCGCCCTGGTATTCGCCCGAGTTGAGGTTGAGGCTCATGGCGAAGCGGCGATGCGCGGTGAAGGGCGTGCGGTTGTCGCGGTGCGCGCCGAAGCCGCCGGCATTGGCGGCGTCGTAGCAGCCGAGGCGCGGCGCCTCGAAGCTGGCGGCACGGAAGCGGAAGGCGCGCCACAGCTCCGGCAGCACGCGCCGCTCCAGCCGCTGGCGGAAGGTGGCGTAGAGCGCGCGGTCGTCCAGCCAGACATCGGTGCGGCGCTTGATGCCGGCGGCCGCTCCCTGGCCGGTGGTGGAGGCCACGCGGTCGTGGCTCTTCTCGCCCTTCTCCCAATGCGCCAGCAGGGCGGCGATCAGCGCCGGCTCCAGCACGCCCGGCACCAGCAGCACCGGCGCGCCGCCGCGGCGGATGACGGGTGGCGCGGCGGCGGGCCTCGGCAGGGCCTCGAGCGCCGCCTCCAGCGCGCCCTCCCCCGCCTGCAGGAAGGCCAGCCGGCCGCGCGGCGAGATCACCGCCACGCCGCCTTCCGGCAGGCCGAAGGCGTTGAACAGGCGGCGCTCCGGGTCGAACAGGCGCCGGGGCGCGTCCTCGCGCCGGGCGGCGCCGTCGGGGCGCTGCGGCGCCACCAGGAAGAGCCGCGCGTCCAGCGCGGCCGCGCGGGCCTGCGCCGCCTCCGGCCGCGCCGGGGGGCGGCCCAGCACCAGCACGCAGGACAGGCCGGCCAGGCTCTGGTGGAACAGGTCCACCGCCTCGCCCGCCGCGTCCGGCAGGGCGATGGGCGGCAGCAGGTCGCCGGGGAGGAGGGTGTTGGTCAGAGGGGTCTGGGCCATGCCCCATAGTGCCGCCGCCGGCCCGGCCCGGCCAGAGGGGGGCCTCCCTCACGAGGCGGGGAGGCCCGGTGCCGGGCCGTGCAGGAACACCCCCAGGGCGCGGCGCACAGGCACGAAATACGCGCAGCAGCGCCACGGCGCGGCGCTGCGCGGCTTGCCGGCCTGACGGTGGAGAGGAGACCGCGGCGCGGTTCCGGCGCGGCGGCTCAGGCGGCCCGGACCTGTTGCAGGAAGCCGCCGATCGTCCCTTCCAGTTCGCCGGACTGGCGCGAGACGGCCTCGGCCGACCGGAGCAGCTCCTGCGCCATCGCCATGGCCTGCTGTGCCGAGCGGCTGACCTCGCCGATGCTGTGCGTCACCGACTGCGTGCCGGAGGCGGCCTGCTGCACGTTGCGGGCGATCTCGTTGGTGGCGGAACCCTGTTCCTGCACGGCGGCGGCGATGGCGGCGGCGATCTCGTTCACCTCGTTGATGGTGTTGGCGATGCTCTGGATGGCCGCCACCGCCTCGCGCGTCGCCTGCTGGATCTGGCCGATCTGCCCGCCGATCTCCTCGGTGGCGCGGGCGGTCTGGCTGGCGAGGTTCTTCACCTCGGACGCCACCACGGCGAAGCCCTTGCCCGCCTCCCCCGCACGTGCCGCCTCGATCGTGGCATTGAGCGCCAGCAGGTTGGTCTGCCCGGCGATGTCGTTGATCAGGTTGACCACCTCCCCGATGCGCTGGGCGCCTTCGGCAAGGGCGCGCACCGTGGTGTCGGTGCGCTGGGCGGCGCTGGCCGCCTCGGCCGCCACGCGGGAGGATTGCGCCACCTGGCGGGAGATCTCGGCGACGGAGGCGGAAAGCTCCTCGGCCGCGGCCGCCACGGTCTGCACATTGGCGCTGGCCTGCTCGGCGGCGCCCGTCACCTCGCCGGCCTGGCGGCAGGAGCTGCCGGCGCCGTCCGAGAGGCTGCGCGCCGAGCCCTGCAGCGCCTGGGCGCCGCCGCGCAACTGCTCGACCAGCCGGGCGGCGCGGGTGTCGAAATCCCCCACTAGGCGCGCCAGCGCATTCGCCCGCTCCTCCATCCGCGCCTTCTCCCGCAGGCGCTCGGCCGCCATCCGGTCCACCTCCAGCATCTTCTCGCGGAACAGGAGGGCGGCGCGGGTGATCTCGGCCACCTCGTTGCTCCCCGAAGGCTGCGGCAGCACGACATGGTGCTCGCCATGGGCGCTGCGCATCATCAGGGCCGCCAGTTGCCGCAGGGGCCGCACGGCGCCGATGCCCAGCATGGCGAAGCCGGCGCCGACCGCCAGAGCGATGCAGAAGACCACGGCCATCAGCGCCTGGAAGCCGCCGGAGGTCTCCCGCGACTGCTGCGAGATGGCCCGGTTGCTGGCTTCCTGGAGGTCGATGAAGGCGTTGATGCGCTTCAGCCATTCGGTGAAGCTCGGCGCCGCCTGCTGCATCAGCATCCGGTGCGCCGCCTCGCCGCGGCCGGCCTCCTGCTCGGCGACGACCTGACGGATCTGCGGCAGGGTGCGCGATTCGATCTCCTTGATACCGGCCAGGATCTCGCGCTCCCGCGCCGTGATGTCGCTGCGGCGGGCGAACATGGTGTCGAGCGCGGTGGCGGATTCGGCGTAGAACCGCGCCAGCCTGTCGATCTCGTCGATGGCGGAGCGCCGCTCCTGCGGCGTGCCGGCCAGGACGACATCGCGCAGGCTGATGGCGCGGTCATGCACGCTGCCGCGGAAGTTGATCGCGTAGCGCTGCTTGACGCTGTTCACGTCGTTCATCAGGGTCAGGTTGTCGTTGATCCCGTTGACTTGGTGGATGGCCACGCCGGTGATCATCGCCATCAGTGCCAGCATGGCCGCGAAGCCCGCCATGATGGCCGTACCGAGAGGCAGCCTTGCAAGCAGCGGCATGAGGCGTTTCCCAATGATGCGGGGGCGGGTCGGAGACACTCCGGCTGGCCCGCCTGCAGGTCTCGCCGCCCTTTCCCCAAGGACGTCCCCACCCTAGTCACCATGCGTTGAAAGAAGGTGAGCGTGGCGGAGAGGCCGGGCGGGCCCGCCCCCTCTCGCCGCCGCGCCGCAAAACCTTTATCCGGGGAGGCATGGTCGCTTCCTCCCTCCGCTTCGAGACGCTGCGTGGCGGCGCGCTGCACCCGCTGCTGCCGGCGCTGGCCCGGCTGCGCATCGCGGTGTTCCGCGACTGGCCCTATCTCTACGAGGGCGACGAGGCCTACGAGGCGCGCTACCTCCGCGCCTATGCCGATGCCCCCGGCGCCGCCGTGGTGGTGGCGCTGGACGGGGCGGAGCCGGTCGGCATCGCCACCTGCGAGCCGATGGGCGAGACCCATGGCACGGTGCGCGCCGCCTTCCTCGATGCCGGGCTGGACCCCGCCCGCTACACCTATTTCGGCGAGAGCGTGCTGCTCGCGCCCTACCGGGGCCAGGGGGCGGGGGTGGAGTTCTTCCGCCGGCGGGAGGAACACGCCCGCAGCCTCGGCACCGACCACGCCGCCTTCTGCGCCGTGCTCCGCGACGCGGCGGACCCGCGCCGCCCGGCGGACTACACCCCGCTCGACGCCTTCTGGCGCAAGCGCGGCTATACCCCCTACCCCGCCCTCGCCTGCACCATGCGCTGGCAGGAGCCGGGCGGGACGGAAGAGGTGCCACACCGCCTCTCCTTCTGGCTGAAATCCCTCACCGGGGCGCCGCTGCCCGCGCTGGAGACCCAAGCATGAGCCGGACGCTCCGCCTCGCCCTGCTGCAATACCCCGTCGAGCGCCCGGGCAGCGTCGCCGCCTGGGAGGCCAAGCTGGACCGCTGGCTGGACGAGGCCCGCGCGCGCGGCGCCGAGATGGCGGTGCTGCCGGAATATGCCTGCGTCGAGCTGGGCTCGGCGCTCGCGGGCCGGTCCCCGGCCGGGGAGGCGGAGGAGCTGGCCGCCATGGTGGAGGCGGCGCCCGCCATCCTGGCCTCGATGCGCCACGCGGCGCGGCGGGCCGGCCTCTGGCTGGTGCCCGGCTCCCTGCCGATGCGCGACGCGGACGGCGCCATCCGCAACCGCGCGCCGCTGATCACGCCGGAGGGCACGCTGGCCTTCCAGGACAAGCACGCCATGACGCGCTTCGAGATGGAGCGCTGGGGCGTGGCTTCCGGCGCCGCGCCGGTGGTGTTCGACACGCCCTGGGGCCGCATCGGCCTCTCCATCTGCTACGACAGCGAGTTCCCCAAGCATGTCCGCGCCCAGGTGGAGGCCGGCGCCTGGCTGGTGCTCGTGCCCACCTGCACGGACACGCTGCACGGCTTCAACCGCGTGCGCTTCTCCGCCGCCGCGCGGGCGCTGGAGAACCAGTGCTTCGTCGCCATCGCCCCCACGGTGGGCGAGGCCGAGTGGTCGGCGGCGCTGGACCGCAACCGCGGCTACGCCGCCGTCTTCGGCCCGATCGACCGCGGCTTCCCGGAGGATGGCGTCATCGCCCATGGCGCGCTGGACGCGCCGCAATGGATCTATGCCGATCTCGACCCCGCGCGCATTGCCCGCGTGCGGGAGGAAGGCGCGGTGCGCAACCACCGGGACTGGCCGCGCCAGGGCTTCCCCGAGCCGGCCGTGGCGCGCTTCGCGTGACGCTGCTCTACCTCGTCGCCGGCGAGGCCTCGGGCGACATGCTGGGCGCCCGGCTGATGGCCGCGCTGCGCCGCCGCCGCCCGGGCCTCACCTTCGCCGGGGTGGGCGGCGAGCGCATGGCCGAGCAGGGCTTCCACAGCCTGTTCCCGATGCGCGAGCTGGCGCTGATGGGTCTGCTGGAGGTGCTGCCCAACCTCCGCCGCCTCGCCCGCCGGCTGGACGAGACGGCCTCCGACATCGCCGCGCGCCGCCCGGCCCTGGTCGTGACCATCGACAGCCCGGGCTTCACCCTGCGCGTGGCGAAGCGCGCCAAGGCCCAGGGGTTCCGCGTGGCGCACTATGTCGCGCCGCAGGTCTGGGCTTGGCGGCCGGGGCGGGTGAGGCGCATCGCCCGCGAGGTGGACCGCATCCTGGCCCTGCTGCCCTTCGAGGCGCCCTTCTTCGAGCGCGCGGGCATCCCGGTTAGCTTCGTCGGCCATTCCATCCTGGAATCGGGCGCCGACCGGGGGGAGGCCGCGCGCTTCCGCGCCGCGCACGGGCTGCGGCCCGAGGAGCGGGTGCTGCTGGTGATGCCCGGCAGCCGGCGCAGCGAGGTGGGGCGGCTGCTGCCCGTCTTCGGCGAGGCGCTGGCGCGGCTCTCGGCCCGCGTGCCCAATCTGCGCCCCGTGGTGCCGCTCGCCGGCCCGGTGGAGGAGGCGGTGCGCGAGGCCGCGGCGCGCTGGCACCCCGCCCCCATCCTGCTGCGCGGCGTGGTGGAGAAATACGACGCCTACGCCGCCGCGCGGGAGAATGGCGCGGGGCTGATCAAGTCCGGCACCTCCTCGCTGGAGGTGGCGCTGGCCGGCGTGCCGATGGTGGTGGGCTACCGCGTCAACCCCCTCACCGCCGCCATCGTGCGGCGGCTGATCAAGGTGCGCTTCGTCAGCATCGTCAACCTGCTGGCCGATGCGCCGGTGATCCCGGAATTCCTGCAGGAGCGCTGCACGCCGGCGCTGCTGGCCGAGGCGCTGGAGGAGCTGCTGACCCGGCCCGGCCCCGTCGCCACCCAGCGCGCCGGCTTCGAGCGGGTGATGAACCGGCTGCGCCCGCCGCAGGGCCTGCCCAGCGAGGCCGCCGCCGAGGCCGTCCTCGCCATGCTCGACGAAGGCTGAACGCCCCACCCCGGAGAAGACACCATGCCCAACGACCCGATGCTGCGGAATGCCGGCGCCTACCCCCTCTGGACAGAGGAGCGCATCCGCTTCGGCGACACGGACCGGCTGGGCCATGTGAACAACGCCGTCTATGGCACCTATCTGGAGACGGCGCGCGTCGAGCTGATGCAGCGCCTGCTGCGCGGGCCGGAAACCTATTTCGTGCTGGCCCGCATGAGCATCGACTACCTGGCGGAGATGCAGGAGCTGGGACCGATCCGCATCGGCACCGCCATCACCGGCATCGGGCGCAGCTCCTTCACCACCGGGCAGGGCGTCTTCCAGGGCGAGATGTGCTCGGCCACGGGGGATGGGGTGGTGGTGCTGGTGGATGCGGCCACCCGCCGCTCCACGCCGCTGCCGGCGGATGTGCGGGCGGCGCTGGAGGAACTGAGCCTGAAGAAGTGAGACGTTCTTTTTTGGAAAAAAGAACCAAAAAACTTTTGTCAGTTGGCGACACGCTGGCGGAGAGCGCGGCGCCAAACTGGCAAAGTCTTTTTGCTTCTTTTTCTTCAGAAAAAGAAGGGACTTACCTCACGCCGCCTTCCGGCGCGCGGCGTCGTAGAGGGCGAGGCGCTTCGTCGCCGCCTCCGTCAGGCCGCCCGTATAGTCCAGCCCCGGGTCGGGCAGCGTCTCGGCGAAGTGGCAGGCCACGCGCTGGCCGGGGGTGATCTCGCGGAGTTCCGGCACTTCCTGCTTGCAGCGCGCCTGCGCGAAGGGGCAGCGCGTGTGGAAGCGGCAGCCCGGCGGCACCGCCATCGGGCTCGGCACGTCGCCGCCCAAGGGGGTGACGCGGCCGCGCCGCGCCGGGTCGGGGTGCGGGATGGCGGCGAGCAGGGCACGGGTATAGGGGTGGCGCGGATTGGCGAACAGCGCGCCCTTGTCGCCGATCTCCATCACCGCGCCGAGATACATGACGGCGATGCGGTCCGCCATGTGCTTCACCACGGCGAGGTCGTGCGCGATGAACAGGTAGGACAGGCCGAGCCGGGCCTGGAGATCCTTCATGAGGTTCACCACCTGCGCCTGGATCGACACGTCGAGCGCCGAGACCGGCTCGTCGCACACCACCAGGTCCGGCTCGACCGAGAGGGCGCGGGCGATGCCGATGCGCTGCCGCTGCCCGCCCGAGAATTCGTGCGGGTAGCGCTCGGCATGGAAGGGCGCGAGGCCCACCAGCCGCAGCAGCTCATGCACCTTGGCGCGGCGGCTGGCATTGTCGCCGATGTTGTGCACCACCATCGGTTCGGCGATGGCGTCGCCCACCGTCAGGCGCGGGTTGAGGCTGGCATAGGGGTCCTGGAAGACGATCTGCATGCGCCGCCGCAGCAGCCGCATGGCACCCCCCTCCACCTTCGTCACGTCCTTGCCCTCGAAGCGGATGGTGCCGGCGGAGGGCTCGATCAGCCGCAGCACCAGACGCGCCGTGGTGGACTTGCCGCAGCCGCTCTCGCCGACCAGCGCCAGCGTCTCGCCGCGGTTCACATGGAAGGAGACGCCGTCGACGGCGCGCACCGTGCCGACCTGCTTCTGGACGATGACGCCCTTCTTCACCGGGTAGTGCTTGGCCAGGCCGGAGACTTCCAGCAGGGGGCTCATGCTGCGCTCTCCAGGGACAGGGCGTTCTCGACGGGGGCGCGGATGCAGGCCGCCTGATGGCCGGGCGTGATCTCGCGCAGCGGCGGCAGCTCCGCCCGGCAGGGGGCGATGGCGAAGGGGCAGCGCGGGTTGAAGCGGCAGCCCTCGGGGAAGGCGAAGGGCGGCGGCACGCTGCCGTCGATCGCCAGCAGCCGCTCCCGCTCCTCGTCCAGCCGTGGCACGGAGCCGAGCAGGCCCAGCGTGTAGGGGTGCTGCGGGTCCTCGAACAATTCGCGGGCGGTGGCGCGCTCGGCCACCTTGCCGGCGTACATCACCGCCACCTCATCCGCCATCTCGGCCACCACGCCCAGATCGTGGGTGATGAGGATGATGGACATGCCGGTATCGGCCTGCAACTCGCGCAGCAGGTCGAGGATCTGCGCCTGCACCGTCACGTCGAGCGCGGTGGTCGGCTCGTCGGCGATCAGCAGGCGCGGCTCGCAGGCCAGCGCCATGGCGATCATCACGCGCTGCCGCATGCCGCCCGAGAGCTGGTGCGGATACTCGTCGAAGCGCCGCTCCGGCGAGGGGATTCGCACGCGCTTCAGCGCCGCGATCGCCTTGTCCTTCAGCGCCGAGGCGTTGAGCCCCGGCGAGTGCACATGCATCGCCTCGGTCAGCTGGCGCCCGACGCTGTGCACCGGGTTGAGGCTGGTCATCGGCTCCTGGAAGATCATGGCGATCTGCCCGCCGCGCACCTGCCGCATCTCGGCGGTGGAGAGGTCGAGCAGGTTGCGCCCCTCCAGCAGCACGCGGCCTTCCACCGTGCGGCCGGGGGGCGGCACCAGCCGCATGATGGAGAGCGACAGCATCGACTTGCCGCAGCCGCTCTCGCCCACGATGCCCAGCGTCTTGCCGCGCGGCACGGAGAGGTCGATGCCGTCCACGGCACGCACCAGGCCGGAGGAGGTCTTGAAGACCGTGCGAAGGCCCTCGATACGCAGAAGATCCGGCTGCATCACGCCCATCGGAAAGTGGGAGGGGAAATCTTGTCGACCGGGCGGTGCGCCCAGTCCTGCTGCGGCGCGCGGGCGACGATGCGCTTCTGCGCCTCGTCCAGATGCGCGGCCGCGCCTTCGTAGTCCATGGTCAGCACCTTGCCGTCGCGCACCACCGCCTGGCCGTCGACATGGACGGAGCGGATGGCGCGGTCGCCCGCGGCGTAGATCAGGCTGCGCATCGGGTCGCGGGCGGGGCGCATCTGCGGGTGGGTCACGTCCACCATGACGAAATCCGCGCGGCAGCCCGGGGCGAGCCGGCCGATATCGTCACGGTTCAGCGCGGTCGCGCCGCCGATGGTCGCCGCGTCGAACAGGTCGGTGGAGGAGAGGCTGCGCGGGTCCTCGGACTGGGTGCGCGCGAGGTAGGAGACCAGCCGCAGTTCGTCGAGCATGTTGTGCGGATAGGTATCGGTGCCGACGCCCATGTTGACGCCGCGCTTGCGGTAGCGCCCGAAGGACCGCATGGCGATGCCGCGCCGGGCGAACACGGTGGGGCAATGCGCCACCGTGGTCCCCGTCGCCGCGAGGCGATCCAGGTCGTTCTCGGTGTGCCACTTCGTCCGCGGGTGGTCGTCGAGGAAGATGCCGTGGCCGATGATCGAGCGCTCGGAGAGCAGGTCCATGCTGTCGAGCCAACCGATCGGCGTGAAGCCGCTGCGGCGGGTGATCTCGTGGAACTCGTGGACGCTCTGCGCCGCGTGGATCTGCCAGGAGAGATTTCTCTTCGCGGCCTCCTGGAAGCTCTCCCGCAGAAGAGTTTCCGAGCAGGTGTCGATCTGCGCCGGCACCACCATGCCGAAGAGGCGGCCGGAGGAGTGCTGCTCGGCGCGCTCGATCAGGCTGAAGGCCTCGGCCATCGACTTCTCGCCGGCGGCCTCGTCCCAGGCATACTCGACCGTGTGGCCGTTCTTGGTGGCCCAGCGCGCCGAGCGGAACATCGGCGCGATGCAGACCCGCATGCCGCTCTCGCCCAGCAGGTCGAGCCAGCCGGGATGCGCCATGGACAGGTCGGCGACCGTGGTGACGCCGGAGAGCAGCAGCTCCGACAGTGCCACCCGGACGCAGGAGGGCACCGCCTCCGCATCGGCCCGGAAGATCGGCATGTATTCGTAGAGCGAGGAATTGTAGAGGCCGGGGGAGCCGATCTCGTCGATCAGCCCCTTGTTCATCGGCTCGCTGGAGGGGTGGCAGTGGATGTTCACGAGGCCGGGCATGACCATCATGCCCTTGCCGTCGATCACCTCGTCCGCCGGGCCGTCATAGCCGCGGCCGACGAAGGTGATCTGGCCGTCGCGATAGGCCACCTCCGCATCCGTGAGATAGATGTGCTGCTTCTCGGCCGCGTCCCAGGCGATCACCAGGTCGGCGTTGCGGATGACGGTGGTGGTCATGTCCCCTGCCCTTCCCTGTCCGTGGTTCAGCGCGTCAGCCGCAGGTCGAGGCCCTTGTAGAGGCCCGCGCCATAGAGGCCGTGCGCCTTGGCGCCTTCCACCCGCTGCGCCGCGGCGAGGTAGAGGCTCTCCCGCGCGATCGGGAACCAGACGTTGTTGCGCGCGACGATCTTCTGCACCTCGGCGATCGCCTTGGCGCGCTCCTCGGCGGAGAGCGCGGTCTTGGCGGTGTTGAGCAGCTTGTTGGTCGCCTCGTCGTTCCAGTTCATGCGGTTCGGCGTCGGCCGGTTGGCGCCGTCGAAGTAGAGGGCGAAGCCGTCGGTCGCCGAGATGTAGGGGTAGGACATCACGAAGCTGTCGAACTCCTGCGTCGCCAGCTTGCCCCAGGCCACCGTCGCGTCCCAGAGCTGGATGCGCAGGTCGATGCCAACGCGGCGCAGGTCGGCCTGCATCGCCTCGGTCATGCGGCGCCACTCGGCGGTCTGGATGCCATAGACGTTGAAGGAGGCGCGCTCGCCGCCCTTCTCGCGGATGCCGTCGGCGCCGGGCTTCCACCCCGCCTCGTCCAGCACCTTGCGGGCGGCGTCGGCGTTGAACTGCGGCACCAGCTTGGCGGCCTCGGCGTCATAGCCCAGCGTGTTGGGGTTGACATAGGCATCGGCCGGCTCGGCGGCGCCGAAGAACACGGCCTTGACCAGCGCCTCGCGGTTGACGGCCATGTTCACGGCCTGGCGGATGGCGGGGTCGTTGACCACCGGCTTGTCCACCTTGAAGCCCAGGAAGTAGTCCCAGAAGTAGTTCGGCTGGGTCGACATCTTGATGGTGGGCAGGCGCTGCAGCTGCGCGACCGCGAAGGGCGGCACGTACTGGGTGATGTCGCCCTGGCCCGTCTGCAGCGCGGCGAGGCGGGTGTTGGCCTCGGGGATGATGCGCCAGATCACCTTGCCGATCTGCGGGCTGCGGTTCTGGTAGATCGGCGGACCCCAGGTGTAGTTGGGGTGCTTGGTCAGCACCAGGTCCTGGCGCGGGGTCCAGGACTGCCAGCAATAGGGGCCGGTGCCGTTGAAGCCCTGCACGCCGAAATTGGCGCCGAGCTTCTCCACCGACTCCTTGTCAACGATCGAGGCGAAGAACAGCGTCAGCTGGTAGAGCAGCTCGCCATAGGGCTCGTTCAGCTCGTACTCGACCGTGTAGTCGTCGGTGGCGCGGATCTCCTTGAGCGGGCCGGCGCGCCACTTCACCGGGCTGCGCGTCTCGGGCGCCACCCAGCGGTTGATCGAGTAGACCACGTCGGCCGCCGTCATCTTCTTGCCGTCGCAGAACGTCACGTCCCGGCGCAGCTTGAAGGTGTAGAGCTTGCCGTCCTCGCTCACCGTCCAGCTCTCGGCCAGGCCGGGCTTGACCGTCTTCTGGTCGAAGTCGAGCGAGACCAGCGTGTCGGACATCATGTAGATGACCTCGCCGGCGCTGCGCGCGGTGGAGCGCGCCGGGTCGTAGCGGTCGGCGTCGTATTCGCGCAGCACCACCAGCGTGTCGCGCGGCGCGGCCTGCGCCAGCGCATCCGCCACCGGGACGGTCGCGGCCAGCGACAGCAGCGCGGCCCCCAGGGTCTTCTTCATCCACTCTCTCCCATCGGCCCGTCGCATCCGCGCGGGCCTGTTATCCGAAGCCTCCGGCCCGGCGCGGGGCCGGGCCGCCTCATTGGCGCGTCAGACCCGCAGGCGCGGGTCCAGCGCGTCGCGCAGCGCGTCGCCCAGCACGTTGAAGGCCAGCACCACCACGAAGATCAGCACGCAGGGGATGACCGCGATGTGCGGGGCGAAGAACAGGAAGTTGCGCCCCTCGGACGCCATCGCGCCCAGCTCCGCCACCGGCGGCTGCGCGCCGAGGCCGAGGAAGGACAGCGCCGAGCCGAGCAGGATCACCTGCCCGAAGCGCAGCGTGGCGAAGACGAAGATCGGCGACAGGCAGTTGGGCGCCAGGTGGCGCAGGATCAGCCGGGCATCGTTCATGCCGGTGGCGCGCGCCGCCTCGATGTAGTCCTGCCGCATGATGACCAGCGCCGCGCCGCGCACGATGCGCGCCATCAGCGGCACCGTGGCCACCGAGAGCGCCAGCACCACCGCCGGCACGCCAGGGCCGAAGATGGCGGCGATGGCGAGGCCGAACAGGATGGCGGGGAAGGACAGCAGCACGTCCATCAGCCGCATCAGCAGCCCGTCGATGCGGCGGTAATAGGCGGCGGCGAAGCCCACCAGGGCGCCGATGCCACCGCCCAGCAGCACCGAGGCCAGCCCCATCATCATGGTGATGCGCAGGCCGTAGAGCAGCCGGGTGATCATGTTGCGGCCCTGGCTGTCGGCGCCGAGCAGCAGCCCGTTGGTGCCGGGCACCGCCATGGCGTTGGCCAGGTCGTTGTCGAAGGGGTCGGTCGGCGCCAGCCAGGGCGCCAGCAGCGCCGCCAGCACCAGCGCCACCACCAGCACGAAGGCGAAGGCCGCCACCGGCTCGCGCAGAAGCCGCTTCAGCATGCCCGGGCGCCGCGGCGCCGTGGGCTGGACCGGCGTGGCGGCGGTGGCCGCCACGGAATTCGCGCCGGCCATGCTCAGCCTCCACGCATGCGCGGATCGAGCGCCACATAGAGCACATCGACCACGAGGTTGACGAGAATGAAGCCCAGCGAGAGCACGATGATGGTGCCCTGCGCCATCGGGAAGTCGGAGGACAGGATCGCGCCCACAGCCAGCCGGCCGACGCCCGGCCAGGAGAACACCGTCTCGGTGACCACCGCGCCGCCGAGCAGGAAGCCGATCTGCAGGCCGATCAGCGTGACCACCGGGATCAGCGCGTTGCGCAGCGCGTGGTGCAGCACCACGGCGCTCTCGCTCAGCCCCTTGGCGCGGGCGGTGCGGACATGCTCGGCGCCCAGCACCTCCAGCACGGCGGTGCGCGTCATGCGCGCCACGGGGGCGATGAACACGCCGCCCAGCGTCAGCGCGGGCAGCGCGATGGAGCGCCAGCCCTCGACCGTCCAGAGCGGCCCGCCGCGCCCGGTGAAGGGCAGCCACTGCCACTGGAAGCCGACGAACCAGATCAGCATGAGCCCGAGGAAGAACACCGGCACCGAGCCGCCCGCCACCGAGAGGGCGGTGACGAAGCGGTCCAGCACCGAGCCGCGCCAGTAGGCGGCGATGGTGCCGAGCGCGATGCCGATCGGGATCGACCAGAACAGCGAGGCGAACATCAGCTCCAGCGTCGGGCCGATGGTGCCGCCCAGCTCCTGGGTGACGGCGACGTTGTTGATGATGGAAACGCCGAGATCACCCTGCAGCAGGCGCCACAGATAGATGCCGAACTGCACGTAGAGCGGCTGATCGAGGCCCAGCTCGCGCCGGATCTCCTGCACCAGCTCGGCGGTGGCGGTGGGGCCGGCGCGGACGATGGCGGGGTCGGTCGGCACCACCTGCATCAGCAGGAAGCCGATGAGCAGCACCCCGAACATCACGGGCACCGTCATCAGCAGGCGCTGGAAAACATGACGCAGCATGGTGTTAGTTCGCAGCTCCGGCCAGGGCGTCATCGGCCGCGGCGGCCTCGCCGTGGCGGTCGAAGATGACGCGCCCGCCGCGGAAGGTGAGGTCCGCCTGGGTGGTCAGGATCTCCTCCGGCGCGCAGGCCAGAAGGTCGCGCGAGAAGATGGCGATGTCGGCCTGCATGCCCGGCTCCAGCGTGCCGCGCTCGGCCTCGGCGAACTGGCTGTAGGCGCCGCACCAGGTGTAGCAGTGCATGGCCTGCTCCGGCGTCAGCCTCTCGCCCTCGCCCAGCACGGTGCCGCGGCTGGTCTTGCGGGTGACCATGGTGAACAGGTTGATGAACGGGTCCACCGTGCAGACGGGGCTGTCGGACGAGGCGGCGGGGTGGTGCCCCTCCTCCAGCCAGGTGCGCATCGGGTAGGCCACCTCGGCGCGCTCGCGCCCCAGGTTGCGGACGTAGAGGTCGCCGAACTCGTACATGAACACCGGCTGCGGCACCGGCAGGATGCCATGCGCCAGCATCCGCTTCCGCTGCGCGGCATTGAGGAAGCCGCAATGCTCGATGCGGTGGCGGCGGCCGGCGAGCGGCGCGCCCTCGCTGTCTGCCATCTCCATCGCCACCAGCACCTGCTCGATGGCGGCATCGCCGATGGCGTGGATGTCGAGCTGCCAGCCCTGGCGGTGGTAGTGGCCGAGCATTTCCTGCATCGCGCTGTCGGGGAAGCAGAAGATGCCGGTGCCGCCGCCCGCGCTCTCCAGGTAGGGGTCGAAGAAGGCGGCCGTCAGCCCGCCGGCCGAGCCGTCGCCGAACACCTTCACGGCGCCCCAGGCGAGCATCTCATCGGCCGTGGCGCCGGCGGAGATGTTGGGGCGCAGCCCCGCCTCCCAGGCCTGCTTCGCGATGCCCTCGGGGTTGCCCGCCAGCACCTGCCACATGCGCTGGCCGAGCTTCCCCTCGGCCGCGGCGCGGCGATAGGCGGCGATCTCGGCGAGGCCCGCCGTCATGCCCACATTCATGTCGCTGGCCGAGGCGAAGCCGAGGGCCGCGAGGTTCTGGCCGGCCTTCTCGATGGCGGCCACCATCTCCGTCTCGGAGGGCGGCGGCATGATGTCGCGCACCAGCCGCATCGCGCGTTCCTGGAACAGGCCGGTGAGGCGCCCGCCCTTGCGCTCGATGGCGCCGCCCTCGGGGTCCGGCGTGTTGTGGCCGACGCCGGCGAGCTTCATCGCCATGCTGTTGGCCACGGCCACGTGGCCGCAGGTGCGCGTCAGGAACACCGGATGGTCCGGCGCCACGCGGTCCAGCTCCTCGGCCAGCGGGTGGCGGCCGACATCCAGCTCGCCATGGTCGTAGCCGCGCCCGAGGATCCAGCCGCCCTTCGGCGTCTCGCGCGCGGCGGTGGCGACGCGCTTCAGGATCTCGTCCAGCGAGCGGACATTGTCCTCGGCGCGGAGGTTCACCTGGGAGAGGCCGAGCCCATAGGGCAGCAGGTGCATATGCGCTTCGTTCAGCGCCGGGGTGGCCACGCGGCCGCCAAGGTCGATGCGGCGCGTGGCGGCGCCCGCATGGGCCTCCACCGCATCCGCCGGACCCACCGCCAGCACGCGCCCGTCCTTCACGGCGAGCGCCTCGGCGAAGCCTCCCGAGAGGCCGCGGAAGATGCGGCCGCCGGTGATCAGCAGGTCGGCGCTCATGCGCGCCAGTCCAGCTTCGAGCCCTCGATCAGCTGCAGCGCCGAGCCCCAGGCCCATTCGCTGTGCGCGAGGGAGCGCTGCGGGTCGCCGTTGAACTGGGCGGCGGTCTTCAGGCGCACCTCCTCGGGCGGCAGCACCAGCTCGGCGCCGCCGGAGAGGGCGGCCACCTGCGCCTGGCAGGCGCGCTCCAGGTAGTAGATCAAATTGAACGCCTCGGGGATGCTGCGCCCGGCCACCAGCAGGCCGTGGTTGCGCAGGATCATCGCCTTGTGCTCGCCGAGGTCGGCCACCAGCCGGTCCCGCTCGTCGAGGTCGAGCGCCACGCCCTCATAGCCGTGATAGGCGAGGTGGCCGTAGAACTTCAGCGCGTGCTGGCTGATCGGCAGCAGCCCGTGCTTCTGCGCCGAGACAGCGATGCCGGCGGCGGTGTGGGTGTGCACCACGCACACCGCGTCCTCGCGCGCCATGTGCAGCGCGGAATGGATGGTGAAGCCCGCCGCGTTCACCGGCTTGCTCTCGGCGTCGCCCTCGACGACGTTGCCGTCGAGATCGATCTTCACCAGGTCGCTGGCGCGCATCTGGTCGAACAGCACGCCGTACTTGTTGATGAGGAAGTGGTGCTCCGGCCCCGGCACGCGCGCGCTGATGTGCGTGTAGATGAAGTCGGTCATGCGGAAATGCGCGACCAGCCGGTAGAGCGCGGCGAGGTCGCAGCGGACGCGCCACTCTTCCTCGGAACAGGCGAGGCGCGCGGGTGGCGTGGCGATATTCATGACCAACTCCCCTCAGGTTAGGGGAATGTCATCAGCCGGCCGGCGCCGCGTCAACAGGGTGTGAGGATGTTTGCGGCGCAGCAAAAGGCGATCTGCCTGCCCTGCAAGCAAATCCCTGCATCGCGCGCCCGCTTCACAGGCATTGCTGTGCGGCGCAGCAAATCCGCGCCGCCCGCCCTGCGATACCTGACCGAATAGACGGAGTTGCGGGCGGTTGCAAGCGAGCGGAATGAAATCCACCGCGCTCCCCTCCCCTCTGGCGCGATTCCTGCAATCCTGTGGCGCCGACTGGCATTCCGCCATCCGCCGCGAGAAGGATTCCCGCCCGTGCTTTCCCGTCTCCACACCGTAGCGGCCGCGCCGCTGCGGGCAAGCCTTCTGGCGGCCGGCGCACTCGCCGCGCTGCTCTCGCCGGCCGCCGCCCAGGCGCCCGCGCGCGAGGCCACGCTGCGCGTCGTGCTCAGCAACGAGCTGACCAGCATCGACCCGGTGCTCTCCACCGCCGCCTTCGTGCGCAACCACGGCTTCATGGTCTACGACCAGCTCTTCGCCGTGGACGGCAAGGGCATCGCGCGGCCGCAGATGGTGGAGAGCCACAGCGTCTCCGCCGATGCCATGACGCACCGTTTCACGCTGCGCCCGGGCCTGCTGTTCCATGACGGCGCGCCGGTGCGCGCGGCCGATGCGGTGGCCTCGATCCGCCGCTGGGGCCAGCGCGACGTGGTGGGCAAGGCGCTGGCCGCCTCCACCGCCTCGCTCGAGGTGATCGACGAGCGCAGCTTCGAGCTGAAGCTCTCCCGCCCCTTCGGCCCGGTGACGGATGCGCTGGCGCGCTCCACCGCAAGCGCGCTGTTCGTCATGCCCGAGCGCGTGGCGAACACCCCCGCCACCACCGCCATCACCGATGCCACCGGCTCCGGCCCGTTCATCATGGACCGCGAGAACTGGCGCATCGGCGACCGTGCCGTCTATCGCCGCAACCCGGCCTACACGCCGCGCGCCGAGCCGGCCGATGGCCTGGCCGGCGGCAAGGTGGTGAAGGTGGAGCGGCTGGAATGGCTCGCCATGCCGGATGCCTCGGTGGCCGCCAGCGCGCTGAGCAATGGCGAGATCGACTTCGTCGAGCACCCGGCGCCGGACCTGCTGCCGCTGTTGCAGAAGGCGCGCGGCGTCACCGTCGGGCTGATCAACCCGGTGGGCAGCATGGTGTGGCTGCGCATCAACCACACCCAGCCGCCCTTCGACAACCCGAAAGCCCGGCAGGCGCTGCTGCACGCCATCGACCAGAAGGAGGTGCTGCAGGGCCTCGGCATCCCGGCCGAGGACCAGGTGCCCTACTGCCCCGCCTACTTCATGTGCGGCACGCCGCTGGAGAGCACCGCCGGCGCCGTGGGCCTGCGCGACCCCGATCTCGGCCGCGCGCGCACTCTGCTGCGCGAGGCCGGCTACGACAACCGCCCCGTGGTGTTCCTGAACGGCGCTGACAATCCGCTGAACAACGGCTCCACCCTGGTGCTGGCGGAGCAGTTCAAGCGCGCCGGCATGAACATGGACGTGCAGACGCTGGACTGGGCCACCGTGACGGTGCGCCGCAACCGGCGCGAGCCGCCGGCCCAGGGCGGCTGGAACCTGTTCGTCACCATCGCCAACGCGCTGGACGCGGGCAGCCCGCTCTCCAACCTCTATCTCGCCAGCCCCTGCGAGGGCGGCCTCACCGGCTGGCCCTGCGACGCGAAGCTGGAGGAGCTGCGCCGCGCCTGGTGGGAGGAGCCGGATGCTGCCAAGCGCCGCACTCTGCTCGACGCCGTGCATGCCCGCGCCTACGAGGTGCTGCCCTACATCAATGCCGGGCAGTTCCGCACCAAGTCGGCCTGGCGCAGCAACCTGACCGGCGTGCTGCCGGCCACGGTGCCGGTGTTCTGGAACGTCGAGCGGAAGTAAGAGACTGAGAAGGGTTCTTTTTTGAAAAAAAGAACCAAAAAACTTTTGTCAGTCTGGCGGTGCGTCGGTTGAGGGCGCGCCGCCAGACCCGAAAAGTCTTTTTGCTTCTTTTTCTTCAGAAAAAGAAGATCCTTCAGTCCCGGTATCCGGGCTGCTCGCGGTCCATCTTCCGCTTCAGCGCCTGCCAGGGCAGCCAGCCCTTCACCGGGCTGTCCTTCGCCTGGGCGCGCACCCGCTCCACCATCTCGGCCGAGGGCATGGAGAGCGGCGCGCCGGTCGATTGCGCCGCCACCTGGATGCGGCAGGACTGCTCCAGGTAGTACATCCAGTAGAAGGCCTCGCCCACCGTGCGGCCGATGGTCAGCAGCCCGTGGTTGCGCAGGATCAGGCAGGGCTTGTCGCCCAGGTCGCGCACGATGCGCTCGCGCTCGGCGAGGTTGTCATCGGCCGCGATCCCCTCGTACTCGTGGACCGCCACGCGGTCGTGCAGCTCCATGTTCATCTGGTTCAGCGGCAGCAGGCCCCCCGCCTGGGCCGCCACCGTCATGCCGGCCAGGGTGTGGGTGTGCATCACGCATTGCGCCCGATCCACCGCGCGGTGCACGGCGGAGTGGATGACGAAGCCCGCCGGATTCACCGGCCAGGCGGTCTCCTGCAGCGGCTCGCCCTCCGCATCCACGGCGACGAGCGAGGAGGCGGTGATCTCCTCGAACAGCAGCCCGTAGGGGTTCACCAGGAAGCGGTGCCCCTCGCCCGGGATGCGCACGGAGAGGTGGGTGTAGACGAGGTCCGTCATGCCGAAATGCGCCAGCAGCCGGTAGGCGCAGGCGAGGTCCTCGCGCAGTTCGCGCTCGGTGAGGGCGCGGGCGGGGTCGGGGCGGACGGGGGGCGGGGGCAGCGGCATCAGTAGCCTCGCTCGGGGTCGTAGAGGTTGGGCAGCGGGCGGCCCGCCTCGAAATCGGCGATGGCGCCGGCGAGGTAGCGGGCGCGCTCCGGCCGGCTGGCCATGGAGGCCACATGCGGCGTCACCGTCACCTTGGGGTGCGCCCAGAGCGGGCTGCCGGGCGGCAGCGGCTCCTCCTCGAACACGTCCAGCACCGCACCGGCGAGATGGCCGGAGTCCAGCGCCGCCAGCAGGTCCGCCTCCCGCAGGTGGGAGCCGCGCCCGGCATTCACCAGTTCCGCCCCCGGTGGGAGTTGCGCCAGCAGGCGGGCGTCGATCAGCCCTTCCGTCTCCTTCGTCGAGGGCAGCAGGCAGACCAGGATGTCGGTGCCGGCGAGGAGTTCGGGCAGCTCCGCCGCGCCGGCGAAGCTCCGCACGCCGGGGATGTCCTTGCGCGAGCGCGCCCAGCCACGCACGGGGAAGCCCACCGATTGCAGCATCCGCGCCGCGTGGCCGCCGAGATTGCCGAGACCCATGATGCCGACCGTGCGGTCCTGGGCGTAGTGGCGCGTCTCGCGGTGGCGCCATTCGCCGGCCGCCTGGCCGAGCGCGAAGTGCCGCGCGTCCCGCAGCAGCGAGAGGCAGGACCAGAGGATGTACTCGCCCATGCGCTGCGCCGTCGCCTCGCCGCCCATGCGCACCAGGGGGATGTGGCGCGGCCAGGCCGGGTCGCAGGTGATGTGGTCCACGCCGGCGCCGGAGGAGAACACCGCCTTCAGCCTGGGCAGGCTCGCCAGCCAGCCATGCTGCGGCTCCCACACCAGGACGTAGTCCACCGCCTCCGGCGGCACGGCGGGGTCGGCCCACCAGCGCACGGTGATGCGCGGGTCCACCGCGCGGAAGCATTCCTGCCAGTCCGGCACGGCCTGCTCGCCGCCGGACTTCACCAGTAGCGTCACCACCTGTCGCAAACCCTCATCCGCCGCCCCTCATCCTCGCCCGTCGCGAGGAGCGGAACCTGCGCCGCCACCCCGGCCGCGTCCAGGGGCGGCGCGGCGCGGCGGGGTGCTTTTCGCACCGGCCCGGGCCGCGCGGCGCCGGCCCTTTGGTCATTCTGTGCAAGGCACAGGCAGCCCTTGCAACCGGAAGGGGAACGGGGCGAGGCTGCGCCCTGGCATTCCGCATCCCCAGGGTCTCGATGAGCGACTCCTATTTCCCCTTCGCCACCGGCTTCCGCACCACCCCCTACTGGTGGGACGAGGCCGAGCCCGAGGCGCGCGACGCGGAGCTGCCCGAGAGCGCGGAGATCGCCATCGTCGGCGGCGGCTATGCCGGGCTGTCCGCGGCGCTGACCCTGGCGCGGATGGGCCACGCGCCGCTGGTGCTGGAAGCCGAGCGGATCGGCTGGGGTGCCTCCTCGCGCAACGGGGGCATGGTCTCGGGCGGGCTGAAGGTGGCCACGGGGGCGCTGCGGCGGCAGCTCCCGCCGGAGCAGGTGCAGGCCATCGGCAGCGCCGCCGCCGCCAGCTTCCCCTTCCTGGAGGAGCTGCTGACGCGCGAGGCGATCGAGTGCGACTATGTGCGCTGCGGCCGCTTCACCCCCGCCTGGACGCCGCGCCACTACGAGGCGATGGCCGCCCGCGCCCCCGCCCTGCAGGCGCTCACCGGCCTGCCGGTGCGGATGCTGCCGCGCGAGCGCCAGCGCGAGGCCCTGGGCAGCGACCACTACCATGGCGGCATGCTGGCCGAGGCCTGCGGCAGCCTGCACCCGGCCAAGTATGCGCGCGGCCTGGCCGAGGCCGCCGAACGGGCCGGCGCCGTGCTGGCCGATGGCGTGCGGGTGCGCGGCATCCGCCAGCACGGCACCGGCTTCCGGCTGGACACCACCCTGGGGGAGCTGGCGGCCAACACGGTGCTGGTCACCACCAACGGCTATTCCCGCGCGCCCGATGGCGGCGGCGCCATGCCCTGGCTGACACGGCGGCTGATTCCCGTGGGCTCCTACATCATCGCCACCGAGCCGCTGGATACGGATTTCGTCGAGGGCCTCTTCCCCGGCCGGCGCATGATCAGCGACAGCCGGCGGGTGCTGAACTACTTCCGCCCCTCGCCGGACGGCACGCGCATCCTGTGGGGCGGCCGCGCCAGCTTCGCGCCCGTCGCGCCGGAAGTGGCGGCGCCGGTGCTGCGGCAGTCGATGCTGGAGGTCTTCCCCGAGCTGGCCGAGATCCGCCTGACCCATGGCTGGACCGGCAACGTCGCCTTCACCTTCGACTTCCTGCCGCATATCGGCGTGCAGGACGGGCTCTACTACGCCGCCGGCTGCCAGGGCTCGGGCGTCGCCATGGCAAGCTGGCTCGGCCACAACGTGGCGCTGAAAATGGCGGGCGCCGCCAGCGAGCCCTTCGCGCTGGACGGGCTGAACTTCCCCGCCCCGCCGGGCTACCGCGGCAATCCCTGGTTCCTGCCGCTGGTCGGCGAATGGTACCGGCTGCGCGACAGGCTGGACCGGATGCTGGGCTGAGCGGCGCCGCCGCTCAGGAGGGCCGCAGCAGCGCGGCGCGCCAGTCGGTGGAGAGCACCGCGTCGGTCAGCGCGGCGAGCGGGTAGAGCGCCACCGTCCAGGCGCCGGCGCCGGTATAGGCCAGCAGGCCCGGATAGATGGCGAAGCGGTAGTAGAGCAGCGCCGCCGCCACCGGCAGCACCAGCAGCGCCACGCGCTCCAGCAGGTGGCGCAGCAGCATCGGCGCCAGGTGGTCGGCGAGGGCGAAGGCGGCGTGGTCCGGGCTGAGGCCGAGGCGGCGCTCCAGCGTGGCCAGCGCCTCGCGCAGCAGCGTGGCGGTGAAGCCGCCGCCGGGCAGCGCGGCGCGAAGGCGGTGGTGCTGGTCGCGGATCAGGTGGAACAGGATCAGCCGCGCCTGCCGCCCCGGCGGCAGCCGCGTCACCCACCAGAAGCGCAGGTGCGGCGCCGAGAAATGCGCGGCCATGCCCACGCCATAGGCCGTCCAGCCCAGGGCCGCGAGCACGATCAGGCCGGTGGCGATGCGCTCCAGCTCCACCGGCGCATCCAGCCACACCGCCGTGGCGTGCAGCCCCAGCAGCGCCGCCAGCAGCGCGAAGGAGGGCCAGATGACGCCCACCACCTGCTCCACCACCGCGGCATCCAGCAGGGCGCGGGCCAGCGGGCCGGAGAGGCCCTTGCCATCCTCGAAGGCCTCGCGCAGCGGGGTGCCCCAGCGCCCCGCCACCCATTCGCCCAACTGCCGCCCGGCGAAGCCCGCCGCGTTGTCCATCATCGCCGGCATCCTCGACCTTTGCGTGGAGTTTGATAGCGTCACGCCCCAAGGCAAGGCTGCATGGATTCCTTCTCGACCCTTCTGCTCGACCTCACCGGCCTGTTCCTGGCCAGCCGCACCGCCGCGCTGCGCCCGGTGGAGGCGGCGCTGCACGCGCTGCGCCCGGACGCCCCCGGCGCCGGGACGCCCGACCAGATGGCCGCCGCCGTGGCGGAGCTGGCGCGCGGGCTGGCGGCGGAGGGGCGCTTCGGCGAGCCGCAGGCCGACCTCGCCGCCGCCGCGCTGCGCCGCGCCGGGCAGGCGGTGCCGCAGCGCGCCAGCCTGCCGGCGCTGGAGGCGCAGGTGATCGCGGCGCTGGGGCCGCTGCCGGAGCTGGAGCCGCTGGCCGCATTGGCGCTGGCCGTGGCCCGGCTGCGCCAGCCGCGCCTCGCCCGCGCCGCCCAGGTGCGCATGGCGCCCGAAGCCCCCATCTTGGAAGCCCGGCCCGATGCCGGGAAGGAGGGCACCCTGGTCACCGACGTTTTCCAGAGCATCACCGGGCTGATCGGCAACAACCCGTTCTTCGCGGAATTCCAGAAGCAGGCGGAGGAGGAGAAGCGGCGCATGGGGCGTGTGAACATCCTGGTGGCCGGCAAGACCGGCGCCGGCAAGAGCACGCTGGTGAACGCCGTGTTCGGCGAGGCGGTGGCCCGCACCGGCATGGGCCGCCCCGTGACGCAGGACATCGCCTGGTACGAGCCGCCCAACCTGCCGGTGCGCCTGTGCGACACCAAGGGGCTGGAGATGGAAGGCTTCCAGGCCACGCTGGCGGCGCTGGAGGGCGAGATCGAGCGCGCCAATGCCAGCGGGCAGTTCGACCAGCGCATCCACATCCTCTGGCTGTGCATCAGCGAGCCGGGCACGCGGGTGGAGGAAGGCGAGCGCGCCGTGGCGCGGCTCTGCGCCCGGCACGGCATCCCGGCGGTGGTGATCCTGACCAAGGCGATCGGCCCGCGCGCCTTCCAGGACACGGTGAAGCAGGAGATCCCCGAGGCGCGGCAGATCGTCCGCGTGCTGGCCGAGCCGTGGGACGACCGCCCGCCCTTCGGCCTCGACGAGCTGATCCGCGTCACCGAGGCGGTGCTGCCGGAGGCGCGGCAGGCCGCCTTCATCGCGGCGCAGCGGGTGGATGTGGAGCGCAAGCGCAAGCGGGCGCTGAAGATCGCGGCCGGTGCCGCGGCCTCCGCCGCTGGTGCCGCCGCCGTGCCGATCCCGGTGGCGGATGCGGCGGGCGTCTTCGCGGTGAATGCCGGCATGATCGCCGCCATCGCCACCGCCATGGGCGTCTCGCTGGACCGCGACAGCATGCTGGCGCTGGCCGCCAGCCTGGCGGGCGCCCTGGCCACCTCGGCGGGCGGCCGGATGATCGCCGGGCAGGTGCTGAAGTTCATCCCCGGCATCGGCAGCCTGGCGGGCGGCGCCATCACGGCGGCTGTGGCCGGCAGCACCACCTATGGCCTGGGCTACGGCTTCACCGAGTATCTCTGCCGCTTCCACGCCGCGCGCGGCCACATGCCGGAGGGTGACGAGCTGCGCGAGGGCTTCCGCAAGTTCTGGGAAAGCTGGGGCGAAAAGGAGAAGTCCCCCCACGCCTGATTCCAGGCCGCCCGCTTGTTTCCCATTTTGCTTTCAGTGCGCGCCTCGCCTTGCCAGGAAGGCGGGGCGCCAGCGGGAAAAAGTTTTGGGGCTTTTTCCCAAAAAGAACTTTTCTCTCTGTCTTACAGCTTCTTCGCCCGGTCGAGCAGGGCGTCGAGCTTGGTGCAGGTGGCTGCGGTGACGTTGCCGTCGCCGACGGCGGCGTTCATCTCGGTCATGATGGCGGCGGCGGCCTCGGCCTTGCTCTGCGCCTTGGGGGCCAGGGCCTCGGCGATGGCGGAGGCCTTCAGCATGGCGTCATCGGGGGAGCAGGCGGCGAAGGCGGCGGGGACGAGGGAGAGGGTGATCAGGGCCGTGGCGGCGAGCGTCTTCAGCATGTCGTCTCTCTGTGCGGTGGCGGGCGGGTTGCCCCGCCGGCCTGGAGGCTAACACCGCTCCCCGCGCCTGGAGCGCGGCGCTGAGCCTCATTCTCACGCCGCGCGCGCCTGTGTCAGGTGAGCAGCCCGTAGAACATCCGCGCCGCCGTGATGGCGAGGAACACCGCGAAGGCGCGCTTGAGCGCCAGCGGCGGGATGGTGTGCGCCAGATGCACCCCCCAGGGCGTGGCGAGGATCGAGCTCGGCACGATCAGCGCGAAGCCGATCAGGTTGACGTAGCCCACCGAGAAGGGCGGCAGGTCCTCCACCCCCCAGCCGCCATAGAGGAAGCCCAGCGTCGCCGGGATCGAGATGATCAGCCCGAACACCGAGGAGGTGGCGACGGCGGAGCGGATCGGCGTGCCGAACATCGACAGGATGGGTACCCCCACCGTGCCGCCGCCGATGCCCATCATGGCCGAGACGGTGCCGATGAAGCCGCCGATGCCCCACAGGCCGGGGCCGCGCGGCGTGATGTCGCGCAGTTTGAAGTCCACGCCCGTGAAGCCCATGTTGAGCGCGACCAGCAGCGCGATGGTGGCGAACACCGCCGAGAGCGCCTCGCCGTGCAGCCAGATGGCGAGCACCGTGCCGAGCACGACGCCGAGGATCATCGACGGCCAGATGGCCTTGAGCAGCCCGGTGTCGATGGCGCCCTTGGCGTGGTGCTTGCGGGCCGAGACGATCGAGGTGGGGATGATGGTGGCGAGGCTGGTGCCGACGGCCAGCTTCATCTGCACCGCCTCGGGGATGCCGAGCAGCGGAAAGACGTTGAACAGCACCGGCACGATGACGATGCCGCCGCCGACGCCGAGCAGCCCGGCCAGGGTGCCGGAGAGCAGGCCGGTGATCGCCATCGCGACGGCGAGACCCGCAAGCCAGAGCGGGTCGGACATATGTTCCATGCAGAGGGGACCTTGGCGGCAGGAAGGCGGGAATGCACCCTGTGCTTACACCCCACTTCCGGCGTCGTCAGCCCGTGCCACCCATCACCGATCTGCTGATCACCGATCCCTGGTTCTATGCGCTGGCCGTGCCGGCGCTGCTGGTCACCGGCATCAGCAAGGGCGGCTTCGCCTCGGGGGGCGGCAACCTCTCGGTGCCGGCCATGGCGCTGCTGCTGCCGGCGCCGCAGGCCGCCGCCATCAGCCTGCCCGTGCTCTGCGCCATGGACATCGCCGGGCTGCGCGCCTGGTGGGGGCGCTGGAGCCGGCGGGAGATGCTGGCCATCCTCCCCGGCGGGCTGCTCGGCATCCTGCTCGGCAGCCTGGCCTTCGGCGCCATGAGCGACCGGATGACCAAGCTGATGGTGGGCGTCATCGCGCTGGCCTTCCTGGCGCGCACGCTGTGGCTCTCCCGCCGCGGCGGGCCACCGGAGGCGGCGGCGCCGAGTCGGTGGCGGGGCGGCTTCTGGTCCACCGTCTCGGGCTTCACCAGCACCATCGCCCATGCCGGCGGGCCGCCGCTCGCCGTCTATCTCTACCCGCTGCGGCTGGAGCGCGCCCGGCTGGCGGCGACGACGGTGGTGTTCTTCGGGGTGGTCAACTACGTCAAGCTGGTGCCCTATGCGCTGCTCGGGCAATTGAGCCCGGGCAACCTGCTCACCAGCCTGGTGCTGCTGCCGCTGGCGCCCCTCGGCGTGCGGCTGGGCGTCTGGCTGCAGGGGCGCATCAGCGACAAGGTGTTCTACCAGTTGATCCACATTCTTTTGGCACTCACCGGCTGCAAGCTGGTGGCGGACGGGCTGGGGCTGTGAGCGGCGCCCCCGTCCTCGGCGTGCCCCCTCTTGGTGTGCTGGGCGGCATGGGACCGCTGGCCAGCGCCCAGTTCATGCTGCGCCTGACGCTGCTGACCCCCGCCACGCGCGACCAGGACCACCTGCCCGCCATCCTCTGGTCCGACCCCCGCGTGCCGGACCGCACGGCGGCGCGCCTCTCAGGGGGCGAGGACCCGCTGCCCTGGCTGGCGCGCGGCATCGCCGGGCTGGAGGCGGCGGGGTGCGGCGCCATCGCCATCCCCTGCAACACCGCCCATGGCTGGTACGAGGGGATGGTTGCGGCCACCGGCCTGCCCATCCTGCACATCGTCGACGCCGCGGCCGAGGAACTGGCGCGGCAGGGCGTGACGGGCGGCCCCATCGGCGTGATGGGCACGGCCGGCACGCTGGCCATGCGGCTCTACCAGGAGCGGCTGGAAGGGCGCGGCTATGACTGCCTCACCCCCACCGAGGCCGAGATGGAGTCGCTCGTCTCCCCCGGCATCGCGCTGGTGAAGGCCAACCGCGTGGCCGAGGCCTATCCGCCGCTGGCCGAGGCGGCCGCCAACCTCAAGGCGCGCGGCGCGCGGGCGGTGGTGCTGGGCTGCACCGAGATCCCGCTCGGCATCCTGGCAGGGCCTCACGCCGAGATCGGGGTGCCGCTCATCGACACCATCGATGCTCTGGCCCTCGCGGCGCTGCGCTGGGCGAAGAAAATCTAGGTCAGGAATCTTCTTTTTCTGAAGAAAAAGAAGCAAAAAGACTTTTCGAGTTGGGCGCTGCGCCATTCATCCGCGCAGCGCCGAACCCACGGTTACCCTTTCAGCATCGCCGCCGTGTCCGCCGCCCCCATCGCCATCGCCGCCTGCGCGGCGGTGTTGCCCATCGCGTCCCGCGCCGCCGGGTTGGCGCCGGCGGCCAGTAATTGCCGCACAATCTCCACGCGGTTGAACATCGCGGCCGTCATCAGCGCGGTGCGGCCATCGGGGCCGCTGCCATCCACCGCCGCGCCATGCTCCAGCAGCACCGCCACCACATCCGCCGCCCCCTTGAAGGCGGCGCCGGCCAGCGGCGTCTGGCCCCGGTCGTTGACGATCCCGGGGTCCGCGCCATGCTCCAGCAGCACCCGCACCGCCTCGGCATGGCCGTGATAGGCGGCCAGCATCAGCAGCGTATCGCCCTTGTCGTTCCGCAGGTTGGGCGGCAGGCCCTGGCGCAGGAACCCGTCCAGCGCCTCCGCCTGGCCTGCACGGGCGCAGCCGAACACATGCCCGGCGAAGGCGATCACCTCCTCGTCCGGCACGGGCGGCGGGGTGGGGTTGTCCTGGGTCATGGGCTCTGGCTCCTCTGCGGCTGCGGATAAGGGGCGCCCCCGCCCCCTGGACAACCCCGCCCCACGGCGCGAGCCTGCCCGCACCACGTTCAGACGCCGCCGGAGCCGCCTCGCCTTGCCCTCCTCCTCCCGCCGCCCCTGGGTGGGCGTGCCCGCCTGCCACCGCGACCTCGGCGGCCATTGGCAGCACGCCACCCCCTCCCGCTACATGCTGGCCCTCGCCGAGGGTGCCGGCGCCCGCCCCGTGCTGATCCCGCCGCTGGCCGGCAGCCTCGACGTGGAGGGCTTCCTGGACCGGCTGGACGGGCTCCTCATCCCCGGCTCGCCGAGCAATGTGCAGCCCGCCCTCTATGGCGGCGCCCCGCCGCCCGAGGGCGAACTGGAGGACCCGGCGCGCGATGCCACCGCCCTGCCCCTGATCCGCGCCGCCATCGCGCGCGGGATGCCGGTGCTAGCCATCTGCCGGGGGCTGCAGGAGATGAACGTGGCCTTCGGCGGCACGCTGCACGGCCGGCTGCACCTGCTGCCGGGGCGCGACGACCACCGCGGCCAGGGCACGACGCCCGAGGAACGCTACCGCCACCGTCACGCCGTCAGCGCCGAGGGGCTGCTGCGCGCCGTGACCGGACAGAAGGAGATCCGCGTGAATTCCGTGCACATGCAGGGCATCGACCGTGTCGCCCCCGGTCTCGCCGTGGAGGCGCTCGCGCCGGACGGCACGGTGGAGGCGCTGCGCCCCGAAGCCGCCACCGGCTTCCAGCTCGCCGTGCAGTGGCACCCGGAGTGGCGCTTCCAGGAGGACGCGCCGAGCACCGCCCTGTTCCGCGCCTTCGGCGCTGCCTGCGCGGGGGTGGCGCCATGAGCGGCTGGCAGGCCCGTGCCGGCAGCCCCTTCGCGCGTGAGAAGCAGCCGGCGCTGGCGAGCAAGGGGATGGTGGTGACCAACCACCCCGTCGCCTCCGCGGCGGGGGCGGAGATGCTGCTTTCGGGCGGCAACGCCATCGACGCCGCCATCGCTGCGCTGTTCACCCTGACGGTGGTGGAGCCGATGATGGTCGGCACCCTCGGCGGCGGCGTGGCCCATATCCGCCTGGCCGATGGGCGGCATGTGGTGCTGGACGGCCTCTCCACCGCCCCCGCCGCCGCACGGCCGGACATGTACCGCCCCGTCTCCGACACCCTGCCGGACTACCAGGAGACGGAAGGGCTGGAGAACAAGGTGGGCGTGCTGGCCATGGGCGTGCCCGGCGCCCTGGCCGGCTGGTGCCAGGCGCTGGCCGCGCACGGCACCCTGCCGCTGGAGGAGGTGCTGCGCCCGGCCATCCGCGCCGCCGCCGAGGGCTTCCGCGTCACCGCCTACCTCACCGGCGCCATCGCCGACGCGGCGGCGGACCTGGCGCGCGACCCCGGCCTTGCCGCCACCTTCCTGCCCGATGGCGCGCCGCCGGCGCCAGGGATTCTGCTGCGCCAGCCGGTGCTGGCGGAGTCGCTGCGGCTGATCGCGCAGGAAGGCCCCTCCGCCCTCTATGGCGGCGAGCTGGGCCGGGCGCTGGCCGCGCACATGGCGGCCAGCGGCGGACTGATCACCCTTGCCGACCTGGAGGCCTACCGCGTGGCGGAGCGCGCGCCGATCGTCGGCCACTACCGCGGCTTCGAGGTGCTGGCGCCGCCGCCCCCCTCCTCCGCCGGCGTGCATGTGACGCAGATGCTGAACCTGCTGGAGGGCTACGACCTCGCGGCCCTCGGCTCCGGCAGCGCGGCGACCATCCACCTGCTGGCCGAGGCGCTGAAGATGGGCTTCGCCGACCGCGGCGCCGCCACCGCCGACCCGGCCTTCGTCAAGGTGCCGGTGGAACTGCTGACCAGCAAGGACTACGCCGCCAGCCGCCGCGCCCTGCTGCGCGAGGACGCGGCGCAGGACTGGACCCCCGGCATCCCGCCCGGCGAGATCCTCGCCGAATCGGCCAACACCACCCATGTCACGGTGGCGGATTCGGCCGGCAACATCGTCGCCTCCACCCAGACCATCAACAGCCTGTTCGGGGCCCGCTTCTCGATCCCCGGCACCGGGCTGATCGCCAACAACTACATGTACAATTTCGACCCGCATCCGGGCCGCGCGCTCTCCGTGGCGCCGGGCAAGCGGGTCTTCACCTCGATGGCGCCCACCATCGTGCGGAAGGACGGCAAGCCGGCCTTCGCGCTCGGCCTGCCGGGGGGCCTGCGCATCTTCGGCTCGGCCATGCAGGCGGTGATCAACCTGATCGACCACGGCATGGAGTTGCAGGACGCGGTGGAGGCGCCGCGCATCTGGACCCAGGGCCACGTGCTGGAGCTGGAGCCCACCGTCTCGGCCGAGGCGGAGGCGAAGCTCACCGCCCTCGGCCACCGGGTGCAGCGCGTGAAGCATATCGGCGGCGGCATGGGCGCGGTGCGCTTCCGCGCGGACGGCATGATCGAGGGCGCCGCCTGCTGGCGGGCGGATGGCACGCCGGTCGGCCTCTCGGGCGGGCTGGCGCGGCCGGATGTGCGCTTCAACCCGGACGTGGCGCAGCGCTGAAGCGCCCGCCCCGCCCATAAAAAAAGCCGCCCGGCGACGGGCGGCTTCCTCTCACCCGCGCGGGTGCCGCCTCAGGGGCAGTCGCAGCCATCGGTGGGGCCGGATTCGCCCCGCACCACATGGTGGTCGATCCATTCGGAGACCAGCCGCCGCGCCTCGTTCACCGAGGCTTCCGGATGGTGAATCCGGTACAGGGCCGTGCAGGCACGGAAGGACGACAGGTCGTCATTCCCCGTCTCCCGCAGCTCGCGATACGCAGTCACCACCGCCCGCTCGCAACGCCGGGTGATGTGGCTGAAATCGATGCCCATCCGCATTACTCCTGCAGTTGCGAGACAAATGAGAATCGCTCGCAACTCATCCCTGGGGAGTTATAGTCTCATCTGAACAGGCGTTCAAGTTTCCTATGCCCGTCCAGGCCCGGTCCGCCGGGTCGGCACCGCCCCTTTGTCGGGGTCCGGCGCCGATCCGGCAAGCGTGGCCGATGACGGCCGGCCACGCCCCGTGGCGTCAGCCGCCGGCCGCGACGGCCTGGGCCAGGGCGCGGCCCACATCCTCGGTGCCGGCCTGGCCGCCCAGGTCGCGCGTGCGCGGCCCGCCTTCGGCCAGCAGCTTCTCGATGCAGCGCAGGATGGCGTCCGCCGCCTCCTTCTCGCCCAGGTGCTCCAGCATCATCGCGCCGGACCAGATCTGGCCGATCGGGTTGCAGATGAACTTGCCGGCGATGTCCGGCGCCGAGCCGTGCACCGGCTCGAACATCGAGGGATGCGCCTTCTCGGGGTTGATGTTGGCCGAGGGCGCGATGCCGATGGAGCCCGCCACCGCCGGGCCGAGATCCGAGAGGATGTCGCCGAACAGGTTGGAGCCCACCACCACGTCGAACCAGTCCGGGTGCTGCACGAAGTGGGCGCAGAGGATGTCGATGTGGAACTGGTCGGTGGTGATGCCGGGATAGGACTTGGCCATCTCGGCGAAGCGCTCGTCCCAGTAGGGCATGGTGAAGGTGATGCCGTTGGACTTGGTGGCGCTCGTCAGCTTCTTGCGCGGCCGCGTCTGCGCCAGCTCGAAGGCGTATTTCAGCACCCGGTCCACGCCGTGGCGGGTGAACACGCTCTCCTGGCTGACGAACTCGCGCGGCGTGCCCTCGAACATGCGGCCACCGGAGGAGGAGTACTCGCCCTCGGTGTTCTCGCGCACCACGTAGAAGTCGATATCGGCCGGGCCGCGATTGGCCAGCGGGGTCTTGGTGCCGGGCATCAGCTTGCAGGGGCGCAGGCTGATATACTGGTCGAAGCCGCGGCGGATCGGGATCAGCAGGCCCCACAGCGAGACATGGTCCGGCACCCCCGGCCAGCCCACGGCGCCGAGGAAGATGCTGTCGCTCTCGCCGAGCCGCTCCAGCCCGTCCTCCGGCATCATGCGGCCGGTGTTCTTGTAGGTCTCGCAGGACCAGTCGTAGTGGTCGAGCTTGAGGTCGAAGCCGAAGCGCCGCGCCGCGGCATCCAGCACGCGCAGCCCCTCGGGCACGGTCTCCTTGCCGATGCCATCCCCAGGGACGACGGCGATGCGATAGGATCGGGACATGGGCGCGTTCTTCTCCGGTGTCGTGTCGACTGCCGACACAGTGCCGCCACCGCCGCGGCCCGGCAAGACGCCCTCCCCCGCCTCAGAGCCAGCCGCGCAGCCGGATCGTCGCCGCGACGCGCGCCACCTCGTCGAGCGGCGCGCGGGCGAAGGGCCCGGGCGCCGCGTCGAGCGGCCGGGCCTGGCCGGCCTCGTAGAGGCTGCGCCACAGCCGCCGGTGGCGCGGCGCCTCCGTGGTCTCGGCGATGAGGAGGGGCGCGGCGGTGGCAAGCGCCTCGCTCAGCATGGAGACCGAGTCGCCCGTCGCAACGATGATGTCGGCCCAGGCGAGGAAGCCGGCATAGGGGTTGGGGCCGGTGCTGCCCCAGCCATGCAGGCGGTGCGGCGTGCCGGCCAGGGCCGCCGCCACCGCCAGGGTCGCCGCCGTGCCGCTGCGCCGGCTGGTGGTGGCCAGCACGCTGCCGCCGAGGCCCGCCGCCTGCCGCGCCAGCCCGGCCGCCAGCGCCGGCTCCAGCCCCTCCCCCCGCACCGCGCCGCCCAGCAGCAGCGCCACGCGCGGCGCGGGCAGCGCCGCCAGGGCGGCCCACTCCGCCCGCGCCTCCGCCAGCCGGCGCGGGCTCATCCGGTGGCAGGCGCCGAGGATGGGCAGGATGTTGGGCGCCGCCGCCGGCGCGTCGTGCCGGCCGATCACCAGCAGGTCGAACCCCGCCGCGCCGAAGCCCGGCCGCATGGCGTGCACGGTGCGCGCGCCGCGCCGCGCCAGCCAGCGCGCCACCGGCGCCGAGCGCCGCCCGGCCGAGAGCACCAGCCGCGGCCAGTGCGGCGTGCCCTGGGGCGGCCGGATGCCCGCCCGTGCCGCGCCGGTCAGCCCCGCCAGCGTGGGCACCGGCCAGGGCAGCCGCGCCAGCGGGCCCCATTCCAGCGGAATCACGCGGAAGGGCGCGTCCAGCCGCTCGGCGATGCCCAGCGCCTGCGCCGCCGTGCCGGCGCGCGGATCGGCCAGCACCCACACCGGGCGCGCATCCGTCATGGACGCCACTCTGTCATGGACGCCACTCTGTCATGGACGCACCGGGCGCCCGGCGTTACGAACCGCCGTAAAAGGAGAAGCCCCTGCCATGCCCTCGACCCACGCCTCCGACTGGGACCGCGACGCCGCGCTCACCACCGCCCGCATCCTGCTGGAGATCAAGGCCGTCAACTTCCGGCCCGAGGAGCCCTACACCTTCACCAGCGGCTGGAAGAGCCCCGTCTACATCGACTGCCGCAAGATCATCTCCTTCCCCCGCGCGCGCAACCGCATCTGCGACCTGGCGGTGGAGAAGATCGGCCGCCACATCGGCTACGAGACGATCGAGGCGGTGACGGGCGGCGAGACGGCCGGCATCCCCTACGCCGCCTGGATCGCCGACCGGATGATGGCGCCGATGTCCTATGTGCGGAAGAAGCCCAAGGGCTTCGGCCGCAACGCGCAGATCGAGGGCGACGTGCCCGAGGGCAAGCGCACCCTGCTGGTCGAGGACCTGACGACGGACGGCGCCAGCAAGATCCGCTTCGCCCAGGCGCTGCGCGACGCTGGCGCCATCTGCAACGACACCTTCGTGGTGTTCTTCTACGGCGTGTTCCCGGGCGGCCAGGAGCGGCTGAAGGAGATCAACCTCAACCTGCTGCACCTCGCCACCTGGTGGGACGTGCTGGAGGTGTGCCGCGAGCGCCCCTACTTCGCCGAGGGCGCGCTGAAGGAGGTCCGCAAGTTCCTGGAGGACCCCACCGGCTGGTCCAAGGCGCATGGCGGCGTCGGCAGCGTCGAGGAAGCCAAGCTCGCCTGAGGACGCGGGGAGCCGGGCGGCGGGGGCCGCCCGCCCCCGGCGTGTCCGGGCGGCGACGGTGGCGCCGAATCCTGCGCCCGCGCCCCGGCCATGGCCACGCCACCGTTGCGGCAGAGGGGTTCCGGAAGGAATGATGACACTTTCCTGACCGGACCCCGTCGCCGATGTGCCGCTTCCTCGCCTATCTGGGCGAACCCATCTTCCTCTCGGATCTCGTCTGCGCCCCGCGCCATTCGCTGATCCACCAGTCGATGCACGCCGACGAGGGCAAGACCGCCACCAATGGCGACGGCTTCGGCCTCGGCTGGTATGGCGAGCGGGAGGAGCCGGGCCTCTACCGCGAGATCCGCCCCGCCTGGTCGGACGAGAACCTTCGCTCGCTCTGCGCCCAGGTGCGCTCGCGCCTGTTCTTCGCGCATGTGCGCGCCTCCACCGGCACCTCCACCACGCGCGCCAACTGCCACCCCTTCAGCCACGGGCGGCAGCTCTTCATGCACAACGGGCAGGTGGGGGACTACCTCCGCATCAAGCGGCGCATCGAGGCGCTGATCCCGGATTCGCTCTACGCCCACCGCCAGGGCACGGGCGACACGGAGGCGCTGTTCCTCGCCGCCCTGGCAGACGGGCTGGCAGAGGCGCCGGCCCCGGCCCTCTCCCGCACCCTCGGCCGCGTGCTGGGGATGATGCGAGAGGCCGGCATCCGCGCGCCGCTGCGCTTCGCCGCCGCGCACAGCGATGGCGAGACCCTCACCTGCTTCCGCTGGTCCTCCGACGCGCACCCGCCCACCCTCTACTGGCGCGAGGGCTGCGGCGGCGTGATGGTGGTCTCGGAGCCGGTGGATGAGCGCGGCGCCGGCTGGCAGCCCATACCGCCCAACCATGTGCTGGTGGCGCGGCGGGGGGAGGCGGTGACGCTCCGGCCCTTCGCGGTGACAGCTTCTTCTTTTTCTGAAGAAAAAGAAGCAAAAAGACTTTTCGAGTTTGGCGGCGCACTAGGGCCTGTTAGAGCTTGAGCCAGTCGGCGGCTGCTGCGAGGCAGAGGATGCCGATGAAGGATCGGGCGGTCTTCTCGTAGCGGGTGGCGACGGCACGCCATTCTTTGAGGCGGGCCCAAAGGTTC